>JADBXR010000002.1 GCA_020403425.1 Chitinophagaceae bacterium | reverse complement strand
GGGTGGTTCTGCTGCTGTAAAACAGCTCAAGTTCACCGTCGGGTATAGTGATATTCCTGAGGTTGTTCATTTTTATCATGAACAACAGTTCACCAGTGAAAATCGTGCTTTGAAGGATACTATTCTTGACCACGCTACCGCAGATAATTTATCGACTATAAGAGTGTTTGATAGAGGCATAACAGCGCGAAACACGTATGACAAAATGACTTCGCAGGATATCTTTTTCGTGTCTAGGCTCAATAATAGCGCTAAGAAAGAAAAGATATCATCCAACGAAAAAATCACCAGTAGCGCACCCGTTAAAGCATCTTCAGTTACGATCATATCGGATGAATGGTGCTATTTATTTTCTTCAGAGGAAAGGTCGAAGTACCCAATCCGACGCATAGAAGCCTACAGAAACGATACAGGCGAGAAACTGGTTTTTATATCAAACATCAAAGAATCAACAGCACAAGAAATTACGGAGATCTACAAAAAGCGCTGGGACATTGAGGTGTTCTTTAAGTTTCTCAAACATGTGCTCAATTTTAATCACCTGATCAACAGGAATGAAAACGGAATAAAAGTCATGTTATATGTAACGATGATCGCCGCAATACTGCTTCAGGCATACAAAAAGGCTAATAAGCTCACCGGATTTAAAATCCCACTTCAGGAACTCGAACAGGAACTGGATAAAGAAGTGACGCGCAATATTGTTATGCTATGGGGAGGAAGCACCGATACATTCGACATACTTTTTGGATCAAATTCTCCTTAATCTTCCGAACACCTGTGGTCAGGCGACCAACAACGGCGGCAATGCACAGGCAAATCGTATGAGGATCCCTGTATTTCTGAAAGAACAAGAAGGTGTGTTGTTGGTCAGGCGCCAAACAACGGCAGCAGAGAGTTACGCCATACTTCAACATTCATCTGTTCCTTGTTCATCTGTTCAACATTCATCTGTTCCTTGTTCAATATTCATAATTCCCTTCTTTGTTCGTTTTTCCTTCGCTCCGCGACCGTTTGGGAACTGAAGGAGAGAGGAACCATTAACGAATAAGAACAGAAGAGATATTGAACCTGTATTGGACCGCAAGGGCGCTTAATGGGCACTTGAAGGGCATCCGAAAGGCACTTGAAGGGCACTTGAGGCCCGTTTGGGCATGCCTTGCCTTACCCTGCCATAGAAATACTAAGCGGCCTCCCAGCCGGAACCACCACAGAATACAGTTCCCTATGCCCCCATTCACTCATCCACTCATCCACTCATTCTCTCATTAACCCCACATGACCGGCAAAAACCCCATCATCACCTATTATCCTTTCGCAAAACGGGAAAGAATAAGAAATTGATGGCCGGTAACCATAGGATCATGACTTACCTTATTTTGAAGCAGGTATCATAAAACCGAATACATGAAATTGACAAGAACATTTATTTGCTCTGTTATCCTTGCGGGCTTCACGGCCTTATCGCTGCAGGCGGCCCCGGTAAGGGATAAGCGTACGGGTATGTATGTGTCGCACTACGAGAACGTGCTGGGCACATCCTTACAGATCAAAGTGAAAACGGGCTCAGAGAAGCAGGCGGCCGCGGCGGAAGCGGCGGCTTTGCATGAGATAGAAAGGTTATCGCATATCCTCAGTGGCTACGATGCGGCAAGTGAATTCAGCCGCTGGACGCGGACCCAGGATCGGCCCGTGGCCATATCGAAGGAATTGTTCGAAGTGCTGGACCTGTTTGACCAATGGCGCAATCGCAGCAACGGTGCATTGGATGCATCGGCGCAGGTGATCGGTCAACTCTGGAAACAGGCAGCATCCCGCCAGGACCTTCCCACCGAAGCAGCCATACAGCAGGCCGTTGCGCAGGTGCGGGCCAGGCACTGGCAGCTGGATGCCACAGCGCAAACGGCAACACATACCAGCCAGGCACCCCTGGTGCTGAATTCATTTGCCAAGAGTTATATCATCCAGCAGGCATCCGATGCGGCCATGGCGGTGAACGGTGTGGAAGCGGTATTGGTGAATATTGGCGGCGACATCGTTATCAGCGGTGATCACGCCGAAACGATCCGTGTGAGCGACCCCAAAGCGGATGCAGAGAATGATGCACCGCTGAACCAGCTGCTGCTCCATAACAGGGCCGTAGCCACCAGTGGTAATTACCGGAGAGGTGAGAACATCCGTGGCCGCTGGTACTCACATATTGTTGATCCGCGTACAGGAATGCCGGCAGGAGAAGTGATCAGTGCCACCGTGGTATCGCCACGGGCAACGGATGCCGGTGCATTGGCCACGGCCATGAATGTATTGACGCCCGCAGAAAGTGCCGCACTGGCGGCCGGTATACCGGGAACAGAATACCTGCTGGTGACCAAAGACGGCCAACAGATCAAAAGTGCCGGATGGGATGCTTTAACGATACCTGAAGCACCAGCGCCCATGGTGGTAAAACCTGCCGCAGATCAGTGGGATGAGAATTTTGAACTGCTGATCAACCTGGAATTGGCACAGTTGCCCGGTTTTGCCCGCAGACCCTTTGCCGCTATCTGGATCACGGATAAGGATATGAGAACCGTGCGCACCATTGCCGTATGGTACAATAAGGATCGCTGGCTGCATGAATTACGTGCCTGGTACAGCGCCAATCATGATGCGTATACCGGAGACGCCGGCGATATGCGCACCATATCGAGCGCCACACGTTCTGCTGGAAAATATTCGCTGAAATGGGATGGCAAAGATGACAAGGGCAATTATGTGAAACCCGGAAAATATACCGTGAACATAGAAGTGGTGCGCGAACACGGCAGTTATCAGCTGATGAGCGAAGAGATCAACTGCGCCAAAAGACCGCAGCAGGTATCCCTTCCCGGTAATACGGAAGTGGCGGGAGCCTCGCTGGAATACAGGAAAAGGACCGTGAACTGAGAAAGCCATGAATCAGCAGAACAGGAAGACAGAAATAAAGACCAGTAACCCAAAGAGAAGACTGGCACAGGTATCGCGATGGTTGCATATCTATTTGTCGATGGTGAGTTTTGCCATTGTACTTTTCTTTTCCGTAACAGGTTTAACGCTGAACCATGCGGATGCGTTGCAGGGCAAAACGGAAACCACCGAGATCAAGGGGAAACTGGAAGAGGCCTGGGTGAATAACCCCGACACCAACCAGGTGCAGAAACTGAAGATCGCCGAATATTTCCGCAACCAGCACCAGGTAAAAGGTGCGGTGGCCGATCTGCGCATTGATGAAACACAGGTAAGCATTGCGTATAAGGGACCGGGTTATGAGGCAGTGGCCTTTATTGACCGTGCCAATGGTGTATACGAACTTACACAGACCCGGACCGGCTGGGTGGGCTTCCTGAACGACCTGCACAAAGGGCGTGATACCGGCAGACCCTGGTTATGGGTCATTGATATATCAGCGATACTGATGACACTGATATCGCTGACAGGACTGGTATTGCTGCTGTTCATCAAAAAGAAACGGCTGAGCGGGCTGCTGATCCTCGTAGTGGGTACGGTATTGGTGTTCCTGTTCTACCGGATCTGGGGGCAGTGACGCGCCGGCATTATCCTGTTTGCGCTAAATGCAGTAAGTTTAATATGGCATTGAGGCAAGCATATGCAAACACCCGCAAAAATATTTTCGGCCGAACAGATCCGCAGGGCCGACCAGGACACGATCAAAACAGAACCCATTGCTTCGGTTGACCTGATGGAGCGCGCTGCCAATGCCTGTGTGAACTGGATCACACAGCGTTATGCTACGGATACTTCTTTTGCTGTTTTCTGTGGTCCGGGTAACAACGGGGGTGATGGATTGGCCATTGCCCGTTTACTGCATACACGGAATTATTCTGTTACCGTATATGACCTTACCGGCACATCACAGAACACAGATGATTTCCGGGTGAACCTGGAACGCTGGCTGGCCTTGGCTCCGGCGGCTTATCACTGCCAGGCCGACAAAGATCGATCCCCCTCTTTTGCTGCAGGAACGGTGATCATCGATGCTATTTTCGGAACGGGTCTTTCGAGGCCCATTACGGGAAAGATCGCAGCATGTATCCAGGCCATCAATGCCGCAGAACTCACGGTACTCTCCATTGATATGCCATCGGGTTTGCTCACCGATGGGTATACGGACCCGGCATCGGCCATCATTAAGGCCTCCGTTACCCTGAGTTTTCAATTTCCCAAACTGGCTTTCTTTTTTTCTTCCAATGCTGCATACCTGGGTGACTGGCAGGTACTGGATATCGGGCTCAGTAAAAAATTCATGGATGCGGAACCCACCCAACAATATTTTCTTACCGCATCATACATCAAAAGCTTGCGGAAGAGCAGACCAAGGTTCTCGCACAAAGGAACTTTCGGACATGCTTTGTTGATCGCCGGGGCCTATGGAAAAATGGGAGCGGCCTTACTGGCCACAGAAGCCTGTTTGCGTTCGGGCGTGGGTTTGCTTACGGTGCATGTGCCCGGCGCCGGTTATCCAATATTGCAGAGCACGCACCCCGAGGCCATGGCATCGATAGATCAGGACGAACAACTGCTCACCAATATGCTCGTAGAGGGCCGCTTTACGGCAACAGGCGTGGGACCGGGTATCGGGACCGATCCGTTGACCCGGCAGGCTTTGTTGCAATTGCTGCAGAATGCCACCGGTCCACTGGTGCTGGATGCGGATGCGTTGAACCTGATCTCATCACTGGAGGACGGGCCCTCGCTGATACCGGAGAACAGCATTCTCACGCCACATCCCAAAGAATTTGAAAGACTGGCCGGTAGAACGGAGCATGATTTTGCCCGTTACGAAACACAAAAAAAATTCTCAGAGAGATACAAGGTATATGTGGTGCTGAAAGGGGCGTTCACCTGTATCACCACACCACAGGGCGAGAGTTATTTTAATACCACCGGCAATCCCGGCATGGCAAAGGGAGGCAGTGGGGATGTGCTTACAGGTGTATTGACCAGTTTGCTGGCACAGGGCTATTCGCCCAAAGAGACCTGTCTGCAGGGTGTTTACCTGCACGGGCTGGCCGGTGACCTGGCCTGCAGGCAACTGGGAGAGACCGCTATGCTGGCTGGAGATATTGTTCGTTATTTGCCGGAAGCTTTTCTATCTCTTCAATAAAACACAGTTCATGTATACGAGCAGGAGCAGCATCCGGTTATTAGGTTCATTCATTCTTTTTTGTATGACAATGAGTATGGCACATGCGCAGACGGATCTGGCGGCCGGCGGACTGCTGCAAAAGATACAGGAACGGCTGGCTTCCGAAAAAGGCGAGTTCGCAGTTGCTTTCCGTGACCTGCAGACCGGTGAACAGTTGTTGTGGAATGAGAGAACGATATTCCATGCCGCCAGTACCATGAAGACCCCGGTGATGATAGAAGTGTTCAAGCAGGTAGCAGCAGGAAAATTATCGCTCCAGGATTCCATTACGGTAAAGAATGACTTCAAAAGTATTGTGGATGGCAGTCCGTACCAGTTGAACCCGGCAGATGACAGCGAATTTGAATTGTACAAAAAGACAGGGACAAAAGTTACCTTATCGGAACTGGTGTACCAGATGATCATCCAGAGCAGCAACCTGGCCACCAATATGGTGATAGAGATGGTAGATGGGAAAAAGGTCACGCAGACCATGCGCGAATTGGGCGCCAACGATATACAGGTGTTGCGGGGTGTGGAAGACGGGAAAGCTTTTGCGAAGGGCCTGAACAATGTGGTGACTGCCTATGACCTGATGCTCATATATACTGCATTGGCAGAAGGCCGGTTGGTGAACCGCGAGGCCTGCGACCAGATGATCCGCATACTACTGGACCAGCAGCACAATACGCTGATACCGGCATATTTGCCCAAAGAGGTGAAAGTAGCCCACAAGACGGGTTCCATCACAGGTGTGCACCACGATTCAGGGATCGTGTATTTACCCGATGGCAGAAAATATGTACTGGTGATCCTTTCCCGGAAACTGGAAGACAGTGATGCCGCCACAGAGGCCATGGCGCGGGTGTCTGAAATGATCTGGCGATCTGTTGTACGAACAAAGTGAGCTCCGGCAACTCAAATGGTGCCGCCTTCTACCAGCACAGATGATACGATACTTGTGCCTTCGGGCAGCTGATCGGCCAGGTATAATTGCATGTTGGCAAAAGCCTGTTCGGCCAGTTTTTGTCCGCTGGTCTCCACATAGGTGATCTCCGGGTGAAACAGTTTGGGTATGAAACCGTTGCTGATCGCGATCAGGGCCATGTCCTCCGGAGTCCGTAAACCGGTTATCTGCAGCGCTTTCATCACACCGATCAGGATCTCATCGCTCATGCAGAACAGGGTGTCGGGCCTGTTTCCCGGATCCGTTATCGCGGCTGTTGTTTTGATCCTGGCTTCTTCACTACTGATGGCGTGTATCGTTTGTACTTCTATACCGGGCGCTTTTTCTTTCATGCGGCCGGTGAATGCATTCAGTCTTTTTTTGGTGATCGACATCTGCGGATCGCCGAACAGGGCCAGTACTTTCTTTTTCTTTTTACGGATAATGGTGTCGGCAGCCATCTCACCGGCGGCGCTATCGGCCAGGCAAACCGTGTGCAGGTGTTCTTCGGGCGGCACTTTATCGAAAAAGATCACGGGGATATCCACCTCATCCATCTTCTGATAAGCTGAAAGCTCATGCGTACTGGCGGTGATACAGGCAAACAGACCGCTGATGCGGTTCTGACGGAATAGTTTCAGGTTCTCCGCTTCAATGGACGGATCATTGGCGCTTTGCAGTATAATAATAGAGTAACCGTTCTTACGGCAGATCTCTTCGAGTGAAGCGATGAAGGAATCGTAAAAATGATTGGCAATGGTCGGGACCAGTATGCCGAACAGTTTGCTGTTGCGGGTCCGCAGTTGTACCGCGTTGGCATTGGGCTCATAATCAAGTGTTTTGGCAAGATCGAGCACTTTCTGCCGGGTGGCCGCGGAAATATCGGGATGTTGCTTCAGGGCACGGGAAGCGGTCGATACGCTGATGCCCAGTGTTTGTGCGATCTTTTTAAGGGTGGGACTGGTCATGTTCTTGATTATCAGGATAACAAGGTAAATAATTTTCCACAGCAAAGGATTCCGCAAACGTTTGCAGTCGGCGGAAAAAAAAGGAGCGCTGTACGGGATCGCCGATACGGCTACATTTAACTGATAGATAAGGCTTTTACAGCGAAAATAATCTGCGGGTAAATGCATCGTTTTGCTGAAAGGCCGGGTCTATGTAAATCGATTGCTGGTTCAAAGTGTTTATCTGAGGTTTGGCAAAAAATCTCAAAAAAAATTAACAAAATATTTTTTTAGAAATAAAAATGTGTATTTTGTACACGCTTAATAACCAATAAACTGCCATTTATGAATTTTTCGAAGCTTGTCAGACCCATGCTCATGGGTTTATTTGCTTGCTTGTGCATTATCTCAGCGCAAGCGCAAACCAAAACGGTCACTGGTAAAGTGACGGATTCAAAAGACGGATCACCCATGGCTGGTGTATCTGTTATCGCGAAGGGAACCAAGATCGGTACACAGACCTCTGAAGACGGTTCTTTCAAACTCACGATCTCTTCCTCTATCAACAAACTGGTCTTTTCTTCTGTAGGTTTCACTTCTGTTGAAGTGGATGTCAGCAAGAACACCAATGTTACCGTAAAATTATCCGCAGCTGCAGATGCTTTGAGCGATGTGGTGGTGATCGGTTACGGTACCAGGAAATCCAAGGATGTAACGGGTTCTGTAGCCCAGATCTCTGAAAAGGATTTCAACAAGGGCCAGATTGCCTCTCCAGACCAGTTGCTGCAGGGCCGTACTACCGGTGTATTGGTTACACCAGCTACCGGTGAACCAGGTTCTGCTGCCACGATCAACATCAGGGGTACCGGTTCCATCAGTGGTTCTCAGGAGCCGCTGTATGTAATTGATGGTGTTCCGTTGATACAGGGTGGTACACTGGGTTCTGCCAGTGGTGTGGAAGGTAGCACCACAGCTAAAAACCCGCTGATCTTCCTGAACCCTAATGATATCGAGAGCATGACCGTATTGAAGGACGCTTCTGCTGCCGCTATCTATGGTTCAAGAGGTGCGAACGGTGTTATCCTGATCACTACCAAACAGGGTAGGGGTGGTAAAAGAGGCATCTTCAACTTTGGTATGAACACAGGTATCGCGCATACTGCTAAAAGATATGACCTGATGAACCCTACCGACTTCCTGCTGAATGCCAAAAGGGCCAATATCGACGGAGGTGCTGCTCCTGCTGATGCAGAAGCTGCGGTAAAACTGCTTGACCTGGGTGCCAACACCAACTGGCAGGACCAGATCTTCAGAACAGCCATTTCTCAGAACTACAACCTGAGCTGGGGCTATAGCTTCAACAAGACCGCTATCCGTTTAAGTGGTTCTTATGATGACCAGCAGGGTATCATCAAGAACAGCAGCCTGAAAAGGATGACCGGTCGCGCCAACATTTCTCAGAAACTGTTCAACGACAAACTGAAACTGGAAGCGAACATCACTTACTCTAATACCAAGAACGACTATCCGCCGCTGTCCAACAACGCCGGATTCCAGGGAAGTTTGCTGGGTGCTGCACTGCAGTTGAACCCTACGACCCCTATCTATAATGCCAACGGTTCTTTCTTCCAGCAGGGAGATGCAAGGAACCCTGTACAGATGCTGGCCTATTTCGATGATAAGGATTATGTGAACAGGTTCCTGACCAACTTATCTGCCAGCTACGAGATCGCTAAAGGACTTACCTATAAAGCGGTGGTTGGTATCGATGATTCCAAATCACAGAGAACTTCCTTTGCCGACCCACGTTTAGGTTCCGGCGCTTATGGCGGTACCATCAACGTATACGGTAAGGATTACGGCAACCCGATCCAGGGTAACGGCCGTACCACCCGCCAGAACCTGGATGTGAAATCCCTGCTGGTGGAGCACTATGTTACTTATGACAAAACTTTCAACAACGACCACGCACTGAACGCGGTATTGGGTTATTCATACCAGAACTTCGAAACCAAGTACAGGGGTTCTTTCGGATGGGGTCTGAATACTCCGGTAGTAGCACCTACTGACGTTTTCGTGAAGGATTACAACAACTTCAAGAACTACGCATCATTCGTACCTGATTATAACAGGAACGAACTGCAGTCTGTATTCGGTCGTGTGAACTATACTTATAAAGACAAATACTTCCTGACAGCTACTGTAAGGTCTGATGGATCTTCTAAGTTCGGTGCCAACAACCGTTACGGTACTTTCCCTGCCTTCGCTTTCAAATGGAGAGTGATGCAGGAGAACTGGGCTGAGAACACACTGGGCAAACTGTTCAGCGATTTCAATATCAGGGCCAACTACGGTAAACTGGGTAGCCAGGACAACCTGGGTTCTTATGCAGCCCTGAACCTGCAGCAGACATTTGATGTAGGTGCCGGTCCGGTTACACGTTTCATCCAGCAGGGTAATCCTGACCTGAAATGGGAAGAAGTGGCCACTACTGGTGTAGGGGTTGACTTCACCACACGCGACAAGCGCTTGTCTGTTACAGTAGATTACTACCATACCAAAAGGACCAACATGTTGTTCTTTGCGCCTACACCCGGCGGATTTGCTCCTACCAGCAGCTGGTGGATCAACCTGAATGGTGCTGTAGTGAACAAAGGATGGGAGTTGGGTGTAAACTATAAAGTGATCAAAGGCAACAAGTTCAACTGGGATGCCAACTTTAACATGACCACCGTAGAGAACAATGTTACCGGTTTGCCTTCTACCATCAACACAGGTGGTGTAAGCGGTCAGGGTCTGACCGGTGCGTTCGCACAGGTACTGACCAACAATTCACCCATCTTTACCTGGTCTATGCTGAAGTTCGAAGGATTTGACGGTAACGGTAACGCCCGTTATGCTGCAGGTGCTTCTAACCAACTGGTTGGTTCAGCATTGCCTAAGTTCTTTGCTGGTTTGAACAACAACTTCTCATACATGAGGTGGAACCTGAGCGTGTTCCTGAACGCGGTTACAGGTCACTATGTATACAACAACACTGCCAATGCCCTGTTCCTGAAAGGAAGTCTGCGTAATGGCCGTAACGTTACCAACGAAGTGGGTAAAGGACCTGAGAATCCATTCAACCCGGGATCAGTTTCTACCCGATTCCTGGAGAAAGGTGATTTCATCCGTCTGGCTAACGTGAACCTGAGCTATTCTTTCGTCATGAAAAGCAAAGCCATCAAAACCTTGTCTGTATTTGTATCCGGACAGAACCTGGCACTCATTACCAAATACTCTGGCATAGATCCGGAAGTGAACGTGGATAAGAGCATCAACGGTATCCCTTCTCGCGGATTCGATTACACCCAGTATCCTAAGCCAAGGGTAATCACAATTGGTGCTAATATTGGCTTTTAATTTTGAACATTATAACATTGACAAATATGAAAAAGAATATCACAAATTATATTATACCGGTGGTAACGGCCGTGAGTGTACTTGCGATGCCGTCATGTACCAAACTGGACCCTAAATTGAATGCACCCAATTCTATCGCACCCACCCAATCTGGTGGTGCGCCTTCTGCCCCTTCTATTTCAGCTGTATATGAGCAGCTGAACAGCCTGATCGGTGGCCAGGAAGGATGGCATGCGATGGAAGAGCATACCACCGACGAGCTGCTCGGACCAACACGTGGTACGGACTGGGATGACTTCGGTACCTGGCGCCGTCTGCACCTGCATACCTGGGGTCCTGACCATAACCAGGTTACCAACACCTGGAACCAGTTGAACGGTGCGTTGTTCCAGACAACCCTGATCGCTGAAACCAAAACAGGCCTGGAAAAAGCAGAAGGACAGTTCCTGCGTGCTTATTTCCGCTACCTGACCTGCGACCTGTATGGCCAGGTTCAGTCAAGGCCGGCCACTGCTGCTGCCAACGCTGTACCTGATGTGTTGACCAGGGCTGCTGCCATTGATGCGATCATTGCTGAACTGGAAGCTGCGGTACCTAACCTGCCTTCCTTCAACCGTACCAACAGAACCCAGGCCACCAAAGAAGCTGCATGGGCGCTGCTGGCAAAATGTTACCTGAACAGGGCTGTATACAAACAGGATCCAACCAAACCAGCTGGTCCTTATACATTTGCCGCTTCAGACATGAACAAAGTGATCGAGTACTGTAACAATATCTCTGCCAACGGTCTCCTGGCTGTGAACAATTACTACTGGGATAACTTCAAATGGGATAACGGAGCCCTTTCTACAGAGAATATCTTTGTGCGTAAGAATGGTTCTGACCCAAGAGCAGGTAACGGTTCTGCCCTGGTATGGCAGACCGCGATGGGCTTCCACTACGGACAGGCTCCCAGCGGATGGAACGGTTTCGCTACCTTATCTGATTTCTATGACAGCTTCGAACCTACCGATAAGAGAAGGTCTGATACACTGGCAGGATATACTGCACAAACAGGTGTAGTGGCCGGATTCCTGGTAGGAACTGTAAGAGGTCCGAAAGATGGAAGGATCGGTAACCCGATCGTTGTATTGAAGGACAGAAGTAAGAACGATCTGGTATTTACCCGTAACGTGTCTATGTTCTTCAACAACGAAGCCAATGGTATCCGTCCGAACAAATTCCCGCTGGATCCTTCTACCATCAACGATGGTGGATGGGGTAGCCAGAATGAGTTCCCTTTCTTCCGTTTATCTGATGTTCGCCTGATGAAAGCTGAAGCGATCCTGAGAGGTGGTACCAGCGCTGGTGAAACAGCACTGTCCATTGTGAACGATATCCGCAGCAAAAGAGGTGCTTCTGCATTGGCAGCCATCACTTTACCTGAACTGCTGAAAGAAAGGGGCCGCGAACTGTGGCTGGAAGGTTGGAGAAGGAACGACATGATCCGTTATGGCGTGTTCAACGATCCGGTACAGGAAAGGTCTGCAGCATCTGATGCTTATAGGGTTGTATTCCCTATCCCAACAACTGCTGTTGCATCTAACCCTAACCTGAAACAGAATTTCGGTTATTAATCGGTCAATTTATAATGTTCTGGAACAGGCCCCATTCGGGGCCTGTTCTGTTATATAGAACATTCTATCCGTTCATCTGTTTTTTTAGAAAGCAGAACCTGTAAATACTTATTTTTAATACATGATGCTCCGAAAAAAGATCCTGATTGCTGCTGCACTTTTCTCATTGATTTCCTGCAGGCAACAGAAGGAAGACACGCTCTTCAGTGTTGTAGAGAATAGCAATATCCGTTTTGTGAATACTTTGAATGAAGCGAAGGATTTTAATGTTTTCAAATACCGGAATTTCTATAATGGCGGAGGCGTGGCTACCGGCGATCTGAATAATGATGGTCTGCCCGAAGTGTTCTTCACGGCCAACCAGGGGCCGAATAAACTTTACCTCAATAAGGGTAACTGGCAGTTCGAGGATATTTCTGCAAGTGCAGGATTCGGTAATAAACAACAATGGAGCACAGGTGTGGTATTCGTTGATATCAATGCGGATGGCTGGCTGGACATTTATGTGTGTAACGCAGGCAACATGATGGATAAACCCTTACGCAAAAACCAGTTGTTCATCAATAATCACAACCTTACGTTCACAGAAAAAGCCAGTGAATATGGACTGGATAACGACGGCTATTCCACGCAGGCTTCCTTTTTTGATTATGACCTCGATGGGGACCTGGATTGTTTTTTAGTGAACAACAGCCCCATTCCGGTAAATACACTCAACTATGCCAACATGCGGCAAGTGCCCGATGCGGAAGCACCTTTCGCGCCCTTCCTGAAAGGGGGCGGTGACCACCTGTACCGCAACGATAACGGCAAGTACAAAGAAGTGACACGTGAGGCCGGTATCCATGGCAGTATCATCAGTTTTGGTCTGGGCGTAACGGTAGGCGATATTAACCAGGATGGTTATCCGGATGTATATGTGTCGAATGATTTTTTTGAAAAGGATTATCTCTATATCAATCAGCGTAACGGAACATTCAAGGATGAGATAGAACAGCGGGTGCAGCACATCAGCTTTTCCTCCATGGGGGCCGACCTGCAGGACATCAATAACGACGGTCGTCCCGATATTTTCACCACTGATATGCTGCCGGGTGATGACTATCGGCTAAAGACCAACACTTCCTTTGAAGGATACGATGTGTTTAAACTGAAACAGAACCAGGGTTTCTTTAACCAGTATACGCAGAACGCATTACAGGTGAATACGGGGGAGGGCAAATTCATGGAAACAGCCTTTTACAGCGGGGTGGCTGCCAGCGACTGGAGCTGGAGTGCACTGATGTTCGATGCGGATAATGATGGTCTCTCGGATATTTTCGTGTGCAACGGGATCTACAGGGATGTGACCGACCAGGATTTCATTGATTTCTTTGCCAACGATGTCGTGAACCAGATGGCGCTTACCGGAAAAAAAGAGGAAGTGGCTACGGTGATCGATAAGATGCCCTCTGTGCCCATTCCCAATAAGGCGTTCCGTAACCGCGGACAACTGCGTTTTGAAGATGCCGGCATGCGCTGGGGTTTTGATAAACCCACTTTTTCGAACGGTGCCGCTTATGCAGATCTAGACAATGATGGGGACCTTGACCTGGTGATCAATAACGTGAACCAGGAGGCACTGATATACCGTAACAACAGCAGCGAAAAGAAAAAGGGCGGATACCTGTCGGTCTTGCTCGATTACAAGGCTCCCAACCGCTTCGCTATCGGAAGTATCATCAAACTCTACCAGGGACAACAGGTGATCACGCGCGAACTGATACCCAGTAAAGGGTTCCAGTCTTCTGTTGAATACAAACAGACCATTGGTACAGGGTCGGTACCGCTGGATTCCATGCAGGTGATCTGGCCCGACAGAACGGTGACCACGATCCAGAAGCCAGCCCTCAATCAGCTGCATACGATCCGTTATACCGACCGAGCCTCAATCCCTTTTGTTCCTGTACCTGACAGAAAAGTGGACCCATATCTGGAATGGGTGAAGCAGCCCTTTGAGAAACATACAGAAGATGATTACGTGGATTTTTATACGGAGCGTAATGTGCCATTCATGCTTTCCAGACAAGGCCCTAAATCTGCTGTGGCAGATGTGAATGGGGATGGGTTGGAAGACATTTACATTGGAGGGGCCAAACAGCAACCGGGGCAGCTGTATCTGCAAACAGCATCAGGTTTTGCCAAAAAAGAGGTCCCCGATTTTGCAAAATATGCATTCAGTGACGTGACAGCCGCTTTCTTCTTCGATTGCGATCAGGATGGCGATATGGATCTGTTCACCGGCGGTGGTGGCAATTTTGCTGCCGCTTCATCGGAGAACTACCAGAATCACATTTTCCTGAATGATGGCCGTGGTAATTTTACGTTGAGGATCGGCGCTTTGCCTGTAAGCCATACCAACTGCGGGGCAGCCCTGCCGTTGGATTATGACGGTGATGGAAGGATGGATATTTTCATCGGCAGCAGAAGTGAACCCCAGAATTATGGTGTGTTGCCCAAAAGTTTCCTGTACCACAATGAAGGCAATGGCGTGTTCAGAGAGGTGAGTGAACAGGTAGCGCCTTTCCTGAATGGATTGGGTATGATCACATCGGCAGCATGGGCCGATATCAACAACGATAAAAAACCGGAGCTGATACTCTCTGGTGAATGGATGTACACGCATGTGTATGCATATAACGGCAAGCAGTTGGTGGAGAAGAAAACAGGACTGGAAGAATATTATGGCTGGTGGCAGCGTGTGGCCGTGGCCGATCTGGACAAGGACGGGGACCTGGATTTGGTACTGGGCAATATGGGAGAGAACTTTTACCTGCAACCAGATGCCAGTCATCCGGTTAAAGTGTGGGTGAGTGATTTTGACCAGAATGGTACACTGGATAAAATATTCAGTAGGACCATAGATGGGAAGGATCTCCCCGTCTTTATGAAAAAAGACATTACCGATCAGATACCTTCTTTGAAAAAATCTACCCTGAAACACAAGGATTATGCTTCGCAGACCATGCAGCAACTGTTCCCGGATAAACTCAGGAACCTGTCTGCGTTGCAGGTGAATTATGCGGCATCGGTGATTGCACTGAACGATGGGAAGGGCGGTTTCTCCATACAGCCCTTACCGGTGGAGGCGCAACTTTCCTCCCTGCAGGCCATTGCCGTAGCGGATGTGAACAGGGACGGGTATCTTGATATCCTGACCGGCGGTAACTTCTTTGACCTACTGCCGCAGTTCTGCCGGGTGGATGCATCGTATACGCAGGTATTGCTGAACAATGGAAAAGCGCAGTTCCATCTTTCCGCACCTTACCAGAGCGGGATCAGTCTGAACGGGCAGATCAGGGAGATCGCTCCGATCCGATATAAACAACAACCCGGTTTCGTGTTCCTGCAGAATGATGATTACCCGTTATTCTACCGCCTCAACACAAATGCCGTTAAATGATTGTATGGCTGAAGTGAATAAGAAATACACGCCACGAAGCGGAAGCTGTATGGCCATGCTCTTGTTGGGGTGTATGGTATGTTTATGGAGCGCCTGTTCTGTAAAAGAACAGCAACCGGTCTGGTTCAGTGCCCTGGACGGGAACAGTACCGGTCTGCATTTCACCAACCAGCTCAAACCTACAGGAAGCTTCAATCTGTTTTCCTACATGTACTATTACAATGGTGCAGGTGTGGGTTCCGGTGACTTCAATAATGACGGACTGATAGATCTTTTCTTCACGGCCAACCAGGGAGCCAATGCACTGTACCTGAACAAAGGCGGTTTGCAGTTCCAGGATGTATCGCAACAGGCCGGCATACATGCTGATGGCGCCTGGAGTACCGGTGTATCGGTGGTGGACATCAACAACGATGGGTTACTGGATATTTATGTATGCCGGGTGGCCCGTTACAATGCCTTGCAGGGCAGTAACCAATTGTTGGTATGCACTGGCATTGATACAAAGGGTATACCCC
This sequence comes from Chitinophagaceae bacterium, assembly GCA_020403425.1. Taxonomy (GTDB): domain Bacteria; phylum Bacteroidota; class Bacteroidia; order Chitinophagales; family Chitinophagaceae; genus Sediminibacterium. Next base: position 978,560 of record JADBXR010000002.1, on the reverse strand, counting down.
ATTACCAGGACCAGGCGTCGGCATATGGCCTTGATTTCTCTGGCTATAGCACCCAGGCAGTTTTCCTGGATTACGATGGTGATGGTGACCTCGATCTTTTCCTGCTGAACCATCCTGTGGCACATGATGGTAACTATGCGCCAAGAGATTACTTTGCCAATACCACCGATCCGCTTGCGGGGCAGAAATTGTTTCGTAACGATCAGCAGAAAAGCGGAACCAGGAAAGGCAAGATCCATTTCATGGATGTAACACAGTCCTCGGGAATACTGAGCACAAGGATCGGTTATGGATTGGGCGTAGCTGTGGCGGACCTGGACCTGGACGGTTGGCCCGACATATACGTTGGTAATGATTTTCATGAAAACGATTATCTCTACATGAACCAGCGCAATGGCCGGTTCCGGGAAGAAAATACCAGCCGCATATCGCATACCAGCCAGTTCAGCATGGGGGTGGATGTGGCCGATGTGAACAATGATGCCTATCCGGATATCATTTCACTGGATATGCAGCCCTATGATCCATATATGATCAGGCGCTCCCCTTCGGACGATGATTATACCATTTTCCAGCAGAAGCTCCTGTACGGATATGCGCCACAATATGCCCGCAACAATCTGCAGTATAACCGGGGTAACGGAAAGTTCAGTGAAGTAGGGCAGTATGCCGGAGTCTACGCTACCGACTGGAGCTGGGCCTCCTTATGGATGGACTTTAATAACGATGGTAGGAAAGACCTATTCGTATCGAATGGCATCCCTAAGAGGATGAATGATATCGATTATATACAGTTCGTGTCAGGCAATGAGATACAACAGAAACTAAAAGACAATAGGATCAGTGAAAAGGAATTGGCGCTGACGGAAAAATTTCCCGAGATAAGGATCCCTAACCAGTTTTACCTGAACCGCGGTGATTTCAGTTTTACCAATCTTACGGACAGCATTACCGCCAATCCGCCAACTTTTTCCAATGGCGCCATCTATGCGGACCTTGATAATGACGGGGACCTGGATATTGTTGTCAACAATATCAATCAACCCGTAACGCTGTATGAGAACAAGACCAATACAAAGGACAGGAAAAAGGCGTACGCATCGGTGGTATTAAAAGGAGCTGCAGAGAACGTACAGGCCATTGGTGCCAAATTACTGGTGTATGTGAAACAGGAGCTTCGTATGTATGAACAACAGACGGTTCATGGCTTCCAGTCAAGCATGCTGGCTCCCCTGCATGTGGGCCTCGATGCTGTGCAACCGGATTCGGTATTGCTGGTCTGGCCGGATAACAGCTACCAGCGGATCACACTGACCCCCGGGCAATCGCAGCAGGTATCCTATCGAACCGGACTGCCCCGCTTCGATTATGACAGGCTTCATCGGGTACCGGCAGCTGATCGAACATTGGCGTGGGAAGACATCACATCGGCTACCGGGCTTTCCTATACACATACAGAGAACCCGTTCAATGAATTTGACAGGGAACCTTTGATGCCACATATGGTTTCGGCAGAAGGTCCGGCATTGGCTGTGGCGGATATCGACCACGATGGCCTGGAAGATGTGTTCATCGGCGCTTCCAAGACCTATCGGAATGCTGTTTTCCTGCAAACTCCCGGAGGTAAGTTCGTGCAAAAGGCAGAACCGGCCCTGGCGCAGGATACCATGTGGGAATCTGTGGATGCAAAATGGATAGATGTGAATGGGGATACACATCCCGACCTGCTGCTGGCCACTGGCGGGAACGAATATTATGGAGCTGATAAACACCTGCGACCCCTGTTGTATATGAACGATGGCAAAGGCAATCTCAGTAAAAAGGAAGATGCATTCAGCGAAGTATACTGCACGCAAAGCAGTGTGGCAGCCAGTGATTTTACGGGAGATGGGATCGTGGACCTTTTTATAGCAGGAAGGGCCGAACCCTGGCAATACGGAAGATCGCCCAGGTCCTACCTGCTGCAGAATGATGGTACGGGCAGATTTACCGATGTAACGGAACAGTATGCCAGGCAATTGATGTATCCCGGAATGGTGACCTCCGCTACCTGGACCGACCTGGACAAAAACGGTCAGCAGGATCTGTTACTGACGCTGGAATGGGGAGGTGTGGAACTGTTTCTGAACAAAGGCAAAAAACTGGAGCAAAGAACACTGGCCGCTCAGAAAGGCTGGTGGCAGTTCGCTTATGTTCAGGACCTGGACCATGACGGTGATATGGATATCATAGCCGGCAATCTTGGACTGAACACCCGGTTACAGGCATCGGAAAAGGAACCAGTATCCTTGTACATCAACGATTTTGATGATAATGGTCGCACGGAACAGGTACTCACGTATTTCCTGAAAGGAAAGGAGATCCCATTATCCGGAAAGAACCAACTTGAAAAAAGCATGCCCTATCTCAAGAAGAAATTCCTGTATGCAGCGGATTTTGCAAAAGCCAGCCTGGCCGATATGTTTGGTAAGGCCAAACTGGACAGGTCTGTGAAACTGACCGCCAACTGGTTTGCCAATTCGGTATTATTGAATGATGGCCATCTGAATTTTACCACGCAACCTCTTCCCTTCGAAACGCAGTTGAGCACTTTGCGTACCGCTATTCCGGTGAAGGAGGCCAACGGAAAAATGGCAGGAACACTATTGGCAGGGAACTATTATCCGAATACCATGGAGATAGGGAGACAGGATGCCGATTGGGGAAGTTTTCTGCAATATATGGGCAATGGCCGCTTCCGGAGTTCCTTGCTGAATGGTGTAACGATCACCGGTGAGGTGAGGAACAGCAGCCCTATCCGCATAGGTAACAGGAATGCCATCATCCTTGCCAGGAACCACGCACCCGTAATGGTGATCGCGGTAAAATGATCATTTCCAAACAGGATAATATAATTTGGTCACCCATTGATTACTGTCGGCAACCTGTGAACGGCGCGTGATCATCTGCTCATAAGGGATGGCTGGTGAACTTTTCCTATGATCCAGTACATAGTTCTCAAGTTCACGCATGCAGGCATTGATCCTTTGCCGGCCCCCGGTTACCTGGGTCACCATAACGAAACCTCCGTATACCATGTTCTTCAATTGATAGCGGTTGGTAGAAGGCATATCTTTTTCCGTAGCGATCGCCACCATCACATCATACCTGCCCGGAGTTGGCGAGGATATGTTGAGGATGGGTGCATCCATTTCCCTGCCCTGTTTGCTGGCAATGTATTGTTGCAGTTCCTGTACCAGGCTGTCAATGCCTGTAACCGAAGGATCATGGTCAAAAGACTGTTTCAGAGAAACATAGGAAGTGTACACCAGCTGCTGGCGCTCGATCTTGCAGCCGTATACTTTCTCAGTATCGGTAAAGTTTTGCTCTATCTGTTTCATGAACCCGGTAACGGACTGTTGGGTCTTTGACCATGACAGGTATTGCAGGGCCTTCACGAAAGGATTGGATGAGAAGCTTGCCAGGACCCGGATATTGCATTGGATACTAAGGCTGCCCGCTACAAAAAAGTTGAAGTCGGCTGTCATAGGCAGCTTACCTGCCTGTACCTGCGACTGGAAACCGTTCAATAACACTTTCCGTATATGGAACTCCAGCTGTTGGTAACGGTACACACTGTCGTTGACCATCTGGCCCGGCCACCAGTTTTTCCAGCGGTCAGGTGCAGCTACCAGGCGTGTGGGAGCTTCAAGGGGGCTGTCGAAGGTGACAGAGCTGGAAAAGCGCTGTTCCTTGGGTAAGGATACGATAAAGATCAATGCAGCCAGTAACAGGATGCCACAGATACTCACTAACTTTTTCATACGGGATGAAGTTACAAAGGATGCTAAGTTATTTATTGACCGAATGAATACGATCAGCTCTTTTATAAATACATTTGATGTATTCAAATAGTTGTAAAAATAAGCAATATGAAACGACTGCCTGCTCTTTTCGCGCTATTGTTGTTCTCTTTCTCCCATGCCTTGTATGCACAGGATCCCTGGAAGATCACGGCCGGCAAAATAAACCCTTCTGAATATTATGGCATCACTGTGGCCAACGGAATGATCGGTATCGTCTCTTCGCCCGAACCATTCAAAGTGAAGGATGTGGTGCTGGCTGGTGCCTACGACCTGTATGGCCGCGGCAGGGTGAGTAATTTCCTCCGCAGTTTCAACCTGCTGAACATGCAGCTGGATATCGATGGCCGGAGGATCGGGGCGGCAGATGTCAGTGGCATGCAACAGCAACTGGATATGCGGCATGCCAGTTTCACCACTTCTTTTGATTACAGCGATAAAGCAACGGTTTCCTATACGTATTACTCCTTACGACAGCTCCCCTTCACGGTGTTGATGGATGTGAGCATTACTGCCAAAAAAGACATCAGCATCGGCAGTGCCAGCGTAATGGAAGCGCCCGACGCATTGAAGGACGTGCAGAATTATTATAACGAGATCGACCGCCCGCATGTGGTGATCAGTCTGCTTACCTCATCGGCCAAAAGCCCTACGGGAAAGTTACTGATGAGCGCATCCAATACTTTCCTGTTCAGTGAGGCCCATGGCCATGAACCCCGTGTGATCCATGAAATGTGGGACAATAACATGCACCTGATGAAGTTCAGTCGCAAGATCAAAGCAGGGGAAACCTATCGTTTCTCCATTGCCGGGTCTTCCATCACTTCCGCACATCACGACGACCCGCTGAATGAGGCCGAGCGTATGACCATCTTTGCCAAACTGGAAGGCAGGGAGCGGCTGATAGATTTCCATAACAAGGCCTGGGATACATTATGGGAAAGCGATATCAAGATCGAAGGCGATGAACAATCGCAGCAGGACGTACACAGCATGTTGTACCATCTCTATTCCTTTGTTCGGGAAGGAACGGATATGAGTCCGTCGCCCATGGGGCTGAGCGGACTGGGATACAATGGCCATGTGTTCTGGGATACGGAGCTCTGGATGTACCCGTCCATCCTGGTACTGCACCCTGAAATGGCGAAGAGCCTGGTAGAATATCGCTATAACCGTTTGGCTGCTGCCAAACGCAATGCCTTTAACCATGGATACAAAGGCGCCATGTTCCCCTGGGAAAGTGCGGCCACAGGAGTGGAGGAAACACCGGTATGGGCATTGAGTGGACCTTTTGAGCACCATATCACGGCCTGTGTGGGTATTGCGGCCTGGAACTATTATTGTGTGACCCAGGATAAGGAATGGCTGAAAGAAAGAGGTTGGCCCATCCTGAAAGAGACGGCCGATTTCTGGGCAAGCCGGGTAGAGCGTAATGGACCAGGTAGATACGAGATCAAAAATGTGGTGGCAGCAGATGAGTGGGCGGAGAATGTAGACAACAATGCCTGGACCAATGCTTCTGCCAAAGCCGTTTTGCAACATGCCAGTTCCGCTGCAAAATTATTGGGTATCGCGGCAGATCCCGACTGGATGAATGTAGCAGCCAATATTCCCATACTGAAAATGGAGAACGGCGTCACACAGGAACATGCCAACTATAAAGGCGAAGGCATCAAACAGGCGGATGTGAATCTGTTGTCGTATCCACTGAAGGAGATCACAGATCCCAAACAGATACGGAAGGACCTTGAATACTATGAGACCCGTGTACCGAATGAAGGCACACCTGCCATGACACAGGCTGTTTTTGCCTTGTTGTATGCCAGGCTGGGTGATGGGGACAAAGCCCTCCATTTTTTCAAAGATGGTTATCAGCCCAACCTGAATCCCCCGTTCCGGGTGATCGCAGAGACGAAGGGGGGAACCAATCCCTATTTCGCCACGGGTGCTGGAGGATTGATACAGAGCATGTTAATGGGTTTTGGCGGGCTGGAGATCACTCCGCAGGGCATCACGCAGATAAGATCTGCCCTGCCAAAACAGTGGAAAAGCCTTACTATCACTGGGGTTGGCGTGGAAAAGAAAATGTTTTCGGTTAAAAAATAATATGTTATTTTCACACAGATTGAAACGTTTTGCTTCCATACTGCTATTGGGAATACTTCTCTTTAACTGGGGAGGTTACCGACTGCTCACCAACTATTTTGAACTGAGGGCGGAAGCGCATTTGCAGGCAGCACTGGATAGGGAGCTGTATGATGAGGCGGATCTGCTCCGCATCAAAGTACCGGCCAGCCTGCCTTATGGAAGCAGCTCCGAGAAATTTGAAAGGGTGGAGGGTAGCATTGAGATCAAAGGGGTTACCTACACTTATGTGAAACGCCGTTTTTACCAGGATTCACTGGAATTGCTCTGTATTCCCAATATGGCGAAGGCAGGCATCAAGAACGCACGCGACCAGTTCGCCAGTTTAGCCAACGATTTTGTAACCAACAATACTTCTTCCAAGAAGGCTCCTTCGCACAACCATCATTCGGCGAAATTCCAGATCCAGGATTTCACCAATGATCACGATTTCTTTTCCTGGCAGTTTAGGGATTCTGATCTGTCTGGAACCTGGAACACGGTGGTTTCTGCCGACATGAAATCTGTGTACCTCAGCCGGCTGGACAAACCGCCACAAGCCTGATGTTGGTTCATTAAGCATCCGTTATCAACTAATTTTTGTTTCCTTTAATTTATAGCATATGAAAAGACTCGTCATGGGTCTTTGTGCAGTATTGTGTTTGTATGCCTGTCGTCAGAGCAACGAGTACAAGACCTATCTGCACAATCCGGAATTATTCAGTCAGACAGTTCATGAGTTGAACACCGTGGTCATGGGAAATAATTTTCCGCCAATGGTGGCAGCACGTAATTATGTATATGCAGCCGTGGCCGCTTATGAGATCATGGCATCTGCGCATCCCGATCAATACCAATCACTGGTAGGACAGCTAAAAGGCTTCGATAAGGTATCCCTTCCGCCTACGGATAAGGATGCAGATCCGGAACTGGCTGCCTTATTGGCTTACATGAAAGTGGGTGAATCGGTAACATTTCCGGAAGGAAGTCTGCAGGCATACAAAGACAGTATTTTACAGTTGGCCCGGAAAAAAGGTTTGCCCCGTAAGGTGGAAAAAGCATCACAGGTGCTGGCCGACAGTGTGTCTGCCTCTATCATCCGCTGGAGCAAGAAGGACAATTACCTGGAGACCAGGGGCGCTGAAAAATACACGGTGAAGGATATACCCGGAAGATGGGTGCCCACACCGCCTATGTATGCTTCAGCCGCAGAGCCTCATTGGCAGGAGATCCGTACCATGGTGCTTGACAGTGCCTCAATTTTTGCACCACCGCCGCCACCTGATTTTAATATCACTGACAAGAACAGCAAATATTACAAGGAAGTGATGGCGATCAAAAATGCCGTGGACAGTCTGACGGATGAACAGAAACATATTGCTGAATTCTGGGATGACAATCCTTTTAAAATGAATGTTACCGGTCACGTTATGTACGGTAGTAAAAAATTCTCACCATCCGGCCACTGGATGAGTGTGATAGGAATTGCCGCCAAGCAGGCCAAATCCGACTACGCAGAGACCGTGTATGCATTTGCCAAGACCAGTATTGCCTTGTTCGATGCTTTCATCCAATGCTGGTATGTGAAATACGAATACAATACCGTAAGACCCGAAACGGTGATCAACAAGTACCTTGATCCCAATTGGCGCCCTTACCTGCAAACCCCCGCGTTCCCTGAATATACTTGCGGGCACTCAACCATTTCTTCAGCTGCCGCCGAAGCACTGACCAGTGTGTATGGCGACAATTTTGCCTATACAGACTCTACGGAATTGGAATTCGGTATCAAGAACCGATCCTTCAAGTCGTTCCGTGATGCTGCCCTCGAGAATAACTGGGCGCGCTTTTATGGTGGTTTGCATTTTCACAACTCCTGTATCATCAGTACCGATATAGGAGCCAAGGTTGGCCAGCTGGTGGCCGATCGTTTGAAGATGAAAAAGAAATAGGTTCTTTTTCACAACCATTACTCATCGCTTAAAAAGACTGTATGAAATCATATTTCATTGTAATCACCCTATTGCTTGCACTTTCGTCGCGGGCAGAGGCCCAGGGCTGTGTTGCCATCAAAAGTGTAGGCGGTCTGTGCACTTCCATGGAACACGGTACCGATTCTTCCGATAAAAAATGGATCTTAAATATCAACAACCGTTATTTCAACTCTTACAAACATTTTGTTGGAGATGTGGAACAGAAACAAAGGGTGGAAGCCGGCACGCAGGTCATCAACCACGCGTATACCATGGATGTTGCGGTAACCCGTATCCTGAACAGTCGCTGGTCTGTTTCTGCCGACCTTCCCATCATCTCCAATACCCGCTCCTCCTTATATGAACACGGCGGCAAAGAAAGACATACCACTTCTTCCTTTGGCCTGGGCGACATCAGGGTATGGGCTTCCTACTGGTTGCTAGATCCTGCCAAACACAGCAGAGGTAATGTACAGGTGGGCTTAGGCCTGAAACTGCCTACCGGCGATTACAGGTACACAGGCCGTTTTTACACAACCACTCCGGGAACGGTACTGACAGGCCCGGTAGACCAATCCATCCAATTGGGCGATGGCGGTACCGGTATTACCACAGAGCTGAATGCCTACTATAACCTCACACACAATATCAGTCTGTACACCAATTTCTATTATCTCATCAATCCCAGGGAGCAGAACGGAACTTCAACCGCACGCGGCGGAACACCTTCGGCCACCGCACTGGCCAATGGCAGCGATGTCATGAGCGTACCCGATCAGCTGATGTTACGCGGAGGTGTGAACGTGATGGTAAATCGCTTCACTTTTTCTGCGGGGCTGCGCAACGAGTGTCTGCCTGTACACGATCTCATTGGCGGAAGCCTTGGATTCAGAAGGCCCGGTTATATTATTTCCGGTGAACCAGGAGTTACCTATGCGTTCAAAAAGATCAACGTATATGCTTTTGTACCCATCGCTATCACGCGTAACCGTACACAAAGCATGGCCGATAAGATCACCACGGACCTCACAGGTAAGTACACCAAGGGCGATGCGGCTTTTGCAGATTATGCGGTGAACATCGGATTCTCACTGCGGTTCTAAGTAAGGATATCTTTTTTACAGTGTATGCTGTCCAACCAGTTGGGCAAGTTATGCCGTGTACCTAAAAATCTCTGTTATGATACGATCAATAACAGGCCGTTGCAAACAATACGGCCTGGTTGTAATATTTACTGTCATCTCATGTATCCGACTTTCTGCCCAGACAGATATGGATGCGATCATGATGAGCAAGAATAATTTCTGTACGGGTCTTATGTACAATCACTCGGCCTGGAGCAATTATTGGGAAGGCACCCTGAAGCGTAACAATGATAACCTGGGTACCGTGTCTGCCAATATGTATGCCGTAATGGGCAATTACGGCGTCTCTGATAAGCTGAACCTGTTGTTCGGTCTTCCGTATGTGACCACCAAAGCCTCTGCGGGAACACTGCATGGCATGAAAGGGTTGCAGGACCTTTCCTTGTGGGCCAAATGGATGCCGGTTGAGACCAAACTGGGCAAGGGCCTCTTTTCTGTATATGGTCTTGGAGGTATCTCTTTTCCTGTTTCCAATTATACGCCTGATTTCCTGCCCATGTCTATCGGACTGCACAGTACCAACCTTTCGTTACGTGCCATGCTGGATTACCAGGTGAAAAATTTCTTCGTCACGGTTTCGGGCACCTATGTGTACAGAAGTAATATCACGATCGACCGTGATTCTTATTATACCACCGAAAGTCATCTTACCAATGAAGTGTTCATGCCGAATATGGTAAACTACCAGCTGAGAACCGGTTGGCGCAGTGGCCGGATGATCGCCGAGGCGATACTGAACCAATCTAACACACAGGGAGGTTTTGATATTACCCGGAACAATATGCCTTTTCCCAGTAACCGCATGAATGCCACTACAGCAGGTATCAATATCAAGTATGATATCCATGCAGTAGATGGTCTATCACTGATAGGAGGAGGAAGTGTTACACTGGCCGGCCGCAATGTAGGGCAGGCAAGCAGTATCAATGGCGGTGTCTTTTATATCCTCGATTTTTCGAAAAAAGAGAAGAGCGCCAAAAAATCCACTTCATCCGAAAAATATAATTAGTATGAAAAAAGTCATTTTAGCAAGTATCACCATAACAGCGATCATTACCACCCAGTTGGCCTGTAATAAAGCGGTACCCAATGTTACCGATGATTTGCCGGCACTGGCGCCTGCCAAGACCGATATCAATGCCGGTACCTGGCAGCCGGTATTACTGACCGGTCCCACTGAGTTCGCGGTAGCTGCACCTGCAGCTGTCAACACGCCAGGATATGCGGCAGAACTGAATGAGATCAAAGCCCTGCAAAAGAATATTTCAGGGGAACAACGTGCCAGGATAGCTTATTGGGGTGCTGGTTCTGTATTACGCTGGAACGAGATCATGCGCGACCTGGTGGCCAAGTATAACCTGCCACCTTATCAGAATGCAGATGGTACCTATCCTGCGCCCAGTGCAGCTAATCCGTTCGCATATCCTTTGTTCCCTTTTGCCAATCCTCCTTATTCGGCCAGGGCCTATGCCTATATCAGTGCCGCGCAATACGATGCACTGGTGGCTGCCTGGTATTATAAGAAACTTTATAACCGTGCGGCACCGTATAAGAATGATGCGGGTGTAGCGGCGGTATTGCCACAGACAGACCTTCCTTCTTACCCCTCCGAAGCGGCTGTGGTAGCTGGTGTGACAGCGGAAATGATGAAGCTATTGTTTCCCGGTGAGATAGCCAATATCCAACAGAAACTGGAGGAACATGAACTGGCCGCCATCACTGCCGGTACCGCTACCCGCAGTGATATTGAAGCGGGTGAGGCACTGGGCAGACTGGTGGCGCAGAAATTCACGGCAAGGGCAAGGACGGATAAAGCTGGCGCTGCCGGAGGTACGGCAGCTGATTGGACAGCGCTGGAGACCAATACCGTGGGCAGGGGCGAAATACCCTGGATCAGTCAGGAAGTTCCCAAGCGACCACCTATGCTGCCCCTGTTTGGTAAAGTGACTCCCTTCCTGTTCGATGCGAATACTACTGCTACCCTGCGTCCCGGCCCACCACCGTTAACTGGTAGTGAACAGATGAAGAAGGAAACTGCGGAGATCAAGGATCTTGTGGATCATCCTACCAGGGAGCGAATTCGTATTGTACAGTTCTGGGCCGACGGAGTGGCTACGTCCACGCCTCCGGGGCATTGGAACGCTATTGCCATTCAGGATTTCCTGGGCAAAAATTTCAGTGAGGTACGATGGGCAAGGAACCTTGCGCTACTGAATATGTCGCAGATGGATGCAGCGATCGTTTGCTGGGATACCAAATTCACTTATTTCAATCCAAGACCTTCTCAGCTGGACCCTTCCATCAAAACACTGACAGGCTTGCCTAATTTCCCCTCTTATATTTCAGGCCATTCCACTTTCAGTGGTGCAGCGGCAGAGATACTGGGATATATCGTGCCGGAAAAAGCCAATGCCTACCAGGCCATGGCACAGGAAGCTTCCGTATCGCGTATGTACGGGGGGATCCATTACCGGAGCGATTGTGAAGTGGGCCTCGTTACCGGTAAGAAAGTAGGTGCGTATGCAGTGGCCCGTGCAAAAGCCGATGGAGCGGATCAATGATGTTCTTATGTTAAAGGAAGCAATAAATGGCTGTTTATTGAACGGTCCCTGGGTGTTTACCCAGGGACTTTTCTAGTTTTCCGCTGCTGTAAAAGCTCGGGAACCATTTGCGTAATACAGTATCTTACCACAATAAACCCATGGGGAAGACGAACAGTTATGGTAGAACCAAGCACGCTTAAAAAATTATCCGAAGCACTGGGGTTGAGTATCTCTACGGTGTCGCGTGCGTTAAAGGACCACCCGGATATCGCTGAAAAGACCAAAGAACGTGTTCGGGCACTGGCTACTGCCATGGAATACGAGCCTAACAGCCTGGCTGTTCAGTTGCGTACCAGGCATAACAATGTGCTGGGCATTCTGGTACCTACGATCAATAATTTTTTTTACGACTCTTTTATTGCAGCTGTGGAAGAAGATGCGAGGGCGCATGACTATTCGGTATTGATCATGCAGTCGAGGGATGACCTTACTCTCGAGAAAAATAACCTGAACCTCTTCCGTAAGAACAGGGTGGCGGGTCTGTTTGCATCCATTTCAATTGCCACCGAAGACATTGCGCCTTTTCAGAAATTCAACGAACTGCAGATCCCGCTGGTGTTCTTTGATCGTGTACCGGTGAATGATGTGTGCAATAAAGTATGTTTTGAAGATGCGGCAACCGCCAGGATCGCTGCAGAGACCATCATCGATAGAAAGAAGAAGAACGTGTTGGCATTGTTCGGGCACCCCCATCTGAGCATCACACGCAAAAGGCTGGATGCGTTCAGGGAAACTTTCTCCAGCCAGGCCCCCGATACCAGGATCACCTATGCATTTCCTGAACAGTCGGCGCCGGCCCGCGAAGTGACGCTGTCTTTCTTAGACAAGGCAGATAGGCCCGATGCTATTTTTTGTATGGGCGACCTGATACTGATAGGGGTCATGTCCGCGATCCATGCATCCAGGCTAAGGGTGCCGGAAGATATTGCGGTGATCAGCATCAGTAACGGGTTACTGCCAACTGTGTATGATCCTAAAATTACGCATGTAGAGACCAGTGGTTACAAGCTGGGTAAAAAAGCCTTTGAGCAGATGCTCAACAGGTTACAGGGCACAGAAACGGTGGAAGAGGTATTTGTGACATCAGATCTGGTGATGGGCGGATCTATCTAGTGACTGGTGGCTTTGGCAGACCGGACCGAGAACGGCAGCAGGGTTATTTTAAACAAGCTTTTGCAAAGAATGCCGGCTTGGTATATCTTTCTCTTATGATTCAGTGTAACAGACAATCGGTGTTTCTCAGTTTATTGACTTGTGGCCTGTTCTTTGCCTGCAGTAAACAATCTTCCTCCGGAAATGCACAACCTCCTGTTGTAACGCCGGCCAGTTTCAGTATCGATAAGGTGCAGCTCAATGATCTGACCGCTTCCGGTACTTCGATCAATTATGGCGTTCGGCCATCGGTGGTGATCAGATTACAGTTTACTGCACCGGTTGACAGAACTACGGTTGCCACTTCGGTCTCGGTAACTGAGAGTACCGGAACCGTGGTAGCTGCCAATATGAGTTACGAACGGAGCGATAGTACCCTGGTGATAACACCCGCCACTCCGTTGAAAGGATTGACCCGTTATTTCATCAATGCCAGTACTGGTTTGATGTCGACACAGAAAGCAAAACTTTCCGCAACACTAAATACCCCATTGATCACACAGATCGATTCTACTGATAAGTTTCCCCGGATCAGTGACAGTGAATTGCTGGACCTCGTACAGAAAAAGAGTTTCGCCTATTTCTGGGATTATGCACATCCTGTCAGTGGGCTGGCAAGGGAGCGCTCGAACGGTAATGCAGAAACCGTTACAACAGGTGGCTCGGGATTTGGTATCATGTCCATCCCGGTGGCAGTGAACCGGAACTTCATTACCCGTGCACAGGGGCTGGCCAGGATGCAGACCATCGTATCGTTCTTAAAAACCAAGGCCCAGAGATTTCATGGGGTCTTTCCGCACTGGCTCAATGGAACGGATGGTACGGTGATCCCTTTCAGCCAGAAGGATGACGGAGCCGATCTCGTAGAGACCTCTTTTTTAATGGCGGGACTGCTTACTGCCCGGCAATATTTCGATGGGGCCGATGCAGCTGAAGCGACGCTAAGGGCAGACATCAATACATTGTGGAACGCAGTGGAGTGGAACTGGTTCAGGCAGGGCGGACAGAATGTATTGTACTGGCACTGGAGCCCCAAATACAACTGGGAGATGAACCTGAAGATCCAGGGTTGGAACGAGGCCCTGATCACGTATATACTGGCAGCTTCTGCCAATACGGATTCTATTCCGGCTTCCGTATACCACAATGGTTTTGCCCGTAATGGCGCCATGATCAATGGGACCAGTTACTGGAATTATCCTTTACCACTGGGGCCTGCCACGGGAGGTCCGCTGTTCCTGGCTCACTATTCCTTCCTGGGTATCAATCCAAACGGTTTGAGTGATGCCTATGCCAACTATCAGACACAGGTGGTGAATCATACCAGGATCAACTATACGTATTGTGTGAATAATCCCAAAACATATTACGGTTACAGCAATGCCTGCTGGGGACTTACCGCGAGTGATATTCCAAATGGTTATGCGGCGAATCATCCCAATAACGATATTGGCGTGATCTCACCTACGGCGGCCCTGTCGTCTTTTCCGTATACGCCGGAGGAAAGTATGCGGGCCCTGAAATTCTTTTATTATACACTGGGAGACAAACTATTTCGCAACTATGGGTTTACAGATGCTTTCAGCTTACAAAATCTATGGTATGCCGACTCTTTCCTGGCCATAGATCAGGGTCCGCAGATCATCATGATCGAGAACTATCGGAGCCAGCTGGTCTGGAATTTACTGACAGGTTGCCCTGAGATAAAAAGAGGGATGAAACAGCTGGGTTTCATGGCACCTTATTTGTAAAGTAGTGAATTTGACCTGATTTTATTGGTGGCGGTATGCAATGATTCTGAATGAGGGCTGATGCTAAGAATGCTTTATGTTATTCTTCTTTTTTGGATGGTTCGCTAGCATGTATCTCTCTGATATACTGATCCTTTAAATGATCATAAAAGGAATGTTTGCTCACTAATGTGGCAACTAGATTTGCGAACAATGCAGTTAACATGATATAAAAAATAATGTTATGGCTATTCGTCATTTCCAGGACAAGAATCGATGATGTAAATGGGCTTCGTGTAATACTGGTCAAAAAACCTGTCATGCCGCATAAAATTAACAGGTTGGTCTCTGTAGGTGATAAATGAAACCATCCGGAAAGCAGTGCACCTATACTTGCGCCTGCACTAAGTGACGGGGCAAAAATACCGCCAGATGCCCCTGTTGAAAATGACAATATCGGCCCTAGCATTCTTAGGATCGGCAAATACCATTCCACCTGTTTTTGGTTTGAAAATAAAGTGGTGTTCATTATTTCTTTGCCTGAACCAAAAGTATGTGTATCTATGAAAACGGCGATTAGGGCAATGAGTAATCCGCAGATCGCTACATAGGTCCCTTTCTGAAACATACTTTTTAACCCTTTCTTCAATTTGAAAATGAATAGGATTAAGGTTCCCATAAAACTGCCTGCAAGTCCTGTGATGATAGCGATGGGGATGATGCATAGTATGATCCAGGTGGAAA
Organism: Chitinophagaceae bacterium; assembly: GCA_020403425.1. Lineage (GTDB taxonomy): Bacteria > Bacteroidota > Bacteroidia > Chitinophagales > Chitinophagaceae > Sediminibacterium. The sequence continues at coordinate 963,247 of JADBXR010000002.1, read as the reverse complement.
TCCCTTCTAATGCGGGATAGCCTAAATAGAGGTAAGGGCCTGAAAAGTTCAGGGCAGTGAGACCTGCAATGATAACACCGGTAAGTAATGCCGATTTAAAAAAGCTGAAATGCATTTTGGTCAACTCCTCAATCGCAAAAACAATCCCGCCTAACGGTGTATTGAAAGCTGCGGCTAGTCCGGATGCTGCTCCGGTAACCAGCATGTTTCGTTTGGAGATCTTAGGATACCAGGCAGGCAGCAAGTCATTTATTTTTTTAAAGATGGAAGCAGAGATCTGAATAGTAGGGCCCTCTCTTCCGATAGCTCCGCCACCGAAAACCATGATCAGACTTGACAGGATCTTTATGAAAATGATTCTCAGACTGAGCAGTATATTTATCTTGTAGCTGTCTTTGGGTTTTGTTAACTCAATTGCGGCACTTACCTGGGGTATGCCGCTACCTCTTGCATAGGGTGCATATTTTGAAACAATCCACCAGGCTATTACAAAACACATCGGGGTAATGATGAAAAAAGCCCAATGAGATTTTGCATAAATGATATGAGTTCCCTGTTCTGCCCAGGAAAATAGTTTTGCATATAATACGGCAAATGCGCCGGATATGAAAGCCCCGGTCCAGAATGGGAGAGCATTGAGCAGGTTCTTTTTGAGATGTTCATTTCTTATTAAGTCAAACTTAGACTTTACTATTTTCCTTATTGGCGCTAAGAAATTCATCTTTACATTAAACGGGTTTTTCACGAGTTGATGCTAAGTCTGGTATTGACAAATGCTATAATAGATGAACACTGGTCCAAATTGTCATTGAACACCTGGTTTACTGTCTCAAAATACTGAAGCCTGATCATAAATCCTATAACCCATACAAATGATTGTCACACATGGTTGGTTTTGTATGCGGAAAGGATCGGTTCCTCTTATCCTCTTCTATATCATGTGTGTAGAAAAGAGCATGATTTGCAGATTGGCCAAATATGTTATAAAATGTAGAGAAGGATCATGTATGTGTTTTGCTATCCATGACAGGCCGTTTTCTCATTCTATCACTTCAAGTATACAAAAGCTATAGGGGTCTATCACCAGGTATTCGTAATCGGATCCTACGGTCAGTTTTTTATCGTTCCAGTGATCGTACAGACGCTTGGGGGCATTGCCATGTTCTTTGAACGCGTACCAGGTAAGATAAGAAGCACGGGATGCGTAATTGAAAAGACAATACAGCCTTTTCTCCTGGTCTTGCCTGAGAAATCCGGCTACATGGATATTGTGTGGGGTCAACCAGGTCAGGTTCTTTTTGTCAGCGATCACCGGTAAACTTTTTCGTATCTGCAACAGGCGTTGGGTGGCGCTGAAGATCTTCTGTTCCAGTGTGCCGCTTTCTTTGGCCCTGGCATTTTTTTCCCAGTTGATGATGGGCCGGTGCATCCAGCGGTTATCATAACTTTTGCCTGGATCGTTCAGGTAACTGTAATCATTCGTGTATCCCACTTCATCTCCGTAGAACAGCATGGGAATGCCGCCGATGAAAAAGGTCTGCGCCTGCATCAGAAGGATCTTGCGTACAGACATTTCTATCTCGTTCTCATCATAGGCTTCCATGGCCCTTTCCAGTCCGCAAAGCGAAGCCAGTGAGCCACTGATACGGGCATCCTGTGTTTTCGGGTTCACCGAGAATAGGGCCCCGCTTGCTGGGGAACCGGGATGTGTACCGGAATAATAATCTTTTAGAAATTTCCGATGCCCATAAGCGTTGAAACCTGCCGCTATGATGGAAGCATCTTCATAACCCAGGCCGATGTCATCATGGCATCGCGTATAGGTGAGCCAGGTGCAGCCAAAGGGTTTCTGCAACAGGTCGTGCTGTGCAGCCAGCATGACACGCGTATCTCCTGTTGCCAGTGCATCCCATTGCAGGGCCATTTGTGTGGCGTTATAAGCTACCTCACATTCTTTTCCGTAGTAGAGACCGGTGCCGAAATATTTCATGATCTCTTTGGGTGCTACGATCGCTTCACCCAGCAAAGCCATGCCGGGTGCGGCTACTTGTACACATTGCCTGATCAGCTGTAACAGCATATGTGCCTGTGGCAGGTTCTGGCAAGTGGTGCCCAGTTGTTTCCAGATGAATGCTGGCGCATCAATACGCAGTATGTCCACACCGAGATTGGCATAAAACAGGATGTTATCTAACATGGCATTGAACACCGCAGGATTGGTATAGTTCAGGTCCCACTGGTAATGATGGAAAACGGTCATCACCCATTTGTTACACTCTTTCACATATGTGAAACTACCGGGTGAACTTTCGGGGAAGATCTCCGGCATGGTGCTGTCGAACTGGTCTGGCAGGGTACGGTCATCGTACATGTAAAAATAATCCTGGTATACAGGGTCGCCGGCTTTGGCCTTTTGAGCCCATTCATGGTGGTATGAGGTATGGTTCAGTACGATATCGATCATCAGGTACATCTCTTCCTGCTGCATTCTCAGTTGCAGTTTCTGCAGGTCATCCAGTGTGCCAAAACGTTCGTCCACTTTTCTGAAATCCGAAACAGCATAACCGCCATCGCTTTCTCCTTCCGGGCTCTGGAATACAGGCATCAGGTGCAGGAAGTTGATCCCAAGATCTTTGAGATAAGGTAGTTTGGAAGGAAGGTCGGCCAGTCGACCGCAAAAACGGTCAACGTATAAACTCATACCGTTGATCTCGTTGCTCAGGAACCAGTTGCCTTTTTTTTCTTTTGTATTGTCTTTCTGACGCAACTTGGGGGTTCTCTGCCGGTGTGCCTGGATGAGTGTCTGTACCAGTTCCTCAAATCCCGCCTCCCCATTGGGATGATGGCCATATAGTTCCGAATACAGGCTGTGGATGGCGGCGGTATTGGCGATCAGTCTTGCATAGAATAACTGGTCCTTATCGCCTGTGGACAGTTGATTCTTTTCGCAGGCCTGGTTGATTCTGTTATGCAATGAATATTGGTACACGCTGAGATTTTTTATTGAAAGATCTGGTTGTTCAAATGTTTGAATGCTTCCATGGCGCCCATGTATTCGCAGGTGCGGGCACCGGCCTTATTACCGTTGCCGATGATCTGGCTCCAGTCGTCAGCGGTAAGGTTTTTGATGGCATCAAGCGATCTGTTACATAACTGGTACAAGACGGCCCCTACGAACGCATCGCCTGCACCCGTGGTGTCCACGGGTTTGATGGGAATACTTGGAATGATGCTGGTGCTGCCCCGAAATCCGAACAGGGTCCCTTCTTTACCAAGTGTGATGGTAAATACCGCGGATGTTCTTTCCAACAGTATCGTAGCGGCATCCTTTACGGTGGTAGCTCCCGTGATCAGCATGGCTTCCTCATCGCTCAGTTTGAAGAAATGGCAGGCTTTCAGGAAATTCCACGATTGGTCGATAAAACTACGCGTATTGTTGGGAAACAACAGGTGACGGTAATTAGGATCAAAACTGATAAAGATGTTTCTCTGTAATGCTTTCTGCAGCAGGCTCTGGTAAGCCGCCTGTAACGGGCCAGGCAGGAAACCGGTGGCAGAGCCGAAATGAATGATCGACACATCCTCAAGATCGATGGCGTCCACTTCTTCCCGACTCAATTGTCCGTCGGCCCCGCGGTTGAACACGAAGTCGCGTTCCCCGTCCTCCATCAGTGATACGAAAGCGAATGTGGTAAAATAGCTATCATCTGCCAGCATCCAGCGGGTAGAGACGCCGAACTCCTGCATCACCTGGATCAGCTGTTTGCCAAAAGGATCGTTGCCTACTTTGGCAGCCAGTTCCACTTTGCCCCCCAATGCGGCAATGGCTGCAGCCACATTGGTAGGGGCGCCTCCCGGTTTCTTTAAAAAATGATCGCCCTCCGATAAGGACTTGCCCTTATCCGTACAGATCATATCGATCAATGCTTCGCCGACACAGAGAATTTTCATATTGGGTCTTCTTATAAAAATGAGTTATGTAATTGTGATCCCGGATTTCCCATAAACAACACATTCAATCTTCATCATTCACCTTCATCATTCAACATTCTAATGTCCTCCCCCCGGCATCACCACATCTACATCAGTTACTTTACTGGTCTTGATCAGGAAAGTGGCCGCACAGGCGATCAATAACAACACACCACCAAAACTGATGGCCTTACCCGGATCATTGTTCAAAAAATGTTCCAGAATAAAACCAAAGGTCGTGGTCTGGAGGATCATAGGTATCACGATCATCATATTGATGATGCCCATATATACCCCGTATCTTTCTTTGGGAATATTGTTCACTACCATCAGGTACGGTACGCCCATCATACTGGCCCAGGCAATACCGAAACCGGTCATAGGTGCAAACAAGGCATATTTATTTTCGATATGCGGGAAAATGAGCAATCCTACACCGGCCATCAGCAAGCAGCTGATGTGTACGGCTTTGGCGCTGTATTTTTTGGCCAGCATCACCAGTCCGAAAGCTGAGAGGAACGTGACCACGTTATACCAGCCGTTGACCAGTCCTGCCCAGCCCACCGCTTCCTCATATAATTTGGGATCCTGCGAGGGGGATGTCTTCCAGACAGACTGGGCAATACTTTTCGATGCATTTTGCCAATAGCAGAACAGCGCATACCACTGGAACAGGTACACCAGCGCCAGCTGCCACATTACCTTTGGCATATCCTTGATGGCATGGGTGATTTCGAGAAAGGGTTCGAATACAGTTCTTTTGTTGGCCTTCAGGGCTGCGAGTTCCTCAGCCGTGGGAGGGATCTCCGGTGTTTTAGAGATCGACCACAGTACGGAACTGATGGAACACAGTGAACCCAGGAAAAAGGACCCGAATACCCAATAAGGGATCTGCCCATGGGTCTGTTTCAGGAACCCTACCTGTTGAAAAACAAAGAGTGATACATTGGCCAGCGTAATTCCCAGCCCTGTGAAAAAACTTTGTGTCAGAAAACCGGTAGGCATTTGTGAAGCGGGCAATTTATCCGCAATAAAGGCACGGTAAGGTTCCATGGCCGTATTATTGGCTGCATCCAGTACCCATAGTAAACCGGCTGCCATCCAGAGTGTGCTGCTGAAGGGGTAGAGGAACAGGCAAAGGCTGCAGAACAAAGCGCCGATAAAGAAATAGGGTTTACGGCGCCCCCAGCGTGGGTGCCAGGTCTTATCGCTCAGTGCGCCAATGATGGGTTGGATCAGGAGGCCCGTCATTGGTCCGGCCAGGTTCAGCAGGGGAATTTCATCGGGTTTGGCGCCCAGGAAGTCATAAATGGGGTTTACGGCACTTTGTTGCAGTCCAAAACTATACTGGATCCCGAAAAATCCAACATTCATGTTGATGATCTGCATGAAGCTCAGGCGTGGTTTCGATAACGACATGGCAAGCGGTTAGTTAGGTGCAACTAAAAATAGGCAAAACCATTAGTAAAATACCCGGCTGTTGAGGCTTGCAGTCAAATTAGTTTAGCTGATAACGTTACCGGGAACGATTGCGTAGAAAAAAAGTTCGTTTCGCTGTCCCCATAGCCTATCCGGACGTGCTATTGGATAGGCATCTTTGGTGTTTGGGCCTTGCAAAAGTTGCCTCCTAACAGCGACCAGTCCGATCCAGGTAGTGTGCTTGATCAACAGCGGTCCTTACTGACGCAGCACCGCTAGCAGACGTATAAAGAGGATCATTTATCACATTATTCCCTGTTCGATCTGTTCATGGGAAAATGCACTTGTTCTCTGTAAACGGAGCTTTGGCCTATTCAGTGATGAATTGTTTCGAATAGGGCGCAACTTAAGGTCGAACAGCGCGGTTAACGCTGCGTATGGTAAGGAACGATAACGTTTGCGTATTTTATCCCGGAGTGGCTGGTTCGAATGGTCTATTTTTAATACACAAAAAAATAGTATGAGATACTTATATCTTCTAGGGGCACTGACCCTGTTTTCTTTTGCATCCATTGCACAGTCGAAGGATCAACAAGCAGTAGCGGGTGCCGTTGAAAAACTCCGTCTGGCAATGATCAGTAAAGACAGGGCTGTTCTTGAAAGTCTGACTGCAGATAGCCTTAGTTACGGACATTCCGGCGGAAAGGCTGAGAACAGGGCCTCGTTTGTTGAGAATATTGCTTCGGGGAAATCAGATTTTGTTAAGATCGAACTTTCTGAGCAGACCATTTCTGTGGTGAACAAAAATGCCATTGTTCGTCACACATTACATGCCGATACCAACGATGGCGGTAAACCTGCCAATATTAAACTGAAAGTATTATTGGTATGGGTCAAAGAAAAAGGCGAATGGAAATTATTGGCCAGGCAGGCAGTTAAATTAGCCAATTAGGGGCTTGTCGGTCGATCCGGAGATGAATGATTGGACAGCCGGACCCTGTGCTTAAAGTTTGGTACCTTTTGTACGCTTTCTGTCTGCCGGATCAGTAATTCGGGTAATACTGTGTCATCTCAAATACAAGCTGTCGTACCATAAATAAGGTAGGTCGGAGCAGATGTGTCAGATCCAGGTTCGTGGAACCGGTCCTTGCCGTATGATCGGGTATATGGATTCGGGCATGCAGGTATGAGGTAAAGCCTGAGCAATTACTGAAACAGCGTATCCCGCCTGATTAAAAAACATTTGAAGTAATCGCAAGAGACGGATGACAACATTATCAAAACAAATACTTTCACAATTACCTTCCGGGACGATCTCAGTTCCCTCGGTTGAGGTGTTCAGCCTGCCCGAGAAAGTATTGCAGTTCGGTACAGGGGTATTGTTGCGGGGTTTACCCGATCATTTTATCGATGTGGCCAACAAAAAGAACCTGTTCAATGGAAGGATACTGGTAGTAAAATCCACCAACACGGGTGGTACGGATAGTTTTACCAGGCAGGATGGTATGTACACCCTGCTTGAACGTGGTCTGGTGAATGGAAAACTTGAGGAGCATGTGTTTGTGAATGCATCTATCAGCCGTGTATTGTCGGCAGCAGATGATTGGGATCAGATCCTTACGGCCGCTGCCAACCCTTCGCTGCAACTGATCATTTCCAATACTACCGAAGTGGGCATCGTATGGGAAGAATCAGATATCCATGCTCCTGTGCCGGTCTCGTTCCCTGGTAGGCTATTGGCTTTCCTGGAAGAGCGGTTTCGCGTATTTAACGGAGCTGAAGAAGCGGGCATGGTCATTGTTCCGACAGAACTGATCGTTGATAACGGGACCCGGTTGCGGGATATTGTTACCCGTCTTGCTATGAGCAAGGGCCGTCCGGAAAGGTTTATGCGCTGGCTGACAAACGCCAATGATTTCTGTAATTCACTGGTCGATCGTATTGTGCCCGGCAAACTGGCCGTAGCAGAACAGACCGCGATCGAACAACAGCTGGGTTATCACGATGAATTAATGATCATGTCGGAGCCATACTGTTTATGGGCCATTGAAACGACCAGGCCGGCCACAGCTTCGCTGCTTTCTTTCGCTGCATGCCATGAAGGCGTAGTGATCGCAAACGACATCAATAAATTCAGGGAGCTGAAATTGCGCCTGCTGAATGCCACGCATACCCTTACCTGCGGACTGGCACATGTATGGGGATTTACCACAGTGAGAGCTGCCATGGAGGATGCGTTGTTCGGATCTTTTATCAGCCGGTTGGTGTTTGATGAGATCGTGCCATTGGTGGTAAGTGACCATATTACAAAAGAGGAAGCCATTGCATTTGGCGAACAGGTGCTGGATCGGTTCCGTAATCCGCATATAGAACATCTCTGGCTCAGCATTACTGCACAATACACTTCCAAAATACAGATGCGGGTGGTTCCAATGCTGCAAAAACAAAATTCACAGAAAGGGGCTATGCCTCAGTGTATCGCTGCAGGTCTTGCAGGTTTCCTGCTGTTCATGCGGGCCCAAGAAGTGAAGAACGATGTTTACTGGGGGAAAGCCAATGGGCAGGTTTACCGGATCAACGATGATAAAGCTTCATTGATGGCAAAGCAATGGCAAACGCCGGAGTTGTTGCAAATGGTACAAAACAGTTTCCATAATGTGGATATATTCGGCGCAGACCTTACAACCTATCCTGGTTTTACAGAGGCCGTGTATGATGTCCTCAGTTTATTGCTGGCGCAGGGTCCGGAAAAACAGTTCGTTCTATCTTAGCAAAAAAATCATCGGCATGAGTCAGAAACAACGCATACTACAAGTGCATCCGGACGATAATGTACTGGTGGCCTTAACGGACCTCTGCAAAGGTGAGGAACTATTGTTCAATGGGGAACGTTACACATTGACGGAAGATATAGCCGCCAAACATAAGTTCTTTATGCAGGACCTGGAGGCAGGTGATAGCATTATCATGTATGGGGTGTTGGTGGGTAAGGCGCAGACCGCTGTGGCCAGGGGAAGCAGGATGAGTACCGGGAATACCAAACATGCCGCCGAACCTTATGCATATAGGCCAAGTCAGTACACCTGGAAGGCACCGGATGTATCTCGTTTTGCCAACCGTACCTTTCTTGGATATCATCGTTCCGATGGGAGAGTGGGTACGGCCAATTATTGGTTGTTCATTCCTACGGTATTCTGTGAGAACCGGAACCTGGATGTGATCAGGGAAGCGCTTCATACGCAACTGGGTTATGCGGTCACCGATAAGTACAAACAGAAGACACAATTACTGGTTGAATTATATAAGAGTGGTGCAGATATTCCCAATGCTGATCTTACCATACATGAGTCCATGGTCAAAACCCAGCGGGTGTTCAAAAATGTGGATGGTATCAAGTTCCTGAATCACCAGGGAGGCTGTGGTGGAACAAGGCAGGATGCAGCCACACTCAGCAGGTTGTTGGCCGCCTACGCCGATCATCCCAATGTAGCCGGTGTAACGATCCTAAGCCTGGGTTGCCAGCATCTGCAAACACAGGAACTACTGAATGATATTAAGAAACGTAATCCCGGCTTTGACAAACCGCTTTACGTATTTGAACAGCAGCAGTCGCAAAGCGAGGAACAGCTGATCACCGAGGCCATACGTAAGACCTTTTCAGGTCTGATACAGATCAACCAGCTGGAACGTAAACCCGCTTCACTCGATAAATTATGCATTGGTGTAAAATGTGGGGGTAGTGACGGTTTTAGCGGTATTTCGGCCAATCCTGCTGTGGGTTATTGTTCAGACCTGCTGGTGGCACTGGGTGGGAAAATATTGCTGGCGGAATTCCCTGAACTCTGTGGTGCCGAGCAGCAGCTGATCGACAGGACAAACGACGAAGCCGCAGCTAAGAAATTCATACACCTGATGCGTACCTACAGTGAAGCTGCTGAAAAAGCAGGTTCCGGATTCGATATGAATCCTTCACCTGGTAATATCAAGGACGGATTGATCACCGATGCCATAAAAAGCAATGGTGCAGCTAAAAAGGGTGGCGAATCTCCTGTAGTAGATGTGTTGGATTATACAGAGCCGGCCACCAAAGCTGGTCTTAGCCTGGTTTGTACACCCGGAAACGATGTGGAAGCCACAACTGGTAAAGCCGCCAGTGGTGCCACACTGATCCTGTTCACCACAGGATTGGGCACACCAACGGGAAATCCGGTTTGTCCCACTATCAAAGTGGCTACGAATTCTGCACTGGCAACAAGAATGTCTGACATCATCGATATCAATACCGGTGCCATTATTGAGGGTGAGAAAACGATCCAGCAGATGGGAGAAGAGATCCTGGAATACTGCATCAAAGCCGCCAGCGGCGAAGTAATACCCAAAGCGGTGCTGCTGAACCAGGATGATTTTATCCCATGGAAAAGAGGCGTAAGTCTCTAAGTGAACCTGGCCACACTTTTTCGGGCACCCGGTATTGCCTGATGGCAGGTGATTCCGCTATGTAAACGTTTTCGTAACTTATTGAGGAACTTGCTTTGGAAATGACAAACTTTGTGAACGTATCTGGTGATCAGGCGGTTAAAAATCGATGATATGGGAGTTTCATTATTTGACCTTACAGGTAAGGTGGCACTGGTAACAGGCTGTAACAAGGGGATCGGTAAAGCCATGGCCCTTGGTTTGGCAGAAGCCGGAGCCGATATCATTGGCGTAAGCGGATCGCTGCAGGCTTCTGGCAGTGAAGTAGAAAGGGAAGTGACTGCTTTGGGCAGATCATTCAAAGCCTATGCGGCCAATCTTTCTGACAGGGAGGCGCTGTATGCTTTTATCCGACAGGTACAACAGGATAATCCGGTGATCGATATTCTTATTAACAATGCAGGCACCATTTTGCGCAAACCCGCAGCGGAACATCCTGATGAATACTGGGACGATGTACTGGCTTTGAATCTGGATGCCCCGTTTATCCTGGCCCGTGAGATCGGTAAGAAGATGATCGAAAGGGGATGGGGTAAGATCATTTTCACCTGTTCCCTGCTGAGTTTCCAGGGAGGGATCAATGTTCCGGGTTATGCAGCCAGCAAAGGCGCTTTGAGCAGCCTGGTAAAAGCCCTTGCCAATGAATGGGCGTCCAAAGGCGTTACGGTCAATGGCATAGCGCCCGGATACATAGCCACCGATAACACAGAGGCCCTGCGTAACGACCCCGAACGAAGTGCTTCCATCCTCTCCCGCATACCTGCAGCCCGTTGGGGCGAACCGGCGGATTTTAAAGGCCCGGCCGTGTTCCTTGCTTCAGAAGCTTCCGGTTATGTGAATGGAACCATTCTAGTTGTTGACGGAGGATGGATGGGCCGTTGACGCCTCAAAGCCCCAACAGCTTCTGAATGATCTGTAGATCCTTAATTCGTTAATAAACCAAACATATGGAAATCAGGTTTCAATCAAGTCCCAGAGAGGTAAAAGGGATGACCACAGCAGAACTGCGTGCTAATTTCTTAGTTACGGAGTTAATGAAGGTTGATGAACTTACACTGGTATACTCTCACTATGACCGTGTGATCATCGGCGGGGTAAAACCGGTGCAACATACCGTGCAACTGCATAATGAGCCGGAATTACGTGCGGCTTATTTTTTAGAGCGGAGAGAGATGGGGATCATCAATGTGGGCGGGGCAGGAACCGTAACGGCCGATGGTGTTGTGTTTGAACTGAATAAACTGGATACGGTATACCTTGGCAAAGGGACCAAAGAGGTTTTCTTTGCCAGCAGCTCAGCGGCAGAGCCGGCTCAATTTTTTCTGATGTCTGCCACGGCGCACCAGGCCTATCCTAACCGTAAAATGACCAAGGAAGAAGCTTCGCCGGTGAATTTGGGCGAGAAGACCACCGCCAATGAGCGAACCATTTATAAATACATTCACCAGGAGGGCATTCAAAGCTGCCAGCTGGTAATGGGGCTGACCGTATTACGCGAAGGAAGTGTCTGGAACTCTGTTCCGCCACATACGCATACCCGCAGGATGGAAGTGTATTTTTACTTTGATGTACCGGAACAACAGCGTGTGTTCCATTTAATGGGAGAGCCCACCGAAACCCGGCATATTGTGATGGCCAATCATGAAGCCGTGATCTCACCACCCTGGTCGATCCATTGTGGCCCGGGAACCACCAATTATGGTTTTATCTGGGCCATGGCAGGTGAGAACTATACGTTCACCGATATGGACCCGGTTGCCATTGCTGAGATCAGATAAGTAGCTAGTTCTGCAATAAAAAGAAGCCGCACCTGGTAAGGTCGCGGCTTCTTTTTATTGTTCAACTGGTTTGATCAGATCTTCACTTTGATCACCAGTTTCTTGATCATCCCCTCACCGATCATCGGTGCATGTACATCTTCTGGGTAAAAGATGCAAAACTGGTTATCCGTCATGCCAAAGAACATGTCCGGTGCGTCGTTATAGAATAACACATCCTTTTCGGCATTGTATTCGCCTCTGGGTGAAACGCAGGTATTGCGTGGTTTCCAGCCGATGGTCTCATTACCGCGGATACAAACCTGGATATCGATATGCGCATTGTGGCACTCGAACTTGGCGGTGGACTCTTCGGCTGGTACGCCATTTTTGTCGGATACGATACCGCGCAGGTTCTCACCATCAATATCAAACTTGCCCACTTCCAGCGAAGCCAGGTCTACAGAATGGATATACGCAAAAGCTTTTGCGAACAAAGGATTCAGCCCTGCATACCTGTCTGAATTCGTTAAACTGTCTAGGATCATACTTGTGATTATCAAATTTTCAAATTGGCATATTTACCTTTGCACACGTCCTGATCCGTCACCCTTCATCAGTTCTTTTACTTCGTTCAGGGTGGCATGGTTCAGGTCGCCGGGGATCGTGTGTTTGATGGCAGAAGCAGCTACGCCGAACTCTGCAGCTTCAGGCATGGGCATTCCGCTGACCAGTCCGTAGATGAAACCGCTGGCAAAGGAATCGCCGCTGCCCACGCGGTCTACGATGCGGACCTCATATTGGCGTGTATGGTAGAATTCGTTGCCGTTATATACCAGGGCGCTCCAGCCATTGTCGGAAGCACTATGGCTTTCCCGTAAGGTGGATGCGATGTATTTGAACCCGAACTTGTCCTTCATTTGTTTGAACACGCTTTTATAACCGTCCAGGTTCAGTTCGCCCTTGGTCACATCGGTACCTTCGGCCTTGAAACCGAGGGTGGTATCCGCATCCTCTTCGTTACCGATACAGACATCCACATATTGGCAAAGACGGGTCATCACTTCTCTCGCTTTTTCCTTGCTCCAGAGTTTCTTACGGTAGTTAAGGTCGATGCTGGTGGTAATGCCTTTGGCTTTGGCTGCTTTCAGGGCGGCTTCGGTCAGGGCGGCGGCCTTATCGCTCAGTGCAGGTGTGATACCGGTGGTATGGAACCAGCTGGCACCTTCCAGGATCTTGTCAAAATCGAATTCACTGATCTCTACGTCAGCGATAGAGGCACCGGCACGGTCGTAAATTACCTGCGAAGCACGCATGGAAGCACCGGTCTCAAGGAAATAGATACCCAGTCTTTTTCCACCGCGGGCAATGAATTGCGTATCCACGCCATAACGACGGATATGGTTGATGGCAGCCTGTCCCAGCGCGTTGTCCGGAACCTTGGTCACAAACACACCTTCCAGTCCATAGTTAGAAAGCGCTACGGCCACATTGGCTTCGCCACCGCCATAGGTAACATCAAAACTGTCGCTCTGAACAAACCTCTCAAATCCGGGAGTGGAGAGGCGCATCATGATCTCTCCGAGGGTGACTACTTTTTTTGACATGGTCAATCGTATTTTTAAATTAGGATAGGTTTACCAAAAAATAAGGAATGGTATTCAAGGCTTTCCTGCGAAGTTGGTTAATAATCGGTGGGGAGAAAAGAAATCGGTCCTGTTTTCTGGGAGAAAAATACGCAAACGTTTGCGTAAGAAAATGCGCATATTTTAGCCTTTTCAGATAACATTGCTAGAAGAAAATCAGCCATATGGAAAAGAAGGAGACCATTCTGTCGCTGATCCCCCAGCAGGGGATCCTGCCCCTCTATTTTTACAAAGACACTGGCGTAAGCATTGAAGTGCTGAAAGCCTTATATAGCGCAGGTATCCGTGCGGTGGAATATACCAACCGCGGTGAAGCCGCCCTTCAGAATTTCAAGGAGATGCGCAAAGTATGCGATTCGGAACTGAAAGGCATGTATCTGGGTATCGGCACCATCAAGAACGGTGAGATGGCCCAAACCTTCATCGATGCAGGTACCGACTACATCATTTGTCCCGGCCTGATCGAATCAGTGGCGGCCGTGGCCGATAAGAACAGGATGCTTTGGGTTCCCGGCTGTATGACCCCTACCGAGATCATCCGGGCCGAAACGCTGGGGGCCAGAATGATCAAACTCTTTCCGGGTAATATCCTGGGGCCTGGTTTCATGTCGGCCATCAAAGAACTCTTCCCCGGCCTTTCATTCATGCCTACCGGCGGGGTAGAGCTGGACAAGGACAATATTTCTGCATGGTTCAAGGCGGGTGTTTGTGCCGTGGGTATGGGTAGTAAACTCATCACCAAACAATTACTCGAGGCAAAGGATTATGCGCAGATCACCAAAGACACGGAAAAAGTACTGGCCATTATTCAATCCATCAAATCATAACCATGACAGCTATAGCGGAAAAAATCGGTAAGTATCGGTGGACAGTTTGCGCCTTGCTTTTTTTTGCAACAACGGTGAACTATCTGGACAGGCAGGTATTGAGCCTGCTCAAGACCACTTTAGAGAGTGAGTTCAACTGGACCAATTCGGATTATGCCAACATCGCATCCGTGTTCCAGTTCGTATACGCCATCTCCATGTTGTTCGCCGGCCGCATAGTGGACAAACTGGGAACCAAGTGGGGGTATGCCTGGGCCATCATCATCTGGTCGTTGGGCGCCATCATACATGCATATGCGGTTCCGCTGGGTACAGGTGTAGCTGCCGTTTTGGGGTTGGTGGGCATTACTGCAGTACCGGTTTCCATACTCGGATTCATGATCTCGCGGGCGATCCTGGGTTTCGGTGAGGCTGGTAACTTTCCTGCAGCGATCAAAGCCACAGCCGAATATTTTCCCAAAAAAGAAAGGTCCTTCGCAACCGGTATCTTTAATTCCGGAGCCAATATTGGTGCCGTTCTGGCGCCATTGTCCGTACCCTGGATCGCCAAACACTGGGGATGGGAAGCTGCATTTGTCATTATCGGCGCCATCGGTTTTATCTGGTTGCTTTTCTGGTTCCTCTATTATGAGATACCTGCCAAACAGAAACGCCTGACAAAAGAAGAGCTGGAATACATCAATAGCGACAAGGTGGAAGACGAAACGGAGAATGAGAAATCTGCTGCCAGAACCCCCTGGATGGTATTGCTGGGCTTTAACCAGACATGGGCGTTTGTGATCGGCAAATTCCTGACAGACGGTGTATGGTGGTTCTATCTTTTCTGGCTGCCCGGTTACCTGAAAGACCAATACGCAATGGAAGGCACGCAGGTGATGCTGCCCCTTGCTGTATTGTACAGCATGACGATGGTAGGCAGTGTGGGCGGAGGTTGGTTCCCCACTTATTTCATCAACAAAGGCTACAAACCCTATGATGGCAGGATGAAAGCGATGCTGGTGATCGCCTGTATCCCGCTGGTGGTGCTGGCTTCGCAGCCGCTGGGTGGGTATAGTTTCTGGGTACCCGTGCTGTTGATCGGTATCGGAACATCTGCCCACCAGGCATGGTCGGCCAATATCTTTACAACGGTCTCAGACATGTTTCCCAAGAAATCGATCGCATCGGTTATCGGTATCGGAGGCATGGCCGGTGGTATCGGTGGCGTGATCGTTTCCAAGATCGGCGGCTGGATGTTCGACAGCTATAAGCTGGCCGGTATCAAACAGTCCTGGGACGAGGCCGGCGCCAATGGTCTGGGTGCTTATCTCGATAAGATCAAACTGTTGCGCCTTACCGATAAGTATGGTGATGTGATCGATATCACCCATAAAGAAGTATTCAACCTGTCGAAAGACATGCAGGCACAACTGCAACAGGTGAATCCGGAGCATTTTGCCCAGTTCCTGGGACTCCAGAAACAAGTGGTATTGGCTTCCATGTCAACATCCTATACGATCATGTTCTCTTTCTGTGCAGTTGCCTACCTGATCGCCTGGGCGATCATGAAAGCGTTGGTGCCTAAAGAAAAACAAGTGCGCTTATAAGAAGTCACCTTTGTATACAACACATGAAATCCATGGGTATGAAAAAAAGATCCTTTGTTCTTTGGGGTTTGGGAACGATCCTGTTATTCTCTGCATTGCATGCGCAGGATAGGATCCGTGTACAGAAAGATCCGGTCCGGCAGAAAATAACGGTCACGGTGGGGAAACAGCCTTTCACCGAATTCATTTTCACCGATACCATGGAGAAACCATTCCTGTACCCCATTTTGGCGCCGAATGGTCAAACCATTACACGTGGATTTCCCTGGAATCCCCAGCCCAACGATCCTACTGATCACCCGCATCATATAGGCCTCTGGTTCAACTATGAAAATGTGAACGGTCTTGATTTCTGGAACAATTCGTATAACATACCGGCCGAAAAGAAATCGCAATATGGATGGATCCGCACACAGAAGATCCTGGAAACCGTAAGTGGTACCAAAGGTAAACTTGTGTATCTCGCCAATTGGACGGACCAGCAGAAGAATGTACTGCTTACTGAAAAAACAACCTACACTTTTTCTGTGATCGATGGTAACCGTGTGATCGACCGCGCCACAGAACTTGTGGCTGTGCAGGATGTGTCTTTCCCGGATGTAAAGGATGGTATGCTGGGTTTACGCGTGGCGCATGAACTGGAACTTCCTGTACTGGAGACCAAAGAATACAGGGATGACAAGGGTATTATTACAAAAGTAAAAGCTACCAAAGATGCTTCCGTGACCGGTAATTACCTTACTTCCGAAGGTAAACAGGGCGATGCAGCCTGGGGCACCCGCGGCAACTGGTGCATGCTCTATGGTAAAAAAGGAGGGGATACCATCAGTATCGTCATGATAGATCATCCCGGCAATATCGGGTACCCTACTTACTGGCATGCCCGTAATTATGGTTTATTCTCGGCCAATCCACTCGGGCAGAAAGTATTCTCACAGGGTAAACAGGTATTGAACCTCGCACTGGCGAAAGGTAAGCGTACCAGTTTCCGATACCGTGTAGTGATCGCTTCCGGAAAAGAGCGCCTGCCCATGGATGCGCTGAACAGGCTGGTGAACGATTTCGAAGAACAGAAATAGAAGCTGCTCCCCGCCCCACCGGCCTCTGTGCCTCAGTGTACCCAAAAATACCCGGGCAGAGAAAGGCAGCCTGGCGGCCACCCCGAGATTATTCTATACTTTTGCTGCCACTACATTATATGCAGCATAGTTTTTCCTACGAAAAGAAGAAAGTGATACAAGCGCTTCGTTATCACTTTGTGCAAAGACCGGAAGTAAGGGTATTGATCATCATGGTGAATGTATTTGCCATATTGTCGGCCGTACTTTTTTATATGAAGAAGATACGCCCCGAACCCTTTTTGCTGGGGTCTCTGATCTGGTTATTGCTGATGGCCACGTTCTGGTATATCCTGCCCAATAGTATCTATAAGAAAGCATCAACATTCCGCGACTCGTTCATCATCGGTTTCACGGATCTGCAGGTAACGCTTGAGAATGAGCGGGGTTCGGTAGAATGGCCCTGGAGGAAGTTCAGCCGCTTTTTTGAGAGCCCGCATTTTTTTCATCTCTATTTCGACGGGAAATCTTTTTTCCTCATACCCAAAGAAGGCATGAGTGATGCATTCCGGCATGAGCTCAGGGCATTATTGAATAGTAAGGTAGGTGGGAAATGAGCAGTATATTAAAAATCAAAAGGTAAAGGTCAAAAGTCAAAAAATTTAGGTAGTGGGTGTTGGGATGCGTTCCTGGGACTGGCAGGTTGGGTGTATTTAATATGAGGACCTATGCATGTTGATGTTTGACTTATAATTCCTTCTCCATCACATAATGAGGGATGGTTACTTCCAGGAACTCATCGCTGCAGATGCGGTAGCCGTTCTTTTCGTAAAAACCTATGGCGGATTTTCGGGCGTGCATGGTTAAACGGCGGTAACCATGGTCGCGGGCCACATTTTCGGCAAAACTCATCAATACCCTGCCGATCCCTTTACCCTGCAGGTTGGAACTAACGGCCATTTGCCGTAAACGTACCGTTCTAGGGTCGGTTTTGGTCAGGATACAGCAGGCCTCCAGCCGGTCATCTTCAAAACAGCCCAGCAAAATATCGTGTAGTTCGGCGGCCAGATCCTCTTCTGAAAAGGACAATCCCAGGGGTTTCCGCAGTATCTGGAAGCGGAGGTCCACCATTTGCTGGTATTCCGGGGAGCCATGATCTATTAGTTTTAATGCCATGTGTTAATACTAGGATGACAAGATAATGATCATTTTCATAAAATTTACGTACAAAAGCAGAAATCGGCCGGAATACCCGTTAATGGCCTGTGAAAACAAAAATGCCCGAAAAGATTGCTTATTTGACAAAAAGTATATTTTTGCGCCTGTAACAAAAACTTTTTACAATGTCAGACATCGCTACAAGAGTTAAGAAAATCATAGTTGACAAGTTAGGTGTTGATGAAGCTGAAGTGACCAATGAGGCTTCTTTCACCAACGACCTCGGTGCCGATTCTTTGGATACCGTTGAGTTGATTATGGAATTCGAAAAGGAATTCAATATCTCCATCCCTGATGAGCAGGCTGAAACCATCACCACTGTTGGTCAGGCTGTAGCTTACCTTGAAGAGCACGCCAAGTAAGAACTTACTCCTCCAAAATGGAATAATTTTAATCCGCCTTTTTGCGGCCCTTAGTGCCACGAAAGGCGGATTATCACTTGAAACAGGTTATGAATATGCAGTTAAAAAGAGTCGTTGTTACAGGAATCGGAACACTGACACCGCTCGGCAATAATCTCACGGATTATTGGAACGGGTTATTGAACGGTGTATCCGGAGCTGATAACATTACTTTGTTTGATGCCTCCAAATTCAAAACCCGCTTTGCCTGTGAGGTAAAGGGATTCGATCCTACCCAGTTCATGGATAAGAAAGAAGCCCGCAAATTAGACCGTTTTGCACAGCTGGCCATTGTTGCCAGCGATATGGCAGTTCAGGATGCCGGAATCAGTAAGGACAATGTGGATATTGACCGTACCGGCGTCATTTTCGCCAGTGGTATCGGTGGTTTGACCACATTCCAGGATGAAGTGATCAACTTTGCCCAGGGAGATGGTACGCCAAGGTTCAATCCTTTCTTCATTCCCAAGATGATCCTGGACATCGCAGCCGGCCAGATCTCCATGCGCCATGGTTTCCGCGGTCCCAACTATGCTGTGGTGAGCGCCTGTGCATCCAGTACCAATGGCATGATAGCCGGTTTAGATACCATTCGTTTGGGTAAGGCCGATATCATCATCAGCGGTGGATCAGAAGCGGTGATCAGCCAGGCCGGCGTAGGCGGTTTCAATGCCATGAAGGCCATGAGTGAGCGCAACGATGATCCTAAAACAGCCAGCAGGCCTTACGACAAAGATCGAGATGGTTTTGTTATGGGAGAAGCTGCAGGTGTGGTGGTCCTGGAAGAATATGAACATGCGATCAAAAGAGGGGCCAAAATTTATTGCGAAATAGCAGGTGGCGGTGCAACGGCCGATGCCTACCATTTAACGGCGCCGCATCCGGAAGGATTGGGTGCCCGTAACGTAATGATCGCTGCATTGAAAGATGCCGGCATGCGTCCTGATGAAATAGATTATATCAACACCCATGGAACGTCAACTCCGCTGGGAGATGGTGCTGAGGCCAAAGCGATCACCGATGTGTTTGGTGAACACGCGTATAACCTGAATATCAGCGCCACCAAATCCATGACAGGTCACTGTCTGGGAGCGGCGGGTGTAATAGAAGCCATCGCCTGTATCCAGAGTGTGATACACGATATCGTTCCGCCTACCATCAATCACTTCACCGATGATCCGACCCTGGATCCGAGACTGAATTTCACGTTCAACCAGGCCCAGAAAAGAACCGTACGGGCGGCTTTGAGCAACACTTTCGGTTTTGGCGGTCACAATGCTTGTGTGATTGTTAAAAAATACGTAGCTTAAGTTCGTGCAATTCCTCAAAAAGATTTTTAAGAAGGCCGACGATTCTTCTTTTGAGAAGCAACTGAAAAACGTGCTGGGTATCCAGACCCGTAACACCACTTTGTATCGTACCGCGATGAGCCATCGCTCGGTGAAAGAGACCCCGGATGAGAACAACGAACGCCTTGAATACCTGGGAGATGCCGTTCTGAGTGCCATTGTTGCCGACTACTTGTTCAAACGTTATCCCTACAAAGGTGAAGGTTTCCTGACCGAGATGCGCAGCAAGATGGTGAACCGCCAGCAGTTGAACGACATTGCCCTGAAAATGGGACTACGAAAACTGACTTTCTACAACAAATTCGATAATGCCCTGAAAGGCAGCCAGATATTCGGCAATACCCTGGAAGCCCTGGTAGGTGCCGTTTACCTCGATAAAGGTTATAAGAAAACCCATAACTGGGTGCTTCGCCAGATCGTGATCCCGCATATGTTCGTTGACGATCTGGAAGCCATTGATATCAACCTCAAGAACAAACTCATCGGTTGGGCCAATAAGAACGGAAAGACCCTCACATTCGAGCTGGCCGAGGAAAAAATGGAAGGCAGCCGCCGCCTGTTCACCATCAATGCCATGCTGGATGGCCAATTACTGGCAATGGGCAAGGGCTATAATAAAAAAGATGCCAGCCAGGTAGCCGCCCAGGTGGCCGTGGAAAAACTGGGCCTGCAATGAGCAACGACCAGTTCCATTTCCAACTAAAGAAAAAAGCCATCCTCTTCGGCAGCATCCTCCTCATCGGGATCCTTGCCATCCTCTATTTCGGCCTCAAAAACTAATCCCCCCAACCCCAAACTCCCAACCCCAAACCCCAAGCTATCTCACCTCCTGGCACAGTTCCACCAACACCCCGTTCGTGCCTTTCGGGTGAAGAAAACAGACCAGTTTATGGTCCGCTCCTTTTTTGGGGGTCTCGTTCAGCAAGGTGAAACCTTCTGCCCGCAAACGGGCCATTTCGGCCTCAATATCCGCAACCTCGAAAGCGATATGGTGGATACCCTCCCCCTTTTTTTCAATGAAACGGGCGATGACCCCTTCCGGCTCGGTGCTTTCCAGCAACTCGATCTTGGTATCTCCCTGACGGAAGAAAGCCGTGTTCACTTTCTCAGAATCAACACTTTCGGTCTTGTAACAGGAAGTATTCAGCAGGGTCTCGTAGAGTGGGATGGCCTGCTCCAGATCCTTTACTGCAATGCCAATATGCTCAACTTTTAACATATATCTAAATTTAATATAAACCTTTACGAAAGTCGGAAAAACAATGGCGGTGGGCCTGAATGGCCAAAATTATAGAACCTATTGCCATATTTTTGTGTTTAACAGAGTTATAAATAGTTAGTGCATATGTTGAAATTACCGATTTACATGGATAACAATGCCACCACACCGATGGATCCGCGTGTGCTGGAAGCGATGATACCTTATTTTACCGAGCATTTTGGTAATGCTGCCAGTCGTAACCACCCTTTTGGCTGGGAAGCGGAAGAAGCGGTTGATTATGCCCGTGAGCAGGTGGCCAAACTGATCGGCGCCGATGCCAAGGAGATCATTTTCACTTCCGGTGCTACGGAAGGCGATAACCTGGCCATCAAAGGGGTGTTTGAAATGTATGCCAGCAAGGGCAATCATATCATTACCTGCACCACAGAACACAAAGCGGTACTGGATACCTGCAAACATATCGAGCGTCAGGGCGGTGAAGTGACCTACCTGGAAGTGAAGGAAGATGGCCTCATAGACCTGAAAGAGCTGGAAGCCGCCATCAAACCCACTACCATCCTGATCGCCATCATGTATGCCAATAATGAGATCGGCGTTATTCAGCCCGTTAAAGAGATCAGTGCCCTGGCACGCAAGAATGGCATTTTGTTCTTCTCAGATGCAACACAAGCCGTGGGTAAGATCCCGGTAGATGTGAATAAGGATGGAATTGACATCATGGCCTTCACTGCGCACAAGATGTATGGTCCGAAGGGTATCGGTGCACTGTATGTACGCCGTAAGAACCCGCGTGTGAAAGTTACCGCACAGATGGATGGGGGTGGCCACGAAAGGGGTATGCGTAGCGGTACGCTGAACGTTCCCGGGATCGTTGGATTCGGAAAAGCCTGCGAACTGGCCCGCCTGGAAATGGCAGAAGATGCGGCTCGTTTGAGCAAACTCCGTGATAAACTCGAGAATGCCCTGTTGCAACTGGAAGAAGCCTACGTGAACGGAAGCCGTGAACATCGTTTGCCCCACGTTAGCAATATCTCTTTCAAATATGTGGAAGGGGAAGGATTGATGATGGGCTTTAACAAGAACATCGCATTGTCTTCCGGTTCTGCCTGTACCTCCGCCTCACTGGAACCCAGTTATGTGTTAAAAGCACTGGGACTGGGCGATGATCTGGCACACAGTTCGCTGCGTTTTGGATTGGGACGTTTCACCACCGAAGAGCAGATCGATTACACCATCAAGGCAGTAAGCGATACCGTTCTGAAACTGAGAGAGATGAGCCCGCTTTGGGAGATGTTCAAAGAAGGGGTGGATATGGATAAGATCGAGTGGGCACACCACTAGATCAATTTGAGAATGTGTTAATTTGAAAATTTGAAAATGAGTTCAGATTAACACAGCTAAACGGGTTTCCTCATTTTCAAATTAACCTATTTTCAAATTTTCAAATTTCAACCATGGCATATTCAGAAAAAGTGATCGATCATTACAGCAATCCCAAAAATGTGGGTACACTGGATAAATCAAAGAAAAACGTAGGTACCGGTCTGGTAGGTGCGCCTGAATGTGGCGACGTGATGCGTCTGCAGATCGAAGTGGATGATGCTACCGGTGTCATAACCGATGCAAAATTCAAGACCTTCGGTTGCGGATCAGCTATTGCTTCCTCTTCGCTGGCCACAGAATGGCTGAAGGGAAAGACCGTTGACCAGGCGGTGCAGATCGATAATATGGACCTGGTGGAAGAATTGAACCTGCCACCTGTTAAGATCCACTGTTCCGTACTGGCCGAAGACGCCATCAAATCTGCCATCAACGACTACCGTAAAAAGAACGGTCTGGAAGAGCTGGTGTTTGAAGAAAGGATCCACTAGAATTAAATGAAAAATCAGTGGTTAACAATTAAGAATTATCAACTGCTGATGACCAATTACTGATCATATGGTAGCAACAGAGAATAGTATTTATGTAAGCGAGAAAGCCAAGAAGAAGGTACTTCAGCTGATGGAAGACGCGGGTGTGTTGGGAGATGATACTTATTTCCTGCGCGTAGGCGTTGTGGGAGGCGGTTGCTCCGGGTTGAGTTACAAACTGGACTTCGACAACGAGATCAAACCGATGGACCAGGTATTCGAGGACAATGGGATAAAAGTGGTGACCGACCTGAAGAGCTTTTTATACCTCGTAAATACAGAGCTTGATTTTTCGGATGGACTGAACGGGAAAGGTTTTTACTTCAATAACCCCAATGCCAGCAGAAGCTGCGGTTGCGGAGAGAGCTTTGCAGTATAATCATTACCGGTTCCAAAAAATAATACAATAGCCGACCATCACAATGGTCGGCTATTGTATTATTAATAGTTTCTGGTCGATCGTTATCGGTCAAGGCTAATGTGCCTTATCATCCGGTAAAGGCGGAGCGTCGGGTTTGGGTGGTTTCTCTGTTTTTACCTTGCGGGGATGTGCCAGTGGAGGTGGTGGTGCCGGAGCCGAATGTTTGAGGCTCTTGGGAGCACCAGGTTTGTCCATCGCCGCTACTTTGGGAGGTGGGGGAGGCGGTGGCAATTTCTGACCTTTTTTATGGCTTTTGACCACCACGGGCAGGGCATCCGGTCCGTTCTCTACTTTAGGAGGTTTGCCGGGCGCCTGGGGTTTATCCTGTGCATGACTGAACATACCGATACCCAGCAGGAAATAGAGAAGCAGGCTTAGTCTTAGTTTCATAATCATGTTTATACTGGGATGCGAAATGTGAGAAAATCCATAAAGTGCGGGTAAAATAATCGACGGAATAGGGTGATTGACCAATAACATTTAGTTTTGAAGCCATGTGGATGATCTGCAAAAAAGAATGGCAACAGTTTTTCAGCAGCCTAACCGGCTACATAGCACTGGTTGTTTTTCTGTTGCTCAATGGTTTGTTCCTTTTTGTGTTCCCCGATACCAGTATTCTCGATTTTGGGTATGCTTCACTGGGCAGTTTTTTCAGTCTCGCCCCCTGGATCCTGCTTTTTCTGGTACCTACCATCACCATGCGTAGCCTGGCGGATGAATACAAGACCGGCACCTTTGAACTGCTGAAGACCTTTCCTGTAACAGCTTCCCAGATCGTTTGGGGTAAATTTTTCGGCTCGCTGATCATCGTTGTTACGGCACTGTTACCTACGCTTATTTATGCGGTTTCTGTACAGCAATTGAGCGTTACCGGAGGTATCGATACAGGAGCCACTGCCGGCAGTTATTTGGGCCTTGTTTTTCTGGGTGCGGTATTCACAGCCATTGGGATCTGTACCAGCAGTTATACCAACAATACCGTAGTGGCGTTCATTGCTGCAGCTTTTCTTTGTTTTGCCTTATACAATGGGTTCGATGCCATCAGCAAATTGCCGGTATTCAAGGCGGGACCGGATTATTATATCGAAATGCTGGGTATCAATTTCCATTACCGGAGTATCAGTCGCGGCGTGATCGACAGCCGTGACCTTGTCTACTTTGTCGGCATCATCTTCCTGGCCATGTTCATCACACAAAGAAACCTCCTTAAACGATGAACGCATCCATGAATACAATAGGAAAACATAAGTATGGTGTATGGGGGCTCATAGCCGCTTTTGTGGCATTGGTGTACCTGTCGACCCTGTTTTTTTATCGTGTGGATCTCACCGCAGAAAAAAGATATAGTGTAACGCCTGCCACCAGAACCCTGTTACAGGATATGGATAGCGTGATCACGGTCAAAGTATTCCTGACCGGCGACCTGCCTGCCGATTATAAAAAACTGAGCATTGCCACAAGGGACCTTTTGGATGAGTTCCGTTCCCTGTCCGGTAATCGGGTACAGGTAAGTTTTGAAAAACCGGGAGAAGATATTACGAATGATACGGCCAAAGTAGCCTTGTACGACAGCCTTTCTCGATTGGGCGTGGTATTTGAAAAAACCGAGACCATTCAATCCGAAAAAGAAACCAACCAACTGATCATACCTTCTGCACTGGTGACTTTTCGTAAAGGACAGAGACCCATTGCTGTGGATCTTCGCAGCAGCCGTAAGATCTTTAAGCAGTTCAATGTGGTGAACGATAATAGTCCGCAGGAAGATGTGGAAGCCACACGCAATGCTGCTGAAGCCCTGCTCGAATTCAAGTTCGCCGATGCCATCGACAAACTCACGCGTAAATATGTTCCCACCGTTGCTTATCTGGTGGGTAATGGGGAGCCCATTGATTTTAAGGTCAATGACCTGGGTGAAAGCCTGCGTAACGAATACCGCCTGGCTGTATTCGATATCAAAAAAGGGTATCCCGATCCTGCCATCATCGATGCGTTGATGATCGTAAAACCAACACAACCCTTCACCGAGGAAGATAAGCTGAAACTGGACCAGTATGTGATGAATGGTGGTAAGATCATCTGGCTGATTGATAAACTGCATGCAGAACTGGACAGCCTTATGCGGAGCCATGCAGAATACACGGCATTCGACAGAGGCTTGGATATCGACGATATCCTGTTCAAATATGGCGTTCGCATCAATCCCGATCTGCTGCAGGACCTGAACTGTTCCAAGATCCCCATTGTGATAGGGCAGAATACAGATGGCAGTCCGAAAATGCAACGGGTTCCCTGGCCCTATTATCCCTTCCTTTCTGCGCATGGCGATAATCCCATCAGCAAGAACCTGGAGCGGGTATTGCCTATTTTCCCTTCCAGCATAGATACAGTGAAAGCTCCTGGCATTACAAAGACCATACTGCTGACCAGTGATACCAACAGCCGGCGCATCAGTTCGCCGGCCATCGTTTCTATCAACAGCGTCAAAAGCGATGAGGATCTTCTGTCGTTCAATAAAAGCTATGTTCCGGTGGCCGTTCTGCTCGAAGGCAAATTCAGTTCTTTATACAGTAACCGCATCAGCCAGCAGGTGATGGATTCTGTGCAGCGTGTCACTGGCAGACCTTACCAGGCGCAGGGGAATAAGGAAAGCAAACAGATCGTGGTGGCCGATGCCGATATCGTGACCAATGCCATCAGCCAAACGGCAGGTCCGTTGCCCATGGGATTATTGCCCCTGGAAAACTATCGTTTTGCGAACCGTGAGTTCTTCCTGAATTCCATCGATTACCTGGTCAGCCGGAATAAGCTGTATGAAAGCCGTAACAAGGATTTTGTGTTGCGTCTGCTGGATAAGACCAAAGTAGAAGCGCAAAGAGGGTTTTGGCAGCTGGTGAACATTGTATTGCCTATTTTGTTGATCATACTGTTCGGTGTTTTCTTCCAATGGCAAAGGAAAAACAAATACCAGGCCTGATTTATCCTGCCAGTCTGATTATATTTACATATTAAACCTGCTGCATGTCTACCCACCAACTTGTTTATTTAGTTTTTGCCATAGTATTGGTCATTGCCCTGGTCTTCGATCTGGGATTGCTCAGTAAAAAGAACAAGACCGTTACCATCAAACAGGCTTTTTATCAGACTGCATTTTGGGTAGGCCTGGCATTGGTATTTTTTGTGTTCATGTGGATCGAAGGTCCGTCACTGGCGGCCGAAACTGTATCTAATGGAGTAGCCAGTACTGCAACAGGTTCACAACTGGCGCTGGAATTCCTGAGCGCTTACCTGATGGAATGGAGCCTGAGCATTGATAATATTTTTGTGTTCATTCTCATTTTTACCTCTTTCGGTGTGAAAGAGAAACATTATCCCCGTGTATTGCTGGTGGGCATACTGATGGCTATCCTCTTCCGGATCATTTTCATCACGGTTGGAGTGGTGCTGGTGGCCAAATTCTCCTGGATACTATACATCTTTGGTGTATTCCTGGTATATACAGGCTATAAGATGTTCACGAGTAATGAGGATGAAGAATTCGATCCGCATGATTCCAAAGTGTACCGCTTCCTGAAAAAGTTCCTCCCACTGGTAAACCATGATGGTGATGGAAAATATGTGATGCGCGAGAACGGCAGGCCGGTGTATACCTCACTGTTCGTTGTAGTGGTATTGCTGGCGGCCATTGATCTGGTATTTGCACTCGATTCCATCCCCGCAGTAATGGGGATATCCAAGGACCCGTTGGTGATATACACGTCAAATATCTTCGCCGTATTGGGCCTACGCTCTCTTTTCTTCTTACTCAGAGGTGCCGTAACCAAATTCGATTACCTGCAGCAGGGTATCGCCATTGTGCTGGTGTTCATTGGTGCAAAGATGCTGGGCGAACATTACCTGAACGAGTGGATGCCTAAATCCACACAGGTATTCCTGTCCCTGGGCGTGATCATGCTCTGTATCTCCGGTTCCATATTTTATTCTATGTTCATGAATAAAAAAGGTGTACCAAAAGATGTGGACGATGGTTCTCTCTAACCTTAACTGAACTACTTGACATACCGCATACGAGATATTGCACATATCCTGCAGTCAGCAGCAGCTATACAGGTGGATACTGTCATAGAATACCTGCTTATCGACAGTCGTAAGATCGTATTTCCTGAAACCTCACTTTTTTTTGCCATCAGCGGACCCAGACGAGATGGACACCAATTCATCAAAGAAGTCTATGAACGTGGGGTCAGGCATTTTGTGGTGCGAAAAGGGTACACCCCTCCGGAAGATCTGGCTGGAGCAGTTTTTTTAGCAGTGCCCGATGTACTGGAAGCACTTCAGCGGCTGACCGCTCATCATCGCAGCCGTTTTTCGATACCGGTGATCGGGATCACGGGTAGTAATGGCAAGACCATCGTAAAAGAATGGTTATACCAGCTGCTGCAAAAAGATTTTGTGATTGCGCGAAGCCCGCGCAGTTATAATTCACAGGTGGGTGTACCGTTGAGTGTCTGGCAATTGAACGAACAGCACACACTGGCGATCTTTGAAGCCGGTATCTCTACCCGTAATGAAATGCAGCGCCTGGAAAAGATCATACAGCCCACGGCGGGTGTATTTACCAACCTGGCAGACGCGCATAACGAAGGTTTTGAAAGCATGCGGCAAAAGGCCCTGGAAAAAGCGGTTTTGTTCCGTAACAGCCATTCACTCGTATTTGGCCGGGAAGCTTTGCAGAACCAACTTGAACCGGATGGCAAGGATACAAACCTGTTCGCCGGTGCCCGGGACTTTTTTTCCTGGAGCCGCGAATCAGCTGCCCGACTTTCTGTTGTTTCAGAAGAGAGAACGGAAACTGCCACGCGCATCAGCGCTGCATATCAAGGTGAAACCATTGACATCACGATCCCCTTCACGGACAGGGCTTCAATCGATAATGCGATCACCTGCTGGTCCGTATTGCTGCAGATGCAGTATCCGGCAGCTGTGATACGGGAAAGAATGTTGCTGTTGGAACCTGTAGATATGCGGATGCAGCTGAAAAAAGCCATCAACAACTGTTATCTGCTAAATGATAGTTACAGCAACGACCTGTCCTCCCTTGATCTTGCCATCGATCACCTGCAACAGCAGGCGGGCAGTCATCGAACTACGCTGATACTCTCGGATATCCTGCAGTCCGGTCAATACGAAGAAGCGTTGTACCGGGATATTGCGGCACAGTTGGCGGTCCGCGGTATACAAAGGCTGATCGGGATCGGTCCGTCCATTATGCGGTACCAGCATGTTTTCGCTGTATCTGGTTCACTCGAAAAACTGGCTTTCTATCCTTCTACCGAAGCCTTCCTGCAACAGGTCACCACGCATGATTTCCTGAACGAATATATTTTGCTGAAAGGCGCCCGCATTTTTGCATTTGAACGGATTTCGACCTGGCTGGAACAGAAAGTGCACCAGACGGTGATGGAGATCAACCTTACGGCCATGGGACATAATCTGCGGCAGTACCAGCAGCAGCTGAGGCCCTCAACCAAACTCATGGCCATGGTAAAAGCGTTCAGTTATGGCAGCGGTAGTGTGGAAGTGGCACGGATACTGCAGTTTCATAAAGTGGATTATCTGGCAGTGGCCTATGCCGATGAAGGGGTGGAATTGCGCAATGCCGGTATCAGCCTTCCCATCATGGTGATGAATGTGGATACTGCCGGTTTTGATTCACTGGTGACGCATGATCTTGAACCGGAGATCTATTCATTCCCTATTTATCATGCTTTTCATCATTATCTCGATCAACAGGGTATACAACAGTTCCCTGTCCACATCAAATTCAACACCGGCATGAACCGCCTGGGTTTTGAAGTGGAAGAAGCAGAAGCGTTGGCTGAATGGTTGCATACACGCCAGACCATGGCCGTAAAATCGGTATTCAGCCACCTGGTAGGTAGTGAAGCAGCCCTGTATGATGGATTTACACAAACGCAGGTAGCAGGTTTTGTAAATGCCTGTGAGGTACTGCAGCAACGGCTGGGTTACCATTTTATCCGGCATATTGCCAATACGGCCGCTATTTTCCGCCATCCTGAATACCAGTTCGATATGGTTCGGCTGGGCATTGGTCTATATGGGGTAGACAGTACAGGTGGAGAACAATTGAACCTTCAGACAGTGGCTACCCTTCGGTCCACGATCGCGCAGATCCGGAAAGTGAAAAAAGGGGATAGTGTAGGGTATAACCGGAAAGGAGTGGTAGAACGCGATAGCCTGATAGCGACCATCCGCATCGGTTACGCCGATGGTTTTGGCAGGGAACTCGGTAACGGTAAGGCCAGCGTATATGTGAATGGCCAATTGGCCCCTGTGGTCGGGAATGTTTGTATGGATATGACCATGGTGGATATAACCGATATTCCGGGTGTGAAAGAGGGCATGGAGGTGGAACTGTTTGGCAAACACCTGCCGGTACAGCAACTGGCCAAATGGGCCGATACCATAGCTTACGAGATCATGACAGGCATCAGCCAGCGGGTTAAACGGATATACCTGGAAGAGTGAGCGGGGCAGTATCGGATAAAAACCATAAGTTGTAAGAAAATCCCAAATCAACGGCGTTCAAATCCCCAAATAATACAAAGCCCTATCTTTGCCCACCATAAAAAACATGCAGTGAAAGCCAGACAAATCGTATTTCTTATTCTGCTGATCATTTTTGCCGACCAGGCGCTGAAGTTCTATATCAAACTGAATTATTATGCCGGAGAAGAGCATCATGTGATCGGCAACTGGTTCCGCCTGCATTTTGTAGAGAATGAGGGGATGGCCTGGGGCTGGAAATTCGGCGGCGATTTTGGTAAGATCATTCTTACCCTGTTCAGGCTGGTGGCCGTGATCTGGGGTAGCTTCCTGCTACGGGATTTCATCCGTAAAAAATACCATCGGGGATTTATCGTTTGTGCCGCATTGATCTATGCAGGGGCACTGGGTAACCTCATCGATAGCCTGTTTTACGGACTCATCTTTGAGCAAAGCAATCCTTTCTCACAGAATGTGGCCCGCTTTTTCCCTCCGGGGGGTGGTTATGCCAGTTTCCTGCACGGTAAAGTGGTGGATATGTTCTACTTCCCCATTATTACCAATGCTCATTTTCCCTCGTGGATACCCTGGGTAGGTGGTGATGAGTTCGAGTTCTTCCGCCCTGTATTCAACCTGGCCGATGCGTCTATTTCTGCCGGTGTGATTGCGATCCTGGTCTTCCAGAACCGTTTCTTTAAAAAACACGAAGAGCTGCAACATCACACCATTGAAACAGATAGTGTGGTGAATGACAAGACACAGATATTCTAAAAGAAGGTAGGATACATACAAAAGCCCCGATACTATGTGTCGGGGCTTTTATATTATCAGTAAGATAGCTTACTTGATCACGGGTACACCATACAATGACAGGCTTTGTACCGGTGTGGTATTGAAGACCTGGTCTATCAATCCGTATCCTTTGGCATAAAAGCTGTTGCCCGAAAAAATGGTTTGATAACTGGTACCATTATCGGGCAGGAACTGGATCTCCCGTTTTACATTGATGACGTTGGAGTACTGCTTACCGCCGATCGTATAGGGGGCCGTGTTTTTGGTGATGATGGTGAATACCGCTTTGGCTGTTCCCCTAACACCATTTGTCCAGTAACCTGGCTGTGGGGTAGAAGACCAGCTTTCGCCAACATTGGCGCTTTCTTTCAGGAAAGGGTAGCTGATAAATGAATTCGGTATGGTGTCGAAGATCAGCGTATAATCGAAATCAACGGTGCTCAACGCATAATAGGTTCCTTTACCGTCCTTGGCAAAATAGAAAGTGTCCTGCAGCCTGGTGGCGAACTGTGAATAGCTGAGGGTATCGCGCACGATCTGACCAGGTACCACCCTTACGGTAAATGTGTCGATATTGCCGAGTTTGGGTATGTATTGGTATACCCAGCTGGAACCTTCTGTGGTGGGGAAATAATCCCCCCTTGTACCGCTGCCGCTACCAGAGCCGCTGCCCGATACCGGAACGGAGAAACTACAGATATTGTTGTTGAAGATCAGCACGAAATCGGTGGTCTTGGGCAGTATAGGTGTACCATACCCTTTCAGTTTGATCACGGCGGGGCCGGTGCTTACGGCAAAACCGGAATCGATGAACCACATACCGTTCACTGTATCGGAATAGATCTTGTATTTTCCCTGTGCAGTAAAGTTTACGTTGATGTTCACGTAGTTATAAGTGGCTATCAGTGGAGTGTCCACTTTATAATCCCCCTGTACTTCGGAAGATTTACAGTTTCCCAGTGAATCCACCAGCTCTCCCTGGGCAGTACCATTGAATCCTCCTTTTTCCACGCTGTATTCTTTCTTACATGCCTGGAAGGCAAAGAACACAGCGAGGATTACACTGAGTCGAAGGGTTAATTTGATCATGGTTGGTTTTTGCATTTACTGGCTGTATACGAATATCAGATAAAATTTATACTAATAACGCTGCCCGGCTGGTCAAATTACCAT
Organism: Chitinophagaceae bacterium; assembly: GCA_020403425.1. GTDB lineage: Bacteria > Bacteroidota > Bacteroidia > Chitinophagales > Chitinophagaceae > Sediminibacterium. The sequence goes on along the minus strand of JADBXR010000002.1, from coordinate 931,456 downwards.
TTTTTAATAACTGATCCACATTATTTAACGTTGTTGTAGCGATCTGGGACAGGGCTTCATCGGTGAAAAAGGCCTGGTGGGCGGTGATCAGCACATTGGGAAAACTCATTAAGCGTTGGATTTCATCGTCCTGTATCACAGTTCCGCTCAGATCACGGAAAAACAGGTGTTCCTCCTGTTCGTACACATCAATGCCTAAGTAGCCGATCTGGCCAGATTTGAGCCCCTGGATGGCGGCCTTGGTATCGATCAGTCCACCCCGGCTGGTATTGATCAGCATGGCACCCGGTTTCATCATTCCGATAGTGGTTGTATTGATCAGGTACCTGGTCTGTTCGTTCAGCGGGCAGTGCAGTGAAACGATATCCGTGTTCAATACATCTGACAGCGGATGATAGGTAACGCCAATGGCTTCCAGTTCCGTATTGGCGATCACATCAAAGGCTTTTACCTGGCAACCCAGGCCCAGCATCATCCGGCAGAAGGCTTTCCCGATATTACCGGTGCCGATCACCCCAATGGTCTTTCCATGCAGGTTAAAACCCAGTAAGCCATTCAGTGAAAAATTCTGTTCCCTTACCCGGTTATAGGCTTTGTGGGTTTTGCGGTTCAGCGTCATGATCAACGCCAAAGCATGTTCCGCCACCGCTTCGGGCGAGTAGGCCGGCACCCTGCAGACTTTGATACTCAGTGCTTTGGCCGCTTCCAGGTCTACATTGTTGAAACCCGCACAGCGCAGTGCGATGATCTTTACGCCTTTATCGGCCAGTTGCCGGCATACCAATGCGGTCACTTTATCGTTCACAAAAACACATACCGCTTCGGCATGATCAACCAGTCCAACGGTTTGTTCATTCAGCTGCGATTTATGATACACCAGATCAAAACCGAAGTCGGTATTATGGCTGTTAAAGAAATCCTTATCGTACGGTTGCGCGGAGAAGAAGATGATTTTCATAATGCGCTAAAGATACGTAGGCTTGGGGAAACGCCGTAGGTCGTGAGCCGTGAATCGTCAGTCGTGAGTTGTATCTGGGTCGTGTATATACTCACGATTCACGACTGACGATCAACGATTCATAAGATCTCCTTCAAACTTTCTTCGGTTGCCTGAATGGTCTTATCAAGATCGGCATAGGACAAGGCATTGTTCAGGAACCAGCTTTCAAAAGCGGAAGGTGGCAGATAGATGCCGCGTTGCAGCATAGCATGAAAATATTTTTTGAAGAGTTCGTTGTTGGCTGATGCGGCAGTTGCAAAATCAGTGACCGGGTGATCGCTGAAATGCACGCTGATCATAGAACCCAGACGGTTGATCACATAGGGGGTACCGGAGTTCTTGAGTACGGTGTCCAGTCCTTTGTGCAGGTAAGCGGTCTTCTCTTCGAGTTCGCTATAGATCGAGGGGTTGTTCTTTAATTCGGTGAGCATGGTAAATCCGGCCACCATGGCGATCGGGTTACCGCTGAGGGTCCCGGCCTGGTATACATTACCCAACGGAGCGATCTTTTCCATGATCTCGCGTTTGCCGCCGAAAGCACCCACAGGCATTCCTCCCCCAATTACCTTGCCGTAGGTTACCAGATCTGCATCTATCTTCAAATGCTGCTGTGCACCACCGGCGGCCAGTCGGAAACCGGTCATCACCTCATCAAAGATGAAAACGATGCCTTCCCTGTCGCAGATGCTGCGTAAGCCTTCCAGGAAACCGGCCTTGGGTAATATGCAACCCATATTGCCCACCACAGGTTCGGTGATGATGGCTGCGATCTCGTTCTTATTTTCTTTCACCAGTTGTTCAACCGCTTCCAGGTCGTTGAAAGCACAGGTAAGGGTATCGTTGGCTACACCACCGGTGACACCCGGAACGGTCTGTATGTTGAATGTGGCCAGTCCGCTGCCGGCCTTCACCAGAAAGGCATCGGCATGTCCATGGTAACATCCCTCGAACTTGATGAACTTGTTCTTGCCGGTATATCCTCTTGCCAGTCGCAGCGCGCTCATGCAGGCTTCCGTTCCGCTGCTCACCATTCTTACCAGGTCCACGTTCGGGGCCATGCTCTTGATCAGTTCGGCCATCTGTATCTCCAGCTCGGTGGGTGCTCCGTAAGAGGTGGATAACAGGGCTTTTTCCTGGATGGCTTTTACTACGGGTTCGTGGGCATGTCCCAGGATCATGGGGCCCCAGGAAGCGATATAGTCAATATATGCGTTGCCGTCGGCATCATATAAATAAGCACCCTTTGCTTTTTCTATGAACAAAGGCGTTCCGCCCACGCTTTTAAATGCCCTTACCGGAGAGTTCACTCCGCCCGGGATGGATTGCTGCGCGCGGGTGAAGAGTTGTTTGCTTTTTTCGTACATGGTTGGTGTGAATTGGCAATGGTGAATGGTGAATGATTTTATTTATTGGTCGCTATCATTCCTGATAGCAGTTTAAAACATTTGATCATTAATTCTTCAAGGTCCGCAATCGGTACATTCCTTACATAGCAAAGGTCCTCTGCAATATCCAATGCCGCATCGATCTCTATCACGGAACCTCTTGCAATCTCATAATATCTCTTTCTCTCAGCCTCTGATTTTCTGGAAGCGCCTTCTGCAATATTCAAATGAACTGATAAAGCGGCTCTCCGTATCTGCGAAATCATTCCAAATTTTTCTTCAGCAGGGAAGGTGTTGGTTAACCTGTAGCATTCATGAACGAGTGATCTGGAAATTCCATATATGTCAAGCTTCTGATGGTTCAGTAAAAGGAACATAGGATCGGTTTAGGTATGTGATGTGACAACTTTCTCAGCACAAAACAAAGAGATTCACCATTCACCATTGCCCATTCACGAAAAATCCGTTTAAACACCTATCTCCCATCAAGTATAACTACTTACTGCTTCAACATACTACCCCAGCAATCTAACTGCATCCTTCGCAAAATAGGTGGCTATCAGGTCGGCGCCGGCACGTTTGATGGACGTGAGGCTCTCGATCACTGCTTTGTTCTCATCCAGCCAGCCCATTTTGGCTGCGGCTTTGATCATAGCATATTCGCCGCTGACTTGGTAGGCGCTTACCGGTACATCCACCGTATTTTTTATCTCACGGATGATGTCGAGGTAGGCCATCGCCGGTTTTACCATTACGATGTCCGCCCCTTCTTCCACATCCATCAGGGTTTCCCTGACGGCTTCCGTGCGATTGGCATAATCCATCTGGTAGGTTTTCTTATCGCCAAAACCCGGAGCGCTGTCCAGCGCATCACGGAACGGGCCATAAAAACAGGACGCGTATTTGGCACTGTAACTCATGATACCGGTTTGCGTAAAACCGTTTTCTTCCAGTCCGCTGCGTATGGCGCCGATGCGGCCATCCATCATATCGCTGGGGGCTACAAAATCGGCGCCGGAGCGGGCGTGACTGATACTCATCTTCACCAAAGCTTCCACGGTCTCATCATTCACGATCTCGCCATCTTTTACAATACCATCGTGTCCGAAAGAGGAGTAAGGGTCCAGGGCCACATCGGTCATCACCACCATTTCCGGAACCGCATCCTTAATGGCTTTGATGCTTCGCTGCATCAGGCCATCGGGGTTCCAGGCTTCTTTCCCGGTATTGTCTTTCCACTCGTCCTTGCATTTGATGAACAGGAGAACGGATCTGATACCCATGCTCCAGAGTTCCTTCACTTCCTTCTCGGTCAGGTCAAGGGAGCGCCGGTAATAGCCCGGCATGGAAGCGATCTCTGTAGCAAGGTTCTCTCCCTCATCAATGAACAATGGGGCGATGAAATCGGATGGGCGTAAAATGGTTTCCGCTACCAGTGAACGGATGGCGGCCGATCTGCGTAAGATCCTGTTTCTTCTTTGCAGGTACATAGAATCATTAGTTGACCCAGTTGCGGGGGTGCAGGCATGCATCCAATAATGCTGCTTCGGCACTTCCTTCAGCCGGTTGGTGATTGTATTCAAATCTTACCGTTGGCGGTAAGCTCATTAAAATGCTTTCTGTTCTGCCATTTGTTTTCAGTCCGAAAATAGTTCCGCGGTCATGTACCAGATTGAACTCGGTGTACCGGCCACGTCTGATCTCCTGCCAGTATTTATGTTCCGGCTGATAAACGGTCTGTTTCCTTTTATCCACTATCGGAATATACGAATCTATGAATCCATATCCGCAGGCTTTCGCAAAACGGATCCAGAACTGAACATCCTTGTCCGCGTCGGGCCGCTGGTGATCGTAAAAGATACCACCAATACCACGGCGTTCATTGTTCCGGTGACGGTTCACAAAATAGTTGTCGCACTCCTCTTTGAAAAGCGGGTAGAAACCTGTGTCGAAACCGTCGCAGATGTTTTGATAGGTCCGGTGAAAATGACGGGCATCTTCCTCGAACAGGTAATAAGGTGTTAGATCGGTGCCGCCACCAAACCAACGGTCGATCACATGATCCTTAGCGTCATACAATTCGAACATGCGGTAGTTACAATGTACTGTAGGCACAAAAGGGTTCAGCGGATGAATCACAATGCTCATGCCACAGGCAAACCATTTGTCGCCATTGATCTTAAGCTGGCTACGCATGGTGTCAGTAACACTGCCAAAGACCACGGAAGTATTCACACCTCCCTTCTCAAACACATTCCCGTTACTGATCACACGGGTCTTACCGCCTCCACCTTCAGGCCTTTCCCATTTGTCTTCAATAAAACGGGCCTTACCATCGCAGGTTTCCAGAGCCACACAGATATCATCCTGTAACTGGTGAATAAGACTGATCCATTGTGTTTTGATATCTTCCATGGCAGTTATGTGTCGTTATATTTTGTGCCGGTATTCTTTTACAGTATCCACAAATGCCCTGGCATGGTCTACCGGAACATTGGGCAAAATGCCATGTCCCAGGTTGGCGATATGATGCCCGGGGCCAAATGCATCCAGCATTGCGGTTACTTCTTTTTTGATCACGGGGATGGGCGACAATAGTTTGGCAGGATCAAAATTGCCCTGCAGGGCCACATGATTGCCCGCCAATTGACGCGCCATCTGTGGTTTGATGCACCAGTCGATACCCAGACCATGCGCGCCGGTTGCCGCCATGCTGTCCAGGCTATGCCAGGCACCTTTGGCAAAGATGATGGTAGGCACAGTGTCTTTGAGTGCGGTAACGATCTGGCGGATATACCGTAAAGAAAGATTTTCAAAATCATCGGGCCCTAACAAACCTCCCCAGCTGTCGAAGATCTGCACTGTGTCTGCACCGGCTTTTACCTGCTCTTTCAGATAGGCGATGGTGGTATCGGTAATCATCTGCAGTAACTGATGCGCCAGTTCGGGTTCAGTGTAGCAGAAAGCTTTGGCCTCATCAAAGGTCTTGGATCCCTTACCCTGTACCATATAACAAAGCAGCGTCCAGGGAGCGCCGGCAAAACCGATCAGCGGTACACGGCCATTGAGTTCCTGCTTGATGAGTCTGATGGCATCAAATACATATCCCAGGGTCTCGTTCACATCCGGTACACGTACGCGGTTCAGGTCATTTGCCGTTTTGATGGGATCGGGTAATACAGGGCCCTTGCTTTCGATCAGTTGCACTTCCAGTCCCATGGCCTGTGGTACCACAAGGATATCCGAGAACAGGATGGCTGCGTCAACCCCTACGATATCTACCGGCTGCAGGGTGATCTCGCAGGCAAGTTCGGGTGTCTGGCATCTTTCGAAGAAACCATATTTCTGGCGCAGTACCATATATTCGGGCAGGTAACGGCCGGCCTGACGCATCATCCATACAGGGGTTCTCTCGGTAACTTCGCCACGAAGGGCTCTGAGTAGTAGGTCGTTTTGTAACATATTGCTGAGTTGTGAATTGTGAAAGTTTGTTGCACAATTCTCTTTGTATTCCTGTTTTGCTTTATTGTTTGTTTTCCGGTTGTTTCCTGCCGGTGAAATAGTTCACAGCCTGTTCCACCAGTTCATCTTTGCCGGGCTGCCCGCTGACCACGATCCTGTTTTGGGTGAATCGCGCAATGGCATCACGGGTGGTGGTACCGATCGCAAATAAAACGGTATGGGGGGGCAGTTGGTTCGTTGCAAAAAAACTTTCTGCTGCACTCGGACTGAAGAACAGGATGCCGTCATAGGTTTCTTCTAGCTTTTGGTGAATGGCAGTTGTTTCGTAAACGATGATCTCCTGTACATCGATCCGTTCTTTATGTAGCCTTGCCGGAAGTTCATCCCTACGAAGGTTGCCACAGAAAAAGATCACCTCATCCGGCATTTCATTTTCTATCAGTGTTTCCGCCAGTTCCACTGCGTTATTGCCTGTTCCGGCTATGGCATCTTCACCAAAATAATCAGCCACCAGCTGTTGCGTGGTATTGCCCATACAGTAAATGCGCCAGTCGGGTATATGGCCATCGAGCATGCCAATGACCGCTTCTACCGCATTCATACTGGTGAACACTACTATGGCTTCCTGCACCGATATGGATTCCAACTCCTGTTGTATCTCTATGTTCTGCACCGGTGAGGTCTCAATGAAGGATCGTACGGAAATACGGACCCCTTGTGACAGGGCATTGTCCAGCTGTTTGCCGGATATCGGCCGGGTAGATAATATGGTAACAGAATTCTTAGGCATTTCTGATCGATTCAATAATGGCGGCACCGCCTTTCTGCAAAACTTCTTCGGCTGCTTGTTCTCCTAATGCAACCGTTTCTGAAACGGGTACGATTTTTTCTATTTCCGCTTTTTGTTTTCCATCAAGCGATAGAACGTTGCCACGGAAATGCACTGTGTTCCCCTGTATGATGGCCAATGCACTGATCGGTGTGGTACAACCTCCCATCAGCACTCGTAAAAAATCCTTTTCGATTTTTGTGCAGATGGCCGTAGCTGTATCGTTCAACTGGTGGGTGGCCTCAAATGTCTGTGGGTCATTCTCACGACAAGCGATCATAATGGCACCCTGAGATGGGGCGGGTAACATCCAGTCCAGATCGATGGAGTTGGACGGCCGTAACCCGATCCGTTCCAGACCGGCACCGGCAAAAATGGCACCGTTCCAGTTGCTTTCCTCCAGTTTACGCATCCGGGTATTCACGTTGCCACGAAGATTGTCTAACACATGGTTCGGATAACGGTTCAGCCATTGCGCCTTACGGCGAACGCTGCTGGTGGCGATCGTGAGAACTGAGTCGTGAAACCTGGGTCGTGTATCTTTACTCACGACTGACCACTCACCATTCACAAACCCCAATGTCTCCAATAAATGTTCTTTATCACCTTTGTATACCAGAATATCTTTAAAAGAGGCTCTCGGTAATACCGCTGACTGCTGAAGGCCTTTTGCCAGTTGTGTAGGAACATCTTTCATCGAATGAACGGCAATATCGATCCGGTCGTTTAGCAGGGCGGCATCCAGTGTTTTGGTAAAAATGCCCTGTACACCCAGTTCGTATAGAGGGGTCACCAGGTCAATGTCCCCATCGCTTTTAATGTATACCAGCTCGGAGGCGATGCCTTTTCGGCTTAGCTCGTTTTGCACTAATGTGGCCTGCCACACGGCCAGCTGGCTGTCGCGGGTGCCGATTCGTAAAGGCTTTGTCATGGGTTAATTGCTGGTCATGAAATCGTTGATAGCCTCAATATAATAACATCCCGGCTGATGTTGGCTACGCATTTTCACGGCTACCGTATTCACCACTTTCTGGATGGCAGCTTTGTCGATGCTGCTTACCTGGCTGATGGATTGGAACATGCTGCATGAGTGCATGTCGTGTAATTTTTGTTTTACGGCTTTTAAAACCGGCACATGACTGCGTAACAGCCACCATTCTGCAAATTCCTGCCTGTGCTGTTGGATAATGGTCCTCGCTTTGGGAACTTCTGCCATTCTTTTCTGCAGCGTGATGTCGTTGATCACTGAAAGGTCATCTACATTGGCCAGGGTGATCTGCGGCAATGTGCCGGCAGCCGGCTCTATATTATTGGGGATAGAGAGGTCGATCAATATCTTGGAGCCACTGTGCAGCAGGTCCTGCCGGGTGATCATGGGTCTTTCCGCGTTGGTGGCAACGATCACGATATCGGCGGCAGTCACTTCTGCCTGCATGGCGGCGAACGGCGCTGCTTTCAGACCGAGTTCTGCTGCCAGTTCAATGGCTTTGTCATCGGTCCGGTTGATCAGGGTGATATTGGTAGTGTTCAGATAATCTACCAGGTTCTTACAGGTATTACGGCCGATCTTACCGGTGCCCAGCAGCACGATCTTTTTATCACGTGTATCAGCTATCTGTTGTTTCAGGAACTGAATAGCGGCAAAAGAAACAGAAATGGTGCCGCCACTGAGTGCCGTTTCGTTTTTGATGGCTTTGGAAGATTGCAGTACCGTATTGAAAAGGCGTTCCATGAAAGCTCCGATACATCCTCTCTCCCTGGCAAACTTCACAGCCAGTTTCATCTGTCCCACTATTTCATAGTCGCCCAGGATCTGGGAGTCCAAACCGGCACCTACCTCAAAAATATGCTGGATGGCATCGCTGCCCTGTTTGATATAACATAACTGTTGGAACGTATCTGCATCACCAGCGGTCTCATGACAGAGCAGGTCGATCAGCACTTGTGCATTGTCGGCAATGCCATAGATCTCGGTACGGTTACAGGTGCTCAGGACAAATACCTCTTTGATGCCCTTGCGGGTCGCTTTTTCCAGCAGCGAAGCGTATTGCTCGGAACCAATCGCAAACTCTCCGCGGATGGCCGCATCTGTTTTCTTGTAGTTGATCCCCACTGTGAAAAATTGCTTCATCTCCATGTAACTGCTCTTTTCGGTATTGGTCTTATGAACGCAAAGGTATCTTAGACGCTTTCTTAAAAAACATGAGATACGTCATTCGATTGTCATTTCTCTGTCACGTTTTGTCATGACAATTGCCCGTAATTCCCTGGAATGCTTTGCCGGCAGCTGTTTGCGGAGGCTAAGCCTTGTTCGCTAAAACTTTTACGTATGTGTTCTGTTACTATACCTTTGCAAACACAATTGAACTATGTCACAATCTGCACAAAAAGCCGTCCTGTTAATGAATCTGGGTTCACCCGATTCTACCGTTGTGAAAGACGTGAGAAGATACCTGAATGAGTTTTTAATGGATGGCCGTGTGATCGATCTGCCGCTCATTGCCAGAACCTTGCTGGTACGTGGCATCATTGTTCCTTTCCGTGCGCCCAAATCAGCGGAAGCGTATAAGACCATTTGGACCGAGCAAGGCTCTCCACTGATCGTGCTCACCAAACAGTTACAGCAATCGCTGCAGCAGCAGATACAGGAACCTGTGGCCATCGCCATGCGGTATGGCAACCCGTCTCCCAAACAGGCTTTCGACGACCTGCTGAGAGAGAACCCTGACCTGAAAGAAGTGATCATTGTCCCACTGTACCCGCATTATGCAATGAGCAGTTATGAAACTGCCATAGTACAGGCAAAGGAACATCATGCAGCTGGCAACTATCCGTTCCGCATCTCTTTCATCAAACCTTTCTACAACGAGGAGAACTACCTGAACGCCCTGGCTGCCAGTATGCAGCCCTGGCTGGAAAAAGAATATGATCATATCCTCTTCAGTTACCATGGCATACCCGAACGCCATCTGCGCAAGACAGGGGGCGGCAACGGATGCCATTGTATGAAAGTGGCCAATTGCTGTGAAGTGAACACCATGGCGCATGACACCTGTTACCGCCACCAGGTATTCACCACTACCCGGCTGGTAGCTGAGAAACTGGGGCTGCCCAGGGATAAGTACAGCATCTCCTTTCAGTCCCGTTTGGGCAGTGGCTGGCTGCAACCTTTTACAGATGTGCGCCTGGAGCAAATGCCAAAAGAAGGTATTAAGAAACTGCTGATCATCTGTCCGGCCTTCATCAGCGATTGCCTGGAAACCCTGGAAGAGATCGCCGAAAGAGGCAAGGAGACCTTCCTGGAAGCCGGCGGCGAATCCTACGAAATGATCCCTTGTCTGAATACCCACCCCATGTGGGTAGCTACCCTGGCAAGCTGGGTGAACGACCATAACCAGGGAAAAAAGGAGATGATCCTGAACGGATGAATATGGAACAGACAAATATTGAAAAGGAACATTGAATGTTGAACTGGGTATGCTGTTCTGGAGAGGTTCCTTGCTGATTTTTCGTTACTAATTTTTAATTTCCCTTCATGTACGCGTACCTAAAGGCCCTTCATATCATTTTTATCGTGACCTGGTTTGCCGGACTGTTCTACATGCCCCGCTTATTCATCTATGCAACAGAGGCAGGGGAGCGTCCGGAAGCAGAGAAGAATGCTCTTCGCAGTCAGCTCGGTATCATGATGAAAAGGCTTTGGTATGGTATCACCTGGCCCTCGGCCGTACTTACCCTGATCTTTGGTATCTGGGTACTCATCAATGGTAACTGGTACACGCAGGTATTTTCTCCCGAAGGCCGTTGGCTGCTCATCAAACTCTCTTTTGTGGTGCTGCTATATGCCTACCATTGGAGTCTGCACCTGATCCTGCAACAGGAGAGCAAGGGTATTTACCGGTACAGCTCACAACAACTGCGCATCTGGAATGAGGCGGCCACCGTATTGCTCATCGCCATTGTTATGCTGGTAGTGGTCAAACAAAGCATCAGCCTGGTATGGGGTCTGGTAGGACTGGTACTGTTCATTGGCCTGCTAATGAGCGCCATAAAGATGTATAAGGTGTTGAGAGACAGGAAGTAGTGAGTAGAGGGTCGTGATCCGTGAGTTGTCAGTCGTGAGTAGGCAATTGGCAATGGTGAATGGATCCAGAATGATAGCTGCCCGGACTCAATAACCCACCAATTGCCCTTACTCCCCACTCACAACTTACGGCTCACGACCCACGACTCCCCATTGGCCCTCACGTCCTTATATTTCTTACCTTTGCAGCCTTTAAAACCCGCCTTTTACCCGGCGGGTAGTACTTTTCAAGCGATTTTCAGGTTATGAGCGTTAAATACCCAGAATTTTCCGGATTGAACCTCCCGGCTATTGAGCAGGAGATCCTGGCCAAATGGAACGAAGGACAGGCATTTGAACAAAGTGTTTCACTGCGCGAAGGCAAGACCCCCTTTGTGTTTTACGAAGGCCCACCCAGTGCCAACGGTATGCCGGGTATCCACCACGTGATCTCTCGTACACTGAAAGATATGGTCTGCCGCTACAAGACCATGCAGGGCTTCCAGGTAAAACGTAAAGGAGGATGGGATACCCACGGACTGCCCATTGAACTGGGTGTGGAGAAAGAGTTGGGCATCACCAAAGAAGATATCGGCAAGAAGATATCCGTAGAGGAATACAACCAGAAATGCCGTGAAGCCGTGCTTCGTTACAAGGGCAAATGGGATGAGCTGACCATGAAAATGGGCTACTGGGTAGATCTGAATGACCCATACATTACTTACGACAACAAATACATTGAAACGCTCTGGTGGATCCTGAGTGAACTCTATAAGAAAGGATACCTCTACGAGAGCGTGAGCATCCAGCCGTATTCACCTGCTGCCGGAACCGGTCTGAGTTCACACGAACTGAACCAGCCGGGAACCTACAAGGATGTGAAAGACACTTCTGCCGTGGCCATGTTCAAAGCGGTGAAGAATGCGAAAAGCCAGTTCCTGTTCGATGCCGCCGGATCCGAAGAAGTCTTCTTCATGGCCTGGACCACCACTCCGTGGACACTGCCTTCCAACCTGGGTCTTACAGTGGGCCCCAATATTGATTATGTATTGGTGAGTACATTCAACCCGTACACCCATCTTCCCGTGAACGTGGTACTGGCCAAAGCCTTGCTGAGCAAGTATTTCAAACCGGAAGCAGAGAATGGTGATTTTGCGGGATACAACGAGAAAGCAAAACTGCTGCCCTGGAAGATCCTGGCCGAATGCAAGGGATCGCAGATAGAGAACTGTGAATACGAGCAGCTGCTGCCTTATGAAGCGAACTCGCTGACAGCCATCAAAGAGATCACACCAGATGCAAAACCTTTCCGTGTGATCCTGGGCGATTTCGTTACTACCGAAGATGGTACCGGCATCGTTCATACCGCCCCTGCTTTTGGTGCAGATGACTACCGTGTAGGAAAGAAATACAATATTGGTATCCTGACCATGGTGGACAGACAGGGTAAATTCGTGGATGGTCTGGGAGAGTTCAGCAACCGCTATGTAAAAAATTATAAGGATGGGAAAGATTATGTGGATGTGAACGTGGACATCAGCGTAAAACTGAAAAAAGAGAACCGCGCATTCAAAGTAGAGAAATACGAACACAGCTACCCCCATTGCTGGAGAACGGACAAACCCATCCTTTACTATCCGCTGGATGCCTGGTTCATCAGGACCACGGCCGTGAAAGACCGGATGGTGGAGCTGAACAAGACCATCAACTGGAAACCCCGTTCTACCGGCGAAGGCCGTTTTGGCAACTGGCTGGAGAATATGGTGGACTGGAATCTGAGCCGCAGCCGTTATTGGGGAACACCTTTACCGGTTTGGAGAACAGAAGACGGTTCCGAAGAGGTTTGTATCGGTTCCATTGAAGAACTGAATGAGGGTATCCGAAAAGCCAATGAAGTGCTGGGTGGTGATGTGAACAAACATTACCTGCACAAGGGAATCCTTGACCTGCACAAGCCTTTTGTGGATGATATCGTGCTGGTAAGCGCTTCGGGCAAACCGATGAAACGGGTACCGGACCTGATCGACGTGTGGTTCGATAGCGGCGCCATGCCGTATGCGCAGTGGCATTACCCATTCGAGAACAAGGAATATATTGATAAGGGCCAGGTTTTCCCGGCAGATTTCATCTGTGAGGGCGTTGACCAGACCCGTGGCTGGTTCTATACCCTGCACGCACTGGGTGTGATGCTGTTCGACAGCGTGGCCTACAAGGCGGTAGTGAGTAACGGGCTGGTGCTGGATAAGGATGGCAACAAGATGAGCAAACGCCTAGGTAACGTGGTGAATCCTTTTGAGACCATCGAAAAATATGGAGCCGATGCTACCCGCTGGTACCTCATCACCAATGCATCGCCCTGGGATAACCTTAAGTTCGACCTGGCCGGTATACAGGAAGTACAACGCAAATTTTTCGGGACCCTCTACAATACCTACCAGTTCTTTGCACTCTATGCCAATGTAGACGGGTTTGCCTTTGAGCAGGCCCCTGTTCCGCTGGCAGAACGTCCGGAGATCGACCGCTGGATCCTCTCTTCACTGAATACGCTGGTGAAGAACGTGACCCGCTCGATGGATGAATATGAGCCCACATTGGCGGGCAGGGCCATTGAAGAATTCGTGGATGAACACCTGAGCAACTGGTATGTACGTCTCTGCCGCCGCCGTTTCTGGAAAGGGGAGTACGAGCAGGACAAGATCAGCGCTTACCAGACCCTGTATACATGCCTTGAGACCATCGTACGCCTGATGGCACCGATCTCTCCGTTCTTCAGCGATGCGGTGTTCCGCAACCTGAACTCGGTTACCGGCAAGTTCACCGTAGCTTCCGTACACCATGCCGATTTCCCGGTGGCCGATGAAGCTGCCATAGATACGGCCCTGGAAGAAAGGATGCAGCTGGCGCAGGATGTTTGCTCGCTGGTACTGTCGCTCCGCAAAAAAGTGAATATCAAGGTCCGTCAGCCGCTCCAGAAAGTGATGATCCCGGTGCTGGATGCCAGGATGAAGACACAGCTGGAGAAGATCGAAGACCTGATCAAGGCCGAAGTGAACGTGAAGGAAATGCAGTACATCACTGAAACCGAAGGGGTGATCAGTAAGAAGATCAAAGCCAATTTCAAGGCCCTGGGTACCCGCATGGGGGCCAGGATGAAAGCGGTCAGCGCGGCTATCGGTAATTTTAGCCAGGTGGATATTGCAACGATCGAGAAAGAAGGTAGATTTGCATTAAATATTGATAATGAGCAAATTATAATAGAATTGTCGGATGTGGACATTGTGGCTGAGGACATTCCAGGTTGGAGTGTGGCCGGAAAGGGCAGTCTGACCGTGGCATTGGATATTACCCTGACCGAGGAGCTGAAGCAGGAGGGGGATGCACGTGAATTCGTCAATCGCGTGCAAAATATCAGAAAAGAAAGCGGTTTTGAACTCACAGACCGTATATTCGTAACCGTGCTTGATACCACTGGCCTCAAGCCGTCCATTATTAAATATAACGATTATATTTGCCGCGAAATTTTGGCAGATACCATTGATTGGGCCTCCGAAATAGCGGATGGCACTGAAATTGAGATCAATGATTCGCTGTTAAAAGTGGTTGTAAACAAAAAAGGATAAAATTGTATGCCAACGAAGAAACCTGCTCCGAAAAAGGCGGCTCCAGCCAAGAAAGTGGCTGCCAAGCCAGCTCCTAAAAAAGCGGCTCCGGCTAAAAAAGCGGCTCCCAAACCTGCGCCCAAACCCGCCAAAAAAGCGGCCCCGGCAAAGAAAGCGGCTGCCAAGCCAGCTCCTAAGAAAGCAGTTCCGGCAAAGAAAGCGGCTGCGAAGCCTGCTCCTAAACCAGCCCCCAAGAAAGTAGCAGCCAAACCTGCGCCCAAGCCCGCTAAAAAAGCGGCTCCGGTGAAAGCAGTTGCCAAGCCAGTATCTAAACCAGCTCCGGCAAAGGCAGTAAAAGCGGCCCCAGCCAAAGTGGCTGCCAAACCTGTTCCTGCCAAAGCAGCGCCTAAAGCCGCAGCTCCGGCGCCCAAACCAGCTCCTGCACCCGTAAAACCAAAAGTAGAAGTGAAACCGCAACCGGTTCCACCCGTGAAGCCTGTGAAAAAGCAACCAGAACCTATCAAAGACGTTAAAGTACCCAAGATCAGCACCAAGACCAGTGTTCCATACCAGCCCGGTTATACCCAATTGGAAAAAAGGGCCGATGCCGCCAGGACCAATGGCGAGCCCCTGGTGAAATACAGCGACAGCGACCTGAACGAGTTCCGTGAACTCATCAGCAAAAAGCTGGAAGCGGCCAAGAAAGAACTGGCATACCTGCAGGGCCTGATCACCCGCAAGGATGAAATGGGTGGAGATAACGATGATGCCCGTTACATGACCATGGAAGATGGCAGTATGAGTATGGAAAGGGAGCAGCTGAGCCAGATGGCCAGTCGCCAGATCACTTATATCGATCACCTGGAAAAGGCTATGATGCGTATCGAGAACAAGACCTACGGTATCTGCCGTGTTACCGGTAAACTGATCGACAAAGCCCGTTTACGTGCCGTGCCTCACGCCACCCTGAGCCTGGAAGCCAAGCTGGGACTGGTGAAGCCAGCACCTGAGCAACAATAATCACAACAAGCGTATTTTATACAAAGGCCTCTGGATACAGAGGCCTTTTTTAATGTTGACTATTGAGTCACGCCATAGCGGGAAATGAATGAATGATGAAGGCGGATTTTGAATAGTTGAACAGATGAGTAGGGTACAGACGAATTGATGCGTGAGGATTCTGAAAGATATCCCCTTCACTCATCATTCATCATTCCTTGTTCCTCTGTTCAATATTCACTTAACTTCCTGCATATCCACCAACTTCTTATAGATGCCGTTATGGGCCAGCAACTGGTCGTGGTTGCCGCGTTCAACGATCTCTCCTTTCTGGAGTACAATGATCTCATCGGCGTGGCGGATGGTGGATAGGCGGTGGGCGATAACGAGTGAGGTACGGTTCTGCATCATGTTATTGATGGCATCCTGCACCAATCGTTCGCTTTCTGTATCAAGCGAGGAAGTGGCTTCATCCAGGATCAGGATCGGTGGGTTTTTGAGTACCGCACGGGCAATGGTCAGCCGTTGTCTTTCACCGCCACTCAGTTTGCTGCCCCTGTCGCCGATATTGGTGTCAAAACCCTCTTCTTTGTGGCGGATAAAATACAGGGCGTTGGCAACCGTGGCCGCGTGTTCAATTTGCTCACGGGTCACATGGTCAACCCCCAAAGCGATATTGTTCGAAATGGTATCATTGAACAGGATCGGCTCCTGGGTCACAATACCCATCAGGTTGCGTACCGAGTGCAGCTGGTAATCTTTGATATTGACACCATCGATCAGCAGTTCACCTTCCGTTACATCATGAAAACGAGGCACGAGGTCGGCTAGTGAACTTTTACCTGCCCCTGAAGAACCTACCAGGGCAACGGTTTTGCCTTTCTCGATCACCAGATTGATATTCTTCAGGATCAGTTTGTCCTCATACGCAAAAGATACGTTCCTGAATTCAATGCTTTTATTGAAGGAGATGATCTCGGCAGCGTCCTTCTTATCGGTAACGGTGATCGGAGCCTGTAATATCTCCTCAATACGCTGAATGGCCGCACTGCCGCGCTGTGCGTTGTAAAAGGCGGTGGATAAGGATTTGGCAGGATTGATGATCTGCGTAAAGAACACGATATACGTGATGAAACTCTCGGGGCTCAGTCCCACTTCCTGGTTCAACACCAGTTTACCCCCAAACCACAGGATACAGCTTAATACCAGTACACCCAGGAATTCCGACATAGGCGAAGCCAGGTCGCGGCGGAAATTCATCCGGTTACGGATATGGTTCAGCGTATCATTGGTATGGAAGAATTTACCGCGCAGGATCTTTTCAGCGTTAAAGGCTTTGATCACCCGCAGGCCGCCCAGTGTTTCATCCAGTATCGACATCAGGGTGCCCAGTGTTTCCTGTGAGGCGGTGGATTGTTTCTTGAGCGATCGGCTAACGCGGCCGATGATGAAACCGGTCAAAGGCAATAATACCAGGAGGAACAGGGATAAGGCCGGACTCAGGTATACCAGCGAAACCAGGATGATGAGAATGTTCAATGGGTCGCGGATCAGTCCTTCCAGAGTGCTCATCACACTCCATTCCACTTCATTGGCATCATTGCTCATGCGACTGATGATATCGCCCTTGCGCTGCTCCGTGAAAAATCCGATAGGGAGTTCCAGTATCTTGGTATAGAGATCGGAGCGGAGTTTGGTCATCACATAGTTCCGCATGGGTGCCAGTACCCGGAAAGAGAGGTAGGTGAACAGGTTCTTGAAAAAAATGGAGATGATGATGATCAGGCAGATGGCGCCCAGGGCGTAGATCTCACCATGGTCCGCAATGAGCCGGCCGATATAGAATTTCAGGTAATTCAGTATGCTTTCGGCTGAAAAGGAGAGGCTTGGCTGTACATTCAGGAACTTCTCTTTGCCGAACAGCATCTGCAGAAAAGGGGCCAGCATGGCCAGCGATACCAGCGAAAAAACGATGGAGAGCAGGTTGAACAGGACATAGAGCACTATGTTCCGTTTCTGGCTCCTCAGGTAAAAAAGTATGCGGGAAAATCGCTTCATAAAATGTAAAACCTTTAAAACGCAGCAAAGTAACTAATTTTGCAGTCAATCAAATGTTAGAATATGGAGGAAGGAAAACGTCAAAGACAGGTGGCAGGTGCCCTGCAGGAGGAACTGAACGATATTTTCAGGCGTTTGAACCTGGCCATGATCGATGGCGGCATGGTATCCATTTCCTCCGTAAAAGTGACGCCCGACCTGCTGGAGGCGCGTATTTACCTGAGCCTGTTCCAGGTAAAAGATGCCCAGGCAGTGATGAAAACCATCGAATCGAGGGCCTGGGAGATCAAGAAAGAACTGGCCGACCGTGTAAAACACCAGCTGCGCCGGATCCCAGTATTGCATTTTTACCTGGATGATACACTCGATTATGTGTTCAAGATGGAAGAGATTTTCAAACAGATCAAACAGGACAGACCTCCCGGAAAGGAGGAATAGTTTATTAACGGATCAGCGAATGCAGGTATGAGACAATGCCTGATCCGCCCATCCGTAATCCGTTGATCCGCGAATTCGTAATCCGCCAATCCCATGAACCTTCTTTTTGCCTGGCGCTATTTCCGCTCCAACAAATCCACCAATGCCATCAACGTGATCGCCTGGATCAGTGTTACGGCCATCGGGGTGGGCAGTGCGGCGTTGATCATCGTGCTGAGTGTGTTCAATGGTTTTGAGGACCTGGTGAAAGGCCTCTATGCCGATTTCTATGCCGATATGCGTGTTACCCCGGTACGTGGTAAGACCTTCCATTTTGCCGGCGACAAGATCCAGCAGCTGAAAAACACACCCGGTGTGGCGGTGATCAGTTTTGTGGTAGAGGAGAAAGCCGTACTTAGCGGGGCTTTGCAGACCATCGTATCTGTGAAAGGGGTGGATGAGCAGTATACCTCTGTCAACCGCATCAATACATCCGAACATATCCCCCGCGGAAAATTTGCATTGGGTACGGTGGCCGAACCCCAGCTGGTGGTGGGCGCCGGCATCGAAAATGCTGCGGGCATAGATGTGGAGAAGCCCGGTTACGGGGCCACCCTTTACCTGCCCAACCGCCAGGCTGCTAGGTTAAGCTCCGATGATGGCCTCAATGCTTTCAACATCACTCCCGCCGGCACATTCATGGTGCAGCAGGATTTTGATAACAAGTATGTATTCACCAACCTTGGTTTTGTGAAATACATGCTTAGTATGGATGCGGATGAGTACAGCGCCATTGAAATGAAAATATCCGGTAACCCTGACAAAGTGAAACAACAATTGCAGGCACGCTTAGGCAAAGACTTCCTGGTAGAGACCCGATATGAACAGAACCGGAGCCTGTATGCTGTTATGCAGGTGGAAAAATGGGTGATCTACGCTATTCTGTCACTGATACTGGTGGTTGCCGCATTCAACATGATCGGCGCACTGACCATGCTGGTATTGGAAAAACAGAAAGACATTGCGGTGCTCAAAGCCATGGGTGCCAGCAACCAAACGGTTCAGGGGATCTTTTTAAGTGAAGGACTGCTATTGGCAGCATTGGGTGGCGGGGCAGGTATGTTACTGGCCAGCCTGATTTGCTGGTTACAGATCCGCTTTCATTTCATCAAACTGGGTGGTAACACTTTTATCATCGATTATTACCCGGTCAAAATGGTGGGGGCCGATTTTCTGCTGGTCATCGCTACCATCGCTTTTATTGCAGTACTGGCTGCCTGGATACCCGCCCGCAAAGCGGGACAACAATTGTTCTCCCTGAAAAGTTAGGCCCCTCAACCGTGCTTTTGCGAGCCATCTTCATCTGCTTCAACAGATACTCAAAAAAAGAACCCATCACAAAGGATGGGTTCCGATTATTTTCAAATGGGGTGGATCAATAATCACCCAGCGTCTCTGGTAACTGCGCCAGTGCTTTGGCCAGTTGTTCATCGCTCGGGGCAATACCATGCCATTCGTGACTGCCTTCCATAAAATCAACGCCTTTGCCCATTGCAGTTCTCATGAGTATGCAGATGGGTTTGCCCTGGCCGGTCATTGATTTGGCCTTATCCATGATCTTGATGATATCGTCCATATCGTTGCCATCCATTTCCAGAACGGTCCAGTCGAATGCTTCAAATTTGGCGCGCAGGTTACCCAGTGCCATCACTTTTTCTGTAGGTCCGTCGATCTGCTGGCCGTTCCAGTCAATGGTAGCGATCAGGTTATCCACTTTGTTGTGCGAAGCGAACATGATGGCTTCCCAGTTCTGTCCTTCATCCAGCTCCCCATCCCCGTGCAGGGAGAATACGAGGTGCTTGTCGCCATTCAGTTTTTTGGTCAGTGCGGCGCCGATGGCCACACTCATGCCCTGGCCCAGTGAACCACTGGCCACGCGTACACCCGGTAACTGTTCATGGGTGGTGGGGTGACCCTGTAAACGGGTATTCAGCTTACGGAAGCTGGCCAGTTCCTTTACGTCAAAATAACCGGAGCGGGCCAATACGGAGTAGAATACAGGAGAAATATGGCCATTGGAAAGGAAGAACAGGTCCTCATTCTTTCCATCCATGGTAAAGTTGGTATCGTGTTTCATGATATGGAAATACAGGGCGGCCAGGAAATCGGCGCAACCCAATGAACCACCGGGGTGACCACTCTGAACACCATGCACCATTCTTACGGTATCGCGCCTTAATTGAGAGGCCACGTTCTTTAACTCCTGTATACTTGCCATAAAACTGTTGATTATGGCTGCGAAGATAGGGGAAAGTTAAAAGTCTGGAAGTACCCTCTATCCAAACCTCCCGAAACCAGCCCTCCAACCCCAAACTCCCAACTCCTAACTCCCAACTATTCCTTAATTTCGCCCCACTTTAAACAATAGTTATGTCGGACGAATTACATATGATCATCCAGGAAGGGGAAGAGGGTATGCAAAAAGCGATCGCCCACCTGGAAACAGAACTGACCAGGATCCGTGCAGGCAAAGCGAACCCGGGTATGTTGGATGGTGTGAATGTAGAATATTATGGCGCCCCAACCCCCATTGCCCAGGTGGCCAATGTTAGCGTACTGGATGCCCGTACCATCAGTATCCAGCCATGGGAAAAGAACATGTTGCAGGCGATTGAAAAAGCCATCATGCAGGCCAATATCGGCATCACCCCCCAGAACGACGGTGTGCAGATCCGTTTGTTCCTGCCCCCGCTGACCGAAGAAAGGAGAAAAGAACTGGTGAAAAAAGCCAGTGGCGAAGGTGAACAATCCAAAGTGGCCATCCGCAGCATTCGCCGGGATGCCATTGAACAGGTGAAAAAACTGCAGAAAGACGGCCTGAGCGAAGATGCGGCCAAAGACGGTGAGAAGACCATCCAGGAACTGACAGACAAGTTCATTGGCCTGGTAGAGAAACACCTGGCTGTCAAAGAAAAAGAAATTATGACGGTGTAAATGGAGTGTACTGGATGCTGGATGCTGGATACCCGATACCAGCATCCAGCATCCAGTATCCAGTATCCAGTATCCGATCTCGCGCATCACTCCAACCTACATTCCCTCTTCCTTCCAGTACTGTGAGAACCCGTATTTCTCCGATTTCTCGTTAAAAGTCTGTACGATCGCCTGCTCCAGCGAGATCCCCAACAGCGATGCCAGCAGGTCCAGGTAAATGGCGATGCCGCCGATCTCTTCCTGTAACATTTCCGGTGTAATGTCTTTGGCCGTATAACTGCTACCGCCATCCACCCCGCCCAGGGCCACGCGTTGTGTCTTTTTGATCATGTTGCAGAGTTCGCCCACTTCGCCGGCCAGCGCAGTGGTCCAATAGGTAAGGGGCTGGTTATCGTAGGTCTTAAAACCTTCTTTCGCCCTTTGCACATTCAATTCCCTGAATTTTTCCAGATCAAGTTTCATAGATAAGAAAATAGGATGAACAGTATTATTTTTTGTTGACGAGGTACACGCCTACGAGGATGATGCCCAGGCAACCCACCTGCAGCCAGGTAATGGTCTCACCGCTCCATAGTCCCCACATCACTGCAATGAACGGAATGCCATAAGTGACCATGGAAGCGAACAGGGTCCCGGCTTTTTTTACCAGCATGTAGAACAGAATGGACGCAATGGCCGTTCCGAACACACCCAGCACTACGGATGCCAGCGTTGACAACAGTACATCGGAGTGCAATAACGGTAAGGCAAAATAACCGGTGATCTGTAAAATGATCAGGGTAGGGATGATGAGGAACACAAATGCCAGTGAAGCGATATTGAGCGAACCCACGCCCTGCATATGCCTGCCTACCATGTTCACATTGATCCCATAAAAGAGTGTGGCCAGTAATACCAGCAAGGAATAGGAAAAATCTTCAAAACGGAAATTGCCTTTGGGAGCGATGAGCAGGCACAACCCCGCAAAACCCACCAGCACACCGATGATCTTACGCGTACCGGCCTGTAACTGGAAGAAAGCGATGCCCAGCAGGATGGTGAACAAAGGCGTTAATGCGTTCAGAATGCCTGCCAGCGAACTGTCTATCCGGGTTTCAGCGATACAGAAAAGATAGGCCGGGAAAAAACTCCCCAATAGACCGGAGAGGATCACCAGGAATAATTTGTCTTTGGGCACTTCCTTCAGCGCCTTGCGGGCAAAGGGGATCAGGACCACACCGGCGCTCAGTATTCTCAGTGAGGCCACCTGGTAAGGGGTAAGCGTGTGCATGCCTTCTTTCATCAGGATAAAGGAACTGCCCCAGATCAGGGATAATACAAGGAAGAGCGACCAGTGGATGAGTTTGTCTTTCAATGCCGGACTAATTTGGCCAAAGTTGGTGTTTTTACAAAAGCAAAGGAATAAATTTATGGAAACGTAACCTATGGCCACTGCACATATCAAGAAACAGCCTACACGGGCACCCAAGGGATGGAGCAAGGAGCGGACCCGGACGAAAACAGCCAAACTGCTGGCAGAGCTGGATGACCTGCAGAACCTGCTGTTCGCACAATCCAAACATGCCGTACTGATCGTGATACAGGGAATGGACGCCAGTGGTAAAGACGGGCTGATACGCAATGTGCTCGGCAAGCTGAATCCGCAGGGGGTCTGGGTACGTCCTTTTAAGGCGCCTACCCCCGAAGAACTATCGCACGATTTTTTGTGGCGTGTGCATCAGTACGTACCCCCGAAAGGAGTGATACAGGTATTCAACCGGTCGCATTACGAGGATGTGCTGGTAACACGGGTACACGGATGGTGTGGCGATAAACTGGCCATGGAGCGTATGAAGGCCATCAATGATTTTGAAGAATTGCTGGTGAAACACAATCACACACATATCCTGAAATTTTATCTCCACATTTCACCGGAAGAGCAGCAGCAGCGGTTACAAGAAAGGATCCGTGACCCCAAGAAACAGTGGAAGTACAACGAACGGGATTTTGAAGAGGCCAAACTCTGGGACCTGTATATGAAAATGTACCAGGACTGTTTTACAAATTGCAATAAAATACCCTGGCATATCATACCGGCAGACCAGAACTGGTACAAGGAATACCTGGTGGCAAAAGCACTGCATGATCTGCTCACTTCTTTGCGAATGCAGTACCCGGGATTGAAAAAATAGCTTTGCGGGTTGGAGGCATTGTAGTATTTTAACGGAAATAAAATATCCTCATATGGGAATGCTGAAAGAATTCAAAGAGTTTGCCATGAAAGGCAACCTGGTAGACATTGCCGTTGCCTTTGTGATGGGTGCTTCCTTCGGAAAGATCGTCACCTCTTTTGTAGACGGTATCGTGATGCCGCTGGTGGGCATGCTTACCGGTGGGGTCAATTTCAACGATAAGGTATGGGTGTTAAAAGAGGCCGTTCCGGAAGTGAAAGATGCTGCCGGTAAGGTCGTGACTCCCGGAGTGGCTGAAGTGGCCGTAAAATATGGCGCATTCATCACCAACCTCTTCGATTTTATCATAGTGGCTTTTTCCGTGTTCCTGGTGATCAAAGCCATCAATAAACTAAAACGCGAGGAACCTGCCAAACCTGCTGCCCCGCCGGAACCCTCCAATGCCGATAAATTACTGGCCGAGATCCGCGATTCGCTGAAAAGGGCAGAAGCGAAGGACTGATGCTCGTGAGTAGTTAGTGGTGAGTAGGGAGTAGGAAGGCTAAAGTATGCTTTTTCGACTACCTATTCACTACTCACCGCTCACGCCCCCCCCGCCGGTGGATAACTATTGTTCCCTGGCTGCCCGTTATATCCCTTATTCGGTTTTCTTTGCAGCTAAAGCTTTTTACCCGTGAATAATGTGAGTTACCAGATCAAGTTGGACCAGTTTGAGGGCCCCTTCGACCTGTTATTGTTTTTTATCGAGAGGGATGAACTGGATATCTATAATATTCCCATCACCAAGATCATCAATGACTTCCTGGAGTTCATTCACCAGGGAGAGAAACTGAATATTGAGCTGAGCAGCGAGTTCATCCTGTTCGTATCCACCCTGATGCGGATCAAAGCCAGGTTATTGCTGCCACGTAAGGAAATTGATGCACAGGGTAATGAGATCGATCCGCGCCAGGAACTGATCGATAAGATCCTCGAATACAAACGATTTAAGGAAGCTGCCGCCAAAATGGCCGAAATGGAAGCCGAGCGTATGCTCATGATCAAACGCGGTAACCTGCAGCGCGAGATATCCATGATCGGTGAAGAAGCTTCAGAAGGTACCGAGATACAGACCATCACCCTCTTTAAGCTGATGAAAGCTTTTGAGAAAGTGATGTTGCGTGTACAACAACGGCAGAACAAACCCGTACATACCGTGGTTCGTTACAACTACACCATGGAAGGCAGTCGTGATTATATGCTGAACGTGGTGCAAAGGGAGAAAACCGTGTCTTTCGAAAAAGTGTTCGAAGTGTGTAACGACCGGATCCATGCCCTTTTCCTGTTCCTTTCACTGCTGGAACTTTCGCAGCAGAAATTCATGAAACTGCTGGTTGGTCCCGGCATGAACAATTTTATCGTGGAATGGAACGAACACCGCGAAGAAGACCTGGAAGCAGAAGGTAATGTGGGTGATTCGGATATCATCGGCGACGATGCCATTGGCGAAGAAGATACTTCACTGCCGGAAGAATAGTTCTCTTCCGATCGAATAAAAAAATCCGGTTCAGTCTGAACCGGATTTTTTTATTGTGAGCTTGTATCGTTTTATCCTGCAACAGCGCTGCGGACAGTGATCTTTTCTTTCATCAGTTCCCTTACGGCATCGGCAATACCCTGTGCATCATAAGCGCATTCACGGTGCAGTTCCTTCGGTGTACCGTGTTCTACCAGCCTGTCGGGGATACCCAGTATGCGTACATCCGCCTTGTAGTTGTGCCGGTTCATGAACTCCAGGATGGCGCTGCCAAAACCGCCTACTACGGTTCCGTCTTCCACGGTCACAATTTTATGGTACCTGCTGAATGCTTCGTGTAACAGATCTTCGTCAATGGGTTTTACAAACCGCAGGTCGTAATGTGCGGGATCAATGCCCTGGGAACGCAGTTCGCGTATGGCGGCCTGCGCAAAATTGCCCGGATGCCCGAAACTTAAGATAGCGATCTCTTCTCCATCCTTTAGTTTTCTTCCCTTGCCGATCGGTAGTTCCTCGAAAGCGGTCCTCCATTCCGGCATCATGCCTTCCCCTCTTGGGTAACGGATCACAAAAGGATATTGGTTCTTTTCCAGTTGGGCCGTATACATCAGGTTACGCAGTTCCTGCTCATTCATCGGTGCACTGATCACCATATTGGGGATACAGCGCATATAAGGAATATCGTAACAGCCATGGTGGGTGGGGCCGTCCTCACCTACCAGTCCGGCACGGTCCAGGCAGAATACCACCGGCAGTTTCTGTATCGCCACATCGTGCACTACCTGGTCGTAGGCCCTTTGCATGAAGGATGAATAGATATTGCAGAAAACACGCATGCCTTGTGTGGCCAGTCCGGCACTCACGGTAACGGCGTGTTGTTCGCAGATACCAACGTCAAAAGCCCTATCCGGCATTTTCTCCATCATGAATTTCAGTGAGGAGCCGCTGGGCATGGCGGGTGTCACGCCCATGATATGTTTGTTCTGTTCTGCCAGTTCGATCATGGTGTGACCGAATACATCCTGGTATTTAGGTGGCTGGGGTGTATCGATCTTTTTCTTGTAGATCTCACCGGTCACTTTATCGAACAGACCTGGTGCGTGCCATTTGGTCTGGTCCTTTTCGGCCAGTGCATATCCTTTTCCTTTTACGGTCACAATATGCAATAGTTTGGGGCCGGGTATCTTTTTCAGGTCGTTGAGGGTATCCACCAGTTTGGTGATATTGTGCCCGTCTATGGGTCCGAAATAACGGATCTGCAAAGCTTCGAACAGGTTGCTGCTTTTGGTCACCACACTCTTCAGTCCCGCTTCCAGTTTGCTCGCCATATCGCGGCTGAAGTTCTTGCCTACGGGCAGTTTGCCCATCAGGTTCCAGATATCATCGCGCATTTTGTTATAGGTGGGCGATGTGGTGATATCGGTCAGGTATTCTTTCAGTGCGCCCACATTGGGGTCAATGCTCATACAGTTATCGTTGAGGATGATGAGCACATCGCTATTGGCCACGCCGGCATGGTTCATGGCCTCAAATGCCATTCCGGCTGTCATGGAGCCATCACCGATCACGGCCACGGATTTCCGGTTCTCACCCTTGTACCTGGCTGCCATGGCCATACCCAGTGCGGCCGAAATGGAGGTGGAAGAATGTCCTACGCCGAATGTATCGTATTCACTCTCACTGCGTTTGGGGAAACCACTGATGCCTTTGTATTTGCGGTTGGTGACAAAATTATCTCTCCTGCCGGTCAGTATCTTATGGCCGTAGGCCTGGTGGCCAACATCCCATACCAGCTGGTCGTAAGGCGTATTGTATACGTAGTGCAGGGCCACGGAGAGCTCTACCACGCCGAGGCTGGCTGCAAAATGGCCGCCATGAACGCTTACTACATCTACAATGTATTGACGGAGTTCATCGCAAACCTGGTGTAACTGTTCGCGACTGAGTTTCTTAAGATCGTCGGGGTTATTGATCGATTGTAACAGGGGACCTGCGGTTATCTGCATGCAGACGGTTTTATATGGTAAAAATAGGCATTTTGTTCGGAAACAGGGCTTTGTTCGGGTATAGAAACATGCCGGATCACCGGAAGGTTCGGCGGTTCAAAACATTAATTTCTGCCAAACAGAGGCTGATTTTGCCATTAATCAAATTTCGGGGGGCTTGGGGCAGGCTTTCCGTTTATATTTGTTCTAACATGAGAAGTAAATCTTCATTATACTGGACTTGCCAGTTGGGTGGTTGGTTGTTCTATGGGTTGACCATGGTATTCTTCGCATTCATTTTCGAGAATAAGACCAATAATATCCTGTACCCCCGCATTGCCATTACCATTCTGATCGGATTGGCGTTCACGCACCTGCTCAGGGAGCTGATCGTTCGGCTGAAGCTCCGGCCGCCCATCCAGGTGCAGAAATGGTGGTTACTGATCATTACCGTGCTGAGTATCATCATCCTGTTCAACCTGGCCAATAGTGCCCTGGTGGAATGGCTGAAGATGTACGATCCCAAGATAAAAGTATCGGTGGAAAAAAGGTTCCTCTATAACCTCATACTCGATTCTCCCTTGGTACTGGTTTGGTTCTCAGCTTACTATATCTGGCATTATGTTGATCTGGGTTCCAAAACCGAGATCCAGAAAGCACGCCTGGAAAGTCTGGTAAAAGAGTTGGAGCTCAAGACCATCAAGTCGCACATCAATCCCCATTTTATTTTCAACGCATTGAACAGTATCCGTGCATTGGTAGATGAGAACCCGGAAAGGGCTCGTACGGCCATCACCGAACTCAGCAATATCCTGCGAAGCAGCATGCAGGCAGAGAAAATGGAAACAGTTCCTTTTGAACGCGAACTGAATATTGTAAAGGATTACCTGGCACTGGAATATATCCGTTTCGAGGACAGGTTGCAGGTAGAATACGATATTGATGAAGATACCCTCGACCAGCCCGTGCCGCCGATGATGCTGCAGACACTGGTAGAGAATGCCATCAAACACGGCATTGGCAAACAGAAGGGCGGAGGACTGATCCGCGTGATATCGGATTACAGGAATGACCAGCATGAACTGATCGTACAGAACAGCGGTCACCTGGATGAGAATGGCAACAGTGATGGATTCGGTATCAACAGTACCCGTAACCGCCTGAAACTGTTGTTTGGTGGAAAAGCCTCTTTTGAAATCCGGAACACTGAACAGAACATGGTGGAAGCCGTGGTGAAAATGCCGGTACAGGAATTGCATTCTTAAATTCTATTCATAAATTAGTAGTATGGCACTCAAAGCAATTATTATTGATGATGAAAGGCTGGCCCGCAACGAGTTGAAGAAACTGCTGCAGGACCATTCCGATATTGAAGTGATCGAGGAAGCCGCCAATGTGGATGACGGTATTGAGAAGATCGAAACGCTGAACCCCGATCTGATCTTCCTTGATATACAGATGCCCGGTAAGACCGGTTTCGATCTGCTGGCTGAAGTGGAAAAAGCCCCCAAGGTGATTTTCACCACCGCTTACGACGAATATGCCATCAAGGCCTTCGAGGTGAATGCACTGGATTACCTGTTAAAGCCGATAGAACCCAAACGTCTGGCCGATGCCATTCAGAAACTGCAGGCGGAGATCTTTAAAGAGAATGTAGGCATCAATGGACTGAACCGTGGTCCGTTGACAGAGTTCGACCAGGTGTTCGTGAAAGATGGTGAACGTTGCTGGTTCGTGAAACTGGGAGAGATCCGACTGTTCGAAAGCGTGGGTAACTATGCCAAAGTGTTTTTCGGAACGCACAAGCCCCTTATCCTGAAATCGCTGAATGCGCTGGAAGAGAGACTGGATGAAAGGATGTTCTTCCGTGCCAACCGCAAACATATCATCAATCTCCGCTGGATCGAAAAGATCGAGCCTTATTTCAACGGGGGACTGCTGGTAGACCTGAAAGGGGGCGAGAAGATAGAAGTGAGCCGCAGGCAGACAGTGAAATTCAAGGAAATGATGAGTTTATGATAACAGGGCGCCCAGCGCCCTTTTTTTATGCAGGTTTGTCCGCTTGTCAGAATATTTGGGGCAAACCCGTTCCTGTCATTATCTTGTTCCCTCATCATTATACGAACAACCCTATATGAAAAAGATATCTTTCCTGCTGGTATGGCTAGTGATCACTACCGGCGTTTTTGCGCAAAAGGCAGACAACATCATCAATGCCAAAGAAGTCGAGCGGATCGAGCGGATCCTGTCTGCAGATGATATGCAAGGCCGCCGCGCTTTCACACCCGGAATTGAGAAAGCGGCAGCATTCATCGCCGATGAATTCAGACAGACAGGTCTGCAGACCCTACAGAACAGCGGAACCTATCTGCAATCATTCGCTATGCTGCGTCCCAAATTCATCAGTGCCAGCTGCAGCTTTGATGGGCTATCGGTGGACAGCCGCGATGTGATCGTGGTGACCTGCAAGGAAGACCTGAAACTGGATGAGACTTCGGGTTATGAAAAAGTATCCATCGCTGCGGGCGCCAATCTATTCACCGAAGCACGTAAGTATATCAATGCCAAAAAGAATTATCTGGTGCTGGTAGATACCAGTTAC
The DNA here is from genome assembly GCA_020403425.1 of Chitinophagaceae bacterium. Taxonomy (GTDB): domain Bacteria; phylum Bacteroidota; class Bacteroidia; order Chitinophagales; family Chitinophagaceae; genus Sediminibacterium. Next base: position 902,376 of record JADBXR010000002.1, on the reverse strand, counting down.
GCCAAGACCTTCAATCAGCTTACCCGTGTCAAATCACAGCTGTACCAATCGGAGTATAGTACGGTGTTCATACTGGCCGCTGCCAATCCCAAACGTTTTGAGGTAAGTGCCAAACATACCTTCACAGAGCAGTCGCTGGCCAATGTGGTGGGCGTACTGCCGGGTAAAAGCAGGAAGAACGAGTATGTGATTTTCTCCGGCCACTACGATCATCTGGGTATCATGAGCAAGGATCGCCAGGGCAATGTACTGACCGATTCTATTTTCAACGGCGCCAATGATGATGCGGCCGGGACCACCGCGGTGATCATGCTGGCCAAATATTTCAAGGCGCTGAACAACAACGAGCGCACGCTCATTTTTGCAGCGTTCACCGCAGAGGAAGTGGGCGGTTTCGGGGCAACCTATTTTTCGCGCCAGTACAACCCGGAAGATGTGAAAGCCATGTTCAATATCGAGATGATCGGTACTGAGAGCAAATGGGGAAGGAACTCCGCCTATATCACGGGTTATGAAAAAACGGATATGGGAAAGATCCTGCAGGGAAACCTGGAAGGGACCGGTTTTATCTTTTACCCGGATCCCTATACCACACAGAACCTTTTCTACCGTTCAGATAATGCCACCCTGGCCAGGCTGGGCGTACCGGCACATACCATTTCTACTTCCAAAATGGACAACGAACCCAATTACCACAAAGCCAGCGATGAGATAGGTACACTGGATATGGAGAACATGGCCATGATCATCAAAGCCATCGCCCTCAGTTCACGCGGCATCGTAAGCGGCAAAGAAACCCCTTCGAGGGTGGATGTGTCGGGATTGAAGTGAGTGGTGAGTAGTGAGTGTCAATGGGGGGAGTAAAGAGGAAGGGGTTGGGTTTGAACTAACACTGGTTCAAACCCAACCCCTTTATCCATTTATAAATTATTTATAACATACTACCTACTCCCCACTCACTACTCACAACAGACGACTCACGCATTCACAGGCACACTGTGTATGGCGTTGCTGATCTCCTTAATGAGGGATGGGTCTTTTTCGATGGCATTGCCCACTACGATCACATCGGCGCCGGCCTTGCAGTTGTGGTAAGCTTTTTCGGGTTCGGTGATGCCGCCACCGATGATGAGGGGGATACTGATGTTCCGGGCCACTTTTTCGATCATGGTCTCTGTAATGGGGCGTTTGGCACCACTACCTGCATCCATGTATATCAGCTTCATGCCGAGCATTTCTCCCGCCATGGCGGTACACATGGCGATCTCGTTTTTATCGGCAGGAATGGGCGTTGCGTTCGAAATATAGGATACGGTGGTAGGTGCCCCTCCGTCGATCACCATATAACCGGTGGGCATGATCTCGAGTCCGCTCTTTTTAACAAAGGGGGCGCTGATTACATGCTGGCCGATCAGCAGTTCGGGGTTGCGGCCCGAAATGAGTGAGAGGTATAACAGCGCATCCGCATACTTGCTTACCTGGGAGGGAGACCCCGGAAACAGCAGAACGGGGATACTGCAATTGGCTTTGATCTGCTGGATACATTCATCCAGGTGACTGGATATGACCAGACTACCACCCACAAAGAAATAATCTACCCGGGCATCGGTGGCCAGTGTCACCAGCTGATCGATCTTCTCATTATCGACCTTATCGGGATCGATCAGTACAGCAAAGGATTTCTTGCCCGATTTTTTATTGGTCTCAAATTGTTGATACAAGCCTGGTTTCATTCAGTAGTGGATAGATACTGCTGCAAAAATGCAAAAAAGTTTTTATTTAAAACCGCTTATTCAGCTGTGTTTTCGATACCAGTTGGAAAGATAAGCCATTCCGGTTGAATTGGGTCGCCGGGGGTAGTTCTAACCCCACAGGACTTTTTCTGTTTAACTACTCACATTTACGGAAAATTATTGGTTTAACAGCCTGTTTGGGCAAAAATTATTTTCTACACCTGTGCACATTCGCGCAAAATCAATAGGGATTTGGGGTGCGAAATATTCTCTATTCCTTATCCACAACCTGTTAATATTTACAAGATTGAATTGTCGAAAGGAAGGATATTTTCGTCAACCGCTTAACTTTTTCGTTAGGCCAGGGGAATTTACCTAGAACCCATAAAAATACACCTGCATTATGTCTAACCCTCGCGCTACCAAAGGCTTACAATTCAGTCGCCGCTTCACCAAAGATGGTGTGAGTCCCTTCGATATGTTCGAATACGATTACCGCGACAGCGTGATCAAGAATCCCAACGGGGAGAAAGTTTTTGAAATGAACAATGTGGAGGTTCCCAAGCAATGGAGTCAGATTGCCACGGATATCCTCGCTCAGAAATATTTCCGTAAAGCGGGTGTTCCCCAACCGGATGGGTCGGTGGGGCGTGAGACCAGTGTGAAACAGGTAGCACACCGTATGGCCAATTGCTGGCGCGTATGGGGCGAGCGTTATGGATATTTCGCTACCAAAGCAGATGCACAGGTGTTTTATGAGGAACTGGTATACAGCATCCTGAATCAGGCCTGCGTACCCAATTCACCGCAGTGGTTCAATACCGGTCTGCACGAGAGCTACGGTATCACCGGTAAACCGCAGGGCCACTATTATGTAGATCCCAAGGACAAGAAATTAAAGAAATCGACCAACGCCTATGAGCGTCCCCAGCCACACGCCTGTTTTATCCTGAGTGTGAACGACGACCTGGTAAATGAAGGCGGTATCATGGATCTCTGGACCCGTGAGGCCCGTATCTTCAAATACGGCTCAGGGGTGGGTACCAACTTCTCCCAGATCCGTGGCGGTGGTGAGAAATTATCAGGTGGCGGTACTTCCAGCGGTCTGATGAGCTTCCTGAAGATCGGCGACCGTGCCGCAGGAGCCATCAAAAGCGGCGGTACCACCCGCAGGGCAGCCAAAATGGTCTGCCTTGACCTGGATCACCCCGAGATCATGGAGTTCATCAACTGGAAAGTAGGGGAAGAAGATAAAGTGGCCGCATTGGTGGCCGCGGGTTATGACAACAGTTACGAAGGAGAAGCCTATGCCACTGTTTCCGGTCAGAACTCCAATAACTCGGTACGTATCCCTAACTCATTCTTCAAAGTGCTGGAAGCCGATGGTGACTGGGAACTGAAAGCCCGCACCGATGGCCGTACCATGAAAAAGATCCCTGCCCGCGAAGTATGGAAGCAGATCTCCTATGCGGCATGGCGTTGTGCGGACCCCGGTACACAATACGATACCACCATCAACGAATGGCATACCTGCCCCAAAGGCGGAAGGATCAATGCTTCCAACCCCTGCTCAGAGTACATGTTCCTGGATAACACTGCATGTAACCTGGCATCGATCAACCTGCGTAAGTTCCACGATGACGATACCAATATCTTCGATGTGCAAGGTTTTGAATATACCAGCCGTTTGTGGACCACTGTCCTGGAGATCTCTGTGTTAATGGCACAGTTCCCTTCCAAAGAAGTGGCACAGCTGTCATTCGATTACCGTACACTGGGTCTTGGATTTGCCAACCTGGGCTCCATGCTCATGGTGAGCGGCATCCCTTACGACAGTGAGGAAGCCCGTGGTATTGCAGGCGCCATCACTGCTATCATGACCGGTGTGGCTTACAAGACCTCAGCCGAAATGGCGAGTTTCCTGGGCGCTTTCGACAAATACGAAGAGAACAAAGAAGATATGCTGCGCGTAATGCGCAACCACCGTGCTGCCGCTTACGACGCAGAAGATGCGTATGTAGGACTGGAGATCAAACCACAGGGCATCAAAGCGCAATACTGTCCGGATTACCTGTTGAAAGCCGCCACCAAAGCATGGGATGAAGCGGTACAACTGGGAGAAAAATATGGCTACCGCAACGCACAGACCACTGTGATCGCACCTACCGGAACCATTGGCCTGGTAATGGATTGCGATACCACCGGTGTAGAGCCTGATTTCGCCCTGGTAAAATTCAAGAAATTGAGCGGTGGTGGTTACTTCAAGATCATCAACCAGTCGGTACCACAGGCGCTGCGTAACCTAGGTTACAACCCGGAACAGGCAGAAGCCATTGAGAAATATGCCGTAGGAGCGGCCAGCTTCGAAGGGGCCCCTTTCATTAACCCCACTTCACTGCGCGAGAAAGGATTCACAGAGCCGGAGATCGAAAAATTGAACGGTGCAGCCAAATCCGCATTCGAGATCGGGTTCCTGTTTAACCGGTTTACCCTGGGTGATGAGTGCATGCAGCGTTTAGGCTTTACCGAAGAGCAGTATGCCGACTGGAGCTTTAACCTGCTGGAGGCGTTGGGCTTCACCGAAGAACAGATAGATGCAGCCAATGATTATGTGTGCGGAACCATGACCATTGAAGGAGCGCCTTTCCTGAAAGAGGAACACCTGCCTGTATTTGACTGCGCCAACAAGTGCGGTAAAAAAGGCGAAAGATATATCCACGCTTACGGACATATCCGTATGATGGCTGCCTGTCAGCCCTTCCTGAGTGGCGCGATCTCCAAAACCATCAACCTGCCGCATGAGGCAACGATCGAGGAAATCGCAGATTGTTATATGCTGAGCTGGCAGCTGGGCCTGAAAGCCAATGCCCTGTACCGCGACGGTTCCAAACTGAGCCAGCCGCTGAGCAACAAATCGGACAAGAAAAAGAAGACAGACGAAAAGGGGGAGGATGCGGTTGCTGAGAACCAGCCTGCTGCAGCAGCCGAGACTGTATCACAGATCGTAGACCTGAGCAAATTAACAGTAGATGAATTATTGGAGGAAGTACAGAAGCGTATGCAGGCTTCTACCGATACCAAGTTCAAACGTGCTTTATCCGGTATCGTAGAGAAAAAATCATTACCGGCCAAACGCCGTGGTTTTACGCAGAAAGCGAAGATCGGCGGACAGGTGATCTTCCTGCGCACCGGTGAGTACAGCGACGGAACCCTGGGTGAGATCTTCATCGATCTGGCCAAAGAAGGTTCTACCCTCAGAAGTTTCATGAACTGTTTCGCCATCGCGATCTCTGTGGGTCTGCAGTATGGTGTTCCGCTGGAAGAATTCGTAGAGAAATTCGTGTTCACCAAGTTCGAGCCATCCGGTATGGTAGACCATCCGAATATCAAGACCACTACTTCACTGGTAGACTTTGTATTCCGCGCCCTTGCCTTCGAATACCTGGGTCGTACCGACCTGGTGCATGTGCTCGACAAACCCAGCATCGGCAATACCGGTGAAGGGGATGATGCAGGGGATGCCACATTCCTGGGAAAGCCTGAGCTGAGCAGCATCCGTGTAACGGCGCCATCTGCCAATACCAGTGTCGCTCCACAGCCGCAAAAATTACAGCGCGCTGCCGCAACGGTGAATGAAGACAATGGAATGAACGCCGTGAACGCCGCTGCCAAGAATATGCAGAGCGATGCGCCTGCCTGTAATACCTGCGGACATATCACCATCCGCAGCGGCACCTGCTACAAGTGCCTGAACTGTGGTAACAGTATGGGTTGCAGTTAAAAACATCCGTTAGATATTGATATGCAATAAGGGCCTGGGAAGGCCCTTATTTTTTTGTTTAAGTAAACTATTGAGTAAGTGATCCCTGATTTTATCCCCAAATGATTGAAAGATCAATGTCATAAATGAAATGATACGCGTAAGAGCAAGAATCTTGGCCTGAGCACATAGGTATAGCCTGAAATGCTGTTCTCAGAAATTGAAATGGTTGAAAGTTGATTACTGTTCGCAAGGTTTGAACAGATAAGTTCAAAGTCTATCGGTTTTTTAGGTAACCGATATTGTACCGAAGCATCAGCAAAAAACCAGGAAGACGAAGGTTGTTCTGGTGATTTGTAATAGTAATACTCATTTTTTAATTTTATTGAAAACCTATCTGCCGGGGAAATAGCTAATTCCAGATATTGTTTCTGGTGGTAGGTGGACAAGCTGAATTGTTTGCCGGAATTAGGGGCATTGCTTCTGCCCGATGACCATATTTGTGACATTTCGTAAGTAATGGAGATATACAAATTGGGTCTTGCAGTTATGCTGGTTGTTAAGTGATTTGAAATATTTGTTATCGGGTATTGCGAATTGTTCTGCATTTGCAGGTTTTTTGAGTACTGTAGTGTGTGGCGTGCAAGGATGGTGGATTTAATAAAAAAAAGATATTTTGAAATTCCTGCGGAAATAGAGGTTTGGTAACTGGTGTTAGGTATAGGCAATACTTTCCGTTGCAGGATGTTGTTCTGCAAAGTAGAGGCATACAAGTACCCCGCTTTCTTTTCTATATACGTTCCTGAAATGTTTAAAAATAAGAGCTTAATGGATTTTCTAAAATCCATTCCTGCATTATATATGTTTGTATGGGTTTGTTGAATGGGGATATCATTTGAGATAAGACTTTGATAATTACTTAGAATAATTCCAGGGTAATTTTCATTCATATTGCCAAGCTGTGTGTCGAACCGGTAACCTGCAGATAAGATATGCTCCCTGCCTACTTTGTATCGCCACATAAATGAAGGGGTTAGCATAAAACGGGTTACGTTATCATTCACATTGAATATGGCATTGTTCTGCCTGATAATTGTATATCCGGCAGGTATTGTTAATCTGATAGAGTTCCTTCCAATATCAAGTCTGTATTCTGCCTCAGTATAAAATTTATTTTTTTGCCATTGAAGTTGATTTGAAAAGCTATCTGGAAGCGGTGTGACAATATTATCTGCCTGTTGCAATGACAATGTGGAAGTCAGATCTCCATTCTGAATAAGAAACCCCAGCCTGTAATTCTGGAACAAGATGCCATTTGCGGCTTTATAACTAATATAATTGTTTGTGAAAAAAACAGGTGAAGTAATATTTTGAATTGACTGGGTAAATGGCTTATTTCCATTCAATAATTCTTGGTGAAGCCCGGGAGATACTCCAAGATGTTGAGGCCTATTGTTATAACTCACCAACGAGTAAAATTCGATAAACTTCCCATTGGCTAGTAATTTTAACCCGTTGGTATAATTGGAGAATCCTTTTACAGAACTGTTAAGTTGCTGCAAAACTGCATTGCGACCGGTAGTGAGACCAGCTATGTTGTTTGTGGTTGAATAATCTATTGTCAAGGAATTATTAACGTATCGTTTAGTGGTATTTATATTGATATTTACTAGTGCATGTAAAGTGTGAAGATTAGTATGGATATCCTGATTCTCTATGTAAGTAATCGTATCTGTAGGTAAGTAGTAATTGGAATAGTATGTATAAGAGCGATCTTGTTTGTCAGGCAGATAATAAGCGTTTATACGAAAGCTCAGATCCTTTTTTGTTTTTAAAAGATCATTAATATTCAATAAGCCGGCATTGTTAAACAGATACCTGTTTTTGTTGATAGAAGGTGCCCCGGCAATACCCAGATTCAGCATGTCGGCTAATGGCCTGTTTTCCTGAAAGGTATAAATATCGGAGCTGCCATGAGAAGCAACATCTTCAGCAGGGTCTGCTCCTGAATTATTGTATCTGAAAATATTGATCGCTTTGAATTTGCTTTTAAATGCCAGGTTGTTTACCTCTCCTTCTTTTACAGATTCAGTGCCCAGTCCTAACTTGGAAGAATTGATGAAATTGACCTTGGCTTTATCTTTCAGTGTTATATTGATGGCCGGGCTTTCAGATGGCACTATCCCATTAAGCAGTTTAATATGCTGATTATTTTCAATGATCTGTATTTTTTCAACTGTTTCCTGTGGGATATTTTTTGTTGCGATGCTGTATTTTTCGTCTAAAATATTATCGCCATCGATGTAAAAATAATTTATGAACCTTCCCTGGTATCTGATACTTCCATTGGCTTCTACTTCAATACCTGGTATTTTTCGTATAATATCAACAATAAATTTATCGCTTTTGTCTGCAAAATCAATTGTGCTGTAATTCAGTGTGTCGCTTTTGATCCTGATCCTTGCATTTGTATTCTTTACAGTTACGTTAGGTAATTGTTTAACATCCGGATTGAGCCTGAAATTAATGACTTTGTTTAAAACAGAGATCGGTTTTATTTCTTTCCTGAATCCAATGCTGATAGCTTTTATTGACAGGTCGGTTAATCGTAGCGTGTCAGGGATGATCAAACGGTAAAAACCTTTTTCATCTGATTTTGTAAAATATATCCCGGCTTCTGTTTTACTATTGAAGATGTTTACTGAAGCAGAAGAAATTGTATTTCCGGAACTGTCTCTGACAATTCCGGAAATAACCATTTGACAGGGAGTGGATAAGGCGATTGCGGAGAACCACAGGCCCAAAAGAAACTTTTTAAATGACTTTGTGTAAAACATAGTAAATCCCCGAGCATCTAAAAAATCAATGTGGGTAGCTTGCTGATGAGGTCTATAGGGTTATTGATTGTGGGCCTTTTGGAAATAACTTCTTGCCCCTGTACATTTTTGATAATAGCTTTTACACCTGTACTGCTACCTGATGGGCTCGGATTATCATAATAGGCCTGCCTCATTTTCTCAAAGTCAGTTTCTTTGACGATGATAGCGTTAGAAACGGGTTCTATGAATTCTGTTATGGGATATTCAATTCTGTTAAACCTGAAAATCACTTGTTTTTTGCTGTCTTCCGCTTCCAAAATCAATCCCGGCAAACCTGCCAGTTTCCAGGGGCCGGCTGAAAAGGGAATATCGTTGCAAAACCAAACAGTATACAAACGACCCCGGCAATTGCCTGTGGCCATCTGGCAAATAAAGTCACCAATTTTTTTTGTTTGGGTGGTAATATTCCAGTTGAAAGATTCCATTGGTTCTGGCATAATATAGTTAGCCTTGCTGAGTAAATCTCCGCCAATAAAAAAATCCCTGACCCTTGCCACTTCTTTTTTGTTGGGATTGACGTAATAAAGGTCTCGCGTTCCTCTTCCAAAACCGGGGTTGGGGCCTATATAACCAGACTCACGCCACTTTTGAAATGCAGCTAACCCTTGCATTGCTTCATAACTTCTATAGAGACTGCCCTCTGCTCCAAAATATAGTATCGACACTTCGTTCATTGTTCTACTCGAAATGGTATCTCTAATATGCGTGGTATTGTAGTAGATTTTCCCTGATACTTTCCATTGGTTTATCTGCGAATAAATTATGTTAACGGACAGTTGAAGTAGTATCAATAGCATTATTTTTTTCATAAGGTCATTTTATTGTTATTAAAGTGCCCACCCCCCCCTATTTTTTATGGAATATAACAACCTGTTTCTGAATTCCAATGTGCCAACACATAATCATTGGCAGCATCCCGCATATTGCCATTAGGGTCACAGTAACCTGTACACGTGACTGTCACCGAAAGTGTTTTCCCGCAGTTGTCTACTGGCCAGTCGTATTGAGCTTCTACCACGAACTGCTTTTCTGAAGAAATGGAGGGGGGGAGAGATTTGTTGGCCAATGTCGTTGTGCCAATAAATGCAATGACTACGAATAATAAGAGTTTTTTCATTTTTTTTGTTTTTATGTGAAGAAAGGAAGGGGGGTGGGCTTTCTAAAAGTAAATATCTGGTCCTCACGAAAAAACGGGAATTCTCCCCTTTTTTTATGTGGCAAAAAATGTATATTAAGCATCCCTTTCAAAGGCATTACTTTGCTGGTCATGTGATATGATGGTAAATTATGATCAATACCGATACTTTTTTGACTTTCGGCTAAAACACTTTTTGTAACAAGTGAAATAACTTATTTTCATTCCCTCAACGAATCTCAAAATCAATATTGCTATATGGGCGATCTCCAGATCAAAAAAGAAAGCAAGAAATACGATGCCGTGATTGTTGGCTCCGGTGCGGGTGGCGGTATGGCTGCGTATGTATTGGCCAAATCGGGCCTGAAAGTATGCCTGATAGAAGCAGGGCCTGATTATGATCCTGCCAAACACTCCTCCCAGTTGAAAAACCCATGGGATTCCCCTCGTCGCGGCGCCAGTACCAAGTTCAGGCCCTTCGGCGATTTTGACGGATGTTACTGGGGTTGGGAAATTGACGGTGAACCCTATACCATGGCCGAAGGCAGTGCCAAATGGGACTGGTGGCGGGCACGTATGATCGGCGGACGGACCAATCACTGGGGCCGTATCTCCCTGCGTTTTGGTCCGAAAGACTTCAAACGCAGAAGTATTGATGGTCTGGGTGATGACTGGCCCATCGGTTACGAAGATGTAAAACCTTACTACGATAAGATCGATAAACTGATCGGTGTCTTTGGGTCGAATGAAGGATTGCCCAACGACCCTGATGGTATTTTTTTACCGCCGCCCAAACCCAGGCTGCATGAGCTAATGATCAAAAAAGCGGCGACAGGCATGGGGATCCCTGTGATCCCATCGCGTTTATCGATCCTCACCAAGAAAATCAATGATGAGCGTGGCGCCTGTTTCTTTTGTGCGCAGTGTGGCAGAAGCTGTAAGGTATATGGCGACTTCTCCTCCTCTTCCGTACTCATCAAACCCGCTGTGGCAACCGGCAACGTGGATGTGATCACCAATGCCATGGCACGCGAAGTGATCACCAACGCGGAAGGCATTGCTACGGGCATATCTTACGTGAACAAAGCGGATATGATGGAGTACCAGGTAAGTGGCCGAGTAGTGATACTGGCAGCCAGTGCCTGCGAAACCGCCCGTCTGTTGCTGAACTCAAAATCAACCCGCCATCCGAATGGTTTGGCCAACGATAGCAATGTGGTAGGTAAGTATTTGCATGATTCTACCGGAGCCGCTGTAGGTGGCGTATTGCCACAATTGTATGGCCGCAAGCGTTACAACGAAGATGGCGTGGGAGGTATGCACGTGTATACCCCCTGGTGGCTGGATAATAAGAAGCTGGACTTTCCACGTGGTTACCATATTGAGTACTGGGGCGGCATGGGTCAGCCGGCATATGGTTTCGGTATGGGCATGCAATACCAGAACGGCAAATACATGGTGAACGGTAAAACCAAGGAAGCCGGAGGGTATGGTGCCGGACTGAAAGAAGATGCCCGATTCTTCTACGGAGCAGGCGTAGGTATGGCCGGCAGGGGTGAAGCGGTTCCTAATATCAACAACTATTGCGAGATAGATCCGAAAGTGGTTGACAAATACGGGATCCCCGTACTGCGTTTCCATACCAATCATTCCGAGTACGAGATCAAACAGGCCAAACACATGAAGGAGACCTTTAAAGAGATCCTGCATAATATGGGTGCCGTCATTACCTGGGGGGGAGATGATGATGAAAAGAACAACTGGGGACTTAACAACCCCGGCAACATCATCCACGAAGCCGGAACCGTTCGTATGGGAGCGGACCGTAAGACCTCAGCTCTGAACAAATGGAGCCAGGCGCATGACTGCAAGACCCTGTTCTGCGTAGATGGCAGTCAGTTCACATCTCAGGCCGATAAGAACATCACCTGGACGATCCTGGCGCTTTCTATGCGTGCTTCGGAATATATCATTGACGAAATGAAAAAACAAAACCTTTGATCGCTGATAGATATGATCTGAGTATGATTTCGCAGAAGGTTTCTTTCAGTGAAATCATACTCAGATCATAAAAATCTGTGATCATACATAAATCATAAAAATCTGTGATCATCATGGACAGAAGAAAATCCATCAAAGCCCTCCTGATCGGTACAGCCGCTTCGGGGGTATTGGTAGAAGCCTGCAAGAATAGTGACAAGAAAGCCATTGCGGCATCGCCGGATGCGAAACTGGAAGACAGGATGCAGGAAGAGAAGGACTACCTGAAGAAGATCGAGGCGGAGCCTAAGTTCTTCACCGAACATGAAATGGCTACGATCATCGTACTCGAAGATATCATTCTTCCGAAAGATGAAATAAGTGGCAGTGCTTCTGATGCCAAAGTGCATGAGTTCCTGGAGTTCATCGTGAAAGATATGCCTGAACACCAGACACCTTTGCGTGGCGGGTTACGCTGGCTGGATGTAGAGAGCCTGAAACGTTTCGGAAAAGCGTTCAAGGACGCTGATCACAAACAGCAGATAGAGATCGTGGAAGATATCGCTTATCCGGAAGTGGAAGGGGCCATCAGTAAAAACAAACGCACCATCAAACCTGGCATGCAACAGGGGGTTGAATTCTTCAATAAAATGCGCGATATGGTAATGACCGGTTTCTATACATCAGAAATAGGTGTAAAAGACCTGGGGTATATGGGCAATACTCCTAACCAATGGAATGGTGTGCCGGATGATGTGTTGAAACAGTATGGATACGCGTACACAGAAAAAGAACTAAAAGAGTGCGTAAGCTTTGATAAGGCGTAGGGAGCGTTAAAGGGGTTAAAAAATTGAAGGGTTAAAGTAGTACAGATCATCCGAACTACTTTAACCCTTTTTATTTTTTTAATCAACACCCGATGCTTAACTCACTCCTGCGCCGGGATTGATCTCTGTTTCCGGGTTGATGAAATGAAGTTTTCCGTTGGCGTCCTCTGCCATTAAGATCATACCATTGCTTTCAATCCCCCTCATTTTACGGGGTGCAAGATTGGTGACTACGGTCACTTGTTTACCTACGATCTCTTCGGGTGCAAAATGCATTGCGATACCCGATACGATGGTGCGGGTTTCAAAACCCAGATCAACAGAGAGTTTCAACAATTTGTCGGCTTTCTCCACTTTTTCGGCACTCACAATTTTACCTACTTTCAGGTCGATCTTGGCAAAATCATCAAACACGATCTCTGGTTTCACCGGACCACTTGCTGCTTTGGGCTCTTCCACTTTTGCAGTAACAGGGACACTGGCAACTGATGATTCACGATTCACGGCTGCTGCTTTTAATTTTTCTACCTGATAAGTGATCTCACTGTCCTCTATCTTACGGAACAGCAATTCCGGTGCCCGTAAGGTATATCCTACGCTTAATAATTTCATCTTGCCTGCATTTTCCCAATCAAGTATCTTGTCCACCACTTTCAGCAGGTGACATATTTTCTTAGCCGTGAACGGCAGGAAGGGGTTGACCAGGATGGCCAGGTTGGCACAAAGCTGTAAACAGATGTGCAGGGTATTGTCGATCGACTGTTGTGCTTCACGGATCACGTTACCGTCCGCATCTACCTGTTTGGCGAGGATCCAGGGTTCTTTTTTCTGCATGTACTGGTTGCCGGTACGTGCCAGGTTGATCACCTCAAACAGCGCATCGCGGAACTTGTACTGCTCCAGCAGGCTCTCTACTTTCTGTTTGCAGGCTTCGATCTCTTCGATGGTTGTCCTGTCAAGTTCCGTTAAAGTATCATTGTGCAACGGTGGTACCTTACCCTTGCAGAGCTTATGCATCAGTACCAGGCTCCTGTTGATATAGTTGCCGAAAATGCTGACCAGCTCGCTGTTATTGGCATCCTGGAATCCCTGCCAGGTAAATTCACTGTCTTTGGTTTCCGGTGCGATCAGGGTCAGGTAATACCGCAATACATCTGCCATCTGGCTACCACCATTCTCTTTTTTGATGAAGTCGTCGATGTAGTCCTGCATATCCAGTTTCCAGTTGCGGCTGGTACTCATCTTGTCCCCTTCCAGGTTCATGAACTCGTTGGAAGGCACATTATCGGGCAGGATATTGCCATGCAGTTTCAGCATTACCGGGAAGATCAGGCAGTGGAACACGATATTGTCCTTGCCGATAAAATGCACCAGTTTGGTCTCTTTGTCCTCCCAGTAAGGTCGCCAGTCCTTCTCGTTGTTCAGCGCCCACTGTTTGGTGGCGCTGATATAACCGATAGGGGCATCGAACCACACGTACAATACTTTTCCATCGGCTTCTTTCAGCGGTACCTTCACGCCCCAGTCAAGATCGCGTGTTACGGCACGGGGCTGCAGTCCGCCATCGATCCAGCTTTTACACTGTCCCACTACGGTTGGACGCCAGTCGCTGGCATGTTCTTTCAGGATCCAGTTGCGTAAAAATTCTTCGTGCCTGTTCAGGGGTAGGTACCAGTGTTTGGTCAGTTTCTTCACCGGTGGATTACCGCTGAGCGTACTCACGGGATTGATCAGTTCATCCGGGCTCAGGCTCTTGCCGCAGCTTTCGCACTGGTCGCCATAAGCACCGGGAAAATTACAGTTGGGGCAGGTGCCTTTGATGTACCTGTCGGCCAGGAAACTATTGGCCTGCTCATCAAAATACTGTTCGCTTTCTTTGATCTCCAGGTCGCCGTTATTGTTCAGTTTGGTAAAGAACTCCTGTGCGGTCTCATGGTGCAGTGGATCGCTGGTGCGGTGATAAATATCGAATTCGATCCCCAGGTCCCTGAAGTTCTGCTCCATGATGGGGTGATACTTATCTATGATCGCTCTCGCCGTAGTTCCTTCTTTGGTGGCCTGAATGGGTATGGCCGTTCCATGTTCGTCGCTGCCGCATACAAAAACCACATCACGTTTTTGCGCTTTTAGGTAACGTACATAAATATCGGCAGGCAGGTAGGCACCGGCCAGGTGACCAATATGTTTCAGCCCGTTCGCATAAGGGAGGGCGGAAGTGATCAAATATCTTTTGGGTGTGTTCATCGGTTCGGTCATTTCCAATTGGGAAAGTCTGCAAAAGTAAGTAATCCTTGTAAGAAGGCAATTTTGAGGGAGTGAAGGGATCTGTGGATGTAGGATTTTAGGACTCATAGGCTTTTAGGCCGGAAGCCCGGGGGATAAGCGTCATTTGACTGAGCCGAGCGACTGCTCAGATATAGTAACAGTTCAGTAATATTGTTGTATGATCAAATTGCCGCCTTACCTCAAAAAGGGAGACCTGATCGGGATCGTTTGCCCGTCGGGATATATGCCCAAAGCCAAAGCCCAAACCTGTATCCGCGTGCTGCAGGAATGGGGGTACCAGGTAAGGGTGGGCAAAACCCTGGGTAACCAGTTCCACTATTTTTCCGGAACCGATGCGGAACGGCTGGAAGACCTGCAAACCATGCTCGACGACAAAGAGGTAAAAGCCATTCTTTGCGGAAGAGGGGGTTATGGTATGAGCCGGATCATTGACGGGCTCGACTTCTCCCGATTCAGGAAACAGCCCAAATGGCTGATCGGCTTCAGTGATATCACGGTGTTACATGCGCATGTGTACCGCCAACTCAACATAGCGACCTTGCATGCTCCCATGGCGGCCGCATTTAATCACGGACTTCACAAAAAGGAATATGTACAATCACTGGCAAAAGCCCTTAAGGGAACTGTTTCGAATTATAGTTGTCCGGCACACAAACTGAACCGCAACGGAAAGGCCGAAGGTGAACTGGTAGGCGGTAATCTTTCCCTGGTAGCACACCTGGTGGGAAGCAATGCTTCTTTTGATACCAAAGGAAAGATCCTGTTCCTGGAAGATGTGGGTGAATATATCTACAATGTTGACCGTATGTTCCTACAGCTGAAGCGCAGCGGTATGCTGGATGGGCTGGCCGGACTGGTGATCGGCGGTTTTACTGAAATGAAAGACACTACCCTGCCTTTCGGCTCCGATGTGTATACGATCATTCAATCACATGTGCGGGAATTCAAATACCCGGTTTGTTTTGATTTTCCGGTGAGTCATGGAAAGAATAACTATGCTTTAAAAGTGGGCGTTACACACCGGTTAACCGTCACCGCCGGAAAAACTGTGTTGAAGGAATTGGTATAGGTCAGTCCGATACACTTCCGGAGAGGTTATTTCCAGGCCTGTCTCAATAGCCTGAGCCAGTTACCATGCATGATGTTTTCGCAATCGCTTTGCGTGTATCCACGTTTCATCAATAATCCGGTCATCTGTTGCAGGTCTGCGATCGTGTCTATGTCATAGGGACATTGTTCTGTTCCATAAGCCCCATCCAGGTCCGTTCCGATGCCTACATGCAGGGTATTGCCGGCTATCTGGCAAATATGGTCCATATGGTCGATCACCTGTTCCAGTCCGCAGTTCATCTGCCTGGGATCGGAAATGCCTTTCTGCCAGCCCGGAACGATCATCCAGGCATCCATGGCGGCGCCGATCACCGCTTTTTTCTGGATCAGGGCTCTGATCATCTCATCACTGAACTGGCGGTTATGGTTCACCAGGCTGCGGCAATGATTATGGCTGGCCCAGATACTGCCATCAAATAATTCCATGGCATCCCAGAACGCTTCATCGCATAAATGTGTGGCATCGAGTATGATGTTCAGTTGCTGCATTTCCTGCAACAACGCTTTGCCCATATCGTTCAGGTGACCGCTGGCGTTGGTGCCATTGGCATAACGGCCCGGCCCATAATGTCCAGGCCCAACGGCACGTAATCCGTAGGCATGGGCACGATGCAGGTGATCGATCGTGACCAAAGAATCGGCTCCTTCTAAACTTAAGATATAACCGATGGCTTTGTGTTCATTTGGCTCACCATTATTCCAAACTAACAGATGATGTTCCAGTTCTGCCAGGGTACGGATCTGTACCATTTCGCCCGCTTCTTCCATGGCCCGGTACCATTGCAGTTGTCCCTGTGTTTGTGCCCAGGCCTGTTCGGGCGAGTGCCAGCCGCTGAGCGCACTGTCCGGCGCCACATAACGGCCGATCTGCGTGGCCACCACGATGCCGATATTGCCCTCGCGTAAGGCTGGCAGGGAAACGGTTCCCCTGGCACGGTCGGGCTTATCCGTCATGCCCCTTTCCCTTTCGCGGATGGCATGCACCGGCAAGCGGAGGTCGCGGTTCCATTCCATGGCATTCATACTGAGATCGAGATGGGCGTCGAAGAGGAACATGGTGGTAGTGGTTTGTGAATCGTGAGTCGTGAATCGTCAGTCGTGAGTGGGTGATGGTGATTTTCTTCACTCACGACTGACGATTCACGACTCACGTTCCTAAATTGTTATTTTTCTCGATCTGGCAATTACCCGCCAGCAGGTGGTTTTTTGATGGTTCTCGATGACCATGGCATGATCGTACAGTGCCACTGTCGGGCAAATATGTACGGGAACGCCATATAATACATCCCCCACGGTGTACTGACTACTGTCGGGGACTTTCAGTACCAGGTGTTCCTCGCTTTGCGAGATGGGGTTTGCATCCGGTGCGTTCAGGAAGTGTACACGGGGTAAAGGATTTTCTGCTGCTACGGATTTGTGGCCCAGGTCGGTACAAACCGTATGTTCATCGATCACGGAAATGATACGGGTGATCACCAGTGCCGCATATTCGAAGGGCTCATCGGGAACGATGTGTTTGTAGCCCCAGTCCCAGAACACGAAAGTACCCGGGCTATATACCACGTTCTTCCTTTTGGTATGCGTAGGGAAACTGGGCGAACCACCTATCACGATCTGCAAGCGCGTATCATCGATGGCGGCTATCTCTTTTACCAGCCATTCCACTTTGGCAAAAGCTTCGTCAGAACGCCGGTTCCTTTCGGTAAGGTCGGTGTCGCGGATATGGCCGTCGTATGCATGCAGGCCAATGACCCGGATACCGGGGAGATCTTTGATGTTTTTGTACAGCTCCAGTGCACCTTCCGGTCGGATACCGGAACGGTTCATGCCGATATTCAGATCAATGAACACCTGCAGCCTGTGGTTGTTTTTGCTGAATAACGCAGAAAGGATGCCGGCCGTTGTGGCGTTATCGATGATACAGGAGAAGACCGTATCCGGGAAATTGCTGACCAGTTGTAACAGCCTTTCTGCTTTAGGCCCTACGGGCTGGTGTGCCAGAAGTACATCCTGCGCGTCGATCTCCGCCAGCATTTCTGCTTCGGCGATGGTGGCGCATTTGAACTTTTTGATACCGGCATTCTGCATCAGTTTGCATACTTCCGAGATCTTATTGGTCTTTACATGCGGGCGTATGCGCTCCACATCCTCCGCCATTCGGATGAGTTGGCGGATATTTTCTTTGATCCTCTCCGGGTAGATCACCAGCGAAGGGGAATCGATCTTATCGATGTTGTCTATCGTATACCAGGGAGTGGACATGTTATGGGGCTTAGATTAGTGAAAAGGCAGAATGCAAAAGTCAAAATGTAAAAGTCAAAAGTCAAAAAATAGTAAGGATGGTCACTATTCTATTTTTGCATTTTGCATTTTGACTTTTGCATTTTTATTCCAGTTCGAACATTGCTTCTATTTCAACAGGGATATTGCCGGGTAAGGAACCCATGCCAACCGCACTTCTTACGCCGACGCCGTTCTCCTCGCCCCATACTGCGGCAAATAGTTCACTGCAGCCATTGATCACATAAGGGTGTTTGTCGAACTCCGGACTGCAGCTCACCATGCCCAGCACTTTGATCACGCGTTTGATCCTGTTCAGTGAACCCAGGTTGGCTTTCAGTGTGGCCAGTATGGCCAGTCCTACCTGGCGTGCGGCCAGTTTACCTTCCTCCTGGGTCAGGTCAACCCCAACACGGCCGGTGATGAAGCTGCCATCCTCTTTCAGGGTACCGTGTCCGGAAACATAACCGTGTTTCCCATCGATCAGAAAGGGTTTGTAAACGCCTAAGGGTTTGGGGGCGGGTGGCAGCACCAGGCCCAGTTTGGCAAAGTTCTCTTCGGGTGTCATTGTACAATAGATTGATGAATAGGTATTTGTTCCTTAAAGATAAACGAAAAAGCCTTCACGAAGCAGGGGCGGAAAGAACAAAACTGAACAGGTACGGCCATCCTGCCCTATGAGATAAATTCACGAACTTACAACCGTAAAAATACGATGATGATCAGGATATGTTTACTGTTACTGCTGGCGTTGGGTACCCTTAACCTTACGGCACAGCGGAATACCAATGCGGCACTGGCCGAATCCAATTACTCCCGTTTGTTCGAGGCCCGGTATGTACAGAAACCACCGCAATATCCATTCGGTGCCGACTCCTGCCGAAGGTTTTATTATGCGGCTTTTGGTGGCTTCGACAGCGTACTGAGCAAAGTGATCGAACAGGGCGATACCGCCAAATACATCCGTGTCTATTTTTCTTTTATCGTAGATAAGAACGGCTCGCCTTATGAGGGCCGTTTTGAGCGTATCGCCGGTACGCCCTATGCCAGGGGTGAATCGGCCAGGACCATTAAATATTTTTCAGAAGACAGGAAATATTACGATAAACTGATCGCTGCCATGGTGGCCAAAATGCCTTTCTGGAAACCTGCGTTGCAGAATGGTATTCCCGTAGATTGCCGGGTAGATGATTTCCTGCAGTTCTGGGTGGGTATCAATCCTCCTTCGTATTGAACAGGTTTTGTATCACCAGGGAGATTACCTGCGTAATAGTTCCGCCAGTTTCTCCTGCATCAGCGGATAACTGTTCAGGTCATTGTGTGATCCGCCTTCTATGGTGATGAAACTATCTGCCGGTTTCATTATTTTTTTCAGTCGCTTTGCATTCAGATAAGGGATCACCCCGTCTGCTGTGCCATGAAACATGGTTACCGGGGCCGTTACCTTGGGCAGGTACTCGTGGGTACGCATTTTAAAATGAAGTAACTGGTTCACCGGGTACATCCAGAACAGGAGGCGTGTCAGTGAGGTAAGGCTATAATAAGGCGTTTCCAAAACAAGCTGTCTGCAATCGCGTACAGAGGCCAGCTGTGCCGCAATGCCCGTACCCAGTGATTTTCCGTAGATCAGGATCTGCTCTGGTTGGTACCTGACCCTCGCCAGTTTGTACACATGTAAGGCCTCTTCGTACAGGATATCTTCTGTGAGTTCGCCGGTCGATTTCCCGAATCCGGGGTAGTCGGGCATCCATACCTCGTATCCTTTGCTGGTAAAGTTTTTGGCAAAATGAGCATAGTGGTTCACATTTTCACGGTTGCCATGGAAGTACAGTACCACACGTTTGGCTGGTGTGTCGGCAGGGGTGAACTGCACTATGTTGAAACGGGTGTTTTTGTCCAACAGGATATTGGCTTCGGTGAATGGCTGCGAGAAATGATAACTGCTGTCGGCAGAAATGGCTACGGGATGGAACAGGAGTTTCTCCTGCAGGTAGTATAAAGCGGTACCCGACAATGCATATACGGCAACGATGAGTTTTAGCCAGCGGAATAACTTCTGTTTGTTTTTCACGCCGCAAAGGTAGGTTCAGTATTGTAATATATCACGGATGAAATTGTGGTATTCCGGAAAGGCCGGCAGGTTGTTATGGCCGCCACCCTGTATGCGGATCAGCGTGATCTTGTGCGGATTGATCCGCTGCAGTTTTTCGCTGTGGCGGATGGGGATCAGCTGGTCGCGGGTACCGTGCAGGATATAGGTATGGCAATTCACCTTGCGGATCCACTGGTCCGTCCGGAGGTGGTAACGCAATAGCCAACGGTGCGGAAAAATGGGCGTGAACCTTTCCACCACTTTGATGAAACTGTAATAAGGCGCATCCAGTATCAGGTAACGTGGTGTATTATCGGCGGCGATCTTGGTGGCAAAACCGCTGCCCATGCTGCGGCCGTATACCAGTATATGGTGTTCCTCATAGCGCTCGCGCAGCCTGTCATATACGAACTGCATATCGCTCAGCATCTCTTTTTCGCCGCGTTTGCCCGTGCTTTTGCCAAAACCCCGGTAATCCACCAGCAACACATCATAACCATAGCGGTAAAAATCACGGGCATACTTGGCCCATCCCTTGATACTTCTGGAATTGCCATGAAAATAGAGGATCAATCCCTTAGGCTCCTTACAGCGGAAATGCAGCCCGTTGATATGAACGCCGGGTGCTATATGGAAGAAGAGCTCTTCAAAAGGTGCATCGTATTTGTACTCGAAATCCTGCGGAAGTTTTTCGGGCTTGAAAATGAGTTTCTCCTGTACCAGGTAAATGACAGCAGCTACAACAAGGTAACCGATGATGATATAGAGCAGGGTAACAGGCAAACAACAGGTTTTGGTTTCCTAAGTTCCGGTTTTTATTGGTGGAAACCAATAGCCCTTATTCAAATTCTTCCGCTTCTTCCATGTCTTCGTGGTACACCCTTTTCAGGTTCAGGTTAGAGACCGGCGCAACGATCAGCGGGAATTTCTCCACAGTAACATTGCTGGGGTCAAGTCCAAAACCTCTTTCTTCGCCCAGGCTGATCTCTTTTAACCAGAAGTAGAGTTTCATGATGATGCGTTCAAAGAAAGGCAGCTCATTATCCTGGCTGAGGTATTTCTCCAGAACGATGAACTGGAAGTCACCCACCACATTGTTCTTCTCCAGGCTCTCGTAACGGCTGGTGATGTTCACTTCTGTATTGTCTACCAGTTCATGCACCACTTTGCGGAACATGAGGTTGATGCGTTGCTCAACGCGGAAACCCAGACGGAACTCTACCCGGATGATATCGTTGGGGATGATATGCTCCACCGAATATTCGCAGGTATACGGATCATCCAGTACATCCACGTGAACGAACCAGTAGATATCCGCGCGTTTGGGTTTTTTATTCAGGATGGAATAGATGATCTTATGCTCTATCTCCTTGGGGTTGTTGGCGCTGGTCATGTAAACCAGGTGGGTGGCATATTTGGGAATGGTCTTGTCGTTGCTCAGCTCCTGGATCATGGGGATATAATGTTCCATGCGTACGAACTCCACATACCGGTTCTTGATCTTACGGCTGCGGAACCACACATACATCACGGCAAACAGACCGCCGCCCACGATCAGGGTAACATAACCGCCATGCATGAATTTTTCCAGGTTGGCGATCAGGAATGAGGATTCGATGGAGAAGTACACGATCAGGTACAGGTAGATCCATCCCTTGTTCACCCTTCTGCTTACCAGGAAATTGGCGAACAGGATGGAAGTACTGATCATACACATGGTGATGGCCAGTCCATACGCTGCACCCATATTGGCCGATTTCTGAAAATACAATACAATGCCCACACAACCGATGAAGAGCAGCAGGCTGATGCCCGGTATGTACAATTGTCCCTTCTCTTCAGTAGGGTAATTGATCTTCATTTTGGGCCAGAGGTTCAGTCGCATGGCCTCACTGATCAGTGTGAATGAACCAGAGATCAGTGCCTGGCTCGCGATCACCGCGGCAATGGTGGCAATGATGATGCCCGGCAGTTTGAACCATTGGGGCATGATGTTGATGAAGGGGTTGAAGCCATCGGCCACCACCTGTGGCGGAATGATCTGGTCCTTGTAATTGGCCAGCAGCCAGGCACCCTGTCCAAGGTAGTTCAGGATCAGGCAGGTCTTTACAAAGATCCAGGAGATACGGATATTGCCCCGGCCGCAGTGACCAAGGTCGCTATACAGGGCTTCGGCCCCCGTGGTACAGAGGAATACGGCCCCCAATAACCAGAACCCTTTCGGGTAGGTGGCCAGCAGTTCAATGGCATAGTAGGGATTGAGCGCCTTGAAGATCTCAACATCGTCCAGCAAATGCGCACAACCCAGAACGGCCAGCATGGCGAACCAGATGCTCATGATGGGACCGAACAACCTGCCGATGGAAGCTGTGCCGAACTGCTGCATGAAGAACAGTACCGAAATGATGGCTATGACAATGGTGACAATGGTGCTTTGTTCAATATGCCTGAGCGAGGGCAGTTGCCGCAGACCCTCAATGGCCGAAGTGACCGTGATGGGAGGGGTGATGATGCCGTCGGCCAATAAGGCAGCGCCACCCAGCATGGCAGGTATCACCAGCCATTTACGGCGGCGGCGTACCAGTGCATAGAGGCTGAATATACCACCCTCGCCCTTATTATCCGCTTTCAGCGTAAGGATCACGTATTTGACCGTGGTCTGGAGGGTAAGTGTCCAGATGATACAGGAAAGCGAACCCAGGATCAGTTTTTCACTGATGGCCCGGCCTGCAATGATCTCGTTTAAAACGTATAACGGGGAGGTACCGATATCTCCGTAGATGATTCCCAGGGCAATGATGAGGCCGGCAGCGGAAACCTTATTGATATTTTTGCTCACGCGAGGTGGTTATTACGATTGGTTGCTGTAAATATCCAACAAATGTAGCCGTAAAATCAATCCCGCAAATAAATATCCGCGGCCCGGTTCCACATTGTGCTTTTACTGTTAATTTAGGTATCTGTAACCACCACAACCCTTATTTTTGGTGTATAAACGATGACCAGCAAATGAAAAAGATGGTATCCCTGTTACTGACCTGTTTACTCCTTGCCTGCATCACCGGTTTGGGCCAGCGGATCACCTATTCTGAACCCGACAGGGACGATCCCCGTATGCTCAATTTCGAAGTGCTGGGCAGGATCAACGGCAAGATCCTGGTGTACAAGTCCTACCGCGACCTTCATTATATCGTTACCTACGACAGCGACATGAAAATGCTGGAGAAGAAGAAGCTGGATTTCATCAATTACCGGGTATTGAATACAGAGTTCATCCCGTATTCAGATTTTGTGTACATGATCTACCAGTTCCAGAAGCGCAGCATCATGTACTGCATGGCCATTAAACTGGACGGTACCGGAACCCCGGTGGGCGATCCGGTTCAGCTGGATTCCACCGATAATATCAACTACTCGGCCAGTAACAAGATCTATTCTGTCGTCAACAGCGATGACAAGCAAAAGATCATGGTGTTCAAGATCAATACCCGAAGCGATAAAGCGCATATCCTCACTACCTGCCTGTTCAACAAAGACCTTTCATTGGTTCGGAAATCAAGACTCAGCGTACCGATGCCGCAGCGCAATGATTTCCTGTCGGAATTCTCGCTCGATAATGATGGAGACCTGGTCTGCATCCGTGCTTCAGGGACCTCTACCAACGATAATATCAATAAGATCAGCCTGATCACCAAACCCGCCACCCTGGATACCTATACCCTTACCGATCTGAAACTGGGTAATATCTTCCTGGATGACCTTCGGATCAAAGTGGACAATATCAACAAACATTATGTGATCACTTCTTTCCTGAGCAAGACCAAAAGGGGCAATATCGAAGGATTGTATTATGTGCTCTGGGATAAACAACTGAACAAGGAACTGCTGAATGCCACCCACATATTTGATGCGGAATTCAGGGAGGATGCCAAAGGGGAGGGCAGCATCAAATCGGCATTCAACGATTATTTTCTGAAGAATCTCATCATGCGTAAGGATGGCGGTTTCATTGTGATCGCCGAATCGGCCTATACCAGTTCGCGGGGCAATACCCTGAACCGCTGGGATTATCTCTATGGTTCACCCTATTGGTCGCCGGTGGATTATTATACCTGGAACAGCCCGATAGGGTATTACCCTTGGTGGCGTTCGTATGGGATGAACAATATGAATAACCTGACCCGTTATTTTGCAGACAATATTGCCGTGATCTCATTTGAACCCGGAGGTAAAGTGGAATGGAGCAATGTGATCCGTAAGTCGCAATACGACGACAATACCGATAACTATATCGGTTTCGGCCTCTTCAACACAGGTGGGGAGTTGCATTTTATCTTTAACACGCAGGAAAAAAGGACCATGATCCTGAACGATCAGACCATTGCGCCTAATGGCCAGATCGACCGGAACCCTACTTTCAAGAACCTGGACAAAGGGTATGATTTCATGCCCCGTCATGCCAAACAGGTAGGAGCCCGCCAGGCCATTGTTCCTTGCCAGTACAGGGGTTTCACCTGTTTTGCGAAAATTGAATTTTAATCAGTAGCCAGTGGTTTTTTTATTCCGAGACAAATCGATCGCTAACCTGTTTTTCCTGGTTGTACTCAGCATTGCCGTTCACCTGCACCTGTTCATCAATGCGCCACTGGTGGTCACCAACGATGCGGATGGCGTGTTCTCCATCCTGTTGCGTAATTATGTGGTGGGGCTACCAACCACGGTACTGTTCCTCCTGTACCATATCATCGTTCTCACACAGGCCATCCGCCTGAACATCGTCTTGAACGATCTGCGGATGTTCCAGCACAATACCTATACAACGGCCATGGCCTATGTATTGCTCACAGGATTGTTTACCCAGTGGTGCAGCATTACCCCCGCTTTGCTGGCCAACTTCCTGCTGATCTGGCTGTTTATCAAACTCTGCCGTTTGTACAACCATCCTTCTCCCAAGACCCTGTTGTTTAATACGGGACTGATCGTTGGGCTGTCGGTGCTCTGCTACCATCCAACGGCCATACTGGTACTGGTGGTCTTATTTGCCCTGGCAGTAGTACGGCCTTTCAAACTGGCAGAATGGCTTACCCTGCTCATGGGGGCTTTATTGCCATATTATTTTCTGGGGGCCATCCTGTTCCTGAAAGACCAGTTCGGCAGTTTTTCCCAGTACCTGCCCTACCTGAAGCTGAATCTGCCTTTACAGGAAATGGGTATACCGTTGATGGTCAGCCTGTCACTGTTGTTCCTTTTCCTGGTAACAGGTCTGTATTACTGGCAGGCGTCCAGTAACCGAATGGTGATCCAGGTGCGGAAGAACTGGGGGGTCATGGCGGTCATGCTGTTCATCCTGTTACCCATCCCCTTCCTGTTCCATAAGGCCGGACTGGAGTCGGGGCTGATGCTGCTGGTGCCCCTGGGCGCTTTTGCCGGAAATGGGTTCTCTTATCCCCGAAGCCTGATATTGCCCAATATCCTTTTCTGGCTCACGGCCGGATTGATCGCCTATAACAACTGGTGGATGGTCTATTACCGTTAATACGGGGAAAAATTAGCCGGGCTCTTAACCGGTCAGTTGTTACCTTTGCCGCGCAAGCAACTTCCTTTTAGCGTACAAAATGAACCCCTATGAAATTTGGCGTTGTGGTTTTTCCGGGATCTAACTGCGACAGAGACATGCAGGACTCCCTTCAGCAGGACCTTGGTAAAGAAGTGATCATGTTATGGCATAAAGATAAGGACCTGAGCATGTTCACCACTGATGACTGCATCATTCTGCCAGGAGGGTTCTCCTATGGAGATTACCTGCGCTGTGGGGCCATTGCCCGTTTCAGTCCGATGATGCAAAGTGTGATTGAATTCGCTAACCGGGGCGGGAAAGTGCTGGGGGTGTGTAACGGTTTCCAGATACTTTGCGAAAGCGGGCTGTTACCCGGCGTACTGCTGCAGAATGCCAACCAACAATTCGTTTGCAAGAATGTTTATATCAAACACGAAAACGGCAAAGCGCTGAAGATACCCGTGGCCCATGGAGAGGGAAGGTACCATGCCGACGAAGCCACACTGAACGAACTGGAGGCTAATGGACAGGTCATCTTCCGCTACTGTACCGAAGAGGGCGAATTGGATGCGGCTGCGAATCCGAACGGGGCCACCCGCCATATAGCAGGTATCCGTAATAAACAGAACAATGTATTTGGTATGATGCCGCACCCCGAAAGGGCCACTTCCGCTGCTTTGGGCAACCTGGATGGTGTTAAAGTATTTGAAATACTGGGCCTGAATTAGGTAGTTTGTAAGGATAGGTCTTGCTTTGCGTCAGTACCCTTAAACAGCACGATAGTATGAAACAACTCTTTCTTGGCTTTTTTGCGATGATGCTTGTGTCCTTTTCTTTTGCACAAAGGCAGAACCCTGTTAGCTGGAACTATGAATCAAAGAAAAAATCGGCCGACACTTACGAGATCGTACTTACCGCAACCGTAGAACATCCCTGGCATATCTATTCACAGAATACCGGAAAGGGCGGCCCTATTCCCACTACTGTCGTGTTCAAAACCAATCCGCTGGTAACACAGACCGGCAAAGTGAAAGAAGTGGGTAAACTGGAAAAAGTATTCGACAAGAACTTCAATACCGATGTATTGTATTATTCCGATAAGGTATTGTTTGTACAGACCGTGAAGGTAAAAGGCGGTGGCCGCATCAAGACCAATCTCAGCGGAACCGTTGAGTACATGGTGTGTGATGACAGTCAGTGTCTGCCTCCTGTTAAGAAATCATTTGACCTGAAGCTTCAATAAACCCTGCGGTACAAATGAAACAACTTTCCCTGCTTTTTTTGGCGGTATTGGTCTCTGTGCTGGTATTCGGCCAGACAGACAGCTTATTGCACTGGCAAACACGATCGCGTAAGGTCAGCGATGGTGTGTATGAACTGGTGGCCAGAACCTCTATTCCCAAAGGATGGCATGTATATGGCACCAACCCGAAAGTGGAGGGACTGGATCCTGTGAAGTTCGTGCCTGCTTACGAGAATGCGGTATTGCAGGATCAGATCGCTTATGGTTCAAAACCCGTATCGATCGAAGATCCCCTGTTCAGCAAGGTAGATGTGTTCACCGGCCAACTGGAGATCAGGCAGCAGGTGAAGATCAGTGGTTTTGTGCCCGCTATGTTAAAGGGAACCATTAACGCCAGCCTGGCAAAAGCGGATGAGTTCATCGTATCCGAACAACCTTTCGAAGTAACGCTGGAGGGAGGTGCCGTTACAGCAGCCACCACCACCCAGATCAAAATACCTGCCATTGAACTGGACAAACCTGCCGCCGACTGCGGTAAGAGCAGTGTGGTGAGCGGTAGCGGATTGGGGTCCATCTTCCTGTTGGGCTTTCTCGGAGGTCTCATTGCATTGCTTACGCCCTGTGTGTTCCCGATGATCCCTGTTACCGTGTCCTTCTTCACCAAAAGAGCATCCAGCCGCAAACATGCCATCAAGAATGGTGCGGTGTATGGTTTTTTCATTTTCCTGATCTATTTGTTGGCCAGTGTACCTTTTCATGTGTTGGGAAATGTACAGCCGGAGATCTTCAATAATATCTCCACCAATTCCTGGCTCAATGTGATCTTCTTTGTGATCTTCATCTTTTTTGCAATCTCTTTCTTTGGTTATTTCGAACTGACCCTGCCCAGCGGCATTGCCAGCAAGGCCGATTCGAAAAGCGGTCTGGGAAGCATGGGGGGCATTTTTTTCATGGCCCTTACCCTGGCCATTGTTTCGTTCTCCTGTACGGGGCCGATCCTGGGATCCTTATTGGTAGGATCCTTAAGTGGGGGAGCCTGGCAGCTGACTTCCGGACTGGCTGGTTTTGGACTGGCATTGGCTTTGCCTTTCGCGCTGTTTGCCATCTTCCCTGATTGGCTGCAGTCACTGCCCAAATCGGGCGGATGGCTGGATACGGTCAAAAAGATACTGGCTTTTGTGGAAGTGGCACTGGCCTTCAAATTTCTCTCCAACGCCGACCTGGTGATGCACTGGGGACTGCTCAAACGCGAAGTGTTCATCGGTATCTGGATCCTGATCGGCGCGGGACTGACGCTGTACCTGTTCGGCATACTGCGTTTGCCTCATGATTACAAAGGCATGAAGATCGGAGCTGGAAGAAAAGCACTGGGTGTATTGGCACTCCTGTTCACCCTGTACCTATTGCCCGGCGTTACCCAGACACAATACGCCAACCTGCGGTTGCTGAGCGGTTTTCCACCACCACTGAGTTATAGCATCTATGGACAGAACAATGTGCACGGGAAAGGACTGGAAGCGAATGTGGTGAATGATTACGACAAGGCGCTGGCCCTGTCCAAAGAGCAGAACAAACCCATCCTCATCGATTTCACCGGATGGGCCTGTGTGAACTGCCGCAAGATGGAAGAGAATGTGTGGACCAATCCTGATGTGTACAACTATATCAGAGAGAATTATATCCTGGTGTCCTTGTACGTTGATGACCGCAAGAAACTGCCCGCAGAACAACGTATCCTGAACTACCGGACCAAAACAGGCGATAGCAAAGACATCATCACCATCGGTGATAAATGGGCCACTTTTGAGGCGGAGAACTTTAACCAGACCACACAACCCTTATACGGTATCCTGAATACGAGGGAACAGCTGATGAATCATCCTGTGGGCTACACACCCGATGCGGCCGAATACCTGAAATGGTTACAGTGCGGTAAAGAAGCCTTCGACAGGTCCAGGTAGCTACCCAAAGCAGAACCCCTCATCGTAATGAAGGGTTCATGATCTTTATATCGATTGGAAATCCGGTTATAATGCGATCTGTTTCTCCTGCATCATCTTACGCAGGTTGATGAGCCCGTAACGCATACGGCCTAATGCTGTGTTGATGCTGCAATTGGTGATCAGTGCGATCTCTTTGAAACTCATATTGGCATAATGCCTCAGTACAATGATCTCTCTTTGCTCTTCCGGTAACAGGTCCAGCATACGGCGTACGCGCTCATGACTCTGTCCCTGCATGATCTTGCTGTCTGGTCCTTCTTCAGAGATCTGTAATACTTCAAAAATGTCCTGGTTGTCGCTGGTGCGGATGGCCGGCGTGCGTTTTACCTTGCGGAAATAATCCACACAGAGATTGTGCGAGATCCGCAGCGCCCAGGGAAGGAACTTGCCTTCCTCGGTATAGCGTTTGTTCTTCAGCGTATCAATGATCTTGATGAACACATCCTGGAACAGGTCTTCGGCCAGGTAGCTGTCCTTCACAAAGAATAGGATGGAAGAGAATATTTTGTCCTTATATCGGTAGATAAGGGTTTCGAAAGCGTTACTGTCGCCTTCCTGGAATGCCCTTATCAGTTCTGTATCAGACGCATGGTCTAATGTTCTCATAACATCTTTTTTGAGTTGTGTACTGCCTGTCCCGGGCGGTAAGGTGTTTTTTGTTGAAGATGCCGGGACTAACTCATTATCTTTCAATGACAAATTATACATCTTTTGATGCCTGAAAAGTTTTGTGGAAATAATGTTTTTGGCTATCGGGGTTATACACATTCCGGCTGTTACGAAAACAGGTGTTTTTCACAGTGAAAAGCGCTGCGGAAAATAAAAAAATCCTTATTCTATGCAGGTTTCTAAACCTCGGCGCCGATAATCTGTTTAAATTGCTGACCCATGGCAACAAAGACAAGATCCCCGAAAACAGAGATGGTGGCAGAGGATAACGACAGTATCCTGGTTAAAGGAGCCCGTGTGCATAATCTGAAGAATGTAACGGTCGGTTTCCCTAGAAACCAGCTCATTGTGGTTACGGGTGTCTCGGGCAGCGGTAAATCATCCCTCACTATCGATACCCTGTTTGCCGAAGGACAAAGGCGCTACGCCGAGAGCCTGAGCGCCTATGCGCGCCAGTTCATGTCGAGGATGGCCAAACCGGATGTGGATTATATCAAAGGACTTTGCCCCGCCATTGCCATTGAACAGAAAGTGATCACCCGCACCCCACGCAGTACGGTAGGTAGTATGACGGAGATCTATGATTACCTGCGTTTGCTGTATGCGCGTGCCGGTAAGACCCTTTCTCCCATTAGCGGCAAAGAAGTGAAGAAAGATGATGTGGCGGATGTGATGCAGGCCATACAATCATTACCGGAGGGATCGAAAGTCGTGATCATCGTACCCTTTAAACAGCATGCCAAACGGGATATACGCGAAGAACTGAATATTCTGATGCAGAAAGGCTTTTCACGTATCTACTTCCGTGGGGCATCTGCGGAACTGGTCCGCATTGAGGACCTGCTCGAATCGACAGAGAAAGAACTCTCCCAAAAACTCACCACTCACGATTCACGACTCACCACTCAGGTCCTCATAGACCGCATTGTTACCAAATCCTTCGATGAGGACGATATACACCGCTTATCCGATTCCATCGGCACGGCTTTTTACGAGGGTGAGGGCGAGATGTATGTGGAAGTGAACAATACCCGACTGCTGCATTTCAGTAATAAGTTCGAGTTGGACGGGATCGTATTCGAGGAGCCGGTACCGAACCTGTTCTCATTCAACAACCCGTATGGTGCATGCCCTACCTGCGAAGGATTCAGCCAGGTATTGGGGATCGATGAGGACCTGGTGATACCCGATAAACGGCTGAGTGTGTACGAAGGAGCAGTGGCCGCCTGGAGAGGCGAGAAACTAAGCTGGTGGAAAGAACAGTTTGTGAAGAACGCCGGTAAATTCGGGTTCCCGATACACAAACCTGTGATAGACCTCAGCAAAGATCAATACCAGCAGCTATGGAAAGGCGGACCCGGTGCCCTGGGGATCGATGATTTCTTTAAGGAAGTGGAACAGAACCTATACAAAGTGCAATACCGCGTATTGCTGAGCCGCTACCGTGGTCGCACCAACTGTCCCGATTGCCAGGGTTACCGCTTACGCAAAGAGGCTTTATATGTGCATGTGGGCGATAAACATATCGGCCAGTTATGCGAACTGCCGGTGAAAGACCTGAAACAATGGTTTGATACATTGAAATTGTCACAACACGACCAGCAGGTGGCCAAAAGGATACTGATCGAGATCCACCAGCGCTTGCAGACATTGATCGATGTGGGACTGGGATATCTTACCCTGAACCGTCTTGCCAATTCATTGAGTGGCGGAGAGAGCCAGCGTATACAGCTTACCCGTAGCCTGGGCAGTAACCTCACCAACTCCTTATATATTCTTGACGAACCATCGATAGGTCTTCATTCCAGGGATACCGCACGTTTGATCAGTGTATTGAAATCACTGCGCGACCTGGGCAATACCGTGGTGGTGGTGGAACACGATGAAATGATGATGCGCGAAGCAGATCATATCATCGATATGGGACCACTGGCCTCACATCTGGGTGGTGAAGTGGTGGCGGTGGGTAATTATGAGGAACTGGTGGCCAATCCTGAAAGCCTGACAGGAAAATACCTGACCGGCGAACTCAGCATCGACCCACCCAAACAGGTGCGTAAATGGAACCGCAGTATCACGGTTGAAAATGCCCGGCAGAACAACCTGAAAGATATCACCGTGGAATTCCCACTCAACACATTATGCGTTGTGAGCGGGGTAAGTGGCAGTGGTAAGACCACACTGGTAAAACAGGTATTGGTTCCTGCCCTGCGGAAACTGAAGGGTGAGTTCTCGGAGAAAGTGGGACTGCATAAGAACATCACAGGCGATGTGGACTATATCTCCCAGATAGAACTGGTGGATCAGAATCCCATTGGTAAATCATCTCGCAGTAATCCGATCACCTATATCAAGGCCTATGACCCCATCCGCGACCTCTTTTCTCGACAACCATTGGCAAAAACACGCGGTTTCCAGCCCAAACATTTTTCCTTTAACGTAGACGGTGGCCGTTGCGATACCTGCAAGGGTGAAGGAGAGCAGATCGTTGAAATGCAGTTCCTGGCGGATGTACACCTTACCTGCGAATCCTGCGGCGGTAAACGGTTCAAAGAAGAAGTGCTGGACGTACAATACAAAGGAAAGAATGTATTCGACGTACTGGATATGAGCGTTGATGATGCTATTGAATTCTTTGCCGATGAAAAACAGATCAGGTCGGCCATCCAGCCTTTGCAGGATGTGGGACTGGGGTATGTAAAACTGGGCCAGAGCAGTGATACCCTTAGCGGCGGAGAGGCACAGCGTGTAAAACTGGCCAGCTTCCTGGGAAAAGGCAAAGGCATCGGCCATCTCCTGTTCGTATTCGATGAACCCACCACCGGTTTACACTTTCACGATATCAAGAAATTACTGGCATCCTTCAATGCCCTCATAGAACAGGGACATTCATTGATCGTGATAGAACATAATACCGATGTCATCAAATGCGCCGACTGGGTCATCGACCTCGGCCCCGAAGCCGGCGATGCCGGCGGAACCCTGGTATATGCCGGCGTACCGGCAGGATTGAAGAAAGTGAAAGAAAGTTATACAGGCAAATACTTGTAGAATGATGAACAGATGAGCAAGGAATTTTGAATGTTGATTTTGGTCAAGAAAAGCCCCCACTTCATCATTCAAAATTCCTTGCTCAACATTCAATATTCATCTAAGTCTGTCTACACTTTTCACCAGTTGCTCGTCTTTATAAATGCCTCTGATGGCAAGGAACAACAGGAAGGGGATGGCGATGGTGACCAGTGAAGTAAGGTCAAAGCTCCATTCGTTAGGGACAAAATTCTTGGTCTGCAGGTAGTACAGGAGAATATTCAGTAAAGCAACTGCGAGCACCCCAAAACTGATCTTGATCTGCAGTTGCCGGTTGCCGAACAGGAAGATGGTGATCAGCGAAGCAATGCCCACGCCCACCGTCAGTATCATGATCAGCAGGTGACTCATGGCAGTGAAACTCTGAAACTGTTTTACGTTGTCAACGAGGATATTACCGCTGAAAAACGACAACTTCAGCGAAGCAAATGCCAAGCCGGAAACCAGTAACAACCAGATGGTCTGTATTCTTTGCAGCATATATCAAGTTTACAATTTCACAAAACGCCCATTCCTTTATCCTGACTACCCTAATTCCGGATACAACACGAACTGCTCCATGAACGCATTCACATCCTTTTTCACACTGTTCAGGATAGTGGTATCATCGGCATTCATCAGCACTTTGTCAATGGCATCCACCACAAACGGCATATGTTCTTCTTTCATGCCGCGGGTAGTGATGGCCGGAACACCCAGACGGATACCGGAAGTCACGAAAGCACTTTTATCGTCGTAAGGGACCATGTTCTTGTTGGCGGTGATATCGGCCAATACCAGTGCCTGTTCGGCTTTTTTACCGCTGATGTTCTTGTTGCGCAGGTCTATCAGCACCAGGTGGTTATCGGTACCGCCACTGATGATCTGGTATTCTTTGGCCACCAGCGCTTTGGCCAGTGCCTGTGAGTTCTTGACTACCTGGTTGGCATAAGCCGTGAATTCATCGCTCAGGATCTCGCCAAAAGCGATGGCTTTGGCGGCGATCACGTGTTCCAGCGGTCCGCCCTGTATGCCAGGGAACACGGCCATATCCAGCAGGTTGCTCATCATGCGTATATTCCCTTTCACATCTTTCAGGCCAAACGGATTTTCGAAATCCTTGCGCATCATGATGATACCGCCCCGGGGCCCGCGTAAGGTCTTGTGTGTGGTGGAAGTAACAAAATGACAATGATCGAAAGGGTCGTTCAGTAATTTTTTGGCGATCAGTCCGGCAGGGTGAGCAATATCTGCCATCACCAATGCGCCCACTTCATCGGCCACTTTGCGGATGCGGGCATAGTCCCAGTCGCGGCTATAGGCACTGGCGCCGCAGATGATCATTTTGGGTTTCACTTCACGGGCTTTGGCTTCCAGCATCTCATAGTCCACCAGGCCACCTTCACGTGTCACACCGTAGAAATGGGGTTTGTATAATTTACCGCTGTAGTTAACAGCAGAACCATGGGTAAGGTGGCCACCCATGCTCAGGTCAAGACCCAGTATGGCATCGCCGGGTTGCAATACCGCCAGGGCTACGGCAGCATTGGCCTGGGCACCACTATGGGGTTGTACGTTGGCATATTCTATGTTGAAGATCTGCTTCAGGCGGTCGATGGCCAGTTGTTCGGTCTGGTCTACGATCTCGCAGCCGGCATAATAACGGCGGCCGGGATAACCTTCGGCGTATTTGTTCGTCATCACATTACCCATGGCCTGCATTACCTGTAAACTGGTAAAATTTTCAGAAGCGATCAGTTCAATTCCATGACGTTGTCTTTCCAGTTCCTGTTTAATGAGGTCGAAGACCAGGGTATCTCTTTGCATTGTATAAAATTTGCCGCAAAGATAAGCCCTGTCAATAAGCTATTCGCCCGTCATGACTTTTTTGTCGGAAATGGGGGATAATAGGTAAATAAAAACCGGCACAGCGATTGATTCCGGTGCAAACGGCTTAAAAATCACTGTAAATCAGCCCTTATTATCCCCAAAACTTGCCCTATTCTCATATTTTCCTAATTTCGGCGCCTGATTTGTGTTGGACGAGCAGGCAGGTAAAGTGAGATTGGCCAGCACATTGTATCTTAAATGACCCCAATGAAAGCGATCATCCCAGTTGCTGGCGCCGGAACCAAATTACGTCCCCATACCTATACCCAACCCAAGGCCCTGATCCCCATTGCCGGAAAGACCATCCTGAGTTTTATTGTGGACCAGTTGCGCGAAGCGGGGATCACCGAATTCATCTTTATTGTGGGTTACCTGGGAGAGAAGATCCAGGATTATGTAAAACAGACCTACCCTGACCTCACCACCCATTTTGTGTACCAGAACGAACGCCAGGGTACCGGGCACGCCATTGAACTTACCCGCAACATTGTGGGCGATGATGAAGTGTTCGTAGCGCTGGGCGATACCATTTGTGAGTATGATGTAAAGGAAGTGGTGAACTGCCCGTACAGTATGCTGGGCATTAAAAAAGTAGATGACCCCAGGAATTTTGGTGTGGCTTCGCTGGATGAGGAAGGTTTTATTGAACAGGTGGTGGAGAAACCAGCTATTCCTAAAAGTAATATGGCACTGGTAGGACTGTATAAGATCAAGGAGACCCATTTCCTGTTCGAGTGCCTGCACCACCTGTTTACCCAGGATATCAAGACCTTCGGCGAGTATAACCTGACCGATGCCCTGGATTGTATGATCAAAAGAGGCGCCAGGTTCAAATCGTTCAAAGTAAAGAACTGGTTCGATTGCGGTAAAAAAGAAACCCTGCTCGAAAGTAATGCCACCCTGCTGAAGAAATTCGGCGGTAATACTTCCGACGGGCATGCGTACAAAGAGACCATCATCATACCACCGGTAAGCATAGCGCCCGGTTGCGATATCTCCAACTCCATCATCGGCCCGCATGTGGCCATCGGAGCCAATACTTCCATCAAGAATTCGATCGTGCGCGACAGCATTATCGGTTCTTATACCAACCTCGACGAAGTGGTGCTCGACAACTCCCTCATCGGCAGCGACGCTTCAGTAAAAGGCCTTAGCCGCAGCCTGAATATTGGGGATAATACTGAGATTGATTTCGGGTGATAATTTGAAAATTTGAGAATTTGAGAATTTGAAAATGGTTTTAGAAGGTCCATTTTCAAATTAGCACATTAGCACATTTTCAAATTATCCTAAACCGGGTTACCTGTATAATAAAGCGTTCTCTTTTGGGTAGGAAGATGAAAATGTGGAAATTTGGGAAAGCGAAACTGGTTCCCAAATTCATTCGTTTTCAAATTAGCACATTACCACATTTTCAAATTTTCAAATTCTCAAATTCTCAAATCAACTCCCATGTCATCCCCCATCACCCAACTCTTCCATATTCAGTATCCCATTATCCAGGCAGGTATGATCTGGGCCAGTGGCTGGAAGCTGGCAAGTGCCGTAAGTAATGCAGGTGGCCTGGGACTGATCGGTGCAGGCAGCATGTACCCTCCGGTATTGCGAGAACATATACGACAGTGTAAGGCCGCCACTGACAAACCTTTTGGGGTGAATATCCCGCTGATGTATCCCGACATCAAAGAGCTCATCGATATCATCGTGGAAGAAAAAGTGCCGATAGTGTTCACCAGCGCCGGTAATCCCAAGACCTGGACCGGTTACCTGAAAGAAAAAGGCATTACCGTAGTGCATGTGGTCAGCAGCAGCAAGTTTGCCAGAAAAGCACAGGAAGCAGGTTGCGATGCGGTAGTGGCCGAAGGTTTTGAAGCGGGCGGGCATAACGGAAGGGAAGAGACCACCACCCTGGTATTGATACCAGTGGTGCGTGAAGCGGTCACCATACCGGTGATCGCCGCAGGTGGTATTGCCACTGGCAGACAAATGCTGGCGGCAATGGTACTGGGGGCGGATGGTGTGCAGATCGGAAGCCGGTTTATCTGTACGCCGGAAGCATCCTCGCATATCGCTTTTAAAGAAGCGGTGGTAAAAGCGGAAGAAGGTGATACGCAACTGAGCCTGAAAAAACTGATGCCGGTGCGTTTGCTCAAGAACCGTTTTTTTGAAGAAGTGAAAGAAGCGGAATTACGTGGGGCATCTGAAGAAGAATTACAACATATCCTGGGCCGTGCCCGTGCCAAACGCGGTATGTTCGAAGGCGACCTGGAAGAGGGTGAGCTGGAAGTGGGCCAGGTAAGTGCATTGATCAAGAACATCAAACCCGCCGGAGAGATCGTAAAAGAGATCTGGGATGAATATGTGGAAGCTGTGGAGCAGCTGAGGAATCGAGAGGCGTGAGTGGTGAGTAGTGAGTGGTGAGTAGTGAGTGGTGAGTAGTGAGTAGTGAGTAGTGAGTAGTGAGTAGTGAGTAGTGAGTAGTGAGTGAGAAGGTAATGGTCAATGGGCAATTGTGAATGAACCACTATTGCCCATTGACTATTCACCATTCACAACTTCCTACTCACTACTCACCATCAATCCGCTTGCGGCAATCCCATCGCTTCCCATTCTTCCTTGGAGGGGCCATATATGCCGGGTACTTTCAGTCCGGCGAGTCGCATTAAAACGGTGAGCTGTCCGCGGTGATGGATCTGGTGTGTCACGGTTACCCAGAGCGAAAATCCTTTTTTCCAGGTCTGTCCATACATCTGGGACTCTTCCTGTAAGCTTGCATCTGTGCAGGATGCAACAGCTTCTTTGACCGCCTCGGTCGCTTTTTTGTAGGCTGCGGTCATTTCTGCCACTGTATGATATTGTGTTTTTGCGTAACCGCCGACCGGGAAACCGGCTTCGTGCGGAATACCGGCCGCGCAGTCGATGATATGATTGGCCAGCCGATCGATAGAGCGGTGATCATGTACCAGGTCTTGGGTCAAACTTTCGTCTGTCAGTTTTTCCAGACAGGAAAGGGTGGCGGATGACTCTGCTTCCCACACGCCGATAAAATGTTGAATAGAACTAAACATAGGGTTGGTTTATTTGTGAATATAAATGCCATCTGCCTGGGAGATGGAAGAGACCGTAAGTTCATTGATGCAGACATTCTCCGGTAAGGAAGCGCAATACAGGGTGATATCTGCTATGTCCTCAGCATATAACGGTGTAAAGCCGTCGTATACCTGTTTGGCTTTTGTTTCATCTCCTTTAAAACGTACCATGGAAAATTCTGTTTCCGCAGCGCCCGGATGGATGGCGGTGACCTTGATGCGGTGTGGCAACAGGTCAATGCGCATGGCTTTGCTCAGGGCGTCCACCGCATGTTTGCTGGCGCAGTAACCGTTACCTTCTTTGTATACCAGTTTGGCGGCCACGGAACCCATGTTGATGATATGCCCTTTTTTACGGGCGGTCATTACGGGTAATACGGCTTTGGTCACGTACATCATCCCTTTTACATTGGTATCGATCATCGTATCCCAATCGTCCAGGTTGGCGTTCTCAAAACTGTCGCGCCCCAGCGCCAGTCCGGCATTGTTCACCAGGATATCGATATTTTTCCAGGCTTCCGGTAAACTGTTGATAGCGGTAAAAACGGCCTGGCGGTCCTGCACGTCAAATACCAGTGAAGTGGCCTGCACTTGATATTGTTTCTGCAACTGATCGACCAGTGCATTCAGCCTGTCGGCCCTTCTGCCGGTCACGATACAGTTCCATCCTGCAGCTGCAAATTTTTCTGCAATGGCTTTACCGAAGCCCGATGTGGCGCCGGTAATTAAAATGATCTTGTCCATAGAATGTGAAGTGATGAGGGGCAAAATTACGGTAACAGGATTGTCTGTAAAGAACAAAGCTCAAAAAGATATACCCCTGTTATTACCTGATCAGCACAACAGTGCCTTTTCTGAAGATCGTGTTGCCCTGGTAATCGGTACCCGAGGCCTGGTACACATAGGTACCGCTGGCCTGTGCTACACCGCTGAAATTTCCATCCCAGCCTTTGTTCTCTTCCGAAGTGCTGAACACCAGCTGTCCCCAGCGGTTGTAGATATTGAAGTAATGGAACTTACTGATACCGAACAGTGCGGGTCGTATCACATCGTTGCGGCCATCGGCATTGGGCGTGAAAGCGGATGGTACCAGGATATCCGGACCGTTGCGGAATATGCGCACCAATACCTGGTCCTCTGCATAACAGGCGCCGTTGCTGACCCTGACCGTATAACGGATGGAATCTGTTTTGTCATCGAACACAGCTACCGGGTTGGCGATGGATGGGTCACTTAAAAAATCAGAGGGCGTCCACTGGTAAGTGGTCCCACCGCTGGCATTCATTTGTAAGGGTTGGGTGGGCACGGCAAAAGTATCTTTTCCGGCAAATGCCTGTACAGGGGGTATCACGGTAACGAGTATGGTATCTTTTACAGGTTTGGGACAGCCAATGGTATCCGTTGCTGTGAGGATATAGGCAGTGGTGCGTGTAGGACCAGCTACCGGTGTTAAACTATTTTCATTTACCAGGCTGTTGGTGGGGCTCCAGGAGAAATAGGATCCCACTATGGATCCGTTCAGCTGTACACGTGTTCCGTAACAGATCGTCATATCTGCGCCTGCACCCGCATTGGGATAAGGGGCCACCCGAACCAGCACAGAATCCCTTGCCTGGCATTTGCCCAAATTGGCCAGCACATAGTACCTGGTGTTGACCAATGGCTGCACCAGTGGGTACTTGACGTTCTGTAGGGGCACGCCGGTAGAACTGGTCCATTGATAACTCAATGCATCACTCACAGGTCGTAGCCGGAGCGTGTCCGTTCGGCAAATGCCCGTATCAACGCCGGCTTTTACCGAAATAAAGGGCAATACATTAACCGTAACCGAATCGGTATTGACACAACCGTTGTCGTTCACGGATACATAATACCGGGTGGTGTCTCTCGGGAACACCAATGGCGAATTGCTGTTCCGGTTGAGTATGCGGCTGCTGTTGGGGCCCACAGAAGGTGTCCAGACAATGGTGCCGCTGGAAATGTTCGCTTTCAGTGGCAGGGTATCGATACTGCAGATCAGGGTATCGCGGAAAGCCAAACTCAGTGAGGGTTTGTCAAGAATATTCACCATACTGCTCACCGTATCAATGCATCCTACACTATTGGATACGATCAGTCGTACCTGTGCCGAAGTGGCCGATGCATATTTCCATGCGGTGTCCTTGCTCCGCGCGGTATCGGCCAGTGTGGTCAGGTCGCCCAGGTCCCATACCCTGGCGGCGATGCTGCCATATTTGGTGCGGGAAGTATCGGAGAACAGGTAATTATTAAGGTAACAGGTACCGGTAACGGTAAAACCCGGTTGAAAACCCGGGTATACTTTCACCAGCGCCGTGGTGGAATCCTGGCAACCGCCCACTGCGGTCACTTTCAATTTTACGGTGTAAGTACCGCTGTCCTTACCGCTCTTGAGATAATCGTATACCGGTGTTGGACTGGTAGAGGTATCCGTAGTGATGCCAGGTACCCCAAAGTCCCATAAATAGGAATTGATATTGGAACTGGTTGACTCATTCTGGAACGACAGCGTGGTGCCATCGCAGGTGATATAGGTCGGTTTCAACTGGGCACCGGTGATGGTACAGTCATTGATGCTGATCTGGAAATCCTTCCGGTGTTCCGATATCTTGATGCCATTCCGGTACTCTTCCACCAGTACTGCCATCAGGTATACACCGGTGGTAGGGGGGGCGATACCGGTTACCAGTCCTGTTCTGGGATTGATGGTGATGCCGGAGTCCAGCGGTAAAGTGGGGGAATAACTGCCCAGGTAATTGACAGGATTATAGGGCGGATTATCCGCATTGGGGGGGATTGGGGTGCCGGAACTGGCTCCGGAATACCCCGGAATGAATTTGTACACCAGCGAATCATTGTCAGGGTCGATGGCCGAGAAGTCGATGGCGATGGGGGAGCTTCGGCACACAAGGATGGTATCCCGTTTATTGAATACGGCGTTGGAATTATTGGGCGCAAAAGGGTTATCCGCCGATCCGGGGATCTTTACCCAATAAGTAGCACCCACATTCAGGGAGTTGATGTTCACGATCTGGTCAATGCGGCAACACTGTGAATGGGC
Organism: Chitinophagaceae bacterium; assembly: GCA_020403425.1. Lineage (GTDB taxonomy): Bacteria > Bacteroidota > Bacteroidia > Chitinophagales > Chitinophagaceae > Sediminibacterium. The sequence continues at coordinate 861,695 of JADBXR010000002.1, read as the reverse complement.
CACGATATACCCTGCTGACAGTGGGTCCAGTTCTATATCGGCCTCATAGGTTGCAACGGCAAACCGCACAGGCGGCCTTACATTGAGGCAGGGATTGTAATACGAAAGGTTCATGAACTCGTAGTTCACCCGGGTGGCGGTCACGGTGATCACCCGCAGATTATTATCGCCACGGAAAACAGAAATGGGATACGACATTCCCAAGGAGGCAACCCCTTGTCCGGATACCGTAGTATCCTTGTACAACAGTAGCGTGATCTTATAGGAAAGTTTACCTGCATTGGTGGTTCCCTTATAGGTATAATAGATCTCACCGCCGGTTATGTGTTTGCCGTAACCGGCCAACGCACAAAACAGGAAAGCGATGGTATAGATAAACTTTTTCATTCTGTTATACACACATTCTTACCCTGTTACAGGTAGTTTAGTGAGGCTTCTCTCAGCTGGTTGCTATAAAATGTGAATGTACTATTTGTAACGTTTGTGCCGCCGGATTTACCTCGTTTTTAACGGAGAAACAACATCTTACAAGAGTAGAAAACGGCTGCATCTGCTGCTTTATACACAGGTTTGTTCCTTTTGTCCTCTTGGTTTGACCTGTTTTTGTTCGCCTCCGCTTTGCCTTTTCTTCGCTTCGCAGCCGCTGAAAGAGTGAACGAGAATAGGATCAAAATGGAAGAAGAACTGAGCCAGTATAGAACCAGGAACGGGCAGATATTGGACAAGAAACGGACTTGAAGGGCACCTGAAGGGCATTTGAAGGGCAGTTGAGGCGGATTGGCCCAATGCACCGTACCCTTTACGGCTTCGTTCATTACGTTTTTGGGGAAGTTCTGGTTTGAATGCGGAAAGAACGGAGGAAGAGGATCATGACCATTGAACAAGGAACAGATGAATATTGAGTCCCGCCATGGCGGGAAATGTGAATGATGAAATTGCCTTTGGCTTCACCTCAGTGTAAATTTCCCGTTCTCTGTGGTGAAAGGGCAATGAGTAGCCTACTGTTGGATGTATGAGCTGGTTTCGGTAAATTGACCATGGTTAACCAAGGTTTTAAGCAAAGACAGTAACAGGATATGCAGAACATATCGATATAAATAGTTGGCTGTCATTGTCAATCACAATCATAAACGCCAAAGAAAGCGCAACCTCCAAGCCTATGAAAAAGATCATCTCATTCATGCACCTGTCCCTCGACGGTTTTGTGGCCGGACCGAACGGAGAAATGGACTGGATCACCGTTGACCAGGAGATCTTTGATCATGTCGGCCAGCGGATCAGCGAAAGCGATACTGCCTTATACGGCCGGATCACCTACCAGATGATGGAAAATTACTGGCCCACTGCAGCAGATCAACCCAATGCCTCCAAACATGATATAGAACATGCCCAATGGTATAAAGAGGCACACAAGATCGTTGTGTCTAAGACCCTGAAAGGCACGGATCTGCCTAACACAACCATCATCAGCGACAACCTGCCCGACAGGATTCAGCAGATCAAACAGTCTACCCATGGCCCGGGTAAGGAGATATTGCTTTTCGGCAGTCCCTCAACCACCCATTCCCTGATGCAACAGGATCTGCTGGATGGATACTGGTTATTTATCAATCCCATTATTCTTGGGCATGGCATCCCTTTGTTCGATGGCGCCAAAGAAAAAACAAAACTGAACCTTGTTTCAACACGACAATTTACAAGCGGGGTGGTTGCAGTGAGTTATGTAGTGAAAAAATGAACAGAAGAGCAAGGAACAGATGAATATTGAATATTGAGCAAGGAATGTTGAATGAGAGAGAAGAACAGAGGAATGTTGAATATTGAGCAAGGAATGATGAATGATGAAGGGGGTAGAAGAAGGGATGAACAGATGCAAGGAACAGATGAATGTTGAATATTGAGTCCTTCCATGGCGGGAAATGATGAAGTATGGTGTAGGGTGGGTCTGTGCAACTCTCTGTTCTCTGGGCTCTGCGGTGAATGAGAAGGTGATTGCAGGCAGCTGGATTTATGGGCAGGCTTCAATCATTTGGCATGTAGCGCTGTTGTGGCCGGTTGCCGGAACCTGATGATTACGGTTACTAAAATAATTAATATTTCCACGAATGAATTTTGATACGACCCAATACAAAACCTGGACCTGGAAAAATCCTTTGATGTTACACTGGATGATTAATCCGGGATTGGCCTTTAATGAATTGGTTCTCGGGCAAAGGATCCCGAAACTGTTGCTGGTTGAAAAGAACAGTAAAAAGTCTTTGGCTGAAAGAAGCTTCGTTCCATGTCCTCATTGTAACACCATACATGCTTCTTTGAAGTGGACACCACAAAATAAAACAGCCTTCAGAAACTGGTTTGGTTTGTATTGTGATAATTGCGGGAAGATCATCCCGTGCCTGACAAATCTGACAACTTACCTGTTATTGGCCCTTACGTTCCCCATTTGGATCTGGTTCAGGAAAAAATGGAAGCAACAATGGCTGTTGGCACAGAAAGAGCGGTTCTCGAAACAGCTGGACCTCACAACGCCGTCCTATAACTGGGTGACCGAAGGTCTGAGTTGGGGATATTTCATGTTCGTAGCTATGGATATCGTCTACCCGTTGTTGGTAGGGGAAAGCTATTCAGCAGTAAAGTTTCTGATCGGGATTGTGGTATGGACCCTAGGTGGCCTGTTATTCGGTTATGTGATGAAACAGATGGTCTTCAAACGAAATCCTGATCCGATGCAGGATCGAACGAAAAAAGCGGCTGGGAATATTGAATCCCGCCATGGCGGGAAATGATGAATGATGAAGTATGGTGTAGGTTGGTTCTGCGTAACTCCCTGTTCTCTGTGGTGAATTCGCTGTTGTTATGCAGGATTGTGTAAGTGCTCCTATCGTTGGTAGACTTTGCGGAACGGAATTTTTGGCGCCGGCTATTGCATTTATGAACCGGCTTATGTATTTTGTTTCTAGTATCCCCTCCCAAACTTCGCAGCCCTGATCGCGGTGCGGAATTTTCAGACAGTTATATTCACCAAACCATTGATTATGGACAAATTTTTATTGCCCTGCTTATCGGTTTTGATGTTGCTTGCCTGTAATAATAACAGGGAAGCAAAAGAAACGAACGACCAGTTGATCGGTTGTTATAGTACGCTGACCACAGACAAGGACTGGTATACGACCGGGAAAAAAGCACCAAGGTTCAGCGGTATGGAAGGGATTTATTTCCCGATCTCCACTGCCAACCCGGAAGCGCAGGCTTATTTCAACCAGGGATTGATGCTGTCCTATGGGTTCAACCACGCGGAAGCGGCCAGGTCGTTTTATGAAGCCACGCGACTTGACTCGGCCTGTGCCATGGCTTACTGGGGGTATGCGTATGTATTAGGTCCGAACTATAACGGAGGTATGGAAAAGGATAATTTCCAACGGGCCTATGATGCCAGCATTAAAGCGCAGGCATTATCTAAAAGCAGCACCCCCAAAGAGCAGGCGCTGATCAAAGCACTGGCCTCCCGGTATGTGGCCGACCCTCCGAAAGACAGGAGCGCATTGGATATTGCTTATGCCGCCGCCATGAAAAAGGTGTATGACCAATATGCTTCGGATCCTGATATCGGTGCATTGTATGCTGAATCACTGATGAATCTGCATCCCTGGGACCTGTACGATAAACAGACCAAACAGCCCAAAGAGTGGACACCGGAACTGATCGCGGTATTGGAACACCTGATAAAAACAAATCCGCAACACCCGGGTGCGCATCATTTCTATATGCATGCATTGGAAGCATCTGTGGCTCCTGAAAAAGCTTTAGCGAGCGCCCGTTTGCTGGATACGCTGGTCCCGGGATCGGGTCACCTGCTGCACATGCCTTCTCATATTTACATCAATACCGGCGACTATCACCTGGGTTCGCTTTCCAATCTCAGGGCTGTGAAAGCAGATAGCATCTATACCACGGTCTGTCATGCACAGGGTATGTACCCGTTAAGTTATTATCCGCACAACTATCATTTTTTAGCAGCCACGGCTACCCTGGAAGGTAATTCCTCGCTGGCCTGGATGGCGGCAAAAGAATTGCAGGAACATACCGCCAAAGATATCATGCGCCTGCCGGAATGGGGTACATTGCAACATTACTATACGATCCCTTTTTATGTGGCAGCAAAACTGTCCATGTGGGATACCCTGCTGTCACTTTCACCACCTCCCAAGGATCTGGTGTACCCGAATGCCATATGGCACTATGCCAAAGGCATGGCTTATCTGGGTAAAAATGATGTGGCTCGTGCCCGTAATGAATTGAGAGGCCTCTCTGTTTTAGCAGCCGACAGCACACTGCAGCAGTTGACCATTTGGGGCATCAATACGACCGCTGACCTAGTGCAGATCGCCTCAAAAGTATTGTCAGCGGGCATCGCGGCCAAACAGAAAGAATATGAACAGTCCATTGCATTGCTGAAACAGGCGGTTGTAATTGAAGATGGTCTGAATTATAATGAACCTCCCGACTGGTTCTTTTCCGTAAGGCATCACCTGGGGGCCGTGTTGCTCAAAGCCGGTAAATATGCCGAAGCGGAACAAGTATACCGGAAAGATCTGCAAACCTGGAAGAAGAACGGATGGGCATTGATCGGATTATACCATTCGCAGACAGCACAGCGCAAACAGGCCGATGCCCAAACCAGCAAGGCTGCTTTTGAAGAAGCGTGGAAATATGCAGATCGGAAAATTGTATCGTCATCGGATATCATTGAGTAAATAGGAAGGGGAGAATATTGAATATTGAACAAGGAATGATGAATGATGAAGGGATTGAAGAACAGATGAGCAGATGAGCAAGGAACAGATGAATATTGAACAGGGAATGATGAGATGTAGTAGGGGGCTATGCGGGGAAAGAAAGGGTGGGCCTGCCATGACGTGGGTTACCTGATGAGGACGATGGTTCCTTTCCGGAAAATGGTCTTGCCGGTGTAATCAATGCCTTCGGTGGCAAAAACATAGGTATTGGCTGGCTGTGCAGTGCCGTTGTATATACCGTCCCATCCTTTGCCGAGTTCGGTGGTGGTGAAGAGGAGTTGTCCCCAGCGGTTGTAGATCCTGAAATAACGCAATTGTGAAATGCCAACGGTCAGCGGGCGCAGAAGATCATTCTTGCCATCTCCATTGGGCGTAAAGGCGGAGGGTACGAGTATGTCAGCCCCTGTTTGGTAGACCCTTACCAATACATCATCATCTGCAAAACAGCCCGTATCATCCGATACCCGCACCCGGTAACGGATCGAATCGATAGCTGCATCCAGTGTAGCGACCGGTGTGGCAATGGATGGGTCACTTAATCCATATTCAGGGCTCCAGCTATAACGGCTTCCACCGGTGGCCCTTAGTTGCAGGGGCTGGCTGGGCAACACTGCCGTATCGTTTCCTGCATTGGCAATGATGGGTAGCGATACCCGTACCAACAGGGTATCGGTGACCGCTTTGCGGCAGCCAAGGGTATCTGTGACCTGCAGCACATAAGCGGTAGAATGTGTGGGGCCGGCAATAGGAGATGGATCGTTCGGGTTGATCAATGAACTCACAGGCGTCCAGCTAACTGAGGACCCGGTAACGGTACCATGCAGTTGTATACGTGCGCCAAAACAGATCGCGGTATCGTTACCTGCATTGGCCACGGGATAGGGTACCGTTCTGATCTGTATGGTATCCCGATCCTGGCACTTGCCGAGGTTGGCAGTTACATAATAGCTGGTATTACCCTGGGGTTGCACCACAGGGTATTTTATACTACTGATGGGATCCCCCGCAGAACTGCTCCATTGGTAATTGAGTGCCTGGCTGACCGGTCGTAACTGTACACTGTCCGTTGCGCAGATCACTGTATCCCTGCCCAAAGTCACTTTGATAAATGGCAACACATTCACTGTTACGGTATCACTGTTGACACAGCCATTGTCACTAACGGTCACAATATACCGGGTAGTGTCTTTCGGGAATACCAGCGGTCTTGCTGTATTCGAGAACAGGATATTGCGATTGGGCAACCAGCTGAAGGTTCCGCTATTCAGAACGGGAATGGCCAGCGTATCGATACTGCAGATCAGGGTGTCCTTGAAAGGCAGTTGCAACATGGGTTTGTCGGCGATCGTGATGGTCCTGACAAGACTGTCGATGCAGCCCCTGCTGTCACCTACCACCAGGCCGATCTCTTTGGAAGAAGTGGTGGTGTATTTGTACAGTGGATCTTTTTTGGTGGAGCTGTCTGCGTCATTGGTTTCATCGCCAAAGCGCCAGCGCCAGCTGTTCACGGTTCCATATTTTGAAGTGGTCAGGTCGTTGAACTGGTAAGGATTCAGCACGCAACTGCCCAGCACCCGCCAGTCGGGTTTGAAACCCGGGTATACCAATACTTCCGTACTATCGCTTCCAATGCAACCCTGCGGACCTGTTACGGTGAGACGGGCGATATAACGACCGGTATCGGCATAAGGATAATCTACCATCGGATCACTGGAGGTGTTGGAGGTATTGTCGCCAAAGGTCCATAGATAGGAGGTGATGGAGCTGGAGGTCGATTGGTTCTCAAAATGCACTATGGAGTCTTTGCACTGGATGATCCTGTCGGGCAAGATGGCTTCAATGAAATCGCAGTTCTGCACTTTCAGGATAAAGTCTTTCCGGTGCTGGCTGATGGCGATGCCGTTCCTCCATTCTGTAACACAGACATTCACTACATATTGTCCTTCCGGTGGAGCAATGCCATTGATGATACCGGTTCCCGGATCAATGGTAACGCTGCCACCCAGCGGTGCAGAACCAGAATAGGGTGCTGCATAGGGTAGCGGAAACAGCGTGAGCGTGCGGTTGGGGGCCGTATTGTTGGCGCCACTGGGGGCTGTATAGGCTTCGCAGAAGGTATAAGAAAGGGAATCGCCATCCGGATCCGTTGCACCAAAATCGAGTGTGAATTTTTTGGTGGCACAGACCAACGCTGTGTCGCGTATGTTGAATTGCGGACTGTTGTTATGTCCCGAGGGCAGCGATTTGGTACCGGGTATACGGGTCACATAGTTGCTGCCCACATTCCTGGCCACGGAAAGGTTGGAGATATAATCTATGCGGCAGCAACCGGTCCTGGAAAGTGTGTAACCGTCGGTATTATCCGGTAATATAACGGTGTTGGTATAGATGCCTATTTCATAACAGACGTTCACACTGCCTACCAGGCAGGGGAAATTGCCTGTATTGAGTGAGATCACCCTGATCGGCCCTGCCAGTACCAGGGGTAAAGAGACCGCCAGTGCATTGTTGTCGTTCGAAAAAATGCCCACGGTCACACTCTCGGCCTGCAGCAAAGGTCCGGAGGAAGCGCAGTCCCTGAACAGTCGGAGGGTGATACGATACTGGCTGTTGCCGCCACCTGCATCACCGAGGTATTCATAGAACAATTCACCTCCGGCCACATGCCTGGCAACAGCAGGCAGAAAAGAAATGGCGAATAACGATATGAAGAAGAACTTCTTCATATTCCGTAGAAGTATTAAGGATGGATAAATGCCAGCAGTAGTTGGTTCAGTGTATCCGGCGCTTCCCACATGCCCATATGTCCACAGTCCGGCAGTACATGAATATACGATATTCCGGGCAGCGATACCTGTTTCAACACATCATCCATGGGCGCGGCCACGTCTTCGGTGCCCATTACGAACAGAACGGGTAAGCGGTTGCTTTTCAGTACCTGGCATCGGTCGGGCCGGTGTATCATGGCCTGGTAATATTGCTGCAGGGCTTCCGCGGTAAATCCGGCAGCAGCATCGATCAGCTGGCTGATCCTTTCGGGATGTTTTTCTTTGAAGGACCTGCCAAATAAATTGGGTATGGTATTCTTCAGGAATGGCTGCGCACCATACCGGCCAATGGTCTCAATGGCTTTGGCCCGCATCTGTTTTTTCTCTTCACTATCCGCAAAGGCCGTGGAATGTACCAGTCCGAAACCTGTTAAGCGTTCGGGATATTTTTCGGCGAATGCCAGGGTGATGTAGCCGCCCATGCTATGCCCCAGCATCAGGCAATGGTCGATCTTCTCTGCTTCCAGGATGGCATATACGACATCGGCATAATCATCGATCGAAACAAAGGATCGCTGCCCGGCAGCGGAAAGGTCTTGCACCTGCAGCAGCGCAGAATTTCCCGAACCCGGGATATCGGGAACGATGAGCCGGCAGTGTTGCTGCAGAAAACTCACCTGTGCGTCCCAGATGCGGCCATCCTCCCCAAAACCATGCAGCAATACCACAGCCGTTCCCATACCATACACGGAGTAGGAGATCGCAGAAGCCTGATAAGAAATTGTTTTGCGCATACCAGTATATTTAGACCCGATTAAAAAAATTGCTGAAGGATCTGTTTTGATAGAATTCATGAAAGAAAGACATACCAGAACAAGGCAAAAAAGTGGTATCTCCCGGTAATGGCAATCTTCTGTTCTTCTTTTCTTTTGTCCTTCTTCTATTGAGATCTTCCCGAACGACCACCTTACCGCATTTTAAACAGCCACAGAAACACGGATGATCAGAGAGCGTTACCCTTTTCTCAGCTGCACACAACGTGCCAGTAACAACAGTATGATGGGCAAGAAACCCGTATTCAGTTCCTGCGGCAGCCAGAACCAAACCAAAATGGTCACCAGCAATAGCCCTGCGTACACGCTCATGTATTTCCGGAACCACCCGGGTCTTTTCCAAACGGCGAATGCGGCCAACACATTCAGCGGCATGGCCCATAATAGATTGTAGTTGGCGGCACAGGCCGAATGATCGGTGCCCAGCCACATGAACAGCAACAGACAGCCGATCAGTCCCGTACTGAGGAACAGGACAAAGTCAAATACCCTGCTCAGTTGTACAGCGGTCTTGTTCTTCAATAAGGATAAAACCCCTACTATCACCGCGATCACACTGAATAGAAGCAAGGGGGTATCGCGGAAGGGTTCCGGTTGCGCTGTTCCCCGGTTGATCAATATTTTTTCGCCCAGCACCTTATGGTACTTACTGCGTACCGAACTGTCGATCCCCTTCATCAGGTAATCCGGTAAGAACATGGATTCGGCGATCCCGGCTTTTTTGTCGATGGGACTACCCAGCACCAGGTCGATCCCGAATTTGCTCCAGGCCTGGTTGCCTTTGTCGAGGTATTCGTGCAGCATGTCACGGAAACTGGTTCCGGAAGGGACCAGCTGCTGATCTGCTTCCAGGCCACCATATCTCATGATGATATCGCGCACCCGGGAAGTACAGTTGTTATAGAGGAAATCGTATTTGTAATAACGGGCCGCACCTGACAAGGTCTCATTCAGCGCTTGCTGGATGGCTTTTTTGGACTGCTCGCTGAGGGCCAGCACCTGTTCGTACACATCGCGGTTCTCCGACCGGTACTCGTACATGAAATCCGGTAGGGAAGCGATCGATAAAAAATAGTCCAATTTGCCCCTGGTGAACTTGCTGTAAAAATCAGGATCACTGAAATCAAATGTGCCGTAGTTGTAAACGATATCTGTATGTTGTATGCTATCTACCACGCGGATAGCGGTATGTCCGAAAGTGGAATAGAGTTCTTGTCCCGGTGCACAGGTAAGTACGCTGATGCGCAATCCCGAACGGTTATCCTGTGCGCTACCATACAAGCCGCATAACAGGAATAGCAGTATGCTGAAAAAGGCTTTTTTTTTCACCGGCTATTTTTCCGAAAGGTACATTGCTTTTTGGGTATGATGGTTATGCCAGTGTTACATAATTTCTGTTCACCCGCATATCTCTTCCCCACAAGCCAACATAAGCGACCCCAAAAAAATAATGGGCGACCCGATATAAGGTCACCCATCACTTCCCACTCCCCACTCACTTCTTACTTTCTGCTATAGTTCGGTGCTTCCTTCGTAATATCAATATCATGTGCATGACTTTCTTTCATACCAGCGTTGGTGATCTTGACAAATGTGGCCTGCTGCAGGGCTTTGATGTCTTTGGCACCGCAGTAACCCATACCGGAACGTAAACCTCCTACATACTGGTACACGATCTCATGCAGGAATCCTTTATATGCCACACGTCCTTCGATACCTTCGGGAACATATTTTTTGATATCGGCTTCCACGTCCTGGAAATAGCGGTCGCCACTGCCCTGGCTCATGGCGCCCAGGCTGCCCATACCGCGGTATTCCTTGAATTTACGGCCTTCGTAGATGATGGTGTCGCCCGGACTTTCTTCCACACCTGCAAACACACTTCCCATCATCACCACATTGGCGCCGGCGGCCAGTGCTTTTACCATATCGCCGGTATAACGGATACCGCCATCGGCGATCACCGGTATGTTCTTTCCCTTCAGGGCATTGCTGGCTTCCATGATGGCCGTGAGCTGCGGTACACCGGCACCGGCAACGATGCGGGTGGTACAGATGGAGCCCGGACCGATACCCACTTTCACGCAATCGGCACCGGCATCGGCCAGTGCTTTGGCACCCGCTGCCGTACCCACGTTACCGGCAATGATCTGCAGGTTCTTGAAGTTCTTGCGTAAGGCCTTCAATGCCTGTATCACACCTTTGCTATGGCCATGCGCGCTGTCCAGGGTAACCACATCCACCCCTACGAACTGCAGGGCAGAAGCACGGTCCATCAGGTCCTGTGTAATACCGAGTGCCGCGCCTACCAATAATCTTCCGATACCGTCTTTCACTGCGTTGGGATAATTGCGCAGTTGCAGGATATCGCGGTAGGTGATGAGACCGATCAGTTTTCCCTGGCGGTTCACCACGGGTAATTTCTCGATCTTGTATTGACGTAATATTTTTTCCGCTTTCTTCAGGTCGGTCCCTTCTGGTGCGGTGATGAGGTTGTCTTTGGTCATCACTTCCTTCACTTTCCGTTTCTTGTCGGTTTCAAAACGGAGGTCGCGGTTGGTGAGGATACCTACCAGTTTCTGCCCGGCATCCACAATGGGGATACCGCCGATCTTGTTATCCTTCATCAGTTTCAGTGCGTCACCGATGGTGGCATCTACCAGCAGGGTAATGGGGTCAACGATCATACCGCTCTCGCTTCGTTTCACCTTACGTACCTGCTCGGCCTGGCGTTCAATGCTCATGTTCTTGTGCAGGATACCCAAACCACCCTCACGTGCCAGGGCAATGGCCAGGTTGGCTTCTGTAACGGTGTCCATGGCTGCGGACAGCATGGGAACGTTGAGTACGATGCTCTTGGTGAGATGGGAACGGATGTCAACTTCACGCGGTAAGATCTCGCTGAAGGCGGGCATTAACAATACATCATCGAATGTAAGGCCTTCGCCGAATAACCTTGATTGTGCTGACTTGTTGCGGGTAGGAGTATTTCTTATTGCCATGTGCAAAGATAGCGCAGCAGGCAAATTCGCTCCAAAACTTTTTCATACAGCCATATAACCGTCTGTAACTGTAAGGGTTTGCAGTATATATTCTGCGGGTGACGGAAATGAATTGTATTTACTTTTGGGCAATGACAAGTACCGCTCCTGCTGCTGATGCCCCGTATTTGAATTTCCAGTTCGGGCTGCTCATCTTCAGTAATTTCCTGTTCAGCGCCAGTTTCAGTATGATGATACCTGAGCTGCCGGGTTACCTGACCAGTCTGGGCGGGGCTGAATACAAAGGACTGATCATTTCCCTGTTTACGCTGATGGCAGGCATATCACGCCCCTTTAGCGGCAAGCTGACCGATACGGTCGGCCGTGTGCCGGTCATGATCTTCGGTTCACTGGTCTGCGTGATCTGCAGTCTGCTGTATCCGGTGCTTACTAGCGTGAGTGGCTTTTTGCTGCTTCGTTTCTTTCATGGCTTCTCTACCGGCTTCAAGCCCACAGCTACCTCTGCGTATGGGGCCGATGTGGTGCATGAATCCAGAAGGGGGGAAGCGCTGGGTGCACTGGCCATCGGCTACAGCCTGGGTTCTTCCATCGGGCCGCTGGCGGGCAGTTACCTGGTAATGGGGTATTCCTACAATACCATGTTCATTGTATCGGCCCTGTTTGCGCTGGGCTCCGTTACGATCCTGTACAATATCAGGGAGACCCTGCCCAATCCGCAGAAGTTCTCAGTGAATATCCTGCACATTAAAAAGGATGAGATCTTCGACAATACTTCTGTACGTCCGGCCATCACCATGTTGTTACTTACCTTCTCCATCGGGGTGGTGTTAACGCTCTCGCCAGACCTGAGCGAATCGGTAGGGATGAAGAACAAGGGTTTCTTTTATGCCTGTTATACCATCGCTTCTTTGCTGATCCGTTTTGTGTTGGGCAAGGCTTCCGACAAACACGGGCGTATCATTGTACTGATCTGGTCCTCATTTACCATGGTGATAGGCATGGTGGTGCTCTCGTTTGCGCATACGGTGACCATGGTGATCATCAGCGCCGGCATACTCGGACTGAGCGTTGGCATGAACGGGCCTACCATCATGGCCTGGACGGTCGATCTCTGCAGGCCGGAGAACCGGGGCAGGGCCGTTGCATCGGTGTACATTGCGCTGGAGCTGGGTATCGGCAGCGGAGCCATCATTTCGGGATGGATCTACCAGAACCGGCTGGATCGTCTTGTATACGCGTTCCTGTTGCCAGGCATTCTGGCACTTGTTGCCATGATGCTTTTACTTACCTGGCGGAAAAAAGAAAATGAGGTCCGGGAACACCACAAGACCGTATATGATCTTCCCGAATAGCGTATGCAGCATTCCTGTTGTGAAAAGCATCAGGTAAGCCGATACCTTTTTCCCGGCAGTGATATCACCACATTCTGCAGCTCCAGTTTCAATAATACTGCTGCCACCGTACTGCTGCTTAAACCGCTTTGCAGGTAAAGCAGGTCCAGATGCACCGACTCATGATCCAGCAGAAGGTCGACGATCTTTTTTTCTTCGCTGCTGAATTCCAGGAACAGTTCCCGCTGTTTTTTTATGGCGGGCTTTTTCTTTTCCATCCAGCCCATGGTATCCAGTAATTCCTCCGGACCGGTATAGATCATGGCCTTGTTCTGTCTGATGAGTTGCAGGCAGCCGCTGCTTTTGGGGTCGCCGATCCTTCCCGGAACGGCAAACAGGTCGCGGTGGTAATTACAGGCCAGTTCGGCGGTGATCATACTGCCGCCTTTCACAGGGGTTTCTATCACTACCGTAACATCGGCCAGTCCGGCGGCAATACGGTTCCGTTTGGGGAAATTGTGTTTGTCGGGCTCCGTGCCGCTTCTGAATTCGGTGAGCAAAGCCCCATTCACCAGCATCTCTTTCGCCAGTGTTCTGTGTTGTGTGGGATACAGGGTATCCAGTCCGTGGGCCAGCACACCGATGGTAGGCAACTGGTTCTGTAATGCGGCACGATGGGCGATGGCATCGATCCCGAATGCAAGACCGCTGACGACGGTTACCTGTTGTGTTTGTAAGCCCTTTACCAGCTGTTCGGTCACCTGACGGCCATACTCCGTGTGGTTACGTGTTCCGATGATGCTGATGATGCGGGATCGGTTCAGATCGGCATTGCCTTTGTGATACAACAGCGTAGGCGGATCGTAGCAATGCAGCAGACGTTGCGGATAGGCAGGATCTGTGAGGAACAATACCTGTATGCCATTCTTTTCTGCGAAGATCAGTTCCCTTTCGGCCTCTGCAAAGGCTTTCCATGCTTTTACAGAATGGGCGCAGGTTTCGCCAATACCATCCACTGCGGCGATCTCCTTTTTCTTCGCTTTGAAAATGGCAGAAGCAGATCCCAGATGTGCTACCAACTGGCGGGCTCTCACAACGCCGAGATCGGGTACCAGGGTCAGGGCCACCTGGTACAGGGTTTCTTCCTGCATGGGCAAAGCTTTTGGTTTCCAAGCTCTGCAAAAAGATCAGGATCTCCGTTAGGTATTTATACGCTAAGGTATTGTACTATTAAACAGTCAGCCGAATAGTTGGGGTTTTATATCGCTCAAGGCCGCTAGGCCCCGTTCCTGTTCCCGGGCTGCTTTTTCTTCTGACAAAATGTGCTGTGCATCATTTTGTCTGCCATCGCTTACGCTCGGCACCGAACAAAAAGAGGCCCGTCCACAGGAACTGATTAGAAAATTTTCATCGATCGCCCCGAATTGTTATTTCTTAGATGTACAACATCAGAAACTCTGAATTACTGAATTGCACAACATATTATATGCTATAATCCTGTGATGGTAAACGTGGTCCTCCGGTTCTGCGCCCTGCCGGCTTCGGTCTGGTTATCGGCAATGGGTTGTGTGGCGCCATACCCTTTGTAGCTGATCCTGCTCTGTGGTATGCCCTTGTTCACCAGGTAATCGGCAATGGCCTTGGCGCGGTTGTTGGCCAGCACCTGGTTATCTTCTGCCTTGCCTATATTATCTGTGTGACCGCTGATCTCTATTTTCAGGCCGGGGTTCTCTGTCAGGAGCTGCCATAAACGGTCCAGCTCTATGAACGCGTCCTGCGGTAACTCGAACGAATTGGTGGCGAACTGGATATTCCGGAACGTGCTGACCACATTCAGTTCTACAGGTTGGAGGTAAATGTCCTTCCGGTATACGCTGTCGGCTTCCTTGTTCTGCAAAGCGTATAACTCGCTGTAAAAAAGATAACCCTTGCGGTTAACCGTGAACGTATAATTTTTTCCGGTGGGCAGCGTGATGAAGTATTCGCCCAGTTCATCAGTCTGTACTTGCATCAGCGCGTGGCGATTGCTGTTGTCTACCAGTTCAACGGAAGAGGGTAAGGGTTTACCCGTTTTGGCATCCATCACTTTGCCTTTCACGTACAGGGTCCTGTAGGGCCTGATATCGGGGCGCAGATCGAATTGGTAAATGTCGAGACCGCCGCGACTGTCGCTTCTGTCACTGGCATAATAAGCGGTGAGCCCGTTAGCAGAAACCGCAAGGCTGCCTTCGTTCTCGATGGTGTTGATGGGATAACCCAGGTTCTCCGGTTTGCCCCATTCGCCATCCAGGTTCTTACGGATCACAAAAAGATCGGTGCCACCATAACCGGGCAGACCATCCGAAGTATAATACAGGGTCTGATTATCTGCGTGGATAAAGGGTGCCTGTTCGTCACCGGCTGTGTTGATGTCCGGCCCCATGTTCACAGCGGGTCCCCATTTTCCATTGGGTTGGCGGTAGCTGACATAGAGATCGCTTCCACCATACCCCCCGGGGCGGTTACTGATAAAATACAGTGCCCGTTTGTCGGGACTCAGCGTAGGGCCGCTCTCATAAAAGTCTGTATTGATATTGGGTCCCGCGTTTTGCGGTTCGCTCCAGCCCTGTGGCGTATAATAGGAAATATAGATATCAAAACTCCGGTGGCCCTGGGTAGAAAGGTCACCGGCAAAGATCATCCATTCCCCATCCTGCGATACGGAGAGCGCGCCCTTGTTGGTCTCGAGGTTGATGTCGCCATCGATCAGTTTCCATTTTCCGAATCCCTGTTTGCTGATGCGGCTTTCTACAAAGTCTTCGCGGCCACGTTGCTGCAGGCGGGTAAATACCAGCAGGCTGTCAGTGACCGTTACCGAGGGATAATATTCAGGGGCCGGGGTGTTGACACTGTCGCCCAGGTTCACCGGGTTAAACTGGTAGGAGGACGGGTGTTCCTTTGCATACCGGATGGCGAATTCATAACAGCGGATCCGGTATTGCGCGCTTTTGATGCTGCGTTCGTTCAGTTTGGGATATCGCGGAAATTGGTTCACCGCTTGCAGGGCCTCTTCAAATCTGCCTTGTCCAGCAAGGTTGATGGAGTAGGGCAGGTGGTACAAAAGAAAATAGGCCGTGTCTTTGGCCCTTGCTTTCTCGTACAGCTTTACCGACTGGTCGTATCTTTTCAGCTGTCCCAATGCACCGGCCAGTGAAAGGTAGGCATCCACAAAATTGCTGTCTTCTTTGATGGATTGCATGAGTACGGGAACGGCTTCGCGAATTTGTCCGTCCTGTAGCAGTTCCAATGCTTTCTCGTATGATCTTACGGCCCTCGCCTGTACTTTTTCCGGGTTATAAACCTGCGAAGAACCGGTTACCGACAACAGTACCACCAAACACAACAAGATTGTTTTCATAGCCCGAACAAGATCGTAAAAAAGCGAAACAGCGGTTTGTTAAATTTCAACAGCGCGGATGCTGTGCCGCATTAAGGTACGTTGATGTATTTGTGAACCTGCAGACTCAGCTCCCATTGGGGATGGGCTTTGATGTAGTCGATGATCAATGGGGTCATTTCAGCGGCTTTGTTCCATTCAGGTTGGAGATACAGTTTGCAACCGGGATCCACCTGGGCAGCATAGGTCTCGGCCCATTCAAAATCGTGTTTGTGAAAGATCACCACTTTCAGTTCGCTGGCCTGGGGCAGGATGGCGGGCAGGGGCGCTTTGAATTTTTTGGGTGACAGACAGATCCAGTCCCACTCCCCGCTCAACGGTGAGGAACCTGAGGTCTCGATATTGGTTTCAAAACCCGCATTGTGCAGTTGGCGTGTCAGTTCATCCAGGTTGTGCAGCAGTGGCTCACCACCGGTGATCACAGCCAGCCTGCCGGGGTGCAGTTGGGCATCTGTCACGATCTGTTCAATGGATAACTGCGGGTGTTGGGAAGCATCCCAGCTTTCCTTCACATCGCACCACACGCAACCCACATCACAGCCTCCCAGCCGGATGAAATAGGCCGCACGTCCCTGGTGGAAACCTTCCCCCTGGATGGTGTAGAAAGCCTCCATAACAGGCAGCATATGTGTAGTAACAGTACTCATGTAAGCAAAAAATCAGGTTCCAAGGGGAATATTGAACATTGAACAAGGAATATTGAATGATGAAGTATTGCTCCGATCATCATTCAATATTCCTTGTTCAATGTTCGATATTCTTATACGCTTGTAATGTGTTCTTGAGTAATCCCGCAATGGTCATCAGTCCAACGCCACCGGGTACGGGGGTGATGGCCGATGTTTTGGGGGCCACTTCTGCAAAAGCCACATCGCCTTTGATGCGGAATCCTTTTTTAGCGGTAGGGTCGTCAACGCGGGTGATACCTACGTCGATCACCACGGCACCTTCCTTCACCATATCAGCCTTTACGAATTCGGGGCGGCCCAGTGCGGCTACGATAATATCGGCCTGCAGGCAGATCTCTTTGAGGTTGGGCGTATGCGAATGGCAGATGGTCACTGTGCAATTACCCCTTTTCTGGTTACTGCTGAGTAGGATGCTCATGGGACGTCCCACAATATTGCTGCGGCCGATGACCACTGCATGTTTGCCTTTGGTGGTGATATCGAACTGCTCCAGCATCAGCATGATGCCATACGGCGTGGCGGGGATGAAGCTGGGTAGGCCCTGCACCAGTTTACCGGCACTGCTGGGATGAAAACCGTCCACATCCTTGGCAGGGTCGATGGCTTCGATCACTTTCTGTTCACTGATCTGTTTGGGCAGGGGTAACTGTACCAGGATGCCGTCCACTTCGGGGTCTGCGTTCAGGCGGGCGATGGCATCGAGTAATTCGGCTTCGGCCACATCGGCATCCATCCGGATCAGCGTGGAGCGGAACCCTACTTCCTCACAGTTCTTCACTTTGCTGGCCACATAGGTTTCGCTGGCGCCATTGGTTCCTACCAGTATGGCCGCCAGGTGGGGGGCTCTTTTGCCTGCTGCCAGTAACTGCAGGGTCTCTTCCCGGATCTCGTTTTTAACCGCGGCGGAAGCGGTTTTTCCATCTAGTAATAACATATCTGGCGCAAAATTATCTGAAATGGCCTTGCCGGGCCCATTTTTTTTACTTGTTCTGTAACCCTATCCGGTACAGGAACGGTATTTGTTGCATGCAGCTTAGGTTGTTAATGGGTTAGTTGCGCAATGCACGAGCGGCCTTAGCGGGAGGGGGATACATACTGTAGAAAGTGAATCTATTTTAGCTAATGTTTATTAATTACTTATGCATTAAATTATTTTGCTATTAATATTTTTTTTTATTTTAACGCAGCAGAAAAGCGCATTATCCGGTCTATTTCGGGTTCAGGGCGTGTTAACTGATTGTAAAATCTGTTTAATTAATTTTTTTTTAACATTTTATCGCTATTGGTTATATTCGTCCACTCAAAAGTTTATCCAAAAACTAAAAACATGAAGAAAATTGTATCCACACTTGCAGTGGCATTGCTATGTTTCTCAATAGCGGTTACTGCACAGGTACGTCCGATCACGGGTACCGTAAAAGATGACCAGGGGGCCCCGGTTCCCAGTGTTTCCGTTAAGATCAAGGGTACCAGTACTGCCACCGTGGGAGATGCCAATGGCTCTTTCCGTATCAGCGCCGCTGATAATGCCGTACTGGTGTTCTCCGCTGTTGGTTTTAACGAGGTTGAGCAAAAGGTTGGTAAATCTTCCGTTCTCAACATCACACTGTCTAAAACAGTGAATGAACTGGAGAACGTGGTGGTTACCGCCCAGGGTATCCGTAAGAAAAGCAAGGAGATCGGTTACTCTTATGCAAGGGTATCCAACGAAGAGATCACCGTAGGTCGTTCTCCTCAGCTGGCCCAGGCATTATCCGGTAAAGTTTCCGGTCTGGCCGTTTATAACGTGAACAACAGTGTTGACCCTTCCGTAAAAGTGGTATTACGTGGTTACCGTTCTCTGACCGGTAATAACGAGGCCCTGGTGGTGATAGATGGTATGCAGACCACTTCTACAACGCTGGCATTGATCAACCCTAATGATATTGAGAACGTATCTATCCTGAAAGGTGGCCAGGCTGCAACCCTGTATGGTTCTGCCGGTATCAACGGTGCGATCGTGATCACCACCAAAAAAGGTGCAAAGGGTAAATTGAAAGTGTCTTATTCCAATACCACCAACCTGGAGCAGATCAGTTTCCTGCCCTGGTTCCAGGATCAATACGGTAATGGTTCTCACTACGCGGCTTCATTCGGAAGCGCCAGTTGGAAACCCAACTACCTGGATCGTATGAAAGACAACTGGCGTCCTTTTGAGAACCAGCAGTATGGTGATCCATATGATGGAAAGGACAGGATCACCGGTCGTGTGCTGGAAGATGGCAGCAAGTTCATCATTCCATATGCTCCGGTAGCCAATGCCCGCAGAAAAGCCTTCGATATCGGTTTATCCACCAATAACCAGGTTAGCTTCCAGGGTGGTGATGATAACGGTACTTTCTACATGTCTGTAGAGAACAACAAGATCAACGGTATCGTTCCTTTGGACAAGAGCGAGCGTACCGGTGTAAGACTGGGCGCTACCAGGGAATATGGTAAACTGAGTGTTGGTTTCAATGCTTCTTATGTACAGGCCAACTACGACAGGACCAATTCTGACTTCTACTTTGACCTGATCAACGTGGCGGCGCATATCCCTATCAATGAAATGCGTGACTGGAGAAACAACAAGTTTGCCAATCCGAACGGTTTCTACGATGACTACTACAATAACCCTTACTTCAATAAGGATAACAACCGTCAGCGTTACAACGACGCGAACATCCAGGGTAACCTGGACCTGAACTACAGAGCCTTCTCCTGGCTGACCGTATCTAACAAGATCGGTGTGATGAACAATATCCGCACTGGTAAGAACACAGTTGGACAATTCCTCTACACAGACTGGGCCAAGAACAGCGCGTATGTTCCGGCTCCATGGGATTATGCCAATGACTACGATGGTATCGACAGGGCAAGTGCCAATATCCTGGGTAGTGTAAACGATTACTCTAATACAGAGAATGTGATCAACAACGAGTTCCAGTTACAGTTCAAGAAAGACCTCGGTCAATTCTCCAACAAACTGATCCTCGGTTACAGCTTGTACCAGCGTAAGACCAAATTTGTCAGTGTAGGTTCCAGCTCAATTGTGGTACCTGATGTATACAACGTATCGAACAGACAAGGTGAATTGACTGGAGGTGAATCAAATACCCTGGAGCGTAAGTACGGTTACTATGCCGACCTTACCACCGGTTACAAGGACTGGTTGATCCTGAACGGTACTTTCCGTTACGATGCCACTTCCCGTTTCTTCAAACCTAACAGGCCTACCAATACCTGGTCTTATCCTTACTATGGTGTGGCCCTGTCATTCATCGCAACAGATGCGTTGCCTTCTCTGAAGAGCAATACCCTGAACTATGCGAAAGTTCGTTTGAACGTGAACAGGAACGGTAACGATAACCTGCCTTTATATGGTCTGGACCTGACCTATCCTAACGGTGGTGGTTTCCCTTACGGAAACATCGTGGGTCTGACCGTGGGTAACACTTTACCTGACGCTAACCTGAAACCTGAGTTCGTAACTTCTTACGAAGCTGGTGCTGAGTTACAGTTGTTCAACAACCGCGTTAACCTGGATGTAACTGCCTATACGCAGACCTC
This sequence comes from Chitinophagaceae bacterium, assembly GCA_020403425.1. Classification (GTDB taxonomy): domain Bacteria; phylum Bacteroidota; class Bacteroidia; order Chitinophagales; family Chitinophagaceae; genus Sediminibacterium. The sequence goes on along the minus strand of JADBXR010000002.1, from coordinate 841,252 downwards.
CAAAGGCCAGGTGATCACTGTTAAGGTTCCTAACACAACCGGTTTCTCTAATCTGCTGATCAATGTGGGTGAATCTAAGAACTGGGGTTATGAGGCTGACCTGAAGATCCAGATCCTGCGTGCCCGTGCACTGAAATGGGATTTCAACCTGCGTTACTCTTACAACGACAACAAAGTTATCGACCTGTATCCTGGTGTAGACCAGTTCCAGTTGGCTGATGGTTATAGCTATGCTAATACCAACGTAATCAAGGGAAGCCGTTTCCCTGTGTTGAAATCAGATGGTTACACTTATGCAGCTGATGGTTCAGGCAGAAGACTGGTGAACAGCGCAAGCGGTTACCCGATCCGTAACACTGCCCTGGTGGAAAGAGGTGGTACCCTGCCCCGCCATATCATGGGTCTGGGTTCAAGACTGTCATATAAGTCATTCTCCTTCGCCTTCAACTTTGAATATCGTGGTGGTAACAAGATCTTCTCTGACTTAGGTAGACAAATGACCTTTACCGGTTCAGGTGGATGGACCTCTAACCGTGTTCCGCACGTATTTGAAAATGCTGCTTATATCGATGCCAGTGGCAAACTCGTTGACAACAACCTGAATGTTCGTGAAGCTGAGTATGGTCTGTGGGTAGATAACTACCGTCTGATCTCTGAGAACTTCGTAACACCAGGATGGTTCATCAAGTTAAGGGATGTTAACCTCGCCTGGAATGTACCGGCTTCTCTGATCGCTAAGACCAAAGTGTTCTCTGGTGCAAGTGTATCTGTATACGGAAGGAACCTGTTCACTATCAAAGACAAGTCTAACTACTTTACAGATCCAGAGTTCAGCAGAACAACAGGTAACGGTATCGGTTTGAACAGTACCGGTCAGACACCTCCTGTTAGACAGTATGGTATCAACTTAAACCTGACATTCTAAGATCACACAACACCTTAAAATTTTGAATTATGAAATTTAAATCAATATATACCCTGGCCTTAGGTGCGTTGTTGATGACAGGATGTAAGAAGTCCTTCCTGGATATCAACACGAACCCTAACAGCTTGCCAACTGCCACCCCGGCCTTCGTGTTAACGAATGCGTTGAGCACGACCGCCAACAGTATGGTGAGTCCTAACGAGATCGGATCTTACTGGTCTGGTCAATGGACACAGTCCAGCTCATATATCCTGAGCACAACTACCTTTAACTACCAGTTCACCAATGGCGATTTCAACTATTGGGATGGTCTGTATGACAACCTGCAGGACTATCAGTACGTGCTGAACAATGCTGATGCCAATGGTCAGAAATACTTCAAAGGACCTGCGAACGTGATGAAAGCCTATGTATTCCAGGCGCTGATCGATATGTATGGTGACCTGCCTTATACAGACGCTCTGAAGGGAGTAGCTGCCCTGGCTCCTAAGTTCGACAACCAGAAGACCGTTTACGAAGCGCTGATCACTTCACTGGATGCTGCGATCGTTGATCTGAAAGCGAATCCTTTTGCCAGTGCGTATGCCGGTGCGGATATCATCTTTGGCGGTAATACCACCAAGTGGGTTAAATTCGCCAATTCACTGAAACTGCGTATCCTGATGCACCAGTCGCGTGTTACAGGACGCGACGCTTACATCACCACTGAGATCAATAAGATCGTTACAGAAGGTAGCGGTTTCATTACTGAGGAAGTAGGTGTAGGTGGTGCCGCATTCTATATCGCAACAGCCGGTAAGCTGAATCCGATCTACGACAGATGGGGTTACGACGCCAACGGTGCTACCCGTTCTCTGGGTCGCTACCCACGTCCAACCAAGTTCCTGTTCGACCAGCTGATCGCTGCCAATGATACTTTCCGCCTGAAGCGTATCGCTTATGCCAAAGGTGGTGAGAGTGGCGCTACTCCTGGTGTAAGTACTGCTGCTGAAGTGGTTTCAAACTATGTAGGTGTACCTTTTGGTATCGCTTCCGGTTATACCGCTCCTTCCAGCTCTTATGTCGGACCAAGCCTGATCGTAAAAGGACAGTACAACAAACCTGTTGTATTGATGACCGTTGCTGAGGTACAGTTCGCATTGGCTGAGGCCAAACAGCGTTTTCCTGCTGTTACTTTGCCAGGAACTGCTCAGTCATACTACGAAGAGGGTGTTAAACAATCATTCCGTGTTCTCGGAGTTGACGACGCAGCAACAAAAGCCACTACGCTGCTTACCAGCGGTATCGCTGATGCAGACTGGAGTGCTTCTCCTGACAAGTTAAGAGCCATTGCTATTCAGAAATGGATCGCGCTGGTTAACTTCAGCGGTCTGGAAGCATGGACAGAATACAGGAAGTCTAACCTGCCGGTTACACCACAATCTCCAGGTGTATCTACTGCAGACAGACCACTGCGTTTCTTCTATCCTAACACCGAATCTGGTTCTAACACCAACGTTCCAACCGGGATCGATGTATTCAAAACAAGACTGTTCTGGGATGTTGATTAATCGACATTTTCGGATCATCTGAATAAAAGCGGGTTGACAATATGTCAACCCGCTTTGTTTTGCTACCTGCCTGATTACCGGTGGCTTTGCCTACATTTGTGGCAAACAAACCATATGGAACAGCAACCCGCACAGTTGAACATAGAGATCAGTGAAGAAGTAGCTGAAGGCAGTTATGCCAACCTGGCCATCATTACACACAGCAATGCTGAATTTGTGATCGATTTTGTGAATGTGATGCCCGGCACGCCCAAAAGCAAGGTGAAATCAAGGATCATCTTTACACCCATGCATGCCAAACGTTTCATGCGTGCCCTGGAAGAGAATATTGAACGCTATGAAGCCGCCAATGGCCCGATCAAGGACCTTGAGCATATTGAGATCCCGATGAATTTTGGCGGGCCTACGGCGCAGGCGTAGGGGGGAGAGCTGGATACTGGATACTGGATGCTGGATGCTGGATGCTGGGGGCTGGATACTGGGGAGCTGGTTATTTGGGGGATTCATGGTGTTTTTGGACGGATTGAATAAATCGATTGAGCATCTTGCCCAGTTGTTCGATTTTTTGGTGAAGGGCATGGTATCGTTTTTCGTCTGTTAGCGATTTTGTTTCCCATATATTTTCCAGATGATCCATAGTTTCATCATTTGACGATATTGCATATATCAGGAATTTTATCCAATCCTGCTTATACATCCTCCTGCCATAGCCTTCCACTATACATGCTTTTACTGCTTTAGATGATCTTCTTATCTGTGCACCTTCTTCAAATAACTCAAATTTTGGCAGTTGTAAACTCATCTCATGGATCTCAACTACTATCTCCCTGGACAAATTCCATATTTCAAGTTTCTTATAACTCATAAAATATCAATTTAATAATCATCCAATCCCACCCAGCATCCAACATATAATATCCAGTATCCAGTATCCAGTATCTAGTATCCAGTGTCCAGCATCAAAAACCCCAGAACCCAGCCCCCTACAACATTCCCTCATCTGCAAAACTGAAATACCCCTCATTTCCAACAATGATATGGTCCATGAGCAGGATATCGAGCAGGCTGGCGGCCTGCTTTATTTTTTGGGTGATGAGCTCGTCTGCATGACTGGGGCGGAGGTTGCCGCTGGGGTGGTTGTGGCAGAGTATGATGGCGGTGGCATTGTGTTCCAGGGCTTTTTTCAGGATCACGCGGGGATCGGCCACGGTGCCGGTGAGTCCGCCCTCGCTGATCAGTTCCTGATGGATGATGGTATTGGCCCGGTTGAGGAATACCACTACGAATACTTCTTTTTGCCGGTGCTCCAGTGAGGCCCGAAGGAATTCGGCGATATCTGCGCTTTTGGTGACCTTTTGTTTTTTTCGTCCCGAGGCATTCCGGCGGATGCCCAGTTCCAGGGCGGCCGCTATACTGATGGCCTTGGCCTCACCCAGGCCCCTGATCTTTTTTTTCAGCATACCCTGAACGCTCCATTCAGCCAGTTCACTTAGGTTATTTTCTGCGGAGAACAGTAGGTTTTTGGCCACATCCAGGGCCGAATCTTTGTTAGTTCCGGTATTGATCAGGATGGCGAGTAATTCTGAATCACTGAGTGCGCCTGCACCCTGCAGTAACAGCTTTTTACGGGGCTGGTCATCAGCGGGCCAGTCCTTGATAGAAAATTTGCTCATAAGGAAAATTTATAGCAAAATCAAATTACAATTTCTTAACCTTATCTCTATCTTCGCGACACATCCCCACACATTATGAACCCATCCGTTAAGATATTCTCCGGCACTGGTTCTCAGAAGCTGGCAGAAAAAATTGCCCAATGTTTTGGCGCCCCCATCGGTAAGATCAACATCCAGAAATTCAGCGACGGGGAATTTCAGCCCATCTTCCTCGAGAGTATCCGTGGCGACTATGTTTTCCTGGTACAAAGTACCTATGCGCCCACCGATAACCTGCTGGAACTGTTGTTGATGATTGATGCGGCCAAAAGAGCAAGCGCTTACAAGATCATCGCCGTGATACCGTATTATGGTTTTGCGCGCCAGGACAGGAAAGACAAACCCCGTGTTGCCATTGGTGCCAAACTGATCGCTACACTGTTGGAGTCGGCTGGTGCTGACAGGGTGATCACCATGGACCTGCACGCACCGCAGATCCAGGGTTTCTTTGATGTGCCGGTGGACCACCTGGATAGTTCCGCTATCTTCATTCCGTATATCCAGCAGTTAAAACTGCCCAACCTTTCCTTTGCGGCACCGGATGTAGGCAGTACCAACCGGGTACGCGAGATCGCCAGTTATTTCAATGCCGAAATGGTGATCTGTGATAAACACCGTAAGCGCGCCAACGAGATCGCCAGCATGGTGGTCATCGGTGACGTGACCGACAGGGATATCATACTGGTGGACGATATCTGTGATACCGGCGGTACCCTTGCCAAAGCGGCTGGTTTGCTGAAAGAAAAAGGGGCCCGCAGTGTTCGCGCCATGATCACCCACCCGGTTCTGAGCGGGAACGCCTATGAAAATATTGAGAAAAGTGTGCTGGAAGAACTGGTGGTTTGCGACACCATTCCACTGCGTAAGGAAAGCGCCAAGATCAAAGCCATTTCGGTGGCCGACCTGTTCGCTATCGCTATCCGTAATGCCTACGAGAACAAGAGCATTACCAGCCTGTTCATCCACTCTCAATTGCGTGGCAGGGACAAATAAATTGATAATTAATTATTAATAATTAGTAATTGCCTGATTTTTAAACAATTGGGCAATTATTTTTTTGTGCCGGCTCCCCTAATTACTAAGGATGAATTGCCCGTTCTTAATTTCGATTTCCCTACCTTTGCCGTCCAAAAAATATAATTATGAAAACAATTACAATCGAAGGTCACCTGAGGACCGAGCATGGCAAAAAAGCCGCCCGCCAGATTCGCTCTCAGGAAAATGTGCCGGGTGTAATTTACGGGGGTGCCGAAGAGGTTAATTTTTACGCTTCTGCGAAGGCTTTCAAGCCTTTGGTGTACACTGGTGAATTTCAGTTGGCCGAAGTAGTGGTAAACGGTAAAAAGTACAAATGCATTCTGAAAGACCTGCAGTTTGACAAAGTAAATGATTCCCTGATCCACGTGGATCTGCTGGAACTGGTAAATGACAAGAAAGTGGTTGCCACCCTGCCTATCAAATTCACAGGTACTTCTGTGGGTGTACGAGGTGGTGGTAAACTGATCACCAAGATCAAGGCCCTGAAAGTCAAGGCGCTGCCAAAGGACCTGAGGGAGAACATCGAAGTGGATATCACTAACCTGGACCTGAACGGAAACATCCGTGTGGAAGACGTGAAAGTGGACGGTATCGAGATCCTCAACTCTCCACGTATTCCTATCGCATCTGTGGTGTTGACCCGTCAGCTGAAACAGGAAGAAGCTACTGCAGCAAAAGACGAGAAGAAGAAATAATCTTCCAGATATCTTTCCTAAAAAGCCCGGATCTGATTCCGGGTTTTTTATTGGGCCTTGGGAAAGGATACATAAAAACTGCTCCCTTTGCCCGGAGCGCTCTCTACCCAGATCCTTCCCTGGTTCTTTTCAGTGAATTCCTTACAGATCTTCAGTCCCAACCCCGTACCCTTCTCGTTGGAGGTTCCCGTATTGGAGACCATTACCATGGGACTGAACAGGGAATCCCTTACTCCGGCAGGCATACCGATACCATTGTCCCTGATCTCTACCGCCACCTGGTCATTGTCGGGATAGGCGCGGATCGTGATGGTGCCATCTGGGTAACTGTATTTGATGGCATTGGTGATGAGGTTACGGAAGATCAGTGTCAGGTGGTCTGGGTCGGCCCATACTTGCTGCTGCTGCAGGCCTTCGGTATGCAGTCGTATATTCTTTTGTTCCAGTGAGGGCTGTAAGAACTGAACTGCCTGATGTTCTATCAAATGGGTCAGCGATACTTTTTCCGGAACTACCTTGATCCCTTTGAACTGGCTCACACTCCATCGTAACAGATTGTCGAGGGTACCGTATATCTGATCTACCTGAATGGATAGTTTATCGGTCACCTCTATGAACTGTTCGGGCGTGATATATCTTTTATTCACCATTTCCAGCGAGGATTTTAGCTGTCCGATAGGTGAACGGAGATCATGTGCGATGATGGAAAACAGTTTTTCTTTGGTTTGATTCATGTTTTCCAGTTCGTGGTTCTTTTCTTCTACCTGCTTTTGATAGGAGAGCTGTTCATTTTTGAAAAAAAGCAAAGCCAGCACCATCATGCCTACTGCCCAGGTCATGTTGAACATGACCCTGCTGAAAGGGACCTGGTCAAATACAAAAGTGCTATTCAGGAATATCTTGATACCGATGAACAGGAGAAGATTGCCAATGGTGAAACTGATGAGGAACCTCCTGTCAGAAAAAAAAGTGATGATAATGACCACATTCAACAACAGATAATATTCACTTCCGTTCCGGAATAGGATGGCACTCACAGAGAACAGGATGCTTGCCAGAAAACTGAGAACGCTCCGGCCGAGCAGGTATCTCTGATAACTGTTGATGAGCAGAATGGCAAAAGCACCCGTCATGAGGCAGACATTGATGATGCCCAGCTCGGCCCTTTGTTCAGCGAAATTTTTGATAGCGAAATAAATATTGAGCGGTATACCCAGTCCCACGGCCAGGTTGATCAGTTGTGTTTTTTTGCGTTCATAAAAGCTGAGAGAATCAGATATCCCGATATTGGCTATCCAGTTGATAATACGTTTGATGTGACCGATCAGTGATTGCATATGCAGGCGCGCTGGGCTTCCGGGTGAAATTAAGACAACGCTACTAAATAATGGACAGGAAACTAAAATTCCCGGATATTTTAGTGGATTCTGTCTGGGTGGGCACCCATTTCCGGCAGCTCCGCATTTTGAATGCTTTTTCCGGGGTAATTTTGAGTTATATATGAATAAGTTTTTAATTGTTGGATTGGGTAATATCGGTGATGAGTATAAACATACCCGTCATAATATCGGTTTTGATGTGGTCAGTGCCTTTGTGCTGAAACACGGCGGTTTCTTCAGGGCCGACAGGCTGGCCGATGTAGCCGAGGTAAAGTGGAAAGGGAAGACCTTTATCTGCATCAAACCCACCACTTTCATGAACCTGAGCGGTAAGGCCTTCAAATACTGGATGGATAAGGAGAAAATTGAACTGGCGGCCACACTCACCATTGTGGATGATCTTGCTATTTCTCTGAACAAGCTCCGTTTAAGAGGGTCGGGGAGTGATGCGGGACACAATGGCCTGAAAGATATCCAGCTTACGCTTGGCACAGACCAGTATCCAAAACTCCGTTTTGGGATCGGGAATGACTTCCCGAAAGGCCGGCAGGTAGATTTTGTACTGGGTAAATGGACAAGCGCCGAGAGTCCAGTTGTGCAACAAAAGATCGAAAAATGTGTTGAGATCATTGAATCCTTTGCTTCCATAGGGATAGAGCGGACAATGAACCTGACAAATAACCTCGTTTTTGGGCAATAAAATAGCTTTAGCGGGCGTTATGCCACTGGAAGAAATATGATCTAAGTAGCCGCCGTACCAGTATCAACAGGGCTATTTAATTGCTATTTTAAATTGTTACCTTATGAAAATATTTTGTGTGGGCCGGAATTATGCGGAGCATGCCAAAGAACTGGGTAATGCAGTTCCGGAAGAGCCTGTGATCTTTATGAAGCCCAAGACTGCCCTGATGCAGTCGAACGCCCCTTTCTATTACCCTGAGTTTTCCAATGAATTACATTACGAAGCAGAAGTAGTATTGCGTATCTGTAAGAATGGCAAATATGTGACCGAGGATACGGCACATAAATATTACGATGCGTTCACCATCGGTATTGACTTCACTGCACGCGATCTGCAGGCAGAACTCAAGAAAAAGGGACTGCCGTGGGAGAAGGCGAAAGCCTGGGACAATTCAGCCATCATTGGCAAATGGATCCCTTTTACGGATGAACTGAGGAACGGACCGATCCATTTTTCATTGCAAAAGAACAAGGAAGTGGTGCAGAGCGGTAACACGGAGGATATGATCTTCTCCTTTGATGAGATCGTATCACATATTTCACAGTATTTCTCACTCAATATCGGCGACCTGATCTATACCGGTACCCCTTCGGGAGTAGGGGAATGTGTTACGGATGATGTGCTTGAGGGTTTTTATGAGAAGGAAAAGGTATTCGCTCTCGAGATCAAATAATACGGAACCCCTTTGTTTCATTCCCGAAGATGACCTGCAGATGCTGACGCCAGAAACCCTGTTACATGCTTATCGACTCATGGTTACCGCCCGGGCAATGGGCGATACCTATGATGCCAACAGGCAGGTCTGTAAATATGTACATTCCACATCGCGCGGGCATGAAGCCATCCAGATCGCTGCCGGCATGCAGCTCTTACCCTGCGATTGGGTAAGTCCCTATTACCGTGACGATAGCATCCTGTTGACCATCGGCTTCACGCCTTATGAGCTGATGCTCCAGTTACTGGCAAAAAGGGATGATCCTTTTTCGGGGGGAAGATCTTATTACTGCCACCCCAGCAGCCGGGATTCCGATAAACCCTCGATCATACACCAGAGTAGCGCCACTGGCATGCAGGCCATACCCACCACGGGATTGGCACAGGGTCTCCAGTTCCTGGAGCGCTCAGGTTCACCGCTTTTCAGAAAAGCTGCAGATGGAAGTCTGCCGGTGGTGCTGTGCTCACTGGGAGACGGCAGTGTATCGGAAGGGGAAGTGAGCGAAGCATTGCAGTTTGCCGTACTGAAAGAATTGCCCATCGTATACCTGGTGCAGGATAACGGCTGGAGCATCAGTGCCACAGAAGAAGAGATCCGTACCGGCAATGCCTATGACTATGCCTCCGGTTTTAAAGGCCTGAAACGCATGCAGTGCGACGGCAGTGACTTTATCAGGAGTTACGAGACCATGGAGCAGGCGGTCGGGTATGCCCGAACAGAACGCAAGCCGGTACTGGTACATGCCAAAGTACCTTTACTGGGCCATCATACCAGTGGTGTACGAAAAGAATTTTACCGGAGCAGGGAAGACCTGCTGAAACACGGCTTATATGATCCTGCTCCCAAACTGCGGTTATTGTTGAATGGCGTAGGTTATCCAGAGCATGAGATCAACCAGGTAGAATCAGCGGCACGTGAACGGGTATCGGAGCAGTTCGCATTGGTACAGCAGGCTGCTGAACCGGATATCCATGCCGTGGAGCAACATGTGTTTGCCCCCACGCCTGTAACGGAAGAAAAAGGGAAACGGGTGCCCAGGAACGGAGAGAAAGTGATGATGGTGGATGCGGCCCTGCACGCTATTGAAGAGATCCTGGAAGAATATCCCGAAGCGGTATTGTATGGCCAGGATATAGGAGCCCGTTTGGGCGGTGTATTCAGGGAAGCGGCCACTTTGGGTGATAAATTCGGACCCAACCGCGTATTCAACACTGCTATACAGGAAGCGTATATTGTGGGTTCTACAGTGGGCCTGTCTGCCCTGGGTATCAAACCGATCGTGGAAGTACAGTTCGCCGATTATATTTATCCGGGATTGAACCAGTTGATCACGGAAGCTTCCAAATCCTGCTACCTCAGTAATGGTAAATTCCCGGTGCAGATGCTGCTCAGGGTACCTACAGGCGCTTATGGCGGCGGTGGTCCGTATCATAGCGGCAGTATTGAAAGTACCCTGTTGTCTGTAAAAGGTATCAAGGTCGTATATCCCTCCAATGCCGCAGACATGAAAGGCCTGCTGAAAGCGGCTTTCCTGGACCCCAATCCGGTAGTGATGCTGGAGCATAAGGGCCTGTACTGGAGCAAAGTGCCGGGTACGGATGATGCCCGCTGCATTGAACCGGATAAACAATATGTGTTGCCCCTTGGGAAGGCCGGTATTGTTACCCAGGCCGATCCCGAAAAGGTCCGGAAAGGCGAAACGGTATGTATCATCACGTATGGTATGGGCGTATACTGGGCAAAAGCCGTTGAGGCCCGGATGCCCGGAAAAATTGAGATCATCGACCTGCGCACCCTGTTCCCGTTGGATGAAGAGACGGTTTTTGAAGCAGTCAGGCACCATGGTAAAGTGCTGGTATTAAGTGAAGAACAACAGCATAATTCCTTTGCGGAGGCTTTGTCGCTCCGGATATCCAATCAATGTTACCATTTCCTGGACGCCAAAGTGGAGGTAATGGGTGCCCGGAACCTGCCTGCTGTACCTATTCATACGGCCCTGGAAGCGGCCATGTTACCCACTCCGGATAAATTGATGGAGCGGATCTCCAAACTTTTAGCCTATTAAGGGCGCTCATTTTGACCAAACCTCCTATATTTGCAGCCCGTTAGCGAAAATTTCTGACGGAACAGACCTGGCGAGGTAGCTCAGCTGGTTAGAGCACAGGATTCATAACCCTGAGGTCTCGGGTTCAAGTCCCGATCTCGCTACTTAATCCTTTCAGAAAACGATACCCGTTCTCTGAAAGAACATCAAAAAAGCCTCCGCATTTCTGTGGGGGCTTTTTGATGTTTAGAAGTCCTTACTTTATTGTATATTATTGATTATCTGCTATTTACAAGTTAAAAAATATTTTTTCCCCGACAAGTTCATTTTGTTTAAATTACGAAAGGATAAGTAGAGGAGTTCTGCTGCTGATACTGTGTTTCCTGTTTCTACTTTTTCCTCAAGACAAACATGGAACACAACAAAAAAGCACTCCTGAAAACTGCGTATCAGCGTGTACTTGCCGTTACATTGCTTGATATAAAAGCACCATTACGATGGATCGATACGTATGTTGCCGATAACGTTTGTGGTCGCGGTACAGCTTCTGATGAGATCTTCACTTCAAAATCAGCCTACCGAAAAATTATTGTCAATGCAAGAAAGCAATCTAGGAATATGGCTTTCCAAGCCAGGCTGCTTACAAAATACTTGCCTAAGTTTACCAATGCGGATACCGCAGTATTTTATGATGAGATCTCGGTAAAGCTTGGAAAGGGGAAGCAGCAGTTTACCTTGCATCTATCAGTTAGTTTGACCTTTGCTTTCCAAGAGAAAAACTGGCAGGTGATCTCTTTACATGCCTCTTTACCAGACCCGACAAGTAGCTCAGCAGATACTTTTCATATTGGGGAAGCCAGGAAGAAGTTGCAATTGCTGGAGCAATTAGTGGTTGAAAAGACCACTGAATTACAAATCAAGAACAAGGAGTTGATCATTGAGGCCGCACTTGAAAGGGTGCGTAGCAGATCTATGGCCATGCATAGCAGTAGTGAGATTAAAGAAGTTGCCAAACTACTGTTCGTAAAAATGAAGGAATTAGGATTCTTTCAGAATAATTCTGTGATCATTGTTTTGCCGAAGAACAATTATGAGGACACTACACATTGGACTTGTAACGAGGGATTTGAAACGATGGAATATGCGATCCCTCCTTTTGAACATCCGGTAGATAAAGAATCAAGGGAGGCCTGGAGACAGGGAGCGAAGTCATTTGAAATGAGCATTGGCAGGAAGGAAAAGAATGCCTTTCTTGATCAGATATTTCGTTATACAGATTATGCAAAAGTTCCAAGTGATTTCAAAAAAAATCTTTACAAAACAGATGCGTATAGTTTATTTGAGGCATTTGAGAAACACTGTTCTATTATTGTTGATACATTTAGCAAGGCAACATACAGTGATGAACAAAAAAATATTGTAAGCCGCTTCGCATCTGTATTTGAGCAGGCTTATATCCGTTTCTTGGATCTTGAAAGAGCAGAGCAGCAGGCTCGAGAAGCGATTGTTGAGAATGCCATAGAAAAAGTTCGTTCCAGATCGCTGGCCATGCACCGAAGCGAGGAGATCATGGAGGTTGCCTGCGTTGTTGCTGAGAAACTTAGAGAATTGGGTATGCAGATGGATGCTGCAACAATCCTGATTTTTCATGAAACACATACAGAATACTGGATTGCCAATAAAGATTCTTCGTATACCAGCCGCTTTGTTACTGAACCTGAAATAAGAATAAACAGTGTTATTGCACGGGATTTTGTACAAAATCAGCCTCATGGAAAGGGTTTTGTAAAATGCTATTCTAAAAAAGAAAAGAACGGACACTGGAAATATTTATTAAAGCATAGTGATTTTAAACAGATACCCGAAGAAAGGAAGAGATACATCCTTGATCAAAGCGTGTACAATATTTCTGTGTCTTTTGTTGGGAATATTTCTTTGACCATCCTGCGGTATGATGAGACAGAATTCTCCGAGGAGGACAATAGGCTGATAGGTAGATTTGCAAAAGTATTTGAGCAAGCCTATACGCGTTTTACCGATCTGCAGAAATCGGAAACCCAGGCAAAGGAAGCACAGATCGAAGCTGCTTTAGAGCGCCTTCGGGCCAGGACGATGGCTATGCAGAATTCCAATGAATTATCTGAAACGGTCAAACTCATGTTTCAGGAGTTTCGGAGTCTGCTGTCGGAAGATTCGAGACAAATCATGTTCCGTGGTTTTATTACAATCATTCAGTCTGAAATTGGTTGTTTTGACTTGTGGATCACAGAGACCGATGGAAGTCAGCTATATGATAAGTATGAAATATCCTTTCGGGAAAAAACGACAGGTCAATATATTTACAAAGCATGGAAACAGAAACAGCCATATATCGTAATTGATCTGCAGGGCCCATTACTCAATGAATGGTTGGATTACTTAATATCTTTGAAGTTTGCTGTTGCAAAGGGTATCAGAGGTAAAAGGAGGGTGAATACCTTTGTTTTTTATTCTAGTGGTTTTGTTGGTGTAACTTCAGCAACCCCGCTTGGCGAAGAAGCCATATTACTGCTTCAGCGTTTTGCTAAGGTTTTTGATCAGACCTATACCCGTTTTTTAGATCTACAAAGCGCTGAAGCTGCTGCAAAAGAAGCGATAAAACAGGCTGCATTGGACCGCATACGGGCCAATATCGCTTCCATGCGTACTGTTGTAGATTTAGATCGTGTTACGCCAATTATATGGAATGAATTAAATGTTCTTGATATATCTTTTCTCCGCTGTGGTATCTTCATCATCGATGAATCTAAACAGCAGATCCATACCTTTTTATCTAGTCCGACCGGCACTCATATAGCTGCCTATTATATGCGTTTTCAGGAAACTCCTCAGATTTATGAGATGGTTCAACACTGGAGAAAGCGCGAAAAGCATATCCAGCGTTGGACGAGTGCTGAATTTGGTTTATTGGCAGATTCGCTTTACCGGCAAGGCGCTATTCGAGATAGGGTACAGTACCTGCAGAGCATTCCACCAGAAGGTGTTTGTTTACACTTTATTCCATTTATGCAGGGAATGCTTTATGTTGGAAACAGCTCTCTTTTATCAGAGGAAGAGATTGATACACTTGTAGCTGTTGCTGATGCTTTCTCTACAGCTTATGCCCGATACGAGGATTTTAATAAACTGGAACAGGCCAAGACACAGGTGGAAAATGCATTGGCCGATTTAACGCAAGCACAAAAGCAATTGGTTCAATCAGAAAAGATGGCATCACTCGGTGAGCTTACTGCAGGTATCGCCCATGAGATACAGAATCCATTGAATTTTGTCAATAATTTCAGTGAGGTCAGTAAAGAACTGTTGGAGGAATTGCGCCAGGAGCTGATCCTGGGTAATATCAATACCGTGCAGGAGCTGATGAATGATATTACGCAGAATTTAGAAAAAATCAATCATCATGGGAAGCGGGCTGACAGCATCGTGAAAGGGATGTTGCAGCACAGTAGGACCAGTAATGGTCAGAAGGAATTGATTGATATCAATGCTCTTTGCGAAGAGTATTTGCGGTTGTCTTATCACGGGCTTCGAGCAAAAGACAGCTCATTCATGTCGGCATATGAAACGAAATTTGAGGGAACCGTAAGAAAGATCGCAGTCTATCCACAGGAAATCGGAAGGGTATTATTGAATCTGATCAATAATGCATTTTATGCTGTCAATGAAAAAGCACGTAAACGCGTGGAGGGTTATTCGCCAAAAGTGAAGGTAAAAACCCAAAAAGAGGATGATGTGCTGAAAATAATCGTAGAGGATAATGGTATGGGAATCCCCGAAAATATCAAGGAAAAGATTTTCCAGCCATTCTTTACAACTAAGCCCACTGGTCAGGGAACAGGACTGGGTTTGAGTTTGAGCTATGATATTGTTAAAGCGCATGGCGGTCAATTACAATGTGAGAGTGAAGATGGAATGTATACTATTTTCAAAGTTCTTTTGCCATTACAATAAGAATGTTAATATGAAAATATCAAAGGGTCTCCGAATATATCCTCAGATGAATGTATCTGAGCACCAAGTGTTTGAAAGTTGGCCTGTTGCTTCGTCTTTGGTACAATGCTGTAGAAAGAAATTTCTTGTACTCATTGGATTTTTTTTAATGCATACATTGGTGTATGCACAAAATCCGTATGCTCAATTTAAAATTGAGCATTATGATTCCAAAAATGGCATGCCTAATGATTTTGTCATGAATACCTATCAGACCATGGATGGGTTTATTTGGATGAACAGCTATTCAGGTTTTATTCGATTTGACGGGAAGCAATTTCTTACATTTAATTCAAGTAATACGCCAGCACTTAAAACCGATAATAGCAATAGTTTATTCACGGAAAGTGAAGACAGTACACTTTGGTTCCCCATTGCAGGGGTGGGGTTGGTCGGTTACAAACATGGTATGTTCTCAACGTACTTGCCGGGTAGTAAGGCTATTTTTCTGCGTGGAAAAACGGCGAAGGGTGAATTAATATTAAGCCCTCCAATAGTGGGCGTTGGTAAAACTGAAATGATCATATTTGACCCTAAAACCAAGCGGCATTATACTATACCACAGGATCTTTACCGCGACTATAGAAAGTGTACGCCAGGAGGGGATTGTATTACTTACGAGGATTGGTTTATTCTTGGAGGGAAGATTTCGCACAAGGAAAATGATGGGAGATGGCGAGAGCTTACTGAAAATGATGGACTTAAACCAGGTGTGTTTGTCATAAGTGTTTTTAGGGATAGTAAAGGAAGGGTTTGGATGACATCGTCTCAAGGGATCTATTTGTGGAATGGCAGAAGCTTCGCAGCTTATCCTGGTATGGAAAAAGTAAGCGTTCCTGTGCCTAATCCAAGTTTTGCTTATATCGCCGAGGATGCTAAAAAGCGTGTCTGGGTGTCTATAGGTAATGGGGTTGCTTATTTACCTGAGGGCAGTGATCGATTTTATAGATTTCCTAAGCAATATCTCAATATCCAAACATTACATAATATAACAGTTGACAGAGAGGATAATATTTGGTTAGCGACTGACAGGGGGTTGTTTAAAATATCTACAACTAAAGTTGTGAATTATGCGGAGGTCGAAGGGATTGCTAATAATCGTGTTTCAGCCATTGCGGAAGTGAGTTCTGGAAAATATCTGGTCACGAGTGCGATGGACTCATTGTACTGGTTAGAAAATGGTATCATCAAGCCATATCAAATCAAAAATAAAAAGGCATTTAAGGATGTTGTTAATATAATACATACTTATGTTGACAGAAAACAAAATATATGGTTGACACATCAGAATGGCGTTCTCAAAATTTCTGCGAGTGGAGAAACCAATTTTAATCTGGATGGTCAAACAAGATATGCTGCAGATGGTTTTGATGGTAAAATGTATTTTGGTGTTGCATATAAAGGTCTTGCTACGATTGACGATAAAGGTAAGGTTGCTTATATGTCATTGCCTAAGGTCAATTTTTCTGATATATATATTAGTTCCATTCACCAGCTTAAGGATAGCAGCTGGTTGGTTACTTCTTACAGGACCGGTGTTATCAGGATCGATAAAACCGGGCAGGCGAAGCCCTTAGATTTGTTCGATGGGGCATCGGGTATACAAGTATTCAACGCAGTTGAAGATAAGCATGGTGCATTATGGTTTGCTACCGGAAGAGGTATAGTGAGATGGTTGAATGGAAGGTCGACATCAGTGGGATATGCGTCGGGATTGAATGAGACATCTGTATTTAGTATTTTAATGGATAGTGTAGGTAATTGGTGGTGTCCAACTAACAAAGGGATCTTTTACGCCAAATATTCACAAATAGATGCTTATGTGAATCATCGGATCAACAAAATAGATTGGAAGTACCTGGATGATGGCGATGGGATGAATAACCGCCAATGTGTAGGTGCTCGCCATTCCATTGTAGGTAAAAACGGATCTGTGTATGTACCAGCTATTGGTGGATTGGTGGTTGTTGATCCTGCTAATCTTCAAATCAATACACAGCCTCCTTTAATAAGCATTAATAGCTTGCAAGTTGATGACTCTGTTTATTTTGGAAAAGCTAAGATCGCTCCGGGCGATCACAGATATATATTTGATTACAGCGTTTTAAGTTTCATATCTCCGGAGAAGAACCGAATTAAGTTTCGTTTATTGGGAAGGGATACTGCTTGGATTTTTTCGAAAGGCGATACTAGGGCTTTTTATACAAACTTACCACCTGGTGATTATGTATTTGAGATAAGTGCAAGTAACAATGACGGGATTTGGGCAACAAAAGTCGCTAAATTAGGGTTTTCAGTTTCTCCCTTTTTCTATCAGACCATTTGGTTCCGGTTATTATTGGTTTTCCTTTTGATTGGTATTATTTGGATGATTGTGTTTTGGCGAACACATGCAGCAAGAGAAAAGAATGCATGGTTGGAAATACAGGTCTCTCAGAGAACTTCGGAATTGCAGACCTCTTTGGAAAGACTTCAGTCAACACAAAAGCAACTCATTCAGGCTGAAAAAATGGCGAGCTTAGGTGAACTCACAGCTGGCATTGCACATGAAATTCAAAATCCTTTGAACTTTGTTAATAATTTCAGTGAGGTCAGCAATGAATTGGTTGATGAGATGAATGAGGCGTTGGATAAAGGTGATCTTACGGAAGCGAGGTCTATTGCATCTGATATTCAACAGAATGTGATCAAAATTGCTCAGCATGGTAAACGCGCGGATTCTATTGTGAAGGGTATGCTGCAGCATAGCAGAAGCAGTACGGGACAGAAAGAGCTTACAGATATCAATGTATTGTGCGATGAATATCTGCGTCTGTCCTATCATGGTTTAAGAGCCAAGGACAAACAATTTCAAGCCCAATATGAAACAGAATTTGATCCGGCTGTAGGAAGGATACCTGTTATTCCCCAGGAAATTGGCCGTGTAGTGTTGAATCTCATCAACAATGCATTTTATGCGGTTCAGGAAAAGCATAGGAAACTGATAGCGGCCGGGACCAATGAACCATTTGTGCCTAAAGTAAGGATCATTACCCAAAAGAAGGGACAAACAGTTTCCATAGAGGTCAAGGACAACGGTAATGGTATTCCAGATACCATTCGCGATAAAATCTTTCAACCCTTTTTTACCACCAAGCCAACTGGTGAAGGTACAGGGTTGGGACTAAGCCTTAGTTACGATATCATTACGAAAGGGCACGGTGGTCAACTCACAGTAAGTAGTGAGCCTGGTCTTGGTACCAATTTCCAAATTGTTTTACCCATTACATGATATATTAAACAATTCAAAACAAACTCCAAACCCATGAAAATATTAGTTGTAGATGATGAGCAAGATGTTCAATCATTGTTTGAGCAACGGTTTCGTAAAGAGCTCAAATCAGGCGAATTTTCTTTTGTGTTCGCTTTTTCGGGAGAGCAGGCATTGGAGGTTATGGAAAATATCCGTCATGAAGCCGTATTGATCCTGTCTGATATCAATATGCCAGGTATGAGTGGGTTAGAATTGCTAAGCAGAATCAAACAACACTATCATCAGCCACCACCTGTGGTCATGATGATCACGGCTTACGGCGATGCAGATAATTATAATCAGGCCAAACAATTAGGTGCTGATGATTTCCTTACCAAACCGATAGATTTCGGCACCCTTAAAGAAAAACTCAAAACTATTCAATTATGACCAAAATATTAGTAGCCGATGATGAAGCAGATCTGGAACTCTTGATCCGACAGAAGTTTCGTCAAAAAATCAGGGATCAACAATATGAGTTTGTTTTTGCCATTAATGGTAAAGAAGCTATTGAAAAGCTGCGAGAACATAACGACATTGATGTGCTTTTGAGTGATATCAATATGCCTGAAATGGATGGCCTTACCTTGTTGACCAATCTCTCTGATGTGGCACCTTTGACAAAAGCAGTGATGGTTTCTGCATATGGGGATATGGATAATATCCGTTCTGCTATGAATAAAGGGGCTTTTGACTTTGTGACCAAACCTGTCAATTTCGAGGACCTGGAATTGACCATACAGAAAACAATCAAATATGTGTCTCAATTGAAGGATACCCTTCAAGCAATAAAAGAGAACAATATCCTGAAAATGTATGTTGATGCGAATGTACTTCAGTTTATGAGTACGCGCGAGTATGAACAATCTTTGATGGTAAATGAAAGTACAGAAGCCACTGTTGCTTTTGTGGATATCTGTGGATTTACTGCCATTAGTGAAAAGGAGTTACCAGATGCGGTCGTTACCTTGTTAAATAATTACTTTGATGTTATGGTGAAAGATATTATTAGCCAGGGCGGTACCATCGATAAATTCATGGGCGATTGTGTAATGGCTGTATTCAGGGGAAAATATCATTTGGATAGGGCAATTGATGCTGCCCTTCAAATAAAGGCTGATATTGAGGCTTTGCCGGTGGAATATAGTTTTAAACCAGGTGTTTCTATTGGTATCAATAGTGGAGAGCTGATATCGGGTAATATAGGCTCTGCGGCTTTGAAAAGATTAGATTATACTGTAATTGGTGATGTTGTCAATACGGCACAGCGTTTACAGGGTATTGCGGGAAACGGACAGATACTTATTACCGAAGATGCATATCAGAAAGTGAAAGTATCGTTTGAGTGTGTTCCCCTCGGAAAACATTCGCTGAAGAACAAATCTGCAGAGTTAATGGTATATCAAGTAATTAAATAATTTTGAATCATGCAATTTGAAGAGCTACAGGCGAATATTATGGATAAGCTGGCAAAGCGCCTGCCTGCTTATTTGAGTTATCACAATGCGTCGCATACTGCAAAGGTCGTTGCCGCTGCCGCTGAAATGGGAGAAGCAGAAAGATTGTCTGAAGAAGAAATAATTTTGTTAAAAACAGCAGCTTTATTGCATGATGTTGGTTTCATGCAGAATCATGAAAATCATGAAGAACTGTCTTGTAAATATGCGCAAAAGATCCTTCCAGATTTTGGTTTTTCAGATACGCAGATACAACAGGTTGGTAATATGATCCTTGCTACACGTATGCCACAGGCACCACACAATACTTTAGCAGAGATATTATGTGATGCGGATTTATACTATTTGGGTACTGATGCATATGCTGAAGATGCAGATGGACTTAAGCAGGAAATGCTGAAGCTTGGTCAAATACAGACAGATACTGACTGGCTACATCTTCAAATTAAATTTTTATCAGAGCATAAATATTTTACCAGTTATGCTACTGTTCACCAGGGGGGCGGGAAGCAGAAAAATCTGGAGAGGTTGCTGCAAGAACAGCAAATGGTTACTCAAAAGGGCTCTCATCGTAAAGAATTGGTTATACTGGAAGATGCTGCTTTAATGATTGTAGGTGTTTTGTTCGCTGCAATAGCCCTGAAAGGTTTTTTGGTGCCTAATCATTTTTTTGATGGCGGTGTTACAGGGATGTCACTGTTGATACATGAGATCTGGCATTTTAATCTTGGTATAGCATTATTCATGTTGAATCTACCCTTGATAATGACCGGTTATTTTTCAGTGGGTAGTCGATTTGCGATTCGAATGGCTATAGCAGTTGCTTTACTGGGTGTAGCACTGCATTTTTTACCCGAGTTTGCCTTGACTGCTGATAAACTGCTGATATCAATATTCGGTGGTGTATTCCTCGGAACAGGTGTGGGTTTGGTGATGCGCTCAGGTACTGCTTTGGACGGTATTGAAGTTATCGCATTATATACTGTTAAACGTACATCTTTTACTATAGTAGAAATTATACTTGGTATTAATGTTATGATCTTTTCCATTGCTGCTTTTAAGTTTGGTATAGAAACTGCTCTTTATTCTATCCTGACTTATTTCACTGCAACACGCTGTATTGATTATGTAGTGGAAGGTATCCAGGCTTATACGGGGGTAACCATCATATCAGCCAAGAGTGAGGTCATTAAATACCAACTGGTAAATAAGATGGGTAAGGGTATTACCGTATATCGGGGTGAACGAGGCTTTTTGCCTGGTAAGTTTGAGATCAGTAACGACTGTGATATTATTTTCACAGTGATTACTCGTTTAGAGTTGCGTAGGTTAAAGAATCTGGTTGCAGAAATTGATCCCCAGGCTTTTGTTTTCGCTAATACGATCAAAGAAGCTTCTGGTGGTGTTATTAAGCGCAAACAGGGGCATTAAAGGTGTGTCTTTTTGGCGGTATTAGCCAAAAAAATACTTATTGCTCTTACTAGGGACCTCTTTTTTCGAATACTGGTTGGTTCGCAGCCTGAACCTTGAGTATGGCTTCTTTAAGTAAATTGTTAGATAGGGGAAAATCCATGATTGCCAGCGTTTTTGTTCTAACCAATGATTCCGCTTTTGTGTGAAGTGCAAACCGTATTTCCAAGGCTTATTGAAAATGCGCTGATGATAGATGATCTGTTAACAGGAATGGTATATGTGTCGTGGGTAAATTCTATTATTCAGATGCTTTTGCCGTTTGCGTTACCGTAGAAACCACTTTTTCAACGTCGATATTGCCCTCTTCCTGACTTACCAGTTGTCCGTCCGGACCAAACACGCTGATAATATTTGAATGTGAAAATTCGATAGGGGAGATCTTTTTGTATTTCATGGAAAGAACATTGGCGAATTCCTGTGTAGCTTCTTCGCTGGATGTAAGGAAGATCCACTGTGGGGCATCCATCGCATTATTCCTGGCAAATTCTTTCAGTCTTGCCGGAGTGTCGGTCTTAGGATCTATGGAGATCAGTACCAGGGAGGTATTGTCTATATCTTTCCTGCTGATCTTGGATTCGATGTTTTTCATTTTTGAAACCAGGATCGGGCATGCGGATTTGCAGGATGTGTAGATCATGACCACTACGAGTGTTTTATTCTGCAGATCTTTCAATTGTAGCGATTCTCCATTCTGGTTTTTCCAGGAAGAGCTCAGGTTGAATATCGAATTGGATGGGAGTGGTGCAGTAACTTTTTTATTCTCCTTACATGCTGAAAATAAGAGCAGGGGTAGAATCAATATATATAAGTTTTTCATCTTGGCTGTTTTATATGAATAGTATCTTTCGCACACCGGAAACCTAAATTGGCCACGGTATAGTTAGCTTTTAATGAAGTGCGCATGGCAAACCGCATGAATGCAGCATAATTCAAAATATCTGTAGCGCTGGTCGCGTTGCCTGCGCAGAATAGATTTTTATCATCATATTGTCCTGCACGGGAGTCATTGGTAGAAAGTATGGAATTAAAATCATCCGTCCATTCCCAGATCAGGTCAAACATATTATACACACCCCAATAATTCGGTTTGCTTTGTTTTACCGGTTTGTATTGGCGGTCCTTCTTAAGGTAAAGATCAATGATGGCATCAGAATAATCTGGCTTAGATCTGGCATTGGGAGATACTTCATCTGACATGGCTATGAATTCCCACTCATCCAACGTGGGTAACCGTTTGCCGGCAGAATGCGCAAATGCCTTTGCTGCAAACCACGAAACATAACATACGGGTGCATCCGGATCGGCTGTTGGTGGTAAGGATAGGTCGGATGGCCAGTTCTTCAGATAGGTAGAATCGGAAAAGATCTTTTTGATGTTGGATCTCCGCCACTGCGGGTTGTGGGTCACAAATTGCAGGAATTCGCTGTTGGTAACGGCTCTCTCATCTATCAGAAACGGATCGACCCTGACCATCACAGAATCAGAACCGTAAAATGGTTTATACTCCCCACCGGGAATATAAACCATTTTAACAGGTACGGCTGTCCGAATAAGTGTATCAGGTCTTGACTGGTCTGATAGGTCGTTCTCCTGTAAATTGCTTTTTTGCCTGTTGCAGGAAACAGAGATCAGTGTCAGTAATACATAACAATACCGTATAATGCTTTTTCTTTTCAATGCTTTATTCTTTGGCAACTGTTTTGGCATTGAATACTTTGGGGTTTGCTTCGCCGCTTACCCTGAGTTTGCCAATGGCCCCCTTGTTAAAAGCCCTGGAGAGCGAGTGGTCAACGAGTACATAATCACCAGGAACATCACATTTGAATTCTACGATGGCAGCACCTCCCGCCGGTATCAGTGTTGTTTGTATATTATGTGATATGGTACTGCCACCTTCTAAATAAACATTGTCAAAGATCTCCCCGATCACGTGAAAGGAAGAAGTGAGGTTCGGACCACCATTCCCAACAAACAAGCGGACCGTTTCTCCCACTTTGGCCTCGATCATGTTTGCACCTAACAACGCTCCTTTTTTTCCATTGAATAGAACATAGTCCGGGTTTTCAGCAACGGCTTTGTCATTGTCAAATTCCATTACCCCTTTTTTTATGGTGGATGCTTTCGTATAAAAATCGCCTTGCATGATATAATATTCCCGGTCTACCTTAGGAAGTCCGCCTTCCGGTTCAACTAAGATCAATCCATACATTCCGTTCCCGATATGCATGGGCACCGGAGGGGCTGCGCAGTGGTATACAAACAGTCCGGAATTAATGGCTTTGAATGTGAATGAGGTCTCTTTACCAGGAACGGTAGAACTGGCCACTGCGCCACCACCCGGACCAGTCACTGCATGAAGGTCTATATTATGCGGCAATACGCTGTTCGCATCATTCTTCAGGTTGATGGTGATCTCGTCGCCAACTCTCACACGGATAAAACTACCTGGAACAGTATTGTTAAATGTCCAGAAAGTATAAGGGATGCTGTCGGCAATGATGCCTTCTTTTTCAGATGTGACTAAGTTCACGATCAGTTTTTTGGGTGACCGCTTGCCAACGGGGGCCGGTACTTTAGGGGCCCCGGTAATTTCTGCTACTTCAGGATTCCCCTCTGCCACCATATCCGTTCCATTGGAACTGGCTTGCTGGTTATTGTTGTTTTTACAGCCAACCATACATAAGACCAGCAGGGCTGTTGTAGCAGATAGGAGAGCGTTTTTGATTTTCATGATCTGATGATTTAAGAGGTAAACTTCGTTTTTAGTATTGTGGGAGTGATATGCAGGCTTAACCAGAACCATTGCTGAATCTTTCGGATATCTGAAACATTTTTTAATAGTGTCAACGTGGGGGTCGTTACATAAAAAGAGTAACCTCCGGACAGATTTGTAAATCTGTTCAGTTTTTTTATAAAAGAGAGGTCGCATTCCTGGCCGAGATCTTTCGCATAGCTGCCGGATGTATTGACAATGGTAACGGGGGCAAAGAATTGATGAATGGCCAGACTTGCCTGGCATTCTCCTGAAGCTTTGTAATTGATCCTGATATAGGAATCGGAGATCCCGGCATTCCTATGCCCGTTGCCAGCCAGGTAGTAATCCATATTGCCATAGAATTTATGACCTGTGTGGAACATAGGATTGAATGAATGATCTGTTGTTGGTGTATTGCCAATATCATTTCCACTTACCAGATCGCTGCCTAGCCCCAGGTTCCATTTTTTTGTAAGTTGGTAACTGTTGAAAACAGCCAGTAAATAAGCACTTGTTTTTTGACCCGTATTGTTTTCCCCGAACTGGTAATATGCAGAGAAGGTGACTGTGGTTTTTTTAGCTGAATGAGAATAATGTAATCCGACCGTATGAGAATGGGTTACAACCGTATCCCTTGTCGGTGAAATGGCATTTTGAGATCCAATGTTGGTGACCAGCAAGGATATTTTTGTGTTCTTGCTAACTTGAAAACCCGCCCATACCGTTTGCATTTCTTTGTACGGAAAAGCATCTGACGTGTTGTATAGATTACCGGAGGGGTTATTGATGTTATTCCCGTAAAGTGACTTATAATTCTGATTGAATGCCGCAAAAGCTTTTACTTCCCACCGATACCTGTTGAATTGAACCGATAAAGCATCGTGAGCCCTTGCACCCTGTGCCCAGTCCAGTTCTCCAAAGAACCTTTCATCGTCCAATGAGATCACTTGTCTGCCCAGTTTCAAACTCCAGTTTTTCGAAAGTTTCAATTTGGCCCAGGCCTCAAAAAGGGCTATCCTGTTCCCATCGTTCTCAACGCCCTGGACCAGATTTGCTTGTCCCCAGATGCCAACGGTCTGAGGTGAGATCCTTGCCGTTAGGATGTCCTTATAATCATAATCAAAGGTCAGCCGGATGCGTTCGCTGATCAGTTGGGCTGGTCTCTCTCCCTTGCTCAAGGGTCGGAATGCACCGTTTCTGATCTCGAATCTTGGCCTGAACTGTGCTGTTATTGTTAAGTGACTGTCCGAACTGTCTGAGCCGGGTTTCTGTGAAAAAGCCTGCATCGTTGGTGTTACGAGAATGATTCCGTAGCATACAGGAAGATATAAACGTTTCAATAAGCCATTCCTACGTAACATGAATCGATTGTATGATTACGAGTGTAAAGGAAATCCTTATTTCAGTTTACTTATATGATTCACATCATAAAGCTGCGATCGGACTGTCTGTTGTGTTGGTACATCAATCCGGTATTTGGTTTATTGATGGTAAAATGTTGTCTGGGTGTTGTAGCGAATATCGTTTACTATCAGTATCGATGATGAGCCTCAGGTGGTCTGTTGGGCGTATGGTCCAGTCAATCAATGACATAACAGCCAGGGAGGATTGTTTTGGGCACAGATGATCCTTGTAGCTGATAGTAGAAAATGACTAGTGACCAGGAAGGGTTGAAGGAAAACTGGACCTGGATGGATATCAGGTCCGTAGATATGTATTATTGAAGCATCACAATGTATAAAGATCTGTTCGTATAGATCCAGTGTCCTGTTTCAGGTATTCCGATCTTTTATGCAGGTGTTTTAGCTGACTGATGCAAGCTTGCCTGCAATTGCTTATTTTTAAAGACATTATACAGGTTCATGGACTCGCTCACACATATCGTTTTGGGCGCCTGCGTTGGCGAGGCTTTTTTTGAGAAAGGTTTTGGCAAAAAAGCCATGTTCTGGGGTGCTTTGGCGCAAAGTATCCCAGATGTTGATTTCATTGCTTCTTTCTGGTTGCCTACTGCTGAAAACCTATTGGCACACCGGGGATTTACACATTCCTTATTATTTGTTTCGCTGATGATCCCGGCATTGGCACTAACGGCCAATGCCATTCATCGCCCCCATAATATCAGGTTCCGGACCTGGCTGTTGTTTTTTGCGGCAGAATTGCTGTTACACCTGTTCCTTGATGCGTTCAACAATTATGGGGTGGGTTGGTTTGAGCCTTTCCATCACCTTCGGTTTTCTTTCAATACACTGTATGTGGCTGACCCGTTTTTTTCATTGGTTCCGGGTATTGCTTTTATAGCGCTATTGCTGTTGCCTAAACACAGCAATCGCAGAAAACTCTGGTATGTACTGGGCATGGCGGTACCTTTTTTGTACCTGGGTTATTGTATTGGCAATAAAATAAAGACCGATCGTGATGTAAAGCAGATACTGGAGAAACAGCAGATACCTCATGAACAGTATTTTACTACTCCTGCTCCGCTGCAGAACTGGTTATGGTATGTGGTGTCTGGTAATGACAGTGGTTTTTATGTGGGGTTCCGTTCGGTATTCGACAGTAAAAAAGAGATCGATTTTCAATATTTTCCCCGCCAGGATTCCTTATTGAACCCGGTACACGACCATGCGGAGGTACAACTCCTGAAAAGGTTTTCACAGAATTTCTATACGGTAGAGAAATGGGGCGATACCCTGGTCTTCAATGATCTTAGGTTTGGCCAGATCATTGGCTGGAGCGATCCGAGGGGCAGGTTCGTGTTTCATTATTTCCTGCAACACCCGGATGATAACAGGCTGGTGGTGCAGCGGGGTCGTTTTGCCGGATGGAACCGGCGTACGCCGCAAGCGTTGTGGAATCGTATCAGGGGCAATTAAGGCTTTTCTTTCGTAAAATGAAAAGTGAACAGGAAAAGCAGGGTTCTGATGATCTGGTAAGAGAACCATCGGACCAGTTGTTGTAGCCAGGTTGTTTTTTGAACAAATTCATCGGGCAGGATGGCAATGCAGCTGTCATGGATGATCTGGTCCAATTCTTTCCTTGTTCTTCTTGTAAATGCAGGGTCTCGCACATCTAAGTTCAGCTCTATACTGGCGTAGGCACTGATATTGTTGATGTTGTAGGAGCCAAGTGTCATCCATACATCGTCGCATACGGCCAGTTTGCCGTGCAGGATACTATCCTGGTACTCGTATAATTCAACCCCGGCCCTTAATAACCAGTTATATAACCAGCGTTCGGCATATTTGGCGATCATCACATCCGATCTTCCGGCAGCAATTACCCGAATACGTACCCCGCGTTTCCGGGCCTGCAGCATACTTCTCCGGATGATCTTGCCAGGTAAGAAATAGCTGCAGAGTATGGTGATCTCCTGTTCTGCATTACGCAGCATCTCTATATAGGCAAGTGAGATCTCATTCCGCCGCTTCACCCAGTCGTTCCGGCGCATGCGAAGCGTGCTTCTGTTTTGTGGCGGAATGGATAGCGATACTGAATCATCTGAACAGAAATTCTTGGTCCGTTTCAGGGTCAGTGATTGCCATCCCTCCCAGCAGTGTGTGCAGAGCTGGGCGGCTATTTCACCTTCAGCCAATATGGCAAAATCCAACCAGGCCGGTATGCCGTTGATGTCATTATAGCGATCGGCAATGTTGATGCCGCCTACAAGTGTATACTGGTGGTCTGTTACGATCACTTTTTCATGCAGGCGCCGCCCGAAATAAAATTTGCGGCTTTTGAAAAGGGGTTCGAAAAACCGAAAATGCACGCCGGCTGCACGCAATTGCTGAATAAAATGTTTTGACAGCCCTTGTGAAACATAGCCATCGGTCAGCAGGTACACAGCCACATTTCTCTGTGCGGCCCTTTTCAGTGCATCGGCAACCTGATGGCCGGTACTGTCTTCGGCAAAAAGATATACGCGGATATAAATGGATTCCCTGGCACGCTCGATCATCTGTAACAGAGTAGCAAAATAGGCATGCCCCCCCCTGATCAGTGTAACCTGGTTGTTAGCGGTAAATCCGCCGGCTAAGGAGGCGTGTATACTGGTCATGGGCTGAACAGATGAATGATCCCTGATCCGCTTCTTACTGCGTCCGGAAACCATATGGCAAACCTGCAACTTTTATAGAAAAGTATGGAATTTCTTTTGAAACCTGTTATATTCGTAAGGAGCAGCTATCGTTATCCAATAACAGGGATACTGGAATCAGGTGGTAGCATATCGGGTTAGCAACTAACGATATCTTTTGTCTGGGGAAATGGGGGGTATGATTTTCTTCTTTGCCAAGAACTGAGTACTACTATAACCAAACCTAAACTAACGACTATGAAAACAATGTTTGCAAAAATCCATTGGCTGCTTTTGTTTGTTATTACCCTGTCTTTTATTTCTGAAACACATGCTGCTGAAAAAGTGGTGATCACCACTTCCCCGCAAACGGCCCGCATCTACGTGAATGGGGTTCAGATGGGCACTGGCAAGGTTGAAATAAAGATCTCCAAAAATGATTGTCTGACGGTAGAGGTGAAGCAGGAGGGATACATTCAGGAGAGCCGTACTTATTGTGTAAGAAAAGGTATGGCGGATCCTCCCTCGACCGATTACATACAACTGCAGGAGGATGAGTCCTATACGTCCTCTATCGAATCCAATATCGCCAATACAGAGATCCAGATCAATGTGAATGCTGAAAAATCGAGAGAAGAGGCATGGAAACAGCTGATCGGGACCGTACTGGATAAATTCGATGTTCTCGAGAACAGTGATGAGAAGGCCGGTTACCTCCGTACTTCATGGGTGGGTATGTCGTTTAAGGCCAATACCATCCGGATCAGGCTGATCGTGAAACAGTCTTCCGAGAAACCGCTGGTGTATAAAGTGAAATTCGTGTCAGAGGCTTCCGGAAGATCCTCTACCGCGTATAATGCTGACGAACAATTCAGACCCTATAACCGGATCCTGAAAAAATACGATGGTTTTCTGGATGAATTGATCACCCGTCTTAAGAACTGACCATCCTGACCCATATCTGATCCATACTTGGTGTTGGATAATTATACCGGAACCACTTGCCTTGCCGCAAGTGGTTTTGTTTTGCCTTGCTGTCAAATTTCTTGTTAAGAAAAACATGTATGCAACGTTTGTTGTACAGCGTGTGTCAATCTGAAAAGCATCTTTATGAAAAGGACAATGGTCATTTTGTTTTGCCTGGCGTTATCAGCAGGTATGGGGTGTGAGAAAACCAATTCCGGGTTGCCGGACCAGTCTTTCCGGATCAAGATCATTGATGAGATCTGCGGCAGCGCTGTAGTGCAGATCCAGGATACCGCATTTTATGAATACGGGGTGAATGGGTATGTGAGATCGGATTCCACGTATGATCATGTGTTTACCACCCGGTTCAGTTGTTCGGACCTGGCTAAAATGCAGACCCTTACTGCCGATAAATCGGGTCTTGTGGTGAAAGTGAAGCTGATCAAAGAGGCCCAGCCGGAATCAGATTGTGTAACCTGTGCGGCTGTTGTACCCAATGCACCGAATAGGTTTCACCTGGTAGCTTTTACGGCGGACTGGAGTAACTGAAGATTAATATCCGGACCCGTATAACATGGACATGAACCGTTCAAACAGGTAATCGGGGTGCAGTTCCAGCATGGAGTTGAAATAGATGATCACTGTACAATCGTGCAGGTTGCTATGATACATGGAGGAGGTATATCCTGTTACGGTTCCATTGTGTCCATAAAAGGAACCGCGGCGAAACAGGCCTAACCCATAGGCAAGTCGTGGTGCCAGTTCACGCATAGTTTCCAGCCTTTTACGCTGCATCGCAGGCGATAGTAATTCTCCGCTTACCAATGCTTCCACATATCTCTGCAGTTCGCGTGGTGTAGAATAAGCAGAACCTGCTGCCCAGATATAGGAATAGTCATATTGTTCGGTCTGGTCATTCCCTGCCACAAAACTGCCTTCATAGTAACCCCGGGTATGTGGCCCCGGGAAACCAGTGCCTGATGTGATCAAAGCCGTTTGTGTTAATTGTAGGGGTTGGGTAATTCTCTGGCGGATCTCTGTTTCCAAACTATTGCCTGTTACTTTTTCTATGATCATGCCCAACAGGATGGTGTTCGAATTGGAGTATCTGAATTCGCTTCCGGGCTCAAAGAGGAAGTTCTCTGAAAAGGCCCAGGTCATTAGCTCCTGCGGTGTCCAACGCTTGGCAGGGGTGGCTTCCATGACATTCCCCCAAAGTGCATTACGTGTATAATCGGGAATACCACTGGTCATATTACAAAGCATCGCAACGGTAACGGCATCGGCTTTGGGGTAGTTGGGGAAATATTTTGATACTTTGTCATCAAGCGACATTTTTCCTTCCTCGACCAGTTGCAATAATACGGTTCCGACGAATGTTTTGGTATTGCTTCCGATTCTGAAAACATACCCGCCGTTCATAGGTGTTTTATCCGACAGGTTGGCCACGCCGCCGGTATACATCCAGTTGATCCCTCTTTTCTTATCTACCACCAGCGCTACGATGCCTGGTACTTTTGTGGTTTGGATGATCGAATCCGCAATAAAACGCAGCTGGTCCGTTGTTGCCAGGTTCTCATTCCAGGGCGTTTCTTTTCTGCAGGATGCCAGCGCAATAAACACCGAAAGGGTCAACAGGTATCGTATACCTTTTCTCATTGCAGATCTACTTGTGTGCCGTCTTAAAAGACATAGTAAATCTATTTGTTTCCGGAGGTGTTTCCGCTGACAAAAATCATGTTTTCAGGTATTTTTTCGCTACCAGCTGACCCATTGGTCAGCTGGTAGCCATAAGCGCATAAAAAGGAAAGTTTTCTGCTGATAAATGCAGATGTTTCAGTACCTTATAGCGTGTATCATCCCTTGTCCTGCCTATGAAGATTCGTGGTATTTTTTTCTTATGTATCCTATCACTTCTTTTTTCCCAAAAAGGAACTGCGGAGAAACGTGAAGTCACCGTCAGGTTAAAATGGTGGAACCAGTTCCAGTTTGCCGGTTATTATGCGGCTGTTAAACAGGGGTATTACCAGGCAGAAGGGTTACAGGTAAAACTCATACCCGGCGATACCGAGCATCCGGTAATGGAGGAGGTATTGGCAGGTCGGGCCGATTTTGGTATCACCGGGTCTGACTTGTTGATCGGATTTGCCACGGGCAAACCGGTAGTGGCTCTGGGCGCCATTTTCCAGCACTCACCTTATGTGATCATGAGTATGCCGGAGAAAAAGATCCACCTCCCCTCTGATCTGGTTGGTAAAAGTATCATGGCTTCTGAGCACCAGGGATGGGTTGAGCTGAAAGCGGTGTTCCTGAAGGAAGGTATTAATCTGAACCGGCTCTCTGTCATGAACCATTCCTGGAACAACCTTGACCTGATTGAGGGACGGATTGACGCGATGACGGGTTATCGCTCAGCAGAACCTTTTCAGCTGGCTGAACTGGGTGCAGTGCCCTCTATTATCAGGCCTGCAGACTATGGGGTTGATTTTTATGGTGACATCTTATTTTCCTCCAGATCATTCATCGATCGAAACCCCGAGACTGTGGAGAAATTCAGGCGGGCCACATTCAAGGGCTGGGAATATGCCATGAGTCACAAAAACGAGTTGATCGATTATATCCTTACACTTCCGGATGTGAAGGCCAGAAAAGTGAGCAGGCGGGCATTGGTCTTTGAAGCCAATGAAATGGAACAACTGATCGTACCTACCCTGGTGGATATTGGTAATATGAACGAAGGCAGGTGGCAGCATATCCTCGATATCCATGAGCAGCTGAACCTGATACCTGCCGGAACAAAACTGAAAGGTTTTCTGTATGAGAAGACCCCTGGTTTCTACGAGTCGGTCAGGAATATCGGCATCTGGGCGCTGAGTTCCGTGGCTTTCTTGTTTATAACGGTGCTGGTATATGGTATTGTGGTGCGAAGGGCCGTAAAGATCAAAACACGCCAACAACGGGAGGCCCTGGAGGCATTGAGCGCTTCTGAAGAGAGATACCGGACGCTCGTGGAACAAGCCTCGGATGGTATTGTGATCTGTGATCCTTCTTTTCGTTTTGTGCAGATGAATTCTGCTGCTGTTCGTTTATTGGGATACGGCCCAGAAGAATTGTATCAGATGCATTTGTCTGATATACTACAGGTTGAAGATGAGGAGCCAGGATGGCGGATGAATGAGCTTTTCCAAAATGGCACCCTGCTAACAGAACGGAAAGCAAAGAGAAAGGATGGTAGTGTTTTTATTGCCGAAATCCATTCCAGTATCCTGTCGAACGGAAATCTCCTGGGTTTTGTTAGAGATGTCACCAGAAGAAGGGAAGCTGAGGAGCAACTGGAGAAAAAAGAAAAACAACTGGCAGCCGAACGGAACCTGTTACGGATACTGGTTGATAGCATTCCCGATTATATTTATGTAAAAGACAGTGAGACCAGACATATCCTCAATAATAAAAAGATGGTGGAGCTGCTGGGTGCCAAAACAGAAGCAGAGACCCTGAACAAGACACTGACCATGTTCTTGCCCGAAAAACTGGCAGAAATGTACATTCAGGATGATCGGGCTGTATTGGCAACCGGTAATCCGGTGATCAATAAACAGGAACCATTACAGTTGGCTTCAGGAGAGTTCCGATGGTTGAGTACCACTAAAATACCGATCGTTGAAAATGGAAATATCACCGGTGTGGTAGGTATCAGCCGGGATATTACTGAACAGGTACAGCGGCAACAGGAGAAGGAGCTGATGCTGCAGGTGAGTGCCCTGTTCAGCGGTGAAGAGGAGATTGAGTTATGCTTCAATCGGATGCTGGGCGTTTGTTGCAGCTATTTTCATCAGTTAGCCGGAGAAGTGTGGTTAACGGCTACTGATCAGAAAAGAATATACCTGATGGCCTCTTATTATGAAGGAGAACCGTACCAAGAGCAGAGGGAGAGTTTGTCTTTCGGATTAGGAGAGGGCTTGCCTGGAACGGCATGGCAAAAGGGCGGGCCGATTTTTCTGAATCAGCTCAAACAGGATCCCTTGTTTTACAGGAAGGAGATGGCGGAGTCCAGGAATTATACTGCTGCAACGGCCATTCCCATCATATATAAAAATTCGGTAACGGCTGTGCTGCTGTTTTACGACCGTGCTCGGGACCTGTATCAACCTTCACCTGTTGAACCGGAAGAAGCCTTGTTGTTACAATTGGCTGGTGACATACAGCGGAAAAAATCAGAACATGACCTGCATCGGCTGTTCACCCAGTCGCCGGACCTGCTCTGTATAGCCGGCCAGGACGGTTATTTGAAAAGGATCAACCCTGCATTTACCGCCCTGCTGGGATATGCTGAATCTGAGATCACCCAGATGCCTTATCTGGAACTGGTACATCCTGATGATGTAAAGAATACAAAAGTATGGCTATCCCAAGCCTTCGCGGAGGGAGGGAGTCGTTCATTCGAGAACAGGTATCGCACACATGATGGGGAATGGAAATGGATATCCTGGAGCAGTTCGGAAGTGTTGGATGAGAATGGATCCACTTTCTGGTATGGGAAGGACATTACAGAGAAAAAAGAACTGGAAAAAACACTCGATAAGATTTATCGTTTATCGCAGATCGGTGTATGGAACCTGGATCTGGTCTCCAATAAACTTACCTGGTCCGACATTACCCGGGAGATCCATGAGACCGGGCCGGATTATGAACCTACTCTTGAATCAGCCATTGGTTTCTACAAAGAGGGTGCCAGCCGCGATACTGTTGTTCGGGTGGTAGAACGATCCATGAGAGATGGCAGTACGTTCTCGGAAGAACTGCAGATCATTACGGCCAGGGGAAACGAGAAATGGGTTCGGGCCATTGGAGAAGCAGAATTGAAAGATGGCCGTTGTGTCAGGTTGTATGGTGGTCTACAGGATATTGATGTGCGGAAAAGGGCGCAACTGGCTTTTATCAGCACCCTGGAAGAAAGGAATACGATACTGGAAAGTATCGGCGATGCTTTTTTTGCTTTGGATAGGAACTGGATCATTACCTACTGGAACAAGGAAGCTGCAAAATTGTTCCATATGAGCCCAGCCGATGTGGTCGGTAAGAACCTTAAGGAACATTTCGGGCATTTATTAACGCCCAATGTGGATGAGTATTATCATAAAGTGATCGAGCAGAACAGGCCGGTACATTATGAACGTTTTTCAGATCCGCTGCAGAAATGGTTCGAGGTGAGCGTTTATCCTTCAGAAAGCGGAGCTTCTGTCTATATGAAGGATATTACGGAACGCAAGGAGGCACAGGAATTGATCCGGGTGAGCAATGAACGGTACAACTATGTGACCAAGGCGACCAATGATTCTATCTGGGACTGGAACCTTCAGACGGGGGAAGTGATCAGGTCGGGCGATAATTTCCGAAAACTTTTCGGATATGACGCAGCAGAAGCGGATAAGGATCCGGATTTCTGGATCAAACATGTGCATCCGGATGATAAGGACAAAGTGATCGCAGACAGAGAAAAGATACTTGCCGATCCGTTACTGGATTACTGGCAGGAGGAGTACCGGTATATGAAAGCTGATGGGGAATATGCTTTTGTATTTGATAAGGGCCATATTATCCGTGATGGATCAGGAAAAGCGATACGGATGATCGGCTCCATTGCGGACGTGAGCGATCGGAAAAAATATGAGAACTCATTGAAGGAGCTGAATGTCAGCCTGGAAAAGAGTAATCATGACCTGGCAGTTTCCAACCAGGAGCTGGAACAGTTTGCCTATGTGGCCTCGCACGACCTGCAGGAGCCGCTCAGGATGGTGACCAGTTTCCTTACGCAACTGGAGCGGAAATACAACGACCAGCTGGATGATAAAGCACACCAATACATCAATTTTGCGGTAGATGGCGCTAAACGGATGCGGCTGATCATATTGGAGTTGCTTGAATTCTCGAGGGTGGGCAGGTTGAATGTCCAAAAAGAACCGATCGACCTGAATGCGCTGATCGGAGAAGTGTGCCTGCTTCAGAAAAAATCGATCGAGGAAAAATCGGCCGAAATACAAGTAGGACCTCTACCGATCATTGTGAGTGAGCGTGCACCTTTGTTACAGGTGTTTCAGAACCTGGTAAGTAACGCCTTAAAATACAGTAAGGATGATGTTCCGCCTGTCATCAGTATACGGTCAGAGGAGCTGGCCGATTCCTGGATCTTTTCTGTGAAAGATAATGGCATCGGTATTGAAGAGGAATACTTCGACAAGATATTTGTGATCTTCCAGCGGCTGCACGGCAGGAATGAATACAGCGGTTCAGGTATCGGCCTGGCCATCGTCAAGAAGATCGTAGAGAACCTGGGAGGGAGGATCTGGGTAGCGTCAGAGCCTGGTAAAGGCAGTGTGTTCAGTTTCTCCATACCCAGATCTGCTGCTATGCAGTGAGGAGCTTCTGTAACGGGATCTCAATGTTGATGGTACAGCCCTGTCCAGGTGAAGATAGGATATGCATCTTTCCGGAAAAGAATTCTGCACGCCTTTGCATATTGGATAATCCGATGCCTTTTTCATTGTTTTCTGGCCGGAATCCGACCCCGTTGTCTGAGATCGACATGATCAGGTGATCGTTATGGATACGGATGTTGACAGCGATGCTGGATGCTTTTCCGTGTTTGAGAATGTTTCTCAATTGCTCCTGCAGTATCCTGTACAGGTTCAGTTGCGCCTCAATGCTGATGGGATGTTTTTTGACCATTTCATCAATGTGCAGCTGGGTCCTGAATCTTCCATCAATGTTAAACATGCGCAACAGCTCCCGGAAGGCTTTTTCCATGGTGGTGTCATCCAGGAAAGCGGGCGCCATGCGATGCGATAGGTTACGTATCTCATTCAATGCCAGTGCAAGGTATTCGCGGCAGTAATTGAACCAATTCATTTTTTGCTCTGGCAGGGCATCTTTCAGTTTATCGAGACTGATCTGGCTGGCGGCAAGTATCTGGCAAACATTGTCATGCAGTTCG
This sequence comes from Chitinophagaceae bacterium, assembly GCA_020403425.1. GTDB lineage: Bacteria > Bacteroidota > Bacteroidia > Chitinophagales > Chitinophagaceae > Sediminibacterium. Next base: position 805,417 of record JADBXR010000002.1, on the reverse strand, counting down.
CTGCCTATTTCGTACCGCTCCTCATCCTGGGTTTTCAATATGGCTTTGATCAGTCTGTCCTCATACAGTATTTTGTCGGTGATGTCGATGGCGACCACCAGGATGCAGTTATTATCACCTATCGTGATAGGGGTACTGTACATCTCCACTTCTAAATGGTCTCCGTTCTTTTTATGATGCCTGAACCTCACTGCCTGCAAGTGTTCTTTACCGGGTTCTACAGAAGAAAAGAGTTCTGTTATCCTGCCCGAATCTTCTTTCAGGCTGATGCTGAACAGGGTCATGTTCAGGAATTCTTTCTCGCAGTATCCATACTGTTCAATAGCCGCTTTGTTCACCTGAACAAAACGACAGCTCCCTTGCTCCAGCACCCACATGGGCTGCGGGCTCAGTCTGAAAAGATCGCTGTATCTTTTTTCTGATTTCTTGATCTCTTCAATGTATTTGTTACGTTCTATGGTATACAGGATGCTCTTGTAGAGGGTGGTGGCATTCAATTCATCCTTTAAAAGATAGTCGGATATATTCCGTTTGATGGATTTGGTGCTGAATTCCATGTCTGTGTAGCCGGTCAGGATAATGATCGGAAAATGAGGTGCCAGGTTGAGTATCTCCGCGATCAGTTGTTTTCCGCTCTTATCGGGAAGGGTGAGGTCCATCAGTACCACATCGAAAAAGGCGCCCGGGGCCTGTAAATGTTCAGCAGCCTGCTTAAAATTGTTCGCATGGATCAGGGTTGGCGCCAGTATTTGTTCCATCAGCAGGTCCTCTACTATCAGCAGGTCGCCGGGGTTGTCCTCGATCACCAGGATCCGGTAATTTTTAGGGTCTTTGATCATCTGACAATCATTTGTTCGAGGGTAGTTTCACGATAGAGATCCAGAAGTCCTCAATTTTTGACACCACTTCCAGAAAATGCTCAGCTTCCACCGGCTTGGTGATAAAACAGTTGGCATGACTCTTATAGGATCGGTGAATGTCCTGGTCTGAGGAAGAGGTGGTCAACACGATCACCGGTATCTGTTTCAGGGATTCGTTCTGCTTGATGATCTCTAACACTTCGTGCCCGCTTTTTTTGGGCAGGTTGATGTCGAGCAGGATCAGGTCAGGTAAGTTGCCGCTGTTCTGCAGGAGTTGCGTTTCCAGGAAATCAAGTGCTTCCTTTCCATCCCGGGCAATACTGAGTTCTGTGATGATCTTGTACTCTTCCAAGGCATCCCGGGTGAGGATGATATCCCCTTCGTTATCTTCTACGAGTAAGATATGAATAGGTTTCATGGACATTGGGGGGTGGTTTCACTAAAGATAAACCAAAATCAAATGAACACAAGTGGTATTTCCAACAGTTTTTGCAGTGGTCATGGCGGGATGTTTTTTTTGCGTAATTTCAGTGTCTGCTAAAATCATCCCCATGAAACAAATAAATAGATCCATTGGCCTGCTGGCCTTGCTGCTCATGATTTCTTTTTCTGCTACCTGGTCGCAGGCGAAAGTAGACGCTGGCATAGAAGGCCGGTGGGACCTGGTGATTCAACAAAATGGAAAAGAACTGCCTTCCTGGCTGGAGATCGGTCATTCGGGAACAAGCACCCTGATAGGTCGTTTCGTATATGCTTTTGGCAGTGCCAGGCCAGTGGCCCAGGTAAAGCACAATAACGGCACGTATTCGTTCTCGATACCACCACAATGGGAACCAGGTACCCGTGATATGGAATTTGAATTCACGCTGAATAATGGACAGTTGACCGGTACGATGGTCTATACGGACGGGAAAAAATATGGTTGGACAGGTGTTCGTGCCCCTTCGTTGAAGCGGGAAAAAGGGCCTGTGTGGGGTAAACCCATACAGTTGTTCAATGGCAAGAACCTGGATGGCTGGCATGCCACCGGCGACAATCAGTGGCTGGCAGAGAATGGTATCCTGCGTAGCCCGAAATCGGGTTCAAACCTGGTGAGCGACCAGAAATTCAATGATTTCAAACTGCACCTGGAATTCCGTTATCCCAAAGCAAGCAATAGTGGTGTTTATCTGCGCGGACGTTATGAGGTGCAGATAGAGGACAGTTATGGTGAAGAGCCTCTGCTCGACAGGTTTGGCGCCATATATGGTTTCCTGCCACCCAACCAGATGGCGGTTAAAAAGGCCGGAGAATGGCAGAGTTATGATATTACGCTGATCGGTCGTCTGGTAACGGTGGTGGCCAACGGCAAGACCATTATAGCCAACCAGATCATACCAGGAATCACGGGTGGAGCACTTGACAGTAAGGAGGGTGAAGCCGGCCCGATCTTCTTCCAGGGTGATCATGGTCCTGTTGAATTCAGGAACATCATCCTCACACCAGCAAAATAGAACTTTATAAATGCAGGTTGTCGTATGAAGAAAGGTTTTCTGTTCATCCTGTGTTCTCTTGCTTTTGCCGGGTCACTCAGGGCGCAGGCAGTACCTGTATTTGTTTCAGGAACTGAAGGATACCGGATATTCCGTATTCCGGCCATTATCCGTTTGCCCGATGGTGACCTGCTAGCGTTCGCTGAAGGTCGTGTTACCGGGGGTGCTGATTTTGGTGATATTGACATTGTGCTGAAAAGAAGCAGGGATAAGGGCAGGACCTGGTCGACCCTGCAGAAAGTCACAGATAATGATACGTTGCAATCCGGTAATCCTGCACCGGTGGTAGACCTTACGGACCCCCGTTATCCGAAGGGGAGGATCTTTTTATTTTATAATACCGGTAATGTGACCGAGAACGATATCCGTAAGGGTAAAGGATACAAACAGGTTTGGTATGTGACATCCGTTGATGGTGGCGTTAGCTGGTCTGCGCCGGTCGATATTACCCTACAGGTCCATCGCCAGTACAAGCCTGCTGTTAATCCGGCCTATGATTGTAAAGAGGATTGGAGATGTTATGCCAATACGCCGGGGCACGCAGAACAGTTTCAGCAGGGTAGATACAAAGGACGTATCTATGTTGCGGCCAATCATAGTTCAGGCCCGCCCCAGGCAGATGCCGGTGATTACAGGGCCCATGGTTTTTATACGGATGACCATGGTGAGAGTTTTCATCTGAGCGAAGTGCTTGCCTTGCCGGGTTCCAATGAGTCCAGTGCAGCAGCTTTGCCGGGAGACCGATTGATGATGAATGTGCGCAACCAGAAAGGCGATCATCGATCAAGGATCGTAGCTGTGAGCAGCAATGGCGGACAGCATTGGGATACGGTTTACTTCGACAAACAATTGCCGGACCCCGTTTGCGAAGGAAGTATATTGAATCTTAGACCCCGAAGCAAAAAAGCGGTTCTCGCTTTCAGTAATAACGCATCAGAAAGCCGCAGGGACAGCCTTACCCTTCGCCTCAGTTTTGACGAAGGAAAGAGCTGGTCCAGGTCCTGGCTGGTAGAAGCAGGTGTTGCCGGCAAAAAAGGCGACGCCACTGCTTATTCCGATATCATCTCGCTGAGTAAAAGGGAACTGGGCGTTCTCTATGAAAGGGACAATTACCGTATGATCTCTTACCGGTTACTGCGTTGGTGATCATGATACCTGCTCTCTGTATCAATTAAACATCGGTTTTTCTCCCTCTTCCCATGAAGTTGGCCGGATGCATTCGATGATGCATATCATAAGAGTGCGTTGAAAAATCAACGGGAATCCGGTTATGTGCCGATCTTTTGTTTTTCGTCAACGTTTGTCTTTTTTTCGGCTTTTTCAGGCTCCTGCTCTGGCTGCCAGCCACTGTATTCTTTCTTCATCAAGCATGCTCCACCCTCGTTATTCCTGAGATCGGAGTAATTCGATGTGTTCGTTGCCTGGAGAATCATCTTTCCTTTAATTCCATATTATTGAATCAAAGTCAATAATTTAATATCCATTTGTAAAAAATCGTATAATTACTGTACATTCCGTTATGGTCTGATACGGGCAATGGGTTGGTGAAGGGGAAAGAAGCGGCTTCGGAGAAAGTTGGGTTCGTTAACACATTGCCGGTAAACAGTTTACTATTATGCTTGCTGCTGAATATACTATCAGAGAACTGCTGCTTCGTATAGCTGAAGGTGATGAGAACGCCTTTAGTAAACTGTTCGGGTTATATCGTGACCGTCTGTATAGTTATCTCTTAAAGATCACCAAATCAAGAAGCATAGCGGAAGAGGCCACGCTCGACATCTTCATGAAAATATGGAATGGCAGGGCATTGGTTCCTGAGATCAGGAATTTTGACGCTTTCCTTTTCAGGATCCTGCAGAACTGTGCCATTGATTATTTAAGAAAGGCCAAAAGGGACCGGTTGCAACAGCTGGAGATCTGGGAAGATCTAGAGAACCTGGTAGCCCCGCAGGCCGATGAGAGGGTACTGCATGCTGAGATCGAAGGTACGATCCGTAAAGTGATCGACCGGCTATCACCACAACGCAGACAGGCTTTTTACCTGAGCAGGGAGGAGAACCTCTCTTATGATCAGATCGCACAAAAAATGAATCTCTCCCGTAATACTGTCAGAAACCATGTATCGGCCGCTCTTGATTTTATCCGCGGTAACCTGGATAATGGGATGAATATCGGGTCCTTCTTCCTTTTTTGGATGATTTCTTAAAAAAAGTTGCCAGACATTGGTACTCTTTCTCCTCAACGGCGTCTTCCTGTTATGGAGCGCCTGCAAACCCTTTTCACAAAATACCTCAATAACGAGATCGACCCGGATGAATTTGCGGAGTTGTGGCAGTTGATGGATGAGGAACAATTGAATGGGCAACTGGGCGCCCAATTGCAGGAGCTATGGGAGAAAGGTCCGGAACACGCACTTAATCCTGCGGACTGGGACCGTAAAATGACAGCTATGAAAAAAGCACAGCTGCCTGTGACCGGCAGGCTTATGGCATGGCGCCCTTATGTGGCGGCAGCCGTAGTATTCCTGGCACTGGCGGCTTACTGGTTCATTGACCTGCAGCTTTCCGGTAAAGAAGCCAGGATAGAGGCCAAAAGAAGACTGGATGAAGTGATGCCGGGACATAACGGAGCGGTGCTGACGCTTTCCAATGGTCAGCAAGTGGTGCTGGACAGCGCCGGAAACGGGGAGCTTGTAACAGATGCCAATGTGGGGATCCTTAAAAAAGATGGGGAGATCGTATATACCGGCCGGTCCGAAGAAGTGGTCTATAATACCGTTTCTACCGATAAAGGCAGGCAGTGGCGCCTTACACTGCCGGACGGCACGCGTGTCTGGCTCAATGCGGCATCCTCAATCACTTATCCGTTAAGCTTCCGGGGTAATGAGCGTTTGGTGACCATGACCGGCGAAGCCTATTTTGAAGTGGTACACAATGCGGCGCAGCCATTTAAGGTAAAAGCGGGCGACAGGGTGATCGAAGATATCGGTACGAGCTTTAATGTGAATGCCTATGCCGATGAAAAACTACTTACTGCCACTTTGCTTGAGGGTTCAGTGAGCATCCGCACACCGGAAACTCCGGAACATGTGATCATGTCGGGGAACGGGAAACAGGCACAGATCAACCCTTCCGGCAGGATCGCCGTACGATCGGATGCGGATACGGAAGATGTGATGGCCTGGAAGAATGGCATGTTCAGTTTTAATCAATCAGATATCGAGGGGATCATGCGGCAGATCAGTCGCTGGTATGATCTCGATATCCTATATACCGGGACCAGGAGCAAAGAGACCTTTTCGGGAATGGTGAGCCGTAGCAGCAATCTTTCCCAGGTGTTGAAGATCATGGAGCAGGCAAGCATCAGGTTCCGGCTGGAAGGGAAAACCCTGGTTGTGATACAGTAATCAAAAAAGTCGGCCCATAAAAAACCGCTCCGGGTGCAACCGAAGCGGCGGAATGTTGGGTCGATACATCATAAACAAACCTCCTAAAGCCCGTTTATTGCTTAACCCAAACAATCAAAGCTATGAAAATTAATCCTCTTTGTTGCTGCCTGTCAAAGCAGAGGAAAATCTCCAAAACGCTTAGAATCATGAAACTTGCCACCATCCTTTTACTGGCCACCTGCTTGCAGGTAACTGCAAACGGGATCGGTCAGAATGTGACGTTATCCAGGAAAGGAGCTTCCCTGCAGAAATTGTTCAAAGAGATCAACCGGCAAACCGGTTACCAGTTTTTTTACAAGGATGACCTGCTGAACCAGGCGGGTAAAGTGGATCTCCAGGTGACCAATGCACCCCTGGAGGACGTATTGAATATCTGTTTCAGGAACCTGCCGATCACTTACAGCATCGTTGAAAAAACGATCGTGGTAAAACCAAGGGAAAGGAGAATGGAGCCGGCTCAGGAAACCTCGGTTCCGCTGCCCCCTCCCCCCGCGCAGATAAAGGGAAGGGTGACAGATCCGGATGGTAAAGCCATACCCGGTGCAAGTGTACTCATCAAAGGTACCCGCCAGGGTGTGGCAACTGATGAGAATGGAAATTATACGATCAATGCCAAACCCGGCGACCAGCTGGTATTCAGTTCAGTAGGATATATGAACCAGACCATTACCGTTCAGCGCGATGGGGTAGCGCTCAATGTGGTACTCGCTGCCAGTAAGAATGAACTGAATGACGTAGTGGTGGTGGGTTACGGTGTGCAGCGGAAAGTGAGCATGACCAGTGCCGTAACACAGATCAAGGGCGAAGAAGTGACACGCAGACCTGTATCCAACCTGCAGCAGGCATTACAGGGACAGGCGCCCGGGTTGACCGTATTGGACAGGGGAGGAATACCCGGAAGGACCTCTGCCACCATGCGTATCAGGGGTATCACCACATTCAGTGGTAACAGTTCTGCGAACAGTTCCCCGTTGATCATTGTTGACGGGGTGGAACAGACCTTCTTTAACCTGAATCCGGAAGATGTGGAAACCATCTCCGTACTGAAAGATGCTTCTTCTACCGCGATCTACGGATCCAGAGCGGCCAATGGTGTGATACTGGTGACGACCAAACGTGGTAAGTCTGGTAAGATCAAAGTGACCTATAACGGTTATTATGCTTCGCAGAAATCGACGAATAATCCTGAGATGATGGAAGGCGAAGCTTATATGCGGTATGAACAGCTGGCGTATACGAATTCCGGTATCGCCATTCCTGTCCGTTATCAGGATGCCAATATACAGGCATGGGTAACGGCCACCGACCGGACCAAATATCCGTTGCCCAATACCTGGTTCCAGACAGTGTTGCATTCGGCTCCGCAGTTAAGCCATAATTTCTCATTCAGTGGCGGAAATGAATTCAGCAGAACCCGTGTTAGCTTCCGGACCACCAGCCAGGGCGGCCTGGCTCCCAATCATGAGGCGGCCATTCATGAGATACGCGCCAATAATGACTTCAAGATATCTGAGAAGCTCAGGTTAAGCACCGATCTGAACTACCGTTATAATTATTCCGCCCGTCCGTATGCTTCCGACATATTCAACAGGTTCCTGCACGGGACACTTTGGGCGGTTCCCAAATATGACGATGGTACCTATGGATTGAGCCCGCAGAACTTTAACCCGCTAATGCTGGCAGAGAAGAGCGGGTACGACAAGATATTTACCCATTACATGTACGCCACTGCCAAGCTGGATTACGACATCATCAAGGACCTCACATTCACTGCCCAGTTATCAGGTGTGGTGAACTACCAGGAACAGAAAACCTTCCAGAACGCTTTCACCAACCGTGACATGAATACCGGTGGGGTATATTCGGTTGCTAACAACTCCCTGACGGAAGCCCGTTCCCGTTTTTATGAGCTCACCACCAATTACCTGTTGAATTATCGCAAACAGATCAAGAAACATGAGATCAGGACATTGGTGGGATATTCAGAGATCTATAATAATGGTAACAGCCTTTCTGCTTACAGGGAAAGATTCTATAATAACGATATACAGTCTATCGGACAGGGCGCCAGTGATGCTACACGTAACAACGGAGGTTCTGATTACGAATATGGCCTTCGTTCAACCTTTGCCAGGGTGAACTATGCCTTTGATAACAAGTACCTGTTGGAAGTGAATGGACGGTATGATGGTTCCTCTCGATTTGCCACGGAGAACCAGTACAGCTTCTTCCCTTCTTTCTCAACAGCATGGCGCATCTCACGTGAATCGTTTTTCCAGAAGCTGAATTTGCCGGTGAATGAACTCAAGCTGCGTGGTTCATGGGGAAAAACCGGTAACCAGACGGTTCCGCTGTACAGCTACTTCGCTTCTCTGTCGCAGGCATCTTATACATTCGGAGGTCTTGCTGCTACCACTTTCGCTGCCACATCGCTGGCAGACCGTACCATTACCTGGGAAACGAATACGCAGACCGACATTGGTGTAGAAGGAGAACTCTTCAATAACCGCGTCTCTTTCAGTGTGGATTATTATAACAAACGCACCGAAGGGATCCTGCTGGCCTTGCCGCTGCCTACTGTGATCGGATTTACTTCTTCGAACCAGAATGCCGGTATCATCGATAACAAAGGTTGGGAATTCACGCTGGGCTACCGGAACAATGACCATAAAGTGCGTTACTCTCTTTCGGCGAATATGGCCATCAGTAATAACAATGTGGTTGACCTGAAAGGATCCGGCCCGTTCATCTCCGGTACAGACCTTGATCCGCGATATATAGTAGGTGTGGGTCTTCCGTTCAATGCCCATTGGGGTTATAAAACAGCCGGATACTTCCAGTCCGCCGCTGAGATCAGCAGTTATCCTACCATCGCAACAGGAACCAAACCCGGCGACGTGAAATATGTTGACCTGAATGGCGATGGCAAGATCAATGCAGATGATATGACCATTATCGGCAACCCTTTCCCCAAGTATACATTTGGCCTGAATAGCGAAGTGAGCTACAAAAATTTCAGCCTGAACGTATTGCTGCAGGGAGCTGCTAAAGTCGATACCCGATTGGCCGGTGCCTTGAGCGAGATCGGTATCGCGGAGGGTTTCACCACCAAACTGGTAGCAGGGAATTACTGGACACCAGAAAACCCCAATGCCCGTTTCCCGTTACCCAGGAAGAGCGATTTCAGAAATGTTAGTACTTCAGACAGAATGATTATTGATGGTTCATACCTGCGGGTGAAGAACATCCAGCTGACCTATTCGCTTAGCGAATCGCTCTGCAGGAAGATCCGGATCAGTGGTGCCAGAGTATATGTATCGGCCACCAATCTCCTTACGTTCTCCAAGCTGAACGAGTGGAGCATGGATCCGGAAGCTGAATCCGGCCGTGGTGACTATTATCCGCAAACACGCCTGACCACTGTTGGCGTAAACATCAATTTTTAATTCTTTAAAACTGAGACCATGAAAAAGCAATTCATCTATATATCATTGCTGGCAACATCATTTGTGATGATCTTGCCGGGTTGTAAGAAGAATATCCTGGATACCGTTCCCAACGACCGTATCTCTTCTGAAATATACTGGAAAACGGAAAGTGACGCCCGCAATGCCGTCAATGCCATTTATACCAGTCTGGATGCCGTGAACCTCTTCAATCTGGATGGGGTTTCAGACATCGGCCATACCAATACCGTATTCACAGCAGAATATACTATCGAGAATGGTAGTTACGATGCCACCCACTCAAGGGTGCAGACAGAGTGGAACAGCGGATACCGGGGTATTTATCTTGCCAATGCTGTGCTGGATAATATTGATAAAGTGGTAAGCACCAACACGGCCCTCATCAACCAGTTCAAAGGAGAAGCCAAGACCCTGCGGGCTTATTTCTATATGAAGCTGCGGGGCTTGTATGGGGATGTGCCACTGGTTACGTCGACCATTGCGCCATCAGATGGTAAGGCTGTTACACGTGCTACAGCCACTGTTGTGATGGACTTTATTGATAAGGAACTGACAGAAGCGGCAGCCTTATTGCCTGCTACATATGCTGCCGCGGATAAGGGCCGTATCACGAAAGGAGCTGCACTGGCCCTCAAGGCAAGGGCCGACCTTTGGGCAGGAAAATATGCGGACGCGGCCACTGCTGCCAAACAGGTAATGGACCTGAATATATATTCATTGCTTCCCGAATACGGCAAACTGTTCACGTATGCCGCAGAGAACAATGCAGAAGTGATCCTTGACAAACAATTCCTGGCAGGAACCTATGCACACAATGCCTTTTCTTTCATAGGGCCGTATAGCCAGAAAAGTTCCGGCAGCACGTATGTGCCTGTGAAAGCGCTGGTAGACCAGTACCCGATGAAAAACGGTAAAGCCATCACTGATGCCACTTCAGGTTTCGATCCGCAAAAGCCTTATCTGAACAGGGATCCCCGTCTCCGTTTCACCATGTATGTGGATGGCGATGCCCTGCCCAGTGGTATTTTGTTCAGTCCCACACCTGGCGGTGGCGGAGCGGATGAAGTGGCCAAGACCCAGTATAATACCACTACCGGATTCTCTTTGAAGAAATATTGCTCGGCAGAGGACTATGCGGCTCCCGGAAATTCCGGGCTTAATTTCATCCTTCTCCGGTATGCAGAAGTGCTGCTTACCTATGCGGAGGCCAAGATCGAACAGAACCAGATCGATGCATCTGTGCTGGATGCCATCAACAAAGTGAGAACACGTTCAGACGTAGGTCTGCCCGCATTGCCATCCGGCATGTCTCAGGCCGAAATGCGTGCTGCTGTCAGACTCGAAAGAACCCTGGAGCTGGCGTGGGAAGGCTGGCGCCTGTTTGATATTCGTCGCTGGAAGACCGCAGAGACCGTGATGCCGGGTAAAGTGTATGGAATGACCTATTACAAATCAGGTAGCCCCATAACTGTGGAAGTACCCAGTGTGGTACGTTCATTCAATGCTGCCAAACATTACCTGTGGCCAGTACCGCAAAACGAGAAAAACCTCAATCCGGCATTAGGACAAAATCCTGGCTGGTGATAGCCTGAAAAACACATCATATGAAAAAGCGAGTAAGATCCCTGTCTTTTTGGTCGGCATTGTTTTGTCTGCTTGTCTATACGAGCCAGCTTGCATATGCCGCGGATCTGCAAGTCCCTAAACGGCCGAATGTGATCATCATCTTCATGGACGACATGGGTTATGGCGATCCGGAATGTTATAACGGAACCCTGTACCATACACCCAACCTGAATAAGCTGGCGGCGGAAGGAATGCGGTTCACTCATTTCTATGCGGCGCAGGCCGTGTGCAGTGCCTCAAGGGCTGCGCTGCTCACAGGCTGTTATCCAAACCGCTTAAGCATATCGGGTGCATTGTTCCCCTGGAGTAATGTGGCATTGAATCCAAAAGAAGAGACCATTGCCTCCATGTTGAAGAAATCCGGATACCGGACAGGAATGGTGGGTAAGTGGCATTTAGGTGCAGAACCGCCGTACTGGCCTGCCAGTTATGGTTTCGACTCGTATACCGGGTTGCCTTATTCCAATGATATGTGGCCGGTGGACTATGATGGGAAACCGATCAAAGACAGTTCAGATTTCCGGATACGTTATCCAAAACTACCCTTGATAGAAGGAACCAAAGTGGTGAAACATATCAACACACTCGAGGATCAGGGAGAATTGACAGGCATTTATACGACAAAAGCCATCCAGTTCATTCAGCAGCATAAACAGAAGCCATTTTTCCTCTACCTGGCCCATTCCATGCCGCATGCACCAATTGCAGCTTCCGGAAAGTTTCTGGGTAAGAGTGAATGGGGGCTGTTTGGTGATATGATGATGGAGATAGACTGGTCGGTAGGCGAGATCATGAAAACACTCCGGAAAGAGGGGCTCGATCAGAATACACTCGTGATCTTTACCAGTGACAATGGCCCCTGGCTAAGTTTTGGCAAACACGCCGGTAATGCAGGTGGTTTGCGTGAAGGCAAGGGAACCAGTTTCGAAGGCGGTCAGCGGGAGCCTTGTATCATGCGTTGGCCCGGAACGATCCCTGCAGGAAGCATTTGCAACAAGATCGGAGCCACCATTGACCTGCTGCCAACTATTGCCGAGATCTGCAAGGCTGATCTGCCTAAACAGAAAATAGACGGCGTAAGCATACTGCCGCTGCTGCTGAACAATGTATCGGCCAATCCAAGGGACGAGTTTGTGTATTATTATCAGCGGAACAGTCTGGAAGCCATCCGAAAGACCAATTGGAAATTAGTGTTCCCGCATACCGGTGTCACTTACCAGGAATTGCCGCCCGGGGAGAACGGAGCACCTTCGCCAAGAAGAAGTGTGAAATTTGAACTGGGATTGTATGATCTGAGTACGGACCCTGGTGAAAGCCGAAACCTGGCCAACAAATATCCGGAGAAAGTTAAAGAGCTTTCCATACTGGCAGATAAATACAGGAAAGAACTGGGCGATGACCTTACCAAAGTAGCCTGTACCGAATGCAGACCTGCCGCGGTGTTCACCCCGAGTGTAAAAGCACCGGGTAATTGATGAAACTGCAGAAGTAGTATGAAGTAGTAATACCGGCAGGCGGGAATATTGATTGGCTGGTTCGTTGGTTATAGCAATCCAGATGACAAAGCAGGATTCTGGAACCCAATAAACCTCACCAGAAATGGATGAGGTTTTTGGTTAACGGGGATAGGGTGAACAGCTGTGATCTCAGTTATTTTATCATTACTCAACAAGAAAAATATCGTATGCAGAAACAATTCATTCATGCTGCCATTGCCCTGATCGGGTTTTGTAGCATCTTATGGTCAGCTCCCACCCATGCCCAACGCAAACCCAATATCATTTATATCTATGCCGATGATCTGGGCTATGGTGAACTGGGTAGTTATGGTCAGCAGAAGATCAGAACACCGCATCTCGATCAGATGGCAAAAGAGGGCATGCGTTTTACGCAGCATTATACCAGTACTCCGGTATGTGCTCCGGCCCGGGCCATGTTGCTTACGGGTAAACATGGGGGGCATACCTATATCCGCGGCAATTATGAACTGGGAGAGTTCGCAGATAGCCTGGAAGGCGGTCAGATGCCTTTGCCGGAAGGCACATTCACCGTAGCGAATATGCTGAAGAAAGCAGGGTACCATACTGCCATCATTGGCAAGTGGGGACTGGGGATGGTGAATACTACCGGAGAACCGCAGCTGCATGGTTTTGATTATACATATGGTTATCTGGACCAGAAACAGGCACACAATTATTATCCCACGCATCTTTGGGAAAATGGACGCAGGGTGCCCTTGAATAACCCGGAGATACTGGTGCATACCCGCCTGGATTCTACTAAAGCAACCGATAAGGATTTCGATTATTTCAAGGGCAAGGATTATGCCCCGGCAAAAATGACAGAGAAGGCGCTGGCTTACCTCGATGCACATGCAGGCCAGCCTTTTTTCCTGTACCTGCCCTATACACTGCCGCATTTGTCGCTGCAGGCGCCTGATGCGTATGTGAAGCAATACATAGGTCAGTTTGCAGAAAGGCCTTATTACGGACAAAAAGGATATGCGTCCACCAAATATCCATTATCGACCTATGCGGCCATGATCACGTACCTGGATGACCAGGTGGGTATCATCCTTGATAAGATCAAAAAACTGGGACTCGATGAAAATACATTGATCTTTTTCTCGAGCGATAATGGAGCCACCTTTGATGTGGGTGGAGCCGACCGTTTTTTCTTTAACAGTAATGGTGGACTACGCGGAGCCAAAACAGACCTCTTTGAAGGGGGCATCCGTGAGCCACTGATCGCTCGCTGGCCTGGTAAGATCGCATCCGGAAAAGTGAGCCAGCATGTTTCTGTACAGTTCGATATGCTGGCAACATTGGCTGAGCTTACGAAACAGCCGATACCGACTACGGATGGTATTTCCTTCCTTCCCGAATTGTTAGGCGATCAGAAAGCACAAAAGCAACATCCTTATCTCTATTTCGAATTCCCTGAAAATGGGGGGCAACTGGCCATCAGGATGGGCAACTGGAAAGGTGTCAAACGAGAGGTGCGTCTCCATCCAGAAAATAAATGGATGTTATTTGACCTGGCCAACGACAAGGAGGAAAACCATGATCTGGCTGATAAACACCCTGAACTGATTCAGCAGTTCGAAGCGATCGTAAAGAAGGAACATCGTAATGCACATATACGGGACTGGGAATTTGTGAATCCCAAATTCAATACCAGGAACCTTCGTTAGAACAGATCAACAAACAGCTTCGGACAGGAGCTGTTTGTTGATCTGTCATTAGATACTTATTTGTTTTTTTGCCGAACCTCTCCAGGATAGGGTATATCGCCTTTGGCATATTGCCAGATGATCCGGTTCATGATGTCGTCTTTGCCGCCATCGATCTCGTTGAATACCTCATGTTGCGATTGCAGGGCCATCTTTCTTTCCTTTGCGCTCAGTGCGTTCAGTTTCCGGTTCATCTCGTCTAATGGGATATTGTTGGGCAAGAAATGATAGGGTGTGCTGTCTTTGGTACCCTGAAAACAGTCTGTCATTAACCTTGCCGTAGCATCCATGACATTCATGGGAGGGATACCTAATATCTGCTCAATGGTTCGCAGCATGGATGTCTGATTGTACTCTGTGGTGACAAGCTTTTTACTGCTGTAGGGGCTTATGACCAATCCCACTGTACGATAGGCCGAAATATGATCCCATCCGCTCTGCGAGTCATCCTGCGTGATGAAAATGACAGTAGAGTCCCAATACCTGCTTTTACTGATCATGTCAATGATCTTACCGACGGCCAGGTCATTATCGGCTACCATGGCGTTGGGTGTAGGAAAATCGGGAGAGGTTCCGGCACTGTGGTCATTGGGAAGTGAAACTACCATAAGGTTAGGCAGTGTATTGTTTTTTTCTGCCTCTTTCCATTCTTCTATGAAAATATCGGCACGTTGCTGGTCGCTGAAGGCGATGTTATCGCAATCAGGGAAAGTGGCTGAAATGATCGGTCGTATGCGGGCAATGGTTGTCTCGTTATGCCAGGAGGGTCTCTTGCCTGCCAGGTAATGTTTATAAAGATCGCGCCACTTCAGTTTTCTGTCGTATTCGGTCTCACAGGCTTCTCCATAGATCCGGACAGTTTTGCCATGGTCCATGGCCTGGTTCCAGATAAACCCGTTTTTATTGTACACCAATGCGTCTGCCTGCCTATGCGGATAACTCCGAAACCATGCCCTTACATTCTTCTCGACATAATCGGAAACCATACCGGCATCTGTCCATTGGTGCCCTTCGGCTGAAGATTTACCCGACGCATAATAATTGTCCATCCAGCCGAACTGCATGGCCAATGCATGCATATTGGGCGTGATTTTTTTTCCGAAGATGCACAACGAGCTGTCGCCTCTTCCGGTTGGCATATCCCCATACACCTGGTCATAGGTCTTGTTTTCCTTGATGATGTATACCACGTGTTTGAAAACCGAGGGCTCTCCTAAACGCGCAGGCACAGGAACCGGCGCCACATTTTTTCTGGGTGAGAACTGTTCGGTGCGGTTAACCAGGTTCAGTCTGGCCACTTCCAGTGTATACTGTTCCAGCCTGTTTCTGTCGGGAATCGGGATGATGCTTACAGAAGCCAATTGGTTGTGGATGGATCTTGCTTTTCTCCTGTCATCGATCACATTGGCCCCATCGGATTCAAGATTGGTGACAATAAGCTTGTTACCTACTAAGGCAAGTCCGCCAGGATATGCTTCGGTCGGGATCATTCCCAGTAAGCTTGTTCTCCCTTTTCCGGATCTGGCCGCTTGTTTGCCTAAGGCGATCATGGCTACTGCGTTGTCCATGCCGTTGGCCACATACAACACGGTATTGTCTTTGTTCAGCTGTAATGCATTGGGGCTGCTACCCTGTAAGTTTTTTGTTCTATTCAATAGACCTACAGGAATGGTTTCTATGACCTTATCTATCTGGCTTTGTATAACGGAGATCTCATCGCTATTCCCATTTGATACGTACACGTATTGTCCATCGGAGGATGCTATCACTACATTTGGGTGCAGGCCTGTCGTGATCTCTGTCAGCGGAGTTCCGGTGCGGGTACTGAAGACACTTACTGAACCCATTGCAGTGGCGCCGGTTCTGGGATCTGTATAGGCAAGATCCCTGGGGGTGCCTGCTCTTTCGCGGCTACTGTCTGTGGCGGTACTGCCGGCCCAATTGCTTACATATACTTTGTTGGCAGCAATCGCCAGTCCATAAGGGGCCACCCCTGTAGCTGTCTTCCATACGATACTGCGATCGCTCCAACGGAGTTTGACCAGTTCGTTATTACCGTTCAGGACAAGATAGAGAAATGTTTCGCCATTTTCTTTTGATACGGCGATATCATTGGGAAGTGCATTTTTGGATGGTGCTGTTCTTTCAAATATTACTGATGAAAGATCATGGAAGCCATTCGCCCATTCGGCTATCATTAAAGCACTTTTGCTGCTTTCTTTCTCTGCTGCGCTCCATACTATCCAGGTCTTGTTATTGTCGGTGAACACTTTTATACCAGAATATGTGCTCATGTATTTTGCGTACATAGGCAGATCGGTATAACTCCATCGGTGGCTTATTGTTTTCTGTCTGGTATCCAATGCGCTGATGCCATATCTATCCTCGATGACCGCGAGGCCGGGACCAGGCAGCGGCGCAACGTCCAGTGCATGGTTCTCCAGATCGGGCCTGCCATAGCGAATCACATCACCTGCTGAATGGATGATCCTGTTATAAGGGAGGATATGACGGTTGGTATTTTGTTTTCCCAGGAAATCGGCAAGGTCTGCAATGCGGTCGGTATTGAGGAGATCCACGCCAAGCCTCATCATTTCCTCCCAACTTTTGGGATGATCGGGGATGGCCCAGAAACGGACCGTTTTGTTCAGTTGATGTGCCTGATCAATGAGCTGTTGCAATTTCAGCCTGTCTTCTTCCGGAAAGGGTTGTCCCGGATCTTTCCATTTGGAATATTTACTGAAATTTTCACTCAGCATGGCTATGCGTGACAAGGCCTGAGTATGATATTGTTGCCCCAGTCTTCCGTCGAACCAGATATAAGAAGGGTATCGACTAAATAGCGAATCAGCAGGACGATTGCCTGATATTACGATCTGAATGCTGCGGTTATGGATGATGGAAGGATATTTTTCAAGTAAGGAGACCAGTGCCGGTAAAGTGCGCTGCCCATCGGTCTTAAGGTCTATGAGTAATTGCAGTTTTCTGTTACTGTCTCTATAAATGCTGCCTCCATTTTTTCTGATACTCTCAGCCATGGGTTGCAGGTAGAGATTCTCGAGGTCCCGGGCTGGGGTTAGCTGTGAACTGTCATGCCCCACCAGCAGCTGGTCATAGAACAGGAAGATATCTGCTTCTATGGACCCAAACCCCTCCCCGTAAGCCTGGTAAAAAGGATGTTGCTGTTCAAAGTCGTTGTGTGAATGGGCATTGGCAACGGAATAATGTTCGATTTGCGCATTAAGTATTTGTGAATAAGAACAAATACACAAAAGGATGAGTAACCGGAAACTGTGCATACATTGTTTTTTACTATCTGTCACGACCAGCGTTCGCTGGCGTCATAGTTGTTGTATCGGAACTGGTGTACGAACTGCATATCCATTTTCTTGTGGGTATAGCACTCATATACCCGTTCTAACGTAACAGGTCTGAAAGTTTTTTACCGTAGGCGAAACATTCCATGACCCGCATTGATACCAAGGCATCTGCAGCAGAGCAGGGGTTGGGGCCTTTACCCAGGAAATACTGTACCACGTCTCCTATCATCGGTTGCTGAATATGGGCCGGCGGTTCAAAGGACAGGATATTTTCCTGTTTGTCTGTGAGTACAGACACCGTATGACCAAATACAGGGAAACGGATCCTGCCTTTGGATCCAATGATCTCAAACAGATCCTCTTCTGTACCAGGTGCAGTCGTATAGGCCCATTGTCCGGTGAAAAGAACCTGATTGGGTAAATGCATGATGCCGCTTACCGCATCCTCTGCTTTATAAAAACCCGCCTGGTTCACACCTATGCCAAATGCCTCAACAGGGTTGCCAAAGAAGTGTACTACCAGGTCAAGCTGGTGTGGTGCCAGATCATAGAAATAGCCAGCACCGGCAATGGAAGGATCTACACGCCAGTTGATCTCGGTGTTGGCCACGATATCGGTCCTGTGTTGCTGCAACATGCTGATGCGTACGGTCCTGATGTCGCCGATCAGTTTTTCGGCCAGGAGAGATCGTATCTTTCGGAACATGGGCAAGCCTCTGCGGTAATGCGCGATCGTGAGTTTGCCATTGTGTTCATGCGCTGCATCCTGCATGCGCAAACAGGAAGCAGTCGTTACGGCCATTGGTTTCTCCACGTACACTGGTTTGCCTGCCTGTATGGCTGCCAGCGCATAGTCCTCGTGCGAATCAGGCGGTGTGGCCACATAAATGGCGTTGATGTCAGGATCGTTGATCAGCGCTGAGGCATCATCATACCATTTGGGAACACTGTGTCGCATGGCATAGTCCTTTGCTTTGTCGCCGTTTCGGCGCATCACAGCCAGTAGGGATGAGTCCGGTACCTTATTAAAGGCTGGTCCGCTTTTCTTCTCGGTAACGTTGCCGCAACCAATGATCCCCCAGCGGAGTCCGGTATTTGTTTCAGTGAGTGGGTGCATATCAATAAAAAGAGAGAATACGGTTAAAGTTATTGATTTGAGCTGAGCAGACAATTATATGCGTCTTTATTTTTCCTATGCGAAAGACTATATGCTTTCATAAATGTAAATTCGTGCAGGGTGTTACCTCCTGAACCAGAAAGATGATTTGGAGATCGGAAAACGACAGGTTCCTCATCACCCATGGACCATCACTTCTCAATAAAAAATGATAGTATGTCAGTAATCAGAAAAATGTTACAGAGAGCAGTCATATCAGCAGTTGCTGTTGTGTCGCTAGGATTGTTGACCGGAGCTACGCCCAGAAACTATCTGGCCGATGGGAAGGCTCCTTTGCCCGTAGGTATTGCGGGATATACATTTGCCAAGTTCGACATTGATAGATCCATTGCTATGATGCAACGACTTGGCGTCCATTATCTGTCCGTAAAAGACATACACCTGCCGCTGAACAGTAGCCAGGAGGCCATTGATGCCGTGCTAGCCAAATACAAGGCGGCCAATATACAAGTGTATACAGTAGGGGTGATCTACATGAAGACAAAAGAAGCGGTAGACCAGGCTTTTGACTATGCAAAAAAATGTGGTGTGCCAATGATCGTTGGGGTACCGAATTACGACCTGCTGGACTATGCCGAACAGAAAGTGAAGGAATATGACATCAAACTGGCCATCCATAACCATGGACCTGAAGATGCATTGTATCCTGGTCCGGGAGATGTATATGAACGTATCAAACAGCGTGACCCAAGAATGGGGCTGTGTATAGATATCGGCCATGCCGTTCGTGCCGGAACCGCTGTTGACAAAGCTGTTAAAGAATATAAGGATCGCCTGTTCGACTTGCATATCAAGGATGTGAGCATCGCTGCCAAAGATGGTAAAGCCATCGAGATCGGTAGGGGAGTGATCGATTTCCCGGCCCTGGTGAAATCACTGAATAAGATCGGTTACAAAGGAGTATGCAGTATTGAGTTTGAAAAAGACATGGCCGATCCGCTGGCTGGCATTGCCGAATCTATCGGGTATTTCAAAGGTGTGATGGCCGCCGAAAAATAGCGCGTTCTCTTTCTCATGTATAGTTGTTAATAGCCCGCAGGTTTTGCGGGCTATTTTTTTGACGGCCAGCAGGCAGTTCAATCCGGCGTAAACCGGTGGAAATAGGCCTAAAAAGGCCTCTTTGAGCGTATTTCAGCCCCTAAATGATACAATACACCTGAAATTCCTTACATTTAAGGATTAAATTTTAATATTATGCCAACAGGAGTTGTAAAATGGTTCAATGATTCAAAAGGTTTCGGATTCATCACACCGGATGATGGTGGTGAAGATCTGTTTGCCCACTTCTCTGCCATCAATATGGGTGGATTCAAAACACTAAAGGAAGGACAAAAAGTATCATTTGAAATAACAGATGGTAAAAAAGGAAAACAGGCGTCTAATATCCAGTCTGCCGAATAATCTTTTTTGATTCCTGAACGGACTAAACAGTCCTTACTTATCTCTGTATTTCCGTGTTGACCCTGTTGACCTGGAGATACGGAGATATTCTATGTTAGGACGTATCTGTTCTGTGTTATTCCATACAGTCCAGGTAATCTTTCAGCTTTTTTTTGCTGAAAGGATGTATCGATAACATCAGGTAGCCACCACCATTCAGCATAGGGTTCTTCTTCAGTAGGCCCAGGTTATGAAGTCCCACTACCAATGGCCCTGCCTTAATGGCCATGCCAACCCACAGTTGCCCCTGTGTATTATATTGAACGGGTAAATAGGCACCCAGGTTCAGGGTTTCCCAACGGGGGGTAATGGTGAGCAGGTTCAGCTCACGGGTACGTAATTTGGTATAACTGGCACTCGAAAAGAAATTCATGTTCAACTCCCCGTTGATATAAAAATGATTGCCCAGGTTCCGGTCAATGTTCAGGATAAGTCGGGTGGGGTTGGCAATGGTAAAACTTTCCGTGATATCGGCACTGTTCGTAAAGATGGTGCGCAGTGAATCTTTGAAAGCCTGCAGGGTCTGGGCACCCGAGAGTTTTCTGTCGATGCTAACATCTGTAATGGCAAAATTAGGACCGAACAATTGTACGGAAGACGTTCCCGGTGTAAAACGGTTGGCACCCAGGTCCATCAGGCTCAGGCCGATCTTCCAGTCGTAATTCAGCACATTGTTACCTGTGCCGGCAGTAGTCTCGCTGTTATAGGTCAGGTATTCTATGCCCATGCTCAATCCCATCCCGCTATGCGATTTCTTCAGAAAATCCTTGAAGGTGCTCTCGTCATAATTGGCCGAATAGCCCATTGAGCCACTTCCATCTGTTAAGGAGTAAACAGTATCTGTTCCATTCTTGGATTCGAAATAACTCACTTTGTTCAGTTTCGCAAAAGCACCTGATAAGCCCTTCATGATCTGGAAAGTGATGCCGGCGGTTAGGCGGGAGCGGCTGTCTTCATGTAACACCTGAGAGTAGTTCAGGTCAGCTTCCAGCCATCCGCTTTGGGTTACGAATCCCTGCACAAAGGGCAGGGTATTATTGGCCACCAGGAAACTGTGCAGGCTATTGATGGTGTCAGAATAACTGAAAGGCATCATTTTGGAGTGGGCATAGGTCCTGGCCCTGATGCCTGCGTTGAATGCTTTGTTGTTGTCCGGTTTGTACAGCAGGTTGAAAAGGCTGAGGTCTGCATTGGTATGAAAGAATTTACTGCTGCGCCCCTCCAGTAGACTCAGTTCGCGGGTTCCCTGATTGTTGCGGATAAAAGCACTGTTGGTGCTCATTTTTGCCTGAACAGAGAACAGTGTCAGGTCCCATTTGAAAGCAGTGTTGACCGAGGCGGCGGGATTGTTAAAAATGGCCGTACTACCTGCATAGGCCGAGCCGTGCAGCGCCTGGTAACCCTGTGCGAATAGGCCTGCCGATGTGAAAAGCAATACCCCAATATAGACCAAGCCAAGTCGTAAGTTCATATCCTTCTTGATACCCAGAGCCTACACAGTGCAGCCCGGCAGGTGATTTTTATGATTCTGGTGATTTAGGATCCGGAAGACAGCGATCCCGTTCAAAGTCAAAATACGATAGTTTTTTCTGATTTTGGGCGAAGGTTTTTGTAGGTTGTTACGTCTAATTCATTAATACGGTATTATTTGAACGAACAGGCACTTATCCGATCACTGCAAAATGGCGACCAGTTGGCATTTAAGGAACTGGTTGAGAGCCGCCAGCACATGGTATTCAATACGGTGCTCAGCATTGTACAGGACTGGCAGGAAGCGGAGGATCTGTCGCAGGAGGTATTCATTCAGATATACCAGTCGATAAAAGATTTCCGTGGTGAGGCAAAACTCTCCACCTGGATATACCGGGTGGCTATTACCAAGGCCCTGGATGCAGAGCGGAAAAAGAAAAGCCGAAAAAGAATGGCTGATCTCCGCTCATGGATGGGCTTGGGCGATAAGGAAGAGATGCTGGTGCATTTCCATCATCCTGGTGTGGCTCTTGATAACAAGGAGCGTGCTGCAGTTCTTTTCAAAGCCCTTCGACAGCTGCCCGAGAACCAACGGATCGCATTTACGCTGATCAAGGCACAAAATCTGAGTTATGAGGAAACAGCCGCCGTGATGAACATCACCACCAAGGCGGTGGAAGCCCTGATGCACCGCGCCAAAGAAAAACTCCGGCAGAAATTGATACACTATTATTCTATCGATAAATGAACGTATATGTATACTGATAAACCTGACGCAGAAGAAGTAGAACGTACCCTGGATAGTATCAATGGTATCCGTCGTGCAGAAATGCCTGATTTTTTCTATACACGATTGGAGGGGCGCCTGAATAAAGTAAGGCGGGCTCCAAGCTTTTCCTGGTCGTTCCTTACTAGGCCGGCAGTGTCATTGGCCTGCTTGTCGTTACTGCTGGTGCTGAATATTACCATCATTCGTTCGCTAATGCGTACAAAGCAATCTGCCAGCGTTACAACCAACACGGGCCTGCAAAACTTTGCGGAAGAATATGCGTTGGGAACGACATCTATCTACAATGAAAAAGTAAACCGATGATAAGTTATTTTAACCGGAACAAATTGACATCCGTTGCATTCGTTCTGCTGGTGATATTGAACCTCATCACCCTTGCTGCTTTTTGGTTGATGTATGTAAGAGAACCCCGGTATCCGGCCGGTAGGCAACCAGGTATGATAGATTTCCTTGTGAAAGAATTACAACTGAACACAGATCAGAAAAAACAACTGATGCTACTGCGCGACGAGCACCGGCAGCAGATGGAGGAGATCCGTCGTCATAACAGGGATGCCAAGAACGTTTTTTTTGACCTGTTACAGCAGCAGGGGGATATGACCGATTCGGCATTGGCCGAGGCCGCAAAACAGGCCGTTCGGTACGATGCGGAAACAGATATGCTTACATTTCGGCATTTTCAGAAGATCAGGGCTTTGTGCAACGAAGAACAGAAGGCGAGATTTCATTCCATATTGAGACAGGTATTACAGATGATGGCGCCACCACCCGGTAATCAACAGTCGCCGCCTCCTCAAGGAAGGGGTGAAAACCCCGGTCCGCCAATGCCAGGCAGAGAGGGCCGGGAACCACCGCCGCCTCCCCATCAAAAATAATGATCTCGTTGCGAAGGTTTTTCCAGAAAAATCACATCTAACCCAAAAAAAATAATATGCAAAGAATACAGTTCGCAGGCCTGTTAGGGCTGGCGGCGATAATGATCCCCTTGTTTTCTTGTAAGAAGGAGGCCGCCAACTCAGCTACTACAACTACCGTTACATCGACCGTTGCCATTCCGGAAGTGTTCAAGAAATTCAACACCAATGTAACGGTCTCTTCCGATGGAACAACGATCACGATCAAAAGTGACGGGGTTCCGGATCATAAGAGCTGTTATTTTGCTTCTTCGGACAGCCGTTACCAGGCCTACAATGGCAGTAATGCCGCATTCTCTAAAAATCCTAATAGCATCGGTACCAAGAGTTTTACTTTCAAGATACCTGCATCGCCTGCTGTGAACGCGGCACACGAAGCCACCCCGCTTGGCCCGATTGGGGTAGCAATTAATGGAGTGGCCATCTATAATCAATATGCGGGTCCTAATCAGCCATTAACGAACGAGATCAATTCTTTTGATCAGTACAATGGTCACCCTGATCCGACTGCCACCTATCATTATCATGTTGAGCCCTTATATATCACACTGAATAAAACCAAGACCGCGTTGATCGGCTTCCTGCTGGATGGTTTCCCCGTGTATGGTCCACAAGAAAACGGCAAGACCCTGGTCAGTGCGGATCTTGATGTGTACCATGGTCATACAGGTGTT
Source organism: Chitinophagaceae bacterium (assembly GCA_020403425.1). Lineage (GTDB taxonomy): Bacteria > Bacteroidota > Bacteroidia > Chitinophagales > Chitinophagaceae > Sediminibacterium. The sequence continues at coordinate 781,467 of JADBXR010000002.1, read as the reverse complement.
ACCGCCGATTATCCCAATGGTATCTATCATTATCATATCACGGCCGATGCACCTTATATCAACGGGATCGGATTCTATGGAACCAAAGGCTCTGTAACGCAATAGAATCCTACGAATTTTAGAGACCGAGAGTGCGGAGACAGGATCCTATGATATAAAGTTTGTTGCGGGATATATATCGATTCATCATCTATTAATCAACCTTATGAAAAAGAAAATCCTGACATTGTTTGCATTACTGATGAGTATGGTTGCCATTGCGCAACCCGGACCACCTAAACCACCCTCCCAACAAGAGCGGCTGAAACAGGTCACTGACAAGATCGGTAAAGAGATGACATTGACGGCTACCCAGAAAACAGCCTTGGAAGCGGCTTACAGTGAGTTCTTTGATGGTATGGAAAAACTGCGTGTGAAAGAAGGGAAACCTGCTGTAGCTCCCCCGCCGCCACCACCTCCACCGGTAAACAGGGAAGCGGCAGAGAAACTCAGTAAGGTCCGTGATGAAAAGATCAAACAGGTATTAAGTGAAGCACAATATCGGCAATACACTACGATCGAAAAAGGTCTTCGTCCGAGAAGGCCGGGAGATCATACAGCCGGCAAACCAGTACCACCGCCACCGCCAAAACAATGATCATGCGATCTGCACTGCATTTTTTAGGTGTACTCATTACTGCCGTTGCCATTGTTTCCTGTTCACAGCCGGTGCAACCTGCGACTGACGAAAAGTCTTTGCCCTTTTATACCACGGCCGATTTTACGCCCCGGTGGATAGCGTCTACGGATACTGCGTATGCCGGGATACATGCTATCCCGGATTTTCACCTGATTGATCAAAGTGGGGAGCCGGTAACAGCAAAAACTGTGAACAACAAGATATATGTGGCCGGTTTTTTCTTTACCAGTTGTCCGGGTATCTGCAAACGACTGACCAATCATCTCGCACTTGTTCAGCAAGCATATCTCACAGATCCGGATCTGCGCATACTCTCGCATAGTGTCACGCCAGAAACAGATAATGTAGCCAGGCTAGCGCAATACGCGTCCGCACACGGTGTGATCGGTAACAAATGGTTGCTGCTGACCGGTGACCGCGATTCGATCTATACACTTGCCCGCAAGGCTTATTTTGCCGATGAGGATATGGGAGCCCAAAAGAGCAGCAGCGACTTTCTTCATACGGAAAACCTGCTGCTGATCGATAGGCATCGGCGTATCAGAGGTGTATACAAAGGCACTTCATTGAAAGACGTGAACAACCTGATAGCGGATATCAGGGTATTAAAACAGGAAGAATGAGATTTTTGTGTCTATACCTGTTGGTGCAGGCGGTAGCCTGCAGGCAAGCATTGACTCCTGCAAAACCTGCGACCGCAGATCAGCGGCCTTCGATCCCCGCTGTAACAGTGAACAGGGGCGATACTTCTTTGCAGCTGGTAAACGGGGTATGGTTCTTACAAGGACAGCCCTTTAGCGGCAGCATTGAAACCCGGTATGGATCCGGACAACTGTGGGTGATACAACAAGTCTATGAGGGTAAAGAAGAAGGATTGATGCGGTCGTATTATGAAAATGGCAGACAACAGGCCCTGCGGTTTTATCATCTGGGGGAAAAAGATAGCGTTCACAGGGGATGGTGGCCTAATGGACAGCTTCAATATGAGTATCATTTCCGGAATGGTGAGTATGAGGGTGATTTTAAGGAATGGTACCCTTCCGGTAAAATATTGAAACATATCTTTTATCATAAAGGCAAGGAGGAATGGGGCAAAGGCTGGCGGGAGAATGGGAAGCCCTATATGAGCTTTGTGATCCGTAACGGCCGTTTGTATGGATTGGTCAATCCCAATCTCTGTTATTCGCTCCGGAACGAGAGGGGAGAATATATAAAGGGTTCCAGTGGGCAATAAAAAGTCCCCTGTAGAAACAGGGGACGTCTTCGATTGCTTGCCATATAAGAAAAGAGATAATTATCAATTCGTTAACCTGAAACAGCGGTAATACCTGATGTGTTACCGTATTTTTGTTTCTGATGTAAAAGTAATAAAAAAAACAATTGAACCCTATTTTCTGGAAATTATTTTACTTTTTTCTTAAAAATTTACAATTTTATAGCATTATGGTATCAAATTAATAATATAGGTATATTGTTAATATGATAGCTTTTGAACGCTTGTTAATAAGCATCTGCTATTTAATTCATTGATTTACAGTTTATTTTTTGCCAGGATATTCTTTTAGGGACACTTCCAGGCAGTCCATCGCTTTATTTATATCATTTAAATTTAATACATATGCGAGGCGTACCTCCTGTTTGCCTAATCCGGGAGTTCCGTAGAATCCGGTAGCCGGCGCCAGCATAACGGTCTGGCCCTGGTAAGAGAAACTTTCCAGCAGCCACTGGCAGAAAGTGTCGGCATCATCGATGGGTAGTTTGGCGATCGCGTAAAAAGCGCCTCCCGGATTGGGGCAGAACACGCCCTCCATGGCATTGAGCCTTTTTACGATCAGGTCGCGGCGTGATTTGTACTCTGCCTTGGTCGTATCAAAATAATCAGCAGGCAGGTCGATGGCCGCTTCGCCCGCGATCTGTGCAAAACTGGGTGGACTCAGCCTGGCCTGGGCAAATTTCATCACAGCTTCCAGTACGGTCTTGTTCTTGGTGATGAAGGCGCCGATCCTTCCGCCACAGGCGCTGTAGCGTTTGCTGATGGTGTCCATGATGATGACATTATCATCCACCCCTTCCAGGTGCATGGCGCTTACCTGCTTGCCTTCGTAACAGAATTCGCGGTATGCTTCATCTGAGAACAGATACAGGTTATGCTTCAGGATGATCCGTTTCAACTGCTCCATTTCCTCGCGGCTGTAGAGATAACCTGTCGGGTTATTGGGGTTACAGATCACGATGGCTTTGGTGCGCGGGGTGATCTTCTTTTCAAAAGCTTCGATCGGCGGCAATGCAAACCCGTTCTCTATATGTGAAGTGATGGGTACTACGGTAACACCCGCAGCCACAGCAAAACCGTTGTAATTGGCATAAAACGGTTCAGGTATGATCACTTCGTCTCCTGCATCCAGACAGGCCATGAAACCGAACTGTATGGCTTCGCTGCCACCCGTGGTGATGATGATCTCGTTGTGGTTCACATGAATGCCCACGCTTTCATAATACCCCACCAGTTTACGGCGATAACTTTCATTGCCGGCGCTGTGACTGTATTCCAGCACCTTGAAATCACTATGCCGAACAGCATCCAGCACCATTTTAGGTGTTTCTATGTCAGGCTGACCGATATTGAGGTGGTATACTTTGGTTCCTCTTTTTTTGGCAGCTTCTGCGTAGGGAACCAGTTTGCGTATGGGAGAGGCAGGCATGGCCTGTCCACGTTGACTGATCTGTAACATGCCGCAAAGATAGTTTGACGAGAGACGTTCTCAAAACAAAATACGCAACCGGTCAGGGTTGCGTATTGGTGGTAACTATGACTACTTCTTTATTTCGATTTTTCCTTGGCCGATGTTGCCGCCACTTCTCCATTGATGGTAAGCACAACTGGTAGTTGCTGGTTGACGAATTTCACATTTACGTTTTTCTTGAAAGCGCCCATGTTGGCAGCATTGTAGGTCACTTTGATGGTGCCGGATTTTCCTTTCAGGATCGGCTCCTTACTGTATTCCGGTGTGGTACAGCCGCATTCTGCATTGGCAAACTCGATCAGGGCTGGTTTGGCTCCGTTATTGGTGAAGGTGAAAATATATGTGGCGGGTACATTCTGGCGGATCTTGCCAAAATTGAAGGTAGTGGTCTTGAAGACGATATCCGGATTACTTTGCGCATGAATGGCCGTTGCCAGTAACAGGCAACCCAGAAACAGAAATTTTTTCATAATGCGTGAGATTTAGGGGACAAAATTACAGAAACTGAAATGTTGCAACACCAATTCTGTGCCAGAGTCTCTCTTTTAACAGAAATACTGGAAAGCTGCCTTTTTGGGCAGGAGGTGGGGATAAATCGGCTTTTTTAGCGGATAAACTAATTTACGTTAGTCTATTCCGCGGGTAATGTTATTTTTGTTTTATGGAACAAACATCTGCATTGGAGTATAAGACGGATATGCTTTCTTTTGAAGGCTTTCGTAATACCATACTGGATGATTACAGGACTGCTGTGATAAGCCGCGAAGTGAGTTTGCTGGGAAGGAGAGAAGTGCTTACCGGTAAAGGGAAGTTCGGCATTTTCGGCGATGGTAAAGAAGTGGCGCAGATAGCCATGGCAAAGTTCTTCCAACCGGGTGATTTCCGAAGCGGTTATTATCGCGATCAGACCTTCATGTTCGCTTCTGGACTGGCCAGTGTGGAACAGTTCTTTGCACAACTATATGCCGATCCGGACCTGAAGAATGATCCGTTCAGCGCCGGCCGGCAGATGAATGCGCATTTCGCCACCAAATTCGTGGATGAGAACGGTAACTGGCTGGACCTTGCCAACAGGAAGAACATCTCCTCCGATATGGCTCCCACCGCATCGCAGATGCCAAGAGCGCTGGGGCTTGCCTGGGCTTCCAAATGTTTTCGCAACGCAACCCATACGGACCGGTTTGAGCCTTTGAGTCATAACGGTAATGAAATCTGTTTCTGTACCATCGGCGACGCCAGTACTTCCGAAGGGCATTTCTGGGAAACCATGAATGCTGCCAGTGTATTACAGGTGCCGCTTGCGGTATTTGTATGGGACGATGGTTATGGTATTTCTGTGCCCAAAAAATTCCAGACCACCAAAGGGTCCATTTCTGAAGCATTACGTGGTCTGGAAAAAGAAGAGACCACCAACGGTATCCGCATCTACAAAGTAAAGGCCTGGGATTATGCCGGCATGTGCGAAGTGTTCGAAGAGGCACTGCAGCAGATCCGTGAGACCCATGTGCCCGCTTTGTTCCATGTAGAGGAGGTTACTCAGCCGCAGGGTCACTCTACCAGTGGTAGCCATGAGCGTTACAAGACACCTGAACGACTGGATTGGGAGAAAGAATGGGACTGCATCAAGAAAATGAAAGAATGGCTGATCGATACAGGTCTGTCGAATGCGGATGAGCTGTCTGATATAGAAGCTGGTGCCAAAGAGTATGTCCGCATCAGCCGGAACAGTGCGTGGGAAAAATACCAGGCGCCGATCAAAGCCTCTGCAGAACGTTCTGTGGAACTGATCAGGGCCATGATGGTAAATGATATGGAGAAATACAATCATTTACAGAAACTGGCCGCAGAACTGCAATCGAACCGTGAGCCCCTGCGCAGGGATGTGTTACGCACACTGGCCCTGGCCATGGAAACTGCCCCGAATTCGCCCTCCATCACTGAACTAAAACAGTATTACAGCGAACTGCTGGATGAGAACCGGGCAGTGTATAACAGTGATCTCTATAACGAAGGCCCCAAAAGTGCCTTACAGGTTCCGGAAGTAAAACCGCTGATCCCCTTCGATGCACCCGTAGCCAACGGATACGAAGTGCTGAATAAGTATTTTGATGCCCTCTTTGCCAGCAATCCCTATGTATATGCTTTTGGAGAAGATGTGGGCCATATTGGTGATGTGAACCAGGGTTTTGCGGGTCTGCAGGACAAACATGGCGCGGACAGGATCTCAGATACGGGGATCCGTGAGCTGACCATTGTTGGACAGGCCATAGGACTGGCGTTACGTGGCCTGCGCCCGATTGCAGAGATACAATACCTCGATTATCTATTATATGGTTTGCAACCGTTGAGCGATGATGTGTCAACCACCCATTTCCGTACCAAGGGACAACAGTCTTGTCCCGTGATCATCCGTACGCGTGGCCACCGATTGGAAGGTATCTGGCATAGTGGTTCGCCAATGGGTATGATCATCAACTCGCTAAGGGGTATGTATATCTGTGTGCCGAGAAATATGGTACAGGCCGTTGGAATTTACAATACCCTGCTGCGGGGTAACGATCCTGCCATGATCATCGAGTGCCTGAATGGGTATCGCCTGAAAGAAAAACTGCCTGCAAATCTCTTGGAATACACCGTTCCATTGGGCGTGCCCGATGTGGTTAGGGAAGGAACCGATATAACATTGGTTACCTATGGTTCCACCTTACGCATCGTGGAAGATGCAGCAGAAAGATTGCAGCAACTGGGCACCAGTTGCGAAGTGATCGATGTGCAGACCTTATTGCCTTTTGACATTCATCATAAGATACTGGAATCGTTGCAAAAGACCAGCCGTATCCTTTTTGTGGATGAGGACGTACCCGGTGGCGCTGCAGCTTATATGCTCAGTAAAGTGATGGAGGAGCAGAAAGCCTTCCGCTGGCTGGATGTAGCGCCAAGAACCCTTACGGCACAGGCGCACCGACCCAGTTTCGGCAGCGATGGCGACTATTTCAGCAAACCCAACGCAGAAGATGTGATCACTGTGGTGCAGGAGATGATGTGCGAGTAAGATAGGGTTGTCCGGGGCTTACAACAAATCTCTATATCCATGGCAAAGGCCGGTTCTTCCAAACCGACTGGAAAGGAGCAAGTATTACTGTTCCTGCAGAACAATGAACATCCCCTGAAAGCAGTGATGTTGCTCTTGCGTGAACAGGTTCTGGCTTCACAGAAAGGGATCACTGAGCATATTAAATGGAATGCACCCAGTTTCTGTTACGGGGGCGATGACAGGATCACTTTCAACCTGCACCGAAATGATCATATACTGGTGGTGTTCCATTGTGGTATAAAAGCCAAGGGAAAAGAGACCAAGGGTGCTCCTCCGCTTTTTAAAGACAGTACGGGCCTGCTGGAGTGGTTGTCTGATCAGCGGGCGGTAAGCAGGTTCTTCAGTGAAGAGGAAGTGACTGAAAACAAGCACAAGATCAAAAAACTGGTGCAGGACTGGCTGAAAGCGACCTCTATATAAGTTTATTCCAGGAACAGCTGTTGCAGTGCTGCGCTGGGTACCCAGCACTCATTTTTTCTTCCAAACCAACGGTAACGGTTACGCGCCACTATGTTATAGATCCCATCGCGGATCCCTACCGGCACTATACGGAACACATATAGGAGCGGCCAGGCGCCGGAAAGTCTTTTGGTGACCCGCAACGCTGCTTCAGATCGGGAATACACTGTCCCGTTTTCCCACAAAAGAAAAGAATCAGGCTTATCTGTTGCTAAAACGGATTGCCCCAGTATGGACCTGGCTGTGGTGGATTGCAGTGATGCAAAACGGAATCGCTGTTTCGGATCATGCCGGATGATGAACTGAACACTAGCTGTGCATAGGTTGCAAAGTCCGTCGAAAAACAGGATGGGATGTGTATGCATTTATACGTACAAATTAAAAAGTCAAAAGTCAAAATGGGTAAACATTCCTATACATTTTGACTTTTGACTTTTTGATTTTGATCTGCTATCCCATGTTATGGAACACTTTGTTCACATCTTCGTCCTGTTCCAGCTTTTCGATGAGCTTACTCACGTCTTCGGCCTGCTCGTCGGTAACGGGAACGGTGGTGGTGGGGATCCATTCCAATTCTGAACTGATGGGGTTGATCCCTTTTTCTTCCAATGCTTTCTGAAGGTTACCAAAGTCTACGAATGCACAACGAAGCACAATGATCGGGTTACCCTGGTCGTCGTTACTCTCTCCCAGTTCCTCCAGTCCGTGGTCGATGAGCTCCAGCTCTATCTCGTCCATATCGATACCTTCGGGTTTGAGTTTGAACACGCCCATTTTCTTGAACTGGAAGCTAACGCTGCCGCTGTTACCCAGGGCGCCATTACCTTTGTTGAAATGGCTCTTTACATTGGCCACGGTACGAACGTGGTTGTCGGTAGCGGTTTCCACCAACAAGGCCACGCCATGGGGGCCATATCCTTCATATAAGATCTCTTCATAGTTGCTGGTGTCCTTGCCGGTAGCGCGTTTGATGGCGGCTTCTACACGGTCTTTGGGCATGCCCACACTCTTGGCATTCTGAAAACAGCGCCTGAGTGCCGGGTTGGTAGATGGGTCGGGGCCACCGGCTTTTACGGCGATCACGATCTCTTTCCCGATACGGGTAAATTGCTTGGCCATCCTGTCCCAGCGGGCAAACATGGTAGCTTTACGTACTTCAAAAATCCGTCCCATGGTTCAATCTTATTTCGGAGGGCAAAATTAACGGTTACAAACGTAGCCGCCAACCTTGGGCATAAAAAAACCGCCCTGACTGGTGTCGGGACGGTTTTTTCTATTCTTTTAACCCGTTCGATTCGTTAGTTCTTCTCGAAATCCGAAGCATGCGGTACGATCTCGCTCGGATTGCGCAGTTTGCTTCTTTTACGGCTATAGGCGAAATAAACGATCAGACCAATGGCCATCCAGCCAAAAGCCACTTTCAGGGTCTGCTGATCCAGCGCCACGATCATGCCGGTACAAACAACCGCACCGAGGATAGGTACAATGGGAACCAGTGGGGTTTTGAAAGGCCTTTCGATCTCCGGTGATTTCAGGCGTAAGATCCATACACCCAGGCTCACCAGTACAAAAGCGAAGAGGGTTCCGAAACTGGTCAGGTCACCTGCTACGCTACCTGGTACAAACGCCGCAAAAAGACCCACAAAAACGAACAGGATCCAGTTGGCTTTATAAGGGGTCTTGTATTTGGGGTGTAAAGCACCGAAAGCTTTGGGGATCAGTCCGTCGTTACTCATGGTGTAAAAGATACGGCTCTGTCCCATCAGCATCACCAGGATCACAGAAGAGAAACCGGCCAGGATGGCTACGGTCACGCTGGTACCCAGCCACTCAAATCCTTTCATATAGGTCTGGATGGCATAGGCTACAGAAGCTTCCTTACCCGCTGTTTTGAATTCAGTATAGTTGGCAACACCGGTCAATACATGCCCGAAGAGGATGTACAGGATGGTACACACCACCAGTGAACCCAGGATGCCAATTGGCATATCGCGTTTGGGATTTTTGGCTTCCTGTGCGGCTGTCGATACGGCATCAAAACCGATAAAGGCAAAGAATACGATGGCTGCACCACCCAATACACCGCCCCAACCGTGTTTGAAGAAGCCTTCGTGTCCTACGGTTCCTTCGGGTATCATGTAAGGGGTATGGTTCTCCGGTTTGATGAACTGCCAGCCGAAACCGATGAACAACAGAACGATCGCAACTTTTACAAATACGATGATCATGTTCACAAAAGCAGATTCCTGGGAACCTTTGATGAGCAGCAGTGTCAGTAATAACAGGATGATCAATGCAGGGGCGTTCATGATGCCATGTGTGGATTCTACTAGGCTGGTAAGGTTGGCAGGCAGGATCTTATACTGGTCCTCACTTAATAACAGGATGCCATTCTTAACCGATTTGGCCACTTCCGGCATGGCGGCTACGATCTGGTTCACTGCATCCCCGGTTACCTTATGTAAACTTTCAAATGGGGAATGGCACCATTCATACGGGATGGTCCCCCCCAACAGGTTATTCAGGTATTCACTCCAGGCAATGGATACAGTGGCGGCTCCCAAAGCATATTCCATGATGAGGGCCCAACCGATGATCCAGGCGATCAGCTCACCCATGGTCACATAACTGTATGCATAGGCACTACCGGCGATGGGTATCATAGAGGCAAACTCTGCATAACATAAACCGGCAAATGCACAACCGATGGCGGCAACTACAAATGATAAGGTAACCGCAGGTCCGGCAGCTTCGGCAGAGGCTGCGGCTGTTCTTACGAATAAACCCGCACCAATGATGGCACCGATACCCAGTGCGATCAGATTACCTGCACCCAGGGTCCGTTTTAGCCCCTTTTCAGAATCGGCCGCAGAGGCCAGCATCGCTGAAAGAGATTTTTTTCTGAATAAACTCATAGTAAGTAGTTAAGTTTTCTTTAATTAAAAAGGTCCGGCAAAATAGGCATTTCTGCCATTTTCGCTCCAAAAGATTTATAAACCGGTCAATGGGGTTCCGCGGCAGGTCATTTCCGCAGAAATCTTATATTGCGACACTAATAACCCTGCCAATGAAGAAATCGAACCGGCTTACCTTATACATCATACTGGCCATGATCGCCGGCATATTGCTGGGTTACCTGATCCATACACAGTCGAGCCCCGAATTCATCAAGTCTTTTTCCGTTAATATCAAGTTACTTACCACGATCTTCCTCAGGCTGGTGCAAATGATCATTGCCCCACTGGTATTCTCTACCCTGGTGGTGGGTATCGCCAAACTGGGCGATCTCAAAACGGTGGGCCGGGTAGGCGGGAAAGCCATGTTATGGTTCATCATGGCCTCGTTGGCCAGTTTATTGCTGGGTATGCTGCTGGTGAACCTGTTCAAACCAGGTGCCGGTATCGACCTGAGTAATGCCGATGTAAGCGGGGCCAAGGACCTGATGGGTAAAACGCAGGAATTCAATATCCAGAAATTCATCGAACACGTTTTCCCGAAAAGTGTGATCGAGGCCATGGCCAATAATGAGATCCTGCAACTGGTCATATTCAGCATATTTTTCGGGATCGCCACCGCAGCTTTGGGTGAGAAGGCCAAAGTGGTGGTAAAAGCCCTTGATGCCGTTGCGCACGTCATCCTGCGAATGGTGAATTATGTGATGAACTTCGCACCCCTGGGTGTATTCGGCGCCATCGCTGCCGTGATCGCTACCAAGGGCCTGGAGGTTTTTGTATTTTATGGAAAATACCTGCTCTTCTTCCTGGTCGGGATCATTTGTTTATGGATAGTATTACTTTTTGTGGGCTTCCTGGTCTTGGGTAAACGTTTACCCGAACTGCTGAAACGCATTTTTCCCCCTCTCATCATTGCATTCAGCACGACCAGCAGTGAGGCGGTGTTCCCGAAACTTACCGATGAGCTGGAGAAATATGGTTGTAAGGACAAGATCGTTGCCTTCATTCTTCCACTGGGTTATTCCTTTAATCTCGATGGCAGTATGATGTACATGACTTTCGCCAGTATCGCCATTGCACAGGCATACGGTATCCATCTGGATACGGGCACCCAGCTTACGATGTTACTGGTATTGATGCTGACAAGCAAGGGGATAGCAGGTGTACCTCGCGCCTCATTGGTCGTGGTAACGGCTACCTGCGCAATGTTCAATATTCCACCCGAAGGCATTGCACTGATCCTGCCGATCGACCATTTCTGCGATATGTTCAGGACGGCCACCAATGTACTGGGTAACGCGCTTGCCACCAGCGTGGTGAGCAAATGGGAGCATTCACTGGAACCGGCAGCAGCCATCACCGAATAAGCAAAGATTATGTTAGCAGATATCCTTTTATCCTCTTTTCACTGGAGTCAGTTATTACAACCCCAATTCTATATTGAACATGGGGGGCTGTGGCTGATCCTGTTTGTTGTATTTGCAGAAACAGGTCTATTCGCCGGTTTTTTCCTGCCGGGAGATAGCCTTCTGTTCGTTGCCGGTATCTATAGCTCCAATATCGCTAACGAGATCATTGCAACGGATAATGAATACCTGGGACTGGCCATATTGCTGGTACTGATCTCAGCAGCCGGTATTGCCGGGAATATGGTGGGCTACTGGTTTGGACGCAAAGTGGGACCTGCCATGTATGGCTGGAAAGAGAACATGCTTTTCAAAAGGAAATACCTGCGCCAGGCACATGATTTTTATGAGAAACACGGCGGCGGGGCTATCGTGATCGCCAGGTTCATTCCCATCATCAGGACCTTTGCGCCGATCGTGGCGGGAATTGTGGAAATGGACCGCAGGAAATTTGTCCTCTTTAATATTGTGGGTTGCATTGGATGGGTATTCAGTATGCTGTTCGGTGGACATTTTCTGCAGAAATGGATCTTGTCTGAGTTTGGCTTTGATCTGAAAGACCATCTGGAAGTGATCGTACTGGGAATTGTACTGGTTACCACATTCCCCATCATTTATAAACTCATATTTCATAAGCAGAAGGAAAGTAATTAATGAGTGGATGAGTGAATGAGTGGATGAGTCAATGGGATGATTTGCTAAAACCGATATATGTCTGGAAAAAAGTTTGGGATCTTCTCTGTGCCGGTAATCGTGGCGGCTCTTGGATATTTTGTAGATATCTACGATCTGTTGCTGTTCACCATTGTACGTGAGCCTAGTCTGCAGGGCATAGGTGTGGTATTGACCGATAAGGCTCAGGTGATCGCGGCCAGCACCCGCATCATCAACTGGCAGATGGTGGGTCTGCTCATCGGTGGTGTGATCTGGGGAACCATCGGCGACAAAAAAGGCAGACTCAGTGTACTGTTCGGTTCGATAGCCTTATACTCCATTGCCAATTTTTTAACGGGATATGTACAAACCGTTGACCAGTATGCATGGGCGCGGTTTGTGGCAGGCGTGGGTCTGGCTGGTGAACTGGGTGCAGGGATCACTTTGGTCAGCGAGTTGCTGCCCAAAGAAAAAAGGGGGGTGGGCACTTCGCTGGTGGCTGGTATTGGCCTGTTCGGTGCGGTATTCGCCTACTTCATTTATAAAGGAACGAATGATTGGCGCCTTTGCTACAAAATAGGGGGTGGCCTGGGAATTGTATTGCTGTTGCTGCGTATCTCTGTTGCAGAGAGTGGCATGTTCCACCAGGTGAAACAGCAGGTGGGGGTGCAGCGTGGTAATTTCCTGATGTTCTTTACCAATAAAAAAAGATTTAAGAAATATTTCCTGGCCATCCTTATCGGCCTGCCTACCTGGTATGTCATTGGTATCCTGGTGAACCTGAGTAACCGATTTGCAGGTGAACTGTATGGCGAGAACCACGTGGAAAGTGGCCGGGCCATCATGTATGCATATGTAGGGATTGCCGTGGGTGATATCCTGATAGGGCTCGTAAGCCAGTATTTCAAGAGCCGCAAAAAAGCATTGTTATGTTTCTTTGTCCTTTGCATGTTCTCACTGGTGCTCTTCTTCAGCGCCTTTAATAACAACGATACCCGCATGTATGCCATCTGTGCCATGCTGGGCTTCAGCACGGGCTTCTGGGCCATTTTCATCACCATGGGAGCGGAGCAGTTCGGAACCAACCTGCGTGCAACTGCTGCAACCACCATTCCCAATATGGTGCGTGGTGCATTGCCGCTGATCAACCTGATGTTCCTCGACCTTTTCCAGAAAACCTGGGGCTGGGGACTGATCCAGAGCGGTATCATTACCGGTGTGGTGGTGATGAGTATTACGATCGTTGCTTTCTATTTTACAGAAGAGACCTTTCATAAGGACCTGAATTATGTAGAAACCGAGTACCCTCTGACGCCCTGAACCCTGATGGGTTAATTAAAGTATCTTTGCCCCATCATGCCTGGCGATCATCACGAAGAATGGAAATCAACTGCAGACTCATCTCCGAGTGGGTCGGGCCGTAAATTTCTCATCATCCGTTTTTCTTCTATCGGGGATATCGTACTCACCTCTCCGGTGATCCGTTGTCTGAAACAACAGATACCATGTGCACAGGTACATTTTCTCACCAAGGAAAGTTTCCGTGGCCTCGTCAGCAATAATCCTTATGTAGATAAAGTGCAGGTATTGGGTACCAGTTGGGAGCTGATGATGCACCAATTGGCATACGAAGAATATGATTACATCATTGACCTTCACCACAACCTTCGGACACTGCGGATCAAACGCGCGCTACCAACTGCCAGGGCCTTCTCCTTTAATAAACTGAATATTGAAAAGTGGTTGTTCACTGCTTTCAAAATAAATCGCCTGCCACAGGTGCATATAGTAGACCGTTACCTCGATACCCTGAAAAGTTTTGGCGTAGTGAACGATGGCAAAGGGTTGGATTATTTTCTTCCCGAAAAGGATAAGGTGAATGCGAAGGATCTGCCCGCTTCCCACCTCTTTGGTTATGTTGGCGTGGTGATCGGAGCTGCACTGGCAACCAAAAAACTACCGGTGCATAAACTGAAGGAACTATGCACGCAGATACATTATCCTATCGTATTGTTGGGTGGCCCTGAAGACAGGGCTGCAGGAGAGGAGATCGCAGCTGTGGATCCCATCAAGGTCTACAATGCCTGCGGTAAGTTCAGCCTGAACGAGAGTGCCGACCTGGTACACCGCTCGCACTTGGTGATCACACATGATACCGGGCTCATGCATATTGCCGCAGCCTTTAAAAAACCGATCGTAAGCGTGTGGGGAAACACGGTTCCCGAATTCGGCATGGGGCCCTACTACGGCGACGAAAAGGTGAACAGCGAGATCTCCGAAGTGACAGGTCTCAGCTGCCGGCCCTGCAGTAAGATCGGATATAGGAAATGCCCCAAAGGCCATTTTACATGTATGGAGCAGCAGGACCTTACCCACCTGAGTTCATTGGTGAAAAAATATCTCTGATGCAGAAGGCCTTTGAAAAGCTGGTCAGTATGGGTAAAAAAAGATCCCCCTGAATTTCTTCAGAGGGACCGATCCAAAACTCAACTGCTATATCAACTGTTATTTTATTCGCTTGCTTTCGCTCTCAAGTCCTGTCTGGCGCTGGCGGGCCGCTTTTACCTGGTTGCTTCCAAAGCGATAGGTAAAGCTTACCCTTATTGTCTGGCTTTCCCAGGCTCCACGACCTTTGATATACAATCCGCCAAAGTCGCTTAGGGATCTCCAGGGGCTGGTATGAAAGATATCGGTGGCTGTTATTTTTACCGTTGCTTTCTTCTGCATCAGCTGCTTTTGGAAGCCGATGTCAACACCACCCTGTGATTTTGTTTTCCACGTAGCGCCCCAGATGGCGGGTCCGCTGAACCATCCGCTCAGTTCGGCACTCCAGTCCTTACCCAGCGTAAAAGTTTGCTGCATGTAGGCGCCATACAATGGGAGTTCGGTATGCACTTCCTTGGTACCCACTTTGCCGTTGAATATCTGGTAGTTGTACCAAACATTCGCATATCCGTTCCACCACTTGGCTATTGGCAGGGGAGATCCGATGCTGAAGCTGATGATCTGCTGTGTGGCCAGGTTCTGCTGCTGCAGGAAAGTGGCATTGCCTGCCGTATCGGTGATCTGGGTGGCGTAGTCCTTCACATGGCTGTAACCAACCGTGGTATTGATGGCCGACCTGAATGTGTGCGTCAACTCAATATTATTCGTGTATTGCGGGCGCAGGAATGCATTTCCTTTCTCGTAGGTCAATTCATCCAGTTTGTTCTCGAACGGATTCAGGTCCTGGTAACTTGGCCTGTCGATCCTGCGGCTATAGGTCAGATTCAATGTGTTCTTCTCATTCACGGTCCAGGTGATGGCTGCACTTGGGAACAGGTTGATGTAATTTCTCTTGACGGTATTGTCGGCCTGAACGATACCATCTGCACGGGTCAGCTCGCCTTTGCTATTGGTCTGTTCTGCACGTAAGCCGGTTTGAATGCTCCACTTATCATTGAACTTGCGCTGGTAATTGATATACGCCGCATTTACATTCTCCGTATAGGCAAAGCTGTTGCTGCGGCTCAGCTGTTTTACCGGTGCGCCATTTACATCGTTGAAGAAATCGAAGGTGTTGGTCGTTTTCACGTAAGAGAATTTCGCACCATACCCCAGTTTACCTTTCCATTTATTTTGCTCCACATCGATCTTCGACGTGTAGATATCAATGTCGGTAGGGGTATAGTTGCGGTTTACAACCTGGTACAGCAGTGCGCCGTTCTGATCCAGGTAATTGTTGGGTTGGTAACTGCGTCCCACGCCACGGAACAGTCCGTAGTCAGCATCCACATTTATTTCCAGGCCACTGGTATCTGCATACCGGTAGTTCAGGTTGGCGTTGACATTGGTCCGGTTGCCGGGGATGGAATTAGCGGCCCTCAGGCTCTTTACGAACTGGTTGTTGGGCTGATAGTATACGCCGGTAACACTGTTATTGGTCCACTCAGAGTTGCCAAAACTACTGGTCACGAGCGCCCCCAAAGTGCTCTTGCTGTTGATGAAATAATCAGCACCCGCTTTCAGGTTCAGGTTCTTGTGATAGTTGGCATTGATGCTGTGCTGATCATAAATGGAATCCTTCTGTATGCGGTATAGACTTAGGTCATTCTCATATCGGCCGATGTTACCACTTACATTACTGAAGAGGTTTACATATTTATCGCGATAGTTCAGGTTAACGGAACCATTTCCCTTAGGAGTGATACCCTGTGTAAAGCCTGCGCTTACGCTACCATTGGTTCCGAATTTCCGGTTCTTTTTCAAACGGATATTGATGATACCCGCATTGCCGCTCGCATCATACTTGGCACTGGGGTTGCTGATCATCTCTATCGCTTCCACATCATTGCTGTTGATACCTTTGAGGTAGGCTGCCAGGTCCTTGCTGTTCATCTGGGTGGGTTTGCCATCGATGTAGATCTTTACGCCCGTCTTTCCCTTCATGGAAATATTGTCGTTATTATCTACCTGGATACCAGGACTTTTCTGCAGTAACTCCATGGCATTACTACCGGTGGCATTGATGCTGCTTTCTACATTGAAGACGGTCTTGTCTGCTTTGATCTCGATCAAAGGTTTGCGGGAAACCACGGTCACGTCCTGCAGTTTTTTGGCTGCTGCTGTAAGTGTGGCAACAGGTACCTGGTGACTTTGTCCATCCTGAAGATCAAAGCTTTCCGAATATTTCACTTCATAACCCATCAGATTGTAACTGAGCAGGAATTTCCCTGTTTTGGCCGAACTGATCTGGTATTTACCATCGGCATCTGTGATATCTGCTTTTATCAGGACGCTGTCCTTTGCCTGTAACAGGGATACGCTTACAGCCTGTAACCCTTTACCGGTATTGTCTTTTACGCTGCCGCTGACCGTAATGCCGCTTTGGGCAAAACCTGATGTGGTAAGAGCGATTGCTGCTATGGCTATTAATCCAAATTGTCTCATAAGAAGGTTTGTTGTTTTGAGCTTATGTGACGCAAAGGACTTTGAAATGTTACAGTAAAAAGATGTGATTAAGGATGAGCTGTGTTAATCGGCGGATAAACGGCAGAAAAATCCGGACAAAAAAAACCGGCAGATTTTTTTCTGCCGGTTCCTGTTTTCAATGTGATGTTTTCAATGTGATGTTTTCAATCACATATTTGTGTGATTCTTATAAGGTTTTCAATACATCGTTCATGCTTCGTACAGCATCTGCACTTTTGTTGAAAGCGGCCTGTTCTTCTGCATTCAGACCAAAATCAACGATCTTCTCCCAACCGTTGCGGCCGATCACTACGGGAACACCCAGACAGATGTCTTTCTGTCCGTATTCGCCATCCAGGCTTACGCAGCAAGTGAACAGTTTCTTCTCATCACGCACAATGCTCTCAACCAGGGCAGCTCCGGCAGCACCGGGAGCATACCAGGCGGAAGTGCCGAGTAATTTGGTAAGGGTAGCACCACCTACCATGGTATCTGCAACGATCTGTTTCTGCTGTTCTTCGCTCAGGAACTTGCTAACGGGAACACTGTTCCAGGTTGCCAGGCGGATCAACGGGATCATGGTGGTATCCCCGTGACCACCTACCACTACTGCGTTCAGGTCGGCAGGACTGCAGCCCAGGTGCTGGCTCAGTTGGTATTTGAAACGGGCGCTGTCAAGTGTACCGCCCATACCGATGATACGGTTCTTGGGTAAGCCGGTAGACTGCAGGGCCAGGTAGGTCATGGTATCCATCGGGTTACTGATCACGATGATGATGGCATCAGGTGAATATTTCAGGATGTTCTCTGTTACGCCTTTTACAATTCCTGCATTGGTGCCGATGAGTTCTTCACGGGTCATACCGGGTTTACGGGGTAAACCGGAAGTGATCACCACTACATCAGATTTCGCTGTTTTAGAGTAATCGTTGGTGCTGCCGGAAATGCGTGTATCAAAACCTAGCAGGGCAGCGGTCTGCATCATGTCCTGTGCTTTACCTTCTGCAAAACCTTCTTTGATATCCAATAAAACCAGTTCATCTGCCAGTTGGGCACGGGCAATATTATCGGCACAGGTAGCACCAACGGCACCGGCACCTACAACAGTTACTTTCATAAAAAAGGGTATTTAAATGAGGAATTTTTTACGCTGCAAAGGTAGGGGGTAACGAGCATGGAATAGTGCAAAAAACACATTAATTCCGGTTCACCAGTGCCACCAGGCCGGCTGCATCGGGAACTGGGGTATTTTCTGTGTCGAACACGGATTCAAGCTGGCCGTTTTTGTCATATACGGCAAGGAACGGGGTATATTTTACCCGGTAGAATGCAGGAACAAAATACTTCGGGTCCCGGCCGATACGTACGTTAGGAAAACGGTCCAGTCCATAGTATGCGGCAAAACTCTTGATGTCGTCCAGTGGTTTGTAGGCAATGAATACGAAAAAAGCACTTTTGAGACTGTCCATGTGCTGCACAATGTCTTTGGCTTCCTCCTGACAATGTCCGCAATCGGGTGAAAAATAGATGAGGATGGTACGGTTGTACTTAGGTAACTGCTCTTTGGTGAACCAAGTGCTGTCTGTAAGCTGGATCGTGAAAGCCGGTATCGTGGGATCTTTTTTGTAGGGCGCCTGGTCGTCTGTTTTGCCCTGGGCATACAAGGCCCCGCCGGTCAGTATCAGAAGCAGAAAAAAGACTACCTGTTTCATATTCTTTGATTTCTCGGCCGGACCTGATTATTTGTTTTTTTGTGCGTCACCGGCTTCCATCATACGCATCTGTTTGGCATCCTGCAGGAACTCTGAAGCAAAGATGAAATTATTCAACAGCTCATCCTTGCTGAAAATGATATCCTTGTTGCTTCCTTCCCATTGTTTGCGACCCTGGTGCAGGTATACGATATGGTCTCCGATCTCCATTACGCTGTTCATGTCGTGAGAGACCACTACGGTAGTGATATTGTATTCCCTTGTGATCTCCAGGATCAGCTTATCGATCACCATGGAGGTTTGTGGGTCCAGGCCTGAGTTGGGTTCGTCGCAGAACAGGTATTTAGGATTCAGTACGATGGCCCGGGCAATGCCCACCCTTTTTTTCATACCGCCACTGATCTCGGAAGGGTAACGTTTGTGGGCGTCTACCAGATTTACGCGGGCCAGTACTTCGTCTGCGCGTTTCTTTTTCTGGGCCAGTGTCCAGTTGGTGAACATGTCCAGCGGGAACAATACGTTCTGTTCCACAGTCATCGAATCAAAAAGTGCCGTTCCCTGGAACAGCATGCCGATCTGCTGGCGAAGCATTTTGCGCTGTTCGTTGTCCATCGTCAGCATTTCTTCACCATTATACAGGATCGAACCTCTTTCGGGACGGAACAAACCCACCATACATTTGGTGAGTACTGTTTTGCCGCTTCCGCTGCTACCGATGATCAGGTTGCATTTGCCTGCCTCCATAACGGCACTGATCCCGTCAAGGATCACCCGGCCGTTGAACTCTTTGTGTATGTTCTTTATTTCGATCATGCTGGTGCAAGATAACTTTCTTTTTGCCCCCGGAGCAGAAACTAAGGGTAAGCGGTTTATAAAACTTCTACCTGGTTACGCAGCAGGTCCTCAAAAGTATCCCTCCGGCCGATCAGGTGAGACTGTCCGTTGATAACCAGTACCTGCGCCGGCCTGAAGCGGGAATTGTAGTTGCTACCCATCTCAAAACCATAGGCCCCTGCATTGTAGAATACCAGACGGTCGCCTTCGCGGACCTCGGAAATGGGGCGGTCGGTGGCAAAAGTGTCCGTTTCGCAAATGTTGCCTACAACGGTATACGGATGTCTGGGAGCATCCGGATTGCTGATATTTTCTATGCGGTGATAGGCTTCGTAGAACATGGGCCTGATCAGGTGGTTGAATCCGCTGTTCACTCCGGCGAAAACGGTATTGCCGTTCTGTTTCATCACGTTGACCTCCGTGATAAAATATCCGCATTCGCTTACCAGGAACTTTCCGGGCTCGAACCAGGCTTCAAATTCGCGCTGGTAGGTCTGTTTGAGCCTGTTCAGTACCTCGGCCACTTTTTGTCCCAACAACGGAACATCCGTACCGGTTTCTCCTTCCTTGTAGGGGACCTTGAATCCGCCACCCAGGTCCAGGAAGCACAGTTCGGGGAAATGTGGAACCAGGTCAAAAAAGATATCGGCCACTTTCATGAACACTTCCACATCCTTGATCTCGCTGCCGGTATGGATATGCAGGCCTGCGATGAACAGATTCTCTTTTTCTACCAGTGCCAGTATCTGGTCTAACTGTTCTATAGGGATACCGAACTTGCTTTTTTCGTGACCAGTAGAGATCTTCAGGTTGCCACCTGCCATGATATTGGGGCGAAGACGTATGCCCACAGGGTAGGAGTGCCCGTATTTTTTTCCGAATTTTTCAAGGTTGCTGAGGCTGTCGATATTCACATTCACACCCAGTGTCACTGCCTCCTCGATCTCACTGAAAGCAATGCCATTGCTGGTATAGAGCACGTTCTCCCTGTCGAAACCGGCATGTAGGGCCAGTTTCACCTCGTTGATGGAGCTGCAGTCGATATTACAACCCAACGAACGGATATGTTTCAGGATATTGATATTGGTCAATGCCTTGCTGGCATAGAAAAATCGGGTGGGGCACTGGTGGAATGCCTGCTTCAGTTTACCGAATTGTTCGGTGATCTTTTCTGCATGGTACACATACACAGGGGTGCCATACTCGTTGGCGATCTGGTTCAGTTGCTCGTTTGATAGGGATGTAGACATGTTGCGTATCGGGGAATTTTGAAACCTGTCCGCCAACAGGCAGTTTGAAAATAGGGGCCCTGTTTGCCCACAGGCAGTCTGAAGAATTCTGAAAGGGAGCACCTGGCTTTGGCTGTTCCTTCCCGGTAAGGAAAATTCAGAAACTATTCAGGAGTATCTTCGTTGTTCTCGGGTTTTTCGGTACTATCTTCATCTGTACCGGCCTCAGGCTCATTCTCTCCTTCCGTATGTTCAATGATCAGTTCTCCGTCTTCGTTCACAGCGATGGCAGAGATATCGCCTTCTTCTCCGGGCAGGATCTCCTGCTCTTCGGCTACGGTGTCGGCCACATGCTGGTCTGTAAAATCTTCCGGGTTGATGATGGTCCCTTCTACGATCTGGTCGGCCAGGACCTCTTTGATCTTGGGCAGATCAGATGGAGAGTTGATACCGAAATAATCCATGAAATTCTTGGAAGTGGAATATACCAGTGGTTTACCCGGCATGTTCTCATTACGGCCACTGATCAGTACCAGTTCTTTTTCCAGTAGTTTCTGGATACTGTAATCGCTGTTCACCCCGCGGATGGCTTCGATCTCACCCTTGGTGATGGGTTGTTTGTACGCAATGATGGCCAGTGTTTCGAGGGCCGCATTGGACAAACGTTTCAGGAACTTATCACCGTTCAGCTGGGCGATGGTGGCATGATAGGCGGCCTTTGTCAGGAATTGCCAGCCGCCGCCGCTTTGTTTCACCTCGAAAGGATAGAACTCAGAATCATATTTTTCGCGGATACCTTCCAGTGCGCTTTCCACCTGGTCAAGGGTTACCCGTTCTTCCAGGAAACCAAAAGTATTGTTGATCAGCTCAACAATATCCAAGGACGACAATGGTTTTTCGCTGGCGAAAATAAGTACCTCTATATGTGGTATGATCTGGCTGATTTCCATGGTTGCGACAAAATTTGAAAAAATGCTGGTTTAAAAAATTTGAAAACAGGCAACAATGATAAGTAAAATGTACCTATGGATACATTTTCAAATTTGCATATCCTCAAATTTTCAAATTGACTATCCCTGCAATGCAGCGGCACCACTTACGATCTCTGTGAGCTCGGTGGTAATGGCAGCCTGTCTTGCACGGTTGTAGCTGATCTTAAGTGATTTCAGTAATTCATTTGCGTTCTCGCTGGCCTTATCCATCGCGGTCATACGGGCACCGTGTTCACTGGCGTTTCCGTCAAGAACGGCTTTGTATAACTGGGTATTCAGGATCTTGGGCATCAGTTCTGCGATCAGTTCTTCCTTGGCCGGCTCAAAAATGAAGTCAGATTTCTTGGCGCCTGCTTTTTTCGGGGTTTTAGGGATCGGCAGGAAGGCTTCTGCCACGAAACGCTGGGTAGCGGCATTCCTAAACTCGCTGTATACGATCTCCACCGCATCGAATTCCTTGTTCTCAAAGGCTTTCATGGCTGCTTGCGCAGCCGCCTGTACGTTTTCGAAATTCAGGTTCAGGTAAATGTCTTTATAAGTGGCATCGGTCTTGTAACCTGCTTTGGTCATCGCTTCAAATCCTTTTTTACCAATGTTCCAAACGGTCACATTGCCATTCTTGTACTGAGTAGGATATTTTTCGGCAATGGTACTTTTAGCGAGCTTGATGATATTGGCATTGTAACCACCGCAAAGGCCCCTGTCGCTGGTGATCACGATGAACAGTACTTTTTCCACGGCTCTTTCTTCAGCCAGTTTCAGGCTCATGCTGCCATCCAGGTTGCTAACGATATTGCTGAGCATTTCCTGCAGTTTCTGGGCATAGGGCCTCATCTGTGTGATGGACTCCTGTGCACGGCGTAATTTGGCCGCACTTACCATCTTCATCGCTTTGGTGATCTGCTGGGTGCTCTGTACACTTTTGATGCGGTTACGTACCTCTTTTAACTGTCCTGCCATTTTGTAAAAGTTTCTATTTGGTTTGACCCGGGCTGCCGGAAAAGTCCTGCGGCTTTGCCGCTGATCCCAAGGTCTTCTTTTAAGGCTGCAAAAGTAGCAGAATCAGCCTGAAATTCCATTTTCCCGGGCAAAAATCCCCCCAAAGTGGATAAAAGGAGGGAATAATGAACGCTGAGCAGGGAATTTTGAATGTTGAATGGGTGAATCCGCTCGAAATTCAACATTTCTTGCTCAACATTCATCATTCAAAACCGATAGGCCAGTCCCATGCCATTAGGGGTGCTGCCCAGCTCCCAGCGGCCGGCGTTTTTGTCGAGGGCCTTGCTGATACGGCGGTTCTCGAAGTATTGTATCAGGTCAAAAACCAATAAAAAGCCCCCCTGGAGCAGTAAACTGTTGCCATAACCGGTGGCCTGGTCGCTGCTGGTGCGGGCGCCCCTCTCTTTCAGGTACAACCCGGTGGCCATATAGGCCATATCCAGGCCGGTATTCAGTAACAGCAGTTTTTCGAGTGCCTGTTGCTCCCGCTGGTTCCGGTTAAGGGAATGTTTCCCAGCCAGTTGTTTTTTGGCGGCCAGCATACCGATCCCCGCAATGGCCAGGTTCACGGTGTTCCAGTATACATTCATCCGGTGAAAATACTGGTCGCTGCCTTGCGCATTACCGGCAGATATACTGCCCTGTACTATGTTGGCCCCGGCCCAGGCGCCCAGGACCCACATATTGTTTTTCAGCAGTTTTGACCTTTCGGTAGCGATGGAATCCTGAAAATTGATGACAGAATCCTGTAAAGGGCTTTGGGCAGAAGCGGTAAGTGCTGACAAGCAGATAAAAATCAGCGTGATCCTTTTCATGGGGGCGTTTTTCGTTAACTAATTGATAAAGATGTGCCGATCGGGAATTCACGATGACACTGCGTTCAAATTCTTTACCTTTGGCGGCTCTCAATCGGGGTGCCAAATTGGCTCAAAATTGTTTTTCGCATCCTTTTTGACTGTTAAAATTTTTCATAATACACCAGACCAAGCTATATGTTGAAATTCATTTCCAAGTTATTCGGGGGCAGTAAGAGTGAGAAAGATGTGCAGCAGATCATGCCTATCGTACAGAAAACCAACCAGTTCTTCCAGCAATACCAGTCGTTGACCAACGATGAGCTCAGGAACAAAACCCAGGAATTCCGCCAACGAATCAAAGCGCACCTTGCCGAGATCGATGCCAGCATTGAAGAGCGAAAGCAGGCTGCGGAAGCTTTATCGGATGTGGACATCCATGGGCGCGATGCCATTTACCAGGAAGTGGATAAGCTGAAAAAAGACCGCGATAAGAAGATCGAAGAGGCTTTGGCCGCCATTCAGCCGGAGGCTTTTGCCGTAGTGAAAGAAACTGCGCGACGCTTCAAGGAAAATACAGAGATCATAGCTACGGCCACACAGCTTGATCGTGACCTGAGTGTGAAAAAGGATTATATCAGCATCAACGGTGACCAGTCAATGTTCAAGAATACCTGGACCGCAGCCGGTGGTACCGTTACCTGGAACATGGTGCATTACGATGTGCAGTTGATCGGCGGTAGTGTACTGCATGCAGGAAAGATCGCCGAAATGGCAACGGGTGAGGGTAAAACACTGGTGTCTACCCTGCCTGCCTATTTGAATGCATTGGCCGGCGAAGGTGTACACGTGGTGACCGTGAACGATTACCTGGCCCGACGGGACAGTGAGTGGAACGGAACCATTTTTGAATGGCTGGGCCTGCGTGTAGACTGTATCGACAAACATGAACCCAACAGTGAAGCGAGAAGGAATGCCTATCTCGCTGATATCACCTACGGTACCAATAATGAATTCGGTTTCGATTACCTGCGTGATAACATGGTACATACGCCCCAGGAAATGGTGCAGCGCAAACATCATTTTGCCATGGTGGATGAGGTGGACTCTGTATTGATAGATGATGCCAGAACACCGCTGATCATCTCTGGTCCGATCGGGCAGCAGACCGGCGAGCAGCAGTTCTTTGAACTGAAACCCCGTATCGAGAAATTGGTGGACGCACAGAAAAGGGCTATCAACCATTTCCTGAATGAGGCCAAGAAAAAGATAGCCGAAGGCAATGATGACCCGAAAGATGGCGGACTGGCATTGTTCCGCGCCCATCGTGGTTTGCCCAAGAACAATGCACTGATCAAATACCTGAGCGAACCGGGCATGCGTGTAAAACTGCAGAAAGCAGAGAACTATTACCTGGCCGACCAGCAAAGGGAAATGCCGAAAGCAGATGAGGAACTTTACTTCTATATTGACGAGAAGAACAACTCGGTGGAACTTACCGATAAAGGTATCCAACTGATTACCCGTTCCGGTGAGGACCCCAATTTCTTTGTATTGCCAGATATCAGCGTGTCGCTGGCTGCAGTGGATAACAACAGCGCTTTATCTGCGGAAGAAAAGCTCCATAACAAAGAAGCGATCATCAATGAGTATTCAGTAAAAGCAGATCGTATCCATACTGTACAGCAGTTGCTGAAAGCCTATACCTTATTTGATAAGGATGTAGAGTATGTGGTGATGGATGGTGGTGTAAAGATCGTGGATGAACAGACAGGCCGTATCCTGGACGGACGCCGTTATTCCGATGGTCTGCACCAGGCGATAGAAGCCAAGGAGAATGTGAAGATCGAAGCGGCTACACAAACCTATGCAACGGTTACGCTGCAGAACTATTTCCGTATGTACCACAAGCTGGCAGGTATGACCGGTACGGCTGAAACCGAAGCGGCAGAGTTGTGGGATATTTACAAATTAGACGTAGTGACCATACCCACCAATGTACCTGCCATCCGTAAAGATGAGCAGGACCTGGTGTTCAAGACCAAACGGGAGAAATTCGGCGCGGTGATCGATGAGATCGTGAAACTGGTTGCCGCCGGACGTCCGGTACTGGTTGGTACTACTTCGGTGGAAGTGAGTGAGCTCTTGAGCCGCATGCTGCGCCAGAAGCAGATACCGCATAATGTATTGAACGCAAAACAGCACGCACGTGAGGCACAGATCGTTGCTGAAGCCGGTTTTGCCGGGGCTGTAACGATCGCTACCAACATGGCGGGTCGTGGTACGGATATCAAACTCGGACCTGGCGTAAAAGAAGCGGGCGGTCTGGCGATCCTGGGTACGGAGCGGCATGAGTCGCGCCGTGTGGACAGGCAGTTGCGAGGTCGTGCCGGTCGTCAGGGTGATCCGGGTTCTTCCTTGTTCTTCGTGTCACTGGAAGATGACCTGATGCGTATGTTCGGAAGTGAGCGTATTGCCAAAGTGATGGATTTTGCCGGTTATAAGGAGGGAGAAGTGATCCAGCACAGCATGATCACCAAATCCATTGAACGGGCACAGAAAAAAGTAGAAGAGAACAACTTCGGTATCCGGAAGCGTTTGCTGGAATACGATGATGTGATGAATAAACAGCGTACCGTGATCTATACCAAGCGTAACCACGCTTTGTTTGGAGAACGCCTGGCGCTTGACCTGGATAATGCTTTGTATTCTGTGGCAGAAGGCCTGGTGAATTCATTCAAGGAGCAGGATGATCATGAAGGTTTCCGTATGGCGGCCATTGTGAACTTTGGTATCGATACATCCATCACTGCCGAAGAGCTGGGTAAATTACCGGAGCACCAGTTGTCGGAGAAGCTCTATAGCGAGGCGGCTGCCAATTATGAGCGTCGCAAGCAGGAGCTGATGACGCAGGCCGTTCCTGTATTCAGGAATATTCGCCAGCAGCAGGGCTCACATATCGAGAACGTCATCGTTCCCTTCACCGACGGCCGACGTGCGATGCAGGTGTTGTCTAACCTCAACAAGACCCTTGAGACCAATGGTGCAGAACTGGTGAACTCGCTTGAAAGAAGTATCACTTTAGGTTTCATTGACGATGCATGGAAGGAGCACCTGCGCTCCATGGATGATCTGAAGCAGAGTGTGCAGACTGCCACTTATGAGCAGAAAGATCCGTTGGTGATCTATAAGATGGAAGCGTTTGAGCTTTTCCGTAAGATGGATACAGAAGTGAACAGAGATATTGTACAGTTCCTGTGTCATGCCAGCATACCTTTGAACAGTGGCGATGAATTGAAAGAAGGTCGCCAGGAGAAAACAGATATGAGTCGTATGAGTGCCAGCAAGGATGATCTGGATGCACCTCCGACCGAGAACGATTATTATGATCCTACCCCTGTTAAACAGCAGCCTGTTCATGTAGGCCCCAAGATCGGCCGGAATGACCCATGTCCTTGCGGAAGTGGGAAGAAATTCAAGGCATGCCATGGGCGAGAGGCATAATTGATCCATAATTCGTAGTTAGTGATCCGCATTTTTGCGGTCAATATCTAATGGAGTGTATAAAGGCGTTTATTATGTTTGATAGTAAACGCCTTTGTTATGTTGCAGCAGAATGTGGTTTTGGGTAAGAGTTCCTTCTTTGCTTTGTGAATCGTAAAATTGTATATCTATCTTCGCAGTGAGGAAAATGGTGCCATCTTTCGGTGCAAATATCGAGGAGGCTACCGGTGGTTCTGCAGGGAGGGAGTTTACAGCTAAACCAGATATTGCGTAAAAAGAAGCAAGAGGAACCCGATACTGGATCAGGTTATTTAGCGATGGTAATATGCCGGATTCAACACTTGCGGGTTCTCTGCTGAAGAATTGTGAAGAGCAATAAAAACTATTAACAGCTATCATTAATACATGAAGGCCTCTCAATACAATCTTGTAAGTAAATACGAATTACAATGAAACTCAATCAATATATAGACCATACGATACTAAAACCCACTACCTTATTAAGCGATATTGAAAAACTCTGCGCCGAAGCCAGACAATATGGTTTTGCTGCAGTTTGTGTGCCGCCGAATTTTGTGAAAAAGGCAAAGGAGCTGACGGAAGGCTCTGCAGTGAAAGTAGCAACAGTGATCGGTTTCCCATTTGGGTATTCGGCAGTGGAAGCCAAGATCGCAGAGATCTTGCTGGCGATCGTGGATGGGGCCGATGAACTGGATGTGGTGATCAATATCTCGGCCATCAAAAACAACGACTGGGGGTATCTGGCAGATGAGATCAACCATATTCTGCCGATCGTTCGCAGCAAGCATAAAGTGATCAAGATCATCATTGAAAGCGGTATACTCACTGATGAAGAGATCGTAAAATGTTGTGCTATCTATGGCGCCGCGGGCATCGATTACCTGAAAACCTCGACGGGTTATGCTGAAAAAGGCGCTACCGTGGAAGCAGTACGGCTATTCAGGCAACATTTACCGGCCAATGTCGGTATCAAAGCATCAGGAGGCATCCGCGATTACGCATTTGCCAAGCAATTGGTGGATGCAGGAGCCACACGCCTGGGTTGTAGCGCAGGTGTGGCCATTGTAGAGGGACAGCCGGCGGGTGAGGGTGGTTATTAAACAGGAATGCGTAATTTAACGGTACATATGCTGCAAAGAATCATCATAATGATATGGGCGGCTGTTGGCAGCAGTTCACTGTATGCTGCCGATACCGTTGTGGTGAAAAAGGATCCCCGGCTGGATGTGCTGAGCGTTAAACAAATGCAGGCCAACCAGCGGAGCGCCATGATGACCCCCAATGGATTGTACCGGGGTTACCGTATCCAGGTGGTAAGCACGCCCAGGAGGGATGATGCTTTCAGGAAACGTTCGGAACTGCTCTCCCGTTTTCCCGATCAGAAAGTGTATGTTATTTTTCAATCTCCCAATTTTAAAGTGCGTATTGGTAACTTCCTGAAAAAAGAGGAAGCGGAAAAATTCAAGGCACAACTGAATAAGATATATCCGCAAGGTGTTTATATCGTAGAAGACGGTGTAGAATATACATTGAAAGAAGACGAGGATATCATTAACCAATAACCGAAGATGTTACAACAGAGAATACAAGAATTGGCCAGGCAGTATGCAGCGGAGTTTATTGCCGTACGGCAACACCTGCATGCCCATCCGGAACTAAGTTACCAGGAATTTGAGACCAGTAAGTTCGTGCAGGAGAAACTGCGTTCCTTCGGGATACCCTTTGAAGTGAAGGCGACCACCGGTGTGCTGGGTATCATTTCCGGAAAGAACCCGGATAGCCGGGTGATCGCCCTGCGGGCCGATATGGATGCGTTGCCGATCGTAGAAGAGAATGAGGTAGCTTATAAATCAAAGAATCCCGGTGTCATGCATGCCTGCGGACATGATGTGCACACGACCATCTTGCTGGGTGCGGCCAAGATCCTGCAGGAACTGAAACATGAATGGGAGGGCACCATTAAACTCCTGTTTCAGCCCGGTGAAGAAAGAAACCCCGGAGGAGCCAGTTATATGATCAGGGAGGGTGTGCTGGAAAACCCCAGACCACAGGGTATCTTTGGATTGCACGTACATCCGGGCCTGGATCTGGGTAAACTGAGTTTCCGGAAAGGCCGGGTGATGGCCAGTGCCGATGAATTATATATTACCGTGAAAGGCAAAGGCGGCCATGCCGCGGCACCGCATGTAACTGTGGATACGATCCTCGTGGCGGCGCAACTGATACAAAGCCTGCAACAGATCATATCCAGGAACAATAACCCGCTTTCCCCGTCCGTATTATCTATCTGCTCCATACAGGGCGGACATACCACGAATGTGATCCCCAGCGAGGTAAAACTGATGGGTACTTTCCGTGCCATGGATGAGACCTGGCGTTCCAGGGCCCATGAGCTGATCCGCAACCAGGTAAAAGGTGTTGCCGAAGCTACAGGCGCCGAGATCGATCTGCATATTGATATAGGCTATCCCACTGTTGACAATGATCCCGTGCTTACAGGGAAAGGCTGGCAGCTGGCAGAAGCTTATATGGGAAAGGAACAGGTGGAAGAAACAGAGATCCGGATGGGGGCGGAAGACTTTGGATTTTATACACAGGTGATACCGGGTTGTTTTTACCGCCTGGGTGTCAGGAATGAAGCTAAGGGTATCATTCACAATGTACATACGCCCCAGTTCGACATAGATGAGCGGGCCATCGAGACCGGTATGGGCATGATGGCCTGGCTGGGCGCAGCTACCGTTTTATAGCAGTTGAAACTGCGTATTAATACGTAGTCATTCTTTCTCGGCGCTTGCTATTTTTGGCGAAAGCAACCATGTGATGGATATTGAGCTGATCCAGCAGAAGATCTTCTTGGTAAGGGGCCATAGAGTGATGATGGACTTTGACCTGGCCAACCTGTATCAGGTAGAGCCCCGACGTTTAAAAGAAGCTGTCCGCAGAAATATTCGCCGATTTCCTCCCGATTTCATGTATGAACTCACTGAAAATGAATACAAAT
Source organism: Chitinophagaceae bacterium (assembly GCA_020403425.1). Classification (GTDB taxonomy): domain Bacteria; phylum Bacteroidota; class Bacteroidia; order Chitinophagales; family Chitinophagaceae; genus Sediminibacterium. The sequence goes on along the minus strand of JADBXR010000002.1, from coordinate 751,438 downwards.
CTTTAAGGTCGCAATTTGCGACCTTAAAGATCGGGAGGCGTGGAGCCCATTCAAAATACCTGCCCTTTGCATTTACGGAGCAAGGGATCGCTATGTTAAGCGGGGTGCTTCATTCTGATACGGCGATTGATATGCGTATTTCTATTATGCGTGCATTCATAAATATGCGCAGGTTCCTTTTTCAGTATAACGAATTGGCAGAGCAGGTTCATGCGATCAAGGAGTCTGTTTCGAATCACAACGAGCAACTTGCCCAGATATATGATGCGATTGAAAACCTGCTTGACGAAAAGCAGGAGCAAAACAACTGGGAGGAACGGGAAAGGATCGGTTTCAGGCCATAAATTGCTTATCTTCTTTCCATTCAATATATTGTATTTTTGCAGTCCATGAAGGCTGTCCGGTTCAGTAACGGGCTGGCAGTACAAGTGAGTGACACAACAGGAGTCGACCCGGGTTGTGTTGCCGGTAACCTAAAAAAAACATATGGCCAAACATACAGATCTTCGACGGGAGCAGGCCCTGGAATACCATGCCAGCGGACGCCCTGGAAAAATTGAAGTAGTACCCACCAAAGAAGCCAAAACACAAAGAGACCTTTCGCTGGCGTATAGTCCGGGTGTGGCTGAGCCCTGTAAAGAGATCGCATCCAATACCGAAGAAGTGTATAAATATACTGCCAAGGGTAACCTGGTGGCGGTGATCAGTAATGGAACGGCGGTACTGGGTCTGGGTGATATTGGCCCTGAAGCCAGTAAACCCGTGATGGAGGGAAAAGGTGTATTGTTCAAGATATTCGCCGATATAGATGTGTTCGATATAGAGATCAATGAAAAGGACCCGGAGAAATTTGTTCAGATCGTAAAATCCCTGGAGCCCACTTTTGGTGGTATTAACCTGGAAGACATCAAAGCACCTGAATGTTTTTACATTGAACAGGAGCTGAGAAAGCAAATGAATATCCCGGTAATGCATGATGATCAGCATGGTACAGCGATCATTAGCAGTGCTGCACTACTGAATGCACTGGAATTACAGAAGAAGAAGATCGAGAAGGTGAAATTCGTGATCAATGGTGCTGGTGCGGCGGCCATGGCCTGTATACAGTTGTACGTTGCGCTGGGTGCACGTTATGAGAATTTTATCCTGTTCGATAAAGATGGGGTGTTACACGAGGGCAGGAAAGACCTGGGCCCGATCAGGGAGAAATTTGCTGTAAAGAAAAGTGACTGGACCCTGGCTACTGCCATGAAAGATGCAGATGTGTTCCTGGGCCTGAGTGTAGGTAATGTGGTTACGCAGGACATGGTCAAGAGCATGGCCAAAAACCCGATCGTATTTGCCATGGCCAATCCTGACCCCGAGATCACTTATGAAGACGCAACGGCGGTACGGAAAGATATTATCATGGCTACCGGCCGGACCGATTATCCGAACCAGGTGAATAATGTATTGGGTTTCCCGTACATTTTCCGGGGTGCTTTGGATGTGCGTGCCAGGCAGATCAATGAAGCTATGAAACTGGCGGCGGTTCGCGCGTTGGCAGACCTGGCCAAATCACCCGTGCCGGATATTGTGAACATGGCTTATAACCAGCACAATATGTCGTTCGGCCCCGAGTACATCATTCCCAAACCGCTTGATCCCAGATTGCTGGCGACCGTGGCACCCGCAGTGGCAAAAGCTGCGGTGGAGACCGGTGTGGCGCAGAAAGATATTCCGAATTGGGAGGCCTATACCTTGGAACTGAATAAACGCCTTGGATTGGATAACCAACTAATCCGTGTGATCGGAAACAAAGCGAGAAGAGATCCCAAGCGACTGGTATTTGCCGAGGCGGATAACCAGAAGATCCTGAAAGCGGCCAGTATCCTGTATGATGATGGTATCGCTTACCCTATACTGTTGGGTGATCCTGTTAAGATCAACCGTATTGCAGAAGAGAACAATATCGATCTTACGGATATCCCGATCATAGACCCGAGAAGTGATGAGATGGAAGCGAAGCGTGAGTTCTACAGTGAGTTATTCTTCCAGAAACGTCACCGCAAAGGTGTGAACAAATATGAGAGCCTGAAGATCATGAAGGACCGAAACCATTTCGGTTGTATGATGGTGGAAACCGGAGATGCGGATGCGATGTTGTCTGGCCTGACCAAAAACTATGCGGAAGCGATCCGACCGGCCTTACAGATCATCGGAACGGAAGAAGGTGTGAAGAAGATAGCAGGCATGTATCTGCTGCTTACCAAAAAAGGACCGTTGTTCCTGGCAGATACCACGGTCAATTTCAATCCAACGGCAGAAGAACTGGCAGATATTACCATGATGGTGGCCAAGGAAGTGCGCAACTTTAACCTGGTACCGAGGATCGCCATGTTGAGTTACAGCAATTTTGGAAGCAGTGATTCGCGGGAGGCTAAACTGGTGGCAGAAGCTACCCGAATATTGAAACAACGGAACCCATCGCTCATCGTTGATGGCGAGATGCAGGGAAGCCTGGCCTTCAATAAGGAGATATTGCGTGATAATTATCCATTCAGCGAGTTGGTGGATGAAGATGTGAATGTGCTTATGTTCCCCAACCTGACATCTGGTAACGTAACATATAACCTGCTGAAAGAAGTAGGTGGTGCCGACGCGATCGGTCCGATATTGCTGGGATTGAAAAAACCGGTACACGTACTGCAATTGGGCAGTACAGTGCGTAGCATCATCAATATGGCATTGGTAGCGGTGGTGGATGCGCAACTGAAATGCCGTATCAATACCGATGAAGTGGTTCAGCGAAGCGGATGGTGGAAGCGCCTGAAGAAGCGTAAAAAATAAGATCCAGTCGATGGACTTCCATTTTCAAGGATTCATTTTTAATTATTAACTCAACAAGATGTCGTTTTTCACACATTTCGGTACTTATCTTCTCATGTTAAAGGGGATGTTCACCAAGCCCGAGAATTGGCGTATGTACTGGAAAGAGTTCATGCATCAGTGTGTGGAGATCGGCGTGGGGGCGTTACCGATCGTGGTGATCATTTCCCTGTTCCTGGGTGCGGTAACCACCATACAGACCGCTTACCAGCTGGTGAGTCCACTGGTGCCGCAATCGACCATTGCACAGATCGTGCGGGATAGTATGATCCTGGAGCTGTCTCCTACGGTGGTAAGCATCGTGTTGGCGGGTGTGGTAGGCAGTAAGATCGCCAGTGAACTGGGGAACATGCGGATCAGCGAACAGATCGATGCACTGGAGATCATGGGCATCAATACCAAGAGTTATCTGATCTTTCCAAAAATACTGGGATCGCTGGTGGTGATACCTTGTTTGATCATCATTTCTGCCGTGCTGGGTATCTGGGGGGGGCGTTTTGCGGGTTCCTTATCGGGTATCCTGGCCACAGATATTTACGATATCGGCCTTCGTCAGAACCTGAACCTGTATAACATCAATTTTGCACTCTACAAATCTTATACGTTTGCGTTCATCCTCAGCAGCATACCCGCTTATTTCGGTTATAATGTGAAAGGTGGTTCCCTGGAGATCGGAAGGGCCAGCACCAGCGCTGTGGTAGTGAGCTGTATCCTGATACTGCTGGCCGATTATGCACTGGCTGCATTGCTGTTGTAGATCCCGTATTAAATTTTTTACTCAAGCCACTACTTGTTACTTTTAAGGTAATAAAGGGCATCATTTTGCCATACCATTTCTTTACCTAGTACACAGTGTATGAACCCGGGATTTTCGTCTTTTCAAAAACAGATCACCCATCCGGTTAAGTTCCGGCTGTTCATGCTGAAGAAACTTCCATCGGCTTATTTTGCCGGTCTTCGTATCAGATCTTTCAACGAAAAAGCTGCAGTCATCACTGTCCGCTATAATTGGTTTACCCAGAATCCTTTCCGGTCCATGTATTTTGCTGTGCAGGCCATGGCCGCGGAAATGAGTACGGGTTTGCTGGCATCAGGCCAGGTGTACCAGAGAAGCCCTGCTGTAAGTATGCTGGTGATAGGATTGGAGGCTAAGTTTTTTAAGAAAGCAACAGGTCTGATCGCATTCACCTGCACCGATGGCGATGCTATTGAGCGGGAAGTGGAACAAGCGATCGCAACCGGTGAGGGACGAACGATCACCTGCAGATCGATAGGGACCAATGAGGTGGGCGAACAGGTATCGGAGTTCCTGGTTAGCTGGAGTTTTAAAGCAAAAGCACGTTCGTAAAGCGTGCATTTCATCATTTTTTAAATGCTGTAGGCAAGAACAGGATTGTTCTTCCTTCAGGATAGGAGGGGTTATGAAAATCGCATTTCACGGGGCTGCCAGAACCGTTACCGGTTCAAAACACCTGGTCACACTTAGAAACGGAAAAAAATTATTGTTGGATTGCGGACTTTTCCAGGGATTGGGGAAAGACACGGCATCGATGAATGAGGATTTTGGTTTTGACCCTGCTACAGTGGATTACCTGATCCTGTCGCATGCACATATAGACCATTGCGGCCAGGTACCCCATGTGGTAAAACATGGCTATAAGGGCCCGATCTATGCTACACCTGCCACTAAGGAACTGGCGGGCATCTTACTGGAAGACTCGGCACAGATACAGAGGGATGATACCCGTTTCATCAATAAAAGAAGGGCCAAACAGGGGCTGCCCCCTTACGAACCGATGTACGACCTTGAAGACGCTGCCAAAGCGTTCGAACAGTTCAAAACGATCAACTATAACCTGTGGACCCATATTGATGAAAGTATTGAAGTGATGTTCACCGATGCTGGACATATCATCGGAAGTGCGGCGGTTCATCTCCGTATCACAGAAAAAGGAGAGACCACCTGCATCAGCTTCAGTGGTGATGTGGGGCGTTATAATGATGCCATTCTACGATCGCCCGATATTTTTCCGCAAGCTGATTATATCATACTGGAAAGTACTTACGGCAATAAACTACATGATGAAGTGCATGGCACTGTGGATACGCTGTACGATTGGGTGTACAAGACCTGTATAGAGAAAAAAGGGAAACTGATCATACCGGCATTCAGTGTAGGACGCACACAGGAGATCCTCTATGCGCTGAACCAGCTGGAAGTGGAGAATCGCCTGCCATCCGTACCCTATTATGTAGACAGCCCATTAAGCAGGGAAGCCACCGCGGTAGTGAAGAATTATCCGCAGTATTTCAATAAACGCATAAAACGTATCATGCAGTCTGATAATGATCCTTTTGATTTCAAGGGGCTGAATTTTATCAAGACGGTAGACGAAAGCAAGAACCTAAATAACCTGCCACAACCCTGTGTCATTATATCAGCCAGTGGAATGGCTGATGCGGGAAGGGTGAAGCATCATATCATGAATAATATACATGATGCAAAGAATACCATACTGATGGTCGGTTATTGCGAACCCCATTCATTGGGTGGCCGTTTGATGGCGGGAGTCAAAGAAGTGAAGATCTTTGGAGAAATGTTCCCTGTAATCGCTGAAGTGGGACAAATGCGCAGCATGAGTGCTCATGGCGATTATGACGACCTTTGTCAGTTTCTTGCATGCCAGGATCCCGCGCTGGTAAGGACGCTCTTTCTGGTGCATGGTGAGTATGATGTTCAGCAGGATTTTGCACGAAGGTTGGTGCGTAAGGGCTTCAAAGATGTAATTATCCCCGAAATGCATTATGAGACCTCTCTCTGATAGATATCTGATTCAATAGTTTAAGTAAAAGCAAACATGGAAAACAATCTTCCGATCTCTTCCCGCATTAGGGAAATATATCAACAGCGATTTGGAACACCCGCCTGTATTGTTCGATCGCCGGGCAGGATCAACCTGATAGGGGAGCATACCGATTATAATATGGGGTTCGTATTACCTGCTGCCATTGATAAAGCTATCTATGTGGCTATTGGAAAAAGGGACGACGGCCGCATACATCTCTATGCAGCAGATCTTGATCGTACTTATGAAGGATCGCTCTCAGACGTACATGTTTCAGGACAACACTGGCCCGTTTATATTCTTGGCGTGGTGCAGCAGTTGCAGAAAGCAGGCCATAAGCTAGCAGGCTTTTCTGCTGCGATCCTGGGTGATGTTCCTTTGGGAGCAGGACTTTCTTCCTCTGCTGCTTTGGAGTGTGCCACTGTGTTTGCGCTGAACGAACTTTTCCAGTTAGGGTTGGAAAAACGGAATATGGTGCAACTGGCACAGAAGGCAGAGAATGAATTTGTGGGACTGCAGTGCGGTATCATGGACCCCTTTGCCAGTGTGTTTGGTAAAAAAGGGCAGGTGATCCGGCTCGACTGCCGTTCGCTGGAATATGCTTACATGCCCTTCTCTACCGAAACATACAAGATCGTATTGTTCGATACAGGTGTAAAACATTCGCTGGCTTCATCTGAATACAATCTGCGCAGGCAGGAATGTGAGGAGGGTATCCGTACGATACAAAAAGCTTACCCCCAGGTACGTTCATTGAGGGATGCAGATATCTCCATGGTGAATGAATGTTTGCAGGCGGGAGACCCTGTTGTATACAAGCGATGCAAATATGTGGTAGAAGAGATATCCCGTTTACAGGAAGCCTGTGATGACCTGGTGAACAATGATCTCGTTGCATTCGGCAAAAAAATGTTCGCTACACATGATGGCCTGAGCCAGCTGTATCAAGTAAGCTGCCCTGAGGCCGATGCACTGGTAGATATGGTACGAAACCGGCCGGAAGTACCTGGCGCACGTATGATGGGAGGCGGATTCGGCGGATGTACCATCAATATAGTACAACAGGATGTGATACCTGGATTGGTAGCGATCGTAGAAAAAGACTACAAAGAAAAATTCGGCAAGGAACTGAAGACCTATATTGTCAATATTGATGAAGGAACTACACTGGTAAACATATGAATGAAGCAGTTTTGAATGTATACCAGCAAAGGGCCAATGAATTCCGTTCACAGAAAGAGACATTGGGTCGGCGGCTATTGTTGAATAGTCTGTTGCGTTTGGTGTTTTTCGTCCTCTTCGGCTGGTTTCTGTATGTCGCATTCCGTGAACGATTCTCGGGGAATGCATTGTTGTATTCCATAGGAGGTTTCATTATTTTCCTGTATTGGGTTTCGCGGGCAGGGATTCTGAAACAGAAGATCGGTTTTGCAGAGAAACTGATCCTGATCAATGACAATGAGATCACAGTACTGAAAGGAGGGAGTTCCTGTTTCGAAGATGGTGGTACTACACAGATAGTACCAGGATTTGTGACAGATCTGAATGTATTAGGTAAACATTCTTTGTATCATCACCTAAACAGAACCGGCAGTATCTCCGGTAGAAAACAACTGGCCAAGGCCATTACGGATCCTCTGCTGTCCCCACAACAGATCATCGACTATCAGGCTTGTGTAAAGGAATTATCCGGTAAAACCGCATTCAGGCAGAACCTGCAGGCACAAACGTTATTGCTGAAGGAAGAAGTCGGCCTGTCGCAAATAATCACCGGTTTACCCGAAGGGGCAGGCTCGGGTCTAGAAAAATTTCCCTGGAAACAATTGTGCTGGATTTGGCCCATCGCCGGTGTATTGGTGATCACTTATGCAGTTTGGATACAAGCCTATTCTTATATTTTCACGTTTGCCATGCTGGGTTTACTGGTTTTGTCTCCGGCACTCAGACAGGTATCCCAATTGTACCAACATATTTCCAGGAAGGGATATCTCTTTACGCAATATGCCACCTGCTTTCAGCTGATCTGCGAGGAGCACTTGGTGCATCCCGTCTTGCGGGAGAAGCAGCAACAGATCGCGGAAGCGGCGGAAGCATTCCGAAAATTATCACGCCTGATGGGTGTCTTTGATCTTCGGGTGAGCCTGCTTACTTTTTTTGTGAATGGCTTGTTCCTGTCCGACCTGCTCTGTGCCCGGGCTTACCTTAAATGGAACCGTAAATACCAGTCTTCCTTTAACAAGTGGTTTGATACACTGGGTGAGATAGAAATGCTGAGTTCACTTGCCTGCTTTCACCAGAATCATCCCGGATTTGTTTTTCCTGAGGTGGCAGCTGGAAATACGGCAATCAAAGCCACCGGGCTCGGGCATCCCTTGATGGATACAAGGAAAGCGGTAACGAACGATTTTTCCATCGGAACAACTGCCAGACTGCATCTGGTCACAGGCTCCAATATGTCCGGGAAAAGTACTTTCCTCCGATCTGTTGGGTTGAATATGTTGCTGGCGCAGATGGGGGCACCAGTATTCGCTGAAAGATTTTCGTTTAGTCCGGTCAGGTTACTCACTTCTTTTCATCACATCGATTCACTGGAAGAAAGTACTTCTTACTTCTACGCTGAATTAAAATGCCTGCAATCCATCATGCATGCATTGGAGGGACAGACACCTGCATTGGTTTTGCTGGATGAAGTGATGCGGGGTACCAATTCGATGGATAAACACGATGGGACCGCTTTGCTCATCAAGAAGCTGTTACAGAAAAACTGTTTGACCCTGATCGCCACACACGATACGGAGCTGGGGATACTGGCAGAGCAATATCCCGGACAGGTGGAAAATTATTGTTTTGAAAGCGAGGTTACAGAAACAGGTTTGCACTTCGATTTCACCAGGAAAGCGGGGATAGCCCAAAGCAGGAATGCTACTTACCTGATGAAACAGATGGGCATTGTTTAACCATTACTCGATCAATTTTACGACCCTTGTCATCTTACCATCTGTGTTCACTCCCTCCAGGACCAACAGGAATTTTTTGGTGACATCATTGTTATAGAACTGGATGCGGACCCTTGGGTTCTTTTTGTTGGTGATCAGATAGGGGTTCCAATAAATAGTGGTCCGGTTGTCGGTCTCAAAATTGTCGTTGGCTTTCTCATAAGATGGGTTAAAGAATTCCTTGAACCGGGAATATCCTCCCAGGATGGTGTTCTCAAGTCCCTTGCTATTGGGGTTGTTTCCCCTGGTGTCAGCACCTTTTTTTGTATAAATAGCGATTGCACCGCCACTGCCGCCACCAGTAGCGCCAAAGAAGGGAGGACGGAAGACCTTGATCATCGCAATATCTCTCACATTCATTGTCTGTATCATATCTATACTTGAGGGAGATTCATTCAGGAATAGGTTCGGAACAGCACCCCGCCAGCTGACAGTTGCGCCCGTTCCGGTACCGGTCACCATCAGACCGGCCACTTTTCCCTGCAGGTAAGACAATACATCAATTGCGCCATTGGCAGAAGGGTCATCGGTCATGTCAAAAGAATAGGCATCACCCCCGGAGAACATGCCACGGGTGTATCTTTCGTCGAGCTGTTGCTCTTTGGTCTTGGCTCGTGCTTTAACGATCACTTCCTGGAGTGTGGCAGAAGCCATTCTTTTCTTCAATAATTCCTGCTCGTTCAGGAAATAGTTCATCCTGGCCTTTGCAATGCTGTCGCTATATCGTAACGGCCTGTATGTGTCTGTGAACTGGATCTTCTTGGGGGTCTGTCGCAAAAGACCGTTCTCAAACTTTACCTGAGTCAGGTCGGTCAGTTTATCATTCCCGTTAAAGCTGTAGAAAATCCGGGCCGTATCATAGAAGAAGGCACTTTTCTGCTCAAAATTACCTTCTTTATCTACCGGCAGGAACACAAAATTACGACTGCTGTCTTTTCCGGCTATGATCAGGTTCAGTAAAAGCGGTTTGCTGTTAAGAATGCTTTTGTCTGCGAATACCTTTCCGGTGATCTTCATGAAATCTGTTTCAGCAGGGTATTGCAGGGTAGGGGTAATGCCTGCTTTCACTTTCTCCCAGTCAAACCTTCGCCACCCATTGGTCAGCATTACCAGGTCCAGGTTGGCAGTTACCGTATCTGCATCGCTGCTGAGGTAATAACCAGGGTTGTATATCTTGCCTTTGATCTCGCTGCTCAGCAGTATATCTGAAAAAATGGTCCGTTCATCCGGTTCGCCAATGCTGGCATCAGTGATGGAGACAGACATATTGGTGGTAGCTGTATCTGATACAGAGATCTCATAAACGTTCTTGCCTCTTTTATCTAAACTTACCAGTGCGGGATTCAGTTTGGTATTGAATTCGTGTAAACGGTTATTGACAAATATGATCCTTTCGGCTATGGGCAGCCAGTCTGATGTAAAAAGGGTGAACTGCAGGATGCCTGTAGGTAATTCGTCGATCGGTACCTCTGCATTCAGTAACAGTTTTTCAGATGCGTTCAGGCTGACCTTGTAATATAAAACCTGGTTCATGTGTACCAGCAGGTTCATCTTCCTGAAATTATCCGGAACGTTCTGTGTGCGTTCTACCTGTACTAGGGCTTTTTCATTGGTGGTTTTGATGCTGATACGGGCTCCCTGGGTTTTGGAAACGGTAATGGGGGTTGTCCCAGTCTTACCATTTTCATCGGTCCAATTTAGCTTATAACTCTCTTGCGGATTGGGCAACAACCAGAAACTGCCCATGCCATCGTGTTTGGTCCTCAGTGTATCGAGTATCTTGTTCTTATCATTTACCACGTATCCTTTGATAAACACAGGCAAACCGAACTGGTTGGTGGCTTTGAAAGCGATCCGGGTAGTGAGTCCGCTCACAAGCGTACCTCCTTCAGGGAAGGTCTCTACCCTTGTTCTGAAAACGATCGGCTGTTTTTTGGGAGGATTGGCAGTACTGATATTGATGTTGATATCTTTCTCATAACGGAAAGCAGGCTCATCATTGAGCATCCAGCGGGTAAAAGCTTTCACATGGATGAAATTGCCGGTATAATCGGCCGGCAGCTCAAAAGAACCCTTAGCGGTAGACTGATACAAGGGGGCTACTGTCTGTTTAAGCATTTTACCGGTGGTATCATACCACTCCAGGTAAACATTCTTGCTGAGTCCGCTCAGTTCCGTACCACTTAACAGGTACACTTTGTAGAAGATGGTCTCTTCCTTATTGTACATGCTCTTATCAAAGTGGATATGCATTTTCTCGGTTGGGAACTGCTCGGCGTAAACGGACATCATTGAGTCGATCTGTTGCGCCTGGCCTTTTTGTACCAGCAGAAAAGAAAAAGTCATTACGAGCAAAGCTGAAGAAAGTTGTTTCATCCCGGTAAAATTGTCTTGCAAAATAAATTCAATGTACAAAGAACCGGTTTATTTTCTGCAGCAGGGTCGCTTTTATTAACAGTAGTATGCTGTTAACTTGCTATTAACAAACCAGTTGTGGCCTGTTTCCTGTCTTTCGACTGTGCCCCGGGGAAACAGGCTAGGGAAAAAAGCAGTAAATTACTCTTCCTTCACCATTTTGCTATTCATGAAAACTGTTATCATCACCGGCGCCAACGGCAACCTGGGAACGGCTGTAACCAGGTATTTTATCAGTAAGGGTTACCGCGTTGTGGCCACTGTGGTCCATGAAAATAAGAAAGCGGAAATGCCATCTGATCCGCGACTTGATGTTCAGGTAGTGGACCTTGCAGATGAACTGGCGGCCGCAGCATTTGTTGACCGTTCGGTCGAAAAATATGGTACTATCGATGCTGCACTAATGCTGGTCGGTGGTTTTGCCATGGGTACGATCGCTAACACTTCGGCTGCAGACATCGATCAGCAGGTGTCGTTGAATTTTAAAACCGCCTATCAGGTTGCAAGGCCACTGTTTATACATATGCTGGAAAAGGGTAATGGCCGATTGGTCTTTATCGGGGCCAGGCCCGCACTGGAAGCGGCATCGGGGAAAGACATGTTGGCCTATGGACTCAGCAAATCATTGCTGTTCAAACTGGCAGAATACCTGAATGAGGAAGCAAAAGGCAAAAATGTGACAGCAGCGGTGGTGGCGCCATCCACTCTTGATACCCCGATAAACAGGCTGTCAATGCCCGATGTGGATCCGGCTATCTGGGTAAAACCGGAAGCCCTGGCCGGTATACTGGAGTTCATCGTATCGGAAACAGGAGCCCCTTTGCGCGAGTCGGTCTATAAAGTCTATAATAACGCCTGAAAATCGCATCTATGTTAACCGAGAACCTGGCTAAACTATTTGAACGGGATATACTGAAACTCAAAGCAGAGATGAGTTTATATACGGATGAGGCCTTGCTATGTAGGACCCTGCCTGGCACCAGTAATCCGGCTGGTAATTTGTGCCTGCACCTGTTGGGTAACCTGCAGCATTATATTGGTGCCGTACTGGGCGCCAGTCACTATAAGCGTAACCGGCCGGAAGAATTCAGCAGCAGAAATGTTCCGCTGGCTAATATGCTGCAGCAACTGGATCATGTGGCAGTGCTTATTCCGAAGACCATACGTTCTTTATCAACGGAAATCCTGGAAACAGAATATCCCGAAAAAGTATTCGATTATCCTATGACCACTCAATATTTCATGATACACCTGCTGGCGCACCTCGATTATCACCTGGGGCAGATCAATTATCACCGGCGTTTGGTAGAGAACAGCTGATGGCTTACTGACTTCCCTTTTTACGCAATGTTTCCGGGCAGATCGGTTCAGTATCGAAAAGCGTTTACAGCGCTATGGGTCGTTTTTATCACTCGTAATGGACCGAGGTTTAGTAAAAGAATGATAGTTGCAACAGGGGGAGCTACTTCCCGGAAAAACAGGAAAGCAGAACAAAAAATTGCATAAAACTGATTTATGTCATTTGTTGACAGCCGCAGATTTCCGATAATTTTTGGCCATTTCAACTTTTTTTAAAATTAGCTGTGCAATTCTTAGCGCACTTAATTTTTTTCATGTGAAATTCCGTAATTTGGATGTGGGTATAAAATTGTAACCCGTTCAAAATATGGGAGCCATTTCATTGATTGCATTGGGTCTGGCAGCCATCCTTTTTTCTGCCGGCGGTATCCTGGTTGGAAAAATACTTTTGAAGAAAAGCCACAACTCCCAGAAAGGTCAACCTTACGAATGCGGTATCCCTACCGAAACATCTCCCTGGCACCAATTCCATGTGGGTTATTACCTGTTTGCCCTGCTCTTCCTGATTTTTGATGTGGAACTGGTATTCATGTACCCCTGGGCAGTGGTGGTTAAAAAAGTGGGACTGCTGGCACTTGTAGAGATATTTATTTTCATATTCATACTGTTCATGGGCTTTTTATATGCACATAAAAAAGGAGCATTGAAATGGAGTTAAACGAGACCAAACAGGCGCAATCAGATTTTCCGGGTGAGATACACCCTACAGCAGGAGGCGGTATTATTGTGAGCAGCTTTGATGGCCTGATCAACTGGGCGCGCTCCAACTCTTTATGGCCCCTCACTTTTGCAACCAGTTGCTGTGGTATTGAGATGATGTCCACCGCATCTGCCAAATACGATTTTTCCAGGTTCGGTTTTGAAGTGACCCGCGCCACACCGCGACAGGCCGATGTGATCATCATTGCCGGTACCATCGTGAATAAAATGGGACCTGTTTTAAAACGCCTGTACGACCAGATGGCCGACCCTAAATATGTGATCGCCATGGGAGCCTGCGCTATCAGCGGCGGGCCTTTCTTTTACAATACCTATTCGGTGGTAAAAGGAGCCGATCATATTATTCCGGTGGATGTATACATACCGGGCTGTCCTCCCAGGCCGGAAGCGCTGTTGCATGCATTGATCACCCTGCAGGAAAAGATCAAAAGTGGCTTAACCCGCGAACAGATCCGTGAAGGATCCAAAGTTTAGCATAAAGTAATTGTATGACGAACGAAGAACTGAAAGAACAGATACTCGCCCTGGAACCCAGCGTCACTTTTGATGAAACAGGTGAATGGCTGAATGTTCAGGTAGAGCCTGCCCAATGGAAAGAACTGGCCAGAGGACTGAGGAACTCGGCCATGCATTTTGATTATCTGTTCTGTCTAACCTGTATTGACTGGAAAACACATATGACCATGGTGTACCATCTTTCTTCCACTTCGCACAGGCACAATATTGTTGTAAAAGCAAAAGTTGACAGGAATCAACCCGAGATAGAGACTGTATGTGATATCTGGCGTACGGCGGAGTTCCATGAAAGAGAAGTGTTTGAATTGTTCGGTGTCGTATTCCTGAACCATCCTGATCTGCGCAGGCTGATCCTGACCGATGATTTCGAAGGATTCCCTTTGCGAAAAGATTTTGAGGACCCTATTAATATGATAAAACTGTAGCGGGCATGTATACGCAAACCGAGGTGATAAAAGATACTACTGCAAGCGGTTCTGAAGGCGAACTGGTGATCAACATGGGACCACAGCACCCGGCTACACATGGTGTGCTGCACCTGGTCATCACTCTGAACGGTGAAACCATTAAAAAAATTGAGCCCCATCTGGGTTATATCCACCGATCCATCGAAAAGATGACGGAGAGCCTGACCTACCGGCAGTTTACTTATGTAACCAGCAGGATGGATTATCTGTCGGCCCATATCAACAACCTGGCCTGCGCCATGACAGTTGAAAAAGCCATGCAGATAGAAGTTCCCGAACGTGCCCAGGTGATCAGGGTGTTGATGAATGAGCTGACCCGCATCGCTTCCCACGAATTGTGGATCGGTGCAATGGCAATGGACCTGGGAGCATTCACACCCTTCTTCTACGCTTTCCGTGAAAGGGAAATGATCACCGAGATCATGGAAGATTCCTGCGGGGCCAGACTGACCATGAATTATATGGTGCCTGGTGGGGTGATGTATGATATCCATCCGGATTTTCAGAAGAAAGTAAAGGCATTTGTACAGCAGTTCAAGGATAAGGTAACGGAATACGAGGACCTGGTCACCAATAATGTGATCTTTCAAAGCCGTACCAAGGGCGTGGGTTACCTGTCCAAAGAAGATGCGATCTCCTACGGTTGCAGCGGACCTGTGGCAAGGGCCAGCGGGGTTAGCTGCGATATCCGTAAGATCTATCCTTATGAAGTATATGGTAAAGTGGAGTTTGATGAAGTGCTGGATACAGCCGGTGATTCCTTTGCCCGTTACCTGGTTCGCGTAAAGGAGATGAACCAGTCTATCCGTATCATCGAACAGCTGATCGATAATATTCCGGAAGGTGATTTCCAGGCCAAGACAAAAGCGGTACTGAAACCACCGAAAGGTGAATTCTATACAAGGGTGGAAACAGCACGAGGGGAACTGGGTGTATACCTGGTAAGTGAAGGTGGGACCACACCATATCGCATCAAATACCGTTCGCCGGGATTCTCGAACCTATCCGCGCTCGACCATATGGCCCGCGGCAGTAAGATCGGTGACCTGATGGCGACCATGGGTACGCTGGATCTGGTGATCCCGGATATTGACAGATAAAGACAATTGTGAATGGTGGATCGGTGATGCCGCATCTGCTGTGAACGATCATAAACGAAAGTAATATATCAACAATGTTCAGTTTAGAAGGCATAACAAAAACCATACAGGACTGGTTATTCAGCAGCTTCAGCCCTACGGTTGCATTGCTCATTGAATGTGCGATCATCATACTGCTGGCGATCGCTTTGTTTGCCTTACTCGGGCTAGTACTCGTATTGATGGAAAGAAAGGTAGCGGCGCATATCCAGATCAGGCTGGGGCCCAACCGGGTGGGACCCGGAGGCATGTTCCAGACGGTGGCCGATACGGTGAAACTGATCATGAAAGAGGGATTGACGCCGGATATGGCCGATAAGTTCCTGTTTAACCTGGCGCCATTTATTGTGATGATCGTGGCTATGCTGCTGTTGGCTCCCATCGCTTTTGCAAAGAATTTTCAGATATGGGACATCAATATCGGGGTACTCTATGTATCTGCCGTATCCTCTCTTTCCGTGATCGGAATCCTGATGGCCGGATGGGCCAGTAATAATAAGTATTCATTATTGGGTGCAATGCGCAGTGGTGCACAGATCGTTAGTTATGAACTCTCTGCAGGTCTGGCCATATTATCTGTAGTGGTGTTGACCGGAAGTTTGCAGATATCAGATATCATCGAATCTCAGAAAGATGGCTGGTGGTTGTTCAAAGGGCATATACCGGTGATCATTGCATTCGTGATCTTCCTGATTGCAGTTACGGCAGAGACCAACCGCGCACCTTTTGACCTGGCAGAGGCAGAATCGGAACTGACCGCAGGTTTTCATACCGAATATTCGGGTATGCGCTTTGCGTTCTTTTTCCTGGCAGAGTATATCAATATTTTCATTGTGTGTTCGATCGGAGCTACACTTTTCCTGGGAGGCTGGATGCCTTTGCATATCGGCAATTGGGAATCGTTCAATCACCTGATGGATTATATTCCTTCATCGGTCTGGTTCATGGGTAAGACCTTCTTCCTCATTTTCCTGATCATGTGGTTCCGCTGGACCTTCCCGCGTTTGCGTGTAGACCAGCTGCTGAATCTGGAATGGAAATACCTGTTACCAATCAGTTTGTTCAATATTCTGCTGGTAACGTTGATAGCGATAATGGGTTGGCATTTTTAGGAAGGTTCGGAGGTTTACTATTCAATAACCTCTCTGTATTAAAACCTGTTTCACGATCCGGTAATCAGGGAAACCCGATCATCCGGAAAAGAACAGGAGCCGAATGCAGAGGCAACATAAAAACAGGATCATGTTTTTGAAAGAGTACATAAAGGATGTTTACAACGGTGTAACCTCTTTGCTGAAGGGGATGCGGAAGACCGGTTATTATTTCTTTCATACCAAAGAGATCATTACCGAACAATACCCCGATAACCGCGACACTCTGAAATTGGCCGAACGTTTCCGTGGGGAAGTGGTGATGTTGCATGATGAGAACAACGAACATGCCTGCACAGGCTGCACCGCCTGTGAGCTGGCCTGCCCTAATGGTACCATCAAGGTCATCACCAAGTTCGATATGACGCCGGAAGGTAAAAAGAAAAAAGCCGTTGATACATTCATCTATCACCTCGAGCTCTGCACCATGTGTAATTTATGTGTGGAGGCCTGTCCAACAGGTGCCATCAGCATGGCGCAGAATTTTGAGCACAGTGTATATGATAGAAACAAACTTACCAAACGATTAAATAAACCAGGTTCAAAAGTCAGGGAGGGCGTTGAATAATGGAAGCTGCCGCAATTATATTCTATCTGATATCAGCCTTTATCCTGGGTACCGGGATCCTGGCTGTCACCACACGTAAGATATTCCGTTCTGCCATCTGGCTGTTGTTTTCGCTGGTAGGCATTGCCGCCATGTATTTCTGGCTGCAGGTTGAGTTCATCGCCGCTGTACAGATCATTGTATATGTCGGGGGTATCGTGGTATTGATCATCTTCTCTATCTTCCTGACACAGCAGTCCGGTAAAGAGATGGCCAAACCGGTAACCCGTCGGTCTCTGTTTGGAGCCCTTGCCGTTGTATTTGGTCTGGCACTGATCTACAGTATCATTGCGCAGTATGGATTTGCAGAGCAGGCTACACGGCCATTCGGGGTTACGGTGGATGCCATTGGTACGCAAATGCTCAGTACCACCGACCATGGTTTCATCCTCCCGTTTGAAGTAGTGAGCATGTTATTACTGGCATCGATGATCGGTTGTATCGTGATCGCGATGAAGAATCGGAATACCAATGACCCGGAACAGCAGGGTCCTGCAGGAGCCAAACTGATGATCCATGCAGATTTTACGTCAACCCAAACAGACAAGGAGGCCTGATATGAACAGCATACCGTTAACACATATCTTATTTGTCAGCACAGCCCTCTTCTGTATCGGCATGTATGGTCTGTTCACCAGGAGGAATATGATCACCATGCTGATGTCGATCGAGCTGATGCTGAACAGCGTGAACATCAATTTTGTGGCTTTCAACAAATATCTGTGGCCGGAGAAACTGGAGGGTATCTTTTTTACACTGTTCATCATCACGATAGCCGCAGCGGAGGCGGCCATCGCGATCGCGATCATCATTAATCTGTATAGAAGTCATAACTCAATAGATGTGGAAGATGCCACGGAACTGAAATATTAAAAAAGATGTCAAACTATTCCTACATCGTATGGATCCCGTTGTTGCCGCTGCTGACCTTTCTACTGCTGGGACTTTTCGGGCGCAGATACGTTAAAAATTTTTCTGGTATCCTGGGCTCTGGTTCCCTGCTGGTGTCTACCGTATTGTCACTACTGGCTGCCAGACAGTACTTCCTGCAAGATGGCCAGCTCAATGGTGTTTACCAGAAGATTATTGCATTCAAATTCACCTGGCTGGAATTTTCGCCCAATGTATCCATCGATATCAGTGCCATCATCGACCCCATATCTGTGATGATGTTGGTGGTGGTCACTTTTGTTTCACTGATGGTGCATGTGTTCAGCCTGGGGTATATGAAGGGAGAGGAGCGTTTTGCTACTTATTATGCCTATCTCGGCTTGTTCACTTTCTCCATGCTGGGTCTGGTATTATCCGGTAACCTGTTCCAGATCTATATGTTCTGGGAGCTGGTGGGTGTTTCTTCTTTCCTGCTGATCGGTTATTATTATAACAAACCATCAGCGGTGGCGGCATCTAAAAAAGCATTTATCGTAACCCGTTTTGCGGACCTAGGTTTCCTGATCGGTATATTGGTACTGGCTTTCTACGGGCAAACCCTGGACATCACTACCCTGATCGAAAGACTGACCTCTACACAGTCAGCGGAATTTGCCGGGATCACAACCGCGGGTTTTCTGGGTGTGTCAATGCTCACCTGGGGATTGTCACTGGTGTTCATCGGCGGTGCCGGTAAATCGGCCATGTTCCCGCTGCATATATGGTTACCCGATGCAATGGAAGGCCCTACACCTGTTTCTGCCTTGATCCACGCGGCTACCATGGTGGTGGCTGGCGTATACCTGGTAGCAAGATTGTTCCCAATCTTCTCGGTGGATGGGGTTTCACTGCAGCTGGTAACCTATGTAGGCGCTTTTTCTGCATTGCTCGCGGCCATCATTGCCTGCACGCAGACGGATATCAAACGGGTGCTGGCTTATTCCACCATGTCGCAGATCGGTTATATGATGTTTGCGCTAGGTGTTTCCAAACAGGGTGGAGAATCGGGCTTGGGTTATATGGCTTCCATGTTCCACCTGTTCACCCATGCTTTCTTTAAATCATTATTGTTCCTGGGTGCGGGTGCTGTCATTCACCTGGTACACAGCAACGACATGAAAGACATGGGCGGTTTGCGTAAACTGATGCCAGTTACGCATATCGCTTTCCTAGTAGGATGTCTGGCCATTTCGGGTGTTCCACCTTTTGCCGGTTTCTTCAGTAAGGAAGAGATTCTGCTGGCGGCGTTCCATTCCAACAAACTCATTTTCGGGGTGGCCCTATTCACAGCAGCGCTCACTTCATTTTATATGTTCCGCCTGTATTTCTCCATTTTCTGGAACAAGGAAGCGGCCCATCACCCCCATGATCATGGGGAAGGAACTTTTTCGATGAAGTTCCCACTGGTGATATTGGCGATCTGTGCAGTAGTGGCTGGTTTCATCCCCTTCGCCCATTTCGTTACGTCTGATGGGGTTGCTCTGGAAACGCATATGGACCTGGGTTTCTCTGCTGTACCGGTTGCTTTGTCCATACTGGCCATCCTGCTGGCATCGGTGATGTACCGGGTAGCGAATGATAAACCTGAGAAAGTGGCCAGTACCATGGGTGGACTGTACAAAGCGGCCAGCCGTAAATTCTATATGGATGAGCTGTACCTGTTCATTACCAAAAAGATCATCTTCCCGCTGATTGGTCAGCCGATCGCGTGGATCGATAAGAATATTGTTGACGGATTGATGAACTGGCTCGCATCTGTCACGGCCAGGATCTCTGAGCTGATCAAGGGATTGCAATCCGGTAAGGTGCAGAACTACGCGTTATACTTTTTTGGGGGTGTAGCGGCATTGGCGGTACTATTTATTTATATCTGGAAATAGATTTATTATGAACCTGTCATTACTCATATTACTTCCACTGGTTACAGCCCTGGTGATTCTTTTCTGCAACGGATTGAAGCAGGTTCGTGTGGCAGCGCTGGTGGGCTCTGTGGCGCAGCTGGCCGTATCGGTACGTCTGTTGTTATTGTACCAGGCAGAAAGGACTGCAGGCAATCGTTCTCCTATGCTGTTCGAAAGCAAACAGGAATGGTTCTCCAACCTGCATATCAATTATCATATTGGAGTGGATGGCATCTCCATCGCCATGATCCTGTTGACTGCTTCGGTGGTGGTGGCGGGTATCCTGGTTTCCTGGACCATGGATAAACTCAGTAAGGAATTCTTCTTCCTGCTCATTCTGTTGAGCATGGGTGCGTATGGATTCTTTATCTCGCTTGATCTGTTTACTCTGTTCTTTTTCCTCGAAGTGGCCGTGATCCCCAAATTTCTGCTCATCGGTATCTGGGGCAGCGGTAAAAAAGAATACAGCGCCATGAAGCTGGCATTGATGTTGATGGGAGGTTCTGCCCTGGTATTCGTAGGGTTGATGGGCGTATATTACCAGACAGGTTCGTTCGACCTGATGCAGATCGCCAACACACCGATCCCACTGGACGTGCAGAAATTCTTCTTTCCTTTTGCCTTTCTGGGTTTTGGCATATTTGCGGCCTTGTTCCCGTTCCATACCTGGGTGCCAGATGGTCACGCATCCGCACCTACGGCCGCTTCCATGTTCCTGGCAGGTATCTCCATGAAACTGGGTGGTTATGGTTGTTTGCGGGTAGCCACATATCTGATGCCGGATGCAGCGCATGCTTATTCCTGGATCATTATCCTGCTGGCCACCATCGCCATCATTTATGGTGCATTCGCCACCATGATGCAGACCGACCTGAAATATATCAATGCCTATTCATCCGTAAGTCACTGCGGATTCGTGATACTGGGTATCGGTATGCTCACGCGTACATCGATCAACGGTGCGGTATTACAGATGGTATCGCATGGCCTGATGACGGCACTTTTCTTTGCTGCTATCGGAATGATCTATAGCCGAACACATACCAGGATGGTGGAGCAACTGGGAGGATTATTAAAAGTGATGCCATTCATTTCCACAGTGTTTGTGATCGCGGGTCTTTGTTCATTGGGTCTTCCCGGATTCAGCGGTTTTGTGGCCGAGATGACCGTATTCATGGGCTCCTGGCAGAATCCAGATGGCTGGTATCGGTTCGCAACGATCCTTGCCTGTGCATCCATTGTGGTGACGGCCGTGTATATCCTTCGTGCAGCCGGTAAAACCGTAATGGGACCTATGGACGATCATTATGCAACACTTACCGATGCCACCTGGAATGAAAAACTGGCTGCAGCCATACTCATTGTTGGTATTGTATTGATCGGTGTGGCCCCCTTTCTCATCAACCAACTCATCATGCCCGGAACCGATACGATCATGATGCAGGTAGGAAAAGCAATTACCCAAAAATGATACTGACCCATGGTAACTGAATTTTTTATATTGCTGAAACAGGAACTGGTGATCACAGCCATTATCTTCCTGTTATTGTTTCTGAAATTGGGTAAAGACAGATCCAATGAATCGATCCTGACGATCGTGAATTTTCTCCTCTTCGTGAACCTGGCTGCAGGTTTCTTCGGTAGCCAGGAGGGAACGATATTCCATGACATGTTCCGGACCAATAGCCTGATCGTGATCGAGAAGAACATCCTGAATCTCGCATTCTGGCTCATCTCGCTGCAATCGTATGCCTGGTTAAGGACACATAAACATGTGATCGAGTTCTATCTGTTGTTGCTGACGTCCCTGCTGGGTATGTTCTTTATGATATCCAGTGGCAATCTGCTGATGTTCTACCTGGGACTTGAAATGTCCACCATACCGCTGGCAGCGGCAGCCAATTTCGATCTGGCCAAGCGCCAGTCGTCAGAGGCGGCTATGAAGATGATCATTTCATCAGCTTTTTCATCCGGTCTCTTATTGTTCGGTATCTCATTGGTATATGGTGTAAGCGGTACGTTATTGTTTGCAGAGATTCCGGCACATTTGTCTGCAGATCCGCTACACATACTGGCATTTATCTTATTCTTTTCAGGTATAGCCTTTAAGATCTCAGCGGTTCCTTTCCATTTATGGACAGCTGACGTGTATGAAGGTGCACCGGTAGCTGTTACTTCTTTTCTTTCGGTGGTATCAAAAGGGGCGGTGTTGTTTGTGCTGGTACCTATTCTCTATAAGGCTTTCCAACCCCTGGCAGGTACCTGGTACAATGTATTGTTTGTACTGGCGCTTGTCACCATTATCATCGGCAACTTGTTCGCCATCCGGCAGAACAACCTGAAGAGGTTCCTGGCTTTTTCTTCCATTGCACAGGTGGGTTTCATTCTGGTAGGTATCTCGGCCAGTTCGGCTGCGGGTATGGCATCTGTGGTGTTCTTTATCCTGGTGTATGTGTTCTCTAACCTGGCAGCTTTCGGTGTGATCTCACTGGTCAGCGCACTTGCAGGCAAAGAAAATGTTTCTGATTACAAAGGGTTCTATGCAACGAACCCATTCCTGTCGTGGGTGATTACCATCGCTCTTTTCTCATTGGCGGGAGTGCCGCCTACCGCAGGCTTCTTTGGCAAATTCTTCCTGCTCATAGCTGGTGCAGCCAAAGGTAATTACTGGCTCATTGGGATAGCTGCGCTGAATATGGTGGTATCCTTCTACTATTATCTGAGGGTGGTGAAAGCCATCTTTATGGATAGCAATGAACAGCCTATCAGCAGGATTGCAGTTCCGGTTGCACCCAGGTTGTCATTGTATATCTGCGTGGCCGGTATCATTCTTACCGGGCTGGCCAGTTTTGTATATGATTATATTTACTCACTCAGCTACGGCTTATAAATAGTATTGAAATGGCTATCAATAAAAATCATGAATTCGAAGACCTGGATGGCGTAAAATGCGCTGTGGTGGAGAAGAACATCTCCAAGGACCGGGTAGATTTTCTGAAGCCTTTACTGGAATCGAATGGGTACACCGTGATCGTGGTAGCCAGTGCAGCCCCAAAAGCGTCCCCGGCAGCAGCACCTGCTGCGGAAGGTGCCCCAGCTGCTCCACCACCACCTCCGGCACCTGAAACGTTCACACTCGGTGTTACGGACGTCATGTTCAATGCCACCAATGCCGTATTCGGCCGGTTACTGAAAACCGGTGACGGGCATATCGTTACCCTGGCATACTGGCGGCAACAGGAAAAAGTTGCCCACGACCAGATACCCTATTATGAGAATAAATAAGCATTTTAACGCTTTGCCTGCAGATAAAGGTGGTTTTTGGGAAAGTTGAAAATAAAGATGCGGCAGCTATTGCATTTGGCTGATAACTGTTGTAACTTTTAGAAACCAAATCTTTTCTCATGAAACAGTATCATATTGTTTCTCGTATCGCCATCTACCTGTTGGCGGCGGTAATGATCGTCTATGGGGCCATTCATCTTCTCAAACCACACGACCTGGTTGTATACATCCCGGATTATATTCCCGGTGGGGTTTTATGGGTGCATGTGGTAGGGGTTGCCTTCATCCTTGGCGGGATCTCATTTATCCTGAACAGATGGGTTAAAATGGCCGGCTACCTGCTGGCAATTCTCCTGTTCGTGTTCGTGATAGTGATACACTTGCCCAATTACCTCAATGCGGGTAATGCGGAAACACAAGCAATGGCCCTGATCAATATTCTGAATGATACGGCAATCGCAGGTTTTGCCCTGCACCTGGCTGCGGGAGCGCATCACCAGAAGCTGCACCTGGAGGATAGCGATTAACGGCCTTGGAAAATAGTGGCATTTTCAACACCTGTTCGGCTGCAGAACAGGTGGATCGTATTTTGCAGCAATTGGTTATTGGTTAAAACAAAGGATCCTGTCTGATGAGACAGGATCCTTTGTTTTAGGCAGGGTGGCATTACGGTTTTTTTGCGGGTACCTGTTTGAGAAGCCAGTCTGTGAACTCAGCTGCTGCAATGCCATTCTGGAAATCGGGACTAAGCCTGTCATTAACGATGTATTCGTTATAGATCCACGGATCGCCAATAGCGAAAACAATCCCCTTTCCATACCGGGCAGATGCCATGATAATATCTCCCTTGTCTTCCAAGACCGGTTTGGCGTTCCCTTGAACGGTGATCGTGGAGATACCCTTGAGATATAATTGTTTTGCTTTAATGAAGATGTCGTGTTGTTCCGGTACCATGATCTTGCCTACAGAAATGTCTTTGATCACCGCATTGCGGGTCTTGTTGGTAAATTGAAGACCGAATTTCCCGGCCAGCAGGTTGAACCTGGGCAGTTCCGCATTAGCGGAATCATTGGCCATCAATACCAGTACCCCGCCCTTTTTAACCCATTCAGCGATAGCAGAGGCATAAGCAGGTGTCATGTAATTGGGTTGGGTGGTCTCTTTGTCTGTATCAGGGTCACAGATAATATAGATATCAGTTCCTTTCAGGCTGGCGGCAGAGGGTGCGGTAGGTAAACCTGCCACCTTCGCGTTCCTGGCCTTGAAGAGGTCGGCCCAGATGGTGTATCCGTTAATGCTTTTGTCCTCCCAGGTATAATGGAACCTTTCCATCTCTCCCTGCGGATTCTTTTTATACTCATTATTAAAAAAATAGTCAAGTGTTACGGTTGTTTGCTGCGAGAATCCGCTGGTCTGCAGCATGAACAGAAGAGCGGCAACCATCGTTAAGTGATATTTCATGGGGTCTTTTTGCTAAAAGTAACAGGTTTTCATACTGGGTGTTCCTCCCAAGGATAGTTTTCCCCGAAATCGTTTTCGTATTTTTTTTGAGCCGGTTAAACGTTTTACTAAAACCTTTTAATTAAGTTTAATTATGATTGTATGAGGTCTCAAAGACCCCTGCCATCATACAAACAATTGCTAAAACCAAATCTGCCATTATGAGAAAAGTCATTTTTCTAACTGCGCTTCTATTCTGTATAGTAAGCATTGCCTGGTCGCAAAACCGTTCACTGACGGGCCGGGTGGTAAACAACGAGAACGGTTCTGTTCTTGCCGGTGCCAGTGTTACTGTTAAGGGCACTTCCCGCGGAACAGTAACAGATGCAGATGGTAAGTTCACCATCAGCATTCCTGCAAAAGGTGGATCGGTACTGGTAATTGCTTCTGTTGGATTTGCCAGTCAGGAAGTTACCGTTACCGACCAGACTTCATTGAACATCAGTCTTGTTTCTGAAACCAAAGCACTGGAAGATATTGTAGTGGTTGGTTATGGGGAAAGAAGGAAACGCGACCTGACCGGTGCGTTGGTATCTGTTCAGTCAAAGGATATTGTACGTGCCAATCCCGTGCAGGCAGCCAAAGCCATTCAGGGACAGGTTGCGGGTGCCACCGTTACCAAATCCAGCAACAGACCAGGTGCTGGTTACAGCATCACCATCCGTGGTGAGAATACCATCAATAACTCTACCCAGCCCCTGATCGTGATAGATGGTCTGATGGGAGGTGATATCAATAACCTGAATCCCAACGATATTCAGTCGATGGATGTATTGAAGGATGCATCCTCCACTTCCATCTATGGAGCACGTGGTGCCAATGGTGTGGTGATCATCACTACCAAAAAGGGTGTTTCAGGAAAACCCAGGGTAACCTACGATAGTTATGTGGGTATGAAAATGTTGGCCCATATTCCTAAGCTGATGAGCACCCCTCAGTACTACAAGCTCACTTATACTGACAGGGTTGCTGCAGGTTTGACCGGAACCGTATTCACGATTGCCGAGCAGGCCAATATAGATGCCGGTAAGACCACCGACTGGGCTAGCCTGATCACAGATCCAGGTTTACAGACCAGTCATAATATCAGTGTATCCGGAGGTAGTGAAAAAACCACTTACCGTTTCTCTGGTGGCTTCCTGAACGAAAAAGGAAATGTGCTGTATACCGGCTTCAAAAGATATAACCTGAATGCAGGCCTTGACAGCAAAGTTGGTGAGCGCGTGAAAGTGGGCTTTACCTCTTATCTTACCTATAGTGATCAGAACTGGGGTTCTATGGAATCACTGCGTGGTGCTTTCCGTGCAAGACCTACCGGTACCGTATATTATAGCGATCTCACCAACCCCAGCCAGAATGGAGACCTGGACGTGAATGGTTATGCGGTATGGATGGGTATCAACGACAAACAGGTTCCCAATCCTTTGCTTGATATAGATCCTACACAGTCTAAACTGCAGACCACCACTTTGTCTGCCATTACCAACGCCTATATGGAGATAACTTTGGCAAAAGGGCTGAGTTTCCGTTCCTCTATCTCTGCTTCTTATAACACGCAGCAGATCGGCGACTGGAGAGGTACATGGTCAAAATCTCAGATCGGTAGCAAACCAAGAACGCAGCTGGATAACAGGAAGACCGCCAATTACACCATCGATAATATCGTGAACTACAAGCGGGATTTCGGAAGCAAACACAGGCTTGAACTGACGGGATTACAGAGTGCTTTCTACCAGCGCGACGAGGTTACCACCATCGCAGTGAAGGATCTTCCTTACACATCTTACTGGTATGCGCTGAACACAGGAACCATCACCGCACAGGGTAGTTCACTGGTTGAGCGTTCACTTTCCTCTTACATGGGAAGGATCAACTATACCTTCAATGATAAATACCTGCTTACGCTGACCGGTAGGGCCGACGGAGCTTCTCAGCTGGCCGAAGGCAACAAATGGGCTTTCTTCCCTTCACTGGCCGTGGCTTGGAGAATGGGTGATGAAAAGTTCATGATGAAGCAGAATGTATTCTCAAATGTTAAACTGCGTATGAGTTATGGAGAAGTAGGTAACTCTACCGTTAACCCTTACAGTACTCAGGCCAGCCTGCTGAATACAGGATATGATTTTGATGGTGTGGCCGCTATGGGCTTTGCGCCGTTGAACCTTGCCAACAAATCACTGAAATGGGAAAGAAGTAAGGAGCTGAACCTGGGTATCGATTTCAGTGTGTTGAAGAATCGTGTGAATGCTTCTGTTGAGATCTATAACAGGAATACCGTTGACCTGATCCTGAACCAGAAGATCCCAACCGTGACCGGCTTCAACCAGGTTACCGCCAACGTAGGTAAGATCCAGAACAGGGGTATTGAAGTGACCTTGAACACCGTGAATGTCAACAAGGAAAACTTCAAGTGGAATACTTCCCTGACTTTTACCAAGAACAACAACAAACTGCTTGAATTATATGGTGATGGTCAGACAGCAGATAAGGGTAACAAACTGTTCGTAGGATATCCTATCCGCGCCAATTTCGATTACCAATTCGCCGGTATCTGGCAACTGGCCGATTCTAACCTGGCCAAAGTCTATAAGCAGGTTCCAGGTGCTGTGCGGGTAGTAGACCAGAACAATGATAATGTGATCTCTTCTTCTAATAATATCGATGACAGGGTTTACCTGGGAACACAGTTGCCCAAATGGCTGCTGGGTGTTACCAACCGTTTCAATTTCAATAATTTCGACCTGTCTTTCTTTATCTACTACAGAAAAGGTGTTCAGTACAGCAACTCGACCTTGTCAGGAACCTTCGGCGAGCTGGGAAACAGGTATAATTCACTGGCCTCACTGGATTACTGGACAAAGGACAATCCCTCCAACACCTATTTCTCACCGTATGTGGCCAATCCTTACCGTAGTGCCATCAACTACCAGGATGCAAGTTTCTTAAGGGTATCTGATATTACCGTTGGTTATACACTTCCCAAGCGTGTGCGGGACAATCTGAAGATCACCAATGCAAGGTTCTATGCACAGGTTTCAAATCCGTTCATCTTTACCAAGTATACCGGATTCGATCCTGAGTTCAACTCTGCGATCTATCAGGATGATGTGCCTTCTATTCTCGTAACACTCGGGGTAAATGTCAGCTTCTAATTTTATCTTAAAAATTATCATTATGAAATCAATACTCAATATAAGATTTGCAGCTGTAGCACTCGCTTTCACTGGAGTACTGGTGAGCGGCTGTAAAAAAACATTCCTGGATGAAAATCCAGTATCAACACTGACCACGGATAGTTATTATAAAACACCAACTGGTTTTGAGGACTTGGTAAAGTCCTGCTACCCGTTGTTGCGCAATATTCACCAGGCACGACAGCTGGTACTGAATGGTACCGACCTGTTTTATCCGGGTGGATACAATGATCCCAAATTCGCAACTTCTGCTCCCAACGCAGGTTCACTGAACCAGTATGATGTAGGATTGAATGGTTCGCTTGCAGATGTGGGAACACTCTGGACACTCCTTTATGCGGAACTGGGACGGACGAATACTGTGATTAGTCGCGCAGGTGCCGTATCTGGCATGAGTGAAACCCTGAAAGCCACCAGGGTATCAGAAGCCAAATTCCTCCGTGCACTCACTTTGTTTTACCTGGTACAGCAGTGGGGCGATATCCCTATGCCACTGGTGGAGATACAGGGAGCCAGCAAAGATGCCAAACGTGTGTCCCAGGCGGATGTATACAAGCAGATACTGGACGATCTGCTGGATGCCGAGGGCAAATTACCGGCTGTAGCTTCCGATTACGGAAGGGTTACCAAGGGCGCCGCTCAGTTCCTGCTGTCAAAAGTATACCTCACTCGTGGATGGAATTTCCAGAACGCATTAGGAGGCAGCACTGCTGATTTCAATTCGGCATTACAATATGCCGATAAGGTCATTGCAACTTATCCGCTGGCTGCCAAATATAAAGACCTGTTCCCGATCCGTTCTGAAAATCCACTCACACAATATACCGGTGCTCAGAACGACAAGAACCCTGAGATCATATTCTCTGTTCAGTGGAACTCAGATGTACTTACCAATAAAACAGACCCTGCATTTGCACAGGATGCGGCCGGGGGTAATAACCTGCATTCGGTATTTGGGGGAGGTGGAGAAGGATTCCCGGGTACCAAGGGCCGTACCAGTGACTATAACCGTTCACAGCCCATCTATCCACTGGGTGCTGCGATCTATCGTATGTATGATCCACAGGTTGACCTGCGTTACGACCATAACTTCCTCGATGTAGGGTATGCGTTGTTGCCCGTAGCTGGCTTCAAGCCATTGCCTAACCTCAATCCTAATCTGAAGATCGATATCAAGGCGGGGGATACAGTGGTCTATTTCCGTCCATGGAACAGGCCGGCAACCACAGCTAATGAACGTGGTATTGATGTAGGTGGTACCCGTAAATATTCTGTGATCAATTGTGATGAATGGGGCGGGGGATACAGTATAGTGAATGGTGTAGTGACTACAGGCTTCCCTACCGGTGAACCCAATATGTGGAAATTCTGGCAGCCGGGTATCCCTTATGGTGATGCTTATGGCACTTTCAACGAAAGTATTTTCCGTGTTGCCGAAGCCTACCTGATTGCTGCTGAAGCTATTGTAAAGGGCGCGACCGGAGGAAAACTGGGTGGTGCTGAAGTATACTATAACAAAGTACTGGACCGTGCCTTGGCCACTGCCGGAGCAGATCCTAAATGCGCTAAGTTCCCTGAGGACCTGAAATCGCAGGAAGCTGTGTCTTACCGAGCCACTTCTGCCAATATCTCTGTAGACCTGATACTGGATGAAAGGGCGAGGGAATTATTAGGAGAATATGACAGATGGTTCGATCTGAAAAGGACCGGTAAGCTGATCGAGCGCGTTTTGAGGTACAATCCGTGGGCTAAGAAGAGTAATACGATCAAAGACATTCATTACCTGAGGCCTATTCCTCAGAGTGAGATCGATCTGTCTTTCCCTGCAATGACGCAAAACCCTGGTTATTAATCTGAAAAGTAAAAGGATCTGTTCAAAGGGATATGTTCTCATGTCCCCAGAACAGGTCCTTTCTTGTGCTCAGCCATTGTCTCTCCTGCCGAAAGGAACGACAGGTGGATAATTTTAATGACCATACATGTATACATTGTTTATTTTTTATACTGATAAAGTATCATTCCTATGAGAGGCAGTAAGTATGTGCCATATCTTTTCTTTGCGCTGATGCCTTTGACCGGCCTCTTAGCACAGAAGAATAAAGTTCCCAAGCCAAAGAAGACTGACCTGGTAGAACCCATGGTGGATGCTGCCAATTCACGGTTCTTTTATTTCAGTTCCGCTTCCCGGCCTTTCGGTATGGTGAACCTGAGCCCTGATATGGTATTGAAAGGAACCTGGAACACCGGTTACCGGTACAACCAGGATACGATCAAGGTATTCAGCCATATCCATTGC
The DNA here is from genome assembly GCA_020403425.1 of Chitinophagaceae bacterium. Classification (GTDB taxonomy): domain Bacteria; phylum Bacteroidota; class Bacteroidia; order Chitinophagales; family Chitinophagaceae; genus Sediminibacterium. The sequence continues at coordinate 721,248 of JADBXR010000002.1, read as the reverse complement.
TGGGAACTTTCGGGTATCCCTGTACTGCCTACCACAGGGCAGTTCAAAGGTCAGCTGGGGCCTGACAAATACGGATCCAGTTACACTCACCAGCAGGAAATTGCCAAGCCAGGTTATCATAAAGTGGTGCTGAAAGATTATGGTATAACTGCTGAACTCACTTCCACTACCCGTGTAGGATTTCATAAATACACTTATCCCAGATCTGCAGCCAGCCACATCCTTTTCGATTTTACAACTATGCTGGGCTCTTCCGAAACACAAAGTGCCAGTGTAAGGAAAGTATCCGCACAGTCAATAGAAGGTTCTGTTACGATGGCTGCAACGATCCGCAGGCCCAAACCTATCACGGTCTATTTTGTGACCGATTTCGATAAACCATTCGAATCATTCAACGGCTGGCAGGATGGTAAACTTACCGGTATGCAGGAACAGGTGTCGGGATCAAAGAACGGTGTATATGTGAGTTTCGCTACTGCCGCAAACGAAGTACGGCAGATGAAAGTGGCCATCTCCTATGTGAGTATTGAGGAAGCAAGGAGAAATATGCAAGCAGAACTGCCACATTGGGATTTTGCAAAAGTGGTAAAGGAATCTGCTGACGAATGGAACCAATGGCTCGGCCGGATAGAGGTAGAAGGTGGTACGCTTACCGAACAGAGACGTTTTTATACAGACCTGTGGCATGCATTGCAGGGACGAAGGATCGTTAGTGATGTCAGCGGAACCTATATCGACAATACGGGTCCCCAGCCACGTAAACGCCAGATACCACTGGGAGCCGATGGTAAACCACGATTCAACGAATATAATTCGGATTCTTTCTGGGGGGCACAATGGTCTCTGAACACTTTATGGCATATGGTATACCCTGAAGTGACCGAATCATTCATCAACTCCCTTTTATTAATGTATGATGACGGAGGGCTCATACCGAGAGGCCCTTCTGGCGGTAATTATACCTATGTGATGACGGGTGCAGCCACCACACCGTTCATCGTTAGCGCGTACCTGAAGGGTATCAGGGGATTTGATTTTTCGAAAGCATATGAAGGGATGCGCAAAGATCATTTTCCCGGTGGGATGATGAGTAAAGTTGGTTATGAACATACCACATTCAAAGGCGGTGGCATAGAGGAATACATGGAACTCGGATATGTGCCATATCCGCTCAGTAACATCAAGTATGGATTTCATATGGATGGCTCTACCCAGACACTTGAGTATGCCTACCAGGACTATGCGCTGGCTCAGATGGCCAAAGTGCTCGGCAAAAAAGACGATTATGAGCTGTTCAGTAAAAGGGCATTGAACTATCGGAATGTATTCAATAAGGATACGGGCTGGATGTGGACCCGCAATCGTGAAGGAAAGTGGAACCAACCCATCGATATCCTGCAGTATGAACATGGATTTGAAGAGGGCAACGCGGCCCAGTATACCTGGTGGGTCCCGCATGATGTGAAAGGTTTGATAGATCTGATGGGCGGAACTGAAGTATTCACCGACAAGCTGAACCGATCTTTCCTGGAAGCCCGAAAACACAGTTTTGTTTCAGGAAAATCAGAGAACCCGACGGATCAGGAACTATTGCGCAGGGTATATATCAATTATGGTAACCAGCCTTGTATGCAAACACCATTCCTGTTCAACTATGCAGGTAAACCATGGTTGACGCAGTATTGGACAAGGCAGTTGATAGATTCCGTATACAGCGGCATTTCCCCACAAAAGGGATATAGCGGCGATGAGGACCAGGGCCTTATGGGCTCACTGGCCGTATTACTGAAGATCGGATTATTCTCAACGAACGGCGGAACATCTGAAAAGCCGTTTTATGAGATCAGCAGTCCCATTTTCAATAAGGTCACCATCAAACTGAACCAGAAATATTATCCAGGCAAAGAGTTCGTAATAGAGGCCAGGCAACAGGCACCGGGCAATGTATATATCCAGAAAGCAAATCTCAATGGCAAAATCTGGGATCAGCCTTGGTTTCTGCATGATGAGTTGGCGAAAGGGGGAAAGCTGGTGCTGGATATGGGAGCCAGGCCCAACCGTTCCTGGGGGAGTGATCTAAGCAAAGTACCACCATCTATGTCAACTATAAAATAGGAAGGAGATCCTTAATTACTGAAAAGCTTTCTTATGAAGAAGATTTCAATGAAAGATATCGCCAGGGAACTAAATACCTCGATCACAACGGTTTCATTTGTGATCAATGGGAAAAGTGCAGAGATGGGGATCAGTCCGGCCACGGAAAAAAAAGTACGCGACCTTATTAAGAAAAGAGGATTTAATCCTAACAGCGCCGCCAGGATCCTGCGTACGGGAAAATCCAAGACCATTGGCCTGATCGTGGAAGATATCGGTAACTACTTTTTCGGGAATGTTGCTAAGATCATAGAAGTAGAAGCGAATAAAAATGGCTATAGTGTCTTTTTCAGCAGTACAGAGAACAATGATGATAAGGCACGGCAGCTGATCAATAAGATGCGGAACAGTTCTGTGGATGGATATATCATTACAGCAACCCAAGGTATAAAGGATGAGATCCTCAAACTAAAAAAGGAAAACGTACCCTTTGTACTGATAGACAGGTTGATCCCGGATGTAGAAACGAATTATGTGATACTCGACAATTACTTGGGTAGTTATAACCTGACGAATCACCTGATCGATAATGGATACCGGAAAATAGGTTTCATTTCCATCTATAGCGAGATGTCGATGATGACAGAAAGGGAGAAGGGATTTCAGAAGGCAATCGAAGATGCCGGACTCCCGGCTCAGGAGAGGCATGTGTTAAAGGTCAATTTTTCGGATAGTGAGGAGAAGATCATCAAGTCCATGGTAAAATTCATAAAAGCAAACCCTCAATTGGATGCGCTTTTCTTTGCCACCAACTACCTGGGTGTGATGGGGATCGACGCTTTACAGAAGTGCCACCTGAAGATTCCTGCAGATATCGCGGTGGTGAGTTTTGACGACAATGATCTTTTCAGACTGCTTTCGCCCTCTATCACTGTAGCGGCTCAGCCTATCAAGGAGATCGCGATCCAGTCTATCGACCTGCTGCTCAAAGTGATCAAGAAGGAGCAGAAGCAGTCAATGACGGTGGGTGAGATCATTAAACCTCAGATCATTATCCGGGAGTCTTCTCCCAAAAGAAAAAAATAGCAGTACCGGTCCGTATCTATCAATTGGTCTTCTATCCTGACAGTCATGAAAAATAGAAACTTGTATTCACAACCAGATCAGAGAGCGAAACGTTTCAGACACTTTGAGATGCAGGTCTGTCATACAGACTGTTACTTCGATTCTTTTCTGACAGGAAGTGCCGGAAGTCCGGGTGTATGTAAGGTCAAGTCTCTCTGGCAGCCTCAGTATGGCTGGGTACTGGTATGCTTATTTTTTCTTTCGTGCTTCGGTAGCATCTCATACGGGCAGAAGAAATCTGTCTATAATATGTTTCTGGAAGAACCGGTGCCAGCCAATGGCAGTGAAGTATTGTTTAATGCACCTGTTTTACGTTGGCCTTTTCAAAAAGGGAAAAAGACCACTTATGATGTGCAACTTTCATTGAACAGTTCTTTTGAGCATAATACAACCCTTTCTGCTGAAAGATTAAGCGGGGCAATCTATAACCCGCACCAAGCATTGGCTAAGGGTATTTGGTATTGGCGTTACAGGGTTACAGGGAAAGCTTGGTCGGCGGTACATCATTTCATCATCACGGATAAGACATTGCCGATGGTGTCTCCTACAGCGGAGAGATTCCTCGCATCGGTCCCTGAACAGCATCCTCGGATATTGGCAAATGGTAAAATGGACAAGCTAACCTCGGTGATAGGCAGTCCTGAAGCCAAAACGATTCTCGCAGAAGCAGAACACGCGCTTACAAGGAGCTTATATACAGAGGCTGATGCACAACCCGTTGTAAAAGGCTTCAATGAGGAGCAGGATAAGAAGATCTTGTCGGATGCAATCGTGGCTCTTGGCAATGATGTATATAAAATGATCCTTCCCTTATGCCAGTCTTACTTGCTCACCGGAAAAACAGCCTATAAGGATAAAGCTATTGCCATGGCTATGGAAGTGGCCCGATGGGATCCGGAAGGGGTTTCGGGTTCACGGGATTTTACCGATGGGATGTGTATGTACAATATGGCGCTCGTTTATGATACGTTTTACGATGATCTTTCGATAAGTGACAGGCAAACATTACAAAAAGCCATCGGTGTAAGGCTGGCGAAATTTTACAATAGCTGGGTGAACAATATCGAATCAAAGGTCTTGAGCGGACACGTATGGCAATTGATACTTAATGAATTTTTCAAATCGGCCCTGGCTTTATATGGACACGATTCTGCAGCCTCTGTTTGGCTTAGTTATGGCTATGAATTATTCCTTGCCCGGTCACCCATTCTGGGAGGGGCCGATGGGGGCTGGGGTGAAGGCGCCTCTTATTTCCAGATGAATATGGAGACCCTGGTGGAGATACCCGCACTGATCAGACAGTACACCGGTTTCGACTTTATAAAATCCCATCCCTGGTACGAACAACAAGCAGATTGGCTGATCTATCATTTTCCGCCTTTGTCCTCTGCGGACGGTTATGGCGATAATACGGAAGACCTGCATCGGCCTCCACCTTCATATGCCTCTTTCGCAGTGGTGATGGCCAAACTGATGCAAAACGGTAAATATGCCTGGTATGCGGACCAGTTGATCAAACATCAGCAGCCGGATCTTTCCAAAGAACCTGTTTTAAGATGGTATAGGATAAAATATACAGGTCATCTCAGTATGCCAGCCATAGCAAATCCGCAATCCTTTCCGATGGGCTATCTGTCAAAGGAAACCGGCATTGCTGCACTGCACACCACCCTAGCTAATACAAAAAGCGATGTGATGATCACTATGCGGAGCAGTCCGTTTGGTGCGTACGGGCATATCCTTGCAGACCAGAATACATTCAACATACTGGCTGGCGGAAAAAGATTGTTCTACCGCACAGGCTATAAAGTGGCCATGGATGACCCGCATAGGTTGAAGTGGAGCAAACATACACGTAGCATAAATGGGATATTGATCAATGATGAAGGGCAGCCTTACAGCATAGAATCGAACGGTTATTTCAGCAGATTCTTGCAGGGTGGTCAGCTGGCCTATATGAAAGGTAACGCAAACAATGCCTATCAAAGCGTTGAAACCAGAGAAGACCATGGTTTATCAAAATTTGAACGCCATACCGTTCTGCTGAAACCGGGAATCATCGTGATCTACGACGAGCTGGAGGCTGTGAACGATGCGAGCTGGTCTTGGCTCATCCATAGTTTAAAGAGCATGAAGCTGGATACCCTGCATAATCAGTTCACCGCTATGATAGATGATTGGAAAGGTACCGGCAGATTATGGAGCTCACAGCCATTTTCGTGGAATATCACGGATACTTTTTTGGTGCCTGCAGTTGTATACAGGAATTATAGCGGAATGCTTACGAAGAAGTATGAAAACACGCAATGGCATCTAAAAGCAACCAACAGACAAAAAAACAGGCAACAGCGGTTCCTGGCAATTATCCAGGTCGATAAAAATGGCACGGTGGCTGGTTTCAGAGAAATAGGGAAGGAAAAAGGCATCACCAGGGTGACCCTAGGTGATTGGGAGATCGAAGCTGCTTTGTCCACAGATCTTGCACCACGCCTGCAAATTCGGTCTGCCGAACGTAAAACGGCATTTACCGCTTATGGTGATGCCTTCAATTTTTTGGGAAAAACATACAAAGGAAATATCGCAAACAGTTCAAAGTTGGTGGAACTACTGAATGGTCAAATGTCATTAAAAGAGGCTGGCGATCAATTGCTGCCGCCTATTCGCTAATGCACGATATTGATTATGATTAAAAGGAGAAAAAATATTATCAGCTTTCTGCTGCTGTTTTCCATGCTGGTCTGCTGTTTTACAGGCAGTGCACAGCAGAAAACGGCCGTTCCGCATATCAATATTCTGTTCGCCATTTCAGATGATCAGTCTTATCCGCATGCATCGGCTTATGGTCAGAAAATATTTCAAACACCCGTATTCGATAGTATTGCTGCCAATGGTATATTGTTTACCAATGCTTTTGTAGCGGCACCGCAGTGTAGTCCCTCAAGGGCCGCCATTTTAACCGGCAGGCATATCTGGCAATTGGAAGAGGCCGGTACACACGCCAGTCTTTTTCCCGATAAATTTCCCGTATTCACGGATGCACTGGAGAGGAGTGGTTATTTTATTGGATATACAGGTAAACCCTGGGACCCGGGAAATTTTCAGGCAGGTGGCTGGAAGCGGAATCCCGTTGGACCTGAATACAATGCCAGAAAATTGAGATCAACACCCACCACCGGGATCAGTAAAACAGATTATGTTGCCAATTTCCAGGATTTCCTGTCTGCAAAACCAGATGCCCAGCCATTCTTCTTTTGGTTTGGTGCACAGGAGCCGCACCGTAATTACGAAGAAGGCTCCGGCGCAGCTGCAGGTCTTAGCCCCGATTCGATAGAGGTTCCCTCTTTTCTGCCCGATCAGGGTCTGGTAAGAAATGATATGCTGGATTATGCGTTGGAGATAAGATGGTTTGATACACAGTTGGGAAAAATGCTTCAGCTTTTGAAGGAACGGGGTGAACTGGCCAATACGGTGGTGGTGGTCACTTCAGATAATGGTATGCCTTTTCCTTATGCCAAGGCCAATCTGCAGGAATATGGCATACATGTTCCGCTCGCCGTCTGTGGTCCTGTGGTAACGGGTAAACACAGAAGGATCGATGATCTCATCAGTCTCACGGATCTGGCGCCCACTTTTCTCGACATTGCACAGGTAGATCATTTTAAAGGGATCACCGGTAAAACATTGCTCCCCTTATTTTCCGGGTCCCGATCAGGGCTTGTGGATCCCTCGCGCAGTTTCGTACTGGCAGGAAGGGAACGTCATTCACATGCGCGTCCGGATAACTTGGGATATCCCGCACGTGCCATCAGAACGGCGCGATACCTGCTCATCGAAAATTTTAAAACGGATCGCTGGCCGTTGGGCGATCCTGCACCTCTGGACCCCAAACCTGTTACCGATAAAACTGACATGAAGCCGATACTGGAAGGTTATGAGGACATTGATGATTCGCCCACCAAATCCTTTATCATCAGGAACAGGAAACTTTATCCTGATCTGTTTCAACTGGGCTTTGCCAAAAGGGAACAGGTGGAATTGTACGATATCAGTAAGGACCCCGATTGCATGCACGATCTCTCCAATGATTCTGCTTTGAAAAAGGTACGTGACTCACTGAAAAAGCGGCTGGAGCAGGAATTGACAATACAGGGGGATCCGCGCATGAATGGCAGGGGAGATCTCTTTGATTCGTATCCCCGATTCGGCCTGATGCGCCCATTTGATGGATTTAAGGAACGTGGGAAGTATAATCCGGCTTATCAGAAAAAATAAAATTATGCAGCATAACAACATCCTATTTTCTGTCCGAGTCATACGGAAACTGGTTGGCCTGGCGCTGCTATGCGCAACGTATTCCACTGTTTTACATGCCCAGAAACAGCAACGCCCGAATATTATCCTGATCCTGACGGACGATCTCGGTTGGTCCTGCTTTTCCTCTCGTATGGACGATAGGTTGCCTGATTCGAAAAGTGATTATTACGAAACACCGAATATTGACCGATTTGCCGCACAATCTTTGCGGTTTACCAGGGGGTATGCTCCTGATCCTATTTGCACACCAAGCAGAAGGAGTATCCAGTTTGGGCAAACCTCCATCCGCCAGGGAGATGAGTCATTTGCTGCAGCATATGCGCCAGCCGAAAACCGTCACAGGGCCATACCTCAGGTGTTAAAGAGCATTGACAGCCGTTACAAGGCGGCTCATTTTGGTAAATGGGACTTGCGTGCCAAAATCACTCCTGAACAATTGGGTTATGATGAAAGCGACGGGGATACAGGAAACAAGAATGGCGACATTTCTTCCGACAGGGAGGAAAAATGGTCACAGTTCTTTATCACAGATAATCCCAAGCAGATTGATAGCATCACGTACCGGTCTATCCGTTTTATGCAGGAGCAGGTAAGGTCTGAAACACCTTTTTACCTGCAGGTATCCCATTATGCCACACATGTGAATTTTGAGACCAGGAAAGAAAGTTATGACAGGTTCAGTCGTAAACCTGCCGGTAAGAAACACAATAATCCTGCCTGGGCGGGCATGATCAGTGATCTGGATGAAGGTATAGGGACGTTGCTGAAATCCATAGATGCGATGGGCATTGCGGATAATACCTATATATTTCTAATGGCTGATAACGGAGCAGTAGAGTTTGTTCCGCCAGTCAGCAATCGGTTGGACCCGCCTTCGGCTTTTACGGCGCAGATGCGCAACTATCCTTTGCGCGGGGGCAAATGGACCCTTTACGAGGGTGGTATACGGGTGCCTTTCATGGTAAGGGGCCCTGGTGTAAAGGGGGGCGCACAAACCGATATTCCTGTAGCGGGCTGGGATCTGCTGCCCACCATTGCCGAACTCGCAGGTGATACGGTCTCAAAAACAAAAACCGAAGGAGATGGCATCAGCCTTGTACCCTTGCTGCGTACCAGCGGGAAAGGCACCCTGAACCGGACTCCCGGTGATTTTTATTTTCATCGTTACACGAACGGGTACCCTCATTCGGCGATCATCTCTGGTGAATATAAGCTGATCAAGTTCTGGAAAACGAAAAAGATCGAACTCTATAACCTGAACAAGGATATCGGGGAGCTTACGGATATCTCTTCCCTTGAGCCTGAAAAAGCAAAGGAACTGGAAGCCAGGTTACTGCTATATATCAATCAGGTAAATCCATCACTCGCTAAAAGATACTGATGCCATGCATATGAGGAAAACGTTCATACTGTTACTGTCTTTGCTTGTGCAAATCAATATATATGCGCAGCCCAGGAAGACACCGCCTGTGATCATTATCATGGCAGACCAGTTACGGGCAGATGTGCTTGGACCGTTTACCCCCAATATTAACGCTTTGCAGAAAGATGGTATCTTGTTTTCAAGGGCCTATTGCGCGGCACCTCTTTGTGCGCCTTCGCGAGCTTCTTTTTTTACCGGTAATTATCCCAACCGGACCGGATCAATGATCAATCCATGGGCCAAAGAGGACGAAGTGTTTGGCAATACCCGTTCGGGCTTGCCAAATCTTTACCAACTGATGGAAGGAACATGGGACAGCTATCATGTTGGTAAGCAGCATTTTTTTACTGAGAACAAAATAGACAAGGATCCTGCTTCCCGCACAAAATGGATAACGCAGGAAGATTACAGTAACTGGATCAAAGACCAAAAGAGAACAAAACCTGGTGGGAAACAGTTCAAAGACAATGCACCAGAACTCGTATCCGGCATGCATACACAGCTACGTTCTTATTCAACTCCGGAAGTAGGGGTGTACAAGGATGGGGCTGATTTTTTTCTTGACAGGTACATCGCCAACGAAAGCATCAAAGCGATCAGGAACAGGGATAAAAACAAGCCTTTATTGCTGAATACGATGTTTCTGGCACCACATCCGCCTTTCAGTATCCCGGAACCTTATTTTTCGATGTTTGGACCAAAGGATTTTGTGTTGTCGGATAATGTAGGCCAATGGTATCCTGGTCAATCACCGTTACAGATGTATAATATCACTGGTTTTATAGGTTCCCGGTATAACAGGGAACAGTGGCGTGAGATCTGGGCCAAATATCTGGGCCTCGTAAAGCTACTTGATGATGAAGTGGGTCGTGTGATCGCTGCATTAAAAGAAGAGGGATTGTATGACCAGGCCATCATACTTTTTACGGCAGATCATGGTGAGATGCTGGGCAGTCATTCATTGTGGCAGAAGATGTGTATGTATGAAGAGTCGGCCAGGGTTCCGTTCATTCTGAAAATGCCAGTTGGGGAATCTGTATCGGTAAAAGAATCATCAGCACTCATCAGTCTGGTGGATTTTCTGCCCACACTGCTCGATTATACAGGTGTAAAGACCACAGCTGCTATGGATGGGAGTTCGCTCGTACCAATAATCAAGGGGAGACCACAACAGCGCGAATCCATTTTCTTACAGTATGATGGTAATGGATCCCTGGGTAGTTCACAGCGTTGTGTGATCAAAGGAAATTTCAAGTTTGTGGTGGATATGTTCAAGGATGAATCTTATCTTGAATTATACGATGTCCTGAAAGATCCCAAAGAGACCGATAACCTTTTATTCAATCCTTCGTTTGCGGGTGTCGCCGACGATATGATCCGTGAATTATCCAATTACATGAAACAGACAGGCGACAGACTTAGCCTTGCTGCTGATCTGCGGACACGATTCCTGAAGAACTATAAGAACGGTATTCAAAAATCAGATAAACTACAATAATGAATAGATCCTTCGCTTTAGAAAAGATCCAGAGTAAGCTAAGATATGCGGCAGTGTTGGGCTGTGCGATTTTGTGTGGCCATACAGCGCTGTTTTCGCAAAAGACACAGCTACCCAATATTGTCTATATCCTAGCCGATGATCTTGGTTATGGAGATGTATCAGTCAATAATCCGGATGGTAAGATCAGGACCCCGAACATAGACAGGCTGGCCAGGGAAGGCATGCGTTTCACGGATGCGCATACCACATCCTCTGTATGTACACCCTCCCGGTATTCCATCCTTACGGGTAGGTATCCATGGCGCAGCCGCTTACCGGTTGGAGTGCTTCGTGGATACAGCCGTACCTTGATAGAGGAGGGATTACCGACAGTGGCCAATCTCCTGCAGACCAAATCTTACCGAACAGGTGTGGTGGGCAAATGGCATCTAGGACTCGATTGGGTACCCAAAGAGGCATTCAAGGATTCGTTGAAACCAGAGAATAACCGGAATAACCTGTATGGTATCCTCACAGAAATGAAACCGGAACAGATCGATTTCAGCAAAGCGCCCGAACGTGGACCGATAACGCAGGGGTTTGACTATTCGTTCATTCTGCCCGCTTCATTGGATATGCCTCCGTATTGTTATCTGGAGAATGACCGCTTGACCGAGTCATTGAGCAGTTATACAAAGGGCAACAAACTGGAATCAGGGTATACCGGGCCATTCTGGAGAGAAGGTCTGATGACACCCTCTTTTGATTTTTACGATGTGCTTCCTTTCTTTACCCGAAAGGCCAACGATTTTATCAGGAAGCAGGCGGGTGCATCAAATCCTTTCTTCCTCTATTTCCCCATGCCGGCGCCTCACACCCCTTGGGTTCCTGCAAAAGAATATAACGGCAGTTCCCAGGCCGGAGAATATGGCGACTATGTGCAGGAAGTGGATGCTGCCGTAGGTAAGGTATTGCACGTGTTGGATAGTATGGGACTTTCTAAGAACACAATGGTGGTATTCACCAGCGATAACGGTCCTTACTGGAGAGAAAATTTCGTACAGCAATTCGGACATAAGGCGGCAGGTGAGTTCCGTGGTATGAAAGGCGATGTGTTTGAAGGAGGTCACCGGGTTCCATTGATCGTCCGTTATCCCGGTAAAGTAAAAGCAGGAACGCTGTCGGCCGTTACCACAACACTGGCCAATTTCATGTCCACCTGCGCCGACCTGATCGGGAACCATAGTGAAAGGTTTGAAACGGAAGACAGTTATTCCATTTTCCCGATACTGACAGGTAAAACCAATGTGATCATGGAACAACCCGCTATAGTCAACATTTCGTCCAAAGGGACCATGAATATCCGTAAGGGTCCCTGGAAACTGGTCACCAAATTAGGGTCGGGTGGATTTTCGGTTCCGGTGGATATCAAACCCAAGCCGGGAGAGCCTATTGGACAGTTATATAACCTGGATACAGATATCCATGAAGACCATAACCTGTATAACGAGAATCCGGAGAAAGTGAAAGAACTGATGGAAGAACTAAAAAAGATCCAGAAAGCACCCAAAGGTAAAAAGGTGACCAGGTAAAACCCGGTGATCGGGAGTTGACCATGTGTAACCGAACTGTTACGACATTGTTTAAAACAATCGATATGAATCTATCTTATTGTAAATACAGGATTACGTTGGTGCTGGCTGCTTGTTTCGTTTTTCTTATGGGAGTAAGGGCACAGGAGTCAGCTGTTTTTCAGCCAGATCGGATCAAGGCTACCATGCTGAAAGTGGCAGATTGGCAAATGAATCATTCTAACCGGAAACCACTGAACGACTGGACCAATGCTGCTTTTTATACAGGCGTTTTTGCTGCATATGAAGCCACGAGGGCTGATCAGTTGCTGGATTCTATGATGGCTATGGGAGAACGGAAACAATGGCAGCCAGGTCGCCGGTTCGACCATGCCGATGATTATGCGATCTGCCAGACCTATATAGATCTCTACAGGCTATCCGGCGATAAAAAGATGTTACAACCCACGATCGATTCTTTACAGAAGATGAAAGATGTGGAGGGTAATGAAGTGAGGAAACATGGTATTACCTGGTGGTGGTGCGATGCTTTGTTCATGGCACCTCCCGCTATGGCCAAACTGTCCAAAACCCTGAAGACCCCTGCTTATCTTATATGGAGTGATACTCTCTTTAGGCAGACCTATGCGTTGCTGTATGACCAGGAAGTAAAACTTTTTGCAAGAGATGCGTCGTATTTACTGGACGCCAGTGGCTCTGGCAAAAAAGAGGCAAACGGGGAAAAGATATTCTGGTCAAGGGGTAATGGTTGGGTGCTGGCCGGATTGGCGCGATACCTGCAGGAAATGCCGGTAAAATACCCAAGCCGGAAATTTTATGTGCAGTTATATAAGGATATGGCAGAAAAGATCATCACCCTGCAGCAACCGGATGGATTATGGAGGACTAGCCTGTTGGATCCGGGTGCTTACGCGGGGGGAGAAGGAAGTGGAACCGGCTTTTATTGTTATGCACTGGCCTGGGGGATTCATAACAAATTGCTTGATAAGAAAAAGTATTTACCTGTTGTTAGAAAAGCCTGGGAGGCATTGAATAGTCTGGTTACAGAAGAAGGTAAAGTAGGTTGGGTACAGCCCATAGGTGCAGACCCGAGGAGAAATTTTAATGCAGAAAGCTGGGAATCCTATGGAGCAGGGGCTTTTCTGCTTGCAGGTTCAGCTATGTTGCAGATTCTTAGATAAGATATTACCATTAGATCCATCATGAAAAAAATCGCACTTTCCTGTTTGTCTTTATTAGCTGTGCTGTTGTTGGCTTTTACAACAGCAGATAGTGAAGATGTATCAGTGTCTTACAGGGAAGCCGTTGTGCAGGTATTACGGAGCCAGGTAATGCAGGAAGCCGCCTGGGCCATGCAGCAGGAGCCAGTAACCATTACGGCATTCCCGGCATCCCGAAGTGCTGGTGGCATCCATGATTTCTTTTCTGAGGCTGATTATTTCTGGCCAGACCCCAAAAGTCCGGATAGCCCGTATATCAATCACGATGGTATGTCCAACCCCGACAACTTTGTGGCCCATCGTCATGCCATGATCCGCTTTAGTAATATTGTGGCCGCATTGGCATCCGCTTATTCGCTTACGCATGATAAACAATACCTGAACCAGGCATTGCGCCATTGCAGGGCTTGGTTCATTGATACGGCAACACGCATGAACCCAACCCTGCTTTATGCCCAGGCAGTTAAAGGCCGGGTAACAGGAAGGGGCATCGGGATCATTGATACCATACATCTGATAGAGGTCGTACAGGGGCTGATGGGTATGCTTGCTGAAGATCCGATCTCTGATGCAGAAATAGAACCGCTTCGTGAATGGTTCAAAGCATATGTCAACTGGTTGATGCAGCATCCATACGGACAGGATGAGATGAAGCGGGAAAATAATCATGGGACCTGTTGGGTGATGCAGGTGGCCGCTTTTGCCAAATTTGCGCAAATGCCTGCTGTGATCTCCTTTTGTAAGGATCGGTTTAAAAATACGCTGTTGCCCAGGCAACTTGGCAAGGATGGAAGTTTTCCGCTGGAGTTAAAAAGGACCAAACCCTATGGGTATTCGTTGTTTAATCTGGATGCCCTGGCAACGGTATGTCAGATCCTATCAACCCCTGAAGACAATCTCTGGAATCATATAACACCTGATGGGCTGAGTTTTCGGAACGCTATGGATTATATGACCCCTTTTATTGCCGACAAAAAAGAATGGCCTCACAGAAAAGACATCATGCATTGGGATGAATGGCCCGTTGCACAGCCGGCTTTGGTATTCGGAGCTGTTGCTTACCAGGAGCCTCGCTGGTTGGATATATGGAAACGCCTTGATCATCAACCCAAGGGAGATGAAGTGATACGTAACCTTCCTGTTCGACATCCTTTAATCTGGATATTATGAATCAAATGAACAATTGCACAGATCTTCGAACTTATGTACGCTACGGCAAACAGGGATTGCCCTTACTGCTGTTGCTGGCCGTTTGTTCTATTTTATTGGCCGCACATGAACCACGTAAAACTTCCTCCCGCCCTAATATCATTTACATCATGGCGGACGATATGGGTTATTCAGATATAGGCTGTTATGGTGGGGAAGTCAATACGCCCAACCTTGACCGGTTGGCGGCCAATGGAATCAAACTACGCAGTTTTTATAATAATGCACGTTGCTGTCCAACCCGCGCCAGTCTGCTGACCGGTAGGTCACCCCACCAGGTGGGCATGGGTTTAATGGTGACCGCTCCAGCCGCATCGTATGAGCCGGGCAGTTACCAGGGCTTTCTGGATACATCCTATGCTACTGTGGCAGAACTACTGAAGAAGGAAGGGTATCACACGTATATGTCGGGTAAATGGCATGTAGGCGAACGTCCGGAGCACTGGCCCAGAAAAAGAGGATTTGATCATTACTTCGGTCTGATCTCGGGTGCGAGCAGCTATTATGAGATCCTGCCACAGGAGCGTAACAAACGTCGCTTCATACTGGAGGATAGTGATTATGCCATTCCCAAAGATGGTTTTTATATGACGGATGCTTTTACCGATCATGCACTGGAATACCTGCATACGGAAAAGAACAGAAAAGATGCCGCGCCTTTTTTCCTGTATCTCGCCTACACGGCCCCACATTTCCCGATTCATTCACCAGATGAGGCATTGATAGCCCGTTATGAAAAGATATATGCAAAAGGGTGGGACCAGATCCGTAAAGAACGTTATGCCAAAATGAAACGAATAGGCCTGGTAGATGCAAGTTATCAACTCACAGAGAGACCTTCGGATATCCCGGCATGGGAAGATGCCAGCGATAAAAAGACCTGGATCCGTAAAATGGCTGTATATGCGGCCATGATCGAGAGAATGGATCAGAATATCGGTCGGCTGATCACTGCTCTGAAAGCCAATGGGCAATATGAGAATACCCTGATCGTATTCCTTTCAGACAATGGTGGATGCGCTGAGAATACCAATAACCGAAACCTGAATGACAGTACCAAGCTGGTGGGGCAACGCGGCTCTTATAATACGTACGATATGCCCTGGGCCAATGTTTCCAATACGCCGTTCCGAAAATACAAACACTATATGCATGAAGGAGGTATTATTACTCCCTGCATCCTCCAGTGGCCCGAAGTCATCCGGCCACAGATGGCATACCTGTCTTCTACCGGACATGTGACCGATCTGATGCCCACTGCTCTTGAGCTGGCTGGAGCCACTACTCCGTCAGGTATTGCCGGTCAAAGCCTCAGCTATCTATGGAAAAGCAAAAAAGCCCCGGAACGAACTATTTGCTGGGAGCACGAAGGTAACCGCGCCATCCGCACGGGAAACTGGAAACTGGTCAAAGACCTGGAAGATGCAGACTGGGAACTGTATGATATCTCATCCGATCCCTCTGAAACCAGAAATCTTGCGACCCTGTATCCAGACCGGGTAAATAACATGAAAAAGGCATATGATACCTGGGCGCAGAATATGCATGTGAAACCACCTAAAAAGAATACAAATAAATCTGAATAACGACAACTGATGAAAAAACTAATTTTTCCAATCGCTTTCCTCTTCCTTTTAGCGAATCATACAGGCAACGCCCAATCACAGCAGATCAAGTATATACCAGAATTTTCGAACGAGAATCATGAACAGATCGGCTACTGGTTCATCTCGCCGAACCTGATCACAGAAGAGAACCTGTATCAGAAACACATTGACAGTATTGCAGAGAACTGTAAATACACGCTCATCTTCCTGACGGCACGTGAAGGTGCCGATTTCTACGATTACAAAAAAATGTATCCTGTTTTCAAGAACCTTGTGGCAGCGGCCCATAAAAAGGGATTGAAAGTGGGATTACAGTTGTGGGGTAATTATAAGGACAAAACAATGGAAGGTTCCCAACGGATGATCATTGAAACGGAAGTGCCGTTAGATCAGTCAGGTAGTGCAACTGCCTCGATCAAAGCTAAGTTTATACGTTTCGAACACCGGCTTCTGAAATCCGATCTGTTTAAAGTATATGCATTCAAGAAGACCGGGGATGGTTTTTATGATCCAGCCACATTGAAGGATATTACCAGAAGTTGTGAGACCGTTCTGCCGGACAAAGCCACTGTTGAAGTGAAGATCAAGGCGGGCGAATCTATGAAAGGTCTGACTGCCTGCATTATGACACAACAATACTGCAGCCAGAGCAGTAACTGGGACGATGTGGAGATCAATGGTTTTATAGAAGCTATGAAAGCCTATGCCGATATCCCTTTCGATGGTTTTTCGTTGGATGAATACGGTAATAAGTTCATAGAACGCATTTTTGACCAGAATACTCCCAACCCATTCAGGGGACGTTGGTATTCGAATGCAATGGCCAGGGAGTATGCCAAGGCCACCGGAAATTCATTGGAGAAAACACTGTTCGACGGCCGTTATGCACCTGCCGGAAAACCCGAACTGCGTATCAGAGCGATCAATGAATACATGGAGTTCATGCGAAGAGGTGCATTGCGCGTGGAAACAGCTGTTTATCATGCATCCCGTGAAATTTATGGGAAGCAGATATTCAGTGGTATCCATAACACCTATCACAATAGTCTCATCAATGATGAGATCTGGGCCAATGGGATCGGCTGGTGGAGTGCTCCGCGTGCTTATGGGCAGACAGATGAAAAAACATTTCTCCCCACGCAGATGGGCATAGCCATGGCGCATACAAAGAATGCCATGTATAACCAGTACTATGATGTGGTTCTGGAACCCGTGCTGGTCAAATCGTTCAATGACCTTAGATATGGTGTTCGAACGCATTATCATGCCATGAATGATAAAAGACCACTTCGTTTTGACCTGGAGGATCCGGATGCCATAGCCGGTATTAATGCCAATGAGAATTGCGCCAGACTGTTGAAT
This sequence comes from Chitinophagaceae bacterium, assembly GCA_020403425.1. Taxonomy (GTDB): domain Bacteria; phylum Bacteroidota; class Bacteroidia; order Chitinophagales; family Chitinophagaceae; genus Sediminibacterium. Next base: position 703,822 of record JADBXR010000002.1, on the reverse strand, counting down.
AAGTTCAATCCCTCTTTACCCGATATCCGATTGCTCGTGATCTTTGGAATGGAAGGGCTTTCCAACTGGTATCCGAATTATGCTGACAGGGGCGTGTATGATATCAATGATAAGATGAAGGTGGAAGAAAGGGCGGTAGAGATCTGGAGATCAGGTTACCTGAATGCTCTGGTCCCTTCTGACCTGATCGTAAACAACCAACTTACCATTGGCGCCGACGGAAAACCTGTATTGAACGGTCATAAGTTCGATGCCGTATTATATATCAATCCCCAATATGCCCGAGAGCCCGTGATCCGGTTCCTGGAGCAGTATACCCGCAAAGGTGGTAAGCTGATGATCGAGGGTAAGGCAGACCGTGATTTTAAGGGTAACCTCATTGCAGATCGTTTCAAAGCCATCTATGATAAGGCCACTGTGATCGGGTATTCAGTAGAGGGTCTGCCTAAGCTGGGCCTGCAGAAGAATCTGTTGCCGGATGGCTGCCGTAATGCCGATGGCTCATATACATTCAATGATCTGGTTGCTATGCGTACCGGTAAGGCAGCTACTTTCCGGGTGAATTTCGAAGGTGATGAATATACCGGGGAATATCGCGGACTGGCCGTGATCAAGGCGGGCAAAAAGTCTGGGCTGCAAAAAATGGGTGCTACTGGTTTCACCAGCTTACACCGAAATGGGGAGGAAATATTGCGTTTGGAAGAGCCGGCAGACATTTTTATAGAGAAAAATGATAAGGGCACACAACTCATCATCGCGGATAAAAACGCTAGGAAAAAACCGGTCGTCAATAAATTGTAAATCCTTTGGCGATGAAAGGTCTTATCTCTCTATTAAAAGGAGCAAATCAGGTACATGCGCAAAGAGTTTGTAATCATGAAGATGAAAATTGTTTTATATAGTTTTTGGATGGGGTTACTGTTCACCACTGCTTCGGCACAGGTGCACAATCTTGCGAAGGATGAAAAGAGGATCTACCTTGATTCCCGTGAAGTGCATGGTGGGAATTTCAACTGGGTGATGAAGAGGTCGGCTGAGCTGTCTGTAACGCCGGAAGAGATCTCCAGGCCTGGTTTTGCGACCATCGGATGGATGCCGGCCGTAGTGCCGGGAACAGTTCTCAATTCCCTGGTCTATAATAAACAGTATCCAGAACCTTATTATGGCATCAATAATAAATTGTCCAGTAAACTGATACCTGATATCGCACAAACAGGCAGGGATTTCTATACCTATTGGTTTCGCACGGAACTAATGATACCGGCCTCTTTCAAAGAAAAGAATATCTGGTTGCAGGTTGATGGGATCAATTATCGTGCAGAAGTTTGGGTAAACGGGAACCAGGTGATGCATTTGTCGGGAATGTTCCGGCAGGACCAGGTAGATATCGCAGATTTTGCCAAGGTAGGAGAAACGAATGCAATAGCCATCAGGGTTTACCCGGTTGATATTCCGGGAACCAACAAGGCAAAACCCTGGCGCGCCCGGGGTGAAAACCGAAACGGCGGTGATGGTAATATCGGGTTGAACACAACGATGCTGATGTCTGTTGGCTGGGATTTCACTTTTAAGGACGGTATCCGAGACAGGAATACCGGAATCTGGAAAAGTATCAGCTTATACGCTACCAATAAAGTGGCCCTGCGTCATCCCTTTGTGCGTTCTGAGTTGGCGAAGCCGAATTATGACAGAGCAAATGAGACTATCTCCGTAGAACTGTTTAACGTGGCCATGAAAACGGTGAAATGTGTGGTAAAGGGAGAGATCGTCGGCGAAGGCATACAATTTGAAAAAAGCGTTGACCTGTTGCGTGGAGAGGATAAGACCATAACCTTTACTGCCAGTGATTTTCCTCAGCTCAGCATATCCAGACCACGTTTATGGTGGCCCGTGCACAAAGGCAAACCTGAATTGTATGAACTGAAACTGGTTGCGTATGTGGATGGTGTGTCGGGAGACTCTGTAAGAACACGATTCGGTATCAGGGAGATCAGGGCCGACAGGAATACGCCAGATAGTTCCAAGACCTTTTATGTGAATGGTCGTAAGATCTTTATCCGTGGCACCAACTGGATACCGGAAGCCATGTTGCGTACTTCTGATGAAAGAACTTATGCTGAACTCCGTTATACGCGGCAATCGGGTGTGAACCTGCTCCGTTTATGGGGCGGCGGCATTGCCGAGTCAGATTATTTCTATCAGCTTTGTGATGAATTGGGACTACTGGTATGGCAGGAGTTCTGGCTCACCGGTGATACCAAACATCCGAATGATAAGGACCTTTATTTCAGCAATCTTTCCGCCACCATCAAAAGGATACGTAACCATCCTTCTGTTGCTTTCTATGTGGCATCGAATGAAAGTACGGAAGTGTCGGGTATCCGTGAAGTGTTGAATAATCTGGATGGTACGCGGCCTTACCAGATGCAGTCAGAAGTAGATGGCGTACATGACGGTAGTCCTTACCAGCAGGTCAATCCCATGCAGCATTATGAAAATACGGCTTCGGCGAGGGGCAGTAGGGTAGACGGCTTTAATCCTGAATATGGTGCTCCATCCCTACCAACTGTAGAAGCGTTGCGCGAGATGATGGACGAAAAGGATCTCTGGCCCATCAATAAAGCGGTTTGGGATTATCTTGATGGTGACGCTTTTCACGGCATGACGGGCAAATTCAAGGACCTGGTAGATAATTATGGTACTTCAGTTTCTATTGATGAGTTTGCCAAAAAAGCACAATTGTTGAATGCCGTCAATGCCAGGTCTGTATGGGAGGTCTGGAATGCCAATAAATTCGGGTATGGCGATAGGTATTGTTCAGGTCTGCTGTTCTGGTACCATAACTCACCCACCCGGCAGGTATGTGGCAGAATGTGGGATTGGTCGCTGGAGCCTACCTCTGCTTTGTACTACACACAACAGGCATTGGAGCCGTTGCATGCACAGTTCGATTACCTGAAGAATACCGTATCGGTATCTAATGATTATTTCAGGTCATTCATCAACTACCGGCTTACAGCAGAAGTGTACGACCTCAACAGTAAAAAGGTCTTCTCCAGATCCGTCACCCTGGACTCAATACCCGAGGACGCCGTGCTGAATAACCTGATTACCATCGATTTTGGACAGCAGATAACACCTGTTCATTTTATCAGGTTGTTGATCACTGACGAAAAAGGATTACCTGTCACCAGTAGTTTTTACTGGCGCTCCAATAATACTTACCAGGGTAAACAAACCCTTACTGGACCTGCTTCAGCAGGTTTTGAACCATTGTCGCACATGAAAACCTCCAGTTTGCGATCAACGGTTAGGGTTCGGAAGGAGGGTAAGATGCATGTGATCGACATTGATATGAAAAATACGAGCAAGCAGATAGCTTTTTTTACACAACTGCAGTTGCTCGATGGGGCACAAAAACCTGTAAGACCTTCTTTCTATACCGATAACTTCTTTTCGTTGCTGCCGGGTGAGATCAAACATGTGAGCATAGAAACAGCAGCTATTGGGGATACTCTTGATTCGGCAAAACTGGTAGTAAAAGGGTGGAATACTCCTTCCGTCACTTATGAACTTAAATAAATGAAAGCTATGAAGAAGATATGTTTCGTTTTTTCGCTCCTGTTTGTTTTTTACGCAGTGCAGGCACAGCAGGAGGTACTGATCACCCAGCATGGGGCTGTTGCAGACGGACGAACGGTGAATACCAGGATCATTCAGAAACTGATCGATGAGCTGTCAGCAAAAGGTGGCGGTAAACTGATCATTCCTCCGGGAAATTTCATGACCGGTACACTGGAACTCAAATCAGGCGTTGATCTGCACGTTTCACTGGGTGCCGTATTGCTGGGTTCACATGTAACAAACGATTACCGAAAATTGATTGGTCGCCCTGCACTAGTGATGGCCGATGGGCAAAAAAATGTTTCTATTTCCGGCGAAGGTATCATTGATGGTCAGGGGCAGGAGCTGATGATGGATGTTTTTAAAAAGCTGAGAAGTGGAGAGGTAAAATCAGATTCAACCTGGTTGTTAAAAAGACCGGGCCCGGGCCGTGCGCTGGTACTGTACTTCAATAACTGTAAGGACGTTACGATAACAGGTATTACACTGAAGAATGCATCGGATTGGGTACAGGATTATCGGGGATGTGATGGGGTGGTGATCGATAAAATAACTGTGCAGAGTACCGCATACTGGAACAATGACGGGTTGGATGTGACCGATTCCAGGAATGTCCGCATCACCAATTGTTTCATCAATGCCTCTGATGATGCGCTTTGTTTTAAATCGGATAATGTTAACGGATCCTGTGAGAATGTCTATGTGGACAATTGCACTTTGCGTTCCAGTGCCAACGGATTGAAATTCGGGACAGCCAACCATGGTGGGTTCCGGAATTTCAAGATCACCAATCTTACCGTATTTGATACGTATCGTTCTGCCATAGCACTGGAATCGGTTGATGGCGGTTTCATGGATAATATTGATATCCGAAATGTACAGGCCAAAAATACCGGTAATGCCATTTTTATCCGCCGTGGTCACAGAAACACGACAGGTAAAGTGGGAACACTGAAAGACATCTATATCGCCAATGTGAAGGTGGAGACACCACTGCTGAAGCCTGACCAGGGTTATCCGATCGAGGGCCCGCCAGACCATTTGCGTCCGGGTTTTGATAAGATGCCGGTGAGACCCTCTCACTACCATATCTATGGGCACCCCTATCTCCCTTATAACCTGGTACCTTCCTCTATTGTAGGGATACCTGGTTACCCGGTACAGAATGTGACACTGGAGAACATTGAGATCAGTTATGGGGGAAGAGCGGATAAAGCTATTGCACATATCCCGTTGACAGAGATCACGCGGATCCCCGAAAATGAAGCGGCCTATCCTGAGTTCTCAATGTTTGGTGAATTGCCGGCTTGGGGATTATACATGCGCCATGCAGAAGGAATCACGCTGAAGAATTTCAAAGTAAGTTATCTCGAAGATGATTTCAGACCTGCGTTTGTATTTGATGATGTGAAAAAGATAGATCTGGTAGGGGTAAGTATCCCAACAGTGAAGGAGTTGCCTGTCATACAACTCAATAATGCGGACGCTGTTTCCTTCAAAGGGCTGAATATTCCGGTCAAGGAAGAAAAAGCCATCATAAGGACAAATTATAAATAATTCTGTCATCAGTTGATACAACGAAAGACCATACTGATCTTGTTACTTCTGGTTTTATCAGAAGCAGTTTTCAGCCAGCAAGTATCCTTGGTGGAGGCGAAACTGTTTGTAAGTGATTCCTTGCGGCATGTTTTCCGTACAGGAGGACGTTTGCTATTACATATTACACGGCAGTCAGAAAAAGAACCCCGGAGTCGATCAGAGATCACCATCGGCGTAACACCGCCCGACAGTTGGCGTGGCCAGGATCCTTTCTATTTCAATACTACTGAAAAGAATGTATTGGCAACTGGACTGGCTAACATGAGCGAGTATACCGGAAGCAAACTGTATTACCAGTTCGTATATAAACAGAATAGGGATGATGGCAATGAAAATGTCCCCGGTAACCTGTATACTTCGGTGGATTCATGTGTGGCAGGTGCTCAGCTGCACATAGGAGCTACCTTGAAATACCTGATCCCAGAGCCGCAGATCGTTGAGCATGCTTTTGTTAGAAAGCTGGAGATCAGGAGCGAATACTTGTCGGCATTTTCTGGTTATCCGCGTTACCTGCGGGCATCCGTACTTCTCCCTTCGGGATATTTTGAGGCTCCGGGTAGGTCGTATCCTGTCTGTTACCGGATACCCGGTCTGAATGGGAGGTACACGGCCATCAATGGTATCATGAATAATCCGGATTTTACTTCCTGGTGGTTCAGTAAAGAAGCTCCCCAGCTGGTATATGTGTTTCTTGATTCACAAGGGCCTTATGGGGATACTTACCAGGTTGACTCAGAGAACAATGGCCCATGCGGAAAAGCGCTGACAGAGGAACTCATCCCTGCGATCGAAAAAATCATTCATTACGACACTGCCAGTCAAGAACGATTCCTGGCAGGATCTTCCACCGGTGGGTGGGTGGCTATGGGGCTTCAGATCTTTTATCCCGATTTCTTTGACGGTACCTGGTCATATAGTCCGGATCCCCTTAATTTCTCGCATTATGGGTTGATCAATATCTATGAGGACAGTTCGGTGTTTTATAATAAATGGGGTTATCTGCAACCGGGCAGAAGAACTGTTTATGGGGAACCCACTTTCTCCATGAAAGAATGGATCCAGGGTGAGAATGTGAACAGCCGGACCAACGATTACCGTATATCTGGCGGCCAGTTTGGTGCTTACAATGCTGTATTCGGTCCGAAGGGGAAGGACGGGTTGCCGACGATGATGTTTCATCCGGTTACGGGAAAGATCGATCATACGATCGCAAAGCAATGGGAAAAATATGATCTCACCAGGGTTTTGGAGAAGAACTGGCCTGTACTTGGTCCCAAGCTGCAAGGTAAAATATGGATGTGGATGGGAGATATGGATGGTTTATACTCGAATGTTGCAGCCCGTTTCTTTCAAAAGTTCATAGAAAAAACAGAGAACCCCAAATCAGATGCGCAGATCCATTTTACACCCATGGCCGGTCATAGCCGGGCATGGAGCGACAAAGCCGTATTACAAATGATCGCTGAAAAAGTAAAAGGTCGTCAGGATCGATAAAAACAATAAGAGGAATAAACAGATCACAATATGAAAAAAATCATTTCGCTATCACTGTTCATATGTATAGCAATGGCTCATGCAGAGGCGCAAAAACCAGATATCAAGTATGTGGATGTATTTGAGAATGCCACCCATCCCCAGGTAGCTTATTGGTTTTTTACGAGGAACATGATGCAGGAAGAGACCTATAGATCGAAGATCGACAGTTTTGCCAAGTACAGTAAGTACACGTTGATCTTTCTAACGGAAAGGGGAGACTGTAATTTTTATGATACAACAACGATGCATCCTGTTTTTGAAAAGTTGGTCGCATATGCACATAAAAGAGGACTGCAGATCGGATTACAGGTGTGGAAAAGGGATTTCAACATTGCAGTGGAGAATACCGATCGGTTGATCCAGGAGGGGGAACTGACACTGGATAAGGAAGGCGCTGCGGATTATACTGTTATGGCTAAGGGAGCCAGAGAAATGAAGACCCTTTTGAAAAGCGAATTGTTCAAAGTGTACGCTTTCCGTAAAAAAACAGATGGTGTGTATGATTCGTCAACACTCAAGGATATCACTGCTCAGGCAAAAGCGATAGAAACAAAAGACAGGGTTAGCCTGTCCTTACAGGCGGGTAGAGCCTTGTCGGGATATACGGCTTACATCCTTACCCAGCATTACTATAATTCCTGCAGTAATTTCTCAGAACAGGCGATCCCCGTGCTGTTGAATGTATTCAAAGCCTACAGGGATATTCCTTTCGATGGCATTGGTTTGGATGAATACAAGGGCCTTAAGATAGCTCAACAGAAAGTGCTGGAAAAAGAGCGGGATGTTTTCAGGGAAAGATTGTATTCATTGGGTATGGCCAGGCAGATGAAGGCGCGAACAGGTCGGGATATGGAACGTGTACTGTTCGATATGCGTTATGCACCGGAAGGGAGGCCCGAGATCCGTATCAGTGCCATCAACCAGTATATGAATCTCCTTCGCTTCTCAACGCTTCCGGTGGAGGCAGCCGTGTATGACCTTGGAAAAAAGATGTATGGGAAAAATGCATTTATCGGGTTGCATAATACTTTTCATAACAATCTGGACAAGGATGAAGTATGGCAAACGGGCGTCAGCTGGTGGAGCATTAAACGGGATTACGGGCATTCGGATGAGGAAACGGCCACGCCCATACAAATGGGTATCGGTATGAGTTATCCGAAGAATGCCATGTATAACATGTATTATGGAAAGGATCTTACACGGATCTGGACAAAAGCATTGACCGATCTCCGTTATGGCATCCGTACACACTACCATGCCGCAAATGACGTGCAGGGTTGGGGTGTTTCTATCGATGATCCTGCAGCTTTGGTCAGGATCAATAAGGTAGAGAATGCTGCAAGATTACTGAACCGATTTGATCCTCCCTTTCCACAGATCCGGTTATTGGTAGTGTATGGAATGGAAGCCATGTATAACTGGTATCCAGACCCTGCAAGCCGGGGCATGTATGATATCAATGATAAGCTGGAAATGGAAAAGAAAGCGGTGGCGCTCTGGCAGAAAGGATATCTCAATGCATCCGTACCTACAGACCTGATCGAAGATGGCCGACTGCATCTGAATGCGGCCGGCAAACCTGAATTGAATGGATATACATTCGATGCGATCGTTCTTCTGAATCCGCAGTATGCCAAACCCGCTACCACCCGTTTTTTCCAGACTTATGTACAGAAGGGCGGTAAACTATTGCTGGAGGGAAATGCTACGCATGATTTCATGGGTAAGGATATCTCAGCCATCTGGAAACAGATCGCGGGTAAAGCAACGGTCATTGGGTATTCATTGGAGAACGTAGCGCGGTTGGGTATACCTGCGAACAGGCTGGATGATGGTGTGAGCAATGAGGAAGGTTCTTTCACTTTTACCAATACGGCTTCATTGGAAAGTGATCAGCCGTCTATGTTCCGGTTCGAATATAAAGGCAACCTGTATACCGGACAATACAAAGGACTGGCAGCGGTGAAGCTGGATAACAACGGTAACCTGCAAAAGCTGGCGGCTACCGGGTTCTCTTCCCTTCAGAAAAATGGCAAAGAGATATTTCAACTGACAAAAGAGGCCGATGTTTTTTTTGAGAGCGGGAAAAAGGGACCCAAGGTCATTATTGCAGATCCCGGCAGGTCTGTGACCGTGAAATACAGTAAATAATATTTATTTAGAATCATTCAATGACAACGGATCTATGATAAGGAACACAAATAAGAGTAGGCTAATGAAAAAATCAGTTACCTGTTTACTGGCGATTGCTCTGCTGGCAACAGTCAACGCGCAAACACAAACGGCCGTATATCTTGACGAGCTCGCTATTCCGACTTTTAATGAGGCCATACCGTCTGTGTCGCTGAAAACGACATCAGGTGGCGGCACTATCGAGATCAACCGGGTACGCTACGAACGTGGATTGGGGATACACGGTACAAGCGCCATTTATTTTTTCCTGGATGGGAAAGCCAGGTCATTTACTGCGGAAGTGGGGATTGATGATAAGGCGGTGGAAGGTACCGTCAGTCGTTTTTATGTGATCGGCGATAAAAAAATCCTCTTTGAAAGTGGGGAAATGAAATTAGGTGATGTGGCAAAGAAAGTCAGCGTAGACCTCACAGGTATCAAAAGATTGGGCTTACTGATCCTGCCAAAGGAAGAGTCGCAGCGTGCCTATGCCAACTGGGCCAATGCACAATTCGTGATGCTGGATAAGGAATTGCCAAAACCGATCCCCAATGACGGGGAGAGATATATTCTTACACCCAGTCCTTCAGCCAAGCCGAAGATCAATTCTCCGGCCATCTTCGGCGCTACACCTGGAAATCCATTTTTATATACGATACTGGCTACGGGTGAAAGACCCATGGTTTATGAGGCATCCGGTTTGCCTAAAGGCATCAAGCTGGATCCGGCTACCGGTATCATCAGTGGTACCGTGAAAGAAAGAGGTAACTACACGGCCATACTTTATGCCAAAAACAAACTGGGTGTGGCTTCCAAAACGCTGCGTATCAAAATAGGCGATACCATCGCATTGACCCCTCCTATCGGGTGGAACGGCTGGAACTCCTGGGCAAGGGATATTGACCAGGAGAAAGTGCTGGCTTCTGCCAATGCCATGGTGAAAATGGGATTGCAGAGCCATGGATGGACCTACATCAATATCGATGATGCCTGGCAGGGACAACGTGGAGGTAAATACAATGCCATCCAACCCAATCCCGATAAGTTCCCTGATTTTAAGGCGATGGTAGATACGATCCATGCCAAAGGACTGAAACTGGGGCTTTACTCTACACCCTGGATCTCCAGTTATGTGGGAAAAGTAGGAGGCTCCTCCAATTTCATAAATGGTGCTTATACCGATTCCATTGAAAAGGACAAGAGGGCCAACCGGTATGTGGGAAAATATCGTTTTGAAAAGGAAGACGCCTTACAGATGGCTGAATGGGGAGTTGATTATTTGAAATATGATTGGCGCATCGACCTCAATTCTGCAGAACGTATGTCTGTTGCCTTAAAGCAATCGGGCAGGGATATATTGTACAGTTTGTCGAATTCTGCACCGTTCGCATTGGCTAAGGATTGGGCCCGTATTGCCAATGCGTGGAGAACAGGGCCGGATATCCGCGATAACTGGTTAAGCCTCTACGTGTCGGCATTTACCCTGGATAAATGGATGCCCTATGGTGGGCCGGGACATTGGAACGATCCGGATATGATGATCCTGGGCAATGTTACCACAGGCTCTAAACTGCATGCCACCCGTTTAACACCGGATGAACAATACAGTCATGTTACCCTCTTCAGTTTACAGTCAGCCCCTCTGCTGATCGGTTGTCCGATCGAGCAGCTGGATGATTTCACCCTGAACCTGCTGACCAATAGTGAAGTGATAGAGATTGACCAGGACCCACTAGGGAAACCCGGAAGATTGTTGTTGGAAGAAAATGATATGCAGGTATGGGTTAAACCACTCGAAGATGGTTCCTATGCAGTAGGGGTCTTCAATATCAATGGCTTTGGTAAAACGCCACAGTCCTATTTCCGCTGGGGAGATGAACAGCCCCGTTCGTATGAACTGGACCTGTCGCGGATCGGGCTGAAAGGCAAATGGAAAGTGAGGGATGTTTGGAGGCAAAAGGATATTGCCGTATCTGCAGACCGGATAACTTCCACAATTCGTCACCATGGTTCAGTGATGTACCGCTTATTCCCACAAAAAAATAAAAAATGATGCTACACAGGATATATAAACAAATGATCGTTGCTGGGCTGTTGATGTTTTCCGCAACAACTATTGATGCGCAGGGTGGGCGGAGCCTTTGGCTGGATGACTTGCCCATACAAACATACTCAGAAGGGATCCGTCCCGTACAGGCAAAGACCGGTTATGGAAAAGAGAAACTTCAGGTGAAGGGTGTTCCATATTCGCGCGGCCTTGGCGCTATCAGTATCAGCGTGTTGTCTTTTTACCTGGATGGACATGCTACACGCTTCACCGCAAAAGTAGCGCCGGATGATAATGGCAATAAAGATATTGCTGTTCGCTTTTTCGTGGTGGCTGACCAGAAAGTATTGTTTGAAACACCCGCCATGCGAATCGGCGATGCACCCAAAGAAGTGGATGTGGATCTGACAGGTGTACGCCAGCTGGGTTTGTTGATCACGGATTCAGTGGGTGGTGTGGCCAATAAAAAGACCTATGCCAACTGGCTGGAAGCAAAACTGGATATGAAAGATGATTTCAGGCCCGGCCATGTACCTATGCATGATGAAAAATACATCCTTACACCGCCTGTAAAGCAGATACCGGCCATTCATTCACCTAAGCTGTTTGGTGCCACACCCGGTAACCCGGTCCTGTATACCATTGCTGCAACAGGAAAAAGACCGATGACGTTTTCGGCAAAGGGTTTGCCTGAAGGATTACGCATCGACGCGCAGACAGGGATCATCAGCGGTTCCGTAAAACAGAGAGGTGATCATGTGATCACAGTTCAGGCAAAGAATACATTGGGAACCGCTACGCGGAAAGTGGTCATCAGGATCGGAGATACCATCGCACTCACACCACCCATCGGATGGAATGGCTGGAACTCATGGGAGGCCAAAATAGACCAGGCCAAAGTGGTTGCTTCTGCCAATGCCATGGTGAGTAAGGGATTGCGTGATCATGGCTGGTCCTATATCAATATTGATGATAGCTGGCAAGGTGTCCGTACCGGTCTGGATACGGCATTACAGCCCAACGAAAAATTCCCGGATATGAAAGGATTGGTGGATCATATCCATTCACTTGGTCTCAAAGCAGGTATTTACTCCACACCCTATATCTCCAGTTATGGTATGTATGTTGGCGGGTCATCAGCCTTTCCTACAGGTGGTGAGCGGCGGGAAACCTTTCTGACCAATAAACCTACCCGTAAAGGGACCTATTTTTTTGAAAGGAATGATGCCCGGCAATGGGCCCGGAGGGGATTTGATTTTCTGAAATACGACTGGCGTATCGATGTTGCTGCAACAGAAGCCATGTCCAACGCATTGAAACAGTCGGGGCGTGATATCGTGTTCAGTCTCTCGAACAATGCCCCTTTTGAGAAAGTGAACGACTGGGCAAGATTGTCGCATATGTATCGTACGGGACCGGATATCAAAGACAGTTGGACAAGTCTTTTCACCAATGTGTTCTCACTCGATAAATGGTCGCCCACAACAGGCCGCGGCCATTGGGCAGATCCGGATATGATGATCGTGGGAGATGTATCGATCGGCCCCGAAATGCACCCTACCAGACTAACGCCGGATGAACAGTATAGCCATATTACCATCTACAGTCTGCTGGCAGCACCTATGTTGATCGGTTGCCCCACAGAAAGGCTGGATGATTTTACGCTGAACTTGCTTTCCAACGATGAAGTGATCGAAGTGAACCAGGATACCCTGGGTAAAGCAGGCAGGCTGGTTCTGCATGAGGACGGCGTACAAACATGGCTGAAACCGCTGGCTGATGGCTCTTATGCATTGGGGCTGTTCAATATTGATGGGTACGGGACAGAGCCCCGGACTTTTTTCCGGTGGGGGAATGAACAGGAGAAGAAATATAGCCTGCAGCTTGATAAAATAGGTTTACAGGGCAAGTGGAAACTGCGTGATCTATGGCGCCAGAAAGATATTGGGGTATCCAATGGGATCCTGTCGGCATCTATCAGGCATCATGGGGTCGCTTTTTTCCGTTTGCAGCGGATGCCATAAATGAGGATGCCCGGAATGGGATGATTAGTTCTGTTTACCCGTGTTTGAATTGATTCATAAAATTGAAATCAGAGAAATGAAAAATAGTATCATTGTTTTATCGCTACTGCTTATTTCTGTAACGGTATTTGCGCAGATGCCAAAAGGGTATGTGATCCCCTCGATGCCTGACCCGGCAGTGAGAAAAGCCACGCTGGAACGGGAATGGGCGGCCGTGCAGAGAACGCCGCCGCAATTGGGTGTTAGGGATTGTTTTCTGTTCCTGGTAGATGCTATGGATGCTAACTTCCTGCAGCCGGCACAGGTAGAGTGGTTACTCAAACTGGTAAAGACCCGTATGATCACAGACCCGAAAGCAGGCAGAAGTTATGGGAACATTTTCTGGGGTTGGCACGAAACGGGAACCGACATTGGTGATGGTAATAATGTACAGTTCTGCATGCAATATGGTATTCTGGTAAAAATACTGTTCAACGATCGGTTGTCAAAAGGTGCGCAAAAGGAACTGGATGATATTTTCACACTTGCACTGAAAGGAGGTCGTAACCAGGAGATCCGTATTTCGTATACCAATATCTACCTGATGCGGATCTGGAACTTCGTTTCATACGGACAGGTATATAAAGACCAGGCAGTATTAAATGAGGGTAGGAGATATTTTGACCTGTGGCTGCAACATGTGGCACACTATGGAAACCGGGAATATGATAGTCCCACTTACTGCGGTGTGGATCTGGAATCTCTGTTGCTGATACATACTTTCATTACTGATCCGGATATCAAAAGTAAAGCCACTGATGCACTCCGGTTCTTTCTGACTGATCTGAGTGCACACTATAATGCACGGGGTGGTTACCTCGAAGGGGCTCATAGCCGCGACTACAACCGTGTATTCGGCCTGGACCTGCTGGAAGAGAAATATTTCAATCCTTTATTGGGCAGAAGTAATAACAATAATCATCTGTTTCACCAGATCTGTACCGATGCACTGAAGAAGTTGGGTCTGTCTCCGGCACAGAAAGAGCTCATAACCCGCAAGAACCGATTCATCGTTCAGCGTTGGGATAGCCTGGCACATACCTATGCCACCGACTATCATGGTGATAAAGTTTCGATCGCATCTACCAACCAGGCATACAGTCCGGATGATAAACCTTTTGTGATGTACCTGAGCAGTCCCAAAAAGCCAGCCATGCCCAATATCGTATATGTGTTGGAAGGTAGGGATGATCATTACGGAACCTGGAGTGCAACAGGTATGGGGGAGAAAATGAAGCATCTGATGCCTGCGAATTATCCGTCGAATGGCGGATGGAATAAGACAAGGCACCTGATGCCTTTCATGCAGTCGGCGCAGAACAAAGGAGAGTTTGTGATGCTGGTATCCGGTACCAAAGACCATAACTGCATCAAAGAATATTTGAATTCTACCATTATACTCCCCGATGCTTTTGATGAGATCTGGATCGGCCAAAACCGGAAACAGTTGCCGGAAAAAGGAGAGCGTCTTGTGTTGGATGAGAGCAATACTTTTTTTGCCAGGTTCGAAGATGTAGCCATTGCTTTCCGCTACCTCCATTATAATGCTGCTGAAGGGGTGAAACCTGCATTGTATAACGATGGTTTCACTTATACTTCCAGCCGGGAGCAGTTTACGCTCAAACATAACAAAGCGCTACGTCTAACCCTGCAGCATCCGAACGATGGGAAAGCTACAGTTGCCATGTGGTGGAAAACTGCCGAAGGGATCCGGACCGATGCCGACTTTGCCAGATTCCGCCAGTCGGTGTTGCGCGCACCGGTGACAGTGCAGGAGACCAATGGCATCACCGAGATCTCTGTACAGACCTCTTCGGGAAAGCTGGGTGTTCAAGCTGATCTGATGAATAAAAAACGTGTTGCCTACATGAACCCATCTGTATTGCCCAAAGACTTTCTGTTCATGGTCGATGGCGTCGAACTTGGCAAGCCCATCATGGCGAAATACCGCTAAGGAACCAACACCGTATCCATACCCCTGAATAGGAACACCCGGATCCTTTTAACACGAAAACGATTTCGCAAAAAAGCATCCGGGTGTTTTTTGCTAATCATACTAAAACGTTTTAACTTACTCGTGTTAACCGTTAATGATTGCACTGTAGCAAAACTGCTTACAGGAACAAACCTACTGCCATGAAAAGAATACCTGTCCTTTGTATTGCTTTGTTCTTATACACAGCTTCCTATAGCCAGTCCTGGGTAGATTCGGTCGATAAACACGGGCGCGATGTATATATGCCTGCTGACAAATACAAATGGGACTGGGGGCAGGCAACCTTTCTGAATGCATTGGTTCATCTGTACAACAGTAAGACCGCTGCGGACAAAAAATTGTATTTCGATTACATCAAAACAGCTATGGATGCCACCTATGCGGTGGCCAATGGCAAACATCCGAACGCAGTGGCTTCGGCACATGGTATGGCATTCCTGGCGAGGATCACCGGCGACAGGAAATACCTTGATAAGAGTAACGAGATCTATGCACAATACCTGCAGGTGCCACGTTCACCTAACGGCGGGGTTTCGCACAGGGCCGAAACTGTGGAGTTATGGGACGATACCGTATACATGCTCAATATGTTCCTGCTTGAGATGTATCGCCTGACAGGCGACGAAAAATATATAGCAGATTTTGTTGAGCAGTTCAACGCTCATAATGAAAAACTCACCGATCCTGCATCTGGTTTATGGGTGCACGGATGGGATGCTGATAATATCGATTACAATGATGGCTGCAGTATCATGGGCTGGCCCGATAAAACCACACGCAAGAGCAGTCAGATCTGGGCAAGAGGGAATGGTTGGGTAGGTATGGCCCTGTCCGATGCGCTGGAAACCATCGCTAAGAATTCCCGCTACCGGAAACCTCTGGAAAAAGCATTCCTGCATTATGTGGAAAGCATTGCCCCCTGGCAAGACAAAGGATCCGGTCACTGGTACCAGCTGATCACACTGCCGGAAAATCCAAAGAATTTTCTGGAAAGTTCCTGTACGGCCATGTTTGCCTATACCATCACCAAGGGCTTACAGCTGAAATTGCTGAACCCCAAAAAATATGCACCGATGGTCGATAAGGTATATAAAGGATTACGTGAAATGAGCCTGGCCCGCGCTGACGGTGCTTACCTGCTGCCAGCAAGGGTTTCCGGTGGAACCTGCGTAGGCGATGAGAACTATTATCTTACCCGTAAGATCACCGAAGGGACCGGTTTTGGGTATGGTTCATTTATCATGTTCGGTCTTGCTTACGAGCAATACAAAGGCATGCGTAAATAAGTGGTCATTCACATCCCTAATTCAAAGCATCATGGATAGAAGAAAATTTGTAGCACTGGGTACCACATCGGTTTGTTTGATGCCTTTCCTGGGTACGGCTTCTTGGCTGGGAACGGAAAAATATAGGGCTCCAACAGTAAAACCCGCTTGGCTTATAGACCTGATCAAATTCAATGATCAGGATCTTACAGAGCTTCGAAAATACAAGGTCACGGATAATGCTCACCGATATTTTGGTGGATACATGTCAGGTGCAGAGATCCCTAATCCGCATAGCACCTGTGCATTCATTAATAAGGCTGCAGAGGCAGTGGCTAGTCCCGAATCGGCTTATTACCAGTCGGTGGCGATCTTAACAGATATGGAGCAGGCATTGCATGCACTGTTAAAAATGCAGCATGCCGATGGCACTATTGACCTGGTTGATACGAATTTTCATTCTACACCGGATACCGCTTTCATGGTTAAGCGATTGGTGCAGTCATATAATATCCTTCAGGCTTCCGGTAACAAGAATGCGGACAGGGTACTTTTTTTATTGCAGCAGTTCCTGCAAAGGGCTGGTGAAGCCTTGATCGTAGGTGGGATCCATACACCTAATCACCGTTGGGTGGTGACGGCTGCCCTTACCAAATTGAATGAGAAATGGCCCGATGTCCGTTATGTGAACAGGGCCAATCAGTGGTTGGCTGAACATATCGACCTGGACCCTGATGGACAATACACGGAAAAAAGTACCTATGGATATTCTGCAGTGATAGATCGTGTGCTGATCACTGTTTCCAAAGGTTTGCACAAGCCTGAATTACTGGATGCCGTTCGCAGGAACCTGCGCATGATGCATTATTATCTTCACCCCAATGGGGAAGTGGTGACAGAAGCTTCTAACCGTCAGGACAAGGGGCAGGTCGGTACTATGGAAAACTATTATTATGCCTGTCGTTACCTGGCACTGTTGGATAATGATGGGGAAATGGCAGCCATGTGCCGATTGATCGAAAAAACCTCCCTCAGGAAACTGACCGATTCACTGAGCTATTTCCTGGAAGATCCAGCACTTTGGAAAGAACTCCCGGATAGTAAGCCGCTTCCTGTGAGTTATGTAAGATCATTCCCTTACTCCGGTGTGGTACGTATCAGGAGGAATGAATGGGATACAACGATCCTCTCGAATAACCCGGGCTGGCTCACATTCCATAAAGGCAATGCTGTACTGCAGGCAATGCGTGTGGCTGCTTCTTTTTTTGGAAAAGGGCAATTCCAATCGGATACGATCGTCCAGAAAGGCAATGCTTGGGTGTTGACACGCAAACAGGAAGGCCCCTATTTTCAACCGCTCCCGCCAGAAAAGATCTCACCGGATGGCGATATGGCCAAAATGCCCAAGTCGGCCCGCAAACAAAGTGAGATACAATACATGGAAACAACTGTTACTATTACAGAAGCAGGAGGGGGCATTAGCGTAGAGGTCGATATGAAAGGCACTGCGGGCGTTCCGGTATTAATGGAACTGATCTTTCGAAGAGGCGGACAATTTAGCGGAGTGCAGCCATACGCAGGAAAAGCAGATGCTTATTTGTTCAAGGACGCACAGGGTACATATACGGTTGGGAATGATACGATCCGTTTTGGCCCGGGTAAGCAGGAACATAAGGGCGTACAGTTACGTGGTGCCTTACCGGCGGCAGATGCACCAACTGTGTACCTCACAGGATTTACCCCATTCAAACATACCATCCAATTATCCTGATATTATGAGTAGACCCATCAACAACATTGGTTTGAAGAATTTACGAAACCCGGCCACGCTCTTTTTGTTGACAATAATGCTGTTGCCGGTGATATTGTCGGCGCAGAAAGCATTTCAAAAAAAATACCAGACAGAAATGATCCTGGCAGAAAATGGCTCTGTGATAGAGTTGCCTGAAGGGACTTTCACGCTCACTAATACGCTTTCACTGGAAGGCAAGAAAAAGATTACGATCCGTGGCAAAGGAATGGATAAGACCATCCTAAGCTTCAAAGGACAGACCGATGGTGCCGAAGGTATTCGTGTAAGTGATGGGGAAGATATCGTGCTGGAAGGATTTACAGTACAGGATGCCAAAGGTGATGCTATCAAAACGATGCACGTGACGGGTATCACTTTTCGTGATGTGAAGACCGAGTGGACGGGAATACCGGGGCCACAGAACGGTGGATACGGATTATATCCGGTCCAGTGCATCAATGTACTGATAGATAATTGTATGGCAGTTGGGGCATCGGATGCAGGCATCTACGTAGGACAGTCGCAGGATATCACGGTGAAACATTCAAAAGCCTGGCATAATGTGGCCGGTATCGAGATCGAGAATTCACTTCGTGCGAAGGTGTATGATAACGAGGCCTGGGAAAATACCGGAGGTATTCTGGTGTTTGACCTGCCTGATCTGGTACAAAAAAAAGGGGGAGATGTAAAAGTGTATAACAACCATATTCATGATAACAACTACGAGAATTTTGCACCTAAAGGAAATATCGTGGCGAGTGTTCCCAGTGGTACGGGTGTATTGATACTGGCTACCAAGGGGGTAGAGTTATACCAGAACAGGATCATCAATAATCAATCTGTCAGTACAGGGATCATCAGTTATTTCACTACGATGAAACCCCTCAAAGACCAAGCGTATGATCCCTATCCTTCTGCCATCTTCATCCATGATAATATCTATGAAAGGAGACCGGGCCTGCCGGTAAGTAAAGATCCGTTGGGTAGGATCGTGGGTAGTAAATACGGCCAGGATATTCCGCATATCCTGTATGATGGGATCAGGAATCCGAAATTACTTGATACCTCAGGTAATTGGATCGCAGGTCAGTGCATTACTATTGTCAATAACCGGTCGCAATCCATCGTGAATCTTGATGCAGAACATGGTTTCAAAGACATGGCAAGGGCCGATAACTTGTTTACGTGTAATAATTGAGTATGATTCGTATAGTGATGATATTCGTTTTCGGATGTATTGTTTCCGGAGCTTTTATAGTGGAAAAGCCGGTTAAAACATACCCTGAGAAATTGTCTGCCTGGGGTATTTTTGAAGGCAAGATGTCTGCATTGAAACCTGCTCAGGGTGTTGTGCCTTATGGGTTGAATACACCTCTGTACACTGATTATGCAGAGAAACTAAGATGTATTCGCCTGCCAAAGGGGCAACAGGTAGCCTATTCAGCAGACAATAAGCTCGAATTCCCTGAAGGAACATTATTGGTGAAAACATTTTTTTATCCGGCAGATTTCAGGAAGCCGGAACTTGAGAAAGACATCGTGGAAACCAGGTTGTTGGTGAAAGAAATGGATGGATGGAAAGCAATCACATATGTATGGAATGAAGATCAGACCGATGCATTTCTGGAGATCGCGGGCGATGACCGGAATGTGAATTTTATAGATAAAGAAGGAACGAAACAGCAGGTGCGTTATGTTGTGCCCAATCAGAACCAGTGCAAAGGGTGTCATAATGCAGATGATAGGATCATGCCGATCGGTCCAGTCGTATCACAGTTGAATGGGACCTATGCGTATACGACCGGTAGACAGAATCAGTTGACATACTGGAAAACACATGGGATGTTACAGCAGCTGCCAGACATCTCTACTTTGCCCAGAACTGCGGTATGGAACGATCCTGCCACCGGAGACCTGAATACAAGGGCAAGGGCTTACCTGTCGATCAATTGTGCACACTGTCACAGAAAAGAAGGGCCCGCACAAACATCAGGATTGTTCCTGACCGAGTCGGAGACAGATCAGATCGCTATTGGCGTAAATAAGACCCCGGTTGCTGCGGGTAAGGGGTCCGGAGGCAGAATGTTCGATATAAAACCAGGACATGCAGAAGGATCCATACTCTGGTACCGCATGCAGACCCAGGATCCCGGAGAACGTATGCCGGAACTGGGCAGAAGTCTGGTACACAAAGAAGGTGTGGCATTGATAAAGGAATGGATCGATTCTATGAAATAACAGTACTAACGGATACCTAAAAGCAAAATCATGAAAAAACAAAGCATCCTCATCCTCCTGCTGCTGGCCACTTCCGGCATCTGGGCACAAAACAACGGATGGAAAAATCTCTTCGACGGAAAAACACTGAAAGGCTGGCATCAGCTGAATGGTAAGGCCAAATATGAAGTAGTGAATGGGACCATCATTGGCTCTACGGTGAAAGGGGAACCCAATTCCTTTTTAGCAACAGATGAGGAATATGGTGATTTTATCCTGGAAGTGGATCTGAAAGTGGGTAATATGAATTCAGGGATCCAGATCAGGAGTCTGTCAAAACCCGAATTCAACAATGGCCGTGTACATGGTTATCAGGTGGAGATCGATCCATCAGATAGGGCATGGTCCGGTGGGATCTACGATGAGGCCCGAAGAGGTTGGATGTACCAGACAGAAATGAATCCAGCTGCTAAAAAAGCATTCAGAAAAGATGGGTGGAACCATTATCGGATAGAAGCCATAGGTCCTGTGTTCAGGACCTGGGTGAACGATATACCCGTTGCCTATCTGGTGGATGATATGACCCTGAAAGGATTCATTGCCCTGCAGGTGCATGCCGTGAAAGGTGAGGGTGGCGAAAGTATTCAATGGAAGAACATACGCATACAAACAGGCTCTTCCATGAAACCCAGACCATTGGACCTGTCTACTCCGGTAGCCAACTATACTTTGAACACATTGACACCGCAGGAACAAGCCCAGGGCTTTCAGCTTTTGTTCAACGGCAAGGACCTCACGGGTTGGAGAGGGGTAGGTAAACAGACGCCCCCTGAACAGGGATGGGTGGTAGAAGACGGTGTACTGCACATTTTGCCCAGTGATAATACAGGCGCCAAATATGGTGACCTCATCTCAGTAAACCAATACAAGGCATTTGAGCTGAACTTCGATTTTAAATTGACGGAAGGTGCCAATTCAGGTGTTAAATATTTTGTGGCCGAAACCTTCCAGAATTCTGGCCTCGGACTGGAATATCAGATACTGGACGATGTCCGCCATCCCGACGCCAAAATGGGTACGGAAGGTAACCGGACATTGGCCAGCTTATATGACCTGATCCCGTCAAACAAAGTAGACCCTCGTTTCCAGAAAAAGATCGGCGAATGGAACCAGGGTAAGATCATTGTTTATCCCAACAGGCTGATTCAGCATTGGCTGAATGGCTTTAAGGTAGTGGAATATGAGAAGGATAGCAATATTTACAAGGTACTGCTGGCTCACAGCAAATATGCAAAGAATAAGGATTTCGCCAAGATGGACCAGACCCCGATCCTCTTGCAGGATCATAACAATTCCGTGTATTTCAGGAATATCAAGATAAGAGAGATCAAATAACGCACATATGCAGCGCGAGGTCAAAATTTTCAGGCAGTTGGGTTTAGGGTCGGTAGGCGAAAGCTTACTGGCCTTTTTTGTTTTTGTGGCTGCCACGGTCACAGTACATGCGCAATCCTCCCTACAGCCCTACCGTTTACGGACCGACCTCTTATTGCATACAGATAAGGTCTGGAAAAGTGGATTGCCGGTAAATATCAGCCTGGCTGACGCACAAAAAGAAACCGCATACCAGTTTCCCATTGTTCGTACGGAACACCCTCTGTTGCAGTGGGAGCTGCCGGCTATCTTGCATGCCTCTACTGCTTATCGGGTGCAGGTGGCTTCTGCTGTCAGATTATTAGAGGAGGGTAACCCCGATCTCTGGGATTCGAAGAAAACGCTCTCTTCTGCCACCCGAACCAGATACAGGGGTAAGGCACTGTTGCCCGGGACCGTTTATTACTGGAGGGTACAGGTTTGGGGAGCAGAAAAAAGACCTTCAGATTTTTCTCCTGTCAGTTCCTTTGTGTACCAGGCTGCAGACACGGTTGAGCTTTTCTCACATCATCCCATAACGGCAGAGATACAGCAGCCCGTTAGCTGGCACAAAAAAGAAGATGGTAGTTATTTATTTGATTTTGGCAAAGCGGCATTCGCACAGGTGCAATTGCGTCTTACCACCCAGAAGGATGATTCTGTTTGGGTAGAAGCTGCGGAAGCACTGCAATCACCGTCGAACCTGCTTAAGAACGGAGGGAATATCCGTTATATCCGGCGCGGGATCTTTGTGAAGAAGGGAACACATGATTATACCTTGTTATGGCCCGCAGATGCCAAGCGTAATACACGGAATCCTATTCAAATGCCTGCATATATAGGTGAAGTGTACCCTTTTCGATACCTCAGCATCCAG
This sequence comes from Chitinophagaceae bacterium, assembly GCA_020403425.1. Classification (GTDB taxonomy): domain Bacteria; phylum Bacteroidota; class Bacteroidia; order Chitinophagales; family Chitinophagaceae; genus Sediminibacterium. The sequence continues at coordinate 681,218 of JADBXR010000002.1, read as the reverse complement.
CATTTACCGGGTACCCTTACTTCGGTTGCTGTTACTCGTAAAGCCGTGTTTTATCCTTTCGACGACTCTGCTGCAGATTTTGTGAGCAGTGATACTGTCTTGAATCAGGTGTGGGAGCTCTGTAAATATTCCATGAAGGCAACGAGTTTTGCCGGGTATTATGTGGATGGTGACAGGGAACGGCTGCCTTATGAGGCCGATGCACTGATCAACCAGTTGTCGCATTATGCAGTGGATGCAGAATACAGTCTTGCCAGGCGCACCATGGCTTACCTTTTGTTTCATCCTACCTGGCCTACAGAGTGGAGTTTGCAGAACATCCTGTTGGCATGGAATGATTATCTCTATACCGGAGATGATCGTTTTATCCGTAACTATTATCCGGAACTGCAGAAGAAGATGCTGATGCCGCTGGCAGCTTCAAACGGACTGATCAGCACAACAGCTAAATTTCAGGATGATGATTTTCTGCGATCCATACACATCAACAAGATATTTGACGGCAAACGTGGATTGAAGGATATCGTTGACTGGCCGCAACGTGGTAATTATATCGGTCCGGAAAAAGAATACGGAGGCGAAACAGATGGTTTCGTTTTTACGGATTATAATGCCGTGGTCAATGCATTCTATTACCGTACATTGGTATTGATGCAACGTATAGCGCTGGCGATCGGTAAAGAATCGGACGCGGCCCATTATCTTGCCAAAGCAAAAGAGCATTACCGATCCTTTCAACAGGTATTTCGCGATCCGGCCACCGGCCTGATCAGGGATGGGGACACAACTGCTCACACATCCCTGCATGCCAACATGTTTGCACTGGCTTTCGGATTGATACCCCATGAGGATATCCCTGCAGTGACCAGTTTCATCAAATCGCGTAAAATGGCCTGCAGCGTATACGGGTCACAGTTCCTGCTGGATGCTCTGTATGAAGCCGGCGAGCAGGACTATGCATTATCCTTGCTTACAGCCACTACCGAAAGAAGCTGGTACCATATGATCCGATTGGGTTCTACGGTGTCTTTGGAAGCATGGGATAAAGCCTACAAACCCAATCTCGACTGGAACCATGCCTGGGGGGCTGCACCGGCCAATATTATCGTACGAAGACTGATGGGAGTGACCCCTTTGACGCCCGGATCGGATACGCTCCGCATACAACCTCAAGTTGGTCCCCTTCGTTTTGCCAGACTGCGAACCAGGACCATTAAGGGAGAAGTATCCGTGGCCTTTCAACGAAACAAAGGCACCGAACAGTATGATGTCAGTATTCCAGGGAGCACATCTGCAGAACTGATGCTTCCGGTAACATCAGAAAACAAGAAACTATTGTTGAACGGTAAAGCCGTATCACCCGCGATCGTCAAGGGATATTACCGTTTCCCGATATTAGCTTCAGGTAAATATCAGATCCTTTTACAATAGATGGATATGCGGAAAATATATTACTGGTTCTGTTGTTTCTGTATCTGTGTTTCGGCGCAGGCCCAAAATTCTTTCCAGCCGGAAGAAATGGTGAACCCGCTGATGGGTACCGATTCCAAATACAGTTTTTCCAACGGGAACACCTATCCCGCTATCACCTTGCCATGGGGGATGAATTGCTGGACGCCGCAGACCGGTAGCAATGGTTATGGCTGGCAATACACCTATGCGGCGGATAAGATCCGGGGATTCAAACAGACCCATCAACCTTCACCCTGGATGGGCGATTATGGGCAGTTCTCCATTATGCCCATGACAGGAAAGCTACAGGTGAACGAAGAAAAAAGAGCCAGTTGGTTCTCGCATAAGGCAGAAACTGCCAAACCCTATTATTACCAAGTCTACCTGGCAGATCATGATGTGCTTACAGAAGTGACACCCACGGAACGTTGTGCCATGTTCAGGCTCACTTTCCCCAGAGCTGACAGTTCTTTCTTACTGGTGGATGCTTTCGACAGGGGATCTTATCTGACGGTCATCCCGGGGCAGAACAAGATCATGGGTTATACAACCCGGAACCGTGGAGGCGTTCCTGCCAATTTCAAAAACTATTTTGTGATCTATTCCGATAAGCCATTCGTCATCACTTACATGTTTGACGACAGTCTGCTTGTGCCAGGCAGGAATGAGATCAATAGCACGCATGCACAGGCAGTGGTAGGCTTCTCTACCCAAAAAGGGGAACAGGTCCATCTCCGGATCGCTTCCTCCTTCATATCTTATGAGCAGGCTGAGCGTAATCTGCGGCAGGAAGTAGGGAAACAGACATTTGATCAGCTATGTCTCAAAGCCAAACGAGCCTGGAATACCGAACTCTCAAGGATCAAAGTAGAAGGAGGTAGCGAAGAACAGCAAAAGACATTTTATTCCTGCCTGTACAGGATGCTGCAGTTTCCCCGGAAATTCTATGAGTATGATGGTCAGGGCCGTGTAGTGCATTACAGTCCGTACAACGGTAATATAGACACGGGGTATCTTTTTACAGATACGGGTTTTTGGGACACTTTCCGCTCTTTGTTCCCGTTCCTTTCGCTCATGTACCCAGAACTGGAGTCGAGGATATTGCAGGGGCTGGCCAATACCTACCGGGAAAGCGGCTGGTTACCAGAATGGGCCAGTCCGGGACATCGCAAGACCATGATCGGCAGTAATTCTGCATCCGTGATATCGGATGCCTATCTAAAAGGTATCCGTGGTTATGATATGGATATACTGTATGAAGCATTGATGAAGAATACAGAGAACGTAGGTCCGATGAACACACTTGGCAGGGACGGAGTGAAGGAATACAACCGCCTGGGATATGTTCCGGCAGATATGTATGGCGGTAGTGCTGCCAAAACATTGGAGTTCGCCTATGCAGATTTTTGCCTGTACCGGATCAACCAGACATTGAAGAAACCCGAAGACGTAGTGGCCAGGTTCGCCAGCCGGCTGAAGAACTATCAAAACCTGTTTGATCCGAATCATAAGCTCATGCGTGGCCGGAATAGGGATGGCAGTTTTCAGAATGGGTTCAATCCGTTGAAATGGGGTGGTGAATTTGTGGAAGGGAATGCCTGGCACTACAGCTGGAGCGTTTTCCATGATTTTGCAGGGTTATCTAAATTGATGGGTGGCGATCATGTTATGGTGCAGATGCTGGATAGTGTATTTAATCAGCCACCTGTGTTTGAGGGTTCTGCCTATAGAGGTGGCGTGATACACGAGATGACGGAAATGCAGGTGATGAATATGGGACAGTATGCACATGGCAACCAGCCTATTCAACACATGATCTACATCTATAATTACTGCGGAACTCCCTGGAAAGCACAATACCGGGTCAGGGATGTCATGCAGAAACTATACAGGCCAACGGCCGATGGATATTGCGGTGATGAGGATAACGGTCAAACCAGTGCCTGGTATGTATTCAGTGCCCTTGGTTTTTATCCGGTCTGTCCCGGGACCAACCAGTATGTGATCGGATCTCCCTTGTTTACCAAAGCCACCTTACAACTGCAGAACGGTAAAAAATTTGTGATAGAGGCGCCGAAGAACAGCCATAAAAACCTGTATATTCAATCAACATATCTTCATGGGAGGCCATATGACAAAAACTACCTGGAACATGCCGATATCACAAAGGGTGGGGTGCTGCATTTCAGCATGGGGGATCAACCTGCCATGAACAGGGGTGTTGCTAAAAGGGCAAGACCGTATTCTTTTTCAGATTAACCATATTGTACAACCATTTCAATAACGTTAAATAGCCCGTATGAAAAAAGAAAAGAACCATTCCGTCTCGCGTCGGGACTTTGTTGGAACAACTGCCAAAGCTTTGGCAGGTTTCATGATTGTGCCACGATATGTATTGGGAGGAAAAAGCCAGTCAGGCAGCTTGTATACACCTCCCAGTGATATCATCAACCTGGGCCTGATAGGGGGGGGTAAACAAGGCAAGATCCTTTCTTCTTATTTTCTGAAAACAGAACAGATCCGTTTTGTAGCATTGAGTGAAGTATATCAGGCAAAAGCAGCACTGACATTGGAGAAGATCAAATCCGAATATGCCAAGAATCCCAAATACGGTACTTATGCAGAGATACCTGTGTATAACGATTTCCGGGAATTGCTGGCTAGAAAGGATGTGGATGCGGTAGTGATAGCCACTCCCGACCACTGGCACGCGGCCATGGCGGTTCGTGCTGCAGAAGCCGGTAAAGACATCTACTGCGAAAAACCCCTGGCACTTACGGTAAAGGAGGGACGTGCCATGGTAAATGCGGCCCGTAAATACGACAGGGTTTTCCAGACAGGAAGTATGCAGCGTTCCTGGCCCGAATTCAGGCAGGCGGCGGAACTGATCCGGAATGGGTATATCGGCGATATCAAATCCATTAAAGTGAATGTAGGTCCGCCCCCTAAAGCTTATGATCTGCCTGCAGAACCCATACCGGAGGGTCTGGACTGGGCAAAATGGCTGGGACCTAATGAGCCGGTGGCTTTTAATGCGGAGCTGGCACCACCGATTAGCAAAGACGTATATCCGAACTGGAGAAATTACAAAGAGTTTGGTGGGGGTATGGTAACTGACTGGGGCGCACATATGTTCGATATTGTTCAGTGGGCATTGGGTATGGATCACAGCGGCCCGGTAGAAGTGATAGCACCAGATGGGAAGGATCATGCTTTCCTCACATATCGTTATGCCAGCGGTATAACCATGACACATGAGAAATGGGACTGGAACAATGCTATTCATTTCCACGGTTCAAAAGGAGACCTGAAAGTGCAGCGTGAAAAACTGGAAACCACGCCTGCTTCACTGAAGGACAAGGGTATCGGCGAAAACGAGAAACATGTATACAAGAGTGAGGATCATTATAAGGATTTTCTGAGTGCCATGCGTCTCCGCAGCAGGCCTATCTGCGATGTGGAGATCGGTCACCGGACGGCTTCTGTTTGTAATATCGGCAACATTGCCTACCAACTGAACCGAAGACTTGAGTGGAACCCGGTTACAGAGCAATTCAAAAATGATCCGGAAGCCAACGCATTGCTGGGCCGCAAGATGGTAAATGAGTGGGCGATCAAATTGTAAACAGCCTGACCAATACAACTTGAACGGTGCCTTTGTGCCTTAGTGAGATAGATTCAACACTAAAGTACAAGGGCACGTTTTATTTGAGGCTATTATGTAATTTCAGGCAGTAGATGACCCAACACCTGAGATACCTGTTATTATTATGTGGACCTCTCCTGTTCATTGCTTGCCAGCGCCCGCTGTTTCGTGAAAAATGGCTCAAGGAAAAAGCACCGGAGCATTTCAGCGTGCTGTTTGAAACATCCCGGGGGAACTTTGAGGCGGACTTTACCAGGCAATGGTCGCCTTTGGCAGTGGATAGATTATATGCGCAGATACAACACGGCTATTACGATCATACGCTTTTTTATCGGGTCAGACCAGGTTATGTGGCACAGTTCGGCGGACATGATTCCCTGAAACAAAAGCGCTGGAATGCAGTGAAGATCCCTGATGAACCGGTTTTGCAGGCCAACACAAGGGGCGCCATCAGCTTTGCCAGAAGCGGAAAAGAGAGCCGTGATAATGATCTTTTTATCAACCTTCGGAATAACTCGCCCCGTCTGGATACACTTGTGGTGAAGGGTGTCATGGGCTATCCTGTACTGGGGAAAGTGACAAGCGGTATGGATGTAGTAGACAGCCTGTATTCCGGTTATGGAGATCGCGTATTTGAGCAGTACGAACTGTTGATGCGCGACAAACAGGCATTTGTTGAAAGATATCCTCGTCTGGATTCTATCAGAAGACTGCGTCTGATCAGGAAATAAGAACGAGAAGTATCACTAGACCATTCAAAGGGTAATACTGATTTATTTGAGAATTTGTCACTCATTAATAGCAAATAGGACTGCTGCCGAGATACGTTCTCCAGGGGTGTTGCTATAGACGTTACGGGCAGTTTTTTTACTATTGTTTTTAAAATAGCAGACCCATTGGTTACGAAGCAGGGGATAGACGATCATCACGATACCACACAACAGGGTTGTTCCGGAAATAAGGAACAACGCAAAAAAGGGTCGTAATTGCCGCATCATGTCTTGGAATACTTCCTGCTGCTGGCTCATTTGCCACCTGGCTTTCAGCACGCCGGCCCCGATCAGGCTCAACCAGAATACCAGTAGTGACACGTTGGCCAGCCAGTAACCGCGACTGAAGAGTTTTTTGAAGGGTTCGAACGACTGGCAGGTATCGTTCAGCAGATCAAAGGAGATCGCCAGCAGGATGAAACTGTTGATGCCGATGGTAGCTCCCATGGTATGGGCTACGGTAATATGTGTGCCGTGGGTATACACGTTGATGGCGGGTACGGACATGGCAATGGCCAATACCAGTGTTAGGAATATCCATAGGTCGGCAGCCGCCAGAAAGCGGTAACTGATGATATAAAAATTCTTTCTGGCCTCTGTGAGCGTGGCCCTCCATGAATAGATGATCCTGCCCAGGATGAACAATTCTGTCATACTCACTGCATAACTGATATGTTTGATATGGGGATGCGTGGGCAATGTATAAATATGATGTCCCCAGTTGAACATGAGATTAAATAATCCCGTGAAGTACAACACGAAAGCGATCTTCGAATAACTGTATTTCTTGTGGTTGTTGATCTTGTCCATCAGGAAGATGCTGCTGCCATACAGCAACATGTTCCAGGAGCCTACCATCGATCCGTATGACTTCCATTGGATGGTCATATCCTTGACCACATGATCCCTGAAATAGGGCAATACCCACAGGTAAGACTCGAGAAAGGTGAAGAGAAAGAATACGATGCCGGTCAACCACATCCATACATACACAGGTTGGTTCTTCAGACCACCCAGGGACCTCAGGAAATTGATAAGGAATAGAATCCAGCCGATAGCGATCGGTAAAGAGAGCAAGGGATGGAATTCCCAATATTCCCTTCCGCCGAATATTCCAGCGAAATAGGAGATCAGGATCACCAACACGGTAATGACAAACAAAAAGAACTGGGCCTTCAGCAGTTTTGTCGACGCGATCTTTTTGCCTGTATGTTGCTGCAGGTAAGTCAGTACCGCACCCATTGCACCCAGGATGATCCAGAATACAACTGAGGATACGTGCAGGGGCCTTACCTTTTCAAAGGATAAGAACGGTTTCAGAAATCCGGGCATCAGGTATTGCAACCCGCCTGTTACTCCCCAGACCATTCCTGTTACCAGTAATAATAAGGCAGCAAGACTGAATAATTTGGGTACGTCTGGTCGTTTATTGTTGAATGGTGCCATCGGGTTGGATTGTATAACTTCTCGGATCGGCAGAGCCTGATGCATCAATCTGCTGCAGGTAAGCTGTCAAGGCAGCGATGTCTTCATCCGATAAATGAAAGTTGGGCATAGTGGCGGTACCATTGGCCAGGAACACTTTTATATAGGCCGCCCCTTTGTGGGAATAGACATTGGTAAGGTCAGGGCCAAGGTAACCGCCGAGCCCGTATACCTGGTGACAGGCCACACAGTTATACTGCTGCCAAACCAGTTTACCTTTGGTTGATAACAAGGTAACAGGTTCTTTTTTTTCCGGGGGATTCAGGTAAATAGAAAAAGAATACAATAAAAAGCTGATTATCAGCAAAGAAATGACCAGGACCTTTTGTCTGTCTGCCAGCATATTCAAGTAGTAAAATAATTAAGGACAAAATTATCCTTTATTATTATATTCGCCAATAAATTTTAGATATGGCAAACAAAAACTTCATTGCCTATTTACTCAATCCCAAAAACTGGTGGCTTCCCTTACTGGTGATCTTTGTGATCAGTATCACAGGTGTGACCATGATCGGTGTGCATACCTACACAGAAGCACCGCCCATTCCTGCTTTTGTTACAGGTACCAATAAGACAGTCTTCTCAAAAGAGGATATCCTGGAAGGCCAGGCCGTATTTCAGAAGTATGCGTTGATGGAATATGGAAGCATGTTTGGTGACGGAGCCAACCGGGGACCGGATTATACGGCCGAGGCCTTGCACCAGGTATCACGATACATGAATGATTATTATGCAGCCCATATTGCTGCTGACTCCAATACTTCTTTACTGAAACAGGGAGCCAGGGAACAGGTAAAAGCAGAGATCAAGATCAATCGATATCAAAAAGGGAATAACACGGCCCTGCTTTCCGATGCACAAGTGTATGCAACCGGGGAACTGATAAAATATTATGAACGGAAATTTACAGATAGTGCTTCTCCGGGTGCTTTTAAACCCCAAGGTTATCTTACGGATAAATCATCTGTAAGATCATTGACAGCATTCTTCTTCTGGGGATCCTGGGTTTGTGGCGTGGAACGTCCTGGTGAAACGTATAGTTATACACATAACTGGCCCTACGATCCTTCGGCAGGCAATACACCCAGCCCGGCCATCATACTTTGGAGCATCATCGGTTCGCTTGGCCTCATATTTGGACTGGGGACCGTTTTGTATTATCACGGTAAACTGGAAAAGCTGGATGATACCACCTATACCAAAAACAGCCAGCCGTTCATGACCAGTGCGGAGATCGCTAAATTTCAACCAGATGCAGTGCAGCGGTCAACCTATAAATATTTCTTTGTGGCCATACTGCTGTTTGCTGTGCAAGTGCTGGCGGGTATTTTAACCGTACATGATTTTGTGGGCTTTGTCAAATATTTCGGTTTTGATATTTCGGTACCTCTGCCGATCACGATAACAAGGAGCTGGCATGTACAATTGTCGATCCTGTGGATATCGGCGTGCTGGATAGGCGCTTCCTTTTTTATGATGTCTCTGGTATCGCCACAGCAATCACGCGGGCAGGTGACCCGTATCAACCTCATCTTTTGGCTTACGGTGCTTTTGGTAGGCGGATCAATGGCGGGGATATTACTGGGGCCGCATGGATTGATCGGTAAGAACTGGTATTGGCTGGGGCACCAGGGATGGGAATATGTGGAGATCGGAAAAATCTGGCAGATCATTCTGGGAATCGTGTTCATTATCTGGGCCATCACCATTTACCGGGGCATTAAACCGGTGATGAAACTGAAACAGCCCTGGGCATTACCCAATTGGCTGGTATATGCCACATTCAGTATCATACTCTTGCTCATTTCAGGTTTCATAGCCACACCCAAAACCAATTTTGTGATAGCTGATTTCTGGCGCTGGATGGTAGTACATATGTGGGCGGAAGCATTTTTTGAAGTATTCACTACTGTACTGATCGGTTATTTCATGGTAGTGATGGGATTGGTGAGCAGGCAGGCGGTCATCCGCGTGATCTATCTGGCTACTTTATTATTTCTTGGTTCCGGTCTGCTCGGGATCTCCCATAATTTTTACTGGAATGCCAAGCCTGTATTTACCATGGCACTGGGTTCTGTGTTCTCAACCTTACAGGTGATCCCACTGGTATTACTTACGCTGGAAGCCTGGCGTTTCAGCAAATTACCACAGATCCTGGAAAATGGCAATGGTATTTCGGACGATGCTGGTAAACGTTTCGGCTTTTCCGAAGTATTCCTGTTCCTGGTTGCTGTTAATTTCTGGAATTTCTTTGGAGCTGGGGTACTGGGCTTTATCATCAATCTGCCCATAGCCAATTATTATGAACATGGAACCTATCTTACCGTGAACCACGGCCATGCCGCCCTGATGGGTGTATACGGTAATCTGGCCCTTGCAGCCGTATTGTTCTGCTGTCAGCTGATCACCCGATCCGACCGGTGGAATCCGCGGTTGCTACGGACGGCTTTCTGGTCGATCAATGTGGGATTATTACTCATGGTATTCCTGGATCTTTTCCCGGCAGGTATCTACCAGTTCCATACGGTAACTGAACGTGGATTGTGGTTCGCACGTAGTGAAGCATTTGTTGAAAGTGCCGGTTTCCAGACACTTACCTGGTTGCGGATCATTGGTGGAGCCCTGTTCACAGTTGGCGGTGTTATCCCGCTGGTTTGGTTTGTTGCCGGGCTTGGTCGGGGATTGAAGCCGAAATCAGCGATCGTGCCTATGCATATCGTGAATGGATCATAAGAGACAAGTGGAACCGATAATGCAAAGATGAATGTTATGAATACGCGTAATGAAGAACTGCCGTTGGTCTATTCCTGTTCGGGTTGTTCCAGTGCAGCACAGATGGCAAATAATATCGCCATTCAACTCGATAGGGCGGGCGTGGCAGAGATGTCATGTATTGCCGGCGTGGGAGGTAATGTGAAAAGCCTGGTTCGTACGGCGTTGTCAGGAAGGAAAATAGTGGCCATTGATGGATGTCCGCTGGCTTGTGTCAAAGCCTGCCTGCGCAACCATTCCGTGGAATCGGATACGCATTACGATCTCTCCACACTTGGCGTGAACAAAAGAAAACATGAGGATTTTGATCAACAACAGGCGGATCAGATCACCGCTTTGATCAAGAAAGATATTGCAATGATCGTTGCCGAACCTCCTGTAATCTGATATTATGAAACAAATGAAAACAAAACCTGCCTCCGCTTCTGTCATCACCAAAACAGAAGTGGTTTGTCCGAATGATACCAACCCGATGGGGATCTTACAGGGAGGTCGCCTGGTAGAGTGGATGGATATTGCAGCAGCTGTCTGTGCACAGACCCACGCTGATAAGATCTGCGTTACGGCCGCCATCAACCAGGTGGTATTCAATGCCGCTGCCAATGTGGGCGATATTGTGACCATTCATGCAAAAATTACCCGGGCTTTCACCAGTTCCATGGAGATCTGGGTGCAGGCATATGCACGTAAAGTGTTAAAGGCCAAAAAATACCTGATCAGCGAGGCCTATTTCCATTTTGTGGCCCTGGATAAGAAAGGGAAAGTGACTGGTGTGAACGGTGTCCGTCCGGTAACAGCAGATGAGAAGGAAGCGTATACTTCGGCTCTGGTAAGAAAAGAGAACCTGTTGTCGTTACAAAATAAAAAGAAACACAAAGTAGCAGTATGAAGCAAAGAACTGTAGAGATATTGGCTCCGGTTGGATCATTTGAAAGTTTGCAGGCAGCATTCAATGCAGGGGCAGATTCTGTTTATTTCGGTGTGGAGCAGCTGAATATGCGTAGCCGATCGGCCAATGCATTTGCCGTCACCGACATGAAGCGGATAGTGGCAGCATGCAGGAAACACCAGTGTAAGGCATATCTTACCCTGAATACCGTGATGTACGAACATGATATGCAACTGCTCAGGTCCATTCTGAAGGAAGCCAAGAAGCAAGGAGTGGATGCGGTGATTGCTGCCGATTTTTCAGTCATCGAATATTGCCGGCAGTTGCAGATACCCCTGCATATATCCACACAGGCCAATATCAGTAATATTGAATCCGTTCAGTTTTTTTCACGTTTTGCCGATGTGGTGGTGTTGGCCAGGGAGCTGACCCTGAAACAGGTGGCGAATATCATCGGTGAGATAAAAAGGAAAAAGATCAAGGGGCCTTCGGGGGAACTGGTGAAAGTAGAGCTATTCGTTCATGGTGCTTTGTGTATGGCCGTTTCAGGGAAATGTTACATCAGCCTGCATCAGCAGAACGCATCTGCCAATCGGGGTGCCTGTGTACAAAATTGTCGCAGGTCCTATATTGTCAAAGACACAGAAAGTGGCGAGGAACTGAAGATCGATAACGAATACATTATGTCGCCGAAAGATCTCTGCACCATTGATATACTGGACCAGGTGATCTCAACAGGAGTGTCGGTGTTGAAGATCGAAGGCCGCCCAAAGGGACCGGAATATGTGCAAACCGTTACACGCTGTTACCGGGAAGCTGCAGATGCGGTAGCGCTGGGCAACTTTACGCAGGAGAAAGCTGCTGCCTGGAAAGCAGAGATGGAAAAAGTATATAACCGTGGTTTCTGGGAAGGCTATTATCTCGGAAGAAAAACCGGTGAATGGGTAACCCAACCAGGATCTGCTGCCACTGAAAAGAAAATATACATCGGTAAAGGATCCCGTTATTATCCACGGAAAAAAGTGGGGGAATTCCTGGTGGAATCCGGAACTTTACAGGTGGGAGATACCCTGTTGGTAACCGGTCCGGCCTGCGGTATGGTAAAAGAACAGGTGGAGAAACTGTATGTGAACGGCGAAGAGGCGGAAAAAGCGGTGAAAGGCGACAAGATCACATTCCTGTTTGCTACCAGGGTCACACCGAATGATAAATTGTACAAGGTCGTAAATGCTGTCCATGCCTAAGATCATTCATTACAGGAGTAAGTGCATCGGGTGTGGGGTTTGTTATGAACAGCAGCCCGAATGCTGGCGGATGTCTAAGAAGGACGGTAAGGCAACATTGCTGCGAAGTGTCAATAAAAAAGGGGTTTTTATGATAGAGATAACAGGAGCAGCCATGTTAAAATCATCGGATGTGGCCAAAGCCTGCCCGGTAAACATCATTAAGATCGTATGACAGTACATATAGATAATTTTATTTTGCAACAGACAGCTGCCAGCATTTGTTGCTTGGATGACAAAGGTATGCCTCATTGTTTCAGCTGTTTTTATGCATACAATAGTAAGGACCATCTCCTGTATTACAAATCTTCCGCTGATACCCGGCATTCCTTACACCTTCGATCAAATCCGCATGTTGCCGGAACCATTCTGCCAGACAAGTTGCAGAAACTGGTGGTGAAAGGTGTACAGTTTGAAGGGGAACTCTTATCCGAGGAGCACGAACTTTCCAAGACTGCAGCTACGCAGTATTATTTACAGAACCCTATGGCCGTTGCGATACCGGGTATTGTTTGGACTATCCGCCTTGATCAGATCAAAATGACAGACAGTAGTTTCGGCTTTGGAAAGAAGATCTTCTGGCAACGGGAAGACTGATGCGGATCTCCATGCACAGAACTGCACTGGCAGAATAACTGCCGATTTTATTACATGTTTTTATTGGTAAACTATTTAATTTGAATAAAACATAACTTTCTGATTGCAGATAAGTTATGAGCTTGTTCAACAGGGTGTTCTATGGTTGGTACCTGTTTTGGATAAGCTGGTTTGGTAATAAAACTGTCGGTAAAATACGAGAGGGTATAGGAAGTATATTGTTTTTATTCTATATTTATTGATAAACCCCCTCTTCTTGACAGGAATATAAAACCATTGCTGAAAGATGGAGTTACAGTTGTCTGATCTTATCCTGGAAAACCCTAAGCAGATGATCGCTTTGATCAGCAAAGAGGGAGTGTTTCTCCATGTGAATGAAATGTTCTGTACGGTTTGTGGTTACAGGGCTGATGAGCTTCTTGGGCAGAATCGGAAAATACTTGCTTCCGGTTATCACGAACAGTCTTTTTTTGATGACTTATGGAAAACCAGTGATTCCGGATATATCTGGAAAGGTGAGATCAAAAACAAACGCAAAGACGGTTCTTTTTTCTGGATGGATACTACGATCATCCCATTGTTTACAGAGGCCGGCGAACTGGATCGATCCTTATCGATCAGCATAGATATCTCCGAAAAAAAGGAAAGGGAAGAAAAACAGCAGTTACAGGAATGGATCATTGCATCCATCGATGATGCGATCATTAGTAAAGATCTGGCAGGCAAGATCACTGCCTGTAATCCCGGGGTGGAAAAAATATTCGGTTATAATCAGGAGGAACTGCTGGGAAAAAACATCTCCATGCTGATACCTCCTGAACTCCTCATGGAGGAAGCACAGCTGATCGCTGATATACGGGCTGAAAAGAAAGTGGAGATTACGAGACAGAAAGGATCACAAGGAGTGGAAAACGTATACAGGTCGCGATCTCTCTGGCACCCATAAAAGATACGACCGGTCGTCTGATCGGCATCTCTAAACTTGTACAGGATATTACCCTTCGGAAACGTGAGGAGAAGATACTGGCCGATTCAGCTGAAAAATACCGGAATTATTTTGCAAAGAGCCCGTTACCCATGTTTGTGGTAGAGATCCCCGGTTACCGTTATCTCGATGTGAACCAGGCTGCAATTGATAACTACGGTTATTCAAGAGAGGAGTTTCTCAGCATGTCGGCCGCTGATATCCGAATAGGAAAAGAGAAAGAGCGTTTTCTGAGTGAAGCACCTGAGATCGATCCACATGAAACCTTCAACCGGGGCATATGGGAGCACGTGAAAAAAGATGGCACGCGTATCCTCGTCGGAATCAATGCCAGTGATATTGAGTTTGAAGGCAAAAAAGCAAGACTGATTATGAGTCTTGATATTACGAGCCAGAAAGAGGCAGAGGATAAACTATTGAAGAGCGAGGAAAGGTACCGGCACACCCTGGATACGATGATGGAGGGCGTTCAGATCATCAGCTTTGATGGTACCATTATTTATGTGAATGATAAACTGGCCAGCCAGGCCAAGTTCACCAAGGAGGAAATGATCGGCCGCAAGTTGCCCGAGCTGTATCCGGGTGTTGAACAATCGCCGATCTATCAGTCTTACCAGAAATGCCTGAATGACCGGCAACCTGTTCATTTTGAAAATAAATTCGAGTTCCCGGATCAATCGGTCCAGACATTCGAGATCAGCGTACAACCGGTACCCGAAGGCATATTTGTGCTTTCAGCTGATGTGACGGCTAAGAGGGAACTGGACGAGAAAGTGCGTCTGCTAAACGAAGCGATCGCCAAGAGTGAGAAGCGTTTCCGTGGTGTGATCGAAAGCAGTCATGATATATTCCTGCTGATGGATGCGAACCTCAACACCATCTACAGAAGTCCTTCCGCTAAACGTTCTGTCGGATTGGTGGAAGACAATTCTGCAGAACACCGGCTTTCCCGGGTACATCCGGAGGATGTGCCTTCCTACAACCAATCCTGTGAGCGGGTTCTCAGGGAAAAAGGTGTTCCGGTACCCATCAGTTTCCGGTTCCGGCATTACGATGGTCATTATATATGGCACGAAGGTTTTCTGACCAACCTGCTGGAGGACGATGCGGTAAAAGCGGTTGTGGCCAATCTGCAGGACGTTACCCAGCGTAAACTGTCGGAACAGCTACTGGAGAAAAGTGAAAGGGTTTATCGCACCATTGCCTCCAATATCCCTGGATCTGCGATCTGCCTGTTGGATGAGAATCTGGTATATACACTGCTGGAAGGTGATATGCTGGAGAAATTCGGATATCATAAATCAGATCTGCTCGGTAAAAAGGTAACAGATATTGTTACCCCGGATCGGGAAGAGATGATATTGGGTATATTCAAAAGAGCATTGGCAGGGGAACAGGTACGTATCGAAGATAGTATGGCGGGATTGGATACCATGTCGTCCTATATTCCGCTGAAAGATGACAAAGGGTGGGTGTATGGGATAATGGTGATCATCATTGATGTCACAGAACTGAAAAAGGCACAAAGAGAGTTGGAGAAACTGAACTTGTCGCTAGAACATATCATTGAAGAAAGAACAGCACAGCTGATCTCTGCCAATAAGGAGTTGGAGGCATTTTCTTATTCCGTATCGCACGACCTTCGGGCGCCCCTTCGGGGAATTGACGGCTGGAGCCTGGCTTTGCAGGAAGATTATGGAGCCCAGCTGGATGAGAAAGCCAACCAATACATTGCCCGTGTACGTTCGGAAACGCAGCGGATGGGAGATCTGATCGATGACCTCTTGAAGTTGTCAAGGATATCACGTACAGAACTGAAGCCCGAGCGCGTGAACCTCTCGGAGATTGTATGGACCATTTCAGAAAGGCTGCTGGAGGAGAATCCTGGCAGGAATATCCGATTTTCCATTACACCGGATCTGATGGTGAGGGCAGATGCCAAACTGCTTGCGATCGCCTGTACCAACCTGCTGAGTAATGCCTGCAAGTTCACTTCCAAAAAAGAAGTTGCAGAGATCTCATTTGGACAAACCAGGTACGAAGGGAAAACGGTGTTTTTTATCAAGGACAATGGCGCAGGTTTTGATATGGCCACTGCCAAGAAACTGTTCGGTGCATTCCAGCGGATGCACCGACAGAGTGAATTCCCGGGAACGGGGATCGGTCTGGCCATTGTCAAACGGATCATCAGCCTGCACCAGGGCGATATATGGGCGGAAGCCACATTGGGCCAGGGAGCTACATTTTATTTCACAATAAAAGATAAGTCATGAATGCTAAGACAATACTATTGGTGGAAGACAACCCGAGTGATGCAGCATTGGCCATGCGGGCATTTGAAAAGAACAAGCTCCTGAATCCGGTGATCCATGTGGAAGACGGGCAGGAAGCAATAGATTTTTTATTTGCTGAAGGCAAGTATTCTCATCGCGACATAGAGGACCTGCCGGCATTGATATTGCTGGATCTGAAGCTCCCATTGGTGGATGGGTTGGAAGTGTTAAGAAGGATAAGGGAGAATATGATCACACGAAGGGCTCTGGTGGTCATTCTGACCACTTCCAAAGAAGAACAGGATGTGGCCACGGGTTATGATCTTGGCGTGAACAGCTATATCAGGAAACCTGTGGATTTCAACCAATTTGTGGAAGCCATCAAACAACTGGGTGTGTACTGGTTGTTACTGAACGAGACACCTCCACCGGTCAAATAATACCTATGAAAAAGAAGTTGCATTTACTGCTTTGCGAAGACGACGAAATGGATGCAGGCCTGGTGATCAGGCAGCTTGAAAAAGAGGATTTCGATGTGGAATGGGAAAGGGTCGATACTGCCGATGCACTAACCAATGCGCTGGCCCAACGGCAATGGGATATTGTTCTGTCTGATTTCAATATTCCTGGATTTGGGGGAGTGCAGGCCTTGGCCATTGTAAAAAGATCCGGTTCAGACATCCCATTCATATTGGTATCAGGCGCCATCGGTGAGGAAACTGCCGTTGAAATGATGAAGAAAGGGGCCAGTGATTACCTGATGAAAGGTAATCTGCAGCGATTGGGAGAAGCCGTAAAAAGGGAACTGGAAGAGTTCAGGGTACGAAAGGCCAAGGAAGAAGCCGAAAGCATCATCAGGGCCAATGAGGAAAAATACAGGGCAGTGATCGATAACTCACTTTATGCCATCTTCCTGGCACCTCCCGCCGGATATATACAGGAATCCAATCCAGCCGCATCTGCCATGTTCGGTTATACACGCGAAGAATTTACCCGGTTGAACCGTTACTCATTGCTGGATACCACAGATGAATTCTTTGAAACCAGGGTAGTTGAACGGGACATGAAAGGAAGGGTGAAAGGTGAGTTTATCGGGATCCGCAAGAACGGAGAAAGATTTCCCTGTGAGATCGCTTCGGTCTTATTTCATGATATCGAAGGAAAACAGGTTAGCTGTTCCATGATAGCTGATATCTCGGCCAGGAAAAATGCAGAACGGAAATTGCGGCATACACTGGAGGAGATGCAGCAGCTTTCCCAGCACCTGAAGGACGCCCGGGAGGATGAACGTAAATTCATTGCACGGGAGATCCACGATGAAGTAGGGCAACTGGCAACAGCCATTCAGTTACAGTTACACCTGTTGAAACTGAAATCACAGGATATCAGTCCGGCATCACTTGAAAAGATCGACCGGTCGATGGAACTGTCCGATATGATGATCACTTCCATCCGGCGCATAGCCACTTCCATCCGGCCCATTGCATTGGATGAACGCGGTTTGAATGACGCACTGAAATGGCAGTGTGCGCAAATGCAGGAGGCGCATCATATCAACTGTACTTTCGAGGAGGATTTTGACGACAGTAAATTATCACCCGAAGCCAAGACCGAGTTTTTCAGGATCTGCCAGGAATCGATGACCAATGTGATGCGTCATGCCCAGGCAAGCCAGGTGAATGTGTCCATCAGGGAAGATCAGGGTAAGATACACCTGATCATTAAAGACAATGGAAAAGGTTTTGACACCAATCAAAAAACGACCCACCTGGGATTGATCGGCCTGAGAGAAAGGGCTCATTCATTACAAGGGGAGCTGAAACTCACAACAGGCCTGGGGCAGGGTACCTTGATCGAGGTGCTTGTGCCGAATCGTTGGAAATAATATACTGCTCCAAAATACAAGTTATGCCTAAGGAACTGAAACTGCTGATCTGTGAGGATGATGAAACAGACACCCTGCTGCTCCTGCGTCAATTGGAAAAAGATGGCTACCTGGTGCATAGTCTGCAGGTGGATAATGCCGCAGATTTCACCCGGGCACTGGAAGACAATGTATGGGATGTCATCGTTTCAGATTATAATATCCCCGGTTTTGGTGGCCCGCTTGCTTTAGAAATTACGAATGACTTGGGAAAGGATATACCGTTTATCCTCGTATCCGGTGCCATAGGTGAGGAGCAGGCCGTTAATATGGTGAAAGCGGGTGCCAATGATTACCTGATGAAGGGAAACCTCATGCGGCTGGGAAATGTGATCGAAAGAGAGCTGAAAGAAGTACAAATGCGGCAGGAGATCAGGATGGCTGATCAGCAGCGCAGGGCCAATGAAGAAAAATACCGGGCCATCATCAATAACTCGATCCTTGGAATATTTATCTCTCCAGTACAGGGAAATATCATCGAGTCCAATCCGGCGGCACAGACCCTGTTCGGTTATACGGAAGAGGAACTGCTTGCGCTGAACGTGGAAAAGTTATTCGATGCTGCAGCAGGCGCTTCATTGATGCACCTACCGGCTATGTCGGGTAATACGGCCAATATAAAGTCAGAATTTACCGGTATCAGGAAAGATGGCAGCCATTTTGACTGCGAGGTCACGATCATCAGCTTCTGCGATCTTCATGGGGAATTGATGAAATGCAGCATCGTGGAGGATATTTCAGAACGTAAACGGGCTTTGGAAAGGATCGCCAGAAATCAGAAGCTACTGAACCAGGCCGAAACCGTGGCACATATGGGGAGTACAGAAATAGACCTGGTGACCGAAAAAAGGGAATGGAGTGATGAATTCTACCGGATGCTGGGTTATGAACCGGGTGCTATCAAGGCAGATATGCGTGTGTTTCTGGAACTCTTGCCTGCGGAAGAGCAAAAGCGCTACCTGGAATGGTACAATCATGTAAAACTGCACAATACAGAACCGGAGCCGATCGAATTGAAAGTGATCAGGAAAGATGGTACCGAAAGATGCTTTTTTGTGAAAGGACAGATCAATCAACAGGGAACGGGACATGATCATCCTAAACTGGTAACGGTGGTGCAGGATATCACAGACCTGAAACAAGTGATGCAGGAACTGAAAATGCAGAACCAACAACTGAAAGAGATCGCCTGGACACAGTCGCACATTGTAAGGGCACCTTTGTCGCGATTGATGGGGCTGGTGAAACTTCTGAGTGATGGCGTGGTCGGTCCGGGAGAAGACCATACGCAGATCCTTTCCTATATCGTTCAATCGGCCAATGAACTGGACCGGATCATTGCCGATATCACCGAGAAGACCCGGAAGATCAATGTGCGCCCCGGATCGGATACATAAGTTCCTCGGGAGTTATTTCCCGAAGGGATCGGTATAGATGGAATCCGGAAAATACGTCAAGCCATTTTTCTGTACTACCGGTATACAACTGAACATCCATTTAACCGGCGTTTGCCAATTGGATGATTTGAAGGAAGCTACAGGAACCTTCAGTAATAAGTTATTCCAGCCCTTTTTTAACCATACCCATGTGGGTGGCCTGTATTCATAACCTTCATCTATCAGTGGCTCTTCCATCCCTGTATTGATCCGGCCTGCCCGGCTCCATAGGGGTGGCATTATCTCCTTTCCATTCAACCATATGCGGCTGTTCCTGTTATCCCATTTACCCGCTTCCGGAGTAGGTGAATTATTGCTGCGGGAGATATTATAGAACCCGATCCAAAGACCTATCTGTTGTTCATGATCGCTGTAAAGTCGGGTAAAAGCATAATAGGTATTGTTCTCTTTCGTATCCTGCAGATGAGAACCGATGATGGGCGACCAGAAATGTCTGAGGAAGATGGTCCCGCCAGATACGGAAACCGAGCTGCGTAACAAGGCTGTATCCAGAACCGGCATTTGTTCGGGCAAGAATACGGCCTCTGTGTTACCCCTGTTATTGAAAGGACCGATCAGTTTCCAATGGATGCCTGATTGTTTTACGTACGGAAAGGGAAGAGAGGCAAAATATGTGCTTTTATGATCGAGTAGCCTGGCTTCGAATTCTGTGAATGCAGTGTAGCGTTCTGTTCCCGGTTGGTCCATGTCAGACTGGTAGTTCTTCCATCCGCCACCTCTCCAGCTTCGCTCAGCTATTGTGAGCAATACAGGGAAAACGGGGTTCATGGTAAGAATATCCCTCTCATTACTGACACGTCTGTCGGGCCATACGCAGGCAATGGCACCGAGTCGGTTGCTGTCACCCTCAGGCACATCACAGATCTGGTGGTTGAACACACTGACAACACCATCGATAGGATCAAAATGATTGAGATAAAGATGTCTAGAATCTACAGAGGGGTACCCTTTCTTAGAAACCGTCTGTCCATTCCACATTTGCAGCACGGTTCCCTTAGGAAGGTTCCCGCCAGGATCCCAGGCTACAACCTGTTTACCATTTTGTTTAATAGTGGCAACCATCTCTGGCAGAAAGTCGGGGTTGGTGATCTTTACTTCGTCTCCGCCGATATGGATATATGGTACATCCAGCTCCCTGCACAGTTCTGTCAGAATATTTTTACAGATGACGCTGCCTTCTGCACTCTGCATATCTACGCCCATGGCACGTTTGAAAGCTGCACTGTGGCCCGGCATATCTATTTCAGGGATCAGCGTGATGAACCTTTCCTTGCAATATTGTACCAGGTCCTTCAGCTCCTTCAGCGTATAATACTCGCCAGGGTTACGCTGCATGTGCGAAGCTGCTGTCAGTTGCGGGTACAGTTTACTTTCCAGTCGCCAGGCAATGTCCTCCGTAAGATGAAAATGGAAAAGGTTCATTTTGTACTGGGCAAGGATATCGATCTGCATTTTCAGCTGGTCAATGCTCTGGAAATTACGTCCCACGTCGTGCATCAATCCTCTCCAGGCAAAAGCAGGTTTGTCTTTGATGGAACATCCCGGAATGGTTGTTCCGTCGCGCATCAGTTGCCTGAGTGTTTGTATCGCATGGTAGATACCTTTTTCCGCCTGCGCATACAGGATGATCTCTGATTTGCCTGCTTCTATTTCATAAGCTTCATCTGCCAGATAGCTATTTCCCATTTTCTTATAAGCAAGCCGGATATGATAAGCTGCACTCTGTGTTTCTGTGAAACGGATATGATAGGAGGTGAGCAGGTCTTTCAAATTGTTCAATTGTGCAGTAAAATATCTGTCGGCACTGATCCCTGGTGTTTCCAGCAAAGGGAAAAAGCCAGCTGTCCATGCCAGTTCTTTTGGTGCCGGTAGTAGTGCGGGTTTAGCTGACAGGTCATACACCCAGGGAAAAATAACCGATTTCCAACGTGCATAGCCTTTGCCAGTCAAATGCAGGCCATCGTTAGTAAGTGTACTGTCAAGGTGTTGCGTATTGTCGGAAAATGGGGTAAAGAGATCAACATATGTAGCATTTTCTTCAGTACAGATACCCTGGATCATTTTGTTCAGCAGAAGAATGGAGTCAGTTTTGTTAACATGGTTCCTAAACTGTGTGAATGTGGGGTTGACCGGTAGAACACTCTGCAGGTAGACCTTTGTTGTCGGACTTTTTTCATGGAACTGGGTCACCATGCTTCGGATATTGGCAGCCACCTGTGCTACGGGGATATTCTTAGCCAGATCATTCACGCCGATCAGCAGGAATATTTTGGAAGGCTGCATTTTCAGCAAACTACCCATGCGGAGAAGAACCCCGGCTGTGCCATCTCCGCTGATGCCGCGGTTCAGGATCTCTGTATCATTGAACATTTCCTGCCATTCACCACCATCTGTGATGCTGTTACCGCAGAAAACGATCCTGCCTTTCACATCGGGCAGGTTCTCGAAATGTGAAGCCCGCTGACGGTAATAGGTACTGGTTTCCTGCGCAAGGATAGGGGTGCTGATGAAAGTTGATGCAAATAAAAAGGCAATCAGCGGTAAGATCTTTTTCACGGCAAAAGAATGAAAGGATGATAGGTATTAAAAATCTGTTCGGAAAGGAGAAGCGGGTAAACCTTCCTGGTTCACGAGATTGGCATCAACAGGATTGTCTTCCCAGGCATACCTGGCGGCAACAGGATTGTTCACCTGTTCGGCCCATAACCAGATCTCATTCTTTTTGAAACTGGCCCTGGCCGGGTAGAATTTTTTATCTGCTCCACAGACCCAGATATTGCGCAACGGTCCGCCATCGCTGGTGCTGAGGCCTGATGAAGCATTGCTGAAAGTGATAATGAGATGTTTCCCTTCTGTTCTGAACGAATCATACAGCGGACCGCCTGCAGTGAGCCTTCTGTTGTATACGTTCGCCAATGCGGCTCTGGCTGCTCGCTCACCTACTGTTTTTTTATTACGGGGATGTACATCCGTAGGGTGCCCGAGGTCCATGGTCACTACGAGAGAAACCGCTGGAATATTACGGGCAGTAACCAGTTGCGCTTCGCGGTATAGTTCCCAGTCACGTTTGATGGCGGGCAGTTGTATGATCACGAAAGGTAAGGATGGGTTGTTGAAATGTTTCCGCCAACTATGGATCAATAATGCCAGTTTGCGTTTGTTGAGTTGTGGGTCCATGGCGCTGCTGTCGGCAGTGAAAGTGGCATTGGATTCACCCTGGTACCACATCACACCCTTTACCGCCAGTCTTTGTAAAGGTGCGATGGCTGCATCAAAAAGGAAACCCGGTTGATAGGGATGCATGGGCATGGGAGATAAAGGACTTTCTTCTTTCCAGGCAACCAGGTTCTGCATCACCCGTTCTGCTGTCCATACGGGATACAAGCGATTTTCTGACCAGCCTGGTTCCGACAAGGGATACAGGATACTATCCTTCTTGATGGCAGCAGAGGGTAAATAGGTTTCCAGCGGCACGCCACCGATCGAGTTGTTGATCAGGCCAATGGGTACCTGTGTGGCTTCCTGAAGATTACGACCAAAGAAATAGCCTACTGCGGAGAAGTTGGCAGTAGCGGTTGAATCGGCTTTCTTCCATTCACGCGATGTATAAAAATTGCCGGGTGTCAATTGGCGGAGGAGATCCAGTGGGTAACGTTTGTTGATAGGATTCAGACTGCCTTCCCAATCTGAGAAACGTAAGAAAGGATTGTGTTCCTGCATTGCTGCCATGTCGCCATCAAACGATTGATTCACCCTGAAACGCATATTGGACTGCCCTGCGCAGATCCATACATCTCCCATCAGGATGTCTTTTATCTCAATTTTGTTGGTTGATTCTATGACCAACGTGTAAGGACCTCCGGCAGCAATGGGTTTCAATACTGCTTCCCATTCTGTCTGTGTGGAGCGGGTGCGAACTTTTTGTCCGGCAAAATTGATGGTGATCGTGCTGTTGGGCGAACAACTGCCCCAGATACGTATGGGAGCATCGCGCTGTAATACCATGTGATCGGAGAAGAGAGGCGAGAGTGTGACATTTGCCAGGATCACTTGGTTACCGATCAGGCTCAGAAGCAGCACCTGAATCAAGCGCGATATTTTTTGCATGGTAAATAGTTATTCGAGGAGCTTCCTCATTTTGATGGTCTTATCGAAATGTATTTTCAGGTGCCGTTTCATGGCGTCCCTGTATTTTTCGGGATTACCGGTTTCAATGGCTTTTACTATGAGTGCATGGGTCACATAATTTTTGGGCAGTTCCTCATCTTTCAGCTTCAGCCCTTTGTCATGCACATATTTGAAGATGGGCAATAACATTGACTGGAACCTCACAAGCGTGTTGTTACGGGCGATCTCATAGATCCGTCCGTGGAACCTGGCTTCAAAATCCATCTCGAACAATGCTGGATAATCCTTCTCTGTTTTAAGGATGGCTTTCAGGTCGGCGATATCTGAGGGTTTGATCCTGGCAAAAAGCAGCTCTGCGATGCCCATTTCGAGTACCAGGCGCATTTCAAACATGTCCTGCAGTGTTTCTTCGCTGAGTATCTTGGGTTGCAGCAGTTTGTCGAGACCGATCAGCAGATCCGGTTCGGTCAAGATCATACCCTTATTCTTCTTCGATTCTATCAGGACGATCGTTTTTAAGCGGGTCAGCGATTCGCGGATCACGGTCCTGCTCACCCCCATGGCCTCGCACAATTCATTCTCTTTGGGGATGGCATCGCCATTCCGCAGGTCTTCTTTCTTAAAAAGTTCCAGCAGTTTGGTCTCTACCTGATCCGTCAGCGAATAGTTGATGATCGGCCTCAGTTTACTTTGTAAATTTCTTGCCCCTTCTCTTTTGCTCATAAGGATATCTTTAGATGAATAAAGATATTTCTTTTCGGATTACCGCTCTAAAATTATGTATTATGTATTACATATTATATTTTAGCGGAAATTTTTTTATGAAACAACAATTACTGGCAGGCCTGTTTGCACTGGTAGTATCGGGCTTATCGTCTTTCTGTGTCTGTGCCCAACACCTATCAGGGAATATTGTTTTTGGGGTGATCCAAAACAAAGTGCCGGTGCTGACCGGTAAAAAAGACAATCCTGTGATCGGTCTGCATATACCTGTGTATGGGCGGAACGAGCCGGTTTTATCAGAAGTGAACCTGCTACTAAAAGGAACGGTGGAACCGCGTGAACTGAAACAGGTGAGGTTATACTATACGGGTTCATCAGCTGTTTTCTCCACACGTCAGCTGGTGGCCAGTGCGGCACCCGCAGCCGGGCAGATCAGTCTGAAAGGCGTGCAGAAATTGCAGGAGGGAAATCATTTTTTCTGGGTTTCGGTTGAATTGGATCAGGCTGCTGACCTGCTGCATACGCTCGACCTGGTGGCAAAGAATATTGTATTGAATGGTAAGATACAAACAACCCCGGCCGATTTTGCCGGTTACAGCCAGCGAATCGGAAGGGCACTGCGCAATGCAGGCGATGATAAAGTGATCAGCTACCGGATACCTGGTTTGGAAACAACCAAAGCAGGTACGCTGATTGCAGTGTACGATATAAGATATAACAGCTCAGTGGACCTGCAGGAAGATGTCGATGTGGGTATGAGCAGGAGTGTGGACGGTGGTCAAAGCTGGGAACCCATGCGTGTGATCATGGATATGGGAAAATACGGTGGGAAGCCGGAAGACCAGAACGGCATCGGTGATCCGTCTGTGTTGGTCGACCGCCAGACTGGTGACATATGGGTAGCTGCGCTCTGGTTGCATGGGTATCCGAAGCAACGGGCATGGAACGCATCGCAACCGGGAATGGAGCCCTCAGAAACCGGACAGCTGATGTTATCAAAAAGCAGTGACGATGGTAAAACATGGAGCAGCCCCATTAATATCACCCGGCAGGTAAAAGATCCCTCCTGGAGATTGTGTTTCCAGGGGCCGGGGCGCGGTATAACCATGGCGGACGGAACACTGGTATTCCCTGCTCAATACAAGGATTCGGCCGGATTACCGCATGCCACCATCATATATAGTAAGGACCATGGGCAAACCTGGAAAATGGGTAAAGCTGCATATCCCAATACCACGGAAGCCCAGGTAGTTGAACCAGAATCAGGCACCGTCATGCTGAACATGCGTGATAATCGGGGTGGTTTCCGGACCATCTGCACCACCCGTGACCTGGGTGAAACCTGGACAGAGCATCCCTCTTCCCGTTCTGCACTGCGTGAGCCTGTGTGTAATGCATCCATTATCAAACACGTTTATCATGGTAAACCCATCCTGTTTTTTGTGAACCCGGATGCAGCAGATGGGAGGCACCACATGACCATCAAAGCCAGCATGGACGGAGGCTTAAGCTGGCCGCTACAAAAGCAGCTTCTGCTGGATGAGTTGCGGGGTAGTGGTTATCCCAGTCTTACGATGATCGATGAGGAACATATCGGTATTGTATATGAGGGCAGCCAGGCGGACCTGGTATTTGAAAAAGTGGCTGTTAAAGAGATACTCGGTCGCTGAAACCTCCCGATAGGTATAAAGGCCGGCTTTTAGCCGGCTTTTTTGTGCCAGAAACCTGCTGTTTTTTGCCGGTTTATCAGGATGTATGCATGTATCAATTTTTTGTTAAAAGAAATTTGGAAGGGATATGTTTTTTTGTATGTTTGTATATATGTCATACATAATACAAAATTAATTGCCATGAAATCAACTCTTTTCCTGATGAGATGTATACTCGCTTTTACGGCGGTATTCATTGTCACCTCCCTCTCTGCACAATCCCGGAAAATAACGGGAACTGTTCTGTCAGAAACAGATGGTAGTCCCATGCAGGGTGTTGTTGTTGCCGTAAAAGGAAAGAAAGCCGTCACACAGACCGAAGCGAATGGAGCATTCAGCATCCTGGCGCAGAAAGGCGATGTGCTTGCTTTCAGCTTTACGGGTTATGTGAATGCAGAGGTCGTTGTTGCTGACAACGATATCGTTACCCTTAAATTGAAATCTGATGTTACCAATCTGGGTGATGTGGTGGTCATTGGATATGGAACACAGTCCAGAAGGAATGTGACCAGCGCCATTGCCAAACTTGACAAAGACGTTTTGGCCAGTGTGCCCAGGGCCAATATCGGTTCTGCCTTACAGGGTACGGTTGCTGGATTACAGGTGGTAAATGCTACCGGTCAGCCCGGGTCATCTCCATTGATACTGTTAAGGGGTGGTGCTTCCATCAATAGTCCCGGATCGCCGCTGGTTGTGGTGGACGGGATCATCCGTGCATATAACGATATTCCTTCTGAGGACATCGCATCTGTTGAATTGCTGAAAGATGCCGCGGCCACCGCTATTTATGGTGCACGCGCCAACAATGGTGTGATACTGATCACGACCCGGCAGGGTAAAGCGGGTACGGCACAGGTTACCTACAAGTTCACAGGAGGTAACAACAAGAGAAGAAATGGCTATAATTATATGAATGCCAAAGATTATATCTACTATAACAGGCTGGGTAACCTGAATTCTGGCAGAACGCTGGCACAGGTGAACAGCTCACGTGGATATGGATTGCTCACAGGTGCGGCCGACCTGGCCTCTTTTGATATCCGGAAGTATGATGCAACAACTGCTGATCTGCTTACCAAAGGATGGGATACGGTTGGTGACCCTTATGGTGGTACCCTGATCTTCAAGGATCATAGTAAAGAGGTTGAGAACCTGGTTTTCCGTAACACTTATACACAGGATCATTATATCAATGTGACCGGCGGAAACGACAGGGGTAAATATTTTGCCAGCTTTGACTATTACAAAGAAGATGGCGTGATCATCGGTTCCGGTTACAAACGTTTTTCCGGAACACTGAACGGTTCTTACAAGATCAAGCCCAATCTGGAAGTTAGCAGCGGTGTAACCCTCTCAACCTCCTCTCAACTGGGAGTGATCGGTTCTGAAGTGAATACCCTGTACAGGACCATGGCGATCTGGCCTACCTTCAATCCATGGCTCGATTCTGCCAAAACTCAACCCAACCCTGGTAACGGTAATACCGATGGTAATACCTTGTACTGGCTGGGTAAAAGGGATGTTACCAATGAAGTGAACAGGATCACTTTTAACACTTCAGTTAAATGGGACCTGCTACCAGGATTGTATATCAAAGCCACTGGGGCCGGATACCTGTTCGAAGGATTGGACCAGGGCTTCAGCCGTGCCACACAGTTGTATACGAATATCTTTACAACGCCCCAGTCATACAGCAATACCACAAGGGAATCTTATGCTTCCTTCTCCCGTTCCTTCCAGCAACAGTACAATGCTATCGTGAACTATACCAAAACATTTGCCGATAAGCACAATGTGAACGCCATGCTGGGTGCGGAATATTATGGCACAAGACAGTTTGATATGCAGGTATTGGGAACACTGGCCCCAACTGATGATATCAGCACCGTGAATGCAGCTACCACTTTTGCGGCAGGTTCAAATTATACCACCAAATCCGAATACCGTATTGTATCCTCTTTTGGCAGGTTGAATTATGATTTTGACCAGAAATACCTGCTGTCACTGGTCTTCAGGAACGATGGTGTTTCCAGTTTGCCTACAGGTAATAAGTTCGGATTCTTCCCGGGCATGTCTGCCGGTTGGAACCTGCACAGGGAAAATTTCTTCCAGAAAAGCGGGCTCTCCTCTTTTATCAATACCATCAAACCAAGATTCAGTTATGGCCAGAATGGTAACGTAGCCGGTTTGGGCAGGTACGAAGTGCAGGGAGGTTACGGTTCTCAGGGTTTATATAATAATGCAGCCGGATTCCTGAATACCGCCATCATTAACAATAACCTGCATTGGGAAAAAAGTAAGACCACGGATATCGGTATCGACCTGGGTATCCTTAAGAACCGCATCGTATTCACCTTTGACTATTATAACAGGATCACCAGCGACCTGATCACCAACCTTTCTCTGCCAAGTTATATCGGCTTCGGTTCCGTGAGGACCAACCTGGGTACCTACCAGAACAAAGGCTTTGAGTTTTCTGTGAACGCGAATATCCTCAATAAGCCCAATGGCTTACGTCTGGATGTAGGCGCCAATGCCTCATTTGTAAAGAACAAGATCGTACAGCTGCCTAACAACGGAAATGAGCGCAACAGGCAGGGTGGTTTACAGGTATATGATCCCGCCAGCGGCAAAGTGATCTGGGTAGGTGGTCTGCAGGAAGGACAGGCACTGGGTGATATCTATGCTTATAAGCAGGTATCTATTTTCGCAAGTGATGCAGAAGTGGCCAAGATCGCCGGTACAAGAAAAGACCTGGTAGCTGGTATCAGTGGTCCCAACAGCACCTACGGTTCCGGTAAGATCACCGCCGGTGATGTGAACTGGCTGGATGTTGACAATAACGATACCATCGACTCAAGAGATCAGGTGTATATCGGTAATATCAATCCAAAATGGACGGGAGGTTTCACCACGAATCTGTCGTTCAAAGGATTCTCCCTGTATACCCGTTTTGAGTTTGCATTGGGACACACTATCTACAACGACCTTGTTGCCAGAACACTGGGTAACTACCAGGGTACTTTCAACTATTTCGACCTGCAGAAGAGTGCCTGGTCGCCCACCAATACGAACACGGATGTTCCGAAAGTGTACTATGCTGATCAGGTGGCTGCACCGCTTGGAAAGAAGAACTACACCAGAAGTAACAATGCCGGTAGTGTATTACAGAGTAATAATTCCCGTTTTTATGAGAAAGGAGATTACCTGGCTTGCCGAGAGATCACGCTGTCTTATGATTTTTCGAAATCATTGCTTTCCAGAACGAAGATCCTTTCACAGGCAAGGGTGTATCTAAGTGCGAGCAACCTGTTTTACATCACCAAGTTTACAGGACCTTCTCCTGAACCTCCGGTTTCAGGTGGCACGGTCTCCGGTGTATATGTGGGTACATACCCTACTCCTAAATCATTTGTTCTGGGTGTTCAGGTTTCCTTTTAACATATCTAACAAATCATTTTATGAAAAAGAATATCATATTAATAGCAACAGGTCTAACGCTGGTTTCGATGTTCAGCGCCTGTACCAAACAAATAGAACTGGCGCCGGTGAGCAGCATCAGCGATGCCAATTTCTGGCAAACGCCTGAGCAGGTTGACGCGTTTGTATCAGGACTGCATAACAGGTTCAGAGGTAGCGTAGGTACCTTCCAGAGCCTGGGCGAAATGCGGTCGGATATTTTCGGGACCGATCCAGGATCCAGCTCTGCATTCACAGGGGAAGCAACACAGGGGGTAGAACGTTTATGGACCAATAACCTGGACATGGATAACCCCGGTGTATCTGCATTTGGAGGTTTTTATTCCAATATTGTGCAGATCAATCTGCTGATCAGTAAGCTGAATAGTACCAATATCGTGACCGCGGCCAATAAGAGCTACTACCTCGGTATCGCTTATGGTATGCGTGCGTATTATTACTTCCATATGTACAGGACATGGGGTAAAGTGATCATCCAGACAGAGCCTACCACTTCTATCGATATTGCCAGCCTGGCCAAAGCGGCTTCTACTGAGGCAGAAGTGATCAAGCTAATCAAGGACGATATCGATAATTCCATCAACAGTTTCGGGAACAACTATACCTTCCGCAATACCAAGTCTTATTGGTCAAAACCTGCCAGCCTGATGCTGAAAGCAGAAGTATATCTATGGACAAGTTCAAAAGGAGGTGGTACGGCAGATGCTACGATTGCCAAAGCAGCGTTGACCGATATACAGGCAAATACAGCTGGATTGACTCTGCAGTCTAACTATGCCAATATCTTTGCTACGACCAACCGGGGTAACAGTGAGATCATATTTGCGGTAAGAAACCTGTTGAACGAAAGTTCACTCCCTTTTGCTGGATCCTTCTTGCCACAATCCGGTTTGATCGCGAACTACTATGATTCTGTCGGCAACCGTAAATTCAACGTGACAACCGATAACTGGGGTGGTTTACTGCGCGCACCGATCAAGATCGCTACATTCAGGAAGTTTAACGATGCCGACAGCCGTAAATGGGCATCCATACAACCCGCATATAACCTGGTAAGTGGTAAATACGTCATAGCAGGTTGTTTTGTAAGCAAATACCAGGGTGAGCAGAACGCAGGGGCCCGGGCATACACCAATGATTTCCCGATCTACCGTTATGCCGACCTGTTGTTATTGCTGGCAGAAGCCAAAGTGATCCTGGGAGAAAGCCCTGCAACAGAACTCAACCTGGTTCGTGCAAGGGCCTATGGCAGCAACTATTCTGCCGCAACCTATGGGTTCCCTAACCAGGCCATAGATGCCAATCCCAAAGATGCAGTGCTGCAGGAGCGGTTCCTGGAATTCATTTTCGAAGGTAAGAGATGGTATGATCTGAGAAGGGCAGGAGACAGTTATGTTTTTGCCAATACCAGCATGCCCACCAATGAAACATACCGGTTATTATGGCCGATAGACAGGAATAGCCTGACCAATAACAGGTCATTGGTGCAGAATCCGGGTTATCCGACTTTCTAAAATGCCCGCCAGATAAAATGTTTGTTATAGCATAGCAAGGAAGCAGTTTGGGTTATTAAGCTGACTGCAAAACCGGGGATTTTTATCCCCGGTTTCTTAAATTATTGTTTTTTCGGTTTTAATTTTTAAGTTACCATTATGAAAATTGAACATTTGCATGGATTGATCGCGGCTCCCTTCACTCCCATGCACAAGGATGGTTCTCTGAATCTGGCTGTAATACCCGCCTATTATGGATTACTGAAGGAGAATGGCGTTACCGGTGCGTTTATCACGGGATCAACAGGCGAAGGTGTTTCTCTTACCCTCAATGAGAAAAAAGAAGTGGCAGAAGCCTGGGCGGACTGTGTCAAAAACGATCCTGATTTCAAAGTGATGCCTCTGGTGGGGGGTACCTGTATTGCAGATTGTATCCAACTGGCACAACATGCAAGGAAGATAGGTTTGTATGCAGTTGCATTCACGTCGCCGTTTTATTTTAAACCGGCGAATGTCGGTATGCTGGCAGAAGCCTGTATGGCGGTGGCGGGTGCTGTTCCGGATATGCCTTTTTATTATTACCATATTCCTGTTCTGAACGGTGTGGATTTTCCGATGATCGATCTCCTGCACGCATTGCATGGAAAACTGCCCAACTTTGCCGGAGTAAAGTATACACATGAGGATTTCATGGATTTCCAGTCCTGCCTGAACTTTGCAGATGGACAGTACGATATGCTTTGGGGGCGCGATGAGAATATGCTGTCGGCCCTGGCCGTAGGGGCCAAAGGGGCAGTGGGCAGCACCTTTAATTATGCAGCGCCATTGTATTACCGGCTTATAGATGCTTTTAATAACAATGAACTTGAACAAGCCCGTTCACTGCAGCAGAAATCGATCGACATGATCCGGTTGCTGGGCAAATATGGCGGCATTTCTGTAGGCAAAGCCTATATGAAGCTGCTGGGGCTTGATTGTGGTGAATTCCGGTTGCCGGTGCGGAACATGAGTGCCTCGGATTTCGAGAAGTTCAGGGATGATGTGGACAAACTGCATTTTCAAACCTTCAAATCAAGGACCCCGCAGATGACCGCATCTTGATCTAACCCAATGAAAAAAATATTCTTACATACGGCAACCCTTCTTATTTTGATTACTTCATCTATTGCACTTGCAGCTCAAAGCAAAGATCCTGTTTCTATCAGCTGGTCATTATTGGGGTATTTGCCCCGGCCTGATCATGCACAGAGCGCTGGGCTAGCCGGTGCATTTGTTGGAGTATGTGGCCCCTATCTATGGGTTGCCGGAGGGGCTAATTTCAGCAATGGGTTACCCTGGGAGGGAGGAACAAAGGTCTTGCACGACACTGTTTTTTATTTTCACAGGAACGGTCAGAAGGCTGCTTTGGTACCACAACGCAGCCTTCTGCCTTTTGCCGTGGCATATGGTACCAGTATTCGTGTGCTCAATGGAACTGCCTGCATTGGCGGGCAAACCACCACAGGATTTTCAGAAAAATGCTTTCTGGCAAAATTATCAGATCAATCGGGGTCACTGGAGTTCGAAAGCCTGCCCGATCTCCCATACGGTCTGGCCAATGCTGCAGGGGCATTTGCCGGGAACAGATTGTTTGTAGCGGGTGGAGAAAATGAGAATGGTGTTGTGAGTTCATTGCTTACGCTAGATCTATCTGTCGATACCCCTCAATGGAAAAAACTCGCGGATATTCCCCATGCGGTATCACATACATTGCTGCTGGCACAATCATACAGGAACAAGACATATCTGTACCTTGTTGGAGGCCGGAGAAAAGATGCTTCAGGTATCAGTGAATTGTATACAAACGTATACCGGTATTCGATCGATGCGGATAAATGGGAGCCTTGTGCTTCTCTGCCCTATGCTTTATCTGCTCATACCGGAGTGACATATGGAACGGAAAATATTCTTGTCCTGGGTGGCGATAAAGGCTTGGTATTTGGTAAAGTGGAAAAAGCATTGGCTGCCATCGAAAAAGAGATAGATCCGGCTTCCAAAGCCAATTTGATCAAAGAGAAAAATGAGCTGCAGAATACACATCCTGGTTTCAGCAGGGAAATATTACAGTACGATACAGAAAAAGATATATGGAAGAAAACAGGTAGTCTTCCCTTCCCCACGCCCGTGACCACACAGGCAATTAACTGGGGTATAGATATTGTCTTGCCATCCGGCGAGATCAAGGCAGGTGTCCGTACGCCGGATATCTGGATCGGGAGAATGGCCAAGCAGGGTATGAAGAAATAAACAGCAGCCTAACCAAATCGCAGTCATGGAAACCAATAAAAGATATCCCTGGGTTGTAGTGGCATTATTGTGGGGTGTGGCATTACTGAATTATATGGACCGGCAAATGCTGGCAACCATGCGTCCTTCCATTCAGGTGGATATTGCTGAGCTGCATTCCGCTACCAATTTCGGTTACCTCATGGCGGTATTCCTTTGGATCTATGGTTTGATGAGCCCAGTCTCCGGCATCTTTGCAGATAAGTTCAACCGTAAGTGGATCATCGTAGGTAGTTTGTTCGTTTGGTCGGGTGTCACATTTGCCATGGGCTATGCAACCCACTTTCAGCAATTATACTGGTTACGCGCCATCATGGGAGTGAGTGAAGCACTCTATATACCAGCTGCCTTATCACTGATCGCAGATTTTCACTCAGACAAATCCCGTTCACTCGCCATCGGTATTCACATGACGGGTTTGTATATGGGTCAGGCATTGGGTGGTTTCGGGGCCACAGTGGCCGCTACGTATTCCTGGCAATCTGCTTTTCATTCTTTCGGGCTGATCGGTATGGTGTATGCCCTGGTACTGGTTCTTTTCCTCAGGGAGAAAAAAGACGCAAGAATAACTGCCGGCATGCATGCATCCGGTAACACAGGATCTTCTGTTTGGGAAAACCTGCGCGAACTGTTGTCCAATGTTTCCTTCTGGATCATACTGGTGTACTTTACCGTTGTCAGTATTCCGGGATGGGCGGTAAAGAACTGGTTGCCAACCCTGTTCTCAGATAACCTGCATATCGATATGGTACAGGCAGGGCCATTATCCACCATCACTATTGCGGCAGCCTCCTTCCTGGGTGTGATAGCAGGAGGTTTGTTATCCGACAGATGGTCTCAAAAGAACCCCAAGGGACGGATCTTCACGAGTGCCATCGGTTTGTTCCTAACCATACCTTCTTTATTACTGATCGGTTTTGGTCATAGCCTGGTACACGTAATTACCGCCGCATTCTGTTTCGGCTTTGGGTATGGGATGTTCGATGCCAATAATATGCCGATACTTTGTCAGTTCGTTTCGCCTAAAAACCGGGCTACAGGATATGGACTGATGAATATGGCAGGCGTTTTTGCCGGGGCACTGATCACGAACCTCCTGGGCAGATCGATGGATGCCGGCAACCTGGGGAGGGATTTTGCTATGCTGGCAGGTGTCGTACTGATCATACTCTGTATCCAGCTGTATTTTCTCCGGCCCAAAGCGAACACGATCCCAGATTGATAGAATATTGATAAAACAACACAGACATGGCTTACACAAAAGAGCAGCTGCTTCAATTGCAGTCGTTTTATACAACTCAGTTGCTGAATGATACGGTCCCTTTCTGGTTTCCCCGCAGCTTTGACCAGGAACAGCAAGGTTTTTTGCTGATGCGCGATAGGGACGGATCTCTGCTTGACGATGATAAGGCTGTATGGATACAGGGAAGGGCCACCTGGCTGTTGGCAACCCTGTACAATACCGTTGAACCCAAAAAAGAATGGCTCGACGGCGCGGAACTCGGCTATCAGTTCCTGAAGAAACATTGTTTCGATACAGATGGACAGATGTTCTTCCACGTGACCAGGGATGGAAGACCCATCCGTAAGCGCCGGTATTTTTTTTCTGAAACATTTGCAGTCATTGCTTTTGCGGCATATGCCAAAGCCACAGGTAATGAGGCCATAGCGGCGGAAGCACGGGAATTATTCGGGAAATGCATCACTTATGCCACCACACCGGGCATACTGCCTCCCAAGTATACAGGTACCAGACCAACAAAGGGAATCGGGGTTCCGATGATCATGATCAATACCGCACAACAATTGCGTGATACCATTGGTGACGACCGTTGTGATGAGTGGATCAGCAAATGGATCCGGGAGATAGAAGTTGACTTTGTGAAAGATGATATCCGTTGTGTGATGGAACAGGTGGCACCAGACGGATCCATCATCGATCATATAGATGGGCGCACGCTCAACCCCGGACACGCCATAGAAGGGGCCTGGTTTATTCTGCAGGAAGCACGGTACAGAAACAATGATCCGCATCTGATAGGTCTCGGTTGCCGTATGCTGGATTATATGTGGGAGCGGGGTTGGGATAAAGAGTATGGCGGTATTTTGTATTTCAGGGATGTGTACGGCAAACCCGTTCAGGAATACTGGCAGGATATGAAGTTCTGGTGGCCGCATAACGAAGTGATCATTGCCACCCTACTGGCGTTTCTGGTTACAGGGGACCAGAAGTATGCGGACTGGCATCAACAGGTACATGACTACGCGTATGCACATTTTCATGATAAGGAACACGGAGAATGGTTCGGTTACCTGCATCGCGACGGAACCGTTGCCCAACCGGCCAAAGGCAACCTGTTCAAAGGGCCTTTTCACCTGCCAAGACAGGAATGGTTCTGCATGCAGATATTGAAAGAGTATATTAACTGAGTGTTCCCCTCTCAACAGGAACTGGCTCATCAAATCGTTCTCAGAACCGATTAAACCGTATTTTTCAGAAAAATTTACTGCAGTTGGTTCAACGGGCACCGACCTGTTTAACCCATTGCCCATTTCTATTCACCATAACAACCCGCCCGTATGCCAACGATTGATAAAAAGAGGGTCCCTGTTTTCCTGCTCTTATTAATGACCCTATTGGGTAGAGCCCAGTCAAAGATCGATGCAGCATCCATCCGCCCGAAAATGCAATGGTTTGCTGATGCCAAACTGGGCATATTTATTCACGCAGGGATCTATAGTGTGAAAGGAGTGGATGAGTCCTGGAGTTTTCACAACGGCAAGATCAGTTATGATGACTACATGCAACAGCTAAAGGGTTTCACACTGGCCAAATACGATCCTGCATACTGGGCAGAGCTGATCAGTGAATCCGGTGCAAGGTATGCCGTCATTACAACCAAACACCACGATGGCGTGTCAATGTATGATACCCGTCAGAATGATCTCAGCATCGTAAAAGCCACGCCCGCTAAACGTGATATGATCCGCCCTTTTTACGAGGAACTGAGAAAACGAAATATCAAAACAGGCGCTTATTATTCTCTGATCGACTGGTCGCATCCGGATTATCCCGGTTTCCTCAAAGACAGCTCCCGTTACCAGGTAAAATACGATTACAACCGCTGGAACCGTTTCCGTAATTTCTTCCAGTCGCAGATACAGGAGATCAATTCGTTGTTCAAACCTGATCTCTGGTGGTTCGATGGCGATTGGGAGCACAGCGCCGAAGAATGGGAATCGCAGAAAGTACGTAACATCATTTTATCTGTCAACCCCAATGCTATCATCAATGGTCGTTTACAGGGATATGGCGATTATGAGACACCCGAACAGAATTTTCCCGTATCCAAACCTCAGTACAACTGGTGGGAACTCTGCATGACCACCAACGACAACTGGGGTTTTCATAACGATGAGAACTGGAAAACGCCGTATGAGGTGATTAGCATTTTTGTAGATGCGGTATCAAACGGAGGAAATCTCTTATTGGATATGGGCCCCAAAGAGGACGGCACCATTCCGGAACCACAGGTGCAGGTACTGAAAGAACTGGGCAAATGGAACCGGAAAAACGGGGAAGCTATTTTTAATACGATCGCCGGTATTCCCAAAGGACATTTTTACGGGGCCACCACGCTGTCGAAAGATTCTACCACACTGTTCCTGTTCCTGCAGGGAAAGATCAGCGGGGATGTCACCCTCAAGGGATTGAAGAATAGAATAGAGGAGATATCGGTATTGGGAAACAATACCCGTCTCTCGCATAAGATCGTAGGTAAGATATCCTGGAGTCCCGTTCCGGGCCTGGTATATATTCATGTTCCCGAAGGAGTGCAGGATCCTTATGTTACCGTGTTGAAACTGAAATTGGACAAACCCATACAGTTGTACAGCGGGAAAGGTGGATTGTCTGAATAGTTGTTTGTCAGTTCCTGTCATCCTGCTTCGTTGTTGAATAGTACCTTTGTAGAAATACATTTAAAACTATTCGTTATGGAACTGGGCATGATGAGTTTTGCAGATATGGAACCGGAGTTGGCCGGAAACAATGGGGTGAATGGCAGGCAGCGTATACAAAATCTGATGGAAGAAATTCAGCTGGCCGATCAGCTGGGTCTCGATGTTTTTGGCTTAGGCGAACACCACCGTCCCGATTATGCAGTGTCCTCTCCGGCAACCGTACTGGCAGCGGCGGCCGTGATCACCCAAAAGATACGTCTCACCAGCGCCGTTACCGTGCTCAGTTCAGATGACCCGGTAAGGGTGTACCAGGAATTTGCTACACTCGATCTTTTATCCGGCGGCCGTGCAGAGATCATGGCAGGCCGGGGCTCCTTTATCGAATCATTTCCGCTTTTCGGATATGACCTCAATGATTATGATTCGCTGTTCACAGAAAAATTAGACCTCTTACTCAAGATCAACCAGAACGAAAAAGTTTCCTGGCAGGGCAAACACAGATCCGCCATACATGACCTGGGTGTATATCCCAGGTCTTTGCAGTCGCAGTTGCCTGTATGGCTGGCAGCAGGAGGCACCCCGGCTTCTGCAGTAAGGGCCGCCAAACTGGGACTGCCACTGATGCTGGCCATCATTGGCGGAATGCCGGAACAGTTTGCCGGATTCATGAACCTCTATAAACAAACCGCCCTGCAAAACGGTAAACAGATCGGCGAACTGCAGTTAGGTGTGAATAACCATGTATTCATTGCCGAAGATTCGCAGCAGGCGGCTGATGATTTCTTTCCTTATTATGCAGCCATGATGAACCGGGTTGGCCGTGACAGGGGATGGCCTCCGCTTACACGCCAGCAATATGAAGCGGCTCGTTCACCCCGTGGCGCGTTGATGGTGGGCAGTGTGGAGCAGGTGGTGGAAAAGATCCTGTTCGAACACGAGATCTTCGGTAATACCCGCTTCCTGGCGCAGGCCAGCCTGGGTTTTGTTCCCCATGCTTTGACCATGCGTTCAATAGAACTGTTCGGGACCAAAGTGGTGCCGGCTGTTCGGAAAGCATTGGGGCATTAGTAAGTTTTTTGTAAACGTAAATAAGGTGTGTTTTTTAAGAAAAAAAGCTTGGGGGGGAATCAGTTATTTACAATAAAAACATTGATTGCCCCGTCAATTTTAAATACCGAAATGTGTAGGTTGCCAATTGATTCATCTTGGTTCATGCTGTAGATGTCGTTTATTCCGCAAGCAAATTTTCCCTCATTGCCATTGTACATTATAATTGTATCAGAAAAATCTTTTTGTTCGATATATAACTTTGCATGAAGTTTTCTATTGACAATTGAGACACAATCTGGGGATGAGAAAATCACTTCTGAATTTTTGTTTAGAATCCCAGCACTGATAAGTTTTAAGTAACTAGGAGAACTTGTGTCAAATACTTCAGCCGGTTTGTATTTTCGGTTTGACCAATTTTTGATAGTGCCTGAATGAAAGAGGATATCAAGATCGGTATTATATGGTTGGAATCTACCCAAAGGCCTCTTTTCACAAGAGGTTGCGATTAATAAAAGGGTTAAAGAGAAGATTAATACTTTCATATTAATTATTAGCGGAGTGATTTATAGTTTGATTTGCTTATCGGATGGCAGCTTTCTTAGATGGGATTTTTTTGCAAATGGATTCAAGTACTTTCTGTAATAATTCATATCCGGTAAGTCCCTTGGTAGATGTGTTAAAGGGAGATATTGCTCAAATATTAATATTAAAGGTAATTGAGAAAATGCTACTTAGTTTGTATAAACGAGAGGATAGATTAAATGTAGGAAATATTTGATTTTTTTACCTAGTGTGGAATAGAATTTGGTTTTTCGCTCAATAGAACTGTTCGGTACCAAAGTGGTACCGGCTGTTCGGAAGGCATTGGGCGGGTCAGTAACCGGCTTGTAGATTGTCGATAACCGGAAAAAATGATGTAAGAGGCTAAAACAAAAAACCCGCTGTAAAGCGGGTCTTGTAGCCGGTACGGGAATCGAACCCGTCTTTGCCCCGTGAAAGGGGGCTGTCCTAGCCGATAGACGAACCGGCCGTTCGTTTATTGGGACGCAAAAATAGGCGTCCGTATCTTTTCCGCCAAACATTTTTGAAAATTAATCGTAAAATTTCCCCGCTTTCCCCGCAAATCCAATGTAGATCTGGGTTGGGGGAGATCATGACACGCCAGTCGTGGGGCGTCGGATGCAAATTATGAGGCATGAGCAGGGGGCCAGGCCTCATAGCACCAAACTCCCTACTCACCACTGACGACTCACCTCTCACGATCCACAGCTCCCGCAAAACAAACGTCCGTTAACTAAAAAAATCCTCGATTTCCTGACAATCCTTGTAAATTGCGGCTCGTTTTTGATTTTTTCATCTTTAAATACGGAATTCAATGAGTACAGTTAAAGTTGCCATCAACGGTTTCGGACGTATCGGCCGTTTGGTATTTCGCCAGATCTATAATATGGAAGGTATCGATGTAGTAGCGATCAATGATCTGACAAGTCCGAAGGTATTGGCGCATCTCTTAAAATACGACAGTGCCCAGGGACGTTTTGAAGGTGCAACCGTGACTGCTACCGAAGATGCTATTGTTGTGAACGGTGAGACCGTTAAGATATATGCACAGAAAGATCCTTCCCAGATCCCATGGGGTGCCCATGGTGTGGATGTAGTGATCGAATCGACAGGTTTCTTTACCGATAAGGACAAAGCTGCCGCTCACCTGGCCGCTGGTGCCAAAAGGGTAGTGATCTCTGCTCCTGCCACCGGCGACCTGAAAACCGTTGTCTTCAACGTAAACCATGCGATCCTGGACGGTTCTGAGACCATCATTTCCTGCGCTTCCTGCACCACCAACTGTCTGGCGCCGATGGCCAAAGTGCTGAACGATAAATATGGTATCCAGACCGGTATCATGACCACCATCCATGCCTACACCAACGACCAGAACACTCTGGATGCACCACACCCCAAAGGAGACCTCCGCAGGGCACGTGCAGCCGCTTCCAATATCGTACCCAACAGTACCGGAGCTGCCAAAGCCATCGGGCTGGTACTGCCCGAGCTGAAAGGTAAACTGGATGGCAGTGCACAGCGTGTACCTACCATTACGGGTTCACTGACCGAGCTGACTTCTATCCTGTCTAAAAAAGTTACTGC
Organism: Chitinophagaceae bacterium; assembly: GCA_020403425.1. Classification (GTDB taxonomy): domain Bacteria; phylum Bacteroidota; class Bacteroidia; order Chitinophagales; family Chitinophagaceae; genus Sediminibacterium. The sequence goes on along the minus strand of JADBXR010000002.1, from coordinate 640,669 downwards.
AGAAGAGATCAACGCGGCAATGAAAGAGGCCAGCAACGAAAGTTTTGGTTACACAGAAGACGAGATCGTAAGTTCTGATATCATCGGTATCCGTTTTGGTTCATTGTTCGATGCAACCCAGACCAAGGTAATGACCGTAGGTGATGTTCAACTGGTAAAGACCGTAAGCTGGTACGATAACGAAATGAGCTATGTAAGCCAGCTGGTACGTACCGTACATTATTTTGCTGGTTTGATCTCCAAATAAATGATCGATCCCGCCTTGGCGGGAGAAAATGTGGTAATTTGAAAATGCAGGAGCATGATTGAATTACCACATTTCTGTTTACAGCTTTCATTTTCAAATTCTTACATTTTCAAATTACCCAGATGAGCAGATTTACCGAACACAATTTCAAAGGCCAGAAGGCCCTGATCCGCGTAGACTTCAATGTGCCGCTGGATGCTTCCTTTACAATAACGGATGATACGCGTATGCGCGCCACCATCCCAACCATCAGCAAGATCCTGGCCGACGGAGGCAGTGTGATCCTCATGAGCCACCTGGGCCGCCCGAAAGACGGTCCTACGGATAAATATTCTTTACGTCACCTGGTAAATCACCTCATCAAATTACTGAACGGGGCCACTGTAAAGTTTGCAGATGATTGTATTGGTGCAGAAGCCTATGAAAAATCCGCAGCCTTACAACCCGGCGAGGTCTTGTTGCTGGAAAATCTTCGTTTTTATAAGGAGGAAGAAAAAGGTGATACCGCTTTCGCCGAAAAACTCAGCAAACTGGGAAATGTATACGTGAATGATGCATTCGGTACCGCACACCGCGCCCATGCTTCTACAGCCGTGATCGCGCAGTTCTTCCCCGGAGAAAAGAAGATGTTCGGGCTGGTTATGGAAGGCGAGGTGTCCAGCGCAGATAAAGTGATGAACCAAAGCCAAAAACCTTTCACCGCCATTATTGGCGGTGCCAAAGTGAGCGATAAGATCCTGATCATCGAAAATCTGCTTGAGCGTGCTACCGATATCATCATCGGTGGGGGAATGGCCTACACTTTCATGAAAGCGAAGGGAGGTAAGATCGGCAGTTCACTCTGCGAGATGGATCGCCTGGATACGGCACTGGAACTGTTGCAGAAAGCCGAAGCCAAAGGCGTCTGCATACACCTTCCCGCTGATTCAGTGATCGCCGATAAGTTTGCTGCTGATGCCAATGTGTCAACAGCCCCCAGTAACGATATACCCGATGGCTGGATGGGGCTTGATATCGGCGAAAATGCCTGCGAGCAGTTCGCCAACTGCATCAAACGGTCCAAGACCATTTTGTGGAATGGTCCTATGGGTGTGTTCGAGATGGAGAAATTCCAGCACGGCACCAAAATGATGGCCACAGCCATTGCCGCAGCTACCCAATCCGGAGCATTCTCATTGGTAGGGGGAGGCGACAGCGTTGCAGCAGTGAACCAATTCGGATTTGCCGATAAGGTAAGTTATGTATCCACCGGCGGCGGAGCCCTGCTGGAATACTTTGAAGGAAAAGTATTACCGGGGATCGCAGCCATCAACGAATAAAACCGGCTTCCTATATTCATCAGTTGGTCGGGAATGCTGTTATCAGTCACAATGCCATCCAATCGGATGGCATTTTTTGCTAGGCGAACTGTTTCTAACTCATTCCTTCACAATTCTTTAACCAAAGCCCGCCAAATTGCCATCCTAGAACAGGCGGCATCTGTTTTGTAATATTTGTACCTGAATTACGACAAACAAGTAAATTACAGTTAAATCAAATTTTGTATGAGTACAAAAAACATTACCCTGATCGTTATCCTCGCCATCGTAGTGATACTGGGTTGGTCGGGTTGCAATGGTTACAACGGATTGGTAAAACAGGATGAAGTGGTAACAAACGCCTGGAATAAGGTACAGAGCGACTATCAGCGTCGTTCCGACCTGATCCCCAACCTGGTGAACACCGTTAAGGGAGAAGCCAATTTTGAACAGACCACATTGACCCAGGTGATCGAAGCCCGGGCCAGCGCTACCCAGATGAAACTGGATGCCAAAGACCTGACCCCTGAAAAACTGCAGCAGTTCCAGGCAAGCCAGGGACAGCTGTCACAGGCATTGGGCCGTTTGCTGGTAGTGTCTGAACAGTATCCCAACCTGCGTGCCAACGACGCTTTCCGCGGATTACAGGCGCAGCTGGAGGGAACCGAGAACCGTATCAAAGTGGCGCGTAACGACTTCAACGATGCGGTACAGGCCTATAATGTGAAAGTGCGTTCATTCCCGATGAATATTTTCGCCGGTATGTTCGGTTTCAAGACCAAGGAAGGCTTTAAGGCAGAAGCCGGATCAGAGAAAGCACCTGAAGTAAAATTCTAAAATAACAGCATGCTGGGATGGTTCAAAAGAAAGCCGGAGGCCTTCTTCTCTGAAGAGGAGAAGCAACGGATCGTAGCGGCAGTTCAGGAAGCCGAACAACGCACCAGTGGCGAAGTGAGGATCTATGTAGAAAGCCGTTGCCGTTTTGTTGATCCCGTGATGCGTGCCAGGGAACTTTTCTTTGCACTCAAAATGGATGAGACCGAAGCACGTAACGGTGTGTTGGTCTATGTTGCCATGAAAGACAGGCAACTGGCCATCTATGGCGATGAAGGCATACATGCCAGAGTGGGCCATAGTTTCTGGAACGCCGAAGTGCAGAAAATGCTCTCCCTTTTTAACAGGAATGATTATGCAGAGGGTATCACCGTGATCATTCGCGTGATCGGTGAGGCATTGGTAAAACATTTTCCTTTCAACAGGGAAACCGATACCAATGAATTGCCCGATGATATCGTATTTGGAAGATAGGGTGCAGGATGCACACGCATCCTGCCCTTACTGCCAGCTCAAATGATAACCATTTCACGAACTATTTCCTGCCAAACGTATAACCGGTCTGAATGAAGCGGATACTATTTATACTGATCACTGTTTTATCAATGTCTGCGGGCTTTGGGCAGAACGTTTTACCTAAACCGAACCCGCCAAGACTGGTGAACGATGCTGCCAGGGTGCTCTCTCCCGAACAGGTGGACATATTGGAAAGGAAACTGGTGGCACTTGACGACAGTACTTCCAACCAGATCGCCGTGGTGCTGATCAAGGATCTGGGCGATTACGCGATCGAGGACTACGCCGTAAAATTATTCCGTGAATGGGGTATCGGTAATAAGAAGACCAATAACGGTGTGCTCATCATTGCCGCGATCGATAACCGGAAGGTCTGGATCGAAGTAGGCTACGGATTGGAAGGAGCCATACCGGATGTAGTGGCCTCCAGCATTTACCGGAACGAGATTGTTCCTCAGTTCCGTGAGCAGAATTATTATCGTGGTATCGATAATGCCATCAATGCATTGACCAAAGCCGCCGTTGGGGAGTACAAGGTAAAACGTGAAAGAAAAGGCAGCGACGGCAAAGGCGGTGGCTCTATATTCACTTTCCTGATCATACTGGCCATTGTGATCATCGTGGTTGCCAGGGGCAGCCGGGGTGGTGGCGGTGGCTGGGGTGGCGGACGACGCAGTGGTTTTGGCGATATCGCAGAGGCCGTCATACTCTCCTCCTTACTGAACAGTGGCCGTGGTAACAGCGGCGGCGGTTGGGGAGGTGGCAGCAGTGGCGGTGGTTTCGGCGGCTTCGGCGGTGGCAGCAGCGGCGGCGGCGGAGCCGGTGGAAGCTGGTAACACAACAATAACGATCTCTTTATATTCTTTTTCGATTCCAACATCAACCAACAAGAAAGCCATCCCGCAACCAGCAGGATGGCTTTCCTATTAATTAGCGCAAATCAATCATACACTCAATCACTCATCCACTCATTCAATCATTCTCACATACATCACTTTCCTCCCGATATTTTGGACCTTACATAATCAGCCATTTCCTTCGCGCCGGCAGCTTCTTTTTTATCTGCCAGTCCTTTCAGCGCCATGCCATTGATGTAGGCGTCTGTCTGCGGACGTATGGAAGCAGGTATCTCATCCCTGAATTTTACGATGATATCCACTCCTTTCTTGAACCTTTCCAGGTCAGTGACCTTGCTCAGGAAATCCGCCAGTGGATTGATAGCGGCAAATTTTGCCTGGGAAAGCGGCATGTCCTCAAAATTGCCGGTAACAAAATCAAAAACAGATTCATCGCCGTATTTGATGATCACATTGGTAATGGCCGTCAACAGTCTTCCTTTATTGTCTTCTTTGGACAAGGTATTCGCAATAGCAAAAGCCTGTTTGCCATCCAGGAGTCCCAAAGCTTCCAGCGCCGCTCCAGCTACAGAATAAGATGAATCGGAGGTGGCTTTGGTGAAGAAATCTTTATAGGCCTCATTTTTCTGTTTGGCCAAGGCATCGATGGCAATGGATCTTACTACTGCATGTTTGTCTGATTTGGCAATGGTCTCTATTTTACCGATGGTTGCTGCATCAGGTTTGGCATTTCCCAATCCCAGTATGGCCCGGATGCGGATATTGTAAAAAGGATCGCCCAGTGCTTTCAACAATAGGTCATAGGCCGCAGGGTCACTGGTATTCCTGGCCGCAAAATCGATCGCATCCCTTCTGTCCAGGTATTTGCCGGCATAGGTGTACTGGTGGATCCATTCAGACAAGGTCTTGGTATCTTTCTTTTCTGCCAGCAGAACCTTATCGGCATCTACATTGATCAGATCTGGTTTGGACGCTACGGAAAATGAGAAAGTATCTGCGGCATTCTCGGCCCATACTGTGTAACGTTTCTTACTGTTGCCATGATATACTTCTATGGATACTGGCAGTTTAAAGAGTTTGTCTCCCGGTTGTGTTTGTTTGATGTATACGCTGGCCGTCTGGGTGGGCACATCATAGCCATAACTGATCTCCAGTTTGGGATGTCCACTGCCGAAATACCATTGGTTGAAGAACCAGTTCAGGTCCTTTCCGGTGACCTCCTCAAAGGCAAGACGCAGTTTGTGCGCGTTTCCGTTCCCGAATTTGTTAGTGGTCAGGTATTTATTGAGCGATTTGAAGAAAGCCTCATCACCCACATAATTACGCAGCATGTGCAGGATCCGGCCGCCTTTCTGGTAACTCACCAGGTCGAACATGTCCTCCTTGTCACGGTAGAAGAACCTTACCAGGTCCTTGCTGCGGCTTTCAGCACTGCCCAGGTAATTCTGCATCTCCTTGTAATTCTCAAATCCGGCTTCATCTGCGCCATATTTGTATTCCAGCCAGAGCAGCTGGCTGTAGTCAGCGAAACTTTCGTTTACCGTCAGGTTGCTCCAGCTTTCGGCAGTTACATAATCGCCGAACCACTGGTGAAACAGTTCGTGGGCAATGGTCCCTTCCCAACTGTTGCCATCGATCAGTTCACGGGCATTCTGCTGGGCGCTCTCCTGGTGGAGGGTTGCGGTGGTGTTTTCCATGGCACCACTCACATAATCACGGCCAACCATCTGGCTGTACTTGACCCAGGGGAATTCCACGCCGGTCACTTTTTCCGAGAAGAACTTCATCATTTCAGGGGTGAGACCGAATATCTTACGGGCTACTTTTTCGTATGATTTCTCAACGTAATAGTTCACTTCTTTGCCCTTGTAACTGTCTTTCACTACGGCAAAATCACCCACACCGATAAAGAACAGGTAAGGGGCATGCGGTAATTCCATCACCCAGGTATCGGTACGGGTCCCGTCGGTGTTCTTCTTTTGCGCGGTCATTTTTCCGTTCGAGAGGGTCACATATTTTGCGGGTACCGTAAGCATGAATTCCTGTGTGGTCTTCTGGTTGGTCTTGTCGATGGTGGGGATCCATACCGAACTGGCCTCAGTTTCACCCTGCGTCCAGATCTGTGTGGGTTTGTCTTTTTCTTCTCCTTTCGGATTGATGAAATACAGTCCCTTGGCATCCGAAATGGCCGCACTGCCCTCTGTTTTGAACTCATCGGGTTTGGCAGTGTAGTCTATGTACACCACATAGTTTTCATCTTTCTTATAGGTTCTGTCCAATTTGATCTGCAGCACCAGGCTATCAACATACTGGTATTTCAGCGGAATGTTCTTTCCGGCCCTCACCAGTTCCACTTTGTGTATGTTCATACCCTTGGCATCCAGTTGTAAGGAATCAGTTGCATAAAAATGCGGTTTCAGTGTCAGCCAAACCTTACCATTCAGGTAAGACCTGTTATAGTCGAACCGGGCATCCAGTCTGGTATGTACCAGGTCATTGATCTTGGTGGGGAACGACCGGTAGATCTTTTTCCATGCATCCTGTCCACTCACGATGCCGCTGATCAGTACCGCAAAAACAAATAAAACTTTCTTCATGAGGTATTTTTTAGGAGACATAAAGATAGAGGGACGTATTGAGTGAAAAGGCAGATTTTTACCAATGGTAATGGAAACGACCGCAGTTGCGGTCGGGGCATAACGCCCGAATTGACTAATTTCGTGCAAATCGTTGCAGCATGCCCTTCCTTAAAAAGATCTTCCTGTTTCTCTGTACCTGCCTCGGGCTGCTGTGCGCAACTGATGCTGTGGCCCAGCCTACGGGTTTTGTATATCTGCAAACAGAAAACAACACTGTTTATCAAGTGCGTTGGAATGGCAATACCTACCGATCCTCAGCCACCGGGTACCTTGTGATCCCGCAGATGCCGGCAGGTGAGCATTTACTGCAGATCGATTTCCCTTCCAGTCTTGGCAATGGATATTCATTCAAGATCCGGCTGTCCGATAAACCCCGTGCTTTCTTGCTCCGCCAGGCAGTGAACAACGGCTGGGGCCTGGTTGATATGATCGACCAGAGCCTGGTTGCCGGTAAGGAGATGTTTCCTGCTCCCAATAACCAGCTGGTCTTTGAAGAGTTGATCCCGGCACAGACAGAAAAAAAGGCGGTGGAGCCCCCGGTGAAGGAACGGTCCGAATTACCGGTCGCTAAAAAAGAGGCCAGGGAAACCGTGGTGGTCAGAAAACCGCTGCGGGAGAAAGTGCAGGACATCAAAAAGATATTTGACCGGGGAAGTGTTACCGGTATCGACCAGGTATATGTGATCATCGTTGGCAACCGTTCCGATACCATTGCGCTGTTCATCCCTGTATTACAGGAACCGGTTGGCCAGATGGCCGCAGTTTCAGGCCGTTCGGAGATAGGGACGGCAGGAAAGGGAAGGGCTTCTGTCAACACAGTGTGGTTCACCAAATCTGAAATCACGTTCTAAACCCGATCCCATGTCCCGTTATTTCCTGGAACTAACCTATAAAGGCACGGCATACAGCGGTTTCCAGGTACAGGATAATGCTGCAACGATACAATCGGAACTGGAAAAGGCCCTTCAGGTTCTTTTCAGGGAGCCATTCAGTCTTACCGGCTCCTCACGCACAGATGCCGGGGTGCATGCCAACCAGAATTTCTTCCATTTCGATACGGGATTGGTTATCACGAACCGGAACGTGTATAATTTGAATGCCATTTTGCCCCCGGACATTGCGGTAAGGGGGATCTACCCGGTGCCCGAAACGGCCCATTGCCGCTTTGATGCGGTGGCCAGGGAGTACAAATACTATATTTTTCAGCATAAGAACCCTTTTCTGGTCGATAGGGGTTGGCTGTATCCTTATCCACTGGAGATGGATCTATTACAGCGAGGTGCTGACATTATCCGCGGTTACCGCGATTTCACCAGTTTCTCCAAGCGGAATACCCAGGTTAACAATTTCAACTGTGCCATAGAAACGGCACGCTGGTACCGGGAACAGGAACTGTTGGTCTTTGAAGTGAAGGCCAACCGGTTTTTAAGGGGTATGGTAAGGGGGTTGGTGGGCACCCTGTTAAAGCTGGGCCGCGGGCAGATCAGCGAGGCGGAACTGGTGAGGATCATTGAGGCCAGGGATTGTTCGCAGGCCGATTTTACCACACCGGCACAGGGACTTTTTCTGAACCGCGTTTTCTATAACGGTCAGATAAGCCCTTTACTGACCACTGCTGTGTAAAAAAGCTTCGATCCATCAGGGATATTCACACCGGTCTTTGGGTAGTTACAGCCTAGAGGAATTTTCAGAAAGAGGATGCTTTCGGAAAAAAACGTAAAAAAATTTATCAGCTGTAACCCTTGCTGCCATTGGGTTTTAGAAATAGCCCTGAAATTAGTTGGGAAAAAGATTTGGAGATAAGGATTCCGGGGTTATCTTTGCAACCCGCTTTTAGAAAAAGAGGATGTTCTTTGCAGGATTCACGAACAACAGGGAATAAAAATTTTCTGGTTTTTTAGAAGAAAAATTTGGTGGTTACACTAACAATCATATCTTCGCCGCCCGTTCAACAAAACGGTTGTTCATTGAAGAAGAAACGAGGAGAGAAAAAGAAAAATTTTGAATAAAAATTTGGTGAGTTAAAAAAGCCTCTTATCTTTGCAACCCGTTTGAAAAAAACGGTAGTTCTTACACAGGTTTTTACAACGAAAAAAGTTTGAAATTTCTTCAAATAATTTTGGTTGATAAAATAAAGGCTCTTACCTTTGCAACCCCAATAAAAAGGGAGGCTAAGTAAAGCCAAAAGATCTTTGAAAGTTTGGAAACAACAGCAGCATAAAATTTGAAATTTTATGGTAAGATTTACGCTATCAAAAAATAACAACATATCCGACGTTAATTTCGATTAATTGAGATTATAGTCAGATCAAACAACATTTACAATGGAGAGTTTGATCCTGGCTCAGGATGAACGCTAGCGGCAGGCTTAATACATGCAAGTCGTGGGGCAGCGCAGGTAGCAATACTGGGCGGCGACCGGCAAACGGGTGCGGAACACGTACACAACCTTCCGAGAAGTGGGGAATAGCCCAGAGAAATTTGGATTAATACCCCGTAACATAACGATGTGGCATCACATTGTTATTATAGCTTCGGCGCTTCTTGATGGGTGTGCGGCTGATTAGATAGTTGGCGGGGTAACGGCCCACCAAGTCTACGATCAGTAGCTGATGTGAGAGCATGATCAGCCACACGGGCACTGAGACACGGGCCCGACTCCTACGGGAGGCAGCAGTAAGGAATATTGGTCAATGGACGCAAGTCTGAACCAGCCATGCCGCGTGAAGGATTAAGGTCCTCTGGATTGTAAACTTCTTTTATCTGGGACGAAAAAAGGCGATTCTTCGTCACTTGACGGTACCAGATGAATAAGCACCGGCTAACTCCGTGCCAGCAGCCGCGGTAATACGGAGGGTGCAAGCGTTATCCGGATTCACTGGGTTTAAAGGGTGCGTAGGCGGGCAGGTAAGTCAGTGGTGAAATCCTAGAGCTTAACTCTAGAACTGCCATTGATACTATCTGTCTTGAATATTGTGGAGGTAAGCGGAATATGTCATGTAGCGGTGAAATGCTTAGATATGACATAGAACACCTATTGCGAAGGCAGCTTACTACGCATATATTGACGCTGAGGCACGAAAGCGTGGGGATCAAACAGGATTAGATACCCTGGTAGTCCACGCCCTAAACGATGATTACTCGACATTTGTGATACACTATAAGTGTCTGAGCGAAAGCATTAAGTAATCCACCTGGGAAGTACGACCGCAAGGTTGAAACTCAAAGGAATTGGCGGGGGTCCGCACAAGCGGTGGAGCATGTGGTTTAATTCGATGATACGCGAGGAACCTTACCTGGGCTAGAATGCTGGGAGACCGAGAGTGAAAGCTCTTTTTGTAGCAATACACTGCCAGTAAGGTGCTGCATGGCTGTCGTCAGCTCGTGCCGTGAGGTGTTGGGTTAAGTCCCGCAACGAGCGCAACCCCTATCAGTAGTTGCCAACAGGTAATGCTGGGAACTCTACTGAAACTGCCGCCGTAAGGCGTGAGGAAGGAGGGGATGATGTCAAGTCATCATGGCCTTTATGCCCAGGGCTACACACGTGCTACAATGGGCAGGACAAAGGGCTGCAACATAGTGATATGAAGCCAATCCCAAAAACCTGTTCTCAGTTCAGATTGGAGTCTGCAACTCGACTCCATGAAGCTGGAATCGCTAGTAATCGTATATCAGCAATGATACGGTGAATACGTTCCCGGACCTTGCACACACCGCCCGTCAAGCCATGGGAGCCGGGTGTACCTAAAGTCGGTAACCGAAAGGAGCTGCCTAGGGTAAAATCGGTGACTGGGGCTAAGTCGTAACAAGGTAGCCGTACCGGAAGGTGCGGCTGGAATACCTCCTTTTAGAGACGGTGTAAATCGTTGTTGTTGTTTCCAACTCTTTCAATTTTTAAGCTCTTTAACAAGTACTGTTAGTACCCGAATCAGACCCGTAGCTCAGTTGGTTAGAGCGCTACACTGATAATGTAGAGGTCACCAGTTCAACTCTGGTCGGGTCTACTAATAATAACAGCGGGGGGATTAGCTCAGCTGGCTAGAGCACCTGCCTTGCACGCAGGGGGTCAACGGTTCGAATCCGTTATCCTCCACATTTAAGTACTAAGTATACAATGATGTGGGTGCAGCGTACAAGTTAAAGTAAAGTTCTTTCAAACAATAGATGTAGGCATAAGGCCTGGAGGTTCATAACCTTAACATCTGCCACTTAATGTAAGATCACATCAAACATTATTTAGCTCTTTGACATATTGGGAAAGCGAAATCAATTACAAGAAGGTTATGATTATATGCAAGATCATAACTGATAAATTTTTTAAAGCAAATAAGGGCGCATGGTGAATGCCTAGGGTCTGAGAGGCGATGAAGGACGTGGTAAGCTGCGATAAGCTACGGGGAGATGCACACGATCGTTATATCCGTAGATTTCCGAATGGGACAACCCGTCATGCTGAAGGCATGACACTCGAAAGAGAGCCAACCCCGAGAACTGAAACATCTAAGTACCGGGAGGAAAAGAAAACAACAGTGATTCCCCAAGTAGTGGCGAGCGAAAAGGGAAAAGCCCAAACCAGGTCGGCGTGCCGATCTGGGGTTATAGGACCACATTTAGAAAGCGTTATCAAATCGAATCAACTGGAAAGTTGAGCCATAGCAGGTGATAGCCCTGTAGATACAAATTAACGTGGACGAGTGGTATCCTGAGTAATGCGGGACCGGAGGAATCTTGCATGAAGTTGCCAGCACCATCTGGTAAGGCTAAATACTCCTCAGACACCGATAGTGAACCAGTACCGTAAGGGAAAGGTGAAAAGCACCCCGAACAGGGGAGTGAAATAGTACCTGAAACCGTGCGCCTACAAGCGGTCGGAGCTCAGCAATGAGTGACGGCGTGCCTTTTGCATAATGAGCCTACGAGTTACTCCTGACTGGCGAGGTTAAGTTCTTATTTAACGGAGCCGAAGCGAAAGCAAGTCCAAATAGGGCGATTAGTCAGTCGGGGTAGACGCGAAACTTTGTGATCTATCCATGGGCAGGTTGAAGTTCTGGTAACACAGAATGGAGGACCGAACCCGTTGACGTTGAAAAGTCTTGGGATGACCTGTGGATAGGGGTGAAAGGCCAATCAAACTGAGAGATAGCTCGTTCTCCCCGAAATGTTTTTAGGAACAGCCTCGGATATAGAAGTATGATAGAGGTAGAGCTACTGATTGGGCTAGGGGGCTTCACCGCCTACCAAACCCTGACAAACTCCGAATGCTATCATATATCTCCGGGAGTGAGGCTGCGGGCGCTAAGGTCCGTGGCCGAGAGGGAAATAACCCAGATTAGCAACTAAGGTCCCTAATACATGGTTAAGTTGATCAAACGAGGTGGGATTTCTATAACAGCCAGGATGTTGGCTTGGAAGCAGCCATTCATTTAAAGAGTGCGTAACAGCTCACTGGTCGAGAGATCCTGCACGGAAAATAATCGGGCATCAAACCATGAACCGAAGTTCTAAATTCTAGCTTGCTAGAGTGGTAGGGGAGCATTCAAATCTGCACAGAAGGTGTACGGCGACGTATGCTGGAGCGATTTGAAAAGAAAATGTAGGCATAAGTAACGATAATTAAAGTGAAAAACTTTAACGCGAAAAGTCTAAGGTTTCCTGATCAACGTTAATCGGATCAGGGTTAGTCTGGTCCTTAGGAAAACCCGAAAGGGGCATCTGATGGAAAGCTGGTTAATATTCCAGCACCTACTATGCATTAAAAGTGACGCAGGGACGTGGTGGTTGCGTACGGACGGAAGTGTACGCCTGAGTGGAGTCTTCGGACAAAGCGAAATCATAAAATCCCTGCCAAGAAAAGCGAGCATAGCAGCCAGTACCGGAATCCGACACAGGTAGACGGGATGAGTATTCTAACGCGCTCGGGTGAGCCGTGGAGAAGGAACTAGGCAAATTAACGCTGTAACTTCGGGATAAAGCGTACCGTAGCGATACGGTCACAGTAAAATGGTTCAACCAACTGTTTAACAAAAACACAGGGCCCTGCAAAAACGTAAGTTGACGTATAGAGCCTGAAACCTGCCCGGTGCTGGAAGGTTAAGGAAGGGTGTTCGGCGCAAGCCAAAGCTCCTGACTGAAGCCCCAGTAAACGGCGGCCGTAACTATAACGGTCCTAAGGTAGCGAAATTCCTTGTCGGGTAAGTTCCGACCTGCACGAATGGTCTAATGAGTTGAACACTGTCTCCTCCACGAGCCCGGTGAAATTGTAGTATCGGTGAAGATGCCGGTTACCCGCCACGGGACGGAAAGACCCCGTGAACCTTCACTACAACTTTGCATTGATTTTGAGCAACAAATGTGTAGGATAGTTGGGAGACTTTGAAGCAGTGTCGCCAGGCATTGTGGAGTCATCGTTGAAATACCAACCTTTTGTTGCTTAGAACCTAACCCCTTGCGGGGGACATTGCATGGTGGGTAGTTTGACTGGGGTGGTCGCCTCCTAAAAAGTAACGGAGGCTCGCAAAGGTACCCTCAGTACGGTTGGTAATCGTACGAAGAGCGCATTAGTAAAAGGGTGCTTGACTGTGAGACAAACACGTCGAGCAGGAGCGAAAGCTGGCTAAAGTGATCCGGTGGTTCTGTATGGAAGGGCCATCGCTCAAAGGATAAAAGGTACTCCGGGGATAACAGGCTGATCTTACCCAAGAGCTCATATCGACGGTAAGGTTTGGCACCTCGATGTCGGTTCGTCACATCCTGGGGCTGGAGAAGGTCCCAAGGGTTCGGCTGTTCGCCGATTAAAGTGGCACGTGAACTGGGTTCAGAACGTCGCAAGACAGTTCGGTCCCTATCTGTGGTGGGCGCTAGTAAATTGAGTGGACATGTCCTTAGTACGAGAGGACCGGGACGTACGTGCCGCTGGTGTATCTGTTGTGCCGCCAGGTGCAATGCAGAGTAGCTACGCACGGCAAGGATAAACGCTGAAAGCATCTAAGCGTGAAACCTTCCACAAGATGAGTTTACTTTTAAGGGTCGTCAAAGACTATGACGTTGATAGGCTATAGGTGTAAAGTTGGTAACAACAAAGCCAAGTAGTACTAATTGCCCGTAAGCTTTATTTTTTTTCTTGTAATTCTTCTAGCTTCCCAATATGTAACTTATTTAAGCCATGAGCCACGAGCCATGAGCCACGAGCATTAGCTCGCAGCTCCCAGCTACAGGCTCACAGTTTATGAAGATCTTATGGTGGTTTTGCCGGGGGTGTTCACCTCTTCCCATTCCGAACAGAGAAGTTAAGTCCCCCATGGCCGATGGTACTCGCATTACGCTGGGAGAGTAGGTAGCTGCCATATTTATTGAACCCGATCAGTTTACTGATCGGGTTTTTTTATGCATCATACCGAATGAGATCATGGCGATTGGCTGAATCCCTGGTTTTAAACCTGCCCCGGATAGCAGCAACTGCCGCACGAATACTTTGCACAAACTTTTTTGATCACTGAGGTCCATAACGGCCAAACTGGAACAGGAATCGGTCAGCAACAGCCGAAAAATGCGGCAGCAGTGTCTGCATATTGGCTTTATCAGGTATCTTGTTATTATAATTTGCCAGTGATCTTGTTGCTGCTTATTTTGCGGATAATCCAATTTTCATTTTCTGATGATTAAATTTCTGGGTAATAGCCTGCAACGTTTCCTGAAAATGGGGATGGACAAAGATCCTACTTTCGTGGACGGGCAGAAGACCTATATGTTCAACCTGTTCAGTATGATCGGCTGGCCGTTCGCGCTGCTGTCGCTGATCTTCAACCTATACTGGCAGGCATACATACCGGCTTCCTTCAATGTGACACAGATAGTCATTTTCACTTTTGCTTTCTATATTTCCTATTCCGGTAAATGGCGCGATCTCCGTGCACTACTGCTGGTTGTTGTAGCAGCCATCGCAGTAGCCAACGGTTATTTTTACAAAGCAGGCAGTGAATACCGTCTGATGGTGATGATGCTGGCGGCACTTATCTTTTTTGATACTCACTGGAAATATTTCCTCTTCTCTTCCCTGCTTTGCATAGGCTTTGTCTGGCTCCGTATGCAACACCTGCCTGTGCAGGAAATGGACAAACTGGAAAAGATCGCCACCGGGTTGAAAATCCTGGTACCGCTTTGTCTGTTCATCATGTCGCTCTACTATTTCAAACATCTCTATTTCAAAAACCTCTCACAGCTGGAGATATCCAATACAGAGCTTTCTATAGCGAAAGAGCAGAAAGAGAAGATCCTGAATACCGTGGCGCATGATCTGCGTAGCCCCATCAATAATATTTCCGCGATCTCACAGGTGATGTTGGCCGATGAAAAGCTGTCGGCAGATCAGAAAGAATTGATGACACTGATCCAGCATTCTGCCAGGAGTTCGCTGGTATTGATCAATGACCTACTCAAAAAAACGGATGCACTTAATGATAATATACAGTTACAGCGGACAGACCTCAATGCGCTGGTAACACAAACGGTTGCTTTGCTCGAGCTATCTGCCGCAAAGAAAAATATCCGTATCCACTCAGATAATGCCCCACAGGAATTACCCGTAAATATGGATGCCAACAAGATGGAAAGGGTGATCACCAACCTGGTGAACAATGCCATCAAATTCAGCCCGGTGGATTCTGTTATACAGGTGAAGGTGAGTAAAGAGGGGAAAGTGGCTTTGCTGGTGGTGGCAGACCAGGGTATCGGTATCGCTAAGGCCGACCAGGGAAAGATCTTCGATATGTTCACACACGCAAGACGAAAAGGAACCGAAGGGGAAGTGAGTTACGGCATCGGACTCTCGATCTGTAAAAAGATCGTGGAACAACATGGGGGAACGATCACGCTGGAAAGTGAGGTCAATAAGGGAACCAGCTTCTTTGTACGCCTGCCTTTGGCCTGATCCCTCCAAATCCTGAACCCGTTAAGCAACATCTTCGCCGGTAGAGGCGGCCAGTAATCTGAACCAATCCTCCCGCTCCAGTCTGATGGATGCCGCTGCTTTTGCCTGGAGCAATCTTTCGATCTTCGTGGTTCCTATGACCGATTGTATGCCGGCAGGATGGGTATGCAGCCAGGCAAGTAGGATCTCGTTCAACCCCGTGTGGTATTTTTCTGCCAGTTCATTGGCAGCCAGGGAAATGGCACGGAAACGGGGGTGGCTATCATCTGTGAACAGGCCTCCGCCCAGTGGCGCCCAGGCCATGGGGATGATCCGGTGCCGCATACAGTTTTCCAGTGTACCATCGGTCAGTGATCTGGGTTGCATCAGGGAGATCTCTACCTGGTTGTATTCGATCAACGTGTATTTGGCCAGCAGGTCGACCTGGTGAGGAAGGAAATTGGACACGCCAAAGGATAGTATTTTTCCCTGTTCTTTCAGTAATTCTATGGCTTCTGCTACTTCTGCCGGATCGAGCAGAGGATCGGGGCGATGTATGAGCAATACATCCAGGTAATCTGTACCCAGGTTCTGCAGCGAGTGTTCGACGGAACGGATGATGTGCTGGCGGGAGGTATTGTACGATTTGATGCGATGCTCCGGCCGGTTCGGACTGACCATCTGGATCCCGCATTTGCTGATCAGCTTCATGTGATGCCGGAGGGATGGACTCTCCTTTATCACTTCCCCGAATTCTGCTTCCGTGGTGTAGTCGCCGTAGATATCCGCATGATCGAATGTAACGATCCCATATTGCAGGCAGGTCTCGATCATTTCGCGGTATTGGGCGGTGGTGAAGTTAGCCCCCCAGACACCCCAGCGCATAATGCCGGCCACAGGAGAAGTGATGGCTGTGTTTTTCATATACCAAATATAAGAAACTGACAGAAGCCTGTTTTGAGACGGATAACAGGTGTGTCCGTCAGGGTATAAGGCAGGGCATAAAAAAAGTCCGGCGTACCGGACTTATGTTAGTTTTGGTTGGTTCTTTGGGATTAATACCTGTTACCGTATCCGCCGCCATTACCACCACGATCGCGGTTGTATCCGCCACCGTTGCCACCACGGCTTCCACCACCGTAACCACCACGGCTTCCACCGCCACCACCGAAGCTCTTCTTCTTGAAGCCGCCTCTTTCGCCTTCAGGGCGTGGTGTAGATTCGTTCACAACGATCTTACGACCCAGAACTTCTGTGTCGTGCAGGGCTGCGATGGCAGCTTTGGCAGCTTCATCATCAGCCATTTCAACAAAACCGAAACCTTTGCTGCGGTCGTTGTTGAATTTGTCGGTAACGATCTTTGCACTGGTTACTTCTCCGTACGGGGTAAACAGGTTTTGCAGGTCTTCGCTGGACATATTCCAGTTCAGATTTCCAACGTAAATGTTCATGTTCTTAAAAAAATTAAATGATCAAAAACCAATGAGTAAAACAGTAACCAAAAACCTGGAAGCATTTACGTTTAAAACCTTCTGGAATATGGAAGAACTGTCATTGGACTCCCGAAGATAGGGATTTTGTTGAATTGCCCTATTTTTTTTGGTTTTTTACAGTAAACTGCTTACCAGCAGTAAATCCCCGGTTTCTGGGTCCAGAAAGCCTGCAGGGCCTTGATTCAGGGTTGGCTAAGGGAAGGGGTCAAGGATTCCGGTCCCCTTTTCAGACCCTTTCTGCCGACCAGTGAACGGGACCAGGAAGGGAGTGACACAACCGGTGTTGCTGCCGGTACCGGAGTTGGGGCAAAAAAAAGCCTGTTCCGAGGAACAGGCTTTATCAGTTGAGCGGGTAATTACTCTGCAACTACTTCAAAATCAATCTCAACTACGTTTCCGTTGCCGAAATCGATGCTTGCTTTGTGTGTACCCAGTTCTTTTACTTCATCAACGATAGAGATACGCTTGCGGTCGATCTCGTAACCTTTCTGGTCACGGATGGCGCGGGCGATCTGTAAAGAGGTAACGCTACCGAAGATCTTTCCGCTGGTACCGGTCTTGGCACCGATAGATACGGCAGAAGCTTTCAGCACCTCGATCACCTTATTGAGTTCAGCCAGCATCAGGGCCTCTTTCTTGGCGATCACTTTCAGACGCTCTTCGTGTTGTTTCAGGTTGGCAGGACTGGCTTCAATAGCGAATTTCTGAGGGATCAGGTAATTGCGGGCATAACCGTTCTTTACGGTCACCAGCTCATTACGGCCACCCAGATTATCTACGTCCTGAATTAAGATTACTTGCATGTTTGTTGTTTTAGTCCCCAAGAGCCCAGTCTTTCCGACTGTCTCACGCCCGGGCGTGATTAGGGAAGGTTACTAATGATGTTTATTTCAATAAGTCAGTTACATAAGGTAACAAAGCCATCTGGCGGGCTTTCTTTACCGCGTCCTGAACTTTACGCTGGTACTTCAGTGAGTTACCGGTCAAACGGCGTGGTAACAGTTTACCCTGCTCGTTGATGAATTTCTTCAGGAACTCGATGTCCTTGTAGTCAACGTATTTGATGCCATATTTTTTGAAGCGGCAGAATTTTTTCTTGGGCTTCTCCTGTTTGATGGCGGTCAGGTATTTGATTTCGTTCTTTGCCATGATTAAGCCTCCTGTTTGTCTTGCATTGCAAATCCGCCATTTCTTTTCACGTGGTTGTACTCGACGGCGTATTTATCGAGACGGGTGATCATGTGGCGCATGATCTGCTCATCGCGCAACATCTGGATCTTCAATTTTTCGTTGATCTCTGAAGGACCCTGGAATTCCAACACCCAGTAGATACCGGTTGTTTTTTTCTGGATAGGGTAAGCGAGGGATTTTAAGCCCCAAGGGTTGCTGTGCACAGTGGCACCACCCAGTTCGGCGATCAGGTCGGAATACTTTTTCTGAGAAGCTTTGAAATCTTCTTCAGACAGTACCGGTGTAAAGATCACCATCAATTCGTAACTGTTCATTACCTGAATTTTTAGGTTTTAAATTTGGTTTCTCCCAATGGTCATCCCGCTACGGAACTCCGGCGGGAAGAATCTGCCAAAACAGATTTGGGGCTGCAAAAGTAGGGAAAAGCCCTGAGTTTGCGGCAGTAAATCCAGGCTTTTTTGCGCCCGAAGGCCTTTATTTCCTGAATTACCGGCTTTATTTTAAGTTTTTTAATAATATGATATAGGTCGGGAAGTGGTCGCTATAGCCTCCCCGGTAGTTATTTCCGTCCCAGGTGCGCATGGGATAACCTTTGTAACGGCCGGAAAGCTCTTTCAGGTAAGCCGGACCGAATACATGCTGGCTATGGAAGAAAAAGCCGGTTGCCTGGGGCGGTAACCAGGACTGAGAGAGCAGGATCTGGTCGAAAAGTCCCCAACTGTCGCGGTTGGCCAGGGTACCGATCCCCCTCGCATGGAGTTCGGCCCAGGGGTTGAACAATTCTCCGGGCCGGGTCCGGCTCATTTCTGACCGGGCTCCCAATGAGCGGGTAATGCTGGGACTGTCGGGATCATCATTCAGGTCGCCCATAAGGATGATCTTGGCGCCTGGATTTTTCTGTTGTACAGAATAGATATGTTTTCGGCAGGTGAGCGCCGCCTGTTCGCGTGCGGGGGAACTTCTTTCCTCGCCGCCGCGACGGCTGGGCCAGTGGTTCACATATACATGGATGCGTTCTCCGGCCAGCCAGCCGGTCACGTACAGGATATCCCTGGTAAAGAAGGCTTCTTTGCTGTTGCCTGGAAGCTGTACCTCCAATTTCTCCGCTTTTTCAGGCGTGAAGATGGAAGGGTTGTACAGCAAAGCCACATCGATGCCCCTTGCATCGCGGGAGTCGTAATGGATCATTCCGTAATGACGCTGGACCAGGAAAGGGTGATGTGTAAGGTCATACAATACCGTATCATTCTCGATCTCGGCCACACCCAGTAATGCAGGTCCGGTGGGACTGGTCTCTTTACCGATCTGGCTGATAACAGTAGCAAGTTTCTCCAGTTTGTCGAGATAGATATTTTTAGTGTAGTGTTTGCTACCGGAAGGTGTGAAGTCATCATCGTTCACCAACGGGTTGTTGATGGTATCATAGAGATTTTCGAGATTGTAAAAAGCGACCACGCAGGCCTTGTATCGTTGTGCCTCTGCGGTCGTGTGACCGATCAGCCATAACAGCAGGATACCATATTTCATGAAATGCTTTTCAATAAACCTACAGTGACTTCAGCAGCTATGGTAGCGTATTTACCGCAATCTTTTTTCTTGTACTTGTTTTTGATGGTATCGGAAATTATTTTAGCCACGATTTGTCTCCTCCATTGTATTCCCTGTGCGAAGTAAGTAAAACAGTTCAGCCATGTTACGATCACTATGGCCTTTACTGTTGCTATGCTTTTGCAACAATATGCATGCGCAGCGGTATCACCGGCCTGACAAAGAAAAAAACAAGTTCACAGATAGTGCCGCTGCGTCCTTATTGAAGGAGGGGCAATGGTACGATCTGCCCATCATCACACTTAACGAAACAGAACGTACGGCGGAAGATGGTGTTTTTGTGCCGGGTCTGCTCATGGCCAACCGGGATATACTCTATTCGATGGCGGCCTTTCATTTTTCTGTGAAGCGGTTTCGCCTGCGTGGGTATGCTCCGGACATGTCGGGTGTGCAGATCAACGGGCTGCACCTGAATGATCCTGAGGATGGGACCCCGCAATGGTCTGTCTGGTCAGGACTGAACGAAGTGACCAGAAATAATCGTGTGATACTGGGTACAGGTACTGCAGAGTTGGGATTTACCAACCCCGGCAATACACTGCTGATGGATCTGCGTGCTTCCCGCCAAAGGGAACAGCTACTGATCAGCACTGCATTGAGTAGCCGGATGTTCAGCAGGCGTTTTTCATTTACATGGAACCGGGGTATGAACAAAACAGGATGGGCATCTGCTTTTTCTGTTAACTGGCGGGGAGCTGTGGAAAGCCATTTTCCGGGAACATACCAGGAAGGTGGCGGTTATTATTTCGCAATTGACAAACAGACCCGCGAAGGGCATTTGCTCTCGCTGGTGCTTTTGGGTAATGCCGTAACGACCGCCCGGCAGGGACCGGTACTGAAAGAGACCGTGCAGCTGAACGGCGATTCCTTTTACAATCCTTACTGGGGATGGCAGGGAGGCAGGAAAAGGAATGCCAATACCAACCGGTCGCATCTCCCGATGCTGATCCTGTTGGATGAGTTCCGTCCCGATAACCAATCGGCATGTACGATCTCTTTGGGATTGATGGCGGGACGTAGGAGCGCCACTGCATTGGACTGGTACGATGCGCCTGATCCCAGACCCGATTATTACCGGTACCTGCCCTCATACCAAACCGATACCCTGTTGCGTAAACTGGTAACAGAAGAGATACAGGGCCAGCCGTCGTTGTTACAGATCAACTGGCAAAGGTTATATGATGTGAACAGGAACAGTTGGGAGACGATTGAGGATGTGGATGGCATCAGGGGCAACCAGTTCTCCGGCTTACGGGCCCGTTACCTGCTGGCGGAAAGGGTGACCGATACCAGGAAGGCCGAACTCAGCGTGACTTATACCTCCCGCATCAGCAACCTGGTGACCCTCAACGCGGATGTTTACCTGCAATTGCAGCAGACGCATCGGTATAACCGGATCCGGGACCTGTTGGGGGCCGAGTATTCAGTTGACTGGAACACATTCGCAGAAAATGATTATCCGGGAAATGTCAATGCCATCCAGAACGACCTCCATCATCCGAACCGCGTATTGCGGGAAGGTGACAGGTATGGGTATGATTATCTGGTGAACACGGGCCTAGCGGGCATAACAGGCACGGTAACGGCATCCTGGCAAAAAGTGGATGGCTTTGCCGGAATATCCCTGTCAACTACGGAATATACGCGGGAAGGCAGGATGCGGAATGGATTATTCCCTTTTGATTCTTATGGCATATCGGCAACGCTGTCATTTACCAACCTGTCTGTCAAAGCCGGGTTCAACTATAAGGTCAGCGGCCGTAAATACCTGTACCTGCAGGCTCTGGCCATGAGCAGGGCACCATTCTTTGATAATATTTTTATCTCGCCCAGGACCAGGGATACCCGGCAGGAAAAGGTGACCAGCGAAATGATGGTCAATGCAGAGTCAGGACTTATCTTGAATTCACCCAAACTGAAGATCAGGCTCTCTGCCTATATCACCGCGCTGAGTGGATCCATGAACGTGCTCAGCTTCTACCATGATGCGTACAGGAGTCTTGTGAATTATGCTTTATCCGGCATCGGTAAAGTTCATTACGGAACTGAACTGGGCGGTGAATATAAGCTGACCGGTAAGTGGACGCTTCAACTGGGTATTGCCGCAGGTAGGTACTATTACAGCAATAGGCCTGCATATTCGGTAACGGCGGATAACGATGCCTTCGTATTGGAGAAAGGGCAGGTGTACATGAAAAATTTCAGGGTGGAAGGAACGCCGCAGGAAGCTTATGGGCTGGGGATCAGCTATCAGCACAATAACAGCTACCTGAATATGTATGCCAGTTATTTCAGGGAGCACTGGCTGTCGTTCAATCCCATCCGACGAACCTATCAGGCCATGGAGAATGTTACCGAGGGATCGGAACAGTGGTATCGTATCATCGGGCAGGAGAAATTACCGGAACAGTTGACCCTTGATCTGTCGGGAGGATGCTCTATCCGCTTACGGTTGCCGGGAGCCAAACATTTTCAGACCCTCCTGTTGTATGCAGGCATCAATAACCTGTTGAACAGGAAAGACATCCTGTCCGGCGGGTATGAACAATTAAGGTTTGATATGGATACAAAGAATGTAAACCGATTTCCATCCAAATATTTTTATGCCATGGGACTGAATTATTCTGTAAATATTTCTCTCCGGTTATGACAAAGAGAAAACAATGTATGGGATATGTCTGCTGCGCATGCCTTCTGTTTTGCGCGCATTGTAATAAAAAATTCGATGAACCTCCTGTGTACCGGGGACCGGATATACGTCCCAACATGGGAATTCGTGAATTGCGTAACCGGCATACCCCCGGTAACTTCGAGTATCTAACCGAGGACAGTGTAATAGAAGGTATCGTGGTTGCGGACGATAGCCGCGATAATTTTTATAAATCTGTGGTGATACAGGATAGCACCGGCGGTATCACCATCCGACTCGACGGCTTCGGCCTGTACACCGATTATCCGGTGGGAAGAAGATTGGCCGTAAAACTCAAAGGTCTGTGGATGGGCGATTATGCGGGCATGCTGCAACTGGGTGCCGGCGTTGATAGGTCCGTACCGGCTTACCCGGAGATCAGACCCATACCTGTGCCCTTGTTCAACAGGTTCCTTGTTAAAAAAGAATTGAACCAGCCTATTGTTCCCAAACAGGTGCGGCTGGATGAACTGGCCGATTCGTTGCAGAGTTGCCTAATAAGGATCGACCAGCTTGAGTTTGCGGTGAACGATACGGGTAAGACCTATGCGGATCCGGTAAACCGGATTTCATCGAACCTGACCGTAAAAGCCTGTGGCGGCGGAAGCGCCTATGTCCGTACCAGTGGTTTTGCGAGGTTCGCCTCTGCCCGTGTTCCCAGGGGTAATGGGAGTATCACGGCGGTATACAGTGTGTTCCGATATGACAAACAGTTATTGATACGGGATACTTCAGATGTACAGCTGACCGGGTTGCGTTGCCGCCCACCCGGTATCAAGGAATTACTGATAGAGGACTTTGAACAGCAGACCAATGGTGTGGTAGGTGACAATGGCTGGAAGACGATCGCAGAATCCGGCGATCAGTTATTTCTGATCAACAGCACGCAGGGCAACCGGTATGCCGAGATCAGTGCTTTTGCCACTGGTAAACCTGTCTTGGTATCCTGGCTGATTAGTCCGCCGGTGAACCTGTCCAACTCTGCCAATGAGATCCTTCGGTTCGTTACCAAAGATGGGTATGATAACGGAGCCACCCTGCAGGTGTTGGTATCGGGTAATTACGACGGTGCAAATGTTCCCTGGAAAGCCCGTTGGACGCCTTTGCGGGCTCTTATATCCAAAGGATCCGTTTCATCGATCAATGCTGGCTGGGTGTCGTCCGGCGATATCAGTCTCTCCACTTTTTCAGGTACGGTTCATATTGCTTTCCGGTATGAAGGGGCTGATCCCGTATCTATTTTTGACCACCGTACCACCCGCTTCCAGATCGATGATGTCCGGGTGCTGGGTAACTGAAATCCTGCATTTTTTTCCTGCCAGAACGGAATAACCGCCTTTATGGGGTATTGGGACTTGTCAACCTGTCAGCATAGGGTTGTTTGGTATTTAATTTGTTCATTTGCAGCCAAAACGAGTACTATGCAAAAAGGCCAGATACGGGTTCAGACCGAGAATATCTTTCCCATCATCAAGAAATTCCTGTATAGCGACCACGAGATCTTCCTGCGTGAGCTGGTGAGCAATGCGGTTGATGCATCGCAGAAATTAAAGACCCTTTCGTCCATTGGTGAGGCCAAAGGAGAACTGGGAGAACTGAGAATCGATGTAGTTCTGGATGCCAAAGAAAAGACCCTCAGCATCATTGACCGTGGTGTGGGCATGACCGGTGAGGAGGTGGATAAATATATCAATCAGGTGGCTTTTAGTGGTGCGGAAGAATTCATGCAGAAATACAAGGATGCCAATATTATCGGTCATTTTGGTCTGGGATTCTACAGTTCCTTCATGGTCAGTGATAAAGTAGAGATCTACACCAAGAGCCATAAGGAAGGAAGTGGGGTTTACTGGAGTTGTGATGGAAGTCCCGAATTTGAGTTATACGATGTGGATTATAACCAGCGAGGCACCAAGATCGTTTTGCACATCAACGAAGAGAGCAAGGAGTTCCTGGAAGCCGGAAGGATCCGCAGTATCCTGGAAAGGTTCTGTAAGTTTTTGCCTATCGCCATTTATTTCTCTGAGGAAGGAGAGAAAAAAGAAGGTGAAGAGAAGCCGATCAACAATACTGACCCCATCTGGGTAAAGAAACCCTCCGAATTGCAGAAGGAGGATTATGAGAAGTTTTACAAGGAATTATATCCTTTCAATGAAACGCCGTTGTTCTGGATACACCTGAATGTGGATTATCCGTTCAATCTTACGGGTGTATTGTATTTCCCCAAGATCAAACAGAGCTATGAGATACAGAAAGATAAGATACAGTTGTACTGCAACCAGGTATTCGTGACCGATGAGGTAAAAGACATCGTTCCGGAATTCCTGATGTTGCTGCAGGGAGTGATCGATAGCCCGGACATACCGCTGAACGTGAGCCGCAGCTACCTGCAGGGTGATCCGAATGTGAAAAAGATCAACGCGCATATTACCAAAAAAGTGGCGGATAAGCTGGATGAGATCTTCCGTACGGAAAGGAGTTCGCTCGAAGAGAAATGGGAGAGCCTCGGCCTGTTCGTTAAGTATGGAATGATGACCGACGATAAGTTCCTGGAAAAAGCGAATAAATTCTTAGTGATGGAAGATATCGACGGTAAGTTTCATACACTGGATGAATATAAAACAGCTACCGAGAATGTCCAGAAGAACAAGGATGGCAAACAGGTGATCCTGTATACCACCAATCCTGTTCAGCAGGATGCATATGTTCAGGCCTGTAAGTTGAAGGGATATACCGTAGTGAAGATGGAAACGTTAGTGGACGCGGCTTTTATCAATACCATGGAGATGAAATGGGAGAACGTGAGTTTTGTGAGGGTGGATGCGGATATTGTGGACAACCTGATCGACAAACAGGAAACCCATGATACGGTTCTGAGTAAAGATGATGAGACCAAACTGAAGGACCTGTTTGTTCTCCAGATAGATAACCTGCATGTGACTACGGAGATCAAAGGGCTTAGTCCGGAATCTGCACCCGTGATTGCTACGCGTCCAGAGTTCATGCGTCGTATGAAGGATATGGGAGCTGTAGGTGGAGGCATGACGGCTTTTTATGCGCAGATGCCGGATGAAGTGACCCTGACCGTAAACGGTAATCACCCCATTTACCAGAGCCTGTTACAGGAAAAGAACAGCGATCTGCAACAGAAGCAGGTACGTAACCTGGCAGATCTTGCCCTGTTGTCGCAGGGATTGCTCAAAGGGAATGAACTCACCAATTTCATCAACCGTAGTGTGGAATTACTGCAGGGAGAGATGAAGGTGAATGCTTAAGACCAGTCTTTGGTAAAGGGCTGCTTATCATTTGGTAAGCAGCTTTTTATTTTCTCGCAAAGGCGCGAGACGCGGTTAGAGATTGTTTATGATCCGGCGGACTCCAGTCTTGATCAGTTCTTCATTGAAGTTGATCAACAGCCCTAGTTTGAGGTTGGTTAGTTTCAGATAGGTCAATACCTGTTTATAGTGCACCTTTGCTATGGCATCGATCGACTTGATCTCAATTATGCATTTGTTTTCTACTTTTAGACCGAAACCCGCAGGTCAATCATCTTCAGCTGCAAACTGGTTTCTCCGTTCCATACGTTCTCATCGATGGTGAAGACGATATCGATCGGTTGCTGCTGTTGAAGCAGCGGGAATTTATCGGCCATATTAAAACCAATACCGGTAAAACTGATGTTGTTTTGTTTCAGCACAAAACGGATATGCTGCTCCTTCACGATCTTGGAGAAGCCGGTATCTGTCACTTTACGGGCAATGAATACAGGCCGCATATTGTCGGGGCCGAATGGCTCCATCTGTGAAAGGATGCTGAAAAAAGAAGGGGTGATGTCTGCAAAACCAATCTCGGCGTCAATGATGATCTCTGGTATGAGCAGGTCATCTGTGATGAGTTTGTTCACTTCCTCTTCGAAAGCCTCAGCAAAGCTGGCCACTTTTTCGGGTAACAGTGTCATACCTGCAGCAGCAAAGTGGCCGCCGTAGCCCAGCAGGTGCTCACGACAGGCATGGATGGCTTCGTACAAATTGAACCCTGCCACACTGCGGGCACTACCGGCAACATAATCCCCACTCAGGGTCAACACGATGGTAGGGCGGTAATAGGTCTCTATCAAACGGCTGGCCACAATGCCAACTACTCCTTTGTGCCAATGTTCCTGGAAAACCACGGTGGTCTTGCGGCTATCAGCATGTGGATCCTGTCGGATCAGCTCCAGTGCCTCCTGTGTGATACTGCTGTCAGCCTCTTTCCGGTCGGCATTGTCGCTGTGCAGCATTTCTGCAAAAGCGAGTGCTTTGTTATAATCCTTTTCGATGAAGAGTTGCACTGCTTTGCGGGCATCGTCCATCCTGCCTGCGGCATTCACCCTGGGAGCGATCACAAATACGAGATTGGTGATGTGCATCTGTTTCTGTACACCGGCCAGTTGCATCAGTGCTTTGATACCGGAGCAAGGATTCTCATTCACTTTTTGCAGACCGAAATAGGCCAGTGCCCTGTTCTCGCCAGTGATCGGAACAATATCTGCCGCTATGGCTGTGGCCACCAGGTCAAGGTAAGCCAGGTAAGATTCATCTGGCAGTCCCAGTTTTTCAGCCAGCGCCGTCATCAGTTTGAATCCGACCCCACAACCGCAGAGTTCTTTATAAGGATATGGGCAATCCGCCTGTTTGGCGTTGAGGATGGCCACAGCGGGAGGAAGTTCCTTATCGGGCAGGTGGTGGTCGCAAACAATGAAATCTATGCCGAGCGTTCTTGCGTAACGGATCAGGTCTACCGATTTGATGCCACAGTCGAGGGAGATGATCAGGGTAAACCCGTTCTCTTTGGCGAAATCGATCCCCATTTTTGAGACCCCATATCCTTCCCGGTAACGGTGCGGGATATAAAAATCCGTATCGCTATAGATACCGTGGATGAACTGGTACATACTTGCCACCGAAGTGGTGCCATCCACGTCATAATCACCGAACACAAGTATCTTTTCTCCCTTTTCAAATGCGGAAAGGATGCGTTCCACCGCCTTGTCCATATCCTTCATCAGCCAGGGCGAATGCAGGTCGGTCAATTGGGGGCGGAAATACCTCTTGGCCTTGTCGAAATCGTCGATGCCTCTTTGAACAAGAATCTTACACAAAACAGGATTGATCTTCAGGGAATCCCTGAGTGAGGTCGTTTTTTCCTCACTGGCCTGTAGTATGTTCCACCTTTTCTGCATCAGTAGGCTCTGTCGGTTGTGTAGCGAACCAGCTCTTCAAGGGCATTGCGTACATCCGATTCAGGGAACTGGTGAAGAACTGCCAGGGCTTCGTCGCGGTAGGCATACATTTTTTCAGTAGCATAACGGATACCGCCTGACCTGTTAACCTCATCCAGTACAAACTGCACCTTATGTTTGTCTGTATTGTCGTTCTTGATGATATGGATCAGTTTTCGCCTCATCTCAGGAGAGGTATTATTGAGTGTATAGATCAAAGGCAGGGTCAATTTCTTCTCTTTGATGTCATTGCCGGTAGGTTTCCCCACATCCTGCGAACCATAATCAAAAAGATCGTCTTTGATCTGGAACGCCATGCCCACTTTTTCGCCGAATAATTTCATCCGGTTCACATCTTCGGCATTGCTGAACGTGGTGGAGGCACCGGAGGCACAGGCCGAAGCCAGTAATGATGCGGTTTTTCCTTTGATGATCTCGTAATATATGTCCTCAGTAAGGTTTAGTTTCCTTGATTTTTCGAATTGCAGCAGTTCACCTTCACTCATTAACCGGAAAGCATCGGTAAGGATCTCCAGGACCATATGGTCCTTGTTGTTGAGCGATAACAGCAACCCTTTGGCAAGCAGGTAATCCCCCACCAGGACGGCGATCTTATTTTTCCAGAGCGCGTTCACGGAGAAGAACCCCCTTCTCTCCATAGAATCATCCACCACATCATCATGCACCAGTGTGGCGGTATGAACCAGTTCTACCAGGGAAGCTGCCCGGTAACTGCTTTCATTTACAGCTCCGCCCAGCTTGGCGCTTAATAACACAAACATGGGCCGCATCTGCTTTCCTTTCCGTTTTACGATGTATTGCATGACCCTATCCAGCAGTGCAACCCTGCTTTTCACAGCTTCTTTAAAGTGTGATTCGAACATATTAAGTTCCTCTGCGATAACCTGTTTTGCTAATTTCATGGTTCGAAATATGGTGCAATATAAGATTGATATCAGCAATAAAACCCCTGGAAGCAGCGTTAATTGAATTGCTGCGGTCTTTACGTAGCATTAATACCTGATAATTTTGGCCCAAAAATTGCATGAATGAGACATAATGCATAATTTTGCTATGTTTCTCCCCCCAAGAAATGTATTATTCACTTTTACTAATAAATATCTATATGGCAAGCAAAAAGTACATTTTAGTTGCGGCGCTGATCGTTCTGATACAGTCGGTCGGCTTAGCTCAAACAGATTGGGGTTGGGATTGGAAGGATACTTCCAAGATCGCAGTGAAAAATCTGCCCCAGCACAATGAGTTCTTAAACAACCAATACCCTTACCCGGCACGTCCGCGTGACCAGTGGGAACTGGGATTTGGTGCAGGTATCAGCTCCATCAGGGGTGATGTGAACGGTAAAACAGGTTTTGGTGCTAACATTACCTTGCGTAAGGCACTGAGCCATGTATTTTCTATCAGAACTGGTCTGACCGGTCTGTGGAACTCTGGTTCTCCTAGTGCCTATGGTATTGCTACAGGACAGGTTGACTACAAAAACAAAACCTACCAGTTGAGTTTTGATGTACTTACGTCACTGAATGCCGGTAGTAATTACAGGGGAAATCCTAAAACCAATGTTTACCTCGTTACAGGTTACAGCCTGAATGCTGCTGAAGTGTTTTACAAAGGATTGCCAGGTGCACAACCTGGTGGTTACAACATTTTCTACGGTCAGACCGGTGCCAATGGTGCCAATAGCCAGTCTGGGCTCATCAGCACTTTTGGCGGAGCAACCGTGAATAACCGTCATGCTTACTCTCTGTTCCATGGTCTTAACCTGGGTGCAGGTATTGCTTTCAAACTGTCTAACAAAGTGAACATTGGCCTTGAGCAGAAATACACTTTCACTGCTCCAGGATATGATTACCTGGATGCTTACAAAGGTGGTAACAGCAATGACTTCTACTCTTACACCAGTGCAAGACTGAATATCAATATCGGTAACAAGTCTAAGAGAGTGGAACCTTTATACTGGCTCAATCCAAACAACTTTGTTTACAGCGAGCTGAACTCACCCAAGCACATGAAAATGCCTAAAGTGGTATTGCCTGATGCAGATGGTGATGGCGTAACTGACCAGTTCGACCTGGAGCCAAACACTCCGAAAGGCGCACCGGTTGACAGCCATGGTGTATCTAAAGATACCGATGGTGATGGTGTTCCTGATTTCAAAGACAAGGAAGTGCTGACTCCGAAAGCTTGTTTCCCTGTAAACAATGATGGCGTTGGTAGCTGTCCTGAACCAGCATGTTGCAAAGAGATCAAAGACATGATGGCTAACTGGAAACCAGCTGAAAAAGAGTGTGCTATCGGCAACCTGCCCAGCATCCAGTTCAAAGGCAATGCTAAGCTGAGCAAAGCTGCACAAACTGCACTGGCTTCTGTAGCTGCTAAAGTGAACGCTAACCCTACCTGTAAGATCAAGGTGATCGGTTACGGTGCTTCCAGCAAATCTGCACAGCAACTGAGCTGGGAAAGAGTAAACGCTGTTATCAAATACCTGGTTGAAAAGCAAGGTGTTTCTGAAAGCAGACTGTTGTTCGTGTATGCACAGGATGGCGATGCCAATACTGTGGACTTACAGGGAACCACAGAAGAAGGTCCGAATACGGTACCTGCTCCACATCCAAACCTGAGAAGCAAGCACTAATTGCTGGCATTCTTTTGATAGAAAAACGCCCCGCTGATTTTCAGAGGGGCGTTTTTTCGTAATGATAGAATGATAGAATGAGTGAATGGATGATTTAGGGGTTTAGGAGGTTGAAGTGTAATTCGCCGAAATTCTGGAGGGAGGAAAGTTTCAGGTCAGCTGCACCCCATTTTTCCTCTTTGGCCTGCGAGATATGCGGAACGATCACGCATTTCATACGGGCAGATTTGGCGGCGATAAGGCCGTTGAAAGAATCTTCAAAACAGATACATTCAGTTGGATGACTATTCAGCTGTTCCGCACAATTCAGGTACACCTGCGGATGCGGTTTGCCGTATGGAAGGCTTTCTGCAGATGATGTGGCATGCAGGTATTTACCGATACCGGTCATCTTGACCACCAGGTCTATCAGGGCCGGTGGAGAGGAGGTGGCCAATCCGATCCTGAACGACTTACGGGCAAAGAATTCGAAAATATAGGGTACGCCGGGCATGATGGTGCCTTTTCGTTCTATTTTGTCCAAGACACTATATACGATCTGTTTTTCAGCCCTGGCCAGTTCTGCTTCACCAATATTGAAATAGGAGAACCACCAGTGAACGAACTCTTTGGTACGCAGGCCTGTGGTGGTCTTGTATTGTTCTTCGGTAAGGTTAACGCCATACTGACGGAAAACTTCCGATGCTGCTTCGTTCCAGAGAGGTTCGCTGTCGATCAGTAAGCCGTCTATGTCAAAAATCACGGTGTTCAGTTCCATATACCTGTTTTCAGACCGCAAATGTATTATCCGTGTGGTTAGTATGGCTCCCTGGATTCGCTTTTTTTAAACAATCGCCCTGTATATCGGCTAATTCCTTATTTTGCGAAGCTTGCAATACCCCCTTATGAAGATAATTGAACGTCTTAAGTACATCAGGATAGTTCGGTCATTGGTCTACGGATCGGTGGGGATGATCACTTACCCCGGTCTGGCCATGTTCAATAAGATCCGTATTGAAGGAACCGAACATCTGCGGGATCTCCCCAGGAGAAATGTTCTTTTCGTAAGTAACCATCAGACCTATTTTGCGGATGTGATCGCATTCATCCATATTTTCTGTGCAGTAAAATGGCGGAAAAAGAACAGGTTGGGCATTCCTTACTATCTCTTGAATCCATTTACCAATGTGTATTTTGTAGCAGCTGAAGAAACCATGAATGGTAATTGGGTCAGTCGCTTCTTCAAGTTGGCCGGGGCATTGACCGTAAAAAGGACCTGGCGGGCCGAGGGAAAGGATATCAATCGTGAACGGGATGAGTCGGATACCTGCAAAATTGACCAGGCCCTGCATAAAAGCTGGGTCATCACTTTCCCGCAGGGAACCACCAAACCTTTTGCACCTGGCCGGAAGGGTACTGCCCATATCATCAAGAATAACCAACCCGTTGTGGTACCGGTTGTGATCAATGGTTTCTGGAGAGCGTTCAATAAAAAGGGACTGTCTTTTAAAAAAAGGGGATCACAGTTATCTATCCGTTTTAAAGAACCCCTGGTGATCGATTATGGTAAGCCGGTAGAGGAAATTCTGGAGCAGGTGATGGAAGCCATTGAACAGAGTAAGAACTATATGCTCCGAAGTAAACACCATGTCATGCATTTACTGGATAAATAAAGGGTTACACAGATAATCAAACGCCTTTGTGTTTCGGGGAAATATCTACCCGCTAAACACAAAGGCGTTCTTATTGGGGGGCCGGTCCGGCTAATCTTTGAAGAAAATGGCTTTCAGCTCACTGGCATCATGTGGGTCCATTTTGCCGGCCAGTACCAGGCGCAACTGCCTTCTGCGCATGGCACCATCGTACAGGCGCTGTTCTTCCTCTGTTTCAGGGATCACGGGTGGCACTTTGCGGGGTTTTCCGTTAGGATCAAGGGCTACAAAAGTGAAGAAGGCCTCGTTGCTCTCATATTTATACTGGTGCAGCAGGTCCTCACCCCATACGCGTATATGGATCTCCATGGAAGTATTGAAAGCCCGGCATACTTTGGCTTCTATGCGTACCACATTCCCCAGTTTGATGGGGTTCTTGAAGCTCAGGTTATCTACCGATGCCGTCATGCTGGGGGTATTGCAATGCCTGCCGGCAGCAATACCGGCGGCTATATCCATCCAATACATCAAACGGCCTCCCATCAGATTACCAAAAGTATTGGTATCGTTGGGCAGTACCAGCTCGTTCATAACCACAAAACTCTCACTTGCTTTCTTGGGTTCCATTGATTCAGTTTGGGCAAAGATACAGTCACAAACCTCAAATAACCACCTGTTCCAGTTTTTGGAGATAGGCAGGGTCCACATCGGCACCGATACCTATTGCATCCGGTAAGAGCAGCTGCATACCCTGATAGGTTACTCCGCCGGTAACAGGATCTGCCAGGTGTCCCAGCAGGCAGGTGTCAAGATCATAGAATTTGACATTGTTCTTGGCCATGGCAAAATGCACTTTGGCAGTTAATGCCACCCGGCTTTCCAGCATACCGCCCATCATGCAGGGAATCTGGTTCTTTTCAGCCACATCATTGATCTTGATGGCTTCGTGTATGCCCCCGCTTTTGGCAAATTTGATATTGATGGAAGCGCAGGCCTTATTGCGGATAATGCGTTCTGCATCGTAATGGGTAAACACACTTTCATCTGCCATGATGGGTATGGGAGAGATCCTGCATAGTTCCGGTAACCGTTCGTCGTTCCAGCGGCGCATGGGTTGTTCGCAGAACTGGATATCGAATTCTCCTAAAGCGGTCAAAGCCTTCACGGCCCCTTCATAACTCCAGCCCTGGTTGGCATCAATGCGTAGCCGGGTGTCGTTGCCGATGGCTTTCCGGATCTGGCGTATGCGTTCGATATCTTCCTCGGGTTTCTTACCCAGTTTCACCTTGATGATCTTCACGTTCTTTTCGACGAAAGTCACGGCAGTGGCCGCCATCTCTTCCGGGGTGCCTATACCGATGGTGAGGTCACTTTCAATCGTTTTCTTCTGTCCGCCCAGGTATTGGTACAGGGGTAGCTGAGCAGCTTTGGCAGCAATATCGTAGAGTGCCAGGTCAAAAGCGCTTTTGGCAGTGAAATTACCGGCTGTCAGCAGGTCCAGCTCTTCCATTCTGGCGGTAATATCCGCGGCATCTTTGTGTTTCCACTGGGTGGCGAAATCTTTGGCCATTTCATAACAGGTGGCCTGTGTTTCGCCAACGATCATCGGGAAGGCGGAACATTCCCCCACGCCAATGATGCCTTCGCTGGTATGGATCCTCACTAATAGGTTCTGTGCATTGGCCATGGTACCGGTGGCGATGGTAAAAGGCACCATGGGGATCGTGTATTTGTAGATCTCCGTTTTTGTGATAGTCATGTGCAAATTTCCGTTTTTATCACCAATACTGCCTTATCCGGATGTGTTTCTTTTCTGAAATTGCCGGAGACCCATTCCTGTTGTGTTACGAAAGCCCGGATAGCGAAGGTTCATGCAGCGATAGCAGTTACTAGCAGGTCTTAGATAGGGTATGTCTGGCTTCCTGATAACTACTCCTGTGACGTTTGCTGGAAGGGGTCGGATCGGGAGCGCTGAGGAAGGGAAAAGGCAGCTACCACTGTAGCCCGCACCGCTGTTGGAAATGATCGTGGGCAGGTTGGTTGCTGGCCCGGAAACATGGATTTTTTTTCGAAAATAAATGCAACTTTCTCCGAAAACCTTTTTTCCTTAACGCTGGCATACCGATATTCGCATCACGAACATTTGTTAGTAATGAATATTTCCTTCGACAACACTGAAAATGCATTTGCCTACAAATCCGATTCGGAATTGAAGGCTGCTGGTTTCCTGTTCAAGACCATGGAATTTCCCTGGTTCGTACAGTTAGGTACGCGGTTGACACCGTTCATCATGAAGACCGGTTTGCCGGTACATGGTATCATACGAAAGACCATTTTCAAACAGTTTGTCGGGGGCGAAACCCTTGAAGAAACCGCTGCCGTTGGTGCGGTGCTGGGAAAATACGGTGTACAGGTGATACTGGATTATGGCGTAGAAGGAAAAGAAGGAGAGGACAACTATGACCGTGCCACCGACGAATTTATCCGTGTGATCAATTATGCGGCCACACAGCATAATATTCCCTTTATCAGTATCAAGGTTACCGGTCTGGCACGTTTCGGGCTCCTGCAAACTTTGGACGAAGCCCCCCGCCTGCGTAGTGGTATCCATGATCATGAAGCGGAGATCGCGGAGTGGGACAGGGTTCGTGAACGTATGTACATCATCTGTGAAGCAGCAGCGGAAAAGAACATCGGCGTACTGATCGATGCGGAAGAAAGCTGGATCCAGGATCCTGTGGACAGGCTTACGATCGAAATGATGGGCATCTTCAACAAAGAGAAAGTGATCGTGTACAATACGATCCAGTTATACCGTCACGATCGGTTGAATTTTCTCAAACTCTCACACAAGATCGCACAACAGCAAGGATTCAAGCTGGGAATGAAACTGGTACGTGGAGCCTATATGGAGAAAGAAAGGGAGCGTGCCCGTGATAACGGTTATGCAAGTCCTATCCAGCCAGATAAGGCATCCACAGACCGTGATTATGATGAATCGGTAAGGTACTGTATCCAGAATGCTGATGATATCTCTGTGATCGTGGCCTCTCATAATGATGAGAGCAATCTGCTTGCGGCCAGGCTGATGGAAGAAAAGGGCTTGCCCCATAACCATCCGCATGTGCATTTTTCGCAGTTATATGGTATGAGCGACAATATCACATTCAACCTGGCCAAAGAGGGCTTCAATGTAAGCAAGTACCTGCCTTTTGGCCCGATCAGGGATGTGATCCCATACCTGATGCGCCGGGCACAGGAGAACAGCAGTGTCAGCGGCCAGACTGGTCGGGAACTTTCGTTGATCCGCCAGGAACTCAAGCGCAGGAAACAGGCATAGAATTCACAGATTCTCCCCAGCTGGAAGTGCCGCCTTTACTACATCCTTTTTCGGATGTATTTTGCAGCCTATGCAGCAATACCAGGATCTACTCAGGCATATTATGGAAAATGGCAGCCAGAAGACCGACCGCACCGGTACCGGCACCATCAGTTGTTTTGGCTACCAGATGCGGTTCGACCTGCAGAAAGGTTTTCCGATGGTGACCACCAAAAAGCTGCACCTGAAAAGTATCATTTACGAATTGCTCTGGTTCTTGCAGGGTGATACCAATATCAAATACCTCAACGATCACAAAGTAACTATCTGGGACGAATGGGCGGATGCCAATGGGAACCTTGGGCCGGTGTATGGAAAACAATGGCGCAGCTGGCAGGGGGCAGATGGCGTGGTGATCGACCAGATCGCTGATCTCATCAGTCAGATCAAAAAAACACCGGATAGCAGAAGACTGATCGTAAGCGCCTGGAATGTGGCAGAACTGCCCAAGATGGCATTGATGCCCTGTCATACCTTATTCCAGT
Source organism: Chitinophagaceae bacterium (assembly GCA_020403425.1). Lineage (GTDB taxonomy): Bacteria > Bacteroidota > Bacteroidia > Chitinophagales > Chitinophagaceae > Sediminibacterium. The sequence goes on along the minus strand of JADBXR010000002.1, from coordinate 604,984 downwards.
TCTATGTAGCCGATGGTAAACTCAGCTGCCAGCTGTACCAGCGCAGCGCAGATGTATTCCTGGGTGTTCCGTTCAACATCGCTTCCTATGCGTTACTGACAATGATGGTGGCGCAGGTCTGCGACCTGGAATATGGTGACTTTGTACACAGTTTCGGTGATGTGCATTTGTACAACAATCACATAGAACAGGCGAAACTGCAGCTTAGCCGCGAGCCTTATCCATTGCCCACCCTGAAGATCAATCCGGAAGTGAAAGATATTTTTGGTTTCAGGTTCGAGGATTTTACGTTGGAGAATTACCAGCACCATGCACCTATCAAGGCGCCGGTTGCCGTATAAAGACCTGATCCCCTAAGTTGAAATAGCATAGTTTTGCTGTTCATTCATCATTGTAAACACCCCAGTGGCGTGCTATGAAGGTTTCGTTGGTAGTAGCGGCAGCAAAAAACAATGCCATAGGCAAAGACAACCGGTTGCTCTGGTCGCTACCGAACGACATGAAGTTCTTTAAGAGCACCACCTGGGCTATGCCGGTATTGATGGGACGTAAGACATATGAATCACTGGGCAAACCCCTGCAGGGCCGATTGAATATTGTGATCACCCGTCAGCATCACTGGCAACCGGAAGGTGTCATAGTGGTGCACTCACTTGCAGAAGCTATGGAAGCTGCTAAAAAAGCACATTACAAAGAAGTGTTTGTGATAGGCGGTGGCGAGATCTACAAGGAAGCGCTGCCCGTTGCCAGCAAGATTTACCTTACCCGTGTGGATACGGCGCCGGATGCTGATACCTATTTCCCAGATATCGATCCTGAACAGTGGCAGCTCACCTCGGAGCAACCATTCATGCCCGATGCCAAACATGCGTTTGCCTATCATTTCCAGGTATGGGAAAGAATTAAAGTATAAACGGGTATATGCAGTTTATACAGGTAGCTTATTGTATCACCGTACCCTTGTTGTTACTGGGCTTATTGGTCGCAGGAGGCGGCATCCGGAAGCTATTCACGAACCTGCTGGCTGTATCCAATCTTTTGCTGATCGGTTATTCCATCTTCCTGGTGAGGAAACTGGTTGCCCTGTATCAGTTTTCCAGGCAGTTCCAGTTGAAGCAGCCGGAACAGATATTCCAGCTCGACTTGATGAGCATAAGATTATTGCTGGTAATTTTTCTGCCCTGGTTTTTCCTGTATCGACCCTTGCGTCAAAACCGATGGTATAGCCTGCTGTTGCTATTGCTGTTATACTGGAATGATCCCGTGTATTCCTGGAATGATTATGATCTTTTTACCAAGATACCGGTTTACCTGAGTGCATGTTGTTCAGGTTATGCGTTACTTTGGTTGCAGAACGAATTACCTTATCAATCCAGAAACACATAAATGTATTCGCCTGTTCAGCTAGCTGTCCGTTATGCCCGGTATTATCTTACCGCATCCAATGGTAAGGGGCATGGAATGCATTCCCCATTTGTATTTGAATTGATCACACAGGTGATGAATGACGATAGGCAGTTCTATGCTTACCGACAGATCGAGAACCTGCGTGAGTTATTATTGCTGAACCGGCAGGAGCTTGTGATAGAGGATCCTGGTGAAGGGTCAAAGGTCAAAAAAAGAAAAACTTGTACCGTCGCAGATATTGCCCGTTCGTCGTTAAAACCCAGGAAATTCGGGCAGTTGTTGTTCCGCATGGTAGATCATTATGCACCCAGGCAGGTGCTGGAGTTGGGAACATCTTTGGGAATTACCACTGCATACCTTGCCTCGGCCAATAGGGATAACCGCATACTAACTATGGAAGACGATTCTTCTGTGGCGTCTGTGGCCCGCCAGAATTTTGATAAACTGGGACTGCAGCATATCGATTTGGTAGAGGGAGATTTTGATGCTACTCTAACAACCACCCTGCAGCGGATCGGCAGGATCGATATGGCTGTCATGAACGGCGAGCACCGTTATGGGGCCACGGTCCGGTATTATCGCGAACTATTACCTAACCTGCATGAGCACTCGATACTCATTTTGGGTGATATTCACAGTAGTTGTGAAATGGAACAGGCCTGGAAGGAGATCAGCCAGGATGATGCTGTAACGTTGAGTATCGATCTTTTTGTCATCGGACTCGTATTCTTCCGGAAAGAGCAGAAAGTGAAACAGCATTTCACGATCCGTTTTTGATAGGTATGCCGGACCGAAAATTCCCATTTGTTCCATAGTAGCCAGAACCCCTTAGTTATAGGGCAGCCTGAGCAGGTAAAGAAGTAAATGAATGGGCTGTTGTATATTTGCCAGATGGCATTACCCCAGGCTTTTTTGGAATCCTTAACGGGTGTGGCGGGTTTTAACCGTTCATCTTTCGAGGCCGTGCATGCATCAGGTGAGCAGGTGACTTCCATCCGGGTAAATCCAGGAAAAAATAGTGGTCTTGACCTGTCAGGCTGTAAGCAGGTTCCCTGGTGCCCTTATGGTTACTATCTCCCGGAAAGACCCTCTTTTACATTGGACCCTCTTTTTCATGCCGGGGCTTACTATGTGCAGGAAGCCAGCAGTATGTTTATCTGGTTTGTATTACAGCAATTGATCGGCACGGACACCGAAAAAAAAGTGCTGGACCTTTGTGCGGCGCCAGGAGGTAAAAGCAGTTTACTGGCATCTTATTTCACCAACGGATGGGTGGTAGCCAATGAAGTGATCAAACAAAGGGCTGCTGTACTGGTGGAAAATATGACCAAGTGGGGAACCGATCATGTGGTAGTTACCAATAATGATCCTGCTCATTTTCAATCATTACCCGGTTATTTTGATGTAATGGTGGTAGACGCTCCCTGCAGTGGCAGTGGTATGTTCCGCAAAGATCCGGCCGCGATGGAGGAATGGAGCGAACATGCTGTGCAGCTCTGCAGCCAGCGTCAGCAGAGAATATTGGCCGATGTGCTGCCCGCTCTGGCAGAAGAAGGTATCCTGATCTACTCCACCTGTTCTTACTCAATGGAGGAAGACGAGACCATTGCTGATTGGCTGGTGCAGGAGATGGGAATGGAAGCCATCTCTTTGTCCATACCGTCAGACTGGGGCATCGTGGAGACCCTATCGCCACGGAACAAGGCAACCGGTTATCGTTTTTATCCTGATCGTATCAAAGGGGAAGGATTCTTTATCGCTGTATTTCGGAAAAGATCGATGGTTACAGAGAGCCACAGGCTGAAAGAACTGGCACTGCCGATCCTTTCCAGGCAGGAAGTGCAGCAGGTGCAATCATTTTTACAGCTCCCCGAAACCCATTTGTTATTCAAACAGGGAGAACAGATCCGGGCAGTCCCGGTTCGCTGGTATAAGGACCTGCAGGTATTGGCCAAAACATTGTATATCAAAAAGGCGGGTGTGCGTATCGGCTCCATTAAGGGAAAAGATGTGATACCGGAGCATGAACTGGCCATGAGTCACTTGTGGAAAGGGCATTTTACACCTATAGATTTATCGAAAGAGCAGGCCCTTGTTTATCTGCGCAGGAAAGATCTTTTATTGCCCGATGCCCCCAAAGGCTGGAACCTGGTGGCATATGAAGACCTGCCATTGGGCTGGGTGAAAGTTTTGCCAAATCGTTTGAATAACTACTATCCGGCAGAATGGAGAATATTAAAAGAGTAAATTTGCGATACTCAATTCAGAAGAACATGAAGATATATGGTTTGATGATGGCCTGCCTGCTAGCCCTGGCTTCTTCGGCGCAGGAAAAATTGGAAGTGAAAGGGAAGGCTCCTAATCTATATGTATTGTATGTACTGAGCGGATCAGAAACCTTACAGACAGTCAGTAGTCAGTTCGGGTTTTCTGTAAAAAAACTCAGCGATTATAACCGCATTAATATCAATGCCTCTGCTGTATTGCCCAAAGGCACAAAGATCAAAATACCCCTGACACATGATAACCTGTTACAGCGTCAAAGTGAGAACAGTGCTCCGGTGGTTCATGTGATCGGGAAAGGGGAAAATATATACAGGATCAGTAAGATCTACTACAATGTACCGATGTCGAGCCTGCGCGAATGGAATCATCTTACAAAAGATGTGGTAAAACTGGGTCAGCAACTGGTCATTGGCTATATGGTAAATGCAAGACCACTGGCGCTATCAGATACCCATCCTGTTGTTGCAAAAGAGGTGTCTCCTGTAATACAACAACCGGTACAGCAGGTGGAAGCAGCCGGGAAAAAGAATGCCGGAAAGAAAAATACAGCCATCGCTTCTCCTGTTGCAAAAAACGATACACTGTCAACTACAGTGACCCTGGTTCAGGAGAAAAAAACAGAAAGCAAGGACCCTGTGAAACCAGCAGTGAAAGAAGAGGCCATCCTCAACAGTGACTATGTTCCCAGGGATGATGATGAAGGATATTTTGCTGCTGCATATGCCGAACACGAAAAAGCACAGGTTCAGCAGTTCCGTTCAGGAGATGCGTCTACATTCAAAACCATTAGTGGCTGGACGGACCGGAAATTTTATGTGCTCATGAATGATGTGGCACCTAAGACCATCGTACGGGTCACAGGTCAGGGCAACAGAAGTATCTGTGCCATGGTACTGGGGCCGCTGCAGGAGACCAAGGGCGCATCAGGTTTATTGGTCAGGATCAGTAATTCAGCAGCAGCAGCTTTGGGTCTGGTTGATCAGAAATTCACGGTTACCGTTACTTATTTCGAATAAGATAAAACACAGCACATGAAAAAACTACTTGCATTCTTCGCACTCTCAGCCTTGCTGATCTCCTGTCAGGGCAATGCCCAGGACGGATTACCGCCTGGAGCTTTCGAGAAACGTATTCAGGCAGGGCAGGTGCAATTATTGGATGTTAGGACTGCTGGAGAGTTTCAATCAGGCCATCTCAAAAATTCCCTGCAGGCAGACTGGCTGGATAAGGTGCAGTTTGCAGAACGCATTAAATATCTTGATAAATCAAAACCTTTGCTGGTATACTGCGCATCGGGTGTGCGTAGCGCAGCAGCTGCCAAATATCTGCAGAGCAATGGTTTTAAAGAAGTACAGAACCTGAAAGGCGGACTCACAGCCTGGAAGCTGGAAGGAAAAACGATAGAAGCACCGTCGGCTTCTGCGCAGATGACGCTTGATCAGTATCAGGCGCTTACGCGGTCAGGGGAAGTGGTGCTGGTCGATTTTGGTGCAGAATGGTGCCCTCCCTGTAAAAAAATGAAACCTGTGCTAATGCAGTTGCAGAAAGAGCTGGCAGGCAAATTCAAATTGGTTAAGGTAGATGGCGGGCTGGATATTGATGTGATGAGATCTCAGAACGTAGAAACACTTCCTGTATTCATTATCTATAAAAACGGGAAAGAGACCTGGCGTAAGCAGGGGGTGATTGAATTGTCCGAACTGAAAGCAAAACTGGCCAACTAGTTTCTGTCGGATGGTATCTCGTTGTTTCTTTATGCTGATACGCATGGCATGGAGAAACAACGTTTTTTATTACGATCGGTCAGTCGTTGAAGCTGTGTTAGGGAATCCGGTAACCACGCAGAAAATCGTCGATCAGCATCCTTTTTTTGCCCTCAAGTTGAAGGTCTAGGAGGTGTATATAGCCATCGGTGCAGGCAAACTTGAGAAAGGTTTTGCCATCGGTGATCACTTTTCCCGCCGGATGATGGTGTACTGCCAACTCTTTTTTAGATCGGTATATCTTCAGGATCTTACCGTCCAGTGTGCTTAGCGCACCGGGAAATGGGGAGAGCCCACGGATAAGATTATGGATCTTATCAGCAGGAGCAGTCCAGTCGATCTGTGCATCTTCGGTAAATAATTTAGGAGCATGTTTCAATGTGGTGGATCTGCCCTGTATCAGGACCGACTGGTCGATCTTCTGTAAACTTCCTTCTGCCAGGCCTTTTACGGTCTCCACTAGTAAAGCTGCCCCGATGAGTTTCATCCTGTCATGTACATCGCCTGTGGTCTCCTCTTCCCCGATCGGGAAACTCTTCTGCAACAGAATATCACCAGTATCTATTTCATGCTTGAGTTTGAACGTGGTGACGCCGGTCTCTTTTTCACCATTGATCACCGCCCAGTGAATGGGGGCTGCACCGCGGTATTGCGGCAGTAATGAGCCATGCAGGTTAACGGTCCCCATGGGCGGCATGTTCCAGACCAGTTCCGGTAACATGCGGAACGCCACCACGATCTGAAGGTCGGCCTGTAAGGCTCGCAACTCTTCAATAAAGGAGGGGTTTTTCAGTTTCTCGGGCTGCAGAACCTTCAATCCTTTTTCAACTGCATATTTCTTTACGGCACTCTCGGTTAATTTCATACCCCTGCCGGCAGGTTTATCCGGTGCGGTGACCACGCCTACGATAGTACAGCCCGCCTGTACCAATGCATCCAGCGAAGCCACTGCAAAATCAGGGGTTCCCATGAATACGATACGGAGTTCTTGCATTGTCATGGGGCAAAGATAAATGTTTGTAGATTGGTTTATCGGTTCGAAAGATGGCGGTTACAGGCAATACCAATACCACGTCAACCCATCTTGAACGGATAAACCAATCAAACCGGAAACTATTCAAAATCGGTGTACAGCAGATATTTCTTTCGGATCTTTTTGAACTGCTCCAGTTTAGGTTGCCAGCTCTTCCGGATCTCCGCTTCTGTTTTGCCGGCTTTGATCTGCGCCATCAGTTCACTGCTGCCTGCGAGACGGTTGAATGAACTGAACTGTATGTTACCTGCTTTGGGTACCAGGAAGAATTTCTCTTTGTCCGGGAAGGCCTGGTAAGCATCCAGCAGGTATTTGATCTGTACCTGGTTATTCAGCTGTTTCAGGATGCTTTTATTATCCGCATATAAATTCCAGCCGTAACAAAGCTGGTCTTTCAGTTTGGGCTCTTTGGCGCCAGCCCGGCTGGTGGGTGTAAATGCATAGAGGTTGTTGGGCAGGGAAGGATGTCCGAAGATCGCAAACGGGTGATCGGTCCCTCTGCCTTCACTGAGTGCGGTACCCTCAAAAATACAGGTGCTGGCATACCAGTACACCGATGCCATATCCGGAAGATTGGGTGAAGGTGCAATGGGTAGCTGGTATTTACTCTTGTGCGTATAATTGGCACATTTGATGACCTGAAAATGAAAAGCTGTATCAGCACTGTTCTTGGCGCGTTTGTAATAATCGTGTTTTTCGTTGGCCTTTGGTGTTAGCCAGCGTTCACAAGCCAGCATAAGGGCATATTCCCCCATGGTCATACCATATACGATAGGAATGGGTTGCATGCCCACAAAACTCCGGAAAGCGGTATCCAGCACTGGCCCGTCAACATAAAAACCATTGGGGTTGGGACGGTCGAGTACCATCAGCGGTTTGCTGTTCTCGAAAGCGGCTTCCATGAACTCCTGTAGAGAGGAAATATAGGTATAGAAACGGGTGCCCACATCCTGAATATCGAACAGAAGTACATCCACATCTGCAAGGTCTTCTGTAGTTGGTTTCCTTTTTTTGCCATACAGAGACACTACCGGAATACCAGTGGCCGGATCAATATAGTTCTCGATCTTTTCCCCGGCATCCGCAGTGCCGCGGAATCCGTGCTCCGGACCAAAGGCTTTCGTGATGGTGATGCCGAGTGACAAAAGGCTGTCCACCAGATGTTTCCGGCCGATCGTAGCGGTATGATTCGCGAAAACACCCACCCGCTTGCCTTTTAGTAAAGGCACATACACTTCGGTACGATAAGCTGCAGGCAATATTTCGGCCTGAGAAACGGTGCGTTTGGTGGATTGGGCGATCGACAGTTGAGAGGTAAAAAGGTTGAATACCAGTCCGATCAGTAATAGAGATATGATTTTCTTCATATGAGGGATTTTGCAGAGGGGAAAGTTAACCAAAAAACTTACCGGTTCTTGATTTTGGATTGTACTTTTGTAGGCTGGAAATCGGTATTTCTGTTTTCTTGTTGCGGTTCTCTTTCATAGAGGTATGAAACTCCCTTCATTTGTGGGAATTGCGCAACGAATGCTGGGAAAATCTGAAACTGGCTCCACATTATTTACACTCAAAAATGCATTATGCAACAAGTAAAAAAAGGTGATACTGTAAAAGTACATTATCATGGAAAGTTAACAGACGGTACCACATTCGACAGCTCTGAAGGACGTGAGCCACTGGAGTTCGAAGTAGGTGGCGGAATGGTGATACCGGGTTTTGACCAGGGCGTTACCGGAATGACCGTTGGTGAAAAAAGGACCATTCAGATCCCGGCAGATGAAGCATACGGACAAAAGCAGGAAGAGATGATCATGGAATTCCCCAAGGACCGTTTTCCTGCTGATATGACACCGGAAGCTGGCATGCAGCTGAATATGAGCAATGGCCAGGGACAGAATTTTCCAGTTGTGATCGTAGAGGTACGGGAAGAAGTGGTCATCCTGGATGCCAACCATCCACTGGCCGGTGAAGACCTGATCTTCGACCTGGAACTGGTGGAGATCAGCGGTGGTACACCTTTGATCATTATGCCCTGATAGGTAATAATCAGTAATTAAGAATTATTAAAGAGTCCGATAGTGATCTATCGGACTCTTTGCATAGAAGCCTGTTCTTCCTGGTTATTAATTATCTCCTCATCCACCATCCCAGCCAGATCCCGCAAAGTCCCCAGCTGGCAAGTGTATCGATCAGGTGAGCGCGTACATCGAATATTTTGTACCAGATGAACTGGTTGTAGGGCTCGTTGATGAAAATGATGAGCCCGGTGAACAGGCAGGCCAGGAAAATATTCACAAAACTTGCCTTTGCCCATTTGCCCAGGATCCAGCATAGCAACCAGACCATGAACACGGTTGCTACAAAACCCCGTACCATATTCAGGTACATCTCGTTCATGGAACTGTTGAGTGACTTGTGGTATTGAATGGTGGCCCAGGGTTTGTTCTGGCTTTGTTCCCCCAGTTTGGTGGCATCCTCAAAAGAACTGCCTTTAGGCACAGCAGGCAGTAAATACCCGCCTTCCTTGTCAAGATGTGTGTTCAGGAAACTGAGGATGGTATCCTGTTTGGCGGTATAATCCTGCGAGGGCCTGTGCAGGTCCAGCGCGGTCCAGGAAAGCGTTTGCCATATGAATATGAGAAAGCCCCCCACCAGTGCGCCGATAATGTTCTTTTTCATATGCAGGTGTTTGGTTTATGAAACAAAATAGAAAATGCTTTTGGTAAATGCAAGAGCGTGAGTGGTGAGTAGTCAGTAGTGAGTAGGAAGTAAGGCAAGCGGTGATGGTGAATGCCGTTTGCCTTACAGCCGGTGATCGATGGTCATAGCTCATTGCCCATTCACAACTGCCCACTCACCACTCATGATTCACGATTGTCAATTACGCTGCCTCGTGTATCTTGCTGAAAATTAACTACCGATGACAGATTATGCGTATACCGTGGTGGACCGTTTCATGCGATATGTACAGGTTGATACCCAGAGTGATCCGTTGAGTGAGGCACATCCGAGTTCGGCCCGGCAGAAAGACCTGTCGGTATTGTTGGTAAACGAATTGCACGCTATGGGTATCAAAGACGCACACATGGATGCATACGGGTATGTATACGCCACCATACCGGCCACATCTTCCAAAAACGTTCCTGTGATCTGTTTCTGCAGTCATGTGGATACTGCACCTGATTGCAGCGGCACTTTGGTAAAACCCATTCTGCACAAGTCATACGATGGGGCAGATATTGTATTACCGGATGATACCACACAGGTGATCCGTATGTCAGATCACCCTTATCTGAAGGAGCATATTGGTAACAATATCATTACGGCCAGTGGTCTTACCCTGCTGGGAGCTGATGATAAAGCTGGTGTAGCTGAGATCATGGATATGGCACATTACCTGGTAACACATCCAGAGATCGCTCATGGGAACATCCGCTTGTTGTTCACGCCGGATGAGGAAGTCGGGAAGGGTACCGCCAAACTTGACCTGGCAAAACTGGGTGCGGATTATGCATATACACTGGATGGAGGAGAACTCGGTACACTGGAAGATGAGACGTTTAGCGCGGATGGGGTAGTGATGGAAATACAGGGTGTGATCTCACATCCGGGGTATGCAAAAGATAAAATGGTGAACGCGCTGAAGATCGCCGGTGAGATACTGTCAGCACTACCCAAAACGGAATGGTCGCCGGAAACAACGGATAAGAAACAGGGTTTCGTGCATCCATTACGGATAGACGGATCCGCTGAAAAAGCGATATTGGAATTTATTGTACGGGATTTTGATACCCTGCAGCTTTCAGTTCACGAAACTCGCCTGAAGCAACTGGCCGAGCGGGTAGTGACAGCATACCCGAAAGCCACCCTGCATTTTTCTGTTCAGGAACAATACCGGAATATGAAAGAAGTGCTAGATGAGCATCCGCATATCATCCAATATGCAGAAGAAGCGTATCATCGGGTGGGACTGACCGTGGTGAAAGAGCCGATCAGGGGAGGTACCGATGGCAGCCGGTTGAGTTTCATGGGATTGCCTTGTCCTAACCTGTTCACCGGGATGCAGGCCATTCACAGCAAACATGAGTGGATAGGGGTAAGGGATATGGAGAAAGCGGTAGAAATGCTGGTGACGCTGGTTCAGGTATGGGAAGAAAAGGCAGGTGCATGACCGGTGTGATATAATAATTCCGGCAGACCCTGTAATATTCGCTCTTTCCTTGCTACTAACCTTTTATAATAGTACCTTACCTAAAATTAATTGTTATGAGTTTTCTTGCAGAATACTGGTGGCTATTGGTAGCCTTACTGATCCTGTTTACCGGCCTGGTTACGGTTAACCAGGGAACCATTGCGGTAATCACCATGTTTGGTAAATATCGCCGTGTTTTACGCCCCGGTTTGAATTTCAAAATCCCGTTGATAGAGCAGGTATTCAAGACCGTTAGTATCCAGAACCGTTCGGTGGAACTGGAATTCCAGGCGGTCACGCTTGATCAGGCCAATGTATACTTTAAAAGCATGCTACTCTACTCGGTTATCAACCAGGAAGAAGAGACCATTAAAAATGTGGCGTTCAAGTTCATCAGCGAAAAGGACCTGATGCAGGCCCTTATCAGGACCGTAGAGGGCAGTATCCGGGGTTTCGTGGCCACCAAAAAGCAGGCAGAGATCCTGTTACTGCGCAGGGAGATCGTTGAGTTCGTAAAAGAACAGATCGATCAGTCGCTGGAAAGCTGGGGTTACCATTTGCAGGACCTGCAGATCAACGATATCACATTCGACCAGCTCATCATGGAAAGCATGAGTAAAGTGGTGGCCAGTAATAACCTGAAAGCCGCTGCCGAGAACGAAGGTCAGGCCCTGCTGATCACCAAGACCAAAGCCGCTGAAGCAGAGGGTAATGCCATCAAGATATCGGCCAATGCCGAAAAAGAAGCGGCCCGTTTGCGCGGACAGGGTGTAGCATTGTTCCGTGAGGAAGTGGCCAAAGGTATGAGCCAGGCCGCCGAACAGATGAAACAGGCCAATCTGGATACGAATGTGATCCTGTTCAGTATGTGGACAGAAGCCATCAAGAACTTTGCGGAAGTAGGCAAGGGTAATATCATCTTCCTGGACGGTAGTCCGGAAGGTATGGAGAATAATATGCGTCAGATCATGGCCATGATGAAAATGAAAGAAGCCAACAGGGGCTGATCCCATAATAGAATTCACAAAAAGGTTGTTTTTTAACAACCTTTTTTGTTGCCCATATGTGTAAAAGCTTTCCTAAAAAGCCGCTGGTTGGCATATTTATTCACAACCATACTGTTCTTTTGTAGAAGCATCTAATTTTAGCGTCACCTAAACTTATTTCAGATGTTCGATCTGCTCCAGGTAGATACCCTTCAGAAAGCGGCGGCAGCCATACCGGCAGCGGCGGAAAAAATATCCTTATGGGCACTTTTGGAAAAAGGCGGATGGATCATGTATCCGCTGTACCTGCTGTTCGTAGGTGCCGTATTCGTATTCATAGAACGTTTGATCGCCATTCGGAAAGCTTCCCGCATTGAGGCCAATTTTATGAACATCATCCGCGATAATATCATCAGCGGCAATGTGGCGGCTGCCCGTAACCTGGCAAAGAATACCAATAACCCGGTGGCCCGTATGATCGATAAGGGACTGCAGCGGATCGGTAAACCTATCGATGCCATCGAAAAAAGTATGGAGAATGTGGGTAAACTGGAAATGTATACCATGGAGAAGAACCTATCCATTCTCTCGCTGATCGCAGGTATTGCACCCATGTTCGGTTTTCTAGGAACCATTGTAGGTATGATACAGCTGTTCTACGGTATTGCCAGCTCAGGGCAGTTCACACTAAACGATATTGCCGGTGGTATCTATGTGAAAATGATCACTTCGGGTACCGGTCTGATCATTGGTTTATTGGCCTATATCGGTCACAACGTACTGACCACCCAGATCGATAAGACCGCCAATAAGATGGAAGCGGCCAGTGCAGAGTTTATGGATATCTTACAGGAACCCACCCATTAATCGCAAGTATCATGAATATCAGGAAACGATTAAAGTCACACCCCGAAGTGCATACCGGCGCGCTGAACGACATTCTGTTCATCCTGCTGTTGTTCTTCCTGATCGTTTCTACCCTGGCCAATCCCAATGTGATCAAGGTCTCCAACCCTAAAGCCAAAAGCGATACCAAATCGAAGCAAACGGTTGTGATCACGGTGGATAAAGACCAGCAGCTGTTCCTGGCCCAGAAACCCATTACCATTGAAGCCCTGGAAGAGGAGTTGAAAAACTACCTGGCCAAGGAAACGGATAAACCATCGGTCGTGATCAATGGTGACAGTACCGCACATCTTGGCACCGCTATCCGTGTGATGCAGGTGATCAAGAAATTAGGGGCAACGCCGGTGATGGCGGTAGATAATGGCGGTCAGAAATAGAGGTAGCTGGCTCACCTGTTGTCAGGTGCTAACAACAGTTTATGCATTGGCCTCTTACAGTGAGGCTTTGACCATACGGTCCTTTCCCTGGAGGTCTTTTCTGAGTTCGGTTGTATAACCTTCCTGTTCGTATAGTGAAACGGTTTCTTTTCCCAGAGTCTCATTGATCTCTAAAAAGATAGCGCCACCCTTGCTAAGGTGTGTCTTGCCAAATGCGGCTATCTTACGATAAAATACCAGGGCATCTTCATCCGGTACAAACAAGGCAAGGGAGGGTTCAAAGTCCAGCACATGTTTGGCCATGGATGATCGCTCTGATTGTTTGACATAGGGAGGGTTACTCACGATCACATCGAAAACCGGTAGTTTTGACCAGCTGGCTTCCTCCAAAAAATCGAATTGTTGAAAATGGACATTTGCATCAAGCATTGCTGCATTTTTTCTAGCTATGGCCAAAGCAGCGTTACTGATATCCAGGGAACTGACAGTGTACTGCTGCAGTTTCTTTTGTAAAGCTATCGGTATACAACCACTACCGCTGCCGATATCAAGGATATGGCATTTTCTGTTTCTGCTGTCTGGTTTCCCGCATTCGGTCACGATCCATTCTACCAGTTCTTCAGTCTCAGGCCTCGGTATCAATACGGATTCATTCACAAAAAAACGCATGCCGGCGAACCAGGCTTCGCCGAGTACATACTGAACGGGCCGGTGGCTTTGTAATTCTGCAATGATCTGTTGCAGCCGGATAACCTGTTCTTGCGGCAGATCGGCCTGTTTGTTGATCAGCCGGTCGATCCTTTTTTGGCCGGTGACCTTTTCCAATACCCAATCGCAGATATTGGCCGCTTCGCGGTCATCGTATAACAAAGCCAGTTTGGCAAGTGTGTCTGTTTGTGCCTGAGCAAGGGTCATGCTGCAATGTTAGCACCATTTGGTTATTTTTGCCAATTCTCTATGCAGGATAATCACCAGCTATATATGCATCGTTGCCTGGAACTGGCCCGGATGGGGGCAGGTTCCGTAGCTCCCAACCCTATGGTGGGGGCTGTGCTGGTATATGAGCACCGCATCATCGGTGAGGGCTATCACCGGCAATATGGTGGTCCGCACGCAGAAGTGAACTGTATCGATTCGGTACAAGCGGAGGATCTGCCGCTGATCCCGTTATCTACCCTATATGTGTCCCTGGAACCCTGTGCCCATTTTGGCAAAACACCTCCCTGCAGCGACCTCATCATACGCAATAAGATACCTAAAGTAGTGGTAGGGTGCCGTGACCCTTTTCCGGAAGTGGACGGTAAGGGCATTGAGAAACTCCGCCGTGCAGGGGTGGAAGTGATCTGCGGGGTATTGGAACAGGCCTGTCATGACCTCAATCGCAGGTTCTTCACTTTTGTAACGGCCCGGCGGCCATATATCATTCTCAAATGGGCGCAAACTGCCAACGGATGTATTGCAGGGGATGGCGGAGACCGTTTGCTGATCAGTAACGATTATACCAACCGCCTGGTACACCAATGGCGCAGTGAGGAAGCGGCGATACTGGTTGGAACCGATACCGCCTTGCAGGATGATCCTTCCTTGACCAACCGGTTATGGACCGGGAATAGTCCGGTAAGAATGGTGATAGACAGGAACCTGCGTTTACCTGTCAGCCTGAAACTGTTCGATCAGCAGCAAAGGACCATAGTGATCAATACGATAAAGGCTGAAGAGGGAAAAAATCTCAGTTACCATAAGATCCCTGCTGAGGCGGATTCTATTGAATCTCTATTGGCCATTGCCGTTGGGGAGAACCTGCAAAGCATCCTGGTGGAGGGTGGAACCGCCTTGCTGCAATCTTTTATTGACAAAGGTCTCTGGGATGAAGCCAGGGTTATTACCAACCCATTACTCACCATAACGAAAGGCCTGCCATCTCCCGTATTAAAGGAATATTTGCCCATACAAACAGAAAAGATAGGAACAGATACCCTATCAATCTATACCAAGATCCAGCATCCAGCATCCAGCATCCAGCATCCAGCACCCAGCATCCAGTAACAACTAACCTATTCCATCATGCTCTACCTCATTGGCAGTATCATACTCACCAGTTATCTCACTTTGGCATTCAAGGTCTGTGAGCGTTACCGGATAAGTATTTTTCAGGCTATCGTATTCAATTACATCACCTGCGTCATCACTGGATCGGTTTTCAATGGTTCTTTTCCAATCAATGGTAAAGTGGTACAGACGCCCTGGTTTCACTGGGCCCTGGTGATGGGTGTATTATTCGTTTCTATTTTCAACGTGGTAGGCCTTACGGCTCAGAAGATCGGTGTGGCCGTAGCTTCTGTGGCCAATAAATTATCACTGATCATACCCGTTGTGCTATCAGTATACCTGTACAGGGAAACAGTGGCCGGTTGGAAGCTGGCAGGGGTATTACTGGCACTGGTAGCAGTGGTTTTGACCTGTTACCCAACTGGTAAGTCAGCAGGTAGTGACACACTCCCATCACATAAAAAATGGGAATACCTGCTTCCATTGATCCTTTTCATTGGCAGCGGTTTGCTGGACGCGCTGATCAATCATGTACAGAAGACCTATGTAACGGATGAGAACTACAATGCATACCTGATCAGCGGCTTTGCCTCTGCCGGTACGATCGGTGCCACGGTATTGCTGATACAATATGCCCGTGGTAAACAGATGTTCTCTTACAGGAACGTACTGGCAGGTATACTGATCGGCATTCCGAACTATTTTTCCATCTGGTGCCTGGTTCGGTTCCTGAAAGAGAGTCCCTGGCAAAGCAGTGCCAGTATCCCGGTGAACAATATGGGTATTGTACTGTTCAGCTCTGTGGTGGCCTGGTTGCTGTTCAAAGAAAAACTATCCCAATGGAACTGGATGGGGATCGCGTTATCTTTGCTGGCCATTTACCTGATCGCATTTGGTGATTCCTTATGAGTGAACCTGATTATTTCCTGACCATCGAAAAAACGGCAATGGCCGAGTACAAAGACAGGGGCAGCAAGTTCCTGGCATTTGCGTATCCGGTACAGACACTGGAAGATTGTAAACAAAACCTGCTCTTGCTGAAAAAAGAACATCCCAAGGCCGTGCATCACTGTTTTGCCTATCGGTTGGGTTGGGAAGGAACCCAGTTCAGGGTAAGCGATGATGGAGAACCCTCTGGGACAGCCGGACGACCCATTTTAGGTCAGATCGACAGTAAACAGCTTACCAACATCCAGGTCATCGTAGTGCGATATTTTGGAGGTACTTTGCTGGGTGTTCCAGGCTTGATACAGGCCTACAAATCAGCCACTGCCATGGCGCTGCAGCTGATCCCCATCGTTCAAAAACCGATAGAGGTATTATACGAGCTGCATTTTGATTATACCTTAATGAATGATGTGATGATGGTAGTGAAACAGACCGGCTGCAGCATTGCTGCCCAGGAAATGCAGCTGTTCTGCCTGCTCCGGATCGGTGTTCCCAAAGCACGCCTGGATGAGGTCATGTATAAACTCAATGATATTCGTGGCGTAGAGATATCACCGGTGATAAAAAAATAGAGAAAGTTCTCAGGCTTTGCCAGTGAGCTTGTATACGTAAAGTCCTACGATTTCCTTGATCAGGAACGACCAATCGGTTAACAGGCTTCCATCTGGGATCACTGTGTTGCCTATCGTATCCCGCAAAGGTATCTCCCTGTAATCACAAGGGTAGGGTTGCACCTGGAACCGGGCTTTGTTGAATACGCTCACAGAACGTTTCATATGCTGGGCAGAAGTGATCAATACAAAGGGTGGCTGTAGGTGCATAGAGTCCGTCAGCTGTTTGGTATACACCGCATTTTCATACGTGTTCCTGGAACGGCTTTCCATGATGATGTCTTCGGACTTTACGCCATTGGCTACCAACTGAGCCTGCAGATAAATGGATTCAGCGGGCTCTTTTTGAAGTAGACTTCCGGTACCTCCCGTTACAATGATCTTTTTGATGATTCCCT
Source organism: Chitinophagaceae bacterium (assembly GCA_020403425.1). Taxonomy (GTDB): domain Bacteria; phylum Bacteroidota; class Bacteroidia; order Chitinophagales; family Chitinophagaceae; genus Sediminibacterium. The sequence continues at coordinate 588,028 of JADBXR010000002.1, read as the reverse complement.
GGTGATATAAATTGGCTGTCTGAATAAAACGATCGGCGCTGGTTCCAAAATATCCCCTGTCGTTTTTGTCGTAACCTGCCATACCCCCCAATAAGATCCCCGCTTCATAGGTCTTGTTTGCCGACAGGTCCACGGGTGCGGGCTGCCAGGCAAGATTGGCTTTACGATGCAGATAGGGATTGGTGAAGACGAGAGCAATCAGTACTGCCACGATCCCCAGGTTTTTTTTCCATTTTGTATTACGAACGACCAGCCTTAGTAGCAGCAATAGTACGATCCACCAGAAAGGGATGAGCAGGAAGTATAATACTTTGGACAGGACAAAAAACATACATCGTGTTTTGGAAAAGATAGCATATTCTTACCAGAATAACGGAACCGCATCTTTCCGTAACACCTGATCGCAAAGATGCGGTTCTGTTCGGGGCACTTATTTTGTGAAAGATTTACTCACCACCAGATCTTTGCTGCCCGCTGTATAGCTGTAAAATCCTTCCCCGCTTTTCACCCCAAGTTTACCGGCAGTTACCATATTCACAAGTAAAGGGCAGGGGGCATATTTGGGATTGCCGAATCCTTGGTGTAATACGTTCAGGATACTCAGGCATACATCCAGGCCAATAAAATCAGCTAACTGCAGAGGTCCCATGGGATGTGCCATACCAAGTTTCATCACTGTATCGATGGCTTCAACACCAGCCACACCTTCATACAGACTGTAAATGGCTTCGTTGATCATTGGCATCAATATCCGGTTGGCAATAAAACCGGGATAATCATTCACTACGCAGGGAACCTTGCCCAGTTCCTTACTAAGTTGTACGATCGTATCGGACACTTCTTTTTGGGTGGCATAGCCATTGATGATCTCCACCAGCTTCATGACCGGAACCGGGTTCATAAAATGCATGCCGATCACTTTCTCCGGGCGCTGTGTGGCCGCAGCGATCTTTGTGATGGAAATGGAAGAGGTATTGGTGGCAAGTATGGTATGTGTCGGTGCGGCTTCGTCCAGTTGTGCAAAGATCCTGAGTTTCAGCTCCACATTTTCTGTAGCGGCTTCCACCACCAGGTCGGCATGGGCTACGCCCCTTGTCAGGTCGCTTTGGGTGGTTAGGTTGGCCAAGGCCTGTTTTTTCTGCTCTGAGGTAAGTGTACCCTTGGTCACCTGCCTTTCCAGATTCTTTTCGATGGTCTGCATGGCTTTCTCGAGCTGCATCACATTTACATCCACCAGGGTGACCATAAATCCTGACTGGGCAAATACGTGGGCGATCCCATTTCCCATGGTGCCCGCACCGATGACGGTGATATTTTTCAGTGACATACTAACTAGGTTTGGTTTGGCAATCGTTTCAGGCAAAGGTAAAAGGCCGGACATTCATATCAGGGCTTTATTCCAAAAGAATTTAAGGTGTAGCACATTGGCTGCCACCCTATCAGAGGTAGATGCTCCTTATTTCTTGCTCTTGAAATCGCCCCGTTTCCAGGCTTTGATGAAGTCTGCCCAAGCGGCAGGGTTCAGGATATTCATTGGAGGTACCTGGCCACTGTAATAGGCTTTGGTGGCCTGCTGGCGCAGCTGATAATTGATGGCTTCCCTGCCATCGGCCGGCAAACTGTTCAGCAGTATACGGCGCTGGGCCTCATCAGTATTCTTACGGGCAGTTTCGTAGAGGTCATCTGCCACTTTATTGTTGACGAAATCGCGTTCAAACTGTTCGCGGGTAGGGCGGGGTTTCAGGATAGTGGCCGGCAGGTAGGCGGTGTCACTCACCAGCAGTTGAATCACACTGTATTGATTACCATCCAGGTTATGCGGTATCTGGATGCTCCGGTTCTTAAAACCGATGCTGGAAAAAGTGATGCGATCGCCCTTTAGCACCGCAATGGAGAATACCCCATCATAGCTGGTAATGGTACCCCGGCCCTTTCCTTCCACGATCACACTGCAGGAGGGAATGCCCTGGAGGCTGTCTGCCGTCATCACAACCCCATACAGTTGAACCACTGAATCGCGATAGGGGCTGACCTGCTGGGCCCAGCCTTGCCGTGCAAAAAGCAATGTTACCAGTAAAAGAAGGTATTGTAACGATTTCCTCATTCGGCTCAAAAATACAAAGCGTTTGTACACAAAATTCACCATCCGGGACCCCTATAATCCGGGGGACTTACTATTTCCAACAAAGTAAGGGCGCCAACTGTTAACTTTGCAGCCTGAATTCTTTTTTAACAAAAACTTTCGTGATGACAGAAGCAGATATACTGAAGGCGCTGAGTAACGTGCAGGAGCCCGATCTGGGCAAGGACCTCGTAACGCTGAACATGGTAAAGGACATCAGCATAAACGGTAATGAGGTGAGTTTTACCATTGTACTGACAACACCGGCCTGTCCGATGAAGGATATGATGCGTACGGCCAGCGAAAATGCCATAAAATTACTGGTGAACAAAGAGGCTGTTGTGCAGGTGAATTTTACTGCAAATACTTCCACCACCCGTAAAGATAACCAGCAGGTGCTTACAGGCGTCAAGAACATCATCGCCGTAGTAAGTGGAAAGGGGGGAGTAGGTAAAAGTACCGTATCGGCCAACCTGGCCCTGGCCCTGGCCGAAGGCGGTGCCAAAGTAGGCCTGATGGATGCGGATATTTATGGCCCGAGTGTTCCCATCATGTTCGGTGTTCGTGGCGAGCGCCCTATGATGAAAGAGGTTGAAGGGAAAGGCATGATCGTTCCCCTGCAGAAATACGGTATCAGCCTGATCAGCATCGGCTTGCTGGTAGATGAGAAGAATGCCGTGGTGTGGCGTGGCCCCATGGCCAGCAGCGCCATCCGTCAGTTCATTACCGATGTGGACTGGGGCGAGCTGGATTATCTCGTGATCGATATGCCACCCGGCACCGGCGATATCCATCTTACCTTGATGCAGACCGTACCTGTTACCGGTGTGGTGATCGTTACCACGCCACAGAATGTGGCCCTTGCCGATGCCAAAAAAGCGATCGCCATGTTCGGGCAGGCACAGATCAACGTACCTATTATCGGCCTGGTGGAGAATATGGCCTATTTTACCCCGGCCGAATTACCGGAAAACAAATACTACCTCTTTGGTAAAGAAGGCGGTAAGCGCCTTGCGGAAGAATATGAACTACCTTTCCTGGGCCAGGTACCCTTGGTGCAATCCATCCGCGAAGGTGGCGATAGCGGCGTACCTGCTATGGTAGGCGACGATGCGGTAAGCCAGCAGGCGTTCAGGGCCTTTGTGTCTGCCGCGGTACGTAATATCGCCATGCGGAATGCCAATATGCCGCAAACACAGGTGATCCAGATGGTACAGTGACCAGCCATCACTCCATGTATCCATACTTACTACGCTCCATTCATCATTTGTAAGATGAATGGAGCTTTTTGTTTTGATACCTTAGCAAAGGCCTTACAGTAGGGGGTTAAGCCCTGGAGCTGGTCCTGAATATTATAATCGGTCATTAATAACCTGTCAGTTCATGTATAGTCTCCCTCATTTCAAAGAAAAAGATGCTTCCGTGGTACTCGAATTCATGAAACAACATTCCTTCGCCACGTTGATCTGTGTTGATGCAGAACAGAAGCCTGTAGCCACGCAGATCCCTTTTTTGTTTACAGAGCGGGGGGAACATTTGTATTTACGTGGACATATCATGAAAGGTACCGACCATCATAAAGCGATGGAGCTGAACCAGCAGGTGCTGGTATTGTTCACCGGCCCGCATGCCTATATAAGCGCCAGCTGGTATGAGAACAAACAGCAGGCATCCACCTGGAACTATATGACGGTGCATGCGCGCGGCGAACTTACTTTTCTTGCAGAGAAAGAGCTGCTGGAAATACTGGATGAGACCACCAGTTTTTACGAGAACGATCCTGTTTCACCTGCCTTATATAAAGAAATGTCCCCCGATTATGTGATGCGGCTATCAAAAGCCATCGTTGCTTTTGAGGTCAGGGTCGTCAGACTGGAACATGTATTTAAACTGAGCCAGAACCGCGATCTCAAAAGTTATGACAATATTTTGGCTAACTTGGAAGCAGGTGATCCGGGTGCGCAGGCCGTGGCAAAGGAAATGCGCAAAAGAAAAGATCAGCTGTTCGATCGATGAAAACATTTGCGGTACTGATAATGACTTTTTCAATGACCGCCTGTACGGGCGGTTTGAAAACACAACGTTTGGAAGTAAAGAATTTCGATAAGCAGGGCCATCGGGGCTGTCGCGGATTGATGCCGGAGAATACCATTCCCGCTATGCTGCATGCCATTGATCTGGAAGTTACCACGCTGGAAACGGACGTTGTGATCACAAAGGATAAGCAGGTGATACTCAGTCATGAACCTTTTTTCAATCACGAGATCAGTTCCAAACCCGATGGCACACCGGTGACTGAAACGGAAGAGAAAAGCCTCAATATTTACCAGATGCCATATGCTGAGGTGAAAAGATATGATGTAGGCCTGAAAAAGCATCCCCGTTTTCCGGATCAGCAGAAGCTGTCAGTACATAAGCCCCTGCTGTCGGATATGATCGATTCAGTGGAAGCCTATTGCCGCAGGAATCGGAAGCCGCTTCCCAGGTATAACATAGAAACCAAAAGCCAGCCTGCAACAGACGGGCAGTACCATCCTGTGCCTTCCGAATTTGTGGAATTGCTGGTGGAGGTGATCAACCGTAAGGATATTTCGGAGAGGGTCATTATTCAGTCTTTTGATCCGAGAACACTGCAGTATCTGCATGGGAAATATCCCCTTATCAAAACGGCATTGCTGATAGAGGAGGATGATACCAAACCTTTTGCCCTGCAATTACAGAACCTTGGCTTTATACCATCGGTTTACAGTCCGGCGCATACGCTGGTCACGCCTTTGTTGGTGAAACAATGCAGGGATGCTGGTATCGGGTTGATCCCCTGGACAGTGAATGATCCCGTTCGGATCAAAGAGTTGAAGAAAATGGGGGTTACAGGTGTGATAACAGATTATCCGGATCTGTTTCTGAAATAGTGGTGGATAGTTCATATCAACATGACCGAGCGGGCCGTATACATCTTTGAACCCAATAGCACATGTGTCTGACAAATTTGATCGTGCCCTATGACCCGGATTGGAAAACCGGATTTGAAGAGCTAAAACAGGTGCTAATGGCTGCCTTATCCCATTTTGAGATCGATATCCAACATATAGGAAGCACTTCCATACCCGGCCTCTGTGCCAAGCCGATCCTGGATATCGACATCGTATTATCAGCCAGGGAAGATAAGGATGCCATATCTGTAAGATTGGAAGAACTCGGGTATAAAAATGCCGGAGAACAAGGTATCGCCGGTCGATTTGCTTTCAAGCAGTTGTCAGGGCGGGTGCCTAAAACCCACAACGATAAAAATTGGCAGGCGCATCACCTTTATGTCTGTTATTCCGACAGCCTGGCCTTAAAGAACCATCTTGTATTCAGAAATGCATTGTTAACGGAACCCTCACTCATGAGCAGGTATGCACAACTGAAACAGGAGCTGGTAAAAGATGTGTACATGACACGGGAAGATTATACAAAGCGGAAAACAGCATTTATCGTCTCCGTATTGGCATCTGCCTGCCTGGACGAAAAGGAATTGAATGAGATCACAAAGGCGAATCTATGAGTATGTGATGGTGGTTTTTTTGAGGCAACTTTACTATATTTAGTTTTATGGGGACCATCCATTTACCTCATCGGATCATAGTTCACATCCTGTTCATGTTGTTTTTTTTCTAGATAGCAGGAGCTGATCATTCATAAAATAAAAAAGGTCAAAATGGCTAAAGTTAACAGGAAAGAATTGTCGTTATCACAACGTGATGAGTTGTTAAAGGTGCTCAGAACCCGTTTTGAGAAAAATATGGATCGTCATAAGGGTATGAGCTGGGCAAAAGTGCAGGCTAAACTGGAAGCCGATCAGGATAAGTTATGGTCATTGCAGGAGATGGAAAATACCGGTGGCGAACCAGATGTGGTAGGCTATGATAAAAAGAAGGATACCTACTTCTTTTACGATTGTTCTGCAGAAAGCCCCGCAGGTCGCCGCAGTGTTTGTTATGACCGTGCAGCACTGGAAGCACGGAAAGAATACAAACCCAAAAACAGTGCCGTTGAGATGGCAACCGAAATGGGAGTATCATTACTGACGGAAGCACAATACCGGGAATTGCAGACACTGGGAAAGTTCGATACCAAGACATCCAGCTGGGTACAGACACCACCTGCCATCAGAAAACTGGGTGGGGCTGTTTTCTGTGATCGCAGATATGATACGGTCTTCCTCTATCACAACGGAGCAGATTCTTATTATGCAGCCAGGGGATTCCGCTGTTCACTCACTGTGTGATCATGACAGAGAAATGACACTTACAGCCCATTCTTAACATAGATTACATGATAGAGGTGGGAGGTATTGTTAACTTTGGTGTACAAAATCAAGATCATGTTAGTAAAAACCATAGAAAGGGTCATTGCGCCCGGAGGAACGCATTTTGTAGGTGATGGTTTCCGTGTGCATAACATCATTCCCGGTAGCCAGGGCTTGAGTATGCAGCGGATGAGCCCGTTTATCATGCTTGATTACAATTCGCCTTACCATTTCCCGGCCAGCGATACACCGAGAGGGGTCGGGGTACATCCGCACCGTGGTTTTGAAACGGTTACCATCGCCTATAAAGGTAAAGTAGAGCACCACGACAGCAGTGGTGGTGGTGGTGTGATCGATGAAGGAGATGTACAGTGGATGACCGCGGCCTCGGGCGTATTGCACAAGGAATTTCATGAAAAGGAGTGGAGCAAAAAAGGCGGATTGTTCCAGATGGTTCAGTTGTGGGTGAACCTGCCCGCAAAGGACAAAATGTCGAGACCCAAATACCAGGCATTGTCTAACAAGGATATCGGCAGGTATTACCTGGAGAACAATACAGGAGAAGTGGAAGTGATCGCTGGCGTTTACGAAGGTATCAAAGGAGCAGCTTCCACTTTTACTCCGGTGCATCTGCTGAATGTAAAACTGAAACAGGGCGGTCAGGCAGCTTTCAGTTTTCCCGCCAATTACAATACGGCGGCCTTGGTGCTGGAGGGGAAGATCAGGATCAATGATACCCACCAGGTTCCCACAAACCATTTTGCATTGTTTACCAATGAAGGTGAACAGTTCACCATTAAGACAGATGAAGATGCTGTGGTACTAGTGTTAAGTGGAGAACCGATACAGGAGCCAATTGCGGCACATGGCCCTTTTGTGATGAATACACAGCAGGAACTGCTGCAGGCCTTTAATGATTATAATGCCGGCAAATTCGGATACCTGGAAGATTAACCGGTATGCAATCAATATAAATAAAAAGGTGGTCTGATAGCAGACCACCTTTTTTATGTTTGTTAGGATCGATCGTTTACGAAGCCAGATCGAAACGATCCAGGTTCATCACTTTCGCCCAAGCTGCAACGAAGTCGTGTAGAAACTTCTCTTGTCCATCTTCGCAGGCGTACACTTCAGCCACAGCGCGAAGTTCAGAGTTTGAGCCCAGGATAAGATCTACTCGTGTGCCCGTCCACTTGCGTTCACCACTTTTGCGATCCGTTCCTTCAAAAACATCCTGTGAGCCCGCAACAGCACCCCATTTGGTACCCAGATCAAGCAGGTTCACAAAGAAATCATTGGTCAATGTTTCAGGACGTTTGGTGAACACGCCGTGCTGCGAGTGATCGTAGTTGGTGTTCAATACACGCATACCACCGATCAGGACGGTCATTTCCGGAGCCGTCAGTGTAAGCAGTTGTGCCTTATCTATCAGCATTTCTTCCGCAGAAGCGGTGGAACGGCTTTTTTTGTAGTTGCGGAAGCCATCGGCAACCGGTTCCAGTACTGCAAAGGATTCCACATCGGTTTGTTCCTGCGATGCATCCGTACGTCCGGGAGTGAAAGGAACTTTTACTTCGTGACCGGCATTTTTAGCAGCCTGCTCAATAGCAGCAGCACCCCCCAATACGATCAGGTCAGCCAGTGATACCTGCTTGCCACTCTGGGCACTGTTGAATTCTTTCTGGATGGTTTCCAGCGTATCCAGCACTTTCGACAGTTGCGAAGGATTGTTCACTTCCCAGTATTTCTGCGGAGCCAACCGGATACGGGCGCCATTGGCACCACCACGTTTGTCTGAGCCACGGAAAGTGGATGCAGAGGCCCATGCGGTTGATACCAGTTGTGATACAGTCAATCCGCTGGCCAGTACCTTGCTCTTCAGGGCAGCGATATCTTTTTCATCGATCAGCGCATGTGTCACTGCCGGGATCGGATCTTGCCAGATCAGTTCTTCAGCAGGCACTTCAGGGCCGAGGTAACGGGCGCGGGGACCCATGTCGCGGTGTGTGAGTTTGTACCAGGCACGGGCGAAGGCATCTGCAAACTGGTCGGGGTTCTCATGAAAACGCCTTGAAATACGCTCGTAAACCGGATCCACCCGTAATGCCAGGTCTGTGGTCAGCATGGTTGGTGCATGACGTTTGGAAGGATCATGTGCATCAGGCACGGAATCAGCACCCATACCATGCTTGGGTTTCCATTGATGTGCACCGGCAGGGCTTTTGGTCAGTTCCCATTCGTAGCCGAACAGGTTCGAGAAAAAGTTGTTGCTCCATTTGGTTGGCGTGGTGGTCCAGGCTCCCTCCAGACCACTGGTGATGGTATCGCCGGCATTTCCGGTGCCAAAATTATTTTTCCAGCCCAGGCTCTGCTCTTCAATAGGAGCTGCAGCCGGTTCGCGGCCAACATACTTGCCGGGGTCGGCGGCGCCATGTGTTTTACCAAAAGTGTGTCCACCGGCGATCAGTGCCACGGTCTCTTCATCATTCATTGCCATGCGGCCAAAGGTTTCGCGGATATCGCGGGCGGCAGCCAACGGGTCGGGATTGCCGTTAGGACCTTCGGGGTTCACATAGATCAAACCCATTTGTACGGCAGCCAAGGGATTCTCCAGGTCACGGTCGCCGGTATAACGTTTGTCGCCCAGCCACTCGGTCTCAGAACCCCAGTAAATGTCTTCTTCAGGCTCCCATACATCTTCACGTCCACCTCCAAAACCAAAGGTATTGAAACCCATTGATTCAAGGGCGCAGTTGCCTGCAAGGATCATGAGATCGGCCCAGGAAATCTTCTTGCCATATTTCTTTTTGATGGGCCAAAGCAGTAAACGTGCTTTGTCAAGATTGGCATTGTCGGGCCAGCTGTTCAGAGGTGCAAAACGCTGTGTACCCGAACCGGCACCGCCACGGCCATCATGGATACGGTAGGTTCCCGCACTGTGCCAGGCCATACGGATAAAGAAAGGACCGTAATGACCATAGTCGGCGGGCCACCAGTCCTGCGAATTGGTCATGAGGTCAAATAGATCTTTTTTCACTGCATTCAGGTCCAGGCTTTTGAATTCCTTGGCATAGTTGAATGACTTGTCCATCGGATTGGACAGAGCTGAATTCTGCCGGAGAATGTTCAATTTTAACTGGTTTGGCCACCAGTCGCGGTTACCTGTACCGCCGCCTGCAGTTTTTTTCATGCTGCCACCAGAGAACGGGCATTTGCTTTCGCCGTTATTGCCTGGTGACGTGCTGTGATGTTCGTTATTTCCCATATTGTATTGTTTTGTAAAATTTTACTCTAAACGAAGTTGATCAGGGTTTACGTTGACCCCGAATGACGGTATTTTAACCGGAGGTAAAGATAAGGCAAAGGCCTTTATTGAACCCATCATCATTCGGTTGCACGACACCTCTAACAAGTCTATGTACGGATTGTTTTCGACCCCGGCCTTTTTTTGAATGAAAGCTGCTGTAACTGTTAGTTTTTTGTGCAAATCACAGCAAAAAGTCATGGTCTGATGAAAAGTTAACAGAATGATAAGAATGTTCTTACATCCGGACAATACTGTAAGAATCGTCACAGGGGCACTGCAACTATGGCTCTTGTCATCTGTTGACCAGTGTTGGTAGCAGAAGAAGAGAATGGTTCACAGGCCAGATCTTCCGGGGCTGCTGTTTAACAACTTAGGTTTTGCATTGGCGATTATTTGCTGCAACTTTGTACCCGCCTTTGGCCTGCCTCTTCAGGCTTGATTTATATCACCAGGCCGGCCGCCTACCCTGAATGGTTGCATTATGAAAAAGATCATCATCACACTCGACGGTTATTCTTCCTGCGGAAAAAGCACCCTGGCCCGTCAGCTGGCCAATGAGTTGAACTATGTCTTCATCGACAGTGGTGCCATGTACCGGGCCATCACTTTGTATTTTCTGCGGCAACATGTTGACTGGCGTCATGAGAAGGAAGTGCACAAGGCATTGGGTGAGATTACACTCGATTTTCAATATAATGATCAATCCGGGCAAAGTGATATGTTCCTGAATGATGAGAATGTGGAAGCACTGATCCGTGATATGCTGGTGAGTGAGCACGTGAGTGAAGTGGCCGCTTTGAAGGAAGTGCGCGAATTCGCCGTGGCACAGCAGCAACAGATGGGGGTCAAAAAAGGGATCGTGATGGATGGGAGAGATATCGGCACTACCGTGTTTCCCAAAGCAGAACTGAAAATATTCGTAACGGCCGATCCCGCCATACGCGTGGAGAGAAGGTTCAAGGAGCTCTACGCCAAAAATCCCTCTATTACCGTGGAAGAAGTGAAAGCCAACCTCGAAATGCGTGATTATATAGACAGCAACCGTGAATTCAGTCCGCTCAGAAGGGCTGAGGATGCGGTGGAACTTGATAATACCAACCTGACCCGCGACGAACAGTTGGCGATCGCCCTGCAATGGGCCAAAGAGAAAATTGCTGGCTAGCTACTTTTTGGTCAGAGTTCATTGCCGGTTTCGAACAGGATCTTGAACCGGTGTCGATCAAGGTTATCTGCTGTTAGCCGGAATTGCACTTTGTTAAAACCCGGTTCCTGTGCGGTGCTTGCGAACTCTGCCCGCTGCGCACCATTGGTGCTGCTGAACCGTTTGCCCTGACTGATGGGCAGGAAGCGTTCTACCAGTTTCGAAAAGGCCATTTCTGCCTCCAGCTGGTTCTCAAATTCGAACCAGAGTTTCACGTCAAATACCTGCTCACCCCTGCTATCAGAAAAATGCCGGCAATAGAATTCTAACTTGCCATTGACGAAACCGGTGACAAAATAGGGGTGTTTATCGAATACGAAAGTATGTATCTCGATGCGGCTACTGGTGTTCTTATCCGTGCTGGTATTACCGGTGGTCAATCTGTTTTTGTCATACAGGGATGGTATATGGTCGCGCAGAAAAGGAGCGATGGAAGTATCCGGCTGGCTGGTGTAAACGTTGAGGAAAAGCTGCTGTGCATATACGTTTATGCTCTTGGTCTGTGCATGCATAGCTGTGTGTAGCACAAAGGTCAGCGCCAGCGCTGTTATATATTTAGGTAAGCCGAGCGGGGTTTTCACAGAAACAAATTAAGCCTTTTTCTGTATTGGCAGGTGCCGGGCATGCAGGTCAATAGGTCGTGGTCATATTCTCCGGCACGCAAATGATGAAATCAGCCAATCCCTTGTTCTCCTCGAGCAAAGTGGCCACATCTTTCTGCGACACGGTGGTGATGGTGCCTATTTTTAGTTCAGGCCGTTTCAGTTTCAGGTACCATCCAATACCCTCGTAATTGTTGGAATGGTAAGATCCGTTGTAATGAATGAACAGGCTGCCTGTCTTGTGGTATTGCAGGATGAAATGGGCCATGGTGGCGTCTTTAATGGCCTGGGCTTTGGGCAGGTTGCTCCCGCCATGACCACCCATCATTTCGATCATCTTTTTATAACCCGGCAGTTCTGCATCGTAGGCGATGGGTAATGGAGCGATCCACTGTTTTTCGCGCACACTCAGCGTATCCAGCACCTCAAAACCTCCTTTGGCTATCATTGATGCATATTTGCGGGGCACGTTGGTAGCGGCAAAAGCAAGCTGGTTATTTTTGGCAAAATTCACCAATGGGGCATAATCTGTGTTATAGTTCTTCCATAAACGAGCCATGGAATCCAGTCCTTTTGCCTTGATCTTTCCCTGCAGGTATAGGTCCAGCGCCTCCTGGTTATCCTGTTCAAACATTTCAGCACCCAATACCAGGTCTCTTTTTTCTTTCAGCGAAGTGGTCACTTCCAACTGCAGCCAGTGAGCGATCGGATTGTTATGGTATTCTCCGAAGAGTACGATATCTTTTTCTGCCAATACCCGGATCATCTTTTCGTAACTCACTTTTTTACCTTTGGCATTGTAGAGGAGATAAGCTGGTTTCTGCTGGGCGTGGACCAGGGTCGCCATGCATATAAAGGCGATAAGTGTGAACAGTTGTTTCATATGGTACGGTTGATTGGTATCATCGGATCTACAATAGGTCGGGAACTCGTATCGTTCTCTTCAGTTATCTGAGTGCTCCCATTCTTACAAAGATATGGGCGAAACGATACACAACCTTTACCGCAAACCTGCTTTTGTAGCACACTCTGAAATGGAGCCATGATGAACTGTCGTAATCCGACCGATCGATCCCGGCTGTCAAATGATCCATATCTTTTGGGCGTATGAAATGTCGATAACAGTGGTGTTACAGCAATACCTCGCATCGGTAACCGATGGAGGTCATAAGGTTGATGATCTCTGAGATACATACCTGGTCGGCCTCTATTCGTAGGATCCTGTCGCAATCAGACAGGTCAAAGTTGATCCTGCCCTTCGGATACAGGTCGCGAAGGCGTGCAATGATCCTTGCAGACTCGCCCGTCTCTTCCACATTGGTTTTAAAAACTTCTATCATAAAAAGGTAGGATACGTATGTGTCAGTTTTTTTCAATCTGTTGTTTCTGGTTCTGTAAGCTGGTCTGCAGGTCTTTGCTCAGTGCGCTGGAGAGATTGAACAACAGGTGAAATAGGCACATCACATAATTCCGAGTGCCGCTGAATGTCCAGGTAACCTCTGTTTGCCCATTACCGGCAGGTTGGGTCAGCAAGGAAGAAACCGAAGTACCTGAAAATGGTTTGATGAAACGGATCTCGTAATCGATGCGGTCCCCTTCAATGATCTGTTTGATCTCCTGCTCGCCTTGGCCTACCTGTTTCATATCGCTTTTCCAGCGGTAGATGAAGCCAGCTGTGCCATCAGTGCCCGAGAATTCTTTCTGCAGTTTAGGGTCCGTCATAACCCACTTATTGTAATTCTCTGCATTTCTCAGCAGTTTCAGGTAACTGAATACCTCGCTCAGGGGTTTGCGGATCAATATCGTTTCTTCGATCGTGAATTGTTTATCCATGAAGGCTGCAGCAGTCAATGGTATGGCCAGAATGGCCAGGATCACCAAGAGGATTAGCATAGGTAATGGTTGGGTGTGGTAATGTATTTCAAATGTAGTTTTTTTTAATAGAATCTTTCAGGGGTAAAAACGACTTTGTGAAGGCTGAATGCGACAAGATATAATGAGTGAATGAGTGGATGAGTGATTGCGTGAATGGGGCTCAGGCAGTTTTTCTCTTGCGCCATTTGATGAGTTCGAACCAGGTTACAGATACGAAGCCCGTAGCGATGCTGATGAGCAGCTGAGATATGCTCAATGGTTCGAACTGGAAGAACTGTGCCAGGGGATGTATGAAGAGCAGGGATCCGGTGACTGCAACGGTAATGCCGATGATGAGTAGTACCAGGTTATTTCGGTAACTGAGTGTGGTAAGAACGGAGTAATAGAAGGAACGGTTGACAAGTGTCAGGAATATGTTGGCACTGATAAGCACGGTGAATACCATGGAACGGGTAATGGCTTCGTTGCTTCCTTCCCGAACGGCGTATCGGTAAACGAACAGCGTGCCTGCGGTGATCAGCAGACCTTGCAGGATGCTGGTGGTCAGTTCCTTCCAGTTAAAGAAGGTATTCGAGAAAGGTCTTGGTTTTTGCAGCATGGTATTCTGCTCCATGGGTTCATTTTCATAAATGATGGAACAGGTAGGGCCCATGATGAGCTCCAGGAAGATCACGTGCACCGGTGAAAAGATATTGGGGTATACCCATCCCAATGCCAATGGCAGGAAAACGGTCAGTACGATGGGGATATGTATGGAGATGATGTACTGTATCGCTTTTTTCAGGTTGGTGTAAATGCGCCGGCCCATTGCTACGGCTTTTACCATGCTGGACAGATCATCTTCCAGCAATATCAGTGAGGCCGCCTGTTTGGCGATCTCCGATCCCTTTTTGCCCATGGCAATACCGATATGCGCCGCTTTCAATGCAGGACCGTCATTGACGCCGTCGCCTGTCATGGCCACGATCTCCTGCTGTGCCTTCAGGGCATTGATGATCCGTAGTTTGGCTTCGGGGAACATGCGGGTGAACAACTGTGTATGCATCACGGTCTCACGGAGTTCCTGTTGGCTGAGTTTCATCAGCGCTTCTCCGCTGATGCTGGTATCGTGTCCTTTGAAACCTACTTCCCTGGCAATGGAACAGGTGGTGGCCGCATTATCGCCGGTGACGATTTTTACGGAAATGCCCGCTGTATAAAAATCCTGCAGCACCTGCGCAATATTCTTTTTTGGGGGATCATGAAATGCCACCAACCCCTTGAACTGGAAACTTAGCTCCTGCTGGGTAACCGGGAAATCGGGCCCTGAGAAATAGGCTTCCGCAACACCCAGTATACGATACCCTTCTTTTGCCATTTGTTCAATGGCTTCTTCCACCTGTTGTTGTTCCGTTTCAGACAGATGAGAGAGCGCTGTCAATGCCTCCGGTGCACCTTTTGCCGCAATGATCCGCTGCCCGTGTTGGTTCTCGAATATATGCGTCATCATCGGCGGCATTCCATCCAAAGGATACTCGTGGATAATACCATAAAGCGGGCGTTCATCCTCTTCAGGTAAATTGGCGTATGCCTGGTGCAATGCCACTTCCATCGGGTCGAACGGAATGGGTTCGCTGGCCCACATGGCCAGTTTTACCAGTTCCTTCTGTTCCGGGTCCGTGATGGTATCTGTGTTCAGCATCTGTTGGCTGGCCAGTGTAAATGTTTTGGCCAGACTCATCTTGTTCTCTGTAAGTGTGCCGGTCTTGTCGGTACAGATAACGGTGGCACTGCCCAGGGTCTCCACCGTTTTCATCTGTTTTACCAGGATGCCCATCTTCATTAACCGCCAGGCACCCAATGCCATAAAGGTGGTAAAGGCAACCGGGATCTCTTCCGGCAGAATGCTCATGGCCAATGTCAACGCCTTGAGCAGACTGTCAAGTAGCAGTTTTGATTTCACGAAGTTGATGGCCCATACGACCAGGAAAACAAGCGCACCAACCAGCACCATCTTCTTCACAAAATGGCTGATCTGTTTTTCCAGAGGTGTGGCTTCTTCTTCAATGCTTTCCAGGCTCTTGCCGATATTACCCAGTTGTGTATCATTGCCAATGGCATGGATGACAATGATGGCCAGACCACTGGCTACGGTTGTACCACTGTATACGGTATTGTCTTCCCGGGATGCGTCTTTATATACCGGCAAGGATTCGCCGGTCAGTATCGCTTCATTCACAGAAAAATCGTTGGAATGGATGATCTTACCATCCGCCGCCACCAGGCATCCCTCTTCTATCAGCAGGTGATCACCGATGACAAGCGCTTCTGTAGGTATCTCCCTGATCTCTCCGTTACGGATCACTTTTGAATTGGGCTGCGTCAGGCTCTTCAGTTTTTCCAGGGCATTACGGCTCCTGGAATCCTGGTACAGTGAAATAGCTGCCACCAGTACAATGGCTGAAGCAAGAAAAATGGCATCCCCTGTTTGTCCGCTGATCAGGTAAATGGAGGAGGCCGCCAACAAAAGGATCACCATGGGCTCTTTGGCCAGACTCTTCACAGCATCGATAAATCCATTCTCCTTTTTGAAGGCCAATTTGTTCTGCCCGTGCAGCTCCCTGGCCCGGAGCACTTCCTCATCTGTTAAACCGCTGATCTGGAAATTGTTGACAGACATGTAAATAGTATTGGTGGTACAAAACCAGTAGCGGTAAGTTACAGAAATATGCGGTAGCCATACATGACAATTGTCACCCGAGCGATACGGGCTGTTAGGAACGGACAGATCAGTGCTTAAAATCATGATCCGGTATGACAAATATCAGTTCACAGGCTGTTATGTCATAGTAACTTTGATTCAGCAAACAACAACAGACTTCATCTATACTGATTTTGGATAAACCGGAACGATGAGTGAACAAAGAACCCGCCTCAATACTGAAGCGGGTTCTTTGTGAATATCTGGGTTCAGTGTTGGCTGCTGAATGAATCGACTGCTGCCTCAGCAGCATAAAATCCGGCCAGTTTGCGGATGACCCTTTCTACCACAGCATCCGGGCAGCTGGCACCGCTGGTTATGAGGATACGTAAAGGGGACTTCTGCGGCAGGTAATGGCTGATGGTGCTCAATTCTTTGGTGCGCCAGTTACGGTGTTCGATGGTATTGGCGTCAAGTAGCCGGTCGGCAGAATCGATAAAATAGGTAGTAAGTTTATGTTCGCAGAGTTCCACCAGGTGCGAGCTGTTGCTGCTGTTATGTCCGCCGATAACGATGGCGATATCGGCATCGGTATCCAGCATGCCGGTAACAGCGGTCTGGTTGTCGTTGGTGGCATAACACAGTGTGTCCCTGGTGTCTGCAAAACGTTCGCTGATAGTTTCCGCGGTAAGCTGGTATTTCCGGATGAATACTGATTTGAGATAATCGGAGATCGCTTGTGTATCGCTGGCCAGCTGCGTGGTCTGGTTCACCACGCCGATTTTCTGCAGGTCCCTTGTGATGTCGAAACCCTCTGAATAACGGCCCTTGAACTCGGTGTAAAAGTCGTCCGCCGGTTTTTCGCCGGTGATATAGCTGGCCAGTGCCACTGTTTCCTCCATATCATTCACCACAACCGTCGGCGTATGCGAGGAAGCATGCGAAAAAGTGGCGCGGGTCTCTTCGTGTTTGGGTTTGCCATGCACCACAATGCTGTAACCTTTTTCTGCGATCTGTTCGCTGCGGTTCCATACCTTCTCCACGAAGGGGCAGGTGGTATTGTATTGTGCCGTGGGGATGCCTTTGTTCTGCAGCATCTTTTCGATCTCCAGCGTAGTGCCGAAAGCAGGAATGATGACCACATCATCGCTGGTGATCTCTTCAAAAGGGATCACCTGTTTGCCGTAGGTGTCTTGCAGGAACTGCACCCCCCTTTCTGCAAGGTCCTTGTTCACCTGAGGATTGTGTATCATCTCGCTTAACAGGAAGATGCGTTTTCCGGGATTGGATTCGATCGTATTGAAAGCGATCTCGATCGCGTTTTCCACCCCGTAACAAAAACCAAAATGTCTGGCCAGGTAGATATGCAGTGGCCCAAGGTCCATCAGTGTGGGAGTGAAATCCTTTTTCAGTTTATCCTCCTGTTTCCTTTGCTGTTTGATGGCACTGATCAGCGGGCTGCGGTATATGTTGGGAACTTTGAATTGCTTCATGATACCGCAAAATTAGGGAGTTCGGCAAGGGGAATGAATAATTGGTAATTAAAAATTAATAATGGACGATGAACCATTGTTCATTATCAGGGATTCGGCCGGGTTCTTAAAAATCAGTATTTTCATTGCCTAAACGACTGCTATGCGATTTCTTCCTTTCCTGATCTCCGGTATCTGCACCGCAGGGCTGGTGGTGGCTTTGAACACACAGCTGCCGGCTGGAGGCAGCAAAACACCTCGCCTGGGTTATTTTCTTTCCCCGCAATTGGGTTTCTGGCAGAATGCCGAACCTGTGAATACCAGTTTTGATGGAAATGTAAAATTACCCGCCCTGAATGGTAAGGTGGATGTATATGTGGACGACAGGCTGGTGCCGCATATCTATGCTGAGAATGACCTGGATGCCTATTATGTGCAGGGATATATCCACGCCAAATTCCGCCTTTGGCAGATGGAGTTCCAGACACGTGTGGCCGGAGGCAGGCTGAGTGAGATACTGGGCGAGGAGCGTTTGCCTATCGACCGTATGTTCCGCCGACTGGGTATGGTATATGGCGCGGAACAGACGCTCGCCAATATGGAAAAGAATCCAGAAATGAAAGCCACTGTGGAAGCGTATGCGGAGGGGGTTAACGCCTATATCAGTTCATTAAAGCCACAGGAGATCCCGTTCGAGTACAAACTGCTGGATTATACCCCGGAGAAATGGACACCGTTGAAGACCTATCTTTTCCTGATGTTCATGTCGTATGACCTTACTGCACGCGGCGCCACTGCGGATCTGCAGATGACCAATGCCAGAAATTATTTCGGGTTTGATGATTTTGATAAACTCTATCCCAATGTGCAGGATTCTCTGGATCCGATCGTGCCCAAGGGGACGGAGTACCTGAAACCGGCAATCGTACCAGTGGTACCTGCCAGTAGAGATTCCTTGTACCTGGGTAAGACCGCTAACAGCAGCACCGCCCTATTACCCATGGTTCCGGATAAAGACAACGGCAGTAACAACTGGGTGGTAGGTGGGGCCAAGACCAAAAGCGGTAGGCCCATCCTAAGCAACGACCCGCACCTGGGACTGAACCTTCCTTCGCTCTGGTTCGAAGTGCAGATACATACACCTACGCATAACACTTATGGCGCCAGTTTTCCCGGTTCGCCCGCTGTGATCATCGGCTTTAATGATAGTATAGCCTGGGGTGTGACCAACGCCGGAAGAGATGTGCTGGATTATTATGATATCAAGTTCAAAGACTCCACTTTATCCGAATATTGGTACAACGGGGAATGGGTGCAAGCCAAACATCGCCAGGAAGTGATCAAGATCAAAGGCAAGCCAGATCTGGTGGAAAATATCGCCATGACAGTATTTGGACCGGTCATGTATGATAATGCGTATAAGAATATCAGCACCGAAGGCAAGTACCTGGCCATCCGCTGGACAGCCCACAAAGCGGGGACCGGCTTACAGACTTTCTACAAACTGAACCGTGCCAGAAATTATGATGATTACCTGGGTGCTATTTCGCAATGGGAATGTCCGGGACAGAATTTTGCCTTTGCTTCCAAAACGGGCGATATCGCGATCAAACAACAGGGTGCATTTGTGGCACGCTGGAAAAGACAGGGCGACTTCATCATGCCAGGCACAGATACATCCTACGCTTGGCAGGGCATCATCCCGGTTGAAGAGAATCCGATGATGCATAATCCCATCCGTGGTTTTGTGAGCAGCGCCAACCAGATGTCGACCGATTCAACCTACCCTTATTACCTGGGTGCGCCCAGTAATTTTCCACTATACCGGGGTATCATCATCAACCGTAAACTGGCGCAGATGAATATGATCACACCGGAAGACATGCAACAGTTACAGACAGATAATTATAACGTGTTTGCCGAATATGCAAGGCCGGTTTTGATGCGTTACCTGGATGAGTCCCGGTTGAGCGCAGATGAGAAGAAATATATAGATATCCTCAAGAACTGGAACCTGCGGAATGATCCAGGGGCCAAAGGGGCCACCGTGTTCAAATCCATCTGGGATAGCCTGGAAACAGAGGTTTGGGGCGATGAGATCAAAAAAGCCAGTCTGCCACTTCCCAAGCCGGATGCCGCTACTTTACTGGAGAGCCTGCTGCGGGACTCTACGTTCCGTTTTGCAGACAACATCAATACTCAGGGTAAGGTGGAGACCATTTACGATGACCTGGCTGAAGCCCTTAAAAAAGCCGTTCCTCACCTGAAAGAACTGGAAGCTGCGAACAAACTGGAATGGGCTGTCATGAAAGACACCAAGGTGAACCACCTGTTGAAGATCCCGGCACTGAGCCGTCTGCACTTGCCTATCGGGGGAGGGGAACACATCATCAACGCTACCAAGGAAACACACGGTCCCAGCTGGCGTATGATCGTGCATATGACAGATGAGATCGAAGCCTATGGTGTATATCCCGGCGGACAAAGCGGTAATCCGGGCAGCAAGTATTATGATTCATTCGTAGACAACTGGGCCACCGGAAAATATTACCGAATCCTGTTTCTGCAACAGGCCGCTGCGGCCAAACACGAACGAGTGAAATGGCATATGACCTTTACTAACAGCTAAACAAACGATATGAAGAAGACCATCACAGCCATTGTTTTAACCGGATTTCTTGCATATGTACTCGGTATCTACAGCACACTTCCCTGGTGGTGTTTTGCGGTCAGTTCGC
This sequence comes from Chitinophagaceae bacterium, assembly GCA_020403425.1. GTDB lineage: Bacteria > Bacteroidota > Bacteroidia > Chitinophagales > Chitinophagaceae > Sediminibacterium. The sequence goes on along the minus strand of JADBXR010000002.1, from coordinate 567,740 downwards.
TGTTGGTATCGGTTTCGGTACACCAGCGGCCCGGAAGATCCTTTTTATCCGGATTTCTGGGACTTTTCCTGCTTTGGGTAGCGTTGGCGTTCATCAAAGATGCGGCCAATGAACATATCCTATCTACCAAAGTGGCCACCATGCTGCCACTGGGCGGCTCTTACCTGGTGCTCATCCTGGTAACGGGTATCGTTGGTGGACTGGTCAGTGGATTGGCTGCATTGACAGGAAGCTATCTGAGGAAATAAGGTAGCCTTAGCATGACCGTTATCACTGATGAACGGGTATGGGAGGCGTATTGGCTGAAATACCAGTACTTCCTCTGCCGGTTTTCGGGAGAATGATTTCGTGCACCTGGGCACCGTTTAAGAATACGTTAAACTCATCTTTTATTTGTTGAGAGTCAGGTTTAACCCCGGATTTTGCCGCTAATTTCGCGCTAACCGGACGTTATGAGAACATGGCTCTTACTTTGTTTCTGTTTTATTTTCACTAACCTGAAGGCCGCTACCATCAGCGGCACCATTCGCGATGACAAAGGACAGTCACTGGCTTTCGCCTCTGTCCTGGTCAAGGGAACCACCCAGGGTGTTTCTGCCAATAGTAAGGGAATGTATTCGCTGCAGTTAGGACCGGGTACCTATGTATTGCTCTGCCAGTACATTGGTCATGCCAGTTCAGAAAAGAGGATCCAGGTGACCCAGAACGATATGACGGTCGATTTTGACCTGGAAGAACAACGATACAGCCTACGCGAGGTAGAAGTGAAAAGTGGTGCGGAGGACCCTGCTTATGCCATTATCCGGAAAGCCATTGCGAGGAGAGAGACCCATCTGAATGAGATCCGGAAATTTCAGTGTGAAGTATATATCAAAGGGCAGATGCAGTTACGTAGTTTCCCTGCTTCTTTCATGGGAAGAAAGATCGACTTTGAAGATGGGGATACCAGCAAACGCAAAATGATCTTCCTTTCAGAAACAGTTGCCCGGTATTCGGTACAACTTCCTGCCAAAGAAAAAGTGGAAGTGATCTCTACCAAAGTCAGCGGCCGCAGCGGAGCATTCGGATTAAGCGAACCGCAGATCATCTCATTTTATGAGAACAATATATCAGTGGGGGAAGACCTGAATCCACGCGGTTTTATCTCTCCGATCGCCAACGGGGCATTGAATTTTTACAAGTATAAGTTTGCCGGTACCTTTTTTGAGAATGGCCGGGAAATTAGCCGCATTAAAGTGATTCCCCGAAGAGCCTATGAGCCCCTTTTCAGCGGGTACATCAATATTGTAGAAAATGAGTGGCGCATTCAAAGTGTAGATCTGTTATTGGTAAAGGCCCAGCAAATGCAGTTGCTGGATACGCTTCGAATACAACAATTGTATGTGCCTTCCGGTAATGTTTGGGTGATCAAGAACCAGGTGATCTATCCTTCCGGAAAGATCTTTGGGTTTGATTTTTTTGGCAGTTTTGTCCAGGTGTATGATAAGTTCACGATGGATCCGCGGTTTAAGCCTGATTTCTTCGACCATACCATCCTGAAGTTCTACGACAGTTCCAATAAAAAGCCAATGGCGTACTGGGACAGTATCCGGCCACTACCCCTGCTTACAGAGGAGCAACGTGATTACCAAAGGAAAGACAGCCTGGAACAGGTTCGGAAAGATCCCCGATATCTCGATTCACTGGATGCAAAACGTAACCGGATCAGGCTTTCGGGACTACTGTTCACCGGACAGACCTTCACCGTAAGGAAAAGAAAAGAGACGATACAGTTTCCTTCGCTGCTGAGTACGCTCAATTATAATACAGTGGAAGGCGCGGTAGTGGCTTTTTCGCCCAGGTATACGAGGCGTTTCGAAGGAAGGAATTTTTTATCAGTGAATCCTGATATCAGATATGGGATTACCAACCGACATCTCAATCCCTCCTTGACCCTGGGCTATAACTTCGGAAAAAAATATTTCCAGGGTATCAGTGTCTCTACAGGAAGGACCGTGTTTCAATTCAACAATAGCGCTCCCATCACTGCGCGGATCAATACATTGAGCACTTTATTGTCGCAGGCCAACCATATGAAAATATATGAGGCAAATTATCTCAGACTGATCTATACAACAGGTATCGGTAATGGACTCAGCATTAACGGTGGCTTTCAGTTCCAGGATCGATATTCGCTGGATAACCTGGCAGATCCGGTAAGCTGGAATAAGAGATCGGATAAAAAATTCACCCCTAATTATCCGGTAGATCTTACGAATATTCCTATGCCTCGAAACCAGGCTGCAGTGGTCACTGCCGGAATCACCTGGCGGCCCGGCGCCGATTACATCGAGTTCCCCGATCGTAAGATCAGCCTGGGATCCGATTATCCAACTTTTTCCGCCTCTGTTACCAAAGGCATACACGGATTGCTGGGAAGTGATGTGGACTATACCAAATGGCGCCTGGGCATCAGTGACGACCTGGACCTGAAGCTGGCCGGTAAATTCTCCTATAATATTACAGCCAGTGGGTTCTTCGATGCTGCCAGTACGTTCATTCCTGATTACCAGCATTACCTGGGTAACCAAACCATTTTTGCCTCACGCGAGCTCAACAGTTTCCAGCTGGCGCCATATTACCTCTACAGTAATACCGCCAGCTTCAGTGTTGCCGCGCATGCCGAATATCACCTGAACGGATTGCTGAGTAACAAGATCCCCGGGTTCAAGAAATTGAACTGGTTCTTTGTTACCGGTGCCAACGCCTTGCATATCAGAAACGGGCAGGAATATTATGAACTTCTTTTTGGCATTGAAAATATCGGCAAGCTGATCCGTGTTGATTTTGTGCAGGGATTTGCCTCAGGCGGTGCCAGACCGAGCGGGTTCAGGGTGTCGGTGCCGTTCTTGTGAGGGGGGAGTCGTCAGTGGTGAGTAGGGAGTAGGGTGGCAATGATGGGTAAATGCAATGGGCATGGGGAATTGGCAATGAGGCGGGAGGGTCTCCCTTTCGCCATTGACATTTCAGTCAGCCGGTCACTCCCCACTGACAACTCACTACTCCCCACTCACAACTCACCACTGACAATTCACGCCTCACATTTCCCTATCTTTGCCCCGAATTTTGGCCACCCTGCAAGTGGCTCCATTGGTAACGGAACATTCCTGTAACGGGGATGTCTAAAATGATCTATTTATGGCATTATTGCACAATCGTGTATCTAACGAGGAGCTGAAGAAGCGCCTCATGGAAGAGACCTTTCCACGTACCACCATCAGTTTTTATTGTTATTTCCCGATCGGGAACCCGCAGGAGTTTCGTGACTACCTCTACAAAAACCTGCATGCGTTACAGGCATTCGGGAGGATCTATGTGGCCAAAGAAGGGATCAATGCGCAGATGAGTGTGCCCACTGACCGGTTTGAGGATTTCAGGAATTTCCTGTACTCCATAGAACCGCTGAATGGGTTACGGTTGAATATTGCGGTGGATGACGACGGTAAAAGTTTCTGGGTATTGAAGATCAAAGTGCGCGAGAAGATCGTGGCGGATGGCATTGAAGATCCCGGGTTCAGCATGGAAAGGAAAGGGAAATATGTGAATGCAGTACAAATGAACGAACTGTTGCAGGACCCTGATACCATCGTGATCGATATGCGTAACCATTACGAATATGAGGTTGGGCATTTTGAAAATGCGCTTGAGATCCCTTCCGATACTTTTCGCGAGCAGTTGCCCATGGCCGTGGACATGATGAAGGGTAACGAGGAAAAGAACATCATCATGTATTGTACCGGTGGTATCCGCTGCGAAAAAGCCAGTGCCTATATGCTGCACAAGGGTTTCCAGAATGTATTCCATCTAGAGGGTGGTATCATCAATTATGCACGCCAGGCCCAAGCGGCGGAGCTGGAAAGTAAATTCATCGGGAAGAATTTCGTGTTCGATGACCGGTTGGGAGAACGCATTACGGATCATGTGATCGCCAGCTGCCACCAGTGCGGTAAACCCTGCGATGACCATACCAATTGTAAGAATGATGGTTGCCACCTGCTTTTTATTCAGTGTAAGGACTGTGCCGAAACGATGGACGGCTGTTGCAGCACTGCTTGTAAGGAAACCATTCATATGCCAGTAGAACGGCAAAAAGAGATCCGCAGGGGGGTAGAGCATGGACAGAATATCTTTAACAAAAGCCAGGCAAGGCTCCGTCCAAGAATATCACCCCCGGTAAAATGATCGTTTGAACCGGTGAAACGAGATGCAGCGATAACGGTGCTGCGTTCATCATTTTCTCTGCAGTGCTCTTCAACTATTTATTATCTTTCGCGCATCAACTGCTGTGAAGAGAACTGCCACCATATTAGTATTGTTCTGCATGGTGATCTACATGGGAGGTTACCAATTGGTGGCCTTGGGATACCGGTGGGAGCTGAAAGCAACCATGAAAACCTGGCTGCGTACACACCGGGAGAACGCTTATCATACCGTATTCAGTTTTGCGACCTCTAATGGAGAAATAGCTGATCCAGACCTTCGTTGGGAAGAAGCTGGTAAGGAATTTAGTTACAAAGGGAACCTGTATGATGTCATTTCTGTGGAATTACAGGGTTCCCGGGCCACTGTGTATTGTGTGAATGATCAGGCAGAGAAAAAACTTCTCACCGTCATCAGCGGAATGCATGCGCGGCAGCAGCAATCGTCTGCAGGTGCCAAGGCCCTATTCCAGAAACTGTTGTTATCGGTATTCGAATTGCAACAGAACACCATGAGCTCACCAACAATCCAGCTTACTCAAAAAATCTTACCGCAACAACTGAGCAAACCTGTCAGTCAGGTCCGCGATATCCTGTCGCCGCCTCCCGAAGTCGTGTAAACCTATCAAGTACCACAGACAGAATATCCCGTATTTAAAAAACATTGAATGAAACAAATAGTATGTATCATGGCTTTTGCCATGACTTTACCCGTTATATCCCACGCTCAGCAGAAGCGATGGCAGGATACGGTTCAGAAAGAACCCGTGACCCTGGGCAGCGTAGTGGTATATGCCAATAAATTCCCTGAATTGTTAAGACACCTCACACAGTCCGTAAGGTCCATCAGCGATAAGAATACGTTGAATAACCAGGCTAATACAGGGGACATCCTGCTCAATACAGGGGCATTGTTCGTGCAGAAGAGTCAGCAGGGAGGCAGCAGTCCTGTGATCCGCGGTTTTGAAGCGAGCCGTGTATTACTGATGGTGGACGGCGTACGCATGAACAACGCGATCTACCGTTCCGGTCACCTGCAGAATATCATCACTGTTGATAACAATATCCTTGATCGGATGGAAGTGTTGTATGGTCCTTCTTCCACTTTGTATGGAAGTGATGCGTTGGGCGGCGTAGTGAATATGTATACCAGGAACCCTGTACTGTCCACAAAAGGAAAAACGCTTGTTGGAGGAACGGCATTGGTTCGTTATGCGACAGCCACGGAAGAAGCCAAAGCGCATGTAGACCTGACCATCGGTGGTACGAAGTGGGCTTCGCTTACATCAGTCACCTACGGAAGTTTCGGCGATATGCGTCAGGGTGCCAGCCGTCAATCAGCGTATCCTGATTTTGGCAAGAAGAACTTTATTGTTCAGCGTTACGGGAATACCGACAGTGCTTTTGTGAATCCTGATCCCAATAAACAGACCGGCAGCGATTACCGGCAAACGGATATCACACAGAAAATACTGTTCCAGCCCAAAGCCAATATCCAACACCTGCTGAACATACAACTGAGTAATTCGGGAAATGTACAACGGTACGACAGGCTCTCAGAAGTATCAGGTGCCACACCTGTATATGCTGAATGGTATTATGGCCCACAGGTAAGGAATATGTTGTCTTACCAGTTCTCTGCCAACCAGCAGGTAGGATTCTTCAAGGAGATCAGGCTTGTGGCCAGCTATCAGGATATTGAAGAAAGCCGCATTACCCGAAGGTTCAAAAATAATAACCGCGATTCGCGCTGGGAGCGTGTGAATGTTTGGGGATTTAATATGGATGCCAAACATTACAGCGGTAAGAATGAATTGCATTTTGGGATTGAATCCTACACCAATTATGTGCGTTCCACTGCCGAGCGGATGAATGTGGTAACCGGAGCCGTTAGCCGCATCACGACCCGCTATAGTGACGGACCAACCAAAATGAGTTCCAATGCACTGTATGCGCAGCATATTTTCAAGATCAACGATGCCTGGACGCTGAATGATGGCCTTCGTTTCAACCTGGTGAACCTGGACGCCCGTTTTGCAGATACCAGCCTCATGCATTTCCCTTTTAACAAAGCTGTTCAGAACCACGCAGCGGTAACTGGTAACCTGGGCCTGGTGTATGCAAATGCCAACAGGTTCCGGCTGGCATTCCTGTTGAGCAGTGGTTTCCGGTCGCCGAACGTCGATGATCTGACCAAGGTATTTGATACCAAAACAGGATACGTAGTGGTGCCAAACAAAGATCTGAAACCTGAGTACACGTATAATGCAGAGATCAACTGGAACCAGTTCACAGAACGTTTCAGTTTTGGTGGATCGGTATTCTATACCTGGTTCCGCAATGCGATCGTGGTGGATAAATTCCGCTTCAACGGGAGCGACAGTATTGTATACCAGAATGTAAACAGTGGTGTATTTGCTCCCCAGAACAAAGCAAAGGCATGGGTGGCCGGTTTCAGCCTGAACGCATCGTGGAAGCCGGAAAAGAACACAACACTGGAAGCCGTCTACACTTACACCAAGGGTAAATTCACCAATGCGGGTGTTACCGTTCCATTGGATCATATTCCACCGGTATTTGGCAGGATAGGTCTGAAACATATCCGCACCGGCTGGCAGGCAGAGACTTATGTATTATTCAATGGCTGGAAACGTATAGCAGATTATAATCCCAATGGGGAGGATAACCAGCAGTATGCCACACCGGAAGGCATGCCCTCCTGGTACAGCCTGAATGTACGCGGCCAGGTAAAACTGGGCGGAGCCATTAGTGCACAACTGTTGGTAGAAAACCTGCTGGACAGGAACTATCGTTATTTCTCCAGCGGCATATCTGCCCCCGGAAGAAATTTCATCATGAGCCTGAAAGTGAATTTTTAGTAAGAAAAAGGCCGGGATCGATCCCGGCCTTTTTCTTACCCCTTGTTTTAGGGAAGTAGTAGTCTTTCCAGCGCTATCTGGATTTTCTCGTAAGTTTTTTCCTCGCTGATCTCTTCCGGCACAAATGTCTTGCCGATCACTTTTTCGTAAAGTTCAATATATCTCTTACTGATGGTATCTATCCATTCATCGGTCATTTCGGGAACGGTCTGTCCTTCTTTTCCCATGAAGTTGTTGGCGATCAGCCATTCTCGTACGAATTCTTTGCTCAGCTGTTTTTGCTTATCGCCGGTAGCCTGTCTTTGTTCAAATCCATCAGCATAGAAATAGCGGGAGGAATCAGGGGTATGTACTTCATCCATCAGGTAAATGGTATCACCGATCTTGCCAAATTCATACTTGGTGTCGGCCAGTATCAGGCCTCTGGAGGCCGCGATCTCCTTGCCGCGGGCAAACAATTTAAGCGTGTAGTCTTCCAGTATGGCCCACTCTGCTTCGGTTGCCAGTCCTTTGGCAATGATCTCTTCTTTGGAGATGTCTTCGTCATGACCCGCATCTGCCTTGGTAGAAGGGGTGATGATGGGGGAGGGAAAGAAATCGTTCTCCCTCAGCCCCTCCGGCATCGTTACACCGCAGAGTTCCCTCTTACCGCTGCTGTAGGTTCGCCAGGCATGCCCTACCACATTGCCTCTGACCACCATTTCGATCTTAAAAGGGGTGCAACGTTTTCCGATGGAAGAGTTCGGCGTGGGCACTTCCACCAGCCAATTGGGGCAGATATCACGCGTAGCTTCCAGCATATAGGCAGCTATTTGGTTTAAAACCTGTCCTTTATAAGGGATGGGGCGGGGAAGGATCACATCAAAGGCCGAGATACGGTTGCTGGCGATCATCACCAGCCAGTCGTTCTTGATGCTGTAAACGTCTCTGACTTTGCCGTGGTATACGTTGGTCTGAAAGGGAAATTGGTAAGAAGACATGCCCAAAATTAGTTAGTGCCTTGATAAATAAGGGGTAGCGAACATAATTTTTCTCAACAGATGACCGTTATTTGTGAACAAATTAAATTTTCAGTTAAAACTAACAAATGCTATTTTTAGCTACAATTCATTTAAAACTTGCCTAATATGAGAAGACTCTTAACCCATTACGGGTTGTTGGCTGTGGGTGCTATGATCTGTGTATCTGCTACGGCCCAGCAATCGACTACTGTCTCCGGTAGTGTAAAAAACAGTAAATCGAAGGAGGCGATATCTGCCGTTTCGGTTACGATCAAAGGAGCAACTACTGGAACCTTTACCGACGACAAGGGTAATTTCAAGTTTTCCACCGTACAGAAGCTGCCATTCACACTGGTATTTTCTTCTGTTGGATACCTTAACAAGGAAGTTGTTGTTAAGAACAACAACGAAGTAGTGAATGTAGATATTGATGCTTCCTTCACATTGGGTGATGAAGTAGTGGTAGCGGCATCAAGGGTTCCTGAAAGGATCCTGGAGTCTCCTGTATCGATTGAAAGAATTGGTACGGCAGCCATCCGTAACTCACCGGCTACTAACTATTACGATATGATCACCAACCTGAAGGGAGTCGATGTGGTATCGGCCAGTTTGACCTTCCGCAGTGTAGGTACCCGTGGTTTTAACAACAGCGGTAACGTTCGTTTGAACCAGATCGTGGATGGTATGGATAACCAGGCTCCCGGTCTGAACTTCGCCGTAGGTAGCATCGTGGGTTTAACCGAACTGGATGTAGAGAATATCGAATTGCTGCCAGGTGCTTCTTCTGCTCTGTACGGGTCAGGTGGTATGAACGGTACCGTTCTGATCAACAGCAAGAGCCCATTCAAATACCAGGGTCTGAGTTTCCAGATCAAACAGGGTATCAAGGATATTGACGCTAAACAGCGCCCCAAATCTCCTTTCTACGACTGGACTGTTCGCTGGGCACAGAAAGTATCAGAAAAATTCGCCTTCAAGATCGGCGCCCAGTTTACGCAGGCGCAGGACTGGCTGGCTAACCAGACAGACAACTACAGCCGTACAGGCTCTGCCAACGGTTTTGCCATTCCGGGCTGGAGAACATCCGATCCTAACTATGATGGCGTGAACGTATATGGTGATGAAACCTCTCAGAATATCAGCACCATTGCAAGCCAGGTGTTTGCTGCTGCCGGTTTAGGCAGTGCCCAGTTGGGAGCATTCAATGGCTGGCTGGCTGCCAATCCCGCTGCGAGGCTTTCGAATTTTAATACTTTCCTGAATGCTGCAGGTGCTGGTGCGTTGGTAACAGCTGGTGTTTCTCCGATCTTATACGGAGCTTCTCCCAGCCGTAATTTTTACAATAACCAGTCTGTGAGCAGAACCGGTTATAACGAGATCGATGTGGTGGATCCCAATACCGTAAACTTCAAACTGTCAGGTAGTCTGCATTACAAACTGTCCGACAGGACCGAGGCCATCTTCCAGACCAATTTCGGAACCGGTAACAGCGTATATACTGGTAGCGACCGTTATTCTCTGAAAGACCTGAAAATGGCCCAGTTCAAACTGGAATTGAAGAGCAAGAACTGGTACCTGAGAGCGTATACCACGCATGAGAATTCCGGTAGCTCTTTCAACGCAACCATCACTACCCGTTTATTCAACGAGGCATGGAAAGCAAGTTCATCCTGGTATCCTCAGTACATGGCCGCTTACTCTTCTTATCTTGATGCAGGTCTAGCCAATATTGATGCGCATAACGCAGCAAGGGGCATTGCAGACCAGGGAAGACCCACCGGTTATATCGGTGCCAGTGACCTGTTCAAAAGCGTTGCAGGTAAACCTATTTCACAAGGTGGTGGTCTGTTCCTGGACAGGTCAAGGTTGAATGTATTTGAAGGACAGTACAACCTGAGCGAAGACCTGGGCCTGAGCAAAAGCGGAACCGACCTGTTGATCGGCCTGAGCGCACGCCAGTACCAACTGAACTCACAGGGTACCCTGTTCGCAGATACCACTTCACCGATCAAGATCAATGAATTTGGTGCATATGCACAGTTATCACAGAAACTGTTCAACGACGTGCTGAAACTGACCGTTTCTTCCCGTTACGATAAGAACTCCAACTTCAAAGGCCGCTTTACACCAAGGGCTTCAGCCGTATTGAAACTGGCGAAAGACCATAACCTGCGTTTCTCCTATCAGCAGGCATATCGTTTCCCAACAACCCAGAACCAGTGGATCAACCTGCTGGTGGGTGGCGGAACCCGTTTGATGGGTGGTTTGCCACAACTGCGCGACTACTATAAATTCAGCACCAATCCAGCCTATACTTTGGCAAGTGTACAGGCATTCGGTGCCAGTGTAGTAGGCGGAGCGCCTAATACCGGACTGTTACAGCAGCAGCAGTTTGGCGAGTTCAAACCAGAATCAAGCCAGTCTTTTGAGGTAGGTTACAAGGGCCTGATCGCTCAGCGATTACTGATCGATGTATATGCATACTGGGCCAAGTACAAAGACTTCCTGAGTGGCGTGACCGTAATTCAGGCAAGAAATGCACCTAGTGGTCCTGCCAGCTTCTACGATGTACTGGATGCCAACAAGCGTATCGCCTACAGTATTTCTGTGAACACTCCTGGTGATGTAAAAACTACCGGCTGGGGTGCTTCTGCAGAATACCTGCTGCCTAAGAATTTCTCTGTAAGCGCCAATATTTACCACGATGAGATTGGATCACTGCCTGCGGGTTTTATATCTTATTTCAATACGCCTAAATACAGGGTCAATGCAACCCTGGCCAATTCAGGATTTGGAAAAGGAGAGCGTTTCGGATTCAATATCGTGTACAGGTGGGCTAACAGCTTCTACTACGAAGGAACTTTCGGTGCCGGTATGGTGCCTTGGATCCGCACAGTAGATGCATCGGTAAGTTACAAGCTGCCTTCCACCAAGTCCCTGATCAAGATCGGTGGTACCAATATCTTCAACAAATACTACCGTACAGGATGGGGTAACCCACAGATCGGCGGTCTGTATTATATCAGTTTTGGATATAATGTGTTTTAAGGATACGGCTGCAAGCTGATAGCTGTGAGCCTTGCACAACAGAAAAGCAGGCTATCAACAAAGGCCGATTCCGATCGATAATAAGAATCCCCTGCCATGGCAGGGGATTCTTATTTTATAGCGTATTCCCGAATTGAGCGGCGGGTGGCCAGCAGGTCGCAACTCGTAACTCACAGCCATGGCCCCAGTCAAGCATTTTTGGTTTTGTACCCGATAATCTTATATTTTTGCTGCTCATTTTAAAACCGATCAAATGCGTTCTATTGCTTTCAGAGAGGCTTTGCGTGAAGCCATGAGTGAAGAAATGAGAAGAGACGAAAGGGTCTTTTTAATGGGTGAAGAAGTTGCCGAATACAATGGTGCTTATAAAGTAAGCCAGGGAATGCTGGCTGAATTTGGAAGTAAACGTGTGATCGATACCCCAATCGCTGAGCTGGGTTTTGCTGCTGTAGCCGTAGGTGCAGCTCAGAACGGTCTGCGCCCGGTAGTGGAATTCATGACCTGGAACTTTGCCGTACTGGCCATGGACCAGATCCTGAATACCGCTTCTAAAATGCTGGCGATGAGCGGCGGTCAGATCGGTTGCCCCATTGTGTTCCGCGGACCTAACGGAAGTGCCGGCCAGCTGGGTGCACAGCACTCCACTGCTTTTGAAAGCTATTATGCCAATATCCCTGGTATCAAAGTAGTATCTCCTTCGAATGGATATGATGCCAAAGGTTTGCTGAAACAGGCCATCCGTTATGAACAGGACCCAGTTATGTTCATGGAAAGTGAAGTGATGTATGGCGATAAGTCTGATGTTCCCGATGAAGAATATTATATCCCACTGGGTAAGGCGGATGTGAAGAAACAGGGGCGCGATGTGACCATCGTTTCTTTCAATAAAATGATGAAAGTAGCGCTGGCCTCTGCTGCCGAACTGGAAAAAGAAGGGATCAGTGCAGAAGTGATCGATCTCCGGACCATTCGTCCGCTCGACTGGCATACCATCCTGGAGAGTGTGAAAAAGACCAACCGTCTGGTGATCGTGGAAGAGCAATGGCCGTTCGCTTCCGTATCCTCAGAGATCAGTTACCGGATCCAGAAAGAAGGGTTTGATTACCTGGATGCACCTATCCGCCGTATCACCAGCGCAGATGCTCCCATGCACTACGCGCCCAACCTGGCAGCACTGGCCATACCGGATGTGACGAGGACCGTGAAACTGGTGAAAGAAGTGATGTACCTGAAAAAATAATCATTGTCGATACAACAATAAACCCGGAACCCAAAGCTCCGGGTTTTTATTTTACGGCCGACCTTTGGATGCTTTATGAAACGTCTTTTTACTTTTTTACCTGTAGCCATCGTTCCACTGTTGCTTTTTTCGCAGCGGCCCGATTCTATCCGGCTGGTAGCGGTTGCGGATACCGCATTACCTGAAGTGGCGGTAAGTGCATTTCAATCCAACCTGCAATGGAAAGCCGTTCCGGCAGCCGTGGCCCTGCTGGGGCGTAACGAGCTGGCCCGGTATGGCACAGCCTCATTCGTGCCTGTGATGAACGCGGTGCCGGGCATCCGCGTAGAAGAGCGCTCGCCCGCCAGCTATCGTTTATCCATCCGCGGAAGCCTGTTACGGTCTCCTTTCGGTGTGCGTAATGTGAAAGTATACTGGAATGGCATACCCCTGACAGATGGCGGTGGCAATACTTATCTGAACCTGGTGGACCTGACACAGCTAACGGCAGTCGAGATCATCAAAGGGCCTGCCGCCAGTGTATATGGGGCTGGTACCGGAGGGGCTGTATTATTAGGCTCCGATCCTCCTTATGGCCGGCAAAAGGAATACCGCTTTACGGCAGGTATCTTGGGAGGGCCCTATGGACTTTTTCAGCAACAACTGGGTTGGGAGTACAGTAATGCGAAGATCAGCTCCTCCATCCAGCAAAGCCATCAGCAGGCAGATGGTTACCGCGAACAATCCGCTTCCCGGAAAGACATGGTGAAATGGCAGCTCAGCTGGCGAACAACCCGGCAGCAGCTCCGGTTCATGGCATGGTACACCGACCTGTATTACCAGACGCCCGGTGGTATCACCCTGGCGCAGATGCAGCTGAACCCTAAACTGGCGAGGCAGCCTGCCGGTAGTTTACCGGGGGCAGTTCAGCAAAAAGCGGCCATCTATAACAAGACCCTGCTGGCTGCCATTCAGCAGGAAACGTCATTGGGTAAACAGTGGGTATGGAAGAATTTCCTCATGAGCAATCATTCCTCCATCGCCAACCCCTTCATTACCAATTACGAGAAAAGGACTGAGACAAATATGGCGGCCGGCTCGCAACTGGTGTACAGTATCCGGAAAGCTGCTTTCCGCTTTCAATGGGTCAATGGAGCAGAATACCTGCGCAACCATTCCCTCATCGACAATTTTGGCAACCGTTCAGGTAATGCAGATACCGTCCAGTTCAGGGATGATATCTATGCGGTGCAATGGTTCGCTTTTTCCCAGGCACAGCTAAGCCTGGCAGAGAAATGGGTGCTGACTGCGGGTGTCAGTGTCAATAACCAATCCTATCGTTACCAAAGGACAACAGACCCGGCCAGCACCGGTTTTGTCCGGAAAAATATCAGCGGAGTGGTCACTCCCAGACTGGCGATTGCCTATCGTGTAAGTAAGGCGATATCGTTGTATCTGCTGGCTGCCAAAGGTCTTTCGCCGCCGGCCCTTGCCGAAGTAAGGCCATCCGACGGTAATTATTATGGCAACCTGGAGGCGGAATATGGCTGGAATATTGAAGCGGGTATCAAGGGAGCCTCTTCGGATAACCGGTTACAGTTTGATGTAGCGGCCTATTTCTTCAGGCTGCAGAATGCCATTGTCCGCAGAACCAATGCTATTGGTGCGGAGTATTTTGTCAATGCGGGAAGTACCCGCCAGAACGGCCTGGAAACCTGGATCAAATACCGTTTGGTACGAGGAGGGAAAAGATGGGTGCGCGATTGGAGCCTGTGGAGCAGTCATACCTATCAACCCTACCGTTTTGAAGCATACCAACAGTCGGGAATTGATTATTCCGGAAAAAATCTGACCGGTGTTCCCCGCACGATCTGGGTAACTGGCATGGATATTGAAATCCGTAATGGGGTGTACCTCAACACATCTGTAAATGCCACGGGCAGTTTGCCCCTGACGGATGCGAATGATGTGATGGCAGAGGCTTACCAGTTGGTACAGCTGAAACTAGGATACAGGACCCGGAAAAAAACGCAGCAGTTCGACTGGTTCATCGGAGTGGATAACCTGTTGGATCAGCGGTACAGTCTCGGTAACGATATCAATGCCCTGGGAAAACGGTATTATAACCCTGCACCGGGCAGGAATGCCTTTGCCGGGGTCCGATGCCGGTTCTGATGCAACAAAAGCTTAACATTTTGGCTGTAATGAATCCGCGGCCATGAACACTTATCTTAGCAGTAAATAGGAGCGATATGCCGAATATTCTGATCATCGACGACGAAAAAGCCATCCGGAACGTATTAAAGGAGATCCTGGGTAATGAGGGCTTTTCAGTAGAGGAAGCCACCGACGGGGAGGAGGGCTGGAAGAAATTCAACTCCGGTAATTATGATGTGGTGCTTTGCGACATCAAAATGCCCAAACTAGACGGGATCGAATTCCTGCAGAAAGTGATTGACTCCCAGTCTGAAACACCAGTGATCATGATCAGCGGGCATGGTAATATAGAAACAGCCGTAGATGCCGTAAAAAAAGGAGCGTTCGACTATATCTCCAAACCTCCGGACCTGAACCGGCTGCTCATCACCATCCGTAATGCGCTGGATAAGACCACGCTGGTGAAAGAGACCAAAGTGCTGAAACGGAAGGTATCCCGCGTACAGGAGATCATCGGTGCCAGTGAAGGGATATTGAAAGTAAAAGACACCATTGAAAAAGTGGCTCCCACCGATGCACGTGTATTGGTGACCGGTGAGAATGGTAGCGGTAAGGAACTGGTGGCTCGCTGGCTGCACGAAAAAAGTAACCGGGCAGGGGCGCCCATTGTGGAAGTGAACTGTGCGGCCATCCCGGGAGAACTGATCGAGAGTGAATTGTTCGGTCATGAAAAAGGATCCTTCACCTCAGCCATCAAACAGCGTATCGGTAAGTTTGAGCAGGCACATGGCGGAACCCTTTTCCTGGACGAGATCGGGGATATGAGTTTATCTGCACAGGCCAAAGTGCTGCGTGCCCTGCAGGAAGGCAAGATCACCCGCGTGGGTGGCGATAAGGAGATCTCTGTGGATGTGCGCGTGATCGCTGCTACCAATAAGGATCTGTTGGAAGAGGTCAATGCCAAGAATTTCCGTCTTGACCTTTACCATCGCCTGGGTGTGATCCTGATCCATGTACCCTCGCTGAACCAACGCAGGGAGGATATACCTCTGCTGGTAGAGAAATTCTTGTCTGATATAGCGGAGGAATACGGGCAGGCGGTAAAATCCATCGAGAAGAAAGCATTGGAAGCCCTGCAGCAACATAACTGGACGGGCAATATACGTGAACTCAGGAATGTGGTGGAGCGCCTGGTGATCCTTTCGGGAAAAGAGATCGGTCTGGGCGACGTGGAAGCGTATGTGTTGCCAAGGTAGGGATTGTATGAGTTGATGAAAGGGTTAAAGCAGGTTAAATGAGGGAAACATGATCCATCGCTGTTTATCGCTATCCCCGGTTATTTTGCCCCTTTTCACTACTTTACCCCTAAAAGGATATTTTTGTTATACTTAATCACAAACTATGGGTTTACTTGTATTCATTATCGGAGTTATTGGCTGGCACGTGGGTATGTATGGGATGTTCAAAAAAGCGAGCATCGAACCCTGGAAAGCCTTGGTGCCCTTTTACAATACCTGGCTGATTGTTGAAAAAACAGCCATCCGTAAATATTGGTTCTGGCTGCAGCTGATCCCAATCGCTGGTCAGTTCATCACCATCTGGATCACGATCATTTTTGTGATGCACTTCAAAAAGGTGGACCTGATCGCCCATACACTGACCGTTTTCTTTCCCTTCATCTATTTCCCATACCTCGGTTTTTCGGAAAAGGAAAAATGGTATGGTGGCGAGATACTGAAGCATTACCATAAACCTGCTTCACGTGAGTGGATCGATGCAGGTGTATTTGCCATAGTTGCGGCAACCATCATCCGTACTTTCGTGTTCGAGGCATATGTGATCCCGACAGGCAGTATGGAGAAGACCCTGCTCATCAATGATTTCCTCTTTGTGAATAAGATGAGTTATGGGGCGCGCGTACCACAAACACCGATATCTTTCCCGTTCGTACACAATACCATGCCCTTCACCAAAACGGTTCCTTCTTACATCAAAGAGGTGCAGCTTCCGTATAAACGGTTACCGGCATTCACCGAAGTGAAAAGGAATGATGTGGTGGTATTCAATTTCCCGGCGGGAGATACCATCATCAACCTACCCGAGTATGGAAGCGCCAATCCTTATTACGATGTGCTCCGGTTCACTTATCGGGGGGACCGCGAAGCTTTTGCGCAATCAGGTCTGCCGTTGCTGGTGCATCCGATGGATAAAACCGATAATTATATCAAACGTTGTGTGGCCATCAGTGGCGATGTGTTACAGGTGAAAAATGGCACCCTCTTCGTAAATAACCAGCCTGCATACCTGCCCCCGGCATCACAAAGTGATTATCTGGTGGAGACCAACGGTACCAATTTCTCAGAAGAGTTTCTGCGGGAAGAGCTGGGCATCGATATCGACAATCCCGGCGACCAGGTACGTACCATCGATAAACCCGGTACCCTGATCTTTAACCTTACCCCGGAAGAGGTACAGAAAGTAAAGAAACAACCCAATGTAAAAGCAGTGGCCCCGTATTCTGATAATCAGATTGGTGTCACATTCCCTAATGATGAGACCAACTTCCCATGGACAGTTGATAATTATGGTCCGCTCACTGTTCCTAAAAAAGGAGATGTGATCACACTGAACCAGCAGAACATAGCCCTGTACCGCCGTTTGATCAGTAACTATGAGAACAACCAATTGGAAGAAACGAATGGTAAATTCATCATCAATGGAAAAGAAACGAACACCTATACCATCAAATACAATTACTACTGGATGATGGGCGATAACCGCCACCGCAGCCAGGACAGCCGTTTCTGGGGTTTTGTTCCCGAAACACATGTGGTGGGCAAAGCCTCGCTGATCTGGTTCAGCTGGGACAAGGGCCCGCGCTGGAAGCGTTTGTTCAATGGTATAAAATAACTATCTTTAAAACACGGAAGGGTCCTCAGAGCATTGCGCTGTGAGGGCTTTTTTGTCTAAATAAGTTTGTTATGAGCCAGGAGAAATTCAGTTTTGATTTTGATGTGTATGCCTCCATTGATGATCTTACGGCAGCCGATGCGGCTTTACTGCGCGATGCACAGGCTGCTACAGCAATTGCTTATGTTCCCTATTCGCATTTTCATGTAGGCGCTATGGCCATGTTGGCCAACGGGCAGAAAGTGGCGGGCAGTAACCAGGAAAATGCGAGTTATCCGGTAGGTATCTGTGCAGAAAGGGTATTGTTATCAGCCGTTTCATCCTTATACCCTGGTGTTCCTATCGAAACCATCGCCATCAGCTACCAGGCTGAATCCGGGAAAAGCGACCGGCCCATTTCACCTTGTGGTATCTGCCGACAGACATTGGTCGAATACGAGAGTCGTTTTCAACAGCCCATCCGTTTGATACTGGGTGGCAAAGAAGGAAAGGTCTGGGTGTTCCCCAAATCAAGTCTGCTGCTGCCATTTGGTTTTACAGGGGAAGACCTAGGGTAGCATAATTAGAAACGGGTAATCGATCATTTCTGATCATCTGATCAGTACCGTTGTTCCTTTGAGCGATATTTTCTGCTGTGAATCACGGTCAGTGTAATCAAGCGTCCATACATACGTACCACTGGATTGCGGTTGACTGTTTACGCGGCCGTCCCATTTACGGGTCCAGTCCCTGCTTTCAAAGATCACCTGCCCAAAACGGTTATAGATCCTGAATACAAGGTTGTCTGCCTTAAAGGCATTCAAAGGGTAGAGATAATCATTTAGTCCATCCCCATTTGGTGTAAAGGCCGAAGGCACTGCAATATAGCAGCTGGCTAGTACGGTGATCATTTTGTAGGCAGTGTCGGAACAATTGTATGCATTGGTAGCCACCAGCCGAACATTGTAGTTGTTGCGTCTTCCGGTCAAGGGGTATGACTGTGGACCCGGAACCTGCAGCGTACTGGTAACGCCATTTCCAAAGGTCCAGTACCAGCTAGTGGTATTGACTGAGCTCCTGTCCGTAAAATGCAGGGTGTCGGTTGGGCATAACGTATCGGCTACCGCAAATCCTGCCTTGACCGTATGATCTTCGAACAGGAAACTGCTGCGCACGCTGTCGCTGCAGAAACCATTGCTTACGGACAGTTGCAACTGGTGGGTGCCGAATGCTTTTGATAGGTACACCGGGTTCTGCTGGTTGCTGAAAGGAACGCTGTCAATGCTCCAGCGCCATTGTGTGGTGCCTCCGTAGCCATTGTGGGTAAGGTACAGCGTATCTGACTTACAACCGGCGGCAACAACGGCCTGATGATCAGCCGTAGTGATATTTTTTGTAATAAAGGAGATCGTGGATCCGGCGGGTGTGGTAAGGCCGCATTCATCGATCAGCGGATTACCATCAGCGCCGTTCTTCAGCAAGATGGTAAAGTTGCCATTGGTCCGGATAGGAGCGGTCAATATGATGCGAACAACAGTGCTGACCCCGTTGCTGCAAATTCCCGAAGCGCTTTTCACGGTTACGGGTGCAGGGCCTGTAATGGTGAAATCACTTCCATCTGCTGCTATGGAACTGCAGGCCATGGGTTTGCTGAACACCAGTTGCAGGGTGTCCTTGCTGCAGATGACCGGGGTAATGCTGTCCATAGGTGTTGGCACCAGGGCAATGAAACGAAGGGATGCATTGTCTCCGGGTAACAAGGCATTATCGCAATTGTCTGTAAGTGTATTGCCATCTGTTCCCAGTTTGGCGGTAATGGTGTAGGTGCCGGGTGATAAGGGATTATCGAGCGTGACCAGGATCGAATCCGAATCAAAACCACGGGAGCATCCCGCACCCGATGCTGCGATGATATTTCTTGTTGCTGCGCCACTGATGGTAAAATCAGAACCATTGGGGGCTATGGAGCTGCAGTTCACACGGCTGGTCAGTTTGATCATCACCTGTGTGCCGTCGCAGATAGCATAGGCATTGGCAATTTTGGGTACTATCGGGTTAACGATACTAGCGGTTCCCCCACCGGGTTGCCCGTTAGAGAAGGCAAGGGTATATCCCACTTCGCTGGTTTGGCCAGGCGCAAGAAAATGACTCACCAGCAGTAGGTACTCATGCCCGGCGATCAGGTCTGGCATTTTGGCAAAAGCCGATAAGTTCTGTGCGGGATCAGAGGCGCAGGAAAATACAGCAGTACCCGCTGCAGACGCACCGGTAGGCCCGTAAGTGCCCACCCAGTTTGCGGTTACGATCAGGGAAGGATCCGTGAATACATCCATCGGGTCATGTCCGGTGATATCGAATAACTGCCAGTCGTAGTCTTCCGGGATGGTATTCAGGGGAGTGATCACAAAACCCAGTGTGCCGGAGGTATAGCAGGTGAACTTGTACCAGTAAGGATTGGCGGTGGAAAAACTGCTATTGCCACAACCTTTTGCCGGAACATTGCCATTGCTGCAAAGGGGTACTGTCTTTTGTGTAAAGGTTGTTGAACCACAAACGGGGAACGCCGTAGCTGGCAATTGTCCCAGTGCCGTGCATGCCTGTGCATGACTGGTTATCTTGAAACAGGATATCGATAGGAAAAGAAATAGGATTCTGCTGATCAGGCGCATGCTTGTAAAAGTATAGTTTTCGAAAATGGGGGCAGGATAGTTTTGACAAGAAAATGTTAATTCAAGCAACAGGCAACTGGTGTGTACAACTACTTTATCTGCTCCGGCAACCTAAAACAGCGTCTGCACCCCATGCGCTATCTTGAACTCGTGCCCCAGTAGCCATTTCTTGCGCCACATACCACCCGAGTAGCCGGTCAGGGAACGGTCGCTGCCGATCACCCGGTGGCAGGGAACGATGATAGCCACTTTGTTCTTGCCGTTGGTGCTGGCTGCCGCACGGATCACTTTGGGATCGCCCAGGCGTTTGGCGAGGTCCATATAACTGATGGTTTTGCCATACGCGATCTCCATCAGTTCGCCCCAGACCCTTGTCTGGAATTCAGTGCCTTCCTGGTGTACCGGAATGTCAAAATTTCTGCGGGTGCCATGAAAGTATTCGATCAGCTGTTCGGTGCACTGGTGCATGATTTCGGTAATGCCGGGTTCTCCATGGGCCAACTGGTCGGGGTTGTCCACAAAGGTCAGCTCACCAATGTACTGGTCGGTACCGCCGATCTTCAGCAGGCCGATCGGGCTCTCATAATAAGTGTAGTGCAGTTCGTTCATGGCTAGCCAATACGTTGTCCGTTCCGGACCGGTTTGTCCGGCTGCAATAAAATTACCTGATTATTCTCATCATATATCCCCAGTACCAAACATTCGCTGAAAAAATTGGCGATCTGTTTGGGCGGAAAGTTCACCACCGCGATTACCTGCTTGTTAATCAATTGTTCTTTGGTATAATGATGGGTGATCTGGGCAGAGGAATTTTTGATGCCCAGTGGTCCGAAATCGATGCGTAGCTGGTAGGCAGGTTTTTTTGCCTTCGGAAAATCAGTAACTTCAAGTATGGTTCCGCTGCGGATCTCTATTTTTTCAAAATCATCCCAGTTGATCATAAGCAATTTTGAGAATTAGAAAATGGATTACTTTAAGAATAACATCATGAATATTGCGCAGGCCATTTTCAAACTCTCAAATTAATACATTTTCAAATTACTTTTTTACATCTAAAATCAAATACACATGAAACGCACCGCAACTGCTATCTGGAATGGATCGGGAAAAGAGGGTAAGGGTACGCTCTCCACCCAGAGCACCGTTTTAAGCAATACGCAATATTCTTATTTGTCCCGTTTTGAGCAAGGGGTAGGTACCAATCCCGAAGAACTGATGGCCGCCGCCCATGCTGGCTGTTTTACCATGAAATTAGCATTTGTATTGGGGGCCGCCGGGTTCACGCCTGATAGCCTGGAGACCAGCTGCATTATTTCACTGGAAGAAGGCGTGATTAATCGATCAGCGCTTTCGGTAAAAGCGAAAGTACCCGGTATCAGTGCCGAAAAATTCCAGGAATGTGCGGCAGATGCCAAGGCTAATTGTCCTGTAAGCAAGGCCTACCAGATGGAGATCACACTGGAAGCGACTTTGGTATAGTTACTGGTAATGTTCCATGTTGTTTCGGGGCAGAAAAGCATGAGAAATCTCATGCTTTGGTGGTGTTTTTCTCTATAGCTTAGCTGTATCCGAAACAACGTTGCTAAAACCAATTTTATGAATATCCGTAAAGCGCAGCTGGAAGATGTTGATGCATTGGCCGGATTATTTGACCAGTACAGGATCTTTTATCAACAACCCTCCGACATTGAGGCTGCCAAACAATTCCTCTCCAACAGGATCCGGAATAAGGAGTCAGAGATCTTTCTGGCCTTTCTGGATGGTAAACTGGTAGGTTTTACACAACTCTATCCCGTATTTTCTTCGGTCGCCCTAAAACGGTCATGGGTGCTGAACGACCTGTATGTGGTTACAGAGTCGCGCGGTTCCGGTGCAGCGGATGCCTTGCTAAAAGCGGCACAGGACCTGGGTGCTGATACATCGAGCCAGTGGCTGGTGTTACAGACAGCCAGTCACAACCACCGCGCACAACGGGTATATGAGCGTAACCTATGGGAGAAAGACGAAGAATTCCTGACCTATTACTACCGTTATTGATCCAGCAGATCGGCCAGTTTCAGCAACTCCTGTTGTTTGTATTCGTTGGATGGCCTGTTGAAGCATTTGGCCAGTTCCTCCAGCAGCACCTGGATGATACGGACATGTGTCTTGGGTTTAAAATAGGAAGGGGAGGGCTCTACGGATAAACGTTTGAAATAATTCTCCACGTCCTTGTGCGAGAAAGCCTGTCCGGTAGTGGCATCCACATAAAAATGGATCTTGTCCTGCGGATGCCCGGCATAGGTGGCCGGGTCATAATCTGAATGATAGAAGGCAATGATACACTGCCTGGGGATATTGATGATGCGCGCATTGATCTCCAGCAGGTCGCACATCACCTGGTACAGGATACCATTGCTGATGGCATTGCCTTTTTTACTTTCCAGTACTTTGTGGATGAAGAACTCGTCGGGATGTTCATAGTTCAGTTCTACCCCTTTCAGCTTATAATAATTGTAGATGATGCTCGATAACACATTGGCCTGTTCAAGTGGTGTTAAAAAACTGTTCAGTTCCAGCCATACGTTCCGCCGGATCTTTTCCACGTCCTGTAATACAGGTGTGGTCTGCAGGTCTGGATACTGGTACTTGGCAACCAATAGGGCCCCGAATAACAGGTCATGATAAGCGCTATCGCGCCATTCGGCCAGGTCGTTCTGCAGGTCGGTAAAATGCAGGTGATGAATGATCATTTCAATGCGCTCCTGCACATCTTCACTGAGCGTGGTCTCCCAGAGATGTTCCAGGTTGGGAATGATGTTCTTGCCATACGCTACGATCTTTTCTGAAACGGTAGAATATACCTCTTCATCCGGATCATCTATTAACGTGAACAGCGCATTGATCTCTCTGGTTTCCTGCATAGATGGTAACAGCATTCGGGGACTGTTAACACAGTTACATCCTGTTGATCCCCATGTGTTTCAGACTCAAACTAAATTCATTTTTCCGGATCTTGGCCTCTTAAGTTATCCCACAGGTGTGGAAATATGGCGAAGCTTTAACATAATAAACCCTGATTTGCATCGTTATGGTGGTCAGGTAGGTAAAAAAGTGAGAATTAACAGCTTGTGAAGACCGATAATAGGTATTTTTGCATTTTATCACTAAAGTTATCTATGTCACAGTTTGCCACCCCCAAGTTCCCCGCAACTCCCCATCAATCATTGCACACCGATCTGAAGAAAAGAGTACAGGCCTATTTTGATGAGAGAGGGATAGACTCGACCGGAAATCCCAAGTTATTCACTAAAGCCATTATCATGGTCATCGGCTTTGTGCTGGTGTATATTCACCTGCTGGTATGGACCCCCGTGTGGTATTTTGCCCTGGCCGAATGTGTGGTACTGGGTGGACTGGTTGCCGCCATCGGTTTCAATGTCATGCACGACGGAAGCCATGGAAGTTTCAGTAACAATAAGATCGTGAACCGTATTGCGGCTTCTTCGATCAGTTTGCTGGGCGCCAATCATTTTATGTGGAACATGAAGCACAACATGATCCACCATAGTTTCACCAATATTGATGGTGTGGATGATGATATCGAGATCGGTATCCTCATGCGTATGGCACCCACACAGAAGCGTTATAAAATGCACCGTTTCCAGCATTTCTATTTCTGGTTCCTGTACATGATGCTCTATGTATTCTGGATCTTCTTTACCGATTACCAGAAATATTTCTCCAAAAAGATCGGTTCTGTGCCTTTGAAGAAAATGAGTTTTGCCGATCATTTTGAATTCTGGAGCGTAAAAGTTTACCATGCTGCCGTGTTCATTGTGATACCAATCCTTGCAGTGGGTTGGGTTAACTGGATCATTGGTTTCCTGACCATGAGCCTGTTCGCGGGTTTTGTGCTGAGTATCGTTTTCCAGCTGGCACATACCGTAGAACATACCGAGTTTCCCGTGGCCAGTGTTGATACCAATAAGATGCCCGATGAATTTGCTGCTCACCAGATCAAGACAACTGCGAATTTTGCCACCAAGAATAAGCTGGTCAGCTGGCTGGTAGGCGGTCTGAATTTCCAGATCGAGCACCACCTGTTCCCTAAGATATCACATGTGCATTATCCTGCCATCAGTGAGATCGTAAGGAATGTTTGCCGCGAATACCAGTTGCAATACATCGAGTATCCAACCATGCGCAGGGCTGTAGTGGCGCATGTGCGGTTCCTCCGACAGATGGGCAAGTATGATTAAACAGGTAAATTCCTGATAGGTAAAAGTGAAAAGTCAAAATTAAAAAGTCAAAAGAAACTGCTCTTTTGACTTTTTAATTTTGACTTTTCATTTGAGCTATTTTTTCTTCGCTGCTTTCTTCGGCGCCGCTTTTTTTGCCGCTTTCTTTACGGTTTTTGTGGCTGTTTTTTTAGCAGCACCCTTTTTGGCAAAAGCATTGGGTACCTGGGCTTCGATCATCTTCTTGACTTCTTCCAGTTCGATTCCTGCCAGGTCTTCGGCGGTGTATTTGCCTGAGTCTGCTTTGCGGCCCAGTTTCAGCATCTTTTTGTTAAAGCGGATGAATGGACCCCAACGACCATTCTCGATGGAGATCTTCGCTTCGGGCCATTGTTTGATGAAACGGTTGGCCTCCTTATCGATCTTTTTCTCGATGAGTTCGTTGATATCGCTCTGGCTAAGGGCATCAAAATTATATGCCCTGGGGATATTGATGTACATATCGTTCCACTTGATGAAGGGGCCAAAGCGTCCCTTGCCCTTGGTTACCGGAAGCTCATTATAATAGGCGATAGGGGCATCGGCGAGCTGTTTTTCGTTGATCAGCTGTATGGCCCTGTCGAGCTCAATGGTATGCAGGTCCTCGCCCTTGGGGATGGATATGAACTGATCTCCCAGTTTGATATACGGACCAAAACGTCCCACGTTCACGGACAGTTCCTGACCTTCGTATTCACCAAGCGTGCGTGGCAGGGAGAACAGGTGCATGGCTTCTTCCAGGGTGATGGTCTCAATACTCTGGTCCTGTTTCAGTTTGGCAAAACGGGGTTTCTCCTCTTCGTTGGAAGTGTCGCCGATCTGCACCATGGGACCATAACGCCCCATTCTCGCGATCACCCGTTTACCTGATTCGGGATCGATACCCAGTTCCCTTTCGCCTTTGGCACGTTCTGCGTTTTCGAGGGTGTGCTCAATGGTTTCATGGAAGGGCTTGTAGAACCCGTCGATCATATTGCTCCAGGCAATCCTGCCTTCGGCGATGAGGTCGAACTCCTGTTCTATCTTGGCGGTAAAGCCGAAATCCATCACTTTGGTGAAGTATTGTTTCAGGAAGTCGGTTACCACGGCCCCGAGGTCGGTGGGGAACAGTTTGTTTTTCTCTGCTCCGGTGTTTTCCTGTAGTATCTCTTTTTCTACCTGATTGTTCCTGTTCAGCGTAAGCAATGCTACTTCCCTTTTTACACCTTCCTTATCACGTTTCTCCACGTAGTTGCGTTTCATGATGGTGGAGATGGTAGGCGCGTAAGTGGAAGGGCGGCCGATACCCAGTTCTTCCAGTTTCTTTACCAGTGAGGCTTCCGTATAACGTGCTGCCGGACGAGTGAACTTTTCCGTGGCGGTCATACGCACAAAATCCAGCTGCTGACCCACGGTCAACGGGGGTAGCATACCATCGGTATTCTCTTCGTCCTCTTCATCTTTTCCTTCCAGGTACACTTTCAGGAAACCGTCGAATTTCATCACTTCACCGTTGGCGGTCAGGGTTTCCTGATTGCTGCTGACATTGATCCTGGCGGTGGTCTTCTCAAATTCGGCATCGCTCATCTGTGAAGCGATGGTACGTTTCCAGATCAGTTCGTATAAGCGACGAGTGTCTTCATCATCCACAGTGGTATTACTCATGTACGTGGGCCTGATGGCTTCGTGGGCTTCCTGTGCATTGTCGTTCTTGTTCTTGAACTTGCGTGGCTGGTGGTATTCGCTGCCGTAAGCTTTGGTAACCTGGTTGCGGATATCTTCCAGTGCGGTATCACTCAGGTTGATGCTGTCGGTACGCATATAAGTGATCTTACCGCTCTCGTACAGTTTTTGCGCCAGCAACATGGTCTTGCTTACGCTGTAACCCATTTTACGGGATGCTTCCTGTTGCAGGGTAGAAGTGGTGAACGGTGCGGCAGGGGTACGTTTGGCAGGTTTTACCTGTATGTCGGTGACAGCGTATCTGGCATCCTTGCAGGTTTCGAGAAATGCTTTGGCATCTTTCTCGGTCTGCATTTTATTGGGGCCCTCCGCTTTGAACGTAACGGTCTTTCCGTTGATATCCGGTGCGGTGAAATAGGCCTCTACTTTATAGCTGCTTTCAGGAATGAACTGATTGATCTCCCTTTCTCTCTCTACGATCAGGCGTACCGCTAC
Source organism: Chitinophagaceae bacterium (assembly GCA_020403425.1). Classification (GTDB taxonomy): domain Bacteria; phylum Bacteroidota; class Bacteroidia; order Chitinophagales; family Chitinophagaceae; genus Sediminibacterium. Next base: position 541,224 of record JADBXR010000002.1, on the reverse strand, counting down.
ACTCTGCACACGGCCGGCACTAAGGCTGCGCTGCATGCCGATCTTGCGCCAGAGTACGGGACTCAGCTCAAAACCCACCAGCCTGTCCAATACCCGGCGTGCCTGCTGGGCATTCACCAGGTCCATATTGATGCGGCGGGGATTGTCTACCGCTTTCCGTATTGCGGGGGCCGTGATCTCATGGAAAACGATCCTTTTGGTGGTCTTGGGATCCAGACCCAGCACCTCGGCCAGGTGCCAGCTAATGCTTTCCCCTTCACGGTCCTCATCCGATGCCAGCCACACTTCGTCAGATTTCTTGGCTAGCTGGCGCAGTTCCTTCACCACACGTTCCTTGTCGTCGGGTACCTTATACCTGGGCTGGTAATGATTGTTTACGTCAATACCCATGTCATCCTTTTCCAGGTCACGTATATGGCCATAACAGCTTTTCACCTCGAAATCCTTGCCGAGGATCTTCTCTATGGTTTTGGCCTTAGCCGGCGACTCAACGATCAATAAGTTCTTTGCCATACAGCCTTCTCTTCCGCCTCTGACGGTTCTTTTATATGGTTTTGCGAAATGTCAGACCTTCTAAAAAATTCTCCCCGGCGGGGGAGAAAAGCAGGGGTCTGGCCATGCAATATTAGTTGAAACCATTAAATCACAAAAAATATCAGGAAATGTTACCCGCAAAAAAACGCACAATCCCGCTACAGATTTTATTATCCTTATACACCTGGCTATGGCCCAATCCTTCGGTCACCTGGAACTGTACATGCGGCAAATCCTGTGTCAGCAAAGGTTTTACATCTTCAAAAGGGCAGATCGTATCCTGCCGGTCGTGTATCCATAATACGGGTGCCTGCAGGGATTTTACCACCCGGCTAACGGAATAATAACTTACGGGGTGTTCGGTGAGTTCGTCGATCAAACCGGCGAATGCCTGTTTCACTGCCGGGCTGACGGGAATCATTCGGAAGAAATTGTCAATGGCACGGGTGGTTTCCGTGGCGGGAGCCACCAACACCAGTTTGCGGTCCTGGTTACCTGGTAAAGCCTCGAATGCCAGAGCAGCGGCCAGTCCGCCCAGTGAATGCCCCATGATGCCATAGATAGGTCCAAAAGAAGCTTCAGCCTGCAGCAGGACTTGTCTATATATATAAGCATTGATCAGTTTACCCTCACTTTGTCCGTGAGCCGGTGCGTCGAAGGCCAACACTTCAAAACCTTCTTTTTTCAGTGGCTGGATATATTTCTCGAACTTATAGGCATTGCTGCTGAAGCCATGGGCGATCAGGATCTTTTTTCCGTTCGGGTGCTCCGGTATCCAGCGGAATCCCCTGATCGTAAGCGCATTCAGCCGCAGAGCGATCTTTTCGGCTTTGTGGAAAACCGGTGGGATCTTCCTGGGTGTTTTCCCGGCATAAGGGGTACAGAAGATGCGGTAAGCCATTTCCGCTGCTTTGCGGGGAGAAACCAGCCCCATGGCCTTCAACTTTGTTTTATAATATCCCAGCAACAGTCTTTGTGCTAATTTCATCTTCATAAGATCAAAGATATGCAGGTTACCATCATAGGTTCGGGCAATGTTGCCACGGTCATGGGTAAGATACTTTTCAGGAAAGGCCATACCATCCGGCAGGTGGTTGGCAGGAACCCGGATGCCACCCATGCATTGGCCGACCTGTTACAGGCAACGGCCGTGAATGATCTTTCCGCCATGCAGGTGCATGAGGGAACCTACCTGCTGGCCGTAGCAGACGGGGCTGTGGCCGAAGTGGCGGCTCAGTTGTCCTTGGGCGATCAGTTATTGGTACATACGGCCGGCTCGGTGAGTAAACAGGTCCTGGCAAAAGCCAGTTCCCGGTATGGGGTCTTGTGGCCAATGAAAATGATCCGGAAGTCCATGCATGACCTGGCGCCGGTCACCATGGTCACCGATGGCAGCACGGAACAGGTGATGGATGCGATAGACGCACTGGCAAAGGTCTTTGATGCGGATACCACCAGGGCCGATGATGCACTCCGTGCCAAAATGCACCTGGTGGCGGCGTTCACCTCTAACTTCAGCAACCATCTGTACCACCTGGCGGCGGATTTCTGCGAGGCGGAGCAAATAGATTTCCGTTTGTTCTATCCCATTATCGAGGCTACGGTGCAGAACCTGCAGCAACAGCATCCGGCTGCTGTACAGGCGGGACCGGCTTTCCGGGGCGACCACCAGACCGAGGCGAGACACCTGAAATTGCTGGAACCCTATCCCCAGGCTAAACGGCTCTACGAAATGATGAGTGAGAGTATCCGGGAACGTTTCAGGGGTTGACACAAAAAGAAGTGCCGGTAGAAACCGGCACCGAACTATTCAACCTGCTTTATCCGAAAAACTGTCTTTATGAACTGTGGTAATGTTTAGGTTGTAAAATTGCTATGATTAGGGCGGATACCCCTAACAGATTCTTCGAAAGCGACTGTATATTCTGCCAATGGGCTTTTTTCGGTGGCGGACGAAAGAAAGGCAGGAACTTTAAATATAATTTAAAATAACAATATATTATCTCTGCACTCTCTTAGGGCTGTTATTTTATTTTGTTGCCGGCATCGCAAACTTTTCCGTAACTCGAATGGTTAAATAGGTATTCTAAGATACTTTTGTCAACCTATGTACACGATCAAGATCAAATTTGAGCAAAAAGGGCTGGAACCTGTGACCCTGACCAATATTGCAGACGATCAAAGCCTGCTGGAAGTTTGTTTGGACAATAATATCGAACTTCATCACAACTGCGGGGCGGTTTGTGCCTGCAGTACCTGTCATCTCTATGTTGACAAAGGCATGGACCACCTGGAAGAACTGGGCGATAAGGAGGAAGATTTCATTGACCGGGCAGTTAACCCCCGCATCAATTCCCGCCTGGGCTGCCAGTGTATTTTGCAGCCTGGTTCCGGAGAAGTGGAGATCACCCTTCCCGATCAGACCCAATTTTTAGGCGAATAAACCTGCCTGACGCAACATCCCAAACAAAAACCACAAATCCCGAACAACAGATGAGCCATTTTGAACCGCCGATTCACTGGAACGACCACGAAGACATTGCCATGAAATTATACGAACGTTTTGGCGATGAGTTTAACGAAGGAAGGATCTACCGTATCCGTTTTACAGATCTGCTGGAGTGGATCCTGGAAATCCCCAACTTTGCTGGTACCCGCGAACAAAGTACCGAGGGACACCTGGAAATGATCCAGAGCGCCTGGGTGTATGAATGGAGGGATAACCAGAAATAATCCCCATACTTTTGTAGCGGTTGCATAGAAACTTTCAATCCTGACATTACATCCATAAACAGATAACCTGAATCCATTGCTCGACAAATTCAAACATATCAACACTTTGGTTTTTGATGTAGATGGCGTGCTTACGGATGGTAATCTGTTGGTATTACCCGGTGGTGTGATGGCCCGGACCATGAATATCAAGGACGGGTATGCGTTGCAACTAGCAGTGAAAAGAGGCTACCGTGTACTGGTGATCTCCGGCGGGAACTCGCCCGAAGTAAAAGAGCGTTTGCATAAGCTGGGTGTTACAGCTGTATGGATGCAGGTAACTGATAAAACCGAGGTCCTGTCAAAATACCTTCGGGATAACGGGATCCCCCAAGAATCGGTACTGTACATGGGAGATGATATCCCTGATTGGCAGGTGATGCAACTGGCAGGATTACCTTGCTGTCCATCGGATGCCGTGCAGGAGATCAAAGAGCTCTCTGTGTATATTTCCCCTTTCACCGGCGGTGCGGGTTGCGTCAGGGATGTGATCGAGAAAGTGATGAAACTGCGTCACGACTGGGGCGAAGACACCACGGTCCGTGCACAATAACCATACTGCCCTAGAGGGCAGGATCTTGTATGTATAAATTCAGAACTTGAAAGTACTCGCGGCATTTTTCAGACTGATACGCTGGCCCAACCTGGTCTTTATCGCACTTACGCAGGTGCTGTTCGAATTCTGTATTTACCGGAGCATTTATCCGGTGGTGAATGCAGATGGTTCGGAAATTTCCCGTTTTATTCTTTTGATGCTGGCATCTGTGCTCATTGCAGCGGCCGGTTATATCATCAACGATTATTTTGACCTGAACATAGACCAGGTGAACAAACCGGATAAAGTGGTGGTGAATACGATCATCAGCCGCCGATGGGTGATCTTCTGGCATATGTTCCTGAGTCTGCTGGGATTGTTCTTCACGGTATCGGCACTACCCATGAACGATTACTGGCACCTGGTGCTGGCCAATCTGGCAAGCATCATATTATTGTGGTTTTATTCAACCACCCTCAAAAAACAATTGCTGATCGGCAATGTGCTGATCTCGTTATTGACGGCCTGGGTGATCCTCGTGATCTTTTTCTCCAAATACCCGCTCTCCATCCATTCCCTGTTACTGGCCGATAAGAATGAGGTCAGGTTTTTCCGTTATGCGATCCTATATGCATCTTTCGCATTCGTGATCTCTCTGATTCGCGAAGTGGTCAAGGATATGGAAGACAGGGAGGGTGACAGGAAATACGGCTGTCGTACCATGCCCATTGTCTGGGGCCTGAATGCCAGTAAGGTATTTGTGGCGGTCTGGGTAATTGTGCTGGTGGCAGTGCTCGGCATCCTGCAGGTGTATGTGATCCCTTTTGGCTGGTGGCATAGTGCCCTGTATTGCCTGTTACTCATCATTCTTCCATTGCTATGGGTATTGCGCCAGTTGTACAGGGCCAATTCGGCAGAAGACTTTCATCAAATCAGCACTGTGATCAAACTGGTGATGCTCACTGGTATTGTTTCCATGTTCTTTTTCCGGATCTACCTGGTGCACTAATTCAAACTTCATTTATGCAGCATATCATACTCGCGTCCCAATCGCCACGTCGTAAAATGTTACTGGAATGGGCCGAAGTCCCTTTTGAAGTGATCGTTCAGGTAACGGATGAATCTTATCCCGAAGGGCTGAGTCTCACAGATACGGCCATTCATATCGCCCGTAACAAGGCTTTGGCGGTTCAGGCACATGTAAAAGAGGCCTATCATCATGAATATGTGGGCAAAACCATATTGGCTGCAGATACGATCGTGGTACTGGATGATAAAGTGATCGGTAAACCGGTGAGCAGGGAAGATGCCATTGCTATACTTCGTTCTCTGTCGGGACAGAAGCACCAGGTCATTACAGGCGTGGTATTGCTGCACCAAACGGGAGAGATCGCTTTTGCTGATTGCACCGAAGTGAGCTTTCATGCATTAACGGAAGAGCAGATCCGTTTTTACGTGGATAAATACGAACCTTACGATAAAGCCGGTGCCTACGCCATACAGGAATGGATCGGGGTGGTGGGCATAGAGTCCATCAACGGCGATTTCTACAATGTGATGGGCTTGCCTGTGAGTCGCGTGGTGAAAGCCCTAAATACAATAAATCCCTAAATAAAAATCAGGTATTTATACCGTTGTTATCCTTTGTAATTTTTCGGTTGGCCGCAACAAAAGCGGTTAACCATGAATGAAAGATTACTCCAGTTCATCTGGCAGTTCCAGTATTTTCAGAAACGGTCATTGCTGACCACTGCAGGCGAGTCACTGCAGATTGACAAGCCCGGTACCTGGAACCATCACCAGGGACCCGATTTTTCAGAAGCAGCTATCCGGATAGGCAATACCCGGTGGGTAGGTAATGTGGAGATCCATATCCGGTCCTCTGACTGGCGCAAACACAAGCATACGACAGATGTCAATTACGGTAATATCATACTGCATGTAGTATGGGATGATGACCTTCCCTTGTATGATAGCGTTGGCAACTGCGTAGCCACACTGGTGCTACAGCCCCTGGTACCTAAACTGTTACTTGAACGGTATCGTCAGATGATGGAGACCATGGTAATGATACCCTGTCATCCTTTTTTGCCGGCACTGGAGCAGTTGGGCTGGTTTGCCTGGAAAGAGCGTCTGGCAGCAGAACGTTTGGAGCGGAGGGCCAAACAGATCCTTACCATGGTAGCCTCTATGTCCAATCATTGGGAGGAAGTGTGCTGGCAGATGCTTGCGGCCAATTTCGGATCCAAAGTAAATGGCCCCTTATTCGAAATGGTGGCCAGGTCCCTGCCTGTGCAGTTACTTGCCCGGCACAAGCACCAGGTGCAGCAACTGGAGGCATTGTTACTGGGGCAGGCCAACCTGTTGGCCGGTGAATATGAGGATGATTATGCGATCCTGCTGCAAAAGGAATACCGATTTCTCAAAAAGAAATACCGCTTGGAGAACGTACCCAGATCACCTGCTTTTTTACGCATGCGTCCGGCCTCTTTTCCAACCATCCGCCTGGCACAACTGGCCATGCTGTTGCACCGGCTACCCCATCTGTTCTCTACCATCAAAGAAACCGGGGACCTTCGCACATTGATGGATCACTTCATGGTAACGGCAAACGATTACTGGCACTATCATTACCGCTTTGATGAAACAGCCGTATACCAGCATAAACATCTGGGTAAGCAGATGGCGGAGAATATTTTCATCAATACGGTATCACCCCTGTTATTTGCATATGGTATGTACAGTAAAATAGCAACCTATAAAGAAAGGGCTCTCCACTGGATGTACGAAATAACCGCCGAGCAGAACCAGATCACGCGACAATGGCAGAGACTGGGTATTACCCAGCATTCAGCGGTTGATTCGCAGGCGCTGATAGAATTAACAAATCATTATTGCATCCACAGGCGTTGCCTCGATTGTGCCGTAGGCAACAGAATACTGAAAAATGACGTCTTGTGAGGGGCGGAGTGAGTCGTCAGTGGTGAGTAGTGAGTGGTGAGTCTGGTTCAGGATAGTACTACCTACTCACCACTCACCACTCACTCCCCAAGATTTACCAATTGAACTGCATATCCAGTTCAACATCGGGATGCAGGGTTCTTTCCACCGGGCAGGTGCGGGCGGTTCTTTCCAGGATCTCTTTTTGTTTGTCGTCGAGATTCAGCGTGGGCGGGAAGAACATGTGCACAACGATCTTGCTGATGCGACGTGGGTCACTGGCCATCACTTTGGTAACATCCAAACGGGTCCCGTCCAGAACGATATCCATGGTGCGGGCCTTGATGCCCATGGTGGTCACCATACAGGCGCCCAGTGCAGTTGCTACCAGGTCGGTGGGAGAGAACAGTTCACCCTTGCCCTGGTTATCAGTAGGTGCATCGGTTTCGATCACAGAGCCGCTTTGCAGGTGAGTAGCAGCTGTTCGGAGCTCACCTTTATAAATAATTTGTGAAGTCATTGAATCATTTTGCCATAAATTTACAAGTAACAAATCAAATGGAAGTGAAGAAGCTATTTTTAATCATAGGTATGCTGGGTACGCTGGCGGTTTCTGCACAGCAGAAAGTACAATCCACCGGTGCAGATGCCAGGCAACTGAAAAAAGCGGAGCGAAGGGAAAAGATCAATCAATTGATCAAACAGGAAGAAGAAGGGGCCCTTATCTACCAGAAACAGGGTGCATTTGGTTTTAAATTCAATACGGATGCCTGGAGTATGTTCTATGAACATGGCAGATACAAGACCATCAACAAGACCAATCTGTGGTGGCTTGAATTTGGGGAGCGGAAAGACAAGAAAGAAGAAAAAGTACCTACCCTTAGCGCTTCTCAAGGGTTCCTGGTGATCTCCAGTTATATTTACGGTAAACGGAATAATTTCTATTACCTCAAAGGAGGCCTGGGCCAGCAGTTACTGATCGGTGGTAAAGGTAATAAAAACGGTGTGGCGGTTTCGGCCATATATGGTGGCGGATTATCTGCAGGTTTGCTGAAACCATATTATATCGAGATACAGAACCCGGCCACCAACACCCGGGAACAGATCAAATACAGCCCTGATAATGAAAATCTCTTCCTGGATCCCAGTATCATCATCGGAAAAGGGAATTTTGGTAAAGGGTTCAACGAGATCACATTTGTTCCAGGTGCCCATGCCCGAGCAGCCCTCCGGTTCGACTACGGCCGGTATAATGAAGTGCTTTCCGCCATGGAAGTAGGGGTCAATGCCGAATATTATTCCAAAGCCATGCCCATCATGCTGTTGAACAAGGAACATAAGTTCTTTTTCAATGCCTATATCTCACTTGTTTTTGGTAAGAGAAAGTAAGCTATTTTTGCAGAAGTCCGGCCTTCGGGCCTCTACCTCTTAACTGAATCTGTGCCGATGCAAGAATTACCTGTGGTAGCCAAGATCAACGCTACAGAACCCGCTCTGAAAAAGCCCAACTGGCTTCGTGTAAAACTGCCTATCGGCGAAAGCTACAAGCATGTACGTGGCCTGGTGGACACCCATCAATTACATACCATCTGCGAAAGCGGTAATTGCCCCAATATGGGCGAATGCTGGGGTGAGGGTACCGCTACCTTCATGATCCTCGGAAATGTCTGCACGCGCAGTTGCGGCTTTTGCGCGGTGGCCACCGGTAGACCCGAGCCGGCTGATTGGGATGAGCCCCAGCGTGTGGCTGAAGCCATTCATCTGATGAAGGTGAAACACGCAGTGATCACCAGCGTGGACCGGGATGAATTGAAGGACGGCGGCTCCATCATCTGGTACAACACGATCGAAGCTGTAAAGGGGCTGAATCCGGGAACCACACTTGAAACGCTGATCCCCGATTTCCAGGGCAAGGCCGAACAGGTGCAGCGCATCATCAATGCGGCGCCCAACGTAGTGAGCCATAATATGGAAACCGTAGAACGCATGACCCGCCAGGTTCGTATACAGGCCAAATACCGCCGCAGCCTGGAAGTACTGAACATGCTGAAAAAAGGCGGTATGCGTACTAAAACAGGTATCATGCTGGGCCTGGGAGAGACCAAGGAGGAAGTGATACAGAGCATGAAGGACCTGGTATCGGTTGGTACGGATGTATTGACACTCGGCCAATACTTGCAACCCACCAAGAAACACTTGCCGGTGCAACGCTTCGTGCATCCCGATGAATTTGCGGAACTGCGTGCCATAGGTTATGAACTGGGGTTTGATTATGTGGAGAGCGGCCCGTTGGTCCGTTCATCCTACCACAGCGAAAAACATGTGATCCCTGGTTATGGCAGGGCCAAATGGCAGGAAGAACAACAATTGAAAACGATTTGATCATACTGAACGCCCGGCTATGTCGGGCGTTGTTTTTATCATTGTATATGAAAAGAAATATCCTGTTTATTTCGTTGTTGCTGCTTTGTTCCGTTACACTAAAGGCACAATGGAGCTGGAGGAACGTAGATTCTCTGTACCAACCCCTGCCCGATGGTGTGCATGTGTATATGACCACTGATGCCACAGAAGGAAAACCTAATATCGCGTATTATGTAAGTGCGGACCTTACTGACAGGTCACTGCAGTTCAGCTCTCAGGTGGGTAATGGCAAACGGTTCACACCCTCGCAATACTATGCGCAGGAGAACCAACCATTGCTGGTGATGAACACCACTTTTTTTGAATTCGTACACAACAGTAACCTGAATGTGGTGATCAGGGACGGCAAGATGCTGGCCTACCAGGTGCATAGTATGGCGGGTAAGGGGAAAGATACCTTAACCTACCGGCACACTTTCGGAAGCGCCATAGGCATCAATAGGAACAGGGAAGCCGATATCGCCTGGTTGTACACCGATTCGTCTGCAAAATATGCCTATGCCAGTCAGCAGGTGATCACTAACTGGAAGGATTCCATACCGAAACTCCCTGCCAAACAAATGTTGCGTAAGGGTAGTTTCCGTAAATGGAAAATGCAGACTGCCGTAGGTGGTGGACCTGTTCTGGTACAGAATGGTCAAGTGCAGATAACCAATAATGAGGAACTCAAGTTTGGCGGTAAAGCCATCCATGATAAACATCCCCGTACGGCAATGGGATATACGGCTGATGGCAAACTGATCATGCTGGTCATTGAGGGACGCTCACCCGGTAAAGCGGAAGGAGCGACCCTAGTGCAGGAAGCCAATATGCTGAAAGAGGTCGGATGTATAGAGGCCTTGAATTTGGATGGCGGCGGCAGTAGCTGTTTACTGGTGAACGGCAAACAGACCATCGCACCCAGCGATAAAGAGGGACAGAGGCCGGTACCCGCGGTCTTTATCATTAAAAAAAATTAGCGGATGCATGGATCCGGGAGCATTGCGTTTGCCTTGTGCAATAATCCCGGATCCATGCATCCGCTGATCCGTGATCAATACTTATTTCAGGTCCCACACTAGCGCCGAAGCACCAAGTATGGCGGCATCTGATGCTTTCAGGTGGCTGACCAGTATCTTCACTTTGTTCTGGAATACCTGTATCAGGTTAGCTTCCATATGCTCACGTGTCGGTTTCAGGATCAGTTCACCTGCCTTGGTGAGGCCGCCGAATAAGATGATGGCCTCCGGACTGGAGAACATCACAAAATTCGCCAACGCCATGCCTAGTATCTTACCCGTGTATTCGAATATTTCTTTTGCCAGTTCATCACCTTCTATTGCCGCATCGTATACTACTTTGGAATCGATCTGGTCCTGCGGCAGGTTTCTGAGCACACTTGGCGTATTGCTGTTGGCCAGCAACTCCAATGCGGTCAAACGCACCCCTGTTGCGGATGCGTAACTTTCCAGAGAACCTCTTTTGCCGGTACCTTCGTGCATACGCCCGTCGGGGATGATGATGGTATGCCCCAGTTCACCTGCAAAACCATCGTGCCCGTAGATCAGTTTGCCATTGGCCACGATACCACTTCCTACACCTGTTCCCAATGTGATCATGATGAAATCATTCATGCCCTGTGCAGCGCCGTACATCATCTCTCCCAATGCGGCGGCATTGGCATCGTTGGTCAGTACTACGGGTAACTTGAATGTATCTTCGATCATTTTGGAGAAGGGTAGGATCCCTTTCCAGGGAAGGTTAGGCGCATATTCCACCGTTCCGGTATAATAGTTACCGTTAGGGGCTCCCAGGCCAATGCCTTTGATGCGGCCGATACCTCCCGCCTGTTCGATCATCGGAACCAGGTTGGCATGCAGGTCAGCTATGAAACTCTCTACTTCGTTGTGTTTGCGGGTCGACATTTCGCTGGAGTACAGCAGGTTGCCCAGTCGGTCTACGATGCCGAATTTGGTACCTGTGCCACCAATATCAACGCCGATGGCAAGCTGTTCTAAACTGGGGTTTGTTCTAGACATAATCATATCATTTTGTTGCTCTGGCATCTTTCCAAAGGTATTGTTTTTTAGTGTCCACCACTGATCTGCTCGTCAAAGTCGAGACCCTGTGCATGTAATACGCGTTTTAATTTAAGTGCCAGGAATACCAGGAAGGCAAAACATCCGGCTGCCAGTAAATAAGAGTTGTGCATGGTGGTGATATCGCCCAGTGCGCCCTGCATCGGAGGTATGATGGCTCCACCCAGGATCATCATGATGAGGAACGCGGAACCCTGACTGGTATATTTACCTAAGCCGCCTACCCCCAGTGCAAAGATGCAGGGCCACATAACAGAGCAAAATAAACCACCAGCCATGAATGCGTACACCGAAATGATGCCGGTTGTGAACACACCCACCAGCATGGCAATACAGGCCAGAGAAGCAACGGTTACCAATGTTTTTACCGGTTTCTCTTGTCCATAGAAGAATGCGGCGATGGCGATAGCGATAAATACGGCATAACCGAACAGGTCAGAAATATCGTTTCCATAGATCTTACTCACGCCCAGCACAATACCGAAAGCAATGAAAGGCACTATGATGGTCATGACCTTTCTCATGGCTGCACTTAGGTTGAATACGCTGATGGCACCGGTCCAGCGGCCGATCATCAGACTACCCCAGTACAGTGAAACATATTTTGAGATCTGGCTTTCATCCAGACCCAGGTCGCTCAGGTATCCCGGTGTTTTCAGCAGTGCACCGAAATTATTGTCGATGGTAACTTCCACACCCACGTATACAAAGATGCCGATCATGCCATAGATCAGCTGCTGATATTTCATGGCACCCCAGCCTTCACTGCTTTTGGTGGCCTGGCTGTTGGAGTAGAAAAGAACACCTACCACCGATACCAGTGTGATGATCAGCAGGGTGATTTTGGGTACTTCGGTCAGTTGACCAACAACGATCACCGCGCCGATCAGCAGGGTCATGACCAACAGGGAACCGGAAGCCTTATTGGCTTTTTCAAATTTCTCGTCGTTCTTGCCGTCAGGCAGTTTCGATAGCGAAAAGAAGATGGCAACCGCTGCAAATACAGCAGCTACGATCATGTACAATACGTTGATGTTGGTAACCGTGACCACTGCGTTTTTACTGTCCGCTGTTCCAAACAGGAAGAAACTTACGATCAATGGTCCAAGTGTGGTACCTAGTGAGTTCACGCTGCCACCTAGGTTTAAACGGTGTGAACCGGTGGAAGGATCGCCAAGTATGATGGCGAAAGGTTGTGCCGCTGTTTGTTGTAAGGAGAATCCCAGTGCCACTACAAAGAAGGAGGCAAGGATGGCGGGGAAGGAGTTGGCATTGGCTGAAGGAATGATCAGCAAGGCGCCAACCACAGAGATCAGCAGGCCATAGATGATGCCACGTTTGTAACCGATCTTATTCAGTATATCATAACCCAGCACATTGGAACAGATGAACAGTATCAATGATCCGATGAAGTAGGCACCATAGAAAGCCGAACCGATCAACTGCGATTCGAACTGGTTCAGGTTAAAATGGGTTTTACAGAACGGGATGAAGATGCTGTTCGAGGCAGCAATGAATCCCCAGAAAAAAAATACGATCACCAGGGTGGCCAATGCACCGGTATTGGTGGGCTGTTTGGGTTGGGTCATGACAAGAAATGGTTTATTGGTGAAGGTAAAATAATCAGCAATAAGCGGGCGAAAAAATTTACAAACATTATTGCAGGTAACCGTTTAGTTGCTAACTTCAGAAAAACTTGCAAAAAAGAATTTGATGGAGATCATACATGTCAGTGCAGAATGTTATCCTGTGGCCAAGGCAGGAGGACTGGGAGATGTGGTGGGGGCATTGCCCAAGTACCAGTGTAAGGCAGGGCATATCGCCAAAGTGGTCATGCCCATGTATCGCACGAAGTTCCTTTATGAGAATGAGTGGACCGTTGATTTTAAAGGCTCATCCAACCTGGGTAACTGGTTCTTTGACTATACCATCATCAAAGAACCTACCAATAAACTGGGTTTCGATCTCTTCCTGGTAGATATCAACGGGCTGCTGGACAGGCAGAAGATATACGGCTACGATGACGACGCAGAGCGGTTTACAGCCTTTCAGATCGCCGTGGTGAACTGGATGAGCAGCTGGGAACATAAGCCCGATGTGGTGCATTGTCATGACCATCATACAGGGTTGATCCCTTTCATGATGAAGTATTGTTATGACTACCAATCGTTAGTTAATGTGCCAACGGTATTCACCATTCACAATGCTCAATACCAGGGCTGGATGGGTTGGGATAAGAGTCGTTACATTCCCCGCTGGGACCTCTGGAAGCGAGGCATGATGGATTGGGCCGATTCGATCAATCCACTGGCTTCCGCTGTAAAATGTGCTGATAAAATAACAACTGTTAGTCACAGTTACATGGAAGAGTTACGCTATAATTCCAACGGCCTGGAAAAACTATTTGAATACGAAAGGGGCAAATGCCTCGGTATCCTGAATGGAATCGATAACGAGGTGTGGAACCCAGAGACCGATAAATATCTTACGGAGCACTTCAGTGTGAAAACGGTCACCAGGGGTAAGCAGAAGAATAAGGAAGCATTGTGCAAACAGTTCGGCCTTGATCCCGGTAAACCTTTGTTCGTATTCATTGGCCGGCTGGTAGGCGAGAAAGCTGCCGAGATCCTGCCGGATGCCATCAAATCTGCCATACACCATACTGAGGGCAACGCCAGTTTCCTGGTATTGGGTAGTGGCGAAACACATATTGAGTGGGAATTTCAGCAGATGGTGCAGCCGTATAAAGGCGTATTTAATGCGGTGATCGGGTATGATGAGACACTGAGCCATAAGATGTATGCAGGTGCTGATTTCCTGTTAATGCCGAGCAGGGTAGAGCCTTGCGGACTGAACCAGATGTATGCCATGCGTTATGGCACCGTACCGATGGTGCGCAGTACAGGCGGCTTGCAGGACACCGTTGTGGACATGGGCGACCCCGATGGTTTCGGGATTCGTTTCAACAATGCTACGGTAGGCGATGTGGATTATTCCATCAGCCGGGCGGTTTCTGTGTACCAGGATCAGGCCCATATGGAAAAAATGCGCAAGTACATGATGCAGATAGACCATAGCTGGGAAAGTACGGTAGACCAGTATACGGATGTGTACAAAAGATTGCGATAGATTTAGTAAATTCATAGCGCTTGCAATCGGAGATGCAAGCGTCCAAAAATATAAACTGCGAATATGAAGACGATCTCTAAATCAGTACTGGCTGTCATTCTCGGCGGGGGAGCCGGGAGTCGGTTGTATCCTTTAACAGCCAGTCGTTCCAAACCTGCAGTACCCATTGCAGGTAAATACCGATTGGTGGATATCCCGATCAGTAACTGTATCAACAGCAACATCAACCGCATGTTCGTGTTAACGCAGTTCAATTCGGCCTCACTGAACAAACACATCAAGAATACCTACCATTTCAGTGCATTCAGTACTGGTTTTGTTGATATCCTGGCTGCGGAGCAGACACCGGATAATGCAGGCTGGTTCCAGGGAACAGCCGATGCGGTGCGCCAGTCTTTGCGACATATCTCAAATCTCGATTTCGATTATATCCTGATCCTAAGCGGTGACCAGCTGTACCAGATGGATTTCAGCGATATGCTGGCTGCACATAAGGAGAAGGGAGCCGATATTTCGATTGCCACCATTCCTGTTGATGAGCGGGATGCCCCTGAATTCGGCATCCTGAAAACAGATGAGCACAGTTACATCACTTCTTTCATCGAGAAGCCCAAAAAAGAACTGTTGCCAGAATGGGTGAGTGATACCGGCGCCGAAATGCAGCGCCAGGGGAAACATTACCAGGCCTCCATGGGTATCTACATCTTCAGCAAACAGGTATTGTACGATCTGCTGAATGACAAATACCCGCAAGCCACCGATTTCGGTAAAGAGATCATACCCCAATCGATCGAGAACCACAAAGTGGTAGGGTTCCAGTATGATGGTTACTGGACCGATATCGGAAATATCTATTCTTTTTACGAGGCCAACCTTGCATTGACGCAGGAGATACCGCCTTTCAACTTGTTTGACAACACCAAAACCGTGTACACCCGTGCACGTATGCTGCCGCCGGCCAAGATCAGCGGTACCACTTTGGAGAAGACCATTATTGCCGAAGGTTCCATTATCCTGGCCAGCCGCCTGGAACAAAGTGTGGTAGGGATCCGCGCCAGGATCGGCCATGGTACCACTGTCGTGAACACGTATATCATGGGTAACGATTACTATGAGACCATCGAACAGATGGAGATCAACCGGCAGAAAGGATTGCCCATGATCGGTATCGGCGAACGTTGTTATATCAAGGACGCACTTATCGATAAGAACTGCCGCATTGGTAACGATGTGCGCATCAATGGGGGCAAACACCTGGCCAATACGGACCATGCATTGTATACCGTGAAAGACGGTATCGTGGTGGTGAAGAAACAGGCAGTATTACCTGATGGCTTTGTGATATGAGCGTGAATCGTGAGTGATGGATAAAATCATACTCACCACTCACGATTCACGCCTCACGAAAACATCCTCCGGGATGTTTTTTATTGTATTTTAGATTACGTGTAATTCTTACATAATACCACCTAAACGATTGCTATGTCAACAGCCTACACCGGTGCCAAGCCCCGCCTGGGATTCTGGCAAATCTGGAACATGTGTTTTGGTTTCTTTGGTATCCAGTTCGGCTGGAGCCTGCAGATGGGTAATATGAGCGCCATCTATGAATACCTCGGTGCTTCTCCTGAACAGATCCCCGGCCTTTGGCTGGCGGCCCCCATGACAGGATTGATCGTACAGCCCATAATCGGTTACCTGAGCGATCGTACCTGGCATCCCAGGCTGGGAAGACGCAGACCCTATTTTCTGATCGGAGCCATTTTAAGTTCGCTGGCATTGTTCATCATGCCCAACGCATCGGCTATCTGGATGGCTGCCGGTATTTTATGGATACTGGATTCCTGTATCAATATCAGTATGGAGCCATTCCGGGCTTTTGTGGCTGATAACCTCGATGAGAAACAGCGCTCCTATGGTTTTGCGATGCAGAGTATGTTCATTGGACTGGCTTCTTTTGTGGCCGGTTACCTGCCGCAGAAACTGGTAGAGTGGTTCGGGGTCTCAAGGGAAAAGACAGGTGGCTCCATTCCGGAAAATATCGTACTCTCATTTTATATCGGTGGTGCCGTGTTCCTGGTTTCAGTATTGTATACGGTGTTCAAAAGCAAGGAATACCCACCGGCAGATGCAGACTGGAAAGAGAAAATGCAGGCATCCGGTAAAGGTGTTGGTGGCGGACTGAAAGAAATATTTTCTTCCATGGTCCATATGCCGGACCAGATGAAACGGCTGGCCCTGGTGAATTTCCTGACCTGGCCGGGATTGTTCCTCATGTGGTTCTATTACAGTACCGGGGTGGCTGCGGATATTTTCGGCGGAGATCCACAGACCAACAGCGATGTATATACCCGCGGACTGGAATATGCCAATACCACATCTGCCATATTGAACCTGGTTACATTTGCCTTTTCGTTTACGCTGCCATTCTGGGTAGGTAAACTTGGTAAAAAATACACGCATACGGCCTGTCTGTTATTGGGGGGCATTGGGCTGATTTCTGTGAACCATATTCACGAACCCGCTATGTTGTATGTGGCGATGGGTCTGGTGGGGATTGCCTGGGCATCCATCCTATCTATGCCGTATTCCATGCTGGCGGGTTGTTTACCGGAGAATAAGATCGGAATTTATATGGGGATCTTTAATTTCTTCATCGTGCTACCCGAGATCATCGCCTCTCTTTTCTTTGGTAAGATTATGGAAACGGTATTGCATAACGACAGATTGCTAGCTGTTCAGATCGGCGGTTGTTTGTTATGCCTGGCAGCCATTACCTGTGCGGTCATCGTAAAAGAAAACAAAGCAAACGCATAGTTATGAAGAAGCGAATAGGGTTCTTGTCTGTGATGCTGGCCATGTGGGTGATATCGTTCTCGCAATATGCGGAACTGTATCCCACTAACTGGTATACCGGAATGAAATGGAACAAAGTGCAGGTATTGGTTCGTGGCACCCATGAAGGGTTCAATAAAGAGAAAGTACGCATACAATACCCGGGTGTTACACTTACCGGCGTGCATCCGTTCGAGAATGGGAAATACCTGGCTCTGGACCTGACAGTGGCACCTGCTGCCAAACCTGGTAATGTGCGTATCGAATTCATAGCGGGGAATCAAACACATAGCGTTACATGGCCTTTGAAAGCCAGAAGGGAAGGGAAAGGCAAAACATTTGCGCAGGGTGTAACCTCCGCAGATTTTATCTATTTCCTGATGCCTGACCGTTTCAGCAATGGCGACCCTTCCAACGACCGAATAGCGGGTTTGCGTGACCAGCGTCTCAACCGCGATTCGATCTTCCACCGTCATGGCGGCGATCTGCAGGGAGTGATCGATCACCTGGATTACCTGCAGCAACTGGGCGTGACGGCTTTATGGATGACCCCGGTACTGCAGAACGATATGCCCGACCGGACAGAACACGGGTATGCATTTACGGATCATTACAAAATCGAACCTCGTTTGGGGGGAGAAGCTGCTTATAAGAAATTAAGTGAGGCACTGCACCAGCGTGGTATGAAACTGATACAGGATGCGGTATACAATCATGTGGGCAGTTATCATTTCTTTGTGAAGGACCCGCCTGCCAAAGACTGGCTGCATCAGTGGCCTTCTTTTACACAGACCAGCTATAAGGATCAACCGCTGTTCGATCCTTATGCGGCCAGGTCTGATGCGAAGAAAACCGCTGACGGATGGTTCACGCGTGAAATGCCCGATCTGAACCAGCAGAATCCCTACGTCGCTAATTTCCTGATACAGCATGCGATCTGGTGCGTGGAAGAGTTCGGTGTGGATGGATGGCGTATAGACACCTATCTCTACAACGACCTTGCTTTCATGAATCGCTGTAACAAAGCCCTAACCGATGAGTATCCCAATATGACCCTCTTCGGTGAAGTTTGGGTACATGGGGTGATTAACCAGGCCTATTTTGCAGAGAACAGACTGGCAGTTCCTTTTAAGAGTAACCTGCAGGGGGTGGTGGATTTCCAGTCTCTGTTCTATGGCATTCAACCCGCGCTGAATGAAAAATTCGGCTGGACGGAAGGCGTGAATAAATTATACAATACGTTAAGCAATGACCTTATCTATACAGATCCGTCCCGCAATGTGATCTTCCTGGATAACCATGATATGACCCGTTTTTTCAGCACCGTGAATGAAGATGTGTCCAAGATGAAGATGGGGTTAGGGTGGTTGTTTACCTGCAGGGGGATCCCCCAGCTGTATTATGGCACAGAAGTACTCATGAAAGGGATCGCTAATCCGGATGGATGGGTTCGCCTTGATTTTCCGGGTGGATGGAAAGGGGACCGCAAGAACGCGTTCACAGGAGAGGGCCTTACCGATACGGAAAAACAGGTACAGCAATACGTCCGGACGCTGGCCAATTTTCGCAAAGGATCCTCAGCCCTGCGAACGGGTAAGTTCATGCACTACCTTCCGCAAGACGGCCTCTATGTTTACTTCCGTTATGATGCCGAGCAAACCGTTATGTGTATTCTGAATACAGGTGATACAGAGAAGAAGCTGAACCTGACCGATTACGCAGAAAGGACCCATGGTTTTAACAGGGGCAGGGATGTGGTGACCGGCACCATTTTGCCGGATAGTTTTTCCGTACCGGCAAAAAAAATCACTATATTAGAACTACTTAAATAAAACCAACACCCATGCAAACAGGAACAGTAAAGTTTTTTAACGAAGCCAAGGGCTTCGGATTTATCAAGGCAGACGATGAAGCAAAAGAATATTTTGTTCACGCCACCGGACTGAAAGAAAAAGTTCGCGAGAACGACAAGGTCCAGTTCGAAGTGGAAGAGGGCAAAAAGGGCCCGATGGCGGTGAACGTAACCAAGTCCAACTGATCGGATAAAGCGTTATAAAAAAAGGGTGTACCACGGTACACCCTTTTTTGTTGCCATACTTTCTTGTATCATAATGAAACGATCCATAATCTTTTATCTGCTTCCTTGCCCCAGTCCTTGAATCCTTTCTTCAGTTCTGCATACAGTTGCTCCCAGTTCACTTTTTTCCCTTTTTGTACAGGATTCAGCTGGGCTGGGGTGGGGTCAACCAGTTCTACCTTGGTGGCGAACCAGGTGGTATATAAACGGGGAACGGCCAGTCCGAGTATCATACCGGGTAAACCACCAAAACTTTCCGGCCCTGTGCTTACGGGGATCTGATCGGTATAGAAGGCAACCACATACACAGAATCACAGATCTTTGTTACGGCTTTCCTGCACTCGAATCCAGCGATCTGCCTGGTTTCGTCTGTTATGCGCCACTCCAGGTTACGCAGGCTGTCTTTGATCACATAGGTATTTTCAAAAACCTCGCGCTGGGTAGAAACGGTTCTCTTGTCAAGATCCTGTATCACACCATCCGTTTCAGTGGGTTTGCTTCCCCACATCAGGTATTTGTTCTCATTGTTCTCTTTCTTGAGCTTGTAATACGATTGGTTGTTGTCGAAACGGAGTTCATAGATGTCTGTAACGATCTTGGGATAAACTTTCAGGATCGTTTGCATCCAGCCGCTGTTCTCGGCCTCATCTTCCACACTTTTGTGCTGGTTGATCTTTTTCTCAAATTCAACCCTTCCTTTGGTGATGAACTGTGTTTGGGCAGAAGCGCTGAGCATACAGCCCAAACAGGCGATAAATAGTATCTTTTTCATATCAGAAGCCGGCAGGTTTGCCATTTTTACTGAAGTTATAAATGAGTGACAGCAGGAAATACCGCTGTATGGTCTGGTTCGTGGTCTCAGAAATAAAGTTGCTGGTGGCGTTACGGCTGATGCCCCTGTTCTGGTTGAACAGGTCGTTCACATACAATTTGGCCTCCCATTTATCATCCTTGGAAATGACCTTCCGTATGGAGGGGCTGAAATTATACATGTTTTGCTGGTTGGCAAAAGCGGCCGTTTTCTGGTAGATATTGGCCTCCAGGTTCATGTCAACATACAGCTTGGCTTTTTTGAACTTCAGTTGGATGTTGGAATAGGTGTTGTAGGTCCAGTATTGGGTAACCACATCAGGCCTGATGGATGAACGGGAACTTACATGATTGGCGCTCAGGTTCAGCCAGAAATTGATCCATTTGTCGCCCCAGTAACCGGAATAAATGCTGAAGTTCATGTTGTTGTTCTCGGTCTCGTTTCGCAGACCGTTGATCATGTTGACGTACCTGTTCTTGCTGGGTCCGATATTCACACCGAAATTCAATGAGGGTACAATATCAAATCCGTAACCGACCGATGCATTGAAATTATAGTTACCCGATACGTTGATGGCCTGGTTCACGCGTCTGCCATACTGGTCGATGGTGGAAGCGTTGGAAATGGCATTGTCTGTGAACGAATAGTTCATATTGAACGAAATATTCCTGCTCTTCAGCACTTTGTAATCCGATGCCCTGAAATTGAAATTGTGATTGAACGCCTGTTTCAGGTTCGGGTTACCGATGGTGATGTTCAGCGGATCGATATTGTCAAGGATCGGCTGTATCTGCTGCAGGGTCGGGTTCCGGGTACTTCCGTTGTAGTTGAAACGGATGCTTCTTTGCTGTTTGGGCGTATAGTTCAGTGAAACGGATGGGACCAGGTTGTTGAATGTTACATCTCGGTCCGTGTTCTTACGGATATCGGTGAGGTGATAGATGGAAGTACCATAGCCCGTACCAACGGCGAAGTTGAACTTCTTCACGTTGTAGCGGATATTGAAACCTCCCTGGTGACCAGTGGTATTATAGATGAAATGGTTGCTCAGGGTGTCCACAAAATTTTCGTACTTGCCAGCCCCGTTTTTGCTGAGCGTGATCCTTTCCGCATCGTTCCGGTTCAGGTTCAGGCGGTAGTTCAGCACCAGGAAAGTGTTTTTCCATAAAGGCTCCGTATAGGTAAGCAGCGAGTTGATGCTGGAGCTGTTCTGTTTGTTCACTTTCAGCTGGTCAACATTGTCCAGTTTTACCAGGGTGCCGTTGGCATCGTAAAAACTGTTAGCGGCCAGCAACAGTGTGTTCTCAGCACGGTCGTTAAAGTTCAGGTCAGTGTTCCAGGAAATGGTACGTCCTGCTTTTTTGAATTTCTTACGCCAGAAGATATTTCCGTTCAGTGTTTTGTTATCATCGGTGCTGGTGGTGGTCCTGTCACTGGCATTGATCACTTTGCCGTCCTCGCTGATGGATTGTCCGAGGTAGCGCGTAAGGTTATTGCTTTTTACGATCGAAGGCCTGGCGATGATCTTGAGCGAGCTGGATGAATCGATCTGCCACTCATACACACTCGTGAATTTGTGACGGTTGCGCGAACCCACCTGGTTCTGTGATGTGCTGTTGGTGAAACTGGTATCTGGTAAGATGTTCTGTGTTTTACTGGTGGTGACGCTGGTAACATCCAGATTGTTGTATTGGTAGGTATTGTTGCTGTTGTGTTTGTCCTTGTTCCATTTATTGCTGTAATGCAGTCCACCCGTGGTGGAGGTAGGGAAACCCCGTCCGTAACTGAATTCATCTCCGTTAGACCACATCATGATGCCGCCGTCATCGGTGATTTCCGTGTTCATATTAGTACTTCCACCATAGTTCTGGTTCTCGTTCCAGTTCAATGACTCGAATTTGGTATTGTCTGTGGTGAGGTATCCCGAGATCTTTCTTTTGCCTTTGAAAGCGTTGGCCAGTATTTTGCCATAACGGTATTTGTCAAAGTCGGTGCCAGCTTCCACTTTTCCAAAATAGCCTTTCTTCTTGTCTTCTTTCAGCTGGATGTTGAGGGTCTTGATCTTTTGCCCGTCATCGATACCGGTGAACGTGGCCTGGTCGCTTTTTTTATCGAATGCCTGTACCTTGTCGACCGCATCGGCACGAAGGTTCTTCGTGACCACGGCAGGATCATCACTGAAAAATTCTTCGCCATCCACCAGTACTTTCTCCACTTTTTCACCCTGAGCGGTAATTTCACCCTTGCTGTTCACCTGTATGCCCGGCATCTTGCGTAACAATTCCTGTACATCCGCATTGGCACTTACGTGAAAACTATCGGCCTTGTATTCAGTGGTGTCACCCTTAACGCGTATCGCGCCTACCCGCTGCCGCACGATCACTTCCTGTAACAGGTTGGCCTTGGTAATGAGGGGGAGTTTGCCAAAATCGCGATCCTTGCCAGCCTCAATACTGATCTTCTCCACATAATCGGCATAACTGGGATAGGTCACCATTAAGATATAATTGCCTGTTCCAAGATTCTTCAATTCAAAATGGCCCGCTGCACCGGTTCGCGTAAATCTGACCAACACAGAGTCTTTGGCACGTAAAACGGATATGACGGCATTGGAAAGATTTTGTTTGTTAAGGGTATCCGTTATGGTACCTTTAAGGGTGCTGGTTTGGGCAAGCGCCGTGGTGGCGG
Source organism: Chitinophagaceae bacterium (assembly GCA_020403425.1). Taxonomy (GTDB): domain Bacteria; phylum Bacteroidota; class Bacteroidia; order Chitinophagales; family Chitinophagaceae; genus Sediminibacterium. The sequence goes on along the minus strand of JADBXR010000002.1, from coordinate 518,400 downwards.
TTGCCATACCCGCAAACATGATGAACAGGGTCAGTAGTTTTCTCATTGGTTAGCAGTGTTGGGTATGGGATGCATTTCTGCACAAAATCCATATTTATCCCTTGTTAACTAATTCTTTAGTTGTAAACTAATGTTAAAAAAATATATTATTTGATAATCACTGTATTATGCCAGCAAAAACCAAAGCCGCGCCAGATATGTCAGCATCCAATAACAAGAAACAGACAGATACAGGAGATAAGAATAGGACAAAGGTTGTAAAGGCCACGTCAAAAAAATATGAGGAGATACATTTCGTGGATAAGCGGCAGAATGTCTGGAATTATTCCCTGTTCACGGATGAGGATGTCCGCAATTTTCAGCAGGGAACCCATTATCGGCTGTACCAGCTTTTCGGTAATAAGCAACTGCAGGTATTGGATGAATGGGGCACTTATTTTGCTGTATGGGCACCCAATGCCACTTTTGTTTCGGTGGTCGGGCATTTTAATAACTGGAACAAAGAGTCGCATCCTCTGAAAGTGCGGCTGGATAATTCGGGGATCTGGGAAGGGTTTATTCCGGGGGTCGGTATCGGGGAAGCTTACAAATACCATATTCATGGATACAAAGGTGTCAAGCTGGATAAAGGTGATCCCTTTGCCAATTTCTGGGAAAAACGTCCCCACACGGCTTCCATTACCTGGCAGACCGATTATGACTGGCAGGATGCTGCCTGGATGAAGACGCGTAAGAAACACAATTCACTTTCCGCTCCTTATTCAGTGTATGAGGTACACCTGGCCAGCTGGATGCGTCCCGATAAAAACAACGAGGAGGTCTATAACAGTTATGCGCAGATCACAGAAAGACTGGTCCCTTATGTGAAAGAGATGGGATTTACGCATGTTGAGTTCATGCCGGTGATGGAACACCCCTTCGATGGAAGCTGGGGTTACCAGGGTACCGGTTATTTTGCCCCCACATCCCGTTTCGGATCGCCGCAGGATTACGCAGCCATGGTGGACGCCTTTCACCAGGCAGGAATAGGGGTGATACTGGATTGGGTACCTTCCCATTTCCCATATGATGCGCATGGCCTATTCATGTTCGATGGAACCCATACCTATGAGTATGCCGATATGCGCAAAGGGTATCATCCCGACTGGAACTCTTATATCTTCAATTATAAAAGGGGTGAGGTGAAATCCTTCCTCATCAGCAGCGCCCGTTTCTGGTGCGACCGGTTCCATGCCGATGGGTTACGTGTGGATGCCGTGAGTTCCATGTTGCGACTGGATTATAGCCGCAGTGATAGCCAGTGGGAGCCCAATGAATTTGGCGGTAACGGTAACCTGGAAGCGATCGCTTTCATCAAGGACCTGAATGAGACCCTGTACCGGGATTTCCCGGATATACAGACCATCGCCGAAGAAGCTACGGACTGGCCTAAGATCAGCAAACCTACTTTTGATGGCGGCCTGGGCTTTGGTATGAAATGGATGATGGGCTGGATGCATGATACCCTGGATTATTTCAAGATGGACCCCTTGTTCCGACAGTTTCACCAGGATAAGTTCTCTTTCAGTATGATGTATTTCTACGACGAGAACTTTATGCTGCCGCTCAGTCACGACGAAGTGGTTCACGGAAAAAGCCCCATGCTCTACAAAATGCCGGGCGATGAATGGCAGAAATTTGCCAACCTCCGGATACTGTACACCTATATGTTCACCCATCCGGGCGCCAAACTGCTGTTCATGGGAGATGAATTTGGCGCTACCAACGAATGGAATTATAAAAGCGAACTACAGTGGGAATTGTTGCAGCACGTGAGTCACGGCGGCATGAAATACTGTGTGCAGAAACTGAATGAACTCTACCGGTCCGAGCCTGCACTCTATGAAAAACAGTTTGAGCCCGGTGGTTTTGAATGGGTGGACCTGAACCATCGAAGTGAATCGGTGCTGGTATATATGCGCAAGGGCAAAAAGGAAAAGGACAATGTACTTGTTATGCTGAATGTGACACCTGTGGTACGACATGACTGGGAGATTTACGTACACGGGAAGGGAAAATGGACCGAGATATTCAATAGCGACAGTAAAGCATTCTGGGGCACAGGAGATGTGTTCAACCCGGAGATCCGGTCGGAACTGGTCGATAAAGCTTCAAAATGTTACCGGATAAGGGTAAACCTGCCTGCATTGGGAGCCATTGTGCTGAAATAAAGGCATACCTGCATAGGAATGGGATGAACGGGATACATTTTTTTTCAGGCAATGGTAACTTTACGGCCTGCTGACCGTTACATCCAAAAAACAGTTATGAAAAAAATAGGAATCGCTCTCTTGATGCTGCTGACGGCATTTGCTTCAGTGAGTGCGCAGAAAGTAGTGTATGATGATCATGCACAGAAAAGGTCCGTGGGGACATTTCATGCCATTGAAACCTCTTCCGGTATCGAAGTGGTGATCAGCAAGGGCGACAAGGAAGAATTGGCCGTTAGCGTAGGTAACCAGGAATATATGGACCAGGTACGGACCGTGGTGGAGAATGGGGTACTGAAAATATCCCGTACCAGCGATGACTGGAAATTCTGGAACAAGTGGAAGAACTGGCACGTGAAAGTATATGTATCCTATGTAACGCTGGATGCGCTCAGGGCCAGCAGCGGGGGCTCTGTCAATGGCAGTGAACTGAATCTCCAGGCCTTGTCCGCACGTTTAAGCAGCGGTAGTTCCATCACACTCAATGGCAAAGTTGACAGGTTGGATGTCGATGGCAACAGCGGCGCGCAGTTCAGAGGCTATTCCCTGATCACAGATTTTTGTAAAGCAGAAGCCAGTAGTGGCGCTGGTGTACAGATCACTGTTAACAAAGAGATCTCGGCAAAAGCCAATAGCGGTGGCTTTGTCCGGTTCAAAGGTGAGGGGCTGATCCGTGACATCAATGTGAACAGCGGGGGTTCTGTAAAAAGGCAGAACTGATCTGCCGGTCAATTCAATTTCTATACGAACGGAGGATCCTGCGATCCTCCGTTCCTTTTAGGGCATGTATTGCCAGTTTGTTGTTCATGATTGATGAACCATCCCTATGGCTATGCACATGTTATGCACCTTCTTGGCCCGTTAACATTTCCGTAATGCGCGTTAACACTGATTCTGGTGTCTATATAGGAACTTTGTATATATAAAACATCAGCTATGAAAACGAGTTCGTATGAATTACTGGTGAATGCAGCAGGGCAATTGATACAACAGCACGCTTTTGATCATTTGTCTGATGAAAAATTATCAAGGATGTACAGCTGTTTCCGCTGTATCGGCGAGTCAGACGACAATGCGGAGATCGCCGATGCAGAATCAGAGTTGCTGAGCCTTTGCGGCGAAGCCAACCTGTATGTGGAAACTGCCACACCACAATCCATCCAGCAATGGCAGACCGCCATGAGTTATTTTGGATTGATGGCTACACCGCCTGTTGCTGCTGAAGAGGCAGAATGATCCGGAAAGTGCTGCCTGTTCCGGGTTCGCTCCATTTCACAAAGAGTTTCCCTTTGTGATACTGCTCGATTATCCTTTTGCTGAGCGAAAGGCCGATGCCCCATCCTCTTTTTTTGGTAGTGAACCCAGGTTTGAACACCTCGGAGATATTGTTTTTCGATATTCCTTTTCCGGTATCCGTTACATCGATCAACAGATATTTTTCATTGCTTTCCGCAGTGATCCGGATGGTGCCGTTTCCCTCTAAGGCATCTAGCGCGTTTTTGATCAGGTTCTCCAGCACCCAGTCGAACAGGGGAGGAGACAGCAGTGTTTCCGTATGCTTTATCGCTGTATCGTCGAAAATGAAATTCACCTGGCCCCCGGTCCTCTTCTTCATATACTCCATCATGTGGTGTATTTGTTCTGCGGGCCTGCATTGCTCCAGTTGGGGTTCACTGCCTATCTTGCCAAAACGGTCGGTTATCAGTAACAGGCGGTTGATGTCTTTGGCTATTTCCGGAACAATGTCCCGGTTGGCTTCCCTTTCTTTCAGGATCTCCAGCCAGCCCTGTAAGCTGGATACCGGAGTGCCCAGCTGGTGTGCAGTTTCTTTGGCCATAGATGCCCATAACTGGTTCTGCTCACTCTTATAGGAAGTTTGCAGGGCAACCAGCGCAATGGTGATAAAGAGGCCAACAATAATAAGTTGTATCAGCGGGTACAACTGCACCTCCTTCAATAGCTCACTCTCTCCGTAATAATACCGGTTAGCAGTATAGGGCTTTTCTGTCAGTACGATGGTGATAGGCTTATTGTTGTATCGCTTGAATTCTGCCAGTTTACGTTTGAGATAGCCGGGATCGGACTGCACCAGTTGACTGTCCAGGTTGCTATGGTTTCCGGTGATGCTGTCCTTTTCGTTCGTTTCAATGATGGGTATATTGGTATTTTCAGTTGATATCCGCGTAGCCAGGTTGATACTGGCACTGTCTGATGAGCTCAGTATCGTTCGTTGTGCCTCTACCCATACTGCTACATTTTTCCTTTCTTCTGCAGCAATTTTACCAGAAACATATTGTGAGTAAAAAATGGTGCCGCTCACCAGTACAATGGCAATAAAAGTGAGTACGATTTTCCAGTTCAGCCATTGAGGGGTCATGGGTAAGATAATGAGTGAATGAGTGGATGAGTGAATGAGTGAATGTGAGTGAATGTGAGTGAATGTGAGTGAATGTGAGTGAATATGGTTTGCTTCTCCGGTAAATTTACAGGATAATCCTATTCTTTATGTATCCTTCCATCTGCTGATTTGGCCAAATAAAAAGGCAGTTACTGGTCTGTAACTGCCTTTTATCAGAATGTAGAAAGTGATTAGCTGAACAGTCCTCCTTTTTTCAGGGTCTTTACACCCTGGCCTATTTTGAAGCCGTTATTGTAGATCTCAATGGTATAACTGCCCTCTTTGTATTTTTCGTTCTGTCCGCAGTTGAAACTTACCGGAGTAGCTTTGCCCTGCTCATAGTTAACGCTTACTTTACTGGAGAAAGCTTTGCTGCCTTCTTCGCGGGTGTTGAAAGTACCGCCTTCACCAACTACCTTGCCATCGGGTCCTGTCACGATCACATAGATGTCTTTGGTACCGGAGGGGGTGATACGGTTCTCATCCAGCATGAAAGCCACACGGATCATATTGGCACGTTTGGCGGTGCTGGTTTCCTTTTCCTTACCGCTGCTGCTCACTTTGATAGCGGCAACACCAATAGAGGATGCATGCAGGGTCGATGCCACATCTACTTTGTCTTCCAGTTGTTTTTTCTCAGTTTTGGTGGTGCTCAGGTTTTGCTCCAGACTTTGTTTATCAGCAGTCAACTGAGACTTTTCTGTGGCCAGTTGCTGGTTAGCGGAAGTCAACTGCTGGTTTTCCCCCTTTAATTTATCGATCTCGGCAAACAGGCCATCGATCTTGCCGTTCAGTTCGCCGATCATTTGTTTGGCTTCGGCCAGTTCTGCATCAGAGGCATTCTTCTTTTTCAGGATGCTACCGATATTGGATTTCAACTTCTGGATGGCGGCATTTTTATCGGCCAGGTCGCCCTGCAGCTGAATATTGTTCTGTGTCAGGGAATCCGCTTTGGCAGATACGGTCAGGAATTCCTGCTGTATCGCATTCCGGGCGCTGTCCACATTCAGGATGCGGGTCTCCAGCAGGGTCACGGTCTCGCGGGTCTGGCTCTTGTCATAAATGATATAGCCCCATGTGCCTACGAGTGCCGCTATCAGAATTCCGTATATTAGTTTACGGTTGTCTTTCTGTTGCGGATACTGCGATCCGGATGCATCATTGGGTGAGGCTGAGTAGCTCATGTGTCAGGGTTTTTAGATTCAGAAAATTATATAAATAATTATATGCTTACAGAACTTTTGTTACTGGATATTGAAACAGTGCCCGCGCTGCCTTCCTTTCAGGACCTGGATCCTGGCTGGCAGGCACTTTTTTCGGACAAGATATCTAAAACCGTGCCAGAACCCATGGACCCCGAAGAAATCTACCGGAAAAGGGCGGGTATCCTGGCCGAATTCGGAAAGATCATCTGCATATCCACCGCCTTTTTCTATGAGACCGATGCGGGGCTGCCTGCCCTTAAAATGAAGAGCATCTATGGCCATGATGAGGTAGAAATACTCCGTACTTTTACGGATTTGTGCAATAAAATGTACCAGCACAACCGGAATTTTCAGTTCGGAGGCCATAATATCAGGGAGTTTGACATCCCTTATATCTGCCGCCGCCTGCTCATTAACCGGCTCCGCCTGCCGGAATACCTGCAACTGCATGATAAGAAACCCTGGGAGGTGAAAATGTTCGATACCCTCAACTGGTGGAAATTCGGGGACAATAAGAACTATGTCTCCCTGCATCTGCTGGCCAATGTGCTGGGTATCCCAACTTCCAAATCGGATATTGATGGTAGTATGGTGCAGGATGTGTATTACAGAGAAAAGAACCTGCCCCGCATTGTAGCCTATTGCCAGCAGGATGTTATTGTAACCGCCAATGTGATCCTCCGGTTCAAAGATATGCCCCTGTTGACCAGTGACCGGATCACGGTAGTGACCTGAGTGTTGGGAAAGGTCTGTGGATTATCCTGGGTAAAGACCGGCTGCTATTGACATAGGTCGGGACTATGTTTAAAACTTTCACCGGCCTTTTTTCGCCGTTCGTGCCCGGTACTTCATCTTTGCAACCATGTCGGCAGAAAAGATCATAGGCGAATGGAAAAAAGGGATATTCAAACCCGTTTACTGGCTGGAGGGAGAGGAATCTTATTTTATAGACCAGGTGGTGAACTATGCCGAGCACAAGATCCTGAACGAGGCCGAAGCCGGTTTTAACCTCACCATATTTTATGGGAAAGATGCGGAATGGGCCTCTGTGGTCAACGCCTGTATGCGATACCCCATGTTTGCCGAAAGACAGGTGGTCTTGCTGAAAGAGGCACAGCAGATGCGAGATATTGAAAAGCTGGAAGGGTATATAGAGAATCCGCTTGCCACTACCGTATTCGTGGTAAGTTATAAAGAGAAAAAAGTGGATGGCCGCTCTAAATTGGCCAAGGTTCTGAAGCAGAAGGGGGAGATGCTGACCACCAAAAAGATGTACGACAGCCAGTTGCCAGAATGGGCCGGGCAGATGGTGCAGCAGCATGGACTGAGCATTTCACCCAAAGCCCTGCATTTACTGGTAGATCATATTGGTAATGACCTGAGCCGTATCCAGAACGAGATCGAGAAACTGGCGGTGAACCTGGGAACCCGGAAAAATATCACAGAGGACGATATTGAGAATTACATCGGCGTAAGTAAGGAATTCAATGTATTTGAATTACAGGCAGCCATTGCGCAGAAAGACCTAGCTAAAGCCATCCGCATCATCCATTATTTTGAGGCCAACCCCAAAGCCGGGCCCATACAGATGATCCTGCCGGCGTTGTATAATTTCTTCAGTAAGGTATTCATGATCTTCAGCGTACCCAGTCCTGATGAAAAATCAGTGGCGGCGGCACTGGGTGTGAACCCTTATTTTGTGCGGGACTATCTGGGTGCAGCCCGCAAATACGATTATACCGGTGTAGAAAAGATACTGCTGCTCCTGCACCAATACAACCTTCGCGGCATTGGGGTGCACGATGGCGGAACTTCCGATGCCGGCCTGATGAAAGAGATGGCGGTTAAGATGATGGCTTAGGCCGCCAGATTCCTGATCACACATAGAAAGATCAGTGAAATGAACAAACAGGCATTTCACTGATCTGATGAATCAAGACTCAAAAGATTTCTTGTCCTGCAGGTAAATGCATACCAATACCAGGTAAACCACTATCAGGTAAAAATATTCCTTCAACGAGATCAGTTCTATGTTGATCAGGTTCTGAACGATGGCCAGGATCGGGACAAGGATGATCAGAAGGGACAGGATGATGAGGATCTTTTTCATAGGTATTGCTTTAATCAATGGATTCGTGATACAGGCAGGAACTGAAGTCGACCAGTGCAATGGCAGCACCGATCCATCCTGCTCTTTTGGCCAGCCATTTGGAAGCGCCGATCACTGCTTCCTGTATACCGTCTTTGGCAAGCCTGCTGAGGCCGGCGATCCCGAGAATGCCACCCGATCCGAAACCAGCGGCATCTTTCAAACATTCCCAGATCTCATCAATGGTGATGCCGATCTTATTCACGCGTACCCCGTTGGTCTGACGGTTGCTCTGGGGCAGGGACGAAACAGTGGTCTGGCCGATAGCCTGATTGATCTCTTCCTTGGTCCTTATCCAGGACAAATCTGCTGAATGAAGCCCCTCCTGTAAGGAGTTGATCAGTATTCGCTTGATCCCTGCTTCATCAAACTGTAACAGGAAAGGGTTCTGGTGGAAGAGCCGCAGGAGATCGTTATCGACCCTGTTCTTCAGCAGCATGGCGTCTTCATAGCTGAGTGAGAATTTTTCATACACGGCAGCAATGTTAGCTTCTTCTCCGTTGGTCAGTTTCAATTCGTTGATGAAAGAAACACGCCCTCCCTGGTCTTTCACTTGCCGGTGGTAATTGGCCAGCAGTAACAGGTCGGGGATGAACTTTTTACTGAAATCCTGGAAATCCTTTGAATCCGTAAGGGTTGCTACCGCCTGTTCTTCCGTGATGGGGTCAGCGATCTTCTTTTTACAGGACAAAAAGAAAAAACTGGTAAGGGCCAGGAGGCAAAAAAGAATCATAGACTTCTTCATAGTTGTGGATTTGGGTTCTTGTTGAAACAGCTGTTAACTGTATTCCCGTTTCAACTACGGGTCCTACCTCACTATTTTTCGATAAGGGCAAAGCTGTCGGAATGGATTCAAGCCCATCATTGGCCAAATGATGGCGTAAAATTCCACCGCCTGTTTACCGAAAGCAAGGAAAACACATGGAACTATGTTGCCGTATGCGACACATATTTACGGGTATGAAAATAGCGTTGAAATACCTGCTGTCATAGCGTGTTTTCACCCTTTTTTCTGAAACTGAAAGGGATTACTATTGTGGGGTCTGGCCCTATTAAACCCTAACATATGTACCACAGAAATGAAGAAAGGATGCGCATCGCCCGTAATATCCGGCTGATCAGGGAATTGCGTAATTATGACCAGCGCTATGTAGCATCGTCACTGCAGATAGGACGTTCCACCTTGTCTACCTGGGAGAACGGATTGTCTGAAGTAAAGATCGAGACCCTGATCCGGCTGGCGGCCATATTCGACCTGGATGATTACCGGCAGATCATCGATTTTGATCCCGATGCGTTGTTTAAGAAAAAGGAGAAAAAAGAGGACTGATTCAGATACCCGCAAGACAGCGGATGGCATCCTGACGATCCTGGTTCAATTGTGCTTTCAGTTCATCAAGCCCGTTGAATTTTACTTCGCCACGAAGGTATTGTTGCAGGTGAACCTGCAGGATCTGCCCATAGATGTCCTTATTGAAATCAAAGATATTGACCTCTATCACACGTTTCTTGCCATCCACTGTCGGGCGCAGGCCAATGTTCATCATGCCCTTGTAAAGGTTCCCGGGTTTCGGTCCGGTAGGTTGTGTTTCGGGATTCAGTGCCACGGTTACTGCATACACGCCATTGCCGGGTATCAGCTTCTCTTCACTGCTGATGTGCAGGTTGGCAGTAGGAAAACCGATGGTCCGGCCCAGTTTATTCCCTTCGATCACGACGCCTTCAAAAAAATAGGGATAGCCCAGAAAACGGTTCGCCGTTGCGGAATCGTTCTCTGCAATGGCGCGGCGGATGCGTGTAGAACTCACTACGATCTCATTGATCAGTTGTTCAGAGATCTCTTTTACTTCGAAGCCCAGGCTTTGCCCGTAACTTTTCAGTAGATGATAATCTCCTTCACGGCCCTTTCCAAAACGATGGTCGTAGCCAATGATCACCGTATGCGGCTTGAAATAATGGTACAGGAAATCCTTTACATATTGTTCAGCGGTCTGGTTGGCAAAACGGTGATCGAAAGGGACCACCACCAGGTGGTCAACGCCCGCAGCTTCCAGCAGGTGGATCTTTTCGGGGAGCGTACTCAGCAATTTGATATCGCCCGGAACTGAGGAGACGATCTTCCGGGGATGGGGATGGAAGGTAATGATCACCGTTTCTCCGCCGATCTTTGCCGCTTCTTCCTTCATTTGGGCGATGATCTGCCGGTGACCAAGGTGCACCCCATCGAAAGTGCCGATGGTGACCACAGCTTTTTTAAACTCCGGCAGCGAGCCCGCTAATTCACGATGTACCTTCATAATAATCGCAAAAGTAAGGGAGTAAATCGGGAAAATTTGGAATTGGCAGATGGGGAAATGAGCGCCTAACACCCCGAATCTGTACCTTTGCCCCGTTCCAGAATTATCCATCACAAAATTCCAAAATGTCACTATACGCAAAACGCGGTGTATCGGCCCAGAAAGAAGAAGTACATGCGGCTATCCAGAAGCTGGACCAGGGTTTATACCCCCATGCTTTCTGTAAGGTTTATGCCGATCTGCTCTGTGGCGACCCAGACTGGGTGAATATCATGCATGCCGATGGCGCCGGTACCAAAAGTATCCTGGCCTATCTGTACTGGAAAGAAACCGGCGATGTATCTGTCTGGAAAGGTATTGCGGAAGATGCTGTGGCCATGAACCTGGACGATCTGCTTTGTGTGGGTGTGACCGATAATTTCTTATTCTCTTCCACTATCGACCGTAACAAACTCCGCATCCCCGGTGAAGTGTTACAGGCCGTGATCAACGGCACCCAGGAATTCTTTGACCGCCTGCGCAGTTATGGAGTGAACATCCATTATCTCGGTGGCGAGACCGCTGATGTGGGAGATGTGGTAAGGACCATTGCCGTGAACGGTACCATGACCGCCCGCTGGCCCAAGAACAAACTCATCACCAATGATAAGATCGCTCCCGGTAACCTGATCGTAGGTTTCGGAAGTGCCGGTAAAGCAGCTTATGAAACTGCGTATAACAGCGGATTGGGCAGCAATGGCCTGACCAGCGCCCGTCACGATGTGCTCAGTAAATACTATGCGGAGAAATATCCCGAGACCTTCGAGACCACATTGAGTGACGATGTGGTATACATCGGCGGCAGTAAACTCACGGATGAGATGGAAGTGAACGGTGAGAAAGTTCCCGTAGGTAAATTATTGTTGTCTCCCACCCGTACCTATGCGCCTTTGCTGAAGCGTTTGCTGGATGAACATTTTGAAGACATCAATGGCCTGATACACTGCAGTGGCGGCGGACAGACCAAGTGTATGAAATACCTGCCGCGTCCGCTGGCCATCATCAAGGACAACCTGTTTGCAGTGCCGCCGATCTTTCAACTGATCCAGAAGAACTCTGGCGCTGATTATCGCGAAATGTACCAGGTGTTCAATATGGGGCATCGGCTGGAAGTCTTTACCAATGAGAAAGCGGCTGATGCCATGATCGCCACAGCACAGCAACTGGGTATTGAAGCCCAGGTGGTAGGCAGGGTAGCGGATGCACAGACCTCATCCCTGATGCTGAAAGGAGCTTTCGGAGAGATCGTGTATTAAACAGGCTTTGTTATCAGTAAACTAAAACTGCCGCCGGATGGCCGCATGTTGTTAACTAATCGTAATTTAGGCTCATGTCAGACATCGTAGTTTCTATACAGAATGCCAATATTTACCAGGGAGATAGCCTGGTATTGCAGAACGTGAACTTCAGCATCGGTCGCGGTGAGTTCGTATACCTGGTGGGTAAGACCGGGACCGGCAAAAGCAGTCTGCTGAAAACCCTCTACGGGGAGTTGCCACTGAAAGAGGGCCAGGGTTCGGTAGTAGGTTTTGACCTGCGTACCATGGACTGGAAAAAAGTTCCTTTCCTGCGCCGTAACCTGGGTGTGATCTTCCAGGATTTTCAGTTGCTGACCGACAGGAATGTCCAGGAGAACCTCCGATTTGTGCTAAAAGCCACCGGCTGGCAGGATGAAAGGCTGATGGAAGAAAAGATCAACGATGTGCTGGAAAAAGTAGGCCTGAAAAGCAAAGGGTTCAAAATGCCATTTGAAATGAGTGGTGGAGAGCAGCAACGTGTAGATATTGCCCGAGCCCTGCTGAACTCTCCCAAACTGATATTGGCGGATGAACCTACTGGAAACCTTGATCCCGAGACCAGCGATGAGATCATGCAACTGCTCATGCAGATATCACGTGATTACGGTACTGCCGTCCTTATGGCCACACACGATTTTATCGTCATCAACCGCTATCCTTCCCGCATGCTTAAAACAGAGGGCGGAAGGGTGATCGATAGCGCAGCGATTGCCGTGTAGTATTTGTTCGGCTATTCATTATCCCCATATTCCATCCACCATTTTCCTGGCATTGGCCTCGTTGCTGAACATGCCCGTGAGCAGGTGCCTGCGAAGTTTGACCTCTTCTTCGGTAAAAGGCTGGTGATATAACTGCGCAATGAGTTCGCAGAATGCATTGGCATTGGTTCCTGTATGACAAGCAGATTCAAGTCCGCTGCCCGCAACGGTGGCATCGTTCACCACGCAGTGTCTTCCATGGAACAAGGCATTGATAAGTTTGGTCTTCGTGCCGGTGCTGGTAAAAGAAGGGATCACATTGATATGGGCTTTGGTGATCATATCGATCATCTCACTGTCGGACGGATTGGCCACCAGACAGGTATGGTTTTGTGCATGTGCCAGCTCTACTAATTTTGCGGAAGGGTTCTTTCCGGCAATGACAAAAGGGACCTTTATTTTCCGGAAAACGTTCTCAAGGAGCCAGGTAGCAGCTTTGTCGTTGGCATCCACGCTCAGGTCGCCGTGGTAAAAGCAATAACTGCCCATTCCTTCCTGGCATTCTAATTTCCAGTCGGGTATATACAGTGGCATTTGGGCAATATGCCGGCAACCCAGTTCTTTTCGGTATACCTCGTTGTCTTTTTCAGTGGTACCCCAGAACACGGCCCTGTTGGCTATCTTTTTCTCGTACGACCTTAACAGTCGGCTTTCCATCCAGTAGTACATTCTCTTGATCCAGGACGTGGAACTGTTGCAGAGATCACGATAATACTGGTATTCCACATTGTGCAGCCGTACAAAACATTTCCGATGGGCAAATCGCTTGTCCAGCAGCAGGAAGGTACAATGCACACCTTCCATGAGAATGGGATGGTCATCTTTCAGCAGGTTCTCCAGCAGGCGTTCGCTTCTGCGGCTCGAAACAATGTAGGGGAGGGTATTGGACAAACCCTTGTGTCCGGTATGCCTCTCATAATACTGTACAGTTTTGCAATACCTGTTCAGATCGGGCTGCACACCACGGCCGTATTCAAAACAATGCAGGTGAATGCTAATGCCCAGTTTCTGCAGTGCCGGTAATTTATAGAACACGTCCATCACGCCACCATAATCCGGAGGATAAGGAACATTAAAGGAGATGATATGCAATTGTTTTTCCACTAGGCTATTTCTTTATAGAAGCTGATCAGCACCTGTTCTTCATTTTCCCAGTTAAGGACCTTTCTTGCACTGAGGCAGTTTTCCCGTAACCTGTCATACAAAACAGTATCGGTGAGTAAATTGTTCAGAGCCCCTGCAATGCTTCCCGAAGCTGTATCAGGTACCGGGTAAGCGATATCAAATACCCGGTTGATGGCGGCATATTCCGGGTAGTCCACACATACCTGGGGTATGCCGGCCATGATATAATCAAAAAAACGGTTGGCCAGCGAGTAATACTGGTTCATGCCTTCGGACTCAAACAATGTGAGACCAATGGACGCCTGTGGTGTAAGGGTGATCAGTTCTTCCGGGCTAACATAGCCGCGTAAGGTTATTTGATCCTGCAACTGGTATCGGTGTATCAGGGCCCGGGTCTGTTCAAAAAAATTGCCCTTGCCGCAGATCACCAGCTTTGCGTTCACCTGCTGCATGGCGGGGATCAGGGTCTCAAAACAGCGGCCCTCGTTCACGGAACCCTGGTACAGGATCCATTTTTCTCTGGTACGGGGAGGGTCGTTTGACAGGCAGGTCAATCGCGGAAGGTTGCGTATAACGGCATATCTCACACCATATCTTTTTTCCAGCTCAGTGCGGATGGTTTCGTTCACGGTATAACCTTTGGGAAAACGGGGTACGGCAAACCGCTCCACCGCGAGCCAGAAACGGTGGATCCGAGGGCGTGACAGGACCTCTTTCTGTTCGCTAAAAAGTTCATGGGCATCATATAACCTTTGCTGTTTTTTGATAGCAGTCACCAGGTACACCGGCAGGATAGTGTCGAGATCGATGGCGCAGATCATGTCGGCCTGCCTGAACAACAGGTACCAGAACAGGCGGAAATTGTATTCTGCATAAAATCCGATACCACGATGAAAAAAACAGCGTATCCTTTTCTGTAAAAATTCCCGTTGGGGCAGATCGGCCGATCCGGGTAGGCGTCTTCCCACCAATCGTACTTCGTACCCCTGTTTGGCCAGGCTGCCCGCGATCCGGTGCATGCGCTGGTCGTAACTGAGGTCGTTGGTAACCGTGAAAATGATCTTCGCCAAAATGAACGGGTTTGTGAACAAATATACCGGCTGGAAAATTACGCTGATCAGTATTCAGTATGCATTTTAAAAAGAAATTAACCCGTTTTAAACTACTGATTTACAATATGTTAAAATGCATTCATTGAATGGGATATAAAATACTTCCCTACTTCTCCACTTATTATACACAGCAATTTTTTCTCTACAGGAATTCTACCCCTTTTACTGTATGTTCGCAGGTACTTAAACAGGAATATACGTGAGATTAAAGTCATTAGAAATCAAAGGGTTCAAAAGTTTTGCTGATAAAACTGTAGTGAGTTTTGACGAAGGGATCACCGGTATTATCGGACCGAATGGTTGTGGAAAAAGTAATATCATCGATAGTATCCGTTGGGTGATCGGTGAGCAAAAGATATCTGCACTCAGAAGTGAAAATCTGGAAGCACTTGTCTTCAACGGAAGTAAGACAAGAAGTCCGAGCGGTCTGGCCGAAGTGAGCCTCACGTTCGAGAACACCAAGAACCTGTTGCCTACCGAATTCAATACCGTGACCGTGACCCGCCGCTTTTACAAGAACGGGGAAAGCGAATACCGTTTGAATGATGTGACCTGTCGACTGAAAGATATCCATAACCTGTTCCTCGATACCGGTGTGAGCACCGACAGTTATGCCATCATCGAACTGGGAATGGTGGATGACATCATCAAGGACAAGGAGAATAGTCGTCGCCGTATGCTGGAACAGGCTGCCGGTATCACCATCTACAAGACCCGTAAAAAAGAGGCCAAGAATAAACTGGATGCCACCGAGCAGGACCTGGCACGTATCGAAGACCTGCTGTTCGAGATCAATAACCAGTTAAAGACCCTCGAGAACCAGGCCAAGAAAGCAGAGAAATTCTACGAGATCAAAAAAGAATACCGCGAAGTGGCCATTGAACTGGCCAAAGCTTCTCTCGAAGGTTTCAACATTACATACAAAGAACTGAACGAGCAGCAGGAATCGGAGAACGACAAAAAGATCCAGCTGGAAGCGGAGATCGCCACTGATGAAGCTGCGATAGAGCAGGAGAAAGTTGGATTCATCGAAAAAGAACGGGCCCTGCAGAGCATGCAGCACGAATTCAACGAATACCTGCAGGAACTTCGCAGCAAGGAGAACGAAAAGAACCTGGCTACCCAGAAACTGCATTACCTGAAAGAGAAGGAGACCAACCTGAAAGAGTTCCTGGAAAAAGCCGAGGGACAATTAAAGACCATCGGTGATTCGATCTCTTACACCCAGATCCAGGTAGGCGAGGAGGAAGCGAGTTTGCTGGAACTGCAGGATAAAGTGGAGACCACCAAACTGGATGTGGAGGACAAACGCCGCAGTTTCGATGAAAAACGTTCCGGACTGGATGCTTTGCGCAACCGTTACCAGCAGATCCAGCGTAGCCAGTTCGATGCTGAGAAAAAAGTGGCCGTTGCCGATACCTCGATCCTGAACCTGCAACGTGCACAGACCCAGTTGAACGAGGAAAAGCAGAACCGTGAAGCCCAGATGCAGCAACTGACGGTTGAACTGGAAGAGAAGGAGACAACCCTTGAGGCCAAACGCATTGACCTGCAGCAATTGCAGGAACACCAGGAGCGTACCAAAGAGCAGATCTTTGAAACACAGGCTCAACTGGAAGTTTTGCGCAACGAGCTGAACGAAGAGAACCGTAAACTGGATGCCAAGCGCAACGAATATAACCTGCTGAAAAGCCTGATCGACTCGATGGAAGGTTACCCGGAGAGCATCAAGTTCCTGCATAAGAACCCTGAATGGAACCATTCGGCACCCATCCTGTCGGATATCATCTATGTAAAAGAAGAATACCGCACTGCCGTAGAGAACGTACTGGAGCCCTACCTGAACTACTATGTGGTGAACAACCTGGAAGAAGGTTTACAGGCCGTACACCTGCTGGATGCGAATAAAAAAGGGAAGGCCAATTTCTTCATGCTGGAGAAATTCGCAGACTATCGCGTAGAGACTCATCAGCCCGCCAATACCATCAAAGCAATGGATGTGATAGAGGTGGACGAGCAATATCGCAAGCTGGCACAATACCTGCTGGCCAATGTTTACATAGCCGAGAACGATGAGGCCATTGCCAACAGCAACGGGGCCGTGGTGCTGGAAAAGACAGGTAAGTACGTAAAAGGGAAGTATACGCTGACCGGTGGTAGCGTAGGACTGTTCGAAGGAAAGAAGATCGGTCGCGCCAAGAATCTCGAAAAACTGTCTGAAGAGATCTTCGACCAGGAAGCGGTGGTGAACCTGCTGAAATCAGATATACAGGCCAAACACAACGAGGTGATCGCTTTCAACGACCAGTTGAAGGAGAATGTGATCAAACAGACCGAGAACGAGATCAACCAGCTCACCAACCAGGTATTTGCTGCCAAGAACCGTATGGAGAACCTCCAGGCCGCGCAGCAGAACGGGTTACAGCGACTGGAAGACCTGGACATGCGCTTACAGGCCGAACACGATGCCATTGCCGCTACCCGCGAAGAGTTCCATGCACTGAATGAACAGCTGCAGACCACTTCTGAGGAGTTGAAAACAGTGGAGCAGGATTACCAGTCGGCTGAATATGAATACAATTTTGCGTCGGTTCAATACAATGAGACCAACCTGCAGCTGACCCGTCAGCAGAGCAAGATCACCAGCCTGAAGCAGGAACTGGTGTTCAAAGAGAACCAGTTGAACGACCTGCACCTGCAGATCGGAAACAATACCTCACAACTCTCAGAGGCCAGTGCCAATATTGAAGAGAGCGAAAAAGCATTGATCGGTTCGGAAGAACTGTTACTGGAAATGCTGCGTAGGAAAGAAGAAGAGGAGAAAAAACTGAATGAAGCGGACCAGGCATATTATAATCTGCGGAATGCCTTACAGGAAAAAGAGAGTGAGTTGCGTTTGAAAGTGAAGAGCAAGGAAATGATCGACCATCTGGTAACAGAGATCAAGGACAAGCTGAATGAACTGAAACTGCAACTTGCCGGTATGAAAGAAAGGCTGAGCGTGGAGTTCAAAGTGGAACTGGATGAGATACTTGACCAGGCGAGAACTACCGATACGGCGCTGGAAGACCTTCAGGCCAGTTCAGACAGGATGAAGAAACGTCTCGAGAACATGGGCGAAGTGAATCCCACCGCTATTGAGGCGTATACGGAAATGAAAAAACGTTACGAATTCATCCTCGAGCAGAAGAACGACCTGGTATCGGCCAAAGAGAGTCTGTTGCAAACCATTCAGGAAGTAGAAGCCACTGCCAACCAGCAGTTCCTCGATACTTTTAACCAGGTACGCGAGAACTTCCAGAAAGTGTTCAAAGCCTTGTTCACAGAAGAGGATACGGCAGACATGATATTGGTGAACCCCGAGAACCTGGCAGAGACCGGTATCGAGATCATCGCCAAACCCAAAGGAAAACGTCCTTCTTCCATCACCCAGCTGAGTGGAGGAGAGAAAACACTGACCGCTACGGCACTGCTGTTCTCGATCTATCTCATCAAACCGGCGCCTTTCTGTATCCTTGATGAGGTGGATGCGCCGCTGGATGATGCCAACGTAGGTAAGTTCACACAGATGATCAAGAAATTCAGTGATAACTCGCAGTTCATCATTGTAACGCACAACAAACAGACCATGAGTGCGGTAGATGTGATCTATGGTGTGACCATGCAGGAACCCGGTGTAAGTAAACTGGTTCCCGTGGATTTCCGAAGCCTCGCGAACTAACCTAACCCGATGCATATGATAATGGGATTAAGAGTGTTCTCTTGATCCCATTTTTTTGAAAGCAATGTGTTTCCGTTTATTATTATTGTAAGCATATCATCACGAGCTTGTATAGATCCGTTACCATACTCTATCTTGTCTGTTTTGCCTGTTACCTGGTGGCTACCCGGCAACCGGATTATTTTGACGGGGAGAAGGCGCCGGCTAGGATCCAATGGCTGCCGGACAGTGTCTCAGGAAAAAATATTCCCAAGGCGGTGTTCCATGACGGTCGTAAGCAATATGCCATAGACGCACGATATGTTTTTCGTGAATGGGAAACAGGGGAGAAGACAGAAGTGATCTATGAGACGGACCATCCTGAAAAAGCCGTTGTATACGGTTTTTGGGGCTACTGGTTAAGCTGGGGCGAACTGCTGGGAACTGTGATGATCTATATTGCCTTGTTTCAGATAGCTGTTTCTGTTACACGTAACCCAACAGCGGAAGCCCTGGTGGAACAACTGGACTATCGGCCAGAGAAAAAAAGAAGGTATAAGACACCCGAAGAAGAATAAAATACTTGTGGAAGAAGCTGTCTATTTCAGGTAACGTTTGATCTCTTTCTCCACGTCGCGGTTCTTGATGGTCTCGCGTTTGTCGTGAAGCTTCTTACCACGGCCCAATCCGATCTCTACCTTTACCAGGTTCTTGTCTGTAAAGAACACTTTCAATGGCACCACCGTATATCCTTTTTCCTTGATCCTGGCCTGTATCTTCTTCAGTTCTTTTTTGTTTAGCAGCAGTTTCCGGTCGTGTACCTCAATGTGGTTATTGGCTGTTCCGTGGGTATAACTGGCAATGAAAAGTCCCCGCACCCATAACTCCCCATCATCGAACAGGCAGAATGCATCATTGAAACTGAGCTTGCCCTCACGGATCGATTTCACTTCCGTTCCCAGCAATACGATACCTGCTACATATTTGTCTTCTATGGAGTAGTTGAAGTAAGCCTGGCGGTTGTTCATTTCAGCCATGAAAGTCTGTGATTGGTAATTAATGATCAGTAATGGGCAATGAGTATGATCAACTACTGACTATTAATTAAAAACTTAGCTTCTGAAAAGTAAAACCAGCTGCGCCAGTTTTTCTTTCAGGTTCTTCCTGTCAACAATGAAGTCGAGGAAACCATGCTCCAGCAAAAACTCACTGCGCTGGAAACCTTCGGGAAGGTCCTTCTTGATGGTCTCCTTGATCACACGCGGACCCGCGAAACCGATCAGGGCGCCGGGTTCGGCTATGTTCAGGTCGCCCAGCATACCAAAGCTGGCCGAGATACCACCAAAAGTGGGATCGGTGAGTAAAGAGATATAAGGAAGTCTGGCATCACTTAATTGCGATAACTTACCACTGGTCTTGGCCAGCTGCATCAGGCTGAAAGCACTTTCCATCATTCTGGCACCACCACTCTTACTGATCACGAGATAGGGAAGTTTGTGCTGGATACAGTAATCCACCGCGCGACTGAATTTCTCTCCCATCACACTGCCCAGTGAGCCGCCGATGAATTCAAAATCCATACAGGCGATCACGATACCTTCTCCATTGGCCTTGCCCACGGCAACGCGCATGGAGTCTTTCAGGTCTGTTTTGGAGTGGATATCGTCCAGTCGTTTCTGGTAAGGTTTGAGATCGGTAAAACCGAGAGCGTCAATGCTCTGTATGTCCTCGAAAAGTTCGGTGTATTCCTTGTTGTCGAAGATCACATCAAAATATTCATCGCTGCCGATCCGGTGATGGTAATTACATTTCGGGCAAACAAAGAGGTTCTCTTTTAATTCGCTGGTGGTACAGATATAATTACACTCCGGGCACTTGGTCCATAGACCCTCGGGTGTTTCCTTTTTATCGGCTGTGGAAGTTAAAATACCTTTCCTGATGCGTTTGAACCACCGGGGTTTGGCAGGGTCTCCTCCCTGGCTGTCATCTCCGGTCAGGTTTGCTTCAAAGTCTTCTTCACGTTCTTTTTTCATAACGGTCAATTGCAATTGGGGCGGTGAAGATAATCATTTTTAACCACCCAGGCGGTGAATCGGCCTCGGCCGCTTTACCAGCTCCCTCCCAAAAAGGGGGGTGAAAATAAGGGATAAATTAATATATATCAATGCTACAACCAAATAGTTCAGCTTCAAAACGGGCAAATAGCCGATCATCGTTTTTTTGGGGGGCGGAACCGGAACTGACAGGATAGGACACAAAAAACCGCCAGTTCTCAGGCTGGCGGCGGTAATGCTTGTTCCGGAAAGATTTACGCGTTCCGGTTGATACAGTTGAGGTCTTCAAAAGCAACTTCCAGCCTTTTGCTGAAGCTTTCTTCGCCTTTGCGTAACCATACCCTTGGATCGTAGTATTTTTTATTGGGTTTATCAGCACCTTCTGGGTTACCCAGTTGGCCCTGCAGGTAGGCTTCATTTTTAACATAAAACTGCTGAATACCCTCCCAGAATGCCCACTGCAGATCGGTGTCGATATTCATCTTGATGGCGCCATAACCAATGGCTTCCCTGATCTGGTGCTGCGGAGAACCACTTCCTCCGTGGAATACGAAGTAAACGGGTTTCGGACCGGTCTTCAGTTCTTTCTCGATGTAGTCCTGGCTGTTCTTCAGGATCACAGGGCGCAGTTCTACATTGCCCGGACTGTACACGCCATGTACGTTACCAAAAGCGGCAGCTACGGTGAACAGTTTGCCCACTTTGCTCAGCTCGGTATACGCATAGGCAACGTGTTGTGGCTGGGTATATAATTTGTCGTTCTCAACACCGCTGTTGTCCACACCGTCTTCCTCACCACCGGTAACACCGAGTTCGATCTCGATGCTCATGCCCAGTGGCGCCATACGTTTATAGAATTCAACAGAAGTATGGATATTTTCTTCGATGGGCTCTTCAGACAGGTCCAGCATATGTGAACTGAACAAGGGCTGGCCCTTCTCTTTGTAGAATTGTTCGCCGGCATCGATCAGGCCGCTCACCCAGGGTAACCATTTTTTGGCGGCGTGGTCGGTATGCAGTACCACAGGTACACCATAGTATTTGGCCACGTTATGGATATGCAGGGCACCAGATACGCCACCGGCAATATTCGCCTGCAGCTGGTCGTTGGGCATCCCCTTACCGGCAATGAACTGCGCACCGCCGTTGGAAAATTGGATGATCACTGGTGAATTCACTTTGGCTGCTGTTTCCAGCACTGCGTTGATGGTGTTGGTACCGATGGTGTTCACTGCAGGAAGTGCAAACTGGTTGTCTTTTGCATCGTTGTACAATGCTTCGAGTTCTTCGCCGAACAATACGCCGGCACGGTATTTTTTCATGTGTTTAGATTGTCAGGTTTAGCAGCTTTGGGGGCTTATTGTTATCCGCAAGATACTTTACTTGGGGCAAACATCCGTTAGCTTTTTGTGTATGAGATACACAAAATATCCAATCACGTCAGTTGTTGCTGCATTTCAAGGAAATAGTCAAACGCAGGTATCATGCGGCTGCCGTACCAACTGAACATTTCACCATCTACCAATTGAATGACAGTATCCGGCAAGAACTGTTGCAGTTCGTCAATATGTTGCTGTTTAAAAGGGTAGGGTTCCGAAGAAAGGAACAACCGATCAGGTGCAGCTGCCTGCAGGTCTGCGATATTGATCTGGGGATATCGTTTCCTATCCGCATATACATTCTGCCACCCGCATTCCCGTAACATGGCATCGATGAAACTGTCTCCGCCCACTGTCATATAGGGATCTTTCCAGATCAGGTAAGCTACGCGGAGCGGTCTTGTTTTTCCTGCAGACTGCTGTTGTAAAACAATTCTCTTGTCTGTTATGGTTTTGATAATGATAGCGGCTTCTGCCTGTTTGCCGGTGAGGTTACCGATAGCTTCCATCATGTGCAGCGCATCGCTGACGGTATTGATATCGCTGGTCCATACGGGAGCAATGTCAGCAAGTGCCTGTACCTGTTCCCTTACATTTTCTTCCTTATTGGCGATGATGAGATCGGGTTGCAGGGCCCGTACCTTTTCCAGGTGCACCTGTTTGGTTCCGCCAACCCGTTGTTTGTTCCGGAACCAGTGCGTAGGATGTACGCAGAATTTGGTGATGCCCACTACTTCCTCATCCAGCCCTATCGCTGCAAGAAATTCCGTTTGCGAAGGCACCAGCGACACGATCCTTTTCGGCATCATCTGCAAACGAACTTCTTGCTGTATCTGGTCTGTGTAGGAATGCATGCTGTAAAAATACACCAAATCATCCCCCCGAACATTTATCCGTTCTCCAGCAGGAAACTATGCGGGTCATCATCCGGACGGTAATTTTTTTCCACGAGCTTTTTCAGGCCCATGTATCCCGCCAGCCATTCAGGGCAGAGTTGTTCGGACAGGTTCCGGATCTCCTGTAACAATTCGTGATCGAATAATTGGTTGGCAGCAGACGACAAGGCCTGGATATTATCTGAGAGTGGGTGATTGGCAGCTATTTTCATGAGCCAAAGCTACACCAAGCTCATAACCGATTTGATTGATAATTGTTATAAGCTATAACTATAAGTTATGAATATTCAGGGCCAGTTTGATAAAACTTTTGCTCAGCCCGCTGTTTTCGCCTTTGCGTTGTACAAAATAGAAATCTCGTTCAATATGCAGTTTTTCAAAATGAACAAGGGTCAGTTCCCCCCAGGTAAGTTCCTTCATTACCGATCGGTGGGGCAGGAAGCCCAGCGAGTCCGATTCGATCAAAAAATTCTTCAGGGCTTCTGTGCCGCCCAGTCTCACTTTGATATTGAGGTCTGTTAATTTGATCTTGTGTTTTTCCAGTGCATATTTCAATGCCGCCAGTGTACCGCTGCCTCTTTCCCGGATGGCCAGTGGCATCTGTTTGATATCTTGGATGGCATAACTTTTCTTTTTGGCGATCGGACTTTTCTTGCTGCAAACGGCTACGACTTCATCTGACAGGAATGGTTGGTAATCCACTTGTGTCAGTTTGCTCCTGCCTTCAATGATGCCGAGATCTATATCGCCGTTCAACAGTGCTTCCATCACCAGTTCTGCGTTCCGGTTGAGCAGGCTGATATGGATCTGCGGATAGTGCTGGTTAAAGGACGATAATACTTTGGGCAGTATGTACAGGGCAACCGTAGTGCTGGCACCCAGTTTCAGTACCCCTTTGGCCTGCATCACATCGCGGATACCGGAGATCTCGAATTCTGTCTGCTCCTGGATGCGTTTCACCTCAGCTAGTTTCTCGAACAATAGTTTACCGGCAGGAGTGAGTTCAATGTGCACCCCTTTCCGGTTGAAGAGCTGGGTCTTATAATAGTCTTCCAGTGAGCGGATATGCCGGCTGATTGCTGGCTGCGATATGTACAATACCTGGCTGGCTTTTGAAAAGCTTTTCTGCTGCGCTACCGTGAAGAAGACCTCGTGCCGGGTAGAGATCATGATAAGGAGGTTTGGTTGAGCGGGGCCTGTTAGTCGTGAGACGTGAGTGGTGAATGGTGAGTGGTCAGTTGTCAGTTGTCAGTTGTCAGTTGTCAGTTGTCAGTTGTCAGTTGTCAGTTGTCAGTTGTCAGTTGTGAGTGGTAGTGAGCAATATCTGAAAAATATTCACTATTCACTATTCACCACTCACGTCTCACTATTTTGCAAGGCTCTGTATCACATCGTACTTGGTAACAATGTGGTAATCGCCTTTCTCATCTTTAGCCAGTACGGCCCCATTTTCTTTGGTGATCAGGCTGCCGAGTCTTTCCACAGGTGTATCAAAATCAACCACAGGATAGGCAGGTTCCAGTACACTGGCCACTGTAGCATTACGGATCTCCGGATTGCTGAACACTTTCTGGAACAGGCCGCTCTCGCTTACCGCACCCACACATTCATGGTCCTTCATCACAGGGATCTGTTCAATATCGTATTTCTTCATCAGGTCAACCGCTTCCGCAACAGTGTGTGTGGGTTCAAGGGTGACCAGTCTTTTGCTGTGTCTTCCGTTAACAATGTCCTTGAAGGTCTTCACATCCAGGAAACCGCGTTCCATCATCCACTGGTCATTGTAGATCTTGCCTACGTAGCGGCTGCCATGGTCGTGGAAGATACATACCACCACATCGTCCTTGGTAAGGGTCGATCTCAGCTGCATCAATCCCTGCAAACAGCTGCCGGCGCTGTATCCGCAGAACAGGCCTTCTTCCTTGGCAATACGCCTGGCCATCACTGCGCCATCCTTGTCGGTCACCTGTTCAAAATGATCGATCACGCTCATATCGTAGTTCTGCGGTACAAAATCTTCACCAAAACCTTCCGAGATATACGGGTGAACCTCGCACATATCGATCTCGCCTGTCTTGTAGTATTTGGTCAGCAGCGAGCCATACACGTCAATGGCCCATACTTTGATGTTCGGATTCTTTTCTTTGAGGTACATAGCCGTTCCGGTGATCGTGCCTCCCGTACCGGCCGTGCAAACCAGGTGGGTGATCTTACCTTCTGTCTGTTCCCATATCTCCGGGCCAGTACTTTCATAATGCGCCTGGCGGTTGGCCAGGTTATCATACTGGTTCATATACATGGAATTGGGGATCTCTTTGCCCAGCCTTTTGGCCACACTGTAATAACTGCGGGGATCTTCGGGAAGTACGTTGGTCGGACAAACGATCACTTCCGCACCTACGGCTTTGAGGATATCTGCTTTTTCTTTGGATTGTTTGTCGGTGGTGACAAAAATGCATTTGTATCCTTTCACACAGGCAGCCAGTGCCAGGCCCATACCGGTATTGCCGCTGGTGCCTTCTATGATGGTACCGCCAGGTTTTAGTTTGCCTTCTTTTTCGGCTACTTCCACCATTTTCAAGGCCATACGGTCTTTGATGGAGTTACCGGGATTGAAATAATCCACTTTCGCCAGCACCGTGGCCGGAATGTCTTTGGTGATCTTGTTGAGTTTGATCAGGGGAGTATTTCCGATGGTTTCCAGGATGTTGTTCAGCCACATAATAAACTAACGCTTGTTTGCGACAAAGGTAAAGTTTTGGGCATCCCGGCAATGGCCAATTGTAAAATAGCTACATCGAAATGGGGAAATTAAAAGGGAGCGGATATACAGGGTTGGCAGATCCGCTACCCTCGGGAATCTTCTGTCTGTACCGACAATGCTATGTAGATCTGCATACGAACGGTTAAAATGTCTTCACCAGGTGCAACAGATCGGCATCTTCGCGGCCATTGCTGATCTCTTTGCTG
Source organism: Chitinophagaceae bacterium (assembly GCA_020403425.1). Taxonomy (GTDB): domain Bacteria; phylum Bacteroidota; class Bacteroidia; order Chitinophagales; family Chitinophagaceae; genus Sediminibacterium. The sequence goes on along the minus strand of JADBXR010000002.1, from coordinate 492,771 downwards.
AGCTCAGTATTGGTTTTGTTATTCTTTGCGCTGTTGTCTGAATGCAGGTAAGCAAAGATCACAGCAGGTACCAGGGTTACCAGGAAGATCATGTAGGCGGCAAAAAGGAACTTTTTCATAACGATTATTTTAATGGTTTTTGTTTGTTTGATAAGTCAAAGATATAACCATTAATAATACTATGCAATACATAGTACCTTCTTTGAGGTGGTATTTTCTATGGCATAATAATGTGTTATGCAATTAAGTATATTAAAATCAATTAGTTACAGGTATTTTACCTGTCAGAAGGGAAAATGGGTATTGTGATAAGTGGAAATATAGCTTGATGAGATACTGTTCCTGAAGACTGCAAAATGCCCCTTATCTGGCAAATTCCTGGTCAAGGGCGAAATTTTCGGGGTATCTCGGATGGATATTCCGGTAGAAATCCATGATGGTCCGCATATCCGTGGCAAAATCGGTAGGGTAGATCACTTTGCCGATGCCGGCTTTCTTGTTCTTGTAATCAACATAACCCAGGCAAATGGGTACACCGGCTCCCAGTGCTACATGGTAAAATCCGGTCTTCCACTTTTCCTGCCGGCTCCGGGTGCCCTCAGGCGTGATCAGGATGATCAGTTCCTCGTTCTGGTGAAAAAGGTCGATCATGGCTTCCACGAAACTTATTCTTTCGGCCCCGGCTGTTCTGGGTCTGCGATCAATACCAATGCCTCCCAGTGGTCTCATCAGCAGGCCAAAGGGGAAGCGCATCCATTCTTTTTTGATGGTGAACCGGATCCTCAGCCGGTAGATGGTGAAACTGGCCATCGCATACCAGAAATCCCAGTTACTGGTATGGGGTGCGGCAATGATGATGGATTTTTTGATCTCGGGGGGCAGGTTGGTATCCACGGTCCAGCCACTCAGCCGGAAGATCTGCTTGCAGAAAAATGAGGAAAGACGCATGTGATACCGGATTTGCGATTAAGGAAACGGAGCGGGCTGCAGTACCCTGGCGGCGGGATATCAGGGTCGGAATTTCTCAGCGATCTTACCGCAGAGGTCGCTCTCGATCATCTTGCCGGCCACATCGATCATGTTCCGGAAAGCCTTGGCGTTGCTGATGCCGTGACCGATGACCACGGGTTTGGCCACACCCAGAACCGGCGTACCTCCATAGTTCTCATAATGGAAACGGCTGAAATAGGCATCATCCTTATAACCACGCTGTGCAGCCACATCGTACAGCGATTCCGCCATTTTGAGGAGGATATTACCGGTAAAACCGTCACAGACAATTACATCCGCCTTGTCGTTGAACAGGTCGCGACCCTCCACGTTGCCGATGAAATGAATGGCTGTATTTTCCTTCAGGAGGGGATAAGTGGCCTGTGCAAGCAGGTTACCTTTTCCTTCTTCCTCGCCTACGTTCAGCAGACCGGTCTTCGGCTGGCTGATACCAAGGATATATTGTGCATAAAGGCTGGCCAGTATGGCAAACTGGTTCAGGTTCTCGGGTTTGCAATCGGCATTGAGGCCCACATCCGCGATCACACCCGTAGCACCATTGATCTTGGGAACAACAGTGGCGATGGTAGGCCTTTGCACACCTTCTATGGGTTTGATGCTGAACATGGCACCTACCAGCATGGCACCGGTATTACCCGCGCTGATGAAAGCATCGATCTTTCCGGTGGCCAGCATATGAAAACCGATGGCGATGGAAGAGCGTTGTTTTTCTTTCAGCGCTTTGGTGGGATGCTCATGGTAACCGATCACTTCGGGGGCATGTACCAAATGCAAATTAGGTGATGCAACCTGGTATTCCTCCAACAGGGGTTTTACCAGTGTTTCATCACCTATGCAGTATATGGATGCCGTGCGGGTTGGGTCAGACAGGTACAGCTGAAGTCCTTTGACCGCTTCCAGCGGTGCAAAATCCCCACCCATCATGTCTAATCCAATATTCATCGTGGCACGAAGCTAAAAGTTGTACTAAAAAGGTTACGCTTTCAGAGGAGCTTTTTCAGCTACCAGTTTCCCTTTATAGAACAATTTTCCTTCGCTCACGTGCGCGCGGTGGCGTACATGTGTTTCACCAGTGGTGCTGTCTTTGCTCAATGTTACTTCCTGCGCTACGTAGTGAGTTCTTCTCTTGGCGCTACGTTGCTGGGAGTGTCTGCGTTTAGGATTCGGCATATCTCGAAATTTATGGTATCAAAAAAAATTAATCCAGGTTTTTAAATTTATCCAGTCCTTTCCACACAGTGTTGCCACTGTCTTTCCGGGTCTCTTCTTCCATTTTCCTCAGTTTCTCCAGTACCTCTGTATTGCATTTGGGCCCACCCATCTCTTCCTTACTGCACATTTTCTGCAGCGGAACACTTAGGTTGATGAACTCGTAGATCCAGTCGGCCAGGTGTAAATGACTTTCACCGCGGCTGATATAATATACATCCGGGTCCTCCTCCTGTTCATTCATCTCGTCCGGGTCGTCCACCATTTTCACAATGATGTTGAACTCGTCCCAAAGCTGCATGGGCAGTGTGTTCCCACACCGGTCGCAAGGCGCATTCACCGTTCCGTCGATGTCGAATTTCAGCTGCATGAAGCCGTTCTTTTTATCGAGGCTCAGCTTTACGTTCGCAACGCAGTTGGTGAAATCCTGCTCCCCATACGGTACAAAGAACTTATCCTCAATCCGGTATTCGTAAACATGGATCCCCGGCTTCAAACCCACAAATGCTATCTCAAATTCCCGCCGCTGATTCATAACCGTTTTTTAAGGGCTTGCAAAGGTACGCCAAAACGCCCGAAATCCCAAAGGAAAATTGAACCGGGCCCGATCTGCACCCTGTGGGCAATGATAGGGTATTTTATATCATATTTGTGGTCATGAAGCAGGAAAGGGTCATTTCAACATATCGATGGGTGAAATTGGGCATCCTTTTTTCTATTTCACTGATTATCAGTCTGTTTTCCATGTTCCCGGAACAGGTGGAGCGATCCTACTCCCTGGGCATCTATCCCGCGCTGGCTTCCACGCTCCGTACCCTCACCCGTTGGGTGCCCTTCAGTTTGGGCGATCTGCTGTACGCCTGGGTCTTCATTTTATTACTGGTTGGACTGGTACGGCTGATAGGTGTATTGTACCGTCGAGAACTTACCCGGGCAAGACTGGTCCTGATGGGTTGCAACTTTTTAAGTACGGTTTTATCGATATTCATCGTATTCCAACTGATGTGGGGGCTGAATTACCATCGACTGGGTATTGCACACCAGCTTCGGATCAGTAAAAATGCCTATACCAGGGAGGAAGTGACCGCACTGGCCCACCAGTTGATCAATAAACTGAATGAATGCCGGCGCCAGATAGGGGACACGGCCTTACCCGGTCCCCCGCTGGATACCCTCTACCGGGAAGCCTATCGTTCTTACGAAACGGCTTCCTATGAACATGAGTTCCTGAATTACCGGAACCGGTCCGTAAAATCCAGCCTGTACAGCGGCATTGGAGATTACGTGGGTTTTACGGGATATTATAATCCTTTTACGGGTGAGGCCCAGCTTCGCACAGATCTGCCAAGGGTACTGATACCCTATATCACACTCCACGAAATGGCCCACCAGTTGGGTTATGCCAGTGAAAGTGAAGCCAATTTTGTAGGATTCCTGGCGGCAAAGGCCTCTAAGAATGTGTATGTGCGCTATTCTGCCTATCTGGACCTGTTCTCCTATGCCCAGGGCGAGCAGGTACGTATGTACGGGAAAGAAAAGGATTACAGTCAATTTGAGGCAATGATCCTGCAGAACCGCTCATTATTGGATACCCTGGTGAAAAGAGACAGGAAAGAGATCCGCGAATTCTTCTATAAAAGAAGGAACCGCATTTCACCCGCAGTATCCGGTTTGTATGATCAATACCTGAAACTGAATAAACAAACAGAGGGGTTGAACAGTTATAATGAGGTGGTGGGATGGTTAATCGCCTACCAGAAGAAATATGGCAAACTTTAATTGGCAAAAACTGGCGGCTTCCGTTCTGTTCACGGTTGGCATAGGTTCCTTGGGCGGCATTTTCACGATCAGTGAGATCCCGGGGTGGTATGCAGGTCTGCAGAAACCGTCCTTCAATCCTCCCAATTGGGTGTTTGGTCCCGTATGGTCAACCCTGTACCTGATGATGGGGATCAGTTTGTACCTGGTATGGAAAAAGCCGCGCTCTGTTATGCGTAACGTGGCGCTCTTGCTTTTTATGATCCAGTTCCTGCTTAATTTCTTTTGGAGTATTCTCTTCTTTAATCAACACCTGATCGGTGCCGCATTGCTGGAGATCGTGCTCATGTGGCTGTTCATCCTGCTCACCATTGTCTGGTTCGCCCGGTTGTCGAAAACAGCTGCCTGGCTGCTGGTTCCTTATCTCTGCTGGGTAAGTTTTGCCACGGTACTAACAGCTGCCATCTGGAAACTGAATCATTGATCCTAAAACTGGTTCTTCCACATCATGCTCTCTACCGGCTTATCCGGCTGTCCACTGTATTTGGCATTGCCTTTCTGGTTGTATTTGACTGCGATCTCTCCATCCACGGGGAAATAGATAAGTTGTCCAATGGGCATACCCTTGTACACGCGCACAGGTTGTTTGCAGGAGATCTCAAGCGTCCAGTTGCCGCAGAAACCCACATCACCTTTGCCTGCTGTGGCATGGATATCGATTCCCAGTCTGCCGGTGGATGATTTACCTTCCAGAAAAGGAACATGCGAATGCGTCTCGGTATATTCCTGGGTCACGCCAAGATAAAATGCATGCGGCTGCAGTACAAAACCCTCGTCAGGTATTTCGAAATATTCGATCTTATTGTGTTTTTTGGCATCCAGTTCTGCATTCACATAAGTGGCCAGCCATTTACCCAGGTGTACATCATAGCTGTTGCTGCCCAGGTCGGCACGGTTAAAAGGTTCGATCTTGATGGTTCCCTTTTCCATTTCTTCCAGGATGCGTGAATCTGTGAGGATCATTCTTTGTACTTTTATCTAATTGAGAGCTTATATCATGTAAGCCCTGCAATCTAAATGCTAAATTGCTGCGGTGCCGCTGTTTTATCAACAAGATATCAACCCAACTACCAGGCTGGCTGTCTGGAAGATCGAAGAAGAACCCTCGTTTTTCCTGAAGGCGGTGCCTCTGGGAAGAGAGATCGGTCATCCGCACAAACGCTTACAGCACCTGGCCGGACGTTACCTGCTGCCATTCTTGTTCCCCGATTTTCCCAGTAAGGAGATCGAGATCGCTGACACCCGAAAACCTTTTTTGCCTGATGAGCAATACCATTTCTCCATCTCTCATTGCAGTAAATACGCTGCCGCCATCGTGAGCAGTACGGAAAGGGTGGGAGTAGATATTGAAGAGATCACGGAAAGGGTACAAAAGATCCAACATAAGTTCCTGCACCCGGATGAACTGGCATTTGTGCAGGGTTATCCCGCTGACCAGCAAACCCGCTTACTGACCCTTTTGTGGAGTTGCAAGGAAGCCCTATTCAAATGGTGGGGCTATGGTGATGTGGATTTCAGTGAAGTATTACGGATCGAACCTTTTATACTTTCTGATAGTGGATCCATTCAGGCAAGGTTTGTGAAAAATGAGCTGAACATTCCTTTGTTGATCCAATACCGGATCATGGGAACTGTTTGTTTGGCGTGGGGAGGGAGAGTAATGAGTGAATGATAGACTGATAGAATGATAGAATGTTATTTGTTAGTCGTCGAAGCGGCTTTGGGCTTTGGTTTTGGGGACGAACATGAGGTTTTTCTGGAGCATCACTTTCATTTGCCGTTTGACGAGTTGCCCCATGGTTTTTGCTTTCTTGAAGTCGGTAGGATTATGGAAATGTTCGGATAGTTCCTGCTTCAGCTGCTCTATCTTTTCGGGTTTGGAGATATCATCATATGCCATGATATCCAGGATCTCTTTCATCCGGTAACGGGCCGATACCAGCCGGAATGTCATCATGGTCCTTTCTTCTGCCTGGTATTGTGCAATGGATTTGGCGTCCAGGTGTTTGGCCACAATATCCACCAACGGTTTGTTCTCCTTGAAGAACTGCGGCAGGTACAGGTTCTTTCTTCCTTCGTAAGACTGCTGATCAAAATCGATGGCGCGGATACGGTATTGGTAATCCTCGATATCGGGTGTGATGTTGACCACGAAATTATACGCACGCATATCGCCGAGCAGGTGCACAAAACAGCGCTCGTTGAATTTTACGAACTCTTTGGCCAGGCGTATCTGGTTGGTGTTGGGGTCCTGCAGGTAATCATGGATAAAGATATCTCCGGGTATACCGGGTATATGCTCTTCTATCAGGGTCTCTTTATCGGTGAAATAGGTCATCCGGTTGGGGGAGAGCAGGTGTTCCAGTTCCAGTCCGTAAATACGGCTCGCATCTGCTTTTTTGATATAGTAGTGGTCGTAGTTATCGTTGAACTTGTTCACGATGCGGATGCGGAAGGGCTGGCTGTTCCCAAAAAAACAGAAATCGATCCTGGCCACATCCAGGTGGTTGATGAAACTGAGATCGCCCTCGGTTTTCAGGATGGCATAGATGCGTACCAGGTTCTCACGCAGGAACTCCCATTCGTGCATGTCGTAGGAGACTTTTTCCCAGGCGGTTTCCTTGCCGTATTTGTCCTTTAACGGAACGGTGTAGGTGAATCGCTGCAGGTCGGCATAACTTACCGGCAGTTTCACTTCGCGCCCATATTTCACCAGGTACTGGCGCAGGGCATCGTTTACCGGGAAGATGGGTTTCTTCTTCGAGGGCCGGTCGGGCTGGGCAGATGGGTCGATATGGTTGAAGGGATTAGTCAAGTAATAAAGGGTCCGTGTCTTCGATCAGGTTCAGGTTAATGGCATCGGCGCCGGCGATGCCTTCTACCGATCCCTTGATATGTGCGGCGTTCAGCAATACTTTTTCCAATTGTTTCTCGCGGGCTTTCCAGAGTTTTTCCATGGCATCCCTTTCACGTTGTATGCTCAGTTTCATACTCATGAAACCCTCGCGGATGGCTTTCCACTGTTCGCCGAATTCACTGCCAGTCAGGTAGTCGTAGAGCATGTGCATTTTGTCTCCTTTGTTGTCCTGGCTTTTTTTGGCGTCGGCTATCTTCAGCAAAGCGTTACGTAACAGCAGTGCCACGCTTCTCACTTCGGCAAAACTGCAGATGTATACGCCATCTTTTTCGCCAAAGCGGTCCATGTCTTTCGGAAAGGCCTGCGTAACGATCACCGCCACATCGGCACCAAGCGTACGCATATCGGCCTTCAGTTTCTCTATCCATTCGTTGGAGAAATCCTTGGTGCGTTTACTTTCGTAGATGATCTTACCGGCTTCATTGCCGAACTGGTTGCGTACGGTTTGGGTACAATCGGCACCACGCACCCCTTTGCCCACTTCTTCTATCTTGTCGAAGGGGAAAGTGGCCTGCAGCAATTCTTCCAGCATCAGTTCCTGCACCTCGCCCTGTAACTGCATGCTCCCCTGTTCCGATTTGCGGCGCATTTCTTCGGCCAGTTTTTTCTGGTCGTCCAGCTGTTTTTCCAGTTCTTTCATGCGCAGCTGGTATTCCTGTTCTTTCAGGCTTAATTTTTCCGCCTCTTCTTTCTGCAGTTGTTCTTTCAGTTTTTCCCGTTCCTCCAGCAATTGTTTCTGAACGGTGAGTTGTAGTTCCTCTTCCCTGGTTTTCAGGGCCTGTTCTTTCTGCAGGAATTCGAGTTGCTGTTTGCGGGCCTCTTTCAGTTTTTCTTCATTTTCTGCAGCCGTCTGCTGCAGAATTTTCAGCTGGTTCTCAAAATCAGTGACCACTGATTTGCGGATAACTTCTTCCAGTTTCTTTTTTTCAGCTTCTATCTGTTTGCGGTTCTCTTCGTCTTTGGCCTGCAGTTGCAGCAGCAGGCTGTTCTCCTTCAGCCTGAATTCCTCGTCTTTTTTCTTCTGCCAGTCGGCCATCTTACCGCGCAGCTCTTTCTGGATCTCCTCACGCATGGAATCGCCGGGTTCGAACTGGGTATTGCAGTTGGGACAGGTGATGATAAAACTCGACATGGACTATTTTTTTACAAAGTAAGCTTAAGCGTTGAAAACAAAAAAACCGGCTCATTTTGAGCCGGTTTAGTGCGGAAGAGGAGATTCGAACTCCCACGCCCGGTAAAAGGCGCTACCACCTCAAAGTAGTGCGTCTACCAATTTCGCCACCTCCGCATCTTTGGGAACCCAAATGTAAAGGAAACAGGGAAATTTTGCCGCAGATTCACAGATTTTAATTGGTTGGGGCTGTGTATGAGTGGCTTGCCTGCTATTACATCCTTTCCGGAACCCGGATGCCCAATACGCTCATCCCATTCTTGATGGTCTGGGCCGTTAGTTGTGACAGTTGCAAACGAAGTGCCTTTTTCTCTGGAGTTTCCGCATTTGCTATCGAGTGCTCTGTATAAAAAGAGTTAAAAATTTTGGCCAGATTGAACACATAGATGGCCACTTTGGATGGGTCATGTTCCTGGGCTGCATCCTGTAACACTGTGGGGAACATTTCCAGATGAATGGAGAGTTCTTTCTCCAGGGGCAGGAGGGGCCCCTGTTCCCCGATGCCGGTCACCGGTTCTGCTTTGCGCAGGATACTTTTGATCCTGGCATGGGTATATTGAATGAACGGCCCGGTAAAACCATGGAAGTCGATGCTTTCCTCCGGATTGAAGACCATTTTCTTTTTGGGGTCCACACGCAGCAGGAAAAACTTCAGGGCACCCAGACCAATGGTGTCATATAATTCCTGTAATTCCTCTTCTGTAAAATCTTTCACCTTACCTAGTTCCTCTGTTTTCTGTCGGGCTATGTTCACCATTTCGTCCACCAGGTCATCGGCATCCACTACGGTACCTTCCCGGCTTTTCATTTTACCGGTAGGCAGTTCCACCATACCATAACTGAGGTGATAGATGCCATCTGCCGAAGGCAGTCCCAGTTTCTGACAGATCAGTTTCAATACCTTAAAATGATAGTTCTGCTCATCGCCCACCACATAAATGCTTTGTTTGGCATTGAACTCTTTCTGTTTCTGTTCCGCCAGGCCAATATCCTGTGTGATGTATACGGAAGTGCCGTCCTTTCTACGTACCAGTTTTTCATCCAGCCCGTCGGCCGTAAGATCGATCCAGACACTGCCGTCGGATTTCTGGTAGAACACATGTTTGGCGAGCCCGGTCTCTACCAGGTCCTTACCCAGTAAATAGGTATCACTTTCGTAATAGGTCTTGTCGAAATCGCTACCGATGCGCTGGTAGGTGGCGTCAAAACCTTCGTACACCCAGCTGTTCATGGTGCGCCAGAGTTCCATCACTTCGGGTTTGCCGGCTTCCCAGTCGAGCAGCATCTGTTGTGTGGCCAGCATGATGGGGGCTGTCTTTTCAGCTTCCTCATCCAGTTTACCCTTGGCTTTCAGTTCTTCTACCTGGCGTTTGTATTCATCATTGAACTTCACATAATAATCACCCACAAAATGATCGCCCTTGGTGTGGGTGGAAGCGGGTGTGGCGCCATTGCCGAAGAGCTGCCAGGCGATCATGCTTTTGCAGATATGGATACCCCTGTCGTTCACGATGCAGGTCTTCACCACATCGTTCCCGTTGGCCTTCAGGATCTCGGCAATGCTTCTTCCCAGGAAATTATTCCTGAGATGCCCCAGGTGCAGCGGTTTATTGGTGTTGGGAGAGGAGTATTCCACCATCACTTTCTCACCATTCGGTTTCGCGTAACCAAATTCGGTATTGCTGTATTGCTGGTCAATGAACTGTAACCAGTAACTATCTGCCACGGTCAGGTTCAGGAAACCTTTGATCACATTATAAGCGGTAAAAAGATCGGGATTGGTTGACACGATCTGTTGTCCCAGTTCCTGTCCCAATGCATCAGGCGATTTTTTCAGTTGTTTCACGAAAGCGAACAGCACTACGGTATAGTCGCCTTCAAATTCAGGTTTGGTGGCATTTACCAATACATCGCCGGCTGCCAGTTCTACCTGGTATAACTGGTGAATAGCGGCTGCGGTAACTTCTTTGATCCTGGTAACAACGCTCATTATCTTAACATTTTCGGCTGGCAAAAGTAATTAATTAACCCCTACCTTCGCCAGCATTATGCGAAAGCTGCATGATAGTGCCCGTGGCCTGATACTGGGCGTTGTGGACCTGTTTTACCCACTTTTCCGCCGTTTCATGCCTTTACAGACCTTCCGGTATGCAGCCTGTGGTGGTTTTAACACCTGTCTGGACATCGCCCTTTTCTTTGTTTCCTACAATTTTATATTAAAGAAGCAGGTAATCCATATCGGTTTCCTGAGCATTGGCCCGCACATTGCGGCATTTCTGATCGGCTTCTGTATCACGTTTCCCATCGGGTTTTACCTGAGCCGGTACGTGGTCTTTCAGGAAACATCGGTAGGTAAGCGCAAGCAGCTGGGTAAATATTTCATGGTGGTACTGGGCTGCCTCTTTCTCAATTATACTTTTCTGAAACTGTTTGTGGAAGTGTTCAAATGGTACCCCACACCTTCCAAACTGGTCACAACGGTCTTTGTGGTGGCTTTCAGTTATTTTTCGCAGAAGAACTACACTTTCAAAGCCGCGCGGGTATAGCCGAGACTGGTTTCAGGTAAAACTGCAGCGTAGCCAATCCTTTGTTCTCCGCATGTACGATCCGGATCCGGTGTTCTCCTGCCGACAACCTGATCTGTTTTCGGTGATGCGTGTTCTCGTCCAGTTCCGTGTATTTGCTGTCCCATGCGTTGATCAGTTCCTGGTCATCGATCCATACTTTCACATAGTCATCAGCAGTAATCCCCAGTTCATAAATGTCGGCAGGTACCAGCATTTTCGTGGTAGCCACTGTAGCGAAAGAGTCGGCAGGCAACCCTTTGGCAATGGCTCCCCACCAGGTATAATCAATATTAGCGGTTGTGGCCGTATGAAAGGCGGGCTGTTCAAACAAAGTGCTGAATGTCTGGTAATCTTTTGCTGGATCATGTTCCGCATCCCAACGGTACCAGTTCACGGTCCATTGCGTGTGTGGTGCAAATTCCCGGTAGCTGAATACATGCGCCTGGCTACTGTCCTGCCATTTGCCAAACTGGTCGCGGTAAGCGGGCCCTTTATAAAGCAGACGGATATACCTGTCAACCTGTGTGCTGTCTGCTCTCGCCGTTAACATTCCCGGAAAACGGTTGGTATCACTGGAAACGATCCTGAATCCAGAGACCTGCTCTGTTTCCCAAATTCCTTTTGGGCCCAGTATCTCAAAATGGTATAATCCGGTCCTGTCCACTTCTTTCAGCCATAACAGTGGGTATCGGAAATCATAGGGTCCCCATTCCGTAATGCGTATCTCCTGTTTGCCCTGCGGCAGCAAGGTGGCAGGTATACTGGTCGCTTTGATGGTTTTGAGTCTTGGGTCCGGCTGGTATTCCATATCCAGGATCTCCGCATCGCGCGATGTGTCTATGTTTTCTGCACGTTCGCCCAGTACCAGTGCCTCGTCCACCAGCAGTTTGGTATTGCCGCTGAATACCACCGTATCGGTTCCCATGATATCGAAGGCTTTGGGAGTGGCGGTAAAACGGTTGGCGGCTATCCAGTAGTTACGGCTGTCGGTATTTCTTTTCTGGGCGTAGATCCAGTCGGCAGGCTGTTTCTCACGCGACCATAATTTCACACCGGTCTGGTCATTCTGAAAACCGTTGAGAACGATGTTGATGTTCTGTCCATGTTCGATGGCAATGCCAATGCGGTTATTGGCGAAGATATTGTCAGTGATATCGGTATCGTAACTATATCCACCCCAGATACCATGATCACAATCCCTGATGTTGTTCTTCATGATCAGGTTCCGGCTGAATGTGGCTTCCACACCATTGGTAGGGGCATACGAAAAATCATTGCCATAAATGAAATTGTCATTACTGCCACCTTCGCCTGTATCCATCGTGGTCTGACCGGCCCACAGGAAGAACCCGTCGCCGCTATGTGTGGCCGTATTGTAGGCAAAAATGTTGTCACTGCTTTGTTCAAATACCAGGAATGCGGCGCTGTCCTGTCCGCGTTTGTATTTGCCATGACTGTAACCACGCACGTTATAATCAACCCGGTTATGGTAGATCTTGTTGTGGCTGCTCCTGTACAGCCCTATGCCAATGCCGGAGTTGAAAGAGAAGTCATTGTCCGATACAGTCGCTTTTTCGCAGCGCGTCATCATCAAGGCACATTGGCCACCGGTAACGATATTGTTGGTGATCACTGCCGATCTGCAGTTCACCAGGTACATGGCGGAGCCGTAACGCAGCCATTCATTTTTTTCGTTGTGGTGATAACTCATCCAGTCACTGATATCTTCCCGCTCACGGTTGCTCTGCAGGTGCTGGCGCCAGTTATAACTCAGGTCGCAATGATCGATGGTGAGGTTGTCAACACTGTCTTCGAATATGGCCACTTTATATCCATGTATGAAGGCGTTTCGGATGGTAATGTTTTTGGAACCTTTCTTTACCAGTACGGCAAGCCCATACAATTCATCGGGCCTAATCTTATCACCTGATCCCTGCAGTATGGCCTGGTTAAAATCCACCGTGATATTGTTGCCTTCAATGGTCAATAGGGGTTTGCTGATGTCTGCAGCAACTGGTAAAGCATATGACCGTTGGTTGATGGTGACAGAGTTCCTGATCACCATACCAGGTGTCAGATCGATGTTATTGGCGAGCAGGCAGAGTGGAAACAGGGCAGCCAGTAAAGCTGTGATCATTCCTTTCATAGCTTTAAAGATAAGCAATGCACTATGCCCCGGAAACCTGTTGTTGGTAAAGATTTATTAAATACACGGTTCTGTCAGAACTGGAAACGCACACTTCCGAAAATGCCGAAATCATTGGTGCGCGATTTGAATAAGGCGGGGTTCATCCCTGGCGGGATATTACGTAACGGGGCAAAACGCCATACCAGATCGATCCTCAGTAGTTTAAAGATGTTCTCGAAGCCGGTTCCCACTTCTGTATAAAAACCGCCGCGCAGGGCACGCATGCGGTATTCATAGTAGTAGTCCTGTATGTTCAGCAATCTGTTCTTGTCCGACAGGTTGCCCCAAACCGATTTTACATTCCAGAACTGGCGCATATTGGTCTTGCGCATGAAGGGCAGGAGGTTGATCAGTTTCTTCTCCAGGTTATGTTCCAAATTGATACCGACAAACTTATCGCTGATGTATTCGAAACGGTTCATCAGGTTGAAGGACTGTTTGTTGTAATAATAGATCTCATTGCCCGGGTGGATCTCAAGAACCATGAAGGGCAGTGCTTCATTGGAAAAGATCTGTCCGCCATAGACCATATAGTTGAGCTTGCCCCAGCGAGGGATACGGGTATTATGGGTAATGTTGGCGCCTATACGGGAGTATTGATAGTTGGAGCCCAGAAGGCCTTCAATCCCCCAGGCTGCCCTTGCTTCAAACACGGGCATATTGCTTTTCAGCCTGATCTCTTTCCGGTGCCGTGCAAAGGTCCTTTCGCCGGGGGCATACCGTAAACGCAGACCCATTTCAGAGTTGACGATATTCTTTTGTGAGACATGGTTCAGCAGTGATCGGGTGGTTGGCAGCGGGTTAAAAGTCTCATAGGCAGTACGCGTGAAAAAAGGCTGTACTGAAAATTTGTTCTTCCACTCTTTGGTGACCGCAAATTTTGCTTCCTCTACACCCAGGAATTTCTGCCGTATGCCCTGTCTTCTTATGAGCTGGCTGAAGATATTATCAGTGGTGATGTCCTCGTCATTATACCGGGTACGGCCATTGTCCAGGTCATGCGTGTAAGAGCCAAACAGGGTAATGCCATGGTCGCCCGGGAACTTGAAGCTAACATCGCCCCTGCCTTTCCACCTGCCGTCTTTGAAACCATAGGCAAGGTATCCATGCAGTCTCAGGTATTTGCTGAATTGTTCCGTGGTGCCCAGGTCAAAACGAAGCCTTATCTTCTCCAACTGGTTCCCGCTGATCCATTTGTACCAGGGACCGATCTCCACCGCTCCCAGTTTTTTATGACCATCAAAGATGAAAGTGATGGCCTTGGTATACTTGATAAAGGCCGGTACCGTCTTTATCGTGTCCATCATCCGGTACACTTTTTTCTCATTCGTACTCAGCTCTTCATGCCGCTGTTCTTCCCAGAAATTACCGTCTTTTTCCCTTGCATTCTCCGCAACCACTACTTCCTCTTTTTGGTTATTGGCGGCCAGCTTGCGCTCAATGGTGGAATCGTTCACGCGTACATTCCGATAGGTGCTCGTTCTCCTGGCAATGAAGGAGAGTTTCTCCTTTCCGAATGGCGTAAAGTCTATCACCGCTTTGTCCTTGGCAAACATCCAGGCACTATCGGCACGAAGCGCGAATTCCTGTACAATGCTCAAGCGGTTCACATAATTGATATTGGCAGTGGAAGAGATGTTCAGGTTGATCTTGTAAATACCCCAGTTACCGCCATGTATCCAGCAATCACCGCTGAACGTATTCTCTCCCTCTCTTTTGGGGGTGAACAGCAGGTGCAGGTAGCGTTGTCCGCCAATATATTGGGTGTCGGCGCCTTTGTAGTTGTAATATTTGTCACCTACATCACTCAGGGGACTGATGAATTCCTTGCCAAGCGCATTGGTGTAATTCTCGTATACATTGATCTTCTGGTTCATGCCGCCGATGAATTGCAGCATGCTCTCATTTTTCATACCGTCTGTTTTGGCTGCTTTGATCTCTTCGCGCACCCGGTGGGGGGATACGGAATAGTAGTAGTCGGACAAGGCCTCTGTCATGTACACCGGGAGGAAAGGCTTCTGGTCAGAGACGCTGTCAATATTGTCCAGCAGGAACAGGAAGGGTTTCAGTAGTTTTTTATCGGTAAAATATTTTCGGCTCACATTGTTGATGTCGAGTTCCATCTTGTTGTACAGCTCGTATGCATAATTCTCGTATTTGTATGGGTTGTTGCGCGTTTTGTTGGCCACAATGGCTTTCCACCAGCGCAGGCCCTTGTTGAATTTGGATTTGACCTCTACGGTATTGGCCATTTTCAGTTCACGCATCACCAACACCATGTGCGCAGTGTCTTTATATGTGTTCAATACTCTTTTGTATACGTCAGCAAAACCTACATAACTGACCACGAGGGTATCGATGGGGTGGTGGCTTAAGCGGAGTGTGAATTGTCCTGCACTGTCGGTAGTGGTTCCTGCGCCGGCCCGTTTCCAGTATATGGTCGCAAAAGGAACGGACTCCTTGGTAAAATCATTGATCACAATGCCACGCAGGTTACCCCTTTGCTGCGCCTGTGTAAGGGTGCAGCAAAATAGGAGGCTCGTGCATACGAATGCTTTCAGGAATTGGGGTACAGTTATGCTCACACAAGGGTTTTACCGGGGGTTAAAAACAGACCTGGTTTTGCAAAGGATTGGATGGTATGTCAGGTTATCTGGCCAACGGCGCTGATAACCACGGTCTTAAAACTAAGTTTTTTCCCTGTTCTACAAAAATCAATCTGCCAATACTTCTCCCCACCCGCTTTGGCCCCTGAAATACTGTAAGAAGGGCGGGACAGGGGCTGACAATTTTGCATTTTTACCCGGGATGGCATGAGGATTGACACTTATTTGCTGATTAATAAACTGAAATTCAATAGTTATGGGCAAAATAATTGGAATTGACCTCGGTACAACAAACAGTTGTGTAGCCGTTATGGAAGGTAACGAGCCGGTAGTGATCGCCAATGATGAAGGGCGTAGGACCACCCCTTCAGTAGTGGCATTCCTGAAGAATGGTGAGCGTAAGGTAGGCGATCCGGCCAAAAGGCAGGCGATCACCAACCCGCATAACACCATCAGTAGTGTGAAGCGTTTCATGGGTCGCCGTTACGACGAAGTGACCGAAGAGATCAGCCACTGGAGCTATAAAGTTGCCAAAGGTGACAATAATACCGTTCGTGTGGCCATTGAAGACCGCCTGTATACCCCACAGGAGATCTCTGCCATGATCCTTCAGAAGATGAAGAAAACAGCCGAGGATTACCTGGGACAGGAAGTGTCAGAAGCGGTGATCACCGTTCCTGCTTATTTTAATGATGCACAGCGTCAGGCCACCAAAGAAGCCGGTGAGATCGCCGGATTGACCGTTCGCCGGATCGTGAACGAACCTACTGCGGCAGCATTGGCCTACGGCCTCGATAAGAAACATGCCGATCAGAAGATCGCCGTATTCGACCTGGGTGGTGGTACTTTCGATATCTCTATCCTGGAACTGGGAGATGGGGTGTTTGAAGTGAAATCTACCAATGGTGATACCCATCTCGGTGGTGATGACTTTGATAAGGTGATCATGGACTGGCTGGCCGATGAATTCAAATCACAGGAAGCCATTGACCTGCGCAAAGACCCAATGGCATTGCAGCGTTTGAAAGAAGCTGCTGAAAAAGCAAAGATCGAGTTGAGCTCTTCTTCTGAAACAGAGATCAACCTCCCTTATATCACTGCAGTGGATGGTGTGCCTAAACACCTGGTACTGAAACTGAGCCGGGCCAAGTTTGAGCAGCTGTCAGATAAATTATTTGCACGTTGCCTGAAACCTTGTGAGGAAGCATTGAAAGATGCCGGTTACAGCACATCACAGATCGATGAAGTGATCCTGGTGGGCGGTTCAACCCGTATCCCGAAAGTGCAGGAGATCGTTGAGAAGTTCTTCGGCAAGAAACCCAATAAGGGTGTTAACCCGGATGAAGTGGTTGCCTTAGGTGCTGCTATCCAGGGTGCGGTATTGACCGGTGAAGTAAAGGATGTACTGCTGCTGGACGTTACCCCGCTGAGCCTGGGTATCGAGACCATGGGCGGCGTTATGACAACCATGATCCCTTCCAATACCACTATTCCTACCAAGAAAACAGAAGTGTTCTCTACCGCCAGCGATAACCAGCCGGGTGTACAGATCCACGTACTGCAGGGAGAGCGTCCTATGGCCAACCAGAATAAGAGCCTGGGTATGTTCAACCTGGATGGTATTCCACCGGCACCACGTGGTGTTCCGCAGATCGAAGTGATCTTTGATATCGATGCCAATGGTATGTTGCACGTAAGTGCCAAGGACAAGGGCACCGGAAAAGAGCAGAAGATCCGTATCGAAGCCGGTAGTGGTCTGAGCAAGGAAGAAGTGGAGAAAATGAAGGCTGAAGCAAAAGCGAATGAAGCTGCTGATAAGGAAGCCCGTGAGAAAGTAGAAAAACTGAACCAGGCCGATAGCATGATCTTCCAGACAGAGAAACAATTCAAAGAGTTTGGAGATAAGATCTCTGCAGACAAGAAAGCTCCGATCGAAGCGGCATTGGCCAAGCTGAAAGAAGCACACAAGAACCAGGACATCGCAGGTATTGATGCGGCCATGGCCGAGATGAACACTGCATGGACAGCAGCCAGCGAAGAGATCTACAAAGCACAGGCTGAGTCCGCACAAGGTGCAGGTGCACAACCTGGCGCTGATCAGCAGGCAGGTTCACAGGCACAGAACAACGACACGGTGGAAGATGCACAATTTGAAGAAGTGAAGTAAGATAGATATCACAACTACATAAAAGCCTCCGCACACAGCGGGGGCTTTTTATTTGCCCGGATGAGCCCGATTTCCTGAAATGAAGTGTTGGGCCCCCGTGGCTTTGATTTACGTAACCAAGACCGAAGAAGATTGCGCGTTTCGTAACAACCGACCTCATTTATTGCAGGTTTTGTAAATCTTTCAAAAACGATCCCATTCATCAAAAATCATGTTGCAGGATAGGGGAGAGCGGTACCTTTGCATAGTAAATCTCCTGTGTATCAGGTGGTTAAAAAAGGAGGCGTTATGTACTATCTTACTGAAAGATGTGTAACGGCAAACAAGACGAATGCGGTGCTGAATGAGACCGCCGATTTGTCTACAAATCCATCCATGTGCACCTCAATGACTGAATTGCCGCATCAGAGGGAAGCAGTATTCTCACAGGCCGATCTCTGGAACGTACAGAAACACATGAAAGCGATTCATGTGACCGATCGTTTCCCCAGGACCTGGGAAGGAATTTGATGAACCTGCCGATCTGCGCTGGAATGATTGCTAGGTAACGGGTGTAGTGAAACACCCGAAGGTTGGCTGCTATTTCTTAATTTTAACGATAGTTGCTTACTGTCAATCATTTACTTATGGCCAGACTGTTTGATCCCCTTTCTATCCGTTCCGTTACGTTCCCCAACCGGATTGCCATATCGCCCATGTGCGAGTATTCTGCCGAAGATGGTTTTGCCAATGACTGGCACCTGGTACATCTGGGTAGCAGGGCCGTGGGCGGTGCCGGACTGATCATCATGGAAGCTACGGCAGTGGTTCCAGAAGGAAGGATCACTCCCTTTGACCTGGGGCTTTGGAAGGATGAGCAGATAGCCCCCCTTGCCCGTATCACCCGGTTCATCAAAGAACAGGGTTCAGTTCCGGGTATCCAGTTGGCGCATGCCGGAAGAAAAGCCAGTTGTGCACAGCCCTGGAAAGGTGGTCACCAGCTGCAGCCAGAAGAAGGCGGCTGGCAAACATTGGCGCCTAGTGCCGTTCCCTTTGCAGAAGGTAATGTTGCACCACAGGCCATGAGTGTTGCTGCTATTCAGCAACTGCTGCATGATTTTGCTGAGGCCGCCAAACGGGCCAAACAGGCAGGTTTTGAAGTGGTGGAGATACATGCGGCACATGGATACCTGCTCCATGAATTCTATTCTCCCCTGAGTAATTTCCGGACAGATGCTTATGGCGGAAGTTTTGAGAACCGTATCCGTTTATTACTGGAAGTGGTGGCAGCCGTGCAAACCGAATGGCCCAAAGAACTGCCATTGTTCGTGCGCATATCCGCTACTGACTGGACAGAAGGCGGCTGGACAATAGCCGATAGCATTGCGCTTGCCCGGGAGTTGCAAAAAGCGGGTGTTGATCTGATAGACTGTTCTTCAGGTGGCAATATCGGCCATGCAAAGATCCCTGTTGGCCCGGGATACCAGGTGCCATTTGCTGCAGCGATCCGAAAAGAGACCGGGTTACTTACCGGGGCGGTGGGACTCATCACCGAACCCGAGCAGGCAGATGCGATCATTGCCCGGGAAGAAGCTGACCTGGTGCTGATCGCGAGGGAATCGCTTCGTGATCCTTATTTCCCTTTACATGCGGCAGCGCAACTGAACCAACCCATCGACTGGCCCAAACAATACATGCGGGCCAGGAAATAAGGTAACTGATACGATCAACAGATCATTCCACCATTCTCAGGTAAAGCTGTTCCACTTTCTTTCTTGCCCAGGGTGTTTTACGCAGAAATTTCAGGCTGGAATTCATGCTGGGGTTGTTGGTAAAACAATTGATGGGGATATGGTGACCCAAGGTCTCCCATCCGAAATGTGCTACCAGTTCGGTTAGGATCATTTGCAGGGTCTTGCCATGCAGCGGGTCGTTGGGGTGATGTTCCATAGAAGAATAGCTGACTGTAATATTAGCCATTATTTGATAAAGCCGATCCGTTGCCTTTTCTGAAAGTTCTCCTCCTGTTGTTTCTGTTCTATCAGGTAGTTCAGTGCCTGGTAGATCTCTTTGAATTGCTGGTGATTACTGTTCTCCAGCTGTGCCAGTTTTTCTGCAAGTTCCTTGTATTGCATCGCCATCTGCCGGAGTGCGATGAATGCCCTGACAATAGTGATGTTCATAACAATGGCTTTCTCACTTCGTAGGATGCCAGCCAGCATGGTCACACCATGTTCGGTGAATGCATAAGGCAGTTTACGTACGCCACCCCAACTTGAAGTCACAATTTGTGACTTCAAGTTGTTGTACTCGGTCTGGGTCAGCTGAAACATAAAATCCGCAGGAAAACGGGCGAGATTCCGTTTCACTGCCTGGTTAAGCACTTTGGTCTCAACAGCATATAATATGGCCAGGTCAAAATCCAGCATGACCCTTTCGCCCCTGATCTCGTATATCTTTTGCTGTATGATGGTAGTTTCCATTTTTGCAGTAAGATAAACGGATCCTTAAAAGAATCTATCGACTGCGGTAAATACCTGTTGTAAATACTTGTGATTCAGTGCAACGGAGAAACCGTCCCAAGATCACTACTGTTGTGTGGCACCCACTGGTCAAGTATCTATTGATATTTGCCATGATTCCTGTTATCTTGTTCTTCTGTTATAACCTTATACCTACACCAAAATCCATTCGTATGAAAAAAATGATCTTTCTGTTGTCATCGTTACTGTTCTTCTCTTTCTCAACAGCAGATGTCGGTCTGACCAAAGAGGAAAGGAAACTGGCCGCTGATTTTCTGACCGACACCAAAAATGGTATCAGGGATGCCATCCAGGGCCTGAGCCAGGCCCAACTTACATTCAAACCCGCTCCGGATAAATGGAGCGTGGAGGATTGCCTCAAACATATTGCCATGAGTGAGCAGATGTTATGGGGAATGATAGAGGCAAGCCTCAAGAACCCGGCAACTCCTGAAAAAAGGAGTGAAGTGAAATTCAAGGATGAGCAGGTCATTAAGAGTGTGGAGGACCGAAGTACCAAGGCCAAGACCTTTGCTCCCCTGGAACCGGTCAACACACCTTTCAAATCAGCGGAAGAAGCGATGGCCTCGTTCAGTAAACAACGTGATAAGCTGATCGAGTATGTGACCACCACGAATGATGACCTACGTGATCGTGTCAATCAATTGCCTGTAGGCGTGTACGACAGTTACCAGATGATCCTGTTCATCGGGGCGCATAGTAACCGGCATATGCAACAGATCAATGAAGTGAAAGCCGATCCGGCTTTCCCGAAGAAATAGGCCGACCGTAAAAGAAAAAATCCCGCTGAACAGCGGGATTTTTTTTATGGAACATGATCAGTTCTTTTCTGATTAACCTGCCACCTGTTTGCGGATGATGTTCAGTGCAGCACCGGCTTTGAACCACTCGATCTGTTGTTCATTGTACGTGTGGTTGGCCATGATAGTGTCCTTGCTGCCATCTGCGTGTGTGAATACCAGGGTCAATGGAGTACCTGGTGTGAAGCTGGTCAGGCCAATGATATCGATGGTATCATCTTCCTGGATCTTATCGTAATCAGCTTTGTCGGCAAAAGTGAGGGCCAGCATACCTTGTTTTTTCAGGTTGGTCTCGTGGATACGGGCAAATGATTTTACCAGGATCGCACGTACACCCAGGAAACGGGGCTCCATTGCTGCGTGTTCACGTGAGCTACCTTCACCATAGTTCTCATCACCTACCACGATGCTTCCTACGCCAGCTGCTTTGTAAGCACGTTGGGTGGCAGGTACGGGACCGTATTCACCGGTAAGCTGGTTCTTGACATTGTCTGTTTTTTCGTTGTAGAAGTTCACAGCACCGATCAGCATGTTGTTGCTGATATTGTCGAGGTGACCGCGGAATTTCAACCAGGGACCCGCCATGCTGATATGGTCGGTGGTACATTTTCCTTTGGCCTTGATAAGCAGTTTCAGACCTTTCAGATCAGTGCCTTCCCACTCAGCAAAAGGTGCGAGCAGTTGTAAACGTTTGCTGTCGGGAGCAACGGCCACCGTTACGCCACTGCCATCGGCAGCAGGTGCCTGGTAACCGGGATCGTCCACGGCAAAACCTTTTACTGGTAATTCAAAACCACTTGGGGCATCCAGTTTTACCTGTTCGCCCTTATCGTTGGTAAGGGTGTCGGTCAAAGGATTGAAGTTCAGGTCACCGGCAATGGCCAGTGCGGTAACCAGTTCTGGAGAACCCACAAAGGCAAAAGTATTCGGGTTACCATCGGCACGTTTGGCAAAGTTGCGGTTGAAGCTGTGTACGATGGTGTTCTTTTCTTTTTTCTCGGCACCTACACGGTCCCACATACCAATACAGGGTCCACAGGCATTGGCAAATACTTTGGCACCGATCTTATAGAACTCATCCAGGAAACCATCACGTTCAACGGTAAAACGTACCTGCTCTGAACCGGGTGTGATGGTGAATTCACTTTTCAGGGTAAGGCCTTTAGCTTTCACCTGTTTTGCCAGGCTCACGGCACGGCTGATATCTTCATATGAGCTGTTGGTGCAGCTTCCGATCAGACCTACTTCGATCTTGGTGGGCCACCCGTTGGCGGCAGCCGCTTCTTTCATTTTTGAGATAGGAGTGGCCAGGTCCGGAGTGAATGGTCCGTTCAGGTGTGGTTCCAGTTCGCTCAGGTTGATCTCGATCACTTCGTCGAAATATTTCTTCGGGTCTGTGTATACTTCCGGATCTGCGTTCAGGTAGGCGGCAATGCCATCGGCCATGCTGGCAACTTCTTCGCGGCCGGTGGCTTTCAGGTAACGGCTCATGCTGTCATCGTAACCAAAGGTGGAAGTGGTGGCACCGATCTCGGCACCCATATTACAGATGGTTCCTTTACCGGTACAGCTCATGCTGGTGGCGCCTTCACCAAAGTATTCCACAATGGCACCGGTTCCGCCTTTTACGGTCAGGATACCTGCCACTTTCAGGATCACATCTTTCGGAGCGGTCCAGCCATTCAGTTTTCCGGTCAGTTTCACACCGATCAGTTTGGGCCATTTCAGTTCCCAGGGCAGACCAGCCATCACATCACAGGCATCCGCACCGCCTACGCCGATAGCGATCATTCCCAGACCACCTGCGTTCACAGTGTGTGAATCGGTTCCGATCATCATACCGCCGGGGAAAGCATAGTTCTCCAGTACTACCTGGTGAATGATACCCGCGCCGGGTTTCCAGAATCCGATACCGTATTTGTTGGATACGGAAGCGAGGAAATCATATACTTCCTTACTCTCCGTGTTAGCTACCTGCAGGTCCTGCTTGGCTTCCACTTTGGCAGTGATCAGGTGATCACAGTGTACGGTAGAAGGAACGGCCACTTTCGGGCGGCCTGCCTGCATGAACTGCAGCAATGCCATCTGTGCGGTCGCATCCTGCATGGCCACGCGGTCGGGTGCAAAATCTACATAACTTTTGCCTCTTTCAAAACCCGCCAGTTTCTGGTCGGCGTGCAGGTGGGCAAACAATATCTTTTCGCTCAGTGTCAACGGCCGTCCCAGTGCCTTGCGGGCAGCGTCTACCTTGGCAGGCATTTCGGCGTACACTTTTTTGATCATTTCAATGTCAAAAGCCATATGTGTTAATTTAGAATTTGTATCGTTTCTGATGCTGAATGCCGGACAGCTGATGCCAGGTATACAGAAGGGAAACCTTTGTTAGGCGTTACGCGATGATGCGCACGCTTTTGAGTCGCGAATTTACGAAAAATCGGGTGGGCATTAACACAGTTTTTGAACTTTTATTACCCTTATTTGTCTAATTTGCATAAAGAATTCAGTGCCCCCCGGCAAATCAAACCAATGTTATGCAAAAGATCAGGGAATTTCTGGAAATAAGCGCTTTTGGCGTTTGCTCTAAAATTGGCGAAAAACTGGGTATTGCTTCCTCCAAGATCCGGTTATGGTTCATCTACATCAGTTTTCTCACCATGGGCTCCCCATTGGTGGTCTATATGATCCTGGCTTTCTGGATCAACATCAAGAATTATATCCTCGCGGGAAGAAGAAATCCTATCAGGAACTGGTAAGTTCTCTAATGGGTGAATGGGTTATTTAGGGGGATCACAGTACGGCTTTTTTTAGTGTTACCAGTTTTTCAAGTAGGGGTTCCAGCAGCTCCAGGCGTAGCATATTGGCGCCATCGCTTTTGGCTACTGCGGGGTTTGGATGGGTCTCTATGAAGAGGCCATCTGCGCCGGCGGCAATAGCTGCTTTGGCAATGGTCCCGATCAGTTGTGGGTTACCACCGGTAACGCCCGAGGTCTGGTTCGGCTGCTGAAGGGAATGGGTGCAATCCATGATCACGGGTACCTGGTTCTCCTGCATCCAGGGTATGTTCCGGTAATCCACTACCAGGTCCTGGTAACCAAAAGTATTCCCCCTTTCTGTCAGCATCACCTGATCGTTTCCGGCCAGTTTGATCTTGTCTACCGCGAATTTCATGGAGGGGCCGCTCAGGAACTGCCCTTTTTTCACGTTAACGACCTTACCGGTCTCGGCTGCCGCCACCAGCAGGTCTGTCTGGCGACAAAGGAACGCCGGTATCTGCAAAATATCGATATACGGGGCCGCCATCGCAGCCTCCTCATGCGCATGGATATCGGAAGTGGTGGGCAGTTGATAAGTGGTTCCCACTTTTTTGATCAGGCTCAGTCCATTGTCATCCCCGATACCTGTAAAAGAACTGGCACTGGTACGGTTGGCCTTGCGGTAGCTGGCTTTGAACACATAGGGGATCTCCAGCCGTTTGCAGATACCTGATACTTTGTCGGCGATCTCCATCACCAGTTCCTCACTTTCCACCACACAGGGACCGGCGATCAGGAAAAAATTATCCGGGTTGTATGACTGTGACTGGAATAACCGAGTAAGGTAGCCTGGTAACATGGGGATAGATTGAGTGTGCTGCAAATTTAGGCATTTCGCCCTGATAGAAGAAGGGGAATATGAACGGTCACACAGCTGCTTGTTAAACAGATCAGCATTCCATATTCAGCGTTCAATATTCGATATTCATTCGTTTCTTTGCCCTCATAAAAAGATTGCCATGTCTATTGTAAAAGATAAGATCCTCGTGATCGGCGCTTCTGGCCAGATCGGGGTGGAATTGACACTTGCTCTTCGGAAGAAATACGGAAATAACAATGTGGTCGCTTCGGACCTGCGTGAAGAGAATCCTTTGCTGAAAGGAACCGGCCCCTATGTTAGCCTCGATGTGATGAACAAAGAGATGCTGCATGTTCAGGTGATCCGCCAGAACATCACGCAGATCTACCTATTGGCGGCGATCCTATCCGCCACCGGCGAAAAAAATCCCAATCTTGCCTGGCACCTCAATATGCAGGGCCTGCTGAACGTGTTGGATATTGCGCGTGAAGAGAACCTGCACAAAGTTTACTGGCCCAGCAGTATTGCTGTATTCGGTCCCACATCTCCCAAACAGCAATGCCCGCAGCAGACCGTGATAGAGCCGATCACCGTATATGGTATCAGTAAGTATGCCGGAGAGTTCTGGTGTAATTACTACCACAACCGTTATGGGGTGGATGTGCGTAGCATCCGTTATCCCGGACTCATCAGCTACAAATCGGAACCCGGTGGTGGTACCACCGATTATGCCGTGGAGATCTATGGCGAAGCCATCGAACGTAAGCGATACAAATGTTTTTTACAGGAAGATACCTATCTGCCCATGATGTACATGCCGGATGCCATCCGCGCCACCCTGGAGCTCATGGATGCTCCGGCCGAAAAGATCTCGATACGTACTTCGTATAATATTTCGGGAATGAGTTTCGCCCCCAGGGAAATTGCGGCAGAGATACAAAAACATATCCCTGATTTCGCCATGAGTTATGCCCCCGACTACCGACAGGCCATCGCCGATAGCTGGCCGCAGAGTATTGACGACAGCGTGGCCAACCGCGACTGGGGATGGAAAGCCGAGTATGACCTCAGTAAGATGACGGTGGACATGCTCACGAATCTGAAGAAGCAAACGAAAGATTGATCATTAGTGATGAGCAATTGCTTGCTGTAAGCAGGTATCACTCAAATACAAGAAGGGCTGTCATTTCTGGATCACCAGGAATGACAGCCCTTCTGATTTTTTAATTATTAATGACCAATTCCTGATTAAAATCTTACCCCAATACCAATATTGGAGCGGATACCGAACCAGGGGCCATCGGCCTTGATCTGTGCGCCGTTGTTGTTGGCACTACCGCTTAATTTGTAAGGGCCGGAATTGTTTTTGATATCGTTGATACTGTTGTTCAGTGCGGTGACTTCATCATTACTTAGCGCAGATAAGAAGTTCAGGTCACCTGAACCACTACCATAATGTCCGCCGATGATCTGCAGGTCAAGTACGATCTTGGTAGCGATCTGGAACTGCCAGCCCAATAACAATCCGGGACTGGTAGATTTGATCTTACCCACAAAATTGGCTTCCTTCGAAAAGGTCTGGCCGGTGGTTGGAGGGGTAGTGGAGGTGTACGTGTATTTGACAGGTGCAGAGATGTCAAAATCCGCAAAACGCAGATAAGGTGCTACGTAAAATCCTTTCATGCGTCCGAGGCCAATGTACACACGGCCTTCCAGGGTCCAGGCGGTACCGCCGATCTGGAAATTGCCGAAGTTCACATTTTTACTGTCGATGATATCGGCCAGCTTGTCCTGGAAGGGAAGGGTTCCCTTGGGCATGGTACGGTAACTGAGCGAAGCGGAAAGGTTCCTGGTAAGACTGCGTTCATAGGTAAAGTGGTAGTTTCTCAATGCCATGGAGCCGATGTTCCAACGAATGATGTTTTTTCCGCCGATCAGCTTTTGGGCGCCCGCAAACATGGGCAGGCATAACAGGATAATGAGTAGTTTTTTCATGATGTGGTTTTAGGATGGTTGTTATTTTGCAAGTAGGTCGTACACAGTTTTATTTTCCAGGATCACCAGGGTGTTGTCGCGCACCTGTTTCATCACTTTGTTCAGTCCGCATTTCTTCTCATCGCAGTCCTTGCACTTCTGGTAAAAATTCAGACTCACACAGGGCAGCAGGGCGATGGGACCTTCGATCAGCCGCATAACCTGTGCCAAAGAGATCTCCTGGGGGTCCACTTTAAAGAAATATCCACCACCTTTTCCTTTTTTGCTGTCGAGCAAACCGGCTTTTTTCAATTCCAACAGGATGTTCTCCAGGAACTTGAGCGGGATCTTTTTCTTCTTTGATATCTCAGCGATCAGAACAGGACCATCTTTTTTGCGTTCGGCCATGTAGGTGAGCGCTTTCAGGGCATATTGTGTTTTCTTTGATAGCATGACGAAAAATTGAATAATAAGGGATACTTCGTGTAAGCAGGACTTACCGTTGATACTGGATCATTTTACAGGAGGGTCATCATAAACAGGGGGAGCGTTTATAGACCCAGTACCTCTTTCATGCCAAAGATACCTTTTTTACCTATTGCAAATTCTGCAGCCAGTACAGCGCCACCGGCAAAACCGATGCGGTTATGGGCAGTGTGAATGATCTCGATATCATCAACAGGCGATGAGTACCTGATCTTATGTGTACCAGGTGCCGGATCGATCCTTTCAGAAACGATCCCCAGTTCTTCCGGGTTGGAACTGGCATGATTCACCCAGTTCTTTTTTGACGGGATATTGGCAAGTACCTGTTCTGCCAGTGTAATGGCGGTACCGCTGGGTGCATCTTTTTTCTGCGTGTGATGGATCTCTTCCATACTCACATGGTACTCCGGATAACCGCTCATCAGTTTGGCCAGCCGGGTGTTGAGTTCAAAGAACAGGTTCACACCAATACTGTAGTTGCTGGCATAGATCAGGGTGCCGTTCTGTTGTTCGCAAAAAGCCTTTGCCTCATTCCATTTGTCCAGCCAGCCGGTAGAGCCGCAGACCAGGGGAATGCCCATCTCCAGGCATTTCATTACATTGCCGAAAGCACTATGCGGACCTGTGAACTCAATGGCCACATCTGCTTTGCTGATATTCTCTTTGTTCAGGTCGGCGGCGTTGCTGATGTCGATCTTCAGCACCACTTCGTGTCCTTTTTCCAGGGCAATGGCCTCAATGGCCTTTCCCATTTTACCATAGCCGATCAGTGCAATTCTCATAATACTGGTTTGATGAAGGCGTATTCTGTTCCTTTTTTACAAAGGAAACACATCGGAGGTACAATTCAAGGGAGTCTGTCAAATTTTATTGAAAACCCGGGATCATCTTGCGATCACAGGTTTCTTGACAGGAGGTTTCAGGTTCAGGGTAAGTCCCAGGCCCGGTGTGCGTGTGACCGGATTAAAGACCGGGGTCAGTTCCATGGACAGGTCGTTACTTACATCGAACTGCTTCAGGTGGGCAAATACAGTGGCATCCGCTACCTGCAATCCCCAGGCCAGCAAAAACCAGAGAATGGAATAGTCGCGGTCACGGCGAAAGGAGTTGCGGTAACTTTGCAGGGACGAAATGCTCAGGTTTTTCAGCTGCGGGTCAATGAAGGGCAGGTCGGTGGAATCTTTGTTGGGCCCCTGCGCTTTGTACAATGCTTCGTAGGCGAACTTCGTTTTTTTGTAGAGGTCGTTATTGTAGAAATACAAAGTTGTAGGGATGGCGAGTATGCCATACACGATCGGGATCTTCCAGTATTCCCTGTTATAGGCCTGGCCCCATCCGGGTATCAGTGCAGAACGTTTGGTGGCAATTCGTGGGTTGTGTTTCCTGACCGTATCTTTTTTGACTGGGGCCTGCTGCTGTTTTACAGTACTATCGACCGGGTTGGTGAAAGCGCTGCTGTTGGCCAATGCTTTTTTATCGTCCTGTGCACGAACGGCACAGGTACCCAGCAGACCCACCAGTAACCATATGAAAAAGGAATATGATTTCATCAGCGATTAACCCACAGAAACATTCATCGCATCCAGTATCTTATTCAGTTCTTCCAGTGAATAGTATTCGATGGTGATGCTTCCGTAGCCTTTTTTATTATGAGCCATTTTGACCTTGGTGGCAAAATGAGAGGCTAAATTATCTTCAATTTTTTTGTAAGCCGGAGGCAGGTCAGACTTTACGGAAGATTTAACAGCACCGGGTTTCTCCGCTTTGTACATGTTCCGAACCAGTTCTTCGGTCTGGCGTACGCTGAGGCCCTTGCCCTGGATCTCTTTATAAACGAATAACTGTTTGTCGATGGTGTCTATGTTCACCAATGCCCTGGCATGACCCATGCTCAATGCACCGCTTCTCACCGCCAGCTGTATATCGGGTGGCAGTTTCAGCAGGCGCAGGTAATTGGTCACGGTACTTCTTTCCTTGCCCATTCTTTCGGCTACCTGTTCCTGGGTATAGTCCAGCTCCTCCATCATCCTTTTGTAGCTGAGCGCTATCTCAACCGCGTTCAGGTCTTCCCGCTGTAAGTTCTCCAGTAAGGCCAGTTCCAGCAGTTGCTGGTCGTTGGCCTGGCGTATGTATGCCGGTACATCTTTCAGCCCGGCAATTTTAGACGCCCTGAATCGGCGCTCACCCGCGATCAGCTGGTATTTACCGTTGGGTAATTTTGAGACCGTTAGCGGCTGGATGATATCGTGCAGTTTGATGGAGGCCGCCAGTTCATTCAGCGCCGTTTCATCAAAATCCCTCCTGGGCTGCTTGGGGTTGATCTGTATATCGCTGAGCGGTATGCGGGTGGTATGGGTAACCTGCTCAACTACATCGGTCTTTAAACTACCGGCGGTGGTCTTCAGGTCCTGGTCAATATTCTGTAACAAAGAACGGAGGCCCTTGCCGATCAGGTCTTTGTTTTGTTTGGGAGTGGTCATGGGTAATGGTTAATTGATAATTCTTAATTAGTAATTCGGGTCCCGGTTGAGCGGTCGATCATGATTCATGACCAACCACTTATTACTAATGAGCTATTCCAGTATTCTTTCTTCGTTCGACATTTTTGTCATGCCGTTGTTCTGTAAGATCTCCTTCGCCAGGTTCAGGTAGTTCACGGCGCCTTTGCTTTCGGCATCGTACAGGATCACGGGTTTGCCCACACTGGGGGCCTCGCTCAGTCGGGTGTTCCGGTGTATGATGGTGTCAAAGACCATATCATCGAAATGTCTTCTCACTTCGCTTACCACCTGGTTGCACAAACGGAGACGGCCATCGTACATGGTCATCAGGATACCTTCGATCTGCAGTTCGGGGTTAAGCCGGCTCTGCACGATCTTGATGGTGTTCAACAGTTTACCCAGTCCCTCCAGTGCAAAGAACTCGCACTGCACCGGAACGATCACGCTGTCAGATGCCACCAGTGAGTTCACGGTGATCAGGCCCAGGGAAGGGGAGCAGTCAATGATGATGAAATCGTATTTGTCCCGCACCGCATCCAGTATGGTCTTGAGCACATTCTCGCGATTGGGGTAATTGATCATCTCTATCTCGGCACCCACCAGGTCAATATGGGAGGGCAGTACATCCAGGTTGGGTACATCACTTTTCAGGATCACGTCTGAGGCAGGAGCGTTGTTCACCATGCAGTCGTACAGGCTGTTGGTGATATTGTGCAGGTCAAAACCCACACCGGTGGTGCTGTTGGCCTGAGGGTCCGCATCTACCAGTAATATTCTGAATTCAAGAACAGCCAGGCTGGCTGCTACATTGATCGCTGATGTTGTTTTGCCTACTCCGCCTTTCTGATTGGCTACGCCGATGATTCTCGCCATATGTACCCCCAAACCCCGAAGGGCTTTTTTGATGAATGTTTTAGATATCGATTGTTTCGCCGATCGCCGGAAGCAGCAGTTGTTTACCGGAGGCACCGAATGCCGCCCTGGCCTCTGCTTCGTTGATCCTTATAAAACCAAATGTATTGTAATGTACGCCTACTACCGTGGAACATTGTACAAAATCTGCCGCCCTTACCGCATCGGCCACGTCCATGGTAAAATTGTCGCCAATGGGCAACACCGCAAAATCCAGCTTGGCCCAGGTGGGGATGAGCTGCATGTCAAGGGTCAGGGCCGTATCACCGCTGTAATAAAAATTGCCTTCCCCGGAGCTGAACAGGAAACCCATGGGATTACCCCCATAACTGCCATCTGGTAAACCACTGCTATGCTGTGCCACCGTGCATTTTACGGTGCCAAAGTCGAATTTCCACTTACCTCCCGTGTTCATGGGGTGGGTATTGCCTACCCCTTGTTTGTTCAGCCACTCATGTATTTCCCAGCTGGCAACCACTTTACAGCCCGTTCTTTGTGCTATGGATACGGCATCGGCAATATGATCGGCGTGACCATGTGATAGAAAAATATAATCTGTTTCTATCTGGTTCACATCAATGTCTTTGGCCAGTTCGTTATAGGTAATGAAGGGGTCGAAGAGTATTTTCTTACCCCCGATCGTTACCTGGAAACAGGAATGGCCATAAAAGGTCAGTTTCATGCGGATCCTTTATTTGAAAGTTTCAAAAATACACTTTAGGGCACATCTTCCGAAACAATATTCTTCAAATCCTGTTATCAGGAGCGGACTGTTGGCAGGTGGGGGAGCGTGGGCCTATCTTTGCGGCCTATTTTCCGGAAAACAATATCAGGCCCGATCAAACGTCAACAAGAACAAACCTTTAAACGACCATTCATGAGAAATGCAGGCACCTGGTGGATCATAGCCCTGATCATGCTGTTACTGGATCTGTATGTGTTCCAGGCTTTACGGACCGTTACCCAAAATTCCAGCGAGCGTTTGCGCACCTGGATCCATGTGAGTTACTGGGTAATTTCCCTCTTCACCCTGGCAGCATTGCTCTCCTTTCCTTATATACAGGCGCTGCAGAGCTCCAAACTGTTCCGTAATTATGTGTTTGCCATACTGGTGGGTATTTTCTTTGCCAAACTGGTGGGCTCCCTGTTCTTTTTTACCGATGACCTGCGCAGGGGCTCCCTGTTCCTGTTGTCGAAGATATTGCCCGATACCGGCGCCCGTTTTATGGGTGAAGGCAACGGTATCCCGAGGTCCACTTTCCTGAGCTGGCTGGGTCTGGGTCTGGGAGGCGGCCTGTTCGGTACCTTGCTTTATGGGTTCAGTAATAAATATAAGTACCAGGTCAAAAAGATGCAACTGGGTTTTGCCAACCTGCCCAGATCCTTTGACGGGTTACGCATTGTACATATCAGCGATATCCACAGCGGCAGTTTCCATAACAAGGAGGCTGTGAACCAGGGCGTTGAACTGATTTTGCAGCAAAAGCCGGATATGATCCTCTTCACAGGCGACCTGGTGAACGACCGGGCAGATGAGATGCACGATTATATGGATGTATTCAACCGCCTCAAAGCTCCCATGGGAGTGTACAGTTCGCTGGGCAACCACGACTATGGCGATTATGTTGCCTGGCCCTCTCAACAGGAAAAAGCCGCCAACCTGGAAAGGCTGAAGCAGGTGCATGCCCAATTGGGCTGGCGTTTGCTGATGAATGAGCACGTGCTGTTCAATAGGGACGGTGAGCAGATCGCCGTGCTGGGTATTGAGAACTGGGGTGCCAAAGGACGTTTTCCCAAATATGGTAAGATGCACGAAGCCTATCCCGGAACAGAGAACATTCCTTTTAAGATCTTACTGAGCCATGATCCCAGTCATTGGGATGCAGAGATAAAACCCAAATATAGCGATATCGACCTCATGTTATCGGGACATACGCATGGTATGCAGTTCGGTCTTGAAAACCCCTACTTCAAATGGAGCCCGGTACAGTGGATGTACAAACAATGGGCGGGCCTGTACGAAGAGGGCAACCAGAAACTGTATGTGAACCGGGGATATGGTTTTATCGGATACCCCGGAAGGGTGGGGATCCTGCCCGAGATCACTGTGATCGAATTGACAGCGATAAGTTAAAGTATCCGGATCTGTGCATGATAAATACCGAATAGTCAATCATCTATCTATTTCAAACTTTTTTTTGGCACGGTCATTGAATATAGTCAATCAAACAAAACCAATTCTATGAAGCAAGTCATTTTTTCAGCCCTGTTGCTGTTGTCGATCGTTACTGTGTCGCAGGCCCAGGGTATACGAGCAGGTGTTAAGGCAGGTGCTAACCTGAATAAGATATCGGGTCAATCTTTCAGTGATGGATTTGACCTGTCCTATCATTTCGGTGGTTTCCTGGAACTGGACCTGAATAAAAAATGGGGTCTACAGCCTGAAATACTCTGGAGCCAGTCCACCAGTAAACCTTCCAGTTTTAAAACCATTTATGCAACTTCAGTCAATCCCCTGCTCGATGGTAACCAGCAGATCAAACTGGATTACCTGACCATCCCTTTATTGTTGCGTTACAATGTAGGTGGGATCCTTACCCTGAATGCGGGTCCACAGTTCGGTATCCTGCTGAAAAAGGACAATACCTTATTACAGAACGGACAGTCGGCATTCAAGGATGGTGATTTTGCATTGGTTGCGGGTGCCCAGCTGAACTTCAAGTACCTGCGTATCTATGGCCGCTACAATATCGGTCTGCAGAACATCAACGATATCGACAACAAAGATAAATGGACCAACCAGCAGATCCAGGGAGGTATCGGTCTGCGGTTCTAGTAGCAGATCACTGCTGATATACAACGCTGAACGCAGGTGAACCTCCCTGCGTTCAGCGTTTTGTATTTTATGCTTTGAGTTTGAATTTCTTTTTCAGTGCGGCGATACCTGTCTTGAATTCCTTCAGTTCTGCCACCTGCTCTTTGATGAAGCTGTTCTCTTCCAGTTTTCCCAACACGGTATTCATCTCGCCAATACTTTCATATACCATTTTCCGGAACGGGTTGCTGTAGTCCTTTGCCCTGGCATCGTAAATGCCCTTGGTCAGCCATTCCTTGGTGGCAATGCAGCCGTTGAGTAATGTGGTGAACTGGTGACTATCCATACGTTTCAGGTTCTGGCCGGTCATATCCGATAAAGCGGCCAGTGCATGCTGTAGTTTCAGTTGCGGATATTTTTCGCCCTGTGCCATATAATAATCATGCACTGCATCCCATGACCTGATCTTACCGGTCTTTATCTTATCGCGTAAGCTGGCCAGCTCTTCCTCGGGTAATAATTGTCCGCCCACATTGATCCAGTTGCCCCGGTTCTTTTTGGCAGGTAAGGCTGCTTTGAGTACCTCCAATGAATCAATGTCGTTCTCCCTGATGAACTGCAGCAGGCGGGTGGTTCCGTAATAGATCACCAGTTCCTCGTAGATCTTATAAGCGGCCAGTACTTTGATCAATACCACTTTCCGTTTGCTGTTCTCAATGTCCTCGGCCAGTACTTCCAGTTCATTCACGATCTTGTTACCGCTTTGCAACAGGTGTCTGCCGGCGGCGGCATCATCGCTGAAGGTCCTTTCCATCCGGCCGCTGCGGGCATAGGCTTTGCCTACGGCAGTCTCCATCAGTTTCATGGCGGCCAGCATTTCGTTCACGGTATCAGGTGCCAGAAAATCGTATTCAATGTGCTGGATCTTTTCTTTGCGTTTATCCCTGTCCACATATTTCCAGGAGTTGCGTGCCAATGCATACAGGTTGTAGAGGAACCAGTAACCCGGCATGATCACGAGCCGGTCGTGTGTAACATCATTGCTCACCAATGCAAAAGGGAAGGGCATATCCAGTTCGGCGGGATAGTCTCCTTTGGTGAGAATGGTAAAACTGGCGAACCGGGAATTGTGTTTCAGGCTCACGCACAGACCTGGCCAGAAACCACGGCCTAGGATGATCTCACCATCCGCTCCGCGACTGTTATGGTTGGAACCAATGGTGGCGCCGGCAGCAATATTGCTTTGACCCATCACCAGGGCCGCGCATAAGAACGAATTGTTGTGGTGCTGTTCGTGTGCCGGAAAGATCAGCGAGTTCAATACTTCGCAGCAAGAGATGGTGGCATTGTTGCCCAGGTAGGAATTGATGAGCCTGGCGCCATATTTCAACTGCGAATGTGATGCCATGATGAAACGAACGGCCTTCACACCGTAGAACAGGCGGCAGCCAAAACCAATGATCCCGTTCACGATCTCGCAACCCTCGCCGATCTGTGTACGGCCCTCAGGACCCGAGTTCACGGTCAGGTTCTTGAGTTTATTGGCCCCTTTGAAGTAGGCATCCGTTCCCACCCACACATCTTTGATGATCTTACAGTTCTTGATCACGGTCCTGTCGCCGATCTTGCCGTAATAACCCCGGCGGTCATCGAATTTCTCTTCAGTGAAGGATTGGAATTTGTCCTGCAAGGTTTTGTCGTCCCTGAAACGGCTCCACAAAAAAGCATCTCCGGGAAGCATGCCATTGAAAGGCATTACCCTGCGACCGGTATTCTCGTTGCAAAGCTCCACCCAGATCCGTACATCCTCTTCCTCGCCCTGTTTGATGATTCCGTTTCCGAACTTGGCATGGTTGGTCGTTACCAGCTCATTCACGTTGGTGATGATGGCCTCGCTGCCAATGATATAATGGGAGAGATATCGAACATTGTCCACCACCACATTGTCGCCGAAATCGCAGCTGATGATGGTGGAATTGTACAGGCCCACAGGCACTTTCAGATCGCTGAAACCCAGGCAGAAAGGTTCCAGTTTACCAATGCGTACCAGCCCATAGAACTTGCAGTTCTTCACCAGTTCAGGATTGAAAGCGTCCGATACCAGGATATTGTTCCAGTTGTCGCTGGTATTACCGTTGCGGACCAGCATTTCAATTTCGTAGGCAGACAGTTTTCGGTAATGGATCCCGTTTTTGATCTGCATGTCCCGCAGGTAATACTCGTTCTTCCCTTTGGGTAAAAAAGGCTCTTTGATGAAATTGTAACCCAACGCATCCAATGGCGTTTTATAGATCATGTTCTGTTGCATCTGTTCTGATTTGGTCAAACAATAGGATCGGGGGAATACAATTCTTTTATTCTACCGTAACACTCTTGGCAAGGTTACGGGGTTTGTCAACATCCAGTCCTTTGGCAAGTCCCACATAATAGCTGAGCAGTTGCAGCGGTATCACACTCAGTAAAGGTGCAATGGCTTCGTCTGCATCGGGTACCAGCATCACGTCATCTGCCATGCCGGGTATGATCTCATCCCCTTCGGTGGCTACGGCTATCACCATACCTTTGCGGGCCTTGATCTCCTGGACGTTCGACACGATCTTCTCATAATAGGAATCCTTGGTGGCCACGAACACGACCGGTAATTTTTCATCCACCAGTGCAATGGGGCCATGTTTCATTTCAGCGGCAGGGTATCCTTCTGCATGTATGTAAGAGATCTCTTTCAGTTTTAAAGCGCCTTCCAAAGCCACAGGGAAGTTGTAGCCCCTGCCCAGGAACAGGAAGTCGGTGGCATCCTTGTATTTGTTGGCAATGCGTTGTATTTGTGTGGTGTCTTTCAGGATCTCTTTCACTTTTTCCGGAACGGCTTCCAGGTCGTTCAGCAGTTGCAGGTACCTTTTCTGATCGATGGTGCCTTTGGCATAACCGATCTTACAGGCCATCATGGCCAATACGGCCAACTGTCCCGTAAATGCCTTGGTGCTGGCCACACCGATCTCCGGACCGGAGTGGGTATAGGCGCCGGCATGACTCAACCGGGCAATGCTGCTGCCCACTGCGTTCACCACACCGAAAATAAAAGCACCTTTTTCTTTGGCACTCTCCAGGGCAACCAGCGTGTCGGCCGTTTCGCCGCTTTGCGAGATGGCGATGATCACATCGCCCTTGTGGATGACCGGGTTACGGTAACGGAACTCAGATGCATATTCCACTTCCACCGGAATGCGGCAGAGTTCTTCGATCAGGTATTCGGCTATCAGACCCGCATGCCAGCTGGTACCACAGGCCACAATGATGATGCGGGGCGCATGGATGAATGCTTCCAGGTTGTTCTCGATGCCCCCCATCATGATCTGCCCGGTCTGCATCAGCAGCCTTCCGCGCAAACAGTCGAAGATGGTATCGGGTTGCTCGTGGATCTCTTTGAGCATGAAATGATCGTAACCGCCTTTTTCAATGGCGGCCAGTTCCATATCCAGTTTGGTGATGAAGGGAGTCTGTTTTTCGTTCCCCAGGTTTTTCAGGATCAGTTCATCGGGTCTTACGATGGCGATCTCGTAATCGTTCACGTACACCACTTCCTTGGTATATTCAATGATCGGCGAGGCATCGCTGGCCAGGAAATGTTCTCCCTTGCCGATGCCGATCACGAGCGGACTTCCTTTCCGCGCCGCAATGATGGTTTCCGGATCGTCTGCGCTGATGAGCAGGATGCAATAGGCACCTACTACCCGTTTCAGCGCAATACGAAGGGCCTCTTCCAGTGTGCAGTTGTTGTTGGTCTTGATGTCTTCGATGAAGTTGAGCAACACTTCGGTATCGGTATCGCTCTTGAAACCGTATCCTTTCGAAAGCAGTTCCTGTTTGATCTGTGTATAGTTCTCGATGATGCCGTTGTGTATCATGGCCAGTTCGCCGTTCTGCGACTGGTGGGGATGCGCATTCCTGTCGCTGGGCTCGCCGTGTGTGGCCCAGCGTGTATGGCCGATGCCGATATGCGCGTGCAGGTCTTTACCGATCACCGCCTCTTCCAGCTCGGCCACTTTTCCTTTCTTTTTAAATACGTTCAGTGTTCCGTTATGCAGCAGCGCAACACCCGAGCTGTCGTAACCCCGGTATTCGAGCCGTTTCAATCCTTTTAAAATAACGGGAAACGCTTCCCTGTGTCCTGTGTAACCGACAATTCCGCACATATGGTTTGATTAAATGTGATTTACGTGGCAAGATTCGTTATTTTGGGCTAGCCCAATAGCTGGTTAGCTATTACATAAAATTTAAAAGTATCATATTTTATTATGTCTCAGGCATTTGATCCCTATGAAAACTATATCCTGCAAGATGATTGCGTGTTGTTGCGTCCATTGACGAAAGATGATTGCGGGAATCTGCTGATATATGCCCAAAATGAGCCGGAGTTATGGAAGTACTCCACTATGGAAGTGGCAGGTGAAGACAATTTCAAGACCTATATCGATACCGCTTTAGCGGCCCGTGAGTCGGGAAAAGAATATCCTTTTGTGGTGTTCGATAAACGAACGGGAGAATATGCAGGAAGCACACGCTTCTACGATATCCAGCCCGCCAACCGGACCCTACAACTGGGGTATACCTGGTACGGAAAAAAATTCCAGGGTACAGGATTGAACCGGCACTGTAAATTCCTGCTGTTGCAGTTCGCATTTGAAACACTCGGAATGCTGCGCGTGGAATTCCGTGCAGACAATTCCAACGCCCGGAGCATTGCCGCCATGAAAAGCATCGGTTGTGTGGAAGAAGGGGTGTTACGCCAACATATGCCCAAACCTGATGGTACCCGCAGGGACAGCATCGTACTCAGTATCCTGCAACAGGAATGGGAGCAGGGCGTAAAAAAGCGATTACTAAAACAACTATGATATTACCAGGTATAACGCCTGTTTACCTTTTTGCTATGATGCGACCGATACTGCTATTTTGTTTGGGTAGTTTACTGGTACTGCAGGTGCCGGCACAGAGCCGGTTACCATACAAGAACCCAAAACTGCCTGTGTCAGCAAGGGTGAAAGACCTGCTGGCACGCATGACACCGGAAGAAAAATTCTGGCAGTTGTTCATGATACCCGGTGACCTGGGACAGGACGCTTCGCAATACCGTAACGGCATTTTCGGCCTGCAGGTCAGCGCAGCTTCGCAGGGTGGCGATGCATCTTCACAATTGTTGCAGTACGGAACAGGTGAGAATGCGCTGGCCCTTGCTAAAAAGATCAATACCATTCAGCGCTATTTTGTAGAACATACCCGGCTGGGCATACCCATCATTGCATTTGATGAATCGCTGCATGGGTTGGTGCGGGGTGGCGCCACATCCTTTCCACAGGCGATAGCGCTGGCCGCCAGCTGGGATACCGCACTGATGCGGAAGGTGGCCCATTCCATCGCGCTCGAAACAAGGGCCCGTGGCATACGGCAGGTGCTCACACCAGTGGTCAATATTGCTTCCGATGTTCGCTGGGGAAGAACAGAAGAGACCTACGGGGAGGATCCTGTGCTCTCATCGCAAATGGCAACAGCTTACGTAAGCGCTTTTGAAAAATTGAACATCATCACCACTCCCAAACATTTTGTTGCCAATGTGGGCGATGGAGGGCGCGACAGTTACCCCATCCATACCAACGAAAGGTTACTGCAGGAGATCTACCTCCCGCCATTCCGGGCATCGATCAAAGAGGGTGGTGCGCGTTCTGTGATGACGGCCTATAATTCTGTGGATGGAAGTCCCGCCACTGCCAGCGATGCTTTGTTGAACCAGTTGCTGAAAAAGAAATGGGGCTTCAAAGGTTTTGTGATCTCCGATGCCAGTGCGGTAGGTGGCGCCAATGTATTACACTTCACGGCAAAGGATTATGCCGATGCCGGTAAAAAGGCCATCACCAACGGACTGGATGTGATCTTCCAGACCGATTGGGCGCACCATCGTTTGTTCATCCCGCCCTTCCTGAATGGAGAGATCCCCATGTCGAGGATCGATGATGCCGTATCGCGGGTGCTGACCGCTAAATTCGAACTGGGACTGTTCGAAGATCCCTATGTTCCGGAAACAGCGCCGGATCTGTCTGCACACAAGACCATCGCTAAAGAAGCTGCCATCAGGTCTATGGTATTGTTGAAGAATACCGCTGATCTATTACCGCTCTCGAAACAACTTAACCGCATCGCCGTGATCGGTACAGATGCCGTAGCAGCCAGGCTGGGCGGATACAGTGGTCCCGGCAACGGAAAGATCTCCATATTGGATGGGATACGCGAAAAACTGGGAACAGGTGTTACGGTAAGTTATGCACCCGGTCCAGGTATCAGTGCTCCGGAATGGCAGGTGGTTCCGTCGGAGTATTTGTCATGCAGCAATAACGGCAAAACAGAACCAGGGTTGCAGGCAACTTATTACAAAGACCTTTCTATGCAAAGTGAACCGGTGCTGCAGCGTGTAGACAGGCAGGTCGATTTTCACTGGACACTCTATTCACCACATCCATCGCTCTCAACAGATCAGTATTCAGTTCGCTGGATGGGGCAACTGCATTCGCCCGTAACAGGTAATTACCGGATAGGGTTGGATGGTAATGACGGGTATCGCTTATACATCAACGACCGTTTGGTGGTGGACCGCTGGCAAAAACAAAGTTATCATACCAGCCTGGCAGAATACCGTTTCAGTAAGGACAGCAGTTATGCCATTCGCATCGAATTTTACGAGCCGCAGGGTAATGCGCATATCCGTCTCGTGTGGAACGCAACGGGTGTGCCCGACAGCGAAGCCAGCATCACAGCAGCCGTGAATACAGCAAAGGAAGCCGATGCAGTAGTATTGGTGGCCGGTATTCATGAAGGGGAGTTCCAGGACAGGGCCTCGCTGGCTTTACCGGGCAGACAGGAAGAACTGATACAACGTGTAGCCGCCACAGGCAAACCGGTGGTGGTGGTGTTGATAGGTGGCAGCGCCATCACCATGAACAGCTGGCTGCAACAGGTGCCTGCCGTACTCAATGCCTGGTATCCCGGAGAAGAAGGTGGCAGGGCAGTGGCGGATGTATTATTCGGCGATGCCGATCCCGCCGGCCGTTTGCCCATCACGTACCCTTTGTCAGAGGCGCAGTTGCCCCTGGTATATAACCACAAACCTACGGGCAGGGGCGATGATTATTATAACCTCAGTGGTCAGCCCCTGTTTCCATTTGGGTTTGGATTGAGTTATACCAGCTTTGACTACAGCAATATTCGCCTGACCAAACAGCGCATCCAAAAGAACGAATCGGTCACCGTGCAGGCCACCATTACCAATACCGGCAAAAGGGATGGGGATGAAGTGGTGCAACTGTACATACGAGATCTATTGGCTTCCGTGGCCCGTCCTGTACTGGAGCTTAAGGGTTTTCAACGCATCCACCTGCGTGCGGGAGAAAGTAAACAGGTGCAATTCACCATCACACCAGCCATGCTGCAGATGTTCGATGAAAAAATGCATGCCATCATTGAACCCGGAGACTTCCGCATCATGATCGGTGCTTCTTCCCGTCAGCTCTGGCTGAAGCAAACCCTCACTGTTGAGTAGTAGGTATTAAGTTTTAAGTAGATGGTGCGCTAATCGGCTTTTTGATCGGAAGATTACTCTTTGAAACATTCGACATTCATCTGTTCAATTGACGAATTAGCGCATTGGCGTATTGGTCTTTAAGATATATTCATCATTCGTCTGTTCCTTATTCGTCTGTTCATCTGTTCATTTGTTCCCCTCATCATTCCTTGCTCAATATTCAATATTCAATACTCCTCCTCCGCATCCTCTTCGGTCCGTACCAAAGCCAGAACCCGGTAACGGTGAACACCAGTAGCGCCAATCCCATGATGGTGGTGTATACGAGTTTGATCTCTCCGCCGGTAACACCGAAGTATAGGTCCAGGATAGATCCGTCGTGGATCTTTTCGATGAAGTCGGATCGTCTTCTGTCGATCTGCAGCAGGCGGCCGGTAACGCCATCCAGTTGCAGGCCCCAGAAACCTTCTTCGAACACGAATTTTACAACGCCCTTGTCCTTACGGATATCGATGCGCTCCAGTTCCAGCGATAGGTTGGCTGATACGGAATCGTGCAGGTACTGGCAGGCTCGCTGGTGCAGGCTGTCCAAGGGGAGCCAGTCCTTCAGGTTGGCAGAACTTCCTTTTTGAGTGCGTGCCAGCAGCAGGTTGCCGCTGTGTTTCTTCCATCCCAGCAGCAGACCGGTGATGGCGATGAAAAAGAAGAACACAAAGAGAAAGGCGCCGGTTAGCCGGTGCACTTTGCGGAACACCCGTAACAGGTTCGCCTGTTGCTGTCTTTTGGTTGGATTCGCCATAAGCCGATGCTTATCCGTATGATAAGGTGCAGGAAAGATACAAAATTGTACAGCCGTTAAGACGAATGCTATCAGGGTAAAAGGATGAAAGGCATGGTTTTCCTTTCCTGTCCGTTGATGATGATGGAAAGCTGCTGCTGCCCGGGATAGAATCTGCGGGTAGTGATCAGGCGGAAACTTTGTTTTCGTTGTACGGTCAGTTTCTCATCGGGTGCCAACATCCGCTCACTGATCTTGAATACCTTTTTGGAGAGTTGTCCGTTCAGGCGCAGGTAATAGATCCCGTATTCCAACCGAACGGTCTGGGATCTCCCTGATCGGTTATGCACGTGAAATGCAAAGCACAGTTCCTTGCCGATCCTGACCTCCGGTGTCAGTAGGCTGGTTTTGGTCAGTTGGATATCCTGGCTGTTGCTGAGGCCATAGTAGCTGAGGATCTCGGCATCCCCTTTCTTCAATAAGGTCCTGCAACCATGTTTGATGATGGCATCAGTTTCTTTTCCCAGGCCTTTCCATTTTTTGGCGATGGCGGTTACGATTTGGGGATGGTCTTTGGCAATATCGTTCAGGTTATTGGCCACGCTGCGCCGCACCCATTCAGAAGAGTCCTGTTTCAGGTTCTCCAGTATGGACAGAACGGGAGCGGGGTCTTTTTTCAGAGCAGGTACGGCCATGGCCCAGGGCAGTCGGGGGCGGGTTCCTTCACTTGCCAGCCGTCGAACTTTGTGGTCCTTGTGTAATGACCAGCGTTGCATCTGCTGCATCATCTTATCAGGATACCGCAGCAGGAAAGGCCGTACGGCAAATTCGCAGCTGGTGAACTGCGTCACCTGTTCCATGCATCGCACCGAACTTCGGAAATGATCGATGCCGTATACTTCCACATAATCCGGCAGGAACATGAACTCAAGACCGTTCTCCGTAAAACCACTTTTTTGCAGGTGCCGGATCAGGGATATGATCTGTTCAGCAGCCTGCTCAAAATCATCGGGCAAAAAATGGTGCAGTACTTCGGCGGTATGCCGCATACGTTGTTTCAGTTCTTTGGATCCCCAGTCCTTGTCGAAGATCAGCTGGTTGAATTTCTTTTTGTTGAAAGCCGGAAGTACGGCGCTTGCCGGTTTTGCAAAACGATCGTAAAACTCAGGAGAATACAGGTCTTTTAAAGGCGAGGCCATAGGGTAGGGTTGGGTACAAAAGAACAGTGGCAAACATACGCTCGTGGGTGTTTGCCTGACACATAAAAGGAAGAACGGTCCTGCTTTGATTTATCCGGCCACCGAAACACCAATGAGTTTACCCACCCCGAATGTAACAGCGGCGGCGGCCAGTCCGAACAGCACCTGCCGAAAACCGGAATACCAAACGTTCCTGCCGGTGAACAGCGTAATGGCAGCCCCGATCAGGAAAAGACCCACGGCGCTCAGTGCCACACTCACCATCACGGCATTCATGCCGGTCATGAAGAAAAACGGGATCACGGGAATGATGGCGCCAATGGCGAACATGATGAACGAATACACAGCAGCTTCAATAGCGGAGCCTTTCAACTCCTCTGCGTTGATGCCCAGTTCCTCTTTCACCAGCACTTCATGTGCCTGACTGGGATCTTTCATGATATCGGCAGCCATGGCATGCGCCTGGTCTTCAGGTATGCCTTTGGCAATATAGATCAGTGCCAGCTCTTTCTGTTCCCCTTCGGGGTTGTTCTCCAGTTCTTCCATCTCGATCTGCATCTGGTTCTCGTAGAGTTCCTGTGAACTTTTTACGGAGATCCATTCGCCCAGCGACATGGACAACGCCCCTGCCAGTAAGCCGGCCAATCCCGCCAGTAACACGCCTTCCTGTCCTGCAGTGGCCCCGGCAATACCCATGATCAGGCTGAAATTGGATACCAGTCCGTCGTTGCCGCCCAAAACGGCCGCACGGATGGCATTACCCCCTACGGAACGGTGTTTGCTTTCGAACTTGGATAACTGGGTACCGGTCACTTTTTCTTCTTTCTCCAGAATGGCGCGCAGTATACTCACGTGGGTGGATTCTGTTCCCCTGATTGCCAGGTTATTTTTTTTCTTGGTACTGATGATGGCATTGGAAAGTCCTTTCTCGGTATCCATCAAAGAGCCCAGTACATAATCGTACCCAAATATTTTACCGATAAGGTTCAGTGTTTTGGCACGCCAGGAGGGCTGCATCAGGTTCTCTACACTAAGGTTCTCTTTTTTGGCAAAAGCTTCTGCATGGCCTTTTTCTATCTCGCTCATCTGCCTGAACACATTGGCAATGGTGGGGTCTTCTTCGTGTTCGGCCAATTTCTGGTAAAGGTAACTTGCGTCGATCTCGGTCTGAATGCTGCTGTTTTTCATCTTGCAGTGTTTGGGTGGGGATGATAACTGCAGGAAAGTTACGAAAATTGGCGCATTGGCGGATTAACGGATGGGCGGATTAGCCATGGGCGGATCAATTTTTTCGGAACACCCCAT
The DNA here is from genome assembly GCA_020403425.1 of Chitinophagaceae bacterium. Classification (GTDB taxonomy): domain Bacteria; phylum Bacteroidota; class Bacteroidia; order Chitinophagales; family Chitinophagaceae; genus Sediminibacterium. The sequence goes on along the minus strand of JADBXR010000002.1, from coordinate 448,643 downwards.
CCTCTCTTCACGGCAGAGCCGGGGACGTTACGAGAGATATCTTACACTTCAACATTTCTTACAATGGCGAGGCGGTTTGTTCGTCTGTTCCTTGCTCATCTGTTCATCTGCTCCCTTCATCATTCCTTCTTCAATATTCGATACTGAAAAGAATGGGTTCGATTGCCGGCTGTCTCAAGTGTCCGTTCACTATCAGGGAATAAAAACCATACTGTCTAGCTGGTATTTCCAAAGATATTCGGTGGAACATCAGGAGATAATGAAAGATACGATAGCGTTAGAGTGAATTTTAGTGGTGTCAAAAACGGGGAATGTGAAATCCTCCTGGCCAAGCAGAATTGGTAGTTCTGTACAGCCGAGTATGAGGGCTTCTGCACCCCTCTTTGCGAGTGTATTGCCAATAGCAACGATTTTACTTTTGGAAGCTGCATTGATTTCCCCTTTTCCTAACTCATCCCTTACTACATCCTGTATATAATCAATATCATTTTGCGTTTCCGGAACAATCACCTTCAGTCCGGATGATTCCAATTCGCTCCGGTAAAAGGGTAACTGCATGGTGAATTTTGTGCCCAGCAACCCAACTGTTTTGATATTGTGTTTCAGGATATGTTTTGCTGTCTCCTTGATGATGGAAATGATCGGTACTTGAACCTCGGCCTCTAACCGGTCTGCGTAGAGGTGGGCCGTATTGGCTGCCAGGACAATGGCATTGACCTCACATTTCTTCAGGTAGGTACAGGCATGCAGAAGCAGGTCATAGCAGTCTACCCAGGTTTTTTCCTGCAATTCGGCGAAATTCAAAGAATAGATGATGATCTCCGCTGAATTCAATCCTCCCATCTTCTCATTCACTCCCTGGTTAATGAGTGTATAATAGTCAGTGGTAGAAACCCAGCTGATTCCTCCAACGATGCCAATTTTTTTCATGTGGTTCAGTTGTAATATTGACGGGTTATTCCGGTGTCGATCAGGCGCCGGTGATAATTTATCTGCCCCAGGTGATAGTTTAAATGGGTTGCCAGGTGGATGAGTAAATATTCAGTCGTTGTCTTTTCAGCAAACACCAAAAGCGGATATTCCTCCTGTAAAAGTGCCTGGTTCATGGTTTGCAATGAATGAGTCACCACCTGTATCGTATCATCGATACCTTTGAGTAAGTTGGAACGCGGAATATTTTTTAGTGAGAACTCCTGTTCCCTGTCTCGAATATATCCTGTTCTCCCAATTTCCTTTCCAATGTAGGTGTTCAGGTTGCCGATCAAATGGAGGCATAAATTACCTGCCGAGTTGGCAATGTTCTTTTCTACTACCCAAATATTGTTAACATTCCGGTACCGTTCAATTTCATCTCTCAACCTGTTCAGGTCCCTTGTATACAGAGACAATAATGTATCGATGCACATGGGTTGGTTTATAGTTTGAATGAACCTTCTAATACGGTTACGGCTTCTCCATAGATCAATACCTTGTCCTCTAGTAGTTCCGTGGTCATCCTGCCTGTTCTTGCAGAAGACTGGAACACTTTCAATTTTCTTCTGTTCAATTTTGTAGCCCAATATTTGGTCAGGAAAGTCTGTACAGCACCGGTTACAGGATCTTCATCTGTACCGGCCCAGGGCCAGAAATACCGATACTGGAAATCAAAAGCCGGATCTTTCGATTGGGCAGTTACCAATACGCCATTGATGCCTTCGTATGACTGGATCAGCGCAGGGAAGTTGGGATGTAGACCTGCTAATTTTTCTGAATCGGCTATTTCGATCAGGATGATCCTGTTTTTCGGACTGAACCTGGTGGTCAGCAGATCTTCGATGCCTAACGCTGCAAGTAAGTTTTTGGGAACTGTGATTGCTTCGGTCTCATATACCGGAAATTGCATCACAATTTCGTTTCCTGCTTTTTGAATGACTAATTCAATATTGTCGCAGTTCAGAAAACTGATCGTCTGAAAATCTGTTGTGTCAAAGATTATTTTCGATGAGGCAAGAGTGGCATGACCGCATAAAGGGATCTCTTTCTTTGGTGTAAAAAAGCGGATGGTGTAAGCATTGTCAGCTATCTGCCTGATGAACGCGGTTTCTGAAAAACCGATTTCTGTTGCTATGTTCTGCATGGTCGCATTGTCCAGGTCGCTGTCAGTGATACAAACTGCTGCTGGATTGCCTTTGAATTTCTGGTTTGTGAAAGAGTCTACAAAATAGGTTTTCATGGTATTTTTTTGATAATAATGAATTGGGTTGTTCAGATAGATAATGATCCGCAAACCTACTGATACAATTTTTCGAGAAAATTATCTTTCGTTAATAAATACCCGGAGTTTGCTTTGTAGCCTCCAGTGATGCGCTTTCGCATTCTGCTTAAGGAAACAGGTGTGATCCCGAGGTAAGTGGCTATATGCTGTAAGGGTACTCTTTTGAATAGATCGGGCCTGGTTTCCAGCAGATGTATGTAGCGTTCTTCCGGACTAAGGTTTTTAAAATGATCCAGGTCGGTTCGATTTTGTATCAACAATTCGCTGCTCATCTGTAGTAGTACCCGCTGAAGTTTTGGAACAGCTTCTAGTAATTTTTTGCCCATTTCTGCTGTACTGATCGCTACTACACAATCTTCCAGGCAAGATAAATAATATGCGGAAGCTTCGTTTGTCAGATAACTTACAGGATGTACTCCCTGGTTTTCCGTATATAATGCAGTTGTTCTTTCTTCCCCATCTACCAGGTAGAAACTTCTGATGCATCCTTTCAGGATAAAGTAACATTCTTTGGCAAACGCCCCCTCTCTTAACAAGATGGTATCTTTTGTAAAAGTTTTGATCTGGTTTTGTGCGTTGATGATCGCTGTTTCTTCGGGCGTGAGATCAATGTATCTGGTGATGTATTGTATAATTCGGTTTTCCATAGGTGGCTTTTTACATAGCTGCATTTGAACGTTTGAATGAGGCAACCCGGTCTTCAAAAGTTGGGTTCCCGGATATCGGATGATGGATATCAGAAAACAGGTTCATGAAAGCTTCGGAATGCTTCCTGCTATTTTGATTTTTAATGTCGAAATGGACCAGCTTGACCCACAGCACCGATTTGGTATGGGATTTCTGCTCATCCCATACAATGGCTTCCATCAATAAACTGGATGTTGAAAAATGGAGTAATCTTGTTTCTATGGTCAACACTTCCAACCAGGAAGCAGGGTAAAAGTAGGAGATCTGTGTTTGTGCTGCTACCCACCCGATCCCTTGTTGATAAGCCAGTTCCGCAGTATTGAAACCATAGTGGTCTAGCAATTGTTCGGTTCTGGCGGCCATGGCATAGTCAATATATTTTGCATTGTTCAGGTGGTTAAACGGATCACAATCCTGGTATTGAACACGTGTTTTACTTTCAATGGTCTTTGGTAAGGGTTGCATGGTTGTTTTTTTATAGGTTATATACTTACAGAAAAGAAGGTCATATTTTGAAATAAGCAGCTGCTTCATCGTAATATACCGTTCGGTATATTTTGTGTCAAAAAAAATCAAACTTCTAGCTTGCGAATCAGTGTATCCAGAAAGTTCATGGCTACCCTGAGGTCAGCAGTTTTTCCTGAAACCTTCGCCTGCATAATAGCACCTTCGATCAGCGATGTTAGAATGATGGCGAACTCAGCCGGGTCGGTGTCAGGTTTAATTTCACCTCTTTTCATTCCCCTGCTAACTTCTTTTTCAATGGCCGCTTTCCAAAATAACAAGGCGTTGGCTGCACGCTCTCTGAGCTTCGGATGCGTATCATCCGCTTCTGTTGAGGTATTCAAAATGGGGCAACCCGCTTTCAAAAAAGGGATTTTCATAAAATCCCTGTACACGGCTGGATATACCAGCAGACGTTCAATCGCATTGTCGGATGCTGAGATCCTGTCTTTTATGTAAGCGGTAATACGGCTAAAATTGTAATCAAAAGCGGCTAGGGCTACTTCGTCTTTATTTGCAAAATTGCCATAGATACTGCCTTTGGTTAGTCCAGTTACTGTTGTGAGATCAGAGAGGGATGTCCCGGCATAGCCCTTTTCATTGAAAACAGGAGCTGTGCGCTCAACGATGAACTGCCTTGTACGCTCTGATTTGGAATAACTGCTACCCATAGAAGGCACAAATATAATAAAATATACCATTTGGTATATTTTATTATTAAAAGTGAATTCTGGCCCCATTGTTCAGTCATTGTTCATAGCAAATGTGCAGAGAAAAGGGGATACGCAGAGATATGGACAATACTTTAGGATCTGGGGAACTGTATAGTTGGCCTCGTTGAGTGTCGGGCAGCCTGCAATGAGGACCAAAGCACGGGAATTTGTAGTACGCAATGTGATGATGAATTTCTCTGAGAAGCTTTCAGTAATCAGTCTTACTTCATCATTCATCTGTTCCCTTCATCATTCCTTGTTCAATATTCAATATCCCTCTACGCTTTCCCTTTGTACCTCGGATCAAAATCCACCATCCATTCAATACCGTACTTGTCTCTGAACATACCAAAATACGATCCCCAGGGACTGTTTGAAATGGGCATTTCAACGGTGCCTCCTGCGGAGAGTCCCTGAAACAGTTGGTCGGCCTCTTCTTTGCTTTCGGCACTGATGGCAATTTTGCTTCTGTGTTCCATTTCATTCGTTTTTCCCATGAATTCCGGAACATCATTTCCCATTAGTATATTCATTTTGCCGATGGGTAAGGCAATGTGCATGATCTTATTGGCCTCTTTCTCTGATACGGGAAACTCGGCACTTGCCAGGTCCTTGAAACGCATCACCTGTGCAAACTCTCCGCCAAATACGGATCTGTAGAATTCAAACGCCTCTTCGGCATTGCCGTTGAAGTTGATGTGAGGATTGATGAGTGGCATACTTTCTTTTTTTTGGGTGAATGAATGCTTGTCTTACCGGTTACCGGCTTTGATCATACCTGCCGTTGGCCGTGAACGATGCGGTAGTACATTACGAATATCGTTAAGAATACACAAATCGATACGGGGTATTTGCGACAATACCTATGACCAAATACGACAGGAAGGATCACTCTTAGGTCCTTTTATTCATTTCATTGCAGAGCCATTCTGCTTCATCATTCATCATTCCTTGATCAGTATTCAATATTCCCTTGGGAACAGGATCATAATAACTCAAATCCCCCGCCTACATGCAATACGGTTCCATGTACGTAACTGGCGGCGTCTGAACTGAGGAACAAGGATCCTTGTGCCACTTCACGCGGCTCTCCCAGGCGGCCAACACGGCTCATGGTTGGAATGATATCGGCTTCGGTGATACCCAGGCTCTTCAATGCGGCCGTAAGCATGGGTGTGCGGATGGCGCCGGGTGCTACGGAGTTGATGCGTATGCCCTGAGGACCATATTCAAATGCAGCTGCTTTGGTCAATCCTTCCACACCATGTTTGAATGCCTGGTAGGCCGGGTTGCCGGTAGTAGGTTTGAAGGCGTTGATGGATGAGATGTTCACAATGGAGCCTCCGCCTCCTTGTGCAACGAACTGGCGCAACTCATACTTCATACACAGAGCAGTGCCTTTGAGGTCTACGGCCTGGAGCTTGTCCCAGTAGTCCTCGTCAAGGTCCTGGAAAGAGTTGTTGTCTGGTTTCAGTGCAGCATTGTTGACAGCACAGTCCAGGCGACCATAGGTATCTACGGCAAACTGCACCATTGCCTGCACCTGTTTGGAATCGGAGATATCCACTTTCACAAATGCGGCCGTGCCGCCCTGCGCTTTGATATGTGCGACCACTTCATTGCCGGTCTCGGCATTGAAATCCGCAACAACCACTTTGGCACCGGCTTCTGCGAATAATTCTGCTGTGGCCCGTCCCATACCCATCGCTGCGCCAGTAATGATGGCGACTTTGTTCTCTAAGGTTTTCATGATATATATATTTTATTCGGTGATGACCCATATAATTGAGTCTGATATGCTTGTAAAGGGTTCTGTGTAAGTTCGATCCTGTCGTCAGGGAACAGTGATCAAACAGTGCTCTTTTCAGTTGTGCCGGTTATAATATTTTAGATATCCGTTTTCAACAGCAGCAGTTAGCAGTTCCGGTTGTAAGCAGTATGAAATGGTTCACTGTCGAAATACGACGATCAGTAACAAAAAGGGGCCGAGTATTTTTCCCGGTGTCATGTGAAAAGCTTTTCGCTTTAGACAAATTTACAACTAAATATCCATTGTGTTGCAGCAGGCTATTTTGTTCTCGCCTCCGTCAGTATTGCGTCAATACCCATAGCAGCGGTTATGTGGAATGATCCATTCATGGGGCGTTGTTGTGGATGGCTTTTCTTGTTCTTATGAAACCGGTCAAAACAGGAACCTGAACTAGTTACACCCTTCATGGGCTGGATATAGTGTATTCCCTGTAGGATGGAACAAATGTAAGTTGTGCGTAGTTGCTGCTCAGGCCAACGAAAATGGCCACGGGGTCATTCCGGTCGTTTGTCAATACCGGGAAGGTCTCTGCATATCCACAGTCTACCAGGTAGTGTTTGCCCCTGATCCCGACCAGCGTTGGAAATAGTACCACGTCAATACCGTCCATTAGTTTCTGGACCCTGAATGTGCGAATGTTCATGTTGCTGAATTCGTTGGGAAGATACGGCAATGTATCAGTACACAAGAAACCACCGGTAAACTCCTGTTATCGTATGGTTTGTCAGCTGATCGATAACGGTGCGCCTATCTCCCTTACTTACCTGTTCACCTGCCAGCGCGTTACAATGCAAGGATGATTCTTGTATAACATTGTGATAACCCGCAGATAACCTGCAGATGACCCGCAGATAACCCGCCTATGACCTGCCTCTTGAAAGGGGCGGGTCGTGGGGGGTGTTTTCACGGTATTTTGGGAATTCACGGGGTGGATATTGGTAAATAGGATATGGATTAAGTAGCTTTAGATATCCTCCCGCAGAGGCATATCGCATATGTCTGCCCCAAGTCTGTTCACGCTTTAAATAAACTGTGTATGGCAATTCTCAGTGGCAATGGAGGATTTACCGGGAGCCTGGCAAATCTATCCGCCTTTCGGGTCAAGGGCTCAGATAAGATCATTCTGCGTACCAAAGGTGGCGCTACCAAAAAGCAGATCAAACAGCATCCGAATTTTGAAAGGGTGCGGTCGAACAATGCAGAATTCGGCAGCTGCAGTAAGATGGCTTCATTGTTACGGCGGGAGCTGCATCCTTTTGTCAATCTGGTGGACCATAACCTGAATGCGGCTTTCTCTGCCCTGCATAAGACCATGCAGTTGCGGGATACGGAACACCCGCCGGGGCAACGCTGTATCCTGTACTCGCAGCACCGCTACCTGCTGGCTAATTTCGCATTGAACCGGCGGTATGGGTTCGATTCGGTGTTACGTTATCCGTTACAAGCCAATTTTAACCGTGAACTGGGTACTGCCCGGATGGAGATCCCTGCCCTGCAGCCCGGCATCCATCTGCAGTTTCCCTGGCAACAACCTTATTACCGGTTGATCGTACATTTTTTTGTGATGTGCGACCTTACGCATGATGGCAGGGACTATACCTATCACAATGCCACGCAGAAGCCCTATTGTCCCCTGTATGTATCCGGCTGGTTGCCGGTCACTGCAACCCGGCCGGATGAGGATCTCCTGCTTACCTTACGCGAGTCTGGTCGATCAGAGACACTTACACCCGTTATCCTGGAAGATACACACAGCCTTTTCCTGGCCGTAGGCATACAGATGGGAAAACCGGGACCGGATGAAACGATCCTCGAAACGAAATACTGCGGTACGGGGAAAATACTGGCGGTGGGATAAGGACAAGTTTCAAGGGTCAAGTTTCAAGGGTCAAGTTTCAAGGGTCAAGTTTCAAGGGTCAAGTTTCAAGGGTCAAGTATCAAGTATCAAGGGTTTCGGAAGGGTAAATAACATTGCTTGATCCATAATGAGAGAACTCGGTTCACAGCGCGTCTCTCGTTAGGGGATACTATAGGACCTGCAAGTACTGCCCGGTTTTGGCCAAAGGGCTGTTGGCGGTTCGGCTCTTTGTTAATTCCATATTCCATTCAGGGCTGTCAGTATAATGGGCTTTCCGTCAGTTACAACAATGGTATGCTCGTGCTGTGCCATAAAACCGCCTTTATTGCCAACCATTGTCCAACCGTCAGAAAGTTCCACTGTATAGGAGGAAGCGGTCGAAATAAAGGTCTCTATGGCAACCACGGAATTCTTCTTGAAGCGTCGTTGGTCGAACCTGTTTTTATAATTCAGCAATTCACCTGGCTCTTCGTGCAGACCTCTGCCGATACCGTGCCCGCCTAAATTTTTAATAACCTTGTAGCCTCTCTTTTTGGCCTCTGTTTCCATCAGGTGCCCTATGTCAGCGATCTTTACGCCGCCTCTGATATTATCTATTGCTTTTTGTAGTACTTCTTTTGAGGCATCCACTAATTTTTGGTGTTGATGGATGTCTTCTCCTAATACGAAAGAGTTGCCATTGTCAGACCAAAACCCATCCAGCTCAGCAGAAACATCTATATTGATCAGATCGCCCTCTCTCAGGATCTTTTTATCGGATGGAATACCATGACAGAATTCCTTGTTTACGCTGATGCAGGTCCAGCCGGGAAACTGGTACGTCATATAGGGTGCTGAGTTGGCACCGAACTCCTGTAAGATCCCTGCGCCGAAGTCATCAAGCTCTTTGGTCGTCATGCCTGGTTTAGCATGATCTTTCATTTCCTTCAAAGTGTATGCGACCGCATCACTTACTTTTTTCATGCCGATCAGTTCTGTTTCTTTTGTTATGGACATACTATTGTATTTTTTCTATGGTTGTTTTTCTGGCCTTCCCGCTAATGTTGCAGTACAGACGATGTTTTGGGAGTGTTCTTATCATTGGCCTTGCCTGTCTTAGGTAGGACTACTTTGCCATGTGTGATCCCCATTTATCATGATCAAGATACTAAAGACTGCTCAGGAATCCTACGGCTGATGCGCCTGGACAGGTCGCCTCATTTGCAGGAATGATGTTCTGTGCCGTGCAGTAAGACCGACATCTCTTCCTTTACGCCATTACTGAGACCATTCCCAATGCTGTTTCGGCAAGTTGTCGGTTACCTTTTATGCGTATGGTATCCTTTACCTGTTCAGGGCGCCAGCTTTTGGAGAACAGTTTCCAGGCGGTATCCGGATCTATGATCAGTTCGGCTGTGGCAGGTTCCGTATGCTGGTTTTTGCTTAGCTGCCAGCTGTCATTGACCCTTATCAATGACCAGGAACCTCCTATCTCCGTGGTCACGGTGACCCTGATATGCGTTCCGTTGGCCGCTTCTGTGTTCCGGTAGGTATGCGGAAGCGTCAGCATAAAAATGTCGATGAACGGATAGAACCATTCCCTTGTGAGCAGACCGGGTTTGCCAACAGCATCGCGTATCTGTTGTTGGTGCAGCCACTTTTCTGTGTACTCGCGGGCTATTTCCATCCAGTTTTTACTTTCTGCCTCTCCGGCCCAATCTACGGCCAGTACTGATCTATCCAACGGGTCCAGTGTTTTGAGGTACTGGCAGAACGGGGGAGCTGTTTGCTCCAGCAGGAAAAGCAGCATCTGCGGACTCACCCTTTTCATGGCTTTTATCCAGTCGGCATTGAGGCCGTTCAAAAAATCTACAAGGTCCTGGTGGGATCGTATATTGGGTTGTTCGCCAAAATGATTGTCGCGCAGGATGGAGAGGATGCGAATATTGCCATCTAATAAATGGGCGGCCACATCTTTCACGGTCCATTGTTTTGCAATGGTCTGTTTCTGCCATTCTGTGGGTGTCAGCGAACGGAGCAGCTCAAGCAATTGTTCGTCAAGGGCAGGCAGCAGGTCCACCACATCGATGAGAATATCTTGATCTTTCATATTGGATATTACTTTATAAGGGCAGCGTTGACAGATGGCCAACTCGATCTTGTATGCGGATAAATATACAAATATTCACTAAGGTCAATGGTACTGTGGGGTAGTCTGTGATGAGTGGTGATCTTGAGTGAAGAGTTTTCGTTCGGGAGACTGTTTGGGGAAGGAATTGGCGGATTAGCGGATTAGTGAATTGGCGTATTGGTTTTGTTTTTGTTCCCTGGATTCTTTCACCGCAGAGTCGGGGAGGACGGGGACTTTACGCAGAGTGCTTAAGATACCTCATAATTCAAAATTCCTTGTTCAATATTCATATTCACTTTCTCGCCTCATCAGTTCTTACGATTTAGTAAGTGACGAATGGTGTGATGTTATGAGAGTCAAGTGATAGAGAAGTCTTTAGTCTTGGGTGAGATAGGTAACATTTCTCTATACGATTTTGCGAAGTAAACCCTTTTGGAGATTTAATAATATGGTTAGTTGCGGTTTTCCGTTCATCTTAATGCGTTACTTCTGTGATTATCGGTTCTCCGATCATTTTTGTAGAATTGGGTAACATCTGTAACTGAAAACTCTCTATGAATCTTGAATCAAAAGCCAATGATGCTCGTAAAAAGAGTGTAAGCTTTACGGGTTGCTTAGTGATGGGGTTACTATGATTTGTTATTATTTTAATGAAGGGGTGTTTTTTATTGTACTTTTTTTTATCGTAGTAGTATTTGATGTGTTCTCCCTTTTGGAGTTTGATGCTATTGGTTGTTCCGTCAGCGTATTGGATCAGGATATTTTCGATATCCTTGAACCTGGGAAATATAGTATCTACATAAACACCAAATTGCGAATAAGGATCCACATCATTTTCCATTATGCTCAGTGAGAAAAAGGAAGTGTCCACAATTTGATATAGCGAGTGGTTGATCTTTCTGATTCGGCCATTGGATTCAATGTAAAGATCGTTACTGCTACTTTTTAAAACGCGTACAGTTGTGCTGTCTGGATTTATCAGCAATTCACATGGGTTATTAAGGTGGCTATATTTAAATATACGTTGCGCTTTACTTTGAAAAGTTGCCAGTTGAAGGAAAATGATGATCGCCCATTTCATGAAGATGCCTTGAATGCCTAAAATAAGACAATTCCTTTGGTGTGCATAATTATTCGTCTGTTCCTTGCTCGTCTGTTCATCTGTTCAATTGGCGAATTGGCGGATTAGTGCATTGGCGTATTGGTTTTGTTCCCTGGATTCTTTCACCGTGGAGTCGGGGAGGGCGGGGAGTTTGAGCGGAGATGATTTCAACATGATTCATCTGCATATCATTCTATCATCCTATCATTGCCCCGTCTCTACAATAAAATACCCTGCAAAAACAAATACGCAAAACTGAAATAAATGATCAGCCCTGTTACATCCACCAGTGTTGCCACAAAAGGTGCAGAAGATACCGCCGGGTCGGCGCCGAGTTTTTTGAGGAAGATGGGCAGCATGGACCCGGATAGCGTGCCCCAGAGTACCACACCTACGAGTGAGAATCCTACGGTGGAGCCGATCATCATCCAGTTGGGGCCATAGATGCCCGGTGCAATGGAATGCCAAACGCCTACGCGGATAAAACCGATGATACCGAGTACACTGCCAAGCAAGAGTCCGCTTAACAGCTCGCGGCGCAGTACGCGCCACCAGTCGGCAATGGTGATCTCGCCCACGGCCATGGCCTGTATGATCAGGGTGGATGCCTGTGAGCCGCTGTTACCGCCGCTGGAAATAATGAGGGGTACGAAGAGGGCCAGCACCACGGCTTTGGCGATCTCATCCTCAAAGTAGCCCATAGCAGTGGCGGTGAGCATTTCGCCCAGGAACAGCACTACCAGCCAGCCGATGCGTTTGCGGAAGAGTTTGAGTAAGGGAATATCGAGATAGGGTTCGTTCAGCGCTTCGGTACCCCCCATTTTCTGCATGTCCTCGCTGAACTCTTCATTGGCCACCCATAACATATCGTCGATGGTGACGATGCCGAGCAGGATATTGTTATCATCCACCACGGGCAGGGCCACGCGATTGTTCATCTTGAACACCTGGCTGGCATGTTCCTGGTCGTCGTTCACGTTCAGGGATACATAACGGCCGTCAATGATCTCGTCCACGCGTTTTTCGGGAGAGGCCAGGATGATGTCGCGGATCCGGATATCGTCGATCAGTTCACCATGGCTGTTGATCACGTAGATCACGTCGATGGTCTCACTGTTCTTGGCGTGCTTGCGGATGGTATCGAACACTTCGTTCACCGTATTGTGGCGGTAGATGTACACGTAGTCAGGTGTCATCAAACGGCCCACGCTGTCCTCAGGGTAACCCAGTAGCGATAGGGTGATCTTTCTTTCTTCGGGGTCGAGTAATTTGATCAGGTCGCGGATGGCGGCTTTGGGCAGTTCTTCCAGGAAGTCGGTACGGTCATCCGCGGGCAGTTCGTTCAGCAGTTCGGCGGTCTTGGCCGAAGGCAGTTCCTTCACAATGTCCTTCTGCTGCGAGATATCGAGGATCTTGAACACGCTGGCCGCCCGGTGTATGGCCATATTGGCGATGATCTGTGCCTCGTATTCAGGGTATTCGCTGATGAGTCCGGCCACATCGCTGATATTCTGGTCATCCAGGAATTCCCGGATCTCCAGTTTATCCTCTTTGGCTACCAGTTGTTCAAACTGCTCAAAGATATCAGGATGTTCAAGCTCGAGCGACATGGGCACAAGGTAATTATCAATTGCGAATTAGCAGTTAGTAATGAGTAATTAAGTATGGGTCATTACTGACCGATCTTGTCCAGGGCCTGCAGGATATCTGACAGGATATCGTCCTTATGTTCCAGTCCCACACTGATGCGGATGAGGCCGGGGGTGATGTTGACGGACTGTCGTTCCGCTTCGGACAGTTTTGCGTGTGTGGTGCTGGCCGGGTGCGAAGCGATGCTGCGGGTATCGCCCAGGTTGGCCGTGAGCGACAACATCTGAAGGCTGTTCAGGAAACTGCGTCCGGCTTCCAGTCCGCCCTTCAGTTCAAAACAAACGATACCGCCGCCATTCTGCATCTGTTGGGTGGCAATGGCATGGTGCGGATGGCTGGGCAGGAAGGGATAGCGCAGTGATGCGATCCTGGGATGTTGCTCCAGCGACTGTGCAATGAACAGGGCATTGGATGCATGCCGCTCCATGCGCACGTCCAGGGTCTCGAGGCTCTTGCTCAGTACCCAGGCATTGAAGGGCGATAAGGCCGGCCCCGTACTTCTGCAGAACAGGTAAATTTCTTTGATCAGGTCTTTGCGGCCCACCACTACGCCGCCCAGTACGCGGCCCTGGCCGTCCAGCCATTTGGTGGCGGAATGCACCACCAGGTCAGCGCCGAACCGGATGGGCTGCTGGTTAACGGGTGTGGCAAAACAGTTATCAACGTTCAGGATGATCTTATGTTTTTTGGCGATGCGGCCGATCATGGTGAGGTCGAGTACATCCAGTCCGGGGTTGGTGGGTGTTTCCAGATAGATCATTTTGGTATTCGGACGGATAGCAGCTTCCCATTCGGCCTCCGTGGCATTGGCGCCCACATAGGAGGATTCGATGCCGTATTTGGGAAGGTATTTGGCGATGACGGTATGGGTGCTTCCGAAAATGGCGTTGCAGGACAGCAGGTGATCCCCTTGTTTCAGCAAAGCCATGAAGGACCCGAATACGGCACTCATGCCCGATGCGGTGGCATATCCTGCTTCTGCACCTTCCAGCGCGCACATCTTATCAACGAACTCCTGCACCCCGGGGTTGCTGAAGCGGCTGTAGATATTGTCGTCCGACTCATCCGCAAAAGCGGCCCGCATTTCTTCGGCATTGTCAAAACAGAAACTGCTGGTCAGGAACATCGGCGTGGAATGTTCCATCTCGTTCGTGCGTTCGGTCTGAATACGGATGGCATTGGTCTGGTTATGTTTTGACATGCGGTTTTATTTTGATTTGCGAATTAGCGTATTATGGATTTCCGGATTGATTGACAATTGCCCATTCACTCTATACGAATGAACGTTAGTATCTTCGCCTGCCATATATTGGCAATGACTGCTTTCGCCTCAATTCCGGTTATTTCCAAAGATTTATGCAAATGTAATTTAAGCTTAGCCGTATTTTGCTTCTGAAATGCGGAATTAATACTTATGAAAATTTTTGAGTCACAGGCTGAATTTAGTTTAGAGAACGGAACGGTGCTGCCTTCGCTGCGTGTGGCCTATCATACCTATGGGCAGATGAATGCGGATAAGAGCAATGTGATCTGGGTCTGTCATGCATTGACCGCCAGTTCAGATGTGGCCGATTGGTGGAAGGGATTGGTGGGAGAGGATTGCCTGATAGATCCCAACCGGTATTTCATTGTCTGCGCCAATATTCTCGGCTCCTGTTATGGAACTACGGGGCCTTTGAGTGATGATCCACGTACGGGCAAACCTTATTATTCCTCTTTTCCGCAGATCACCATCCGCGATATGGTGCAGTCGTTCATCCTGTTGCGCAAACACCTGGGCATAGAGAGGATCCACCTGTTGATGGGTGGCAGTATGGGCGGTTACCAGGCGCTGGAATGGGCCGTGATGGAACGGGATGTAATCGGGAGATTGTTCCTGATTGCCACATCCCCGTCGGAAAGCGCCTGGGGCGTAGCGGTGCATACGGCGCAGCGGCTGGCCATTGAGGCCGATCATACCTGGCAACACCGGTCACCCGATGCGGGCGCCAAAGGTCTGAAAGCTGCCCGGGCCATTGGGATGCTCACCTATCGCAACTATGGGACCTTCCAGGACAAACAGACCGATCCCGACCCGGAGAAGATCGATGATTTCAAAGCCTCTTCCTATATCAATTACCAGGGCGATAAACTGGTGAAACGTTTCAATGCCTACAGCTACTGGCTGCTTACCAAAGCCATGGACAGTCACCACCTGGGCAGGGGCCGGGGCGGCGACCTGATCAAGGTATTGCGGTCCATCACCCAGCCCACTTTGATCATCGGGATCCGGAGCGATATCCTTTGTCCGCTGGATGAACAGCAGTTCATGGCAGACCATATCCCCAACACACATTTCTTTGAGATCGATTCTGCCTACGGGCACGATGGGTTCATCATCGAGACCGCTCAGATCAGCCGGTTCCTGAAAGACTGGCTGGTGGACGCTTCCGGCGAATGAAAGCATCACATCGGATGATAGATCTTTTTAGCGGTTCGATAGACCTCGTCCTTATTCAGGGTCATGGTCTTGGTCTGTTGTTTCACATACATGTCCATCTGGTCCGTATAATGGGGAGAGTCCTTCCGGCTGGATGCCCCATAGGTATTGAGCGATTCGATCACAGGACCCTTGCTGGTAAAACGCACCAGTTCAATATAGGCATCGCCCTGTGTACCTTTCCATAATCCGTTCTTGTATGGTACAGAATACATGGGGGCCAGCACATCGGGCAGACCGGGCAGTGGCAGTTCTTTATCGCCCCGTACCAGTTTCTGAATATCACCCAACTGCAGGTCGGTACGACCGAAATTTTTCATCAGTTCCGCTTTCACGGCGCGTAACAGGTCCACAGATTGTTGCGAAGTGAGGATGCTGTTTCGGTCATAGCGTTTGGGTGACCCAGTGATGGTATGGTATACCATGAAGAAGGTTCCTGCCCCTACGCTTTCTGCATTGGCATTCTTGTCCCATTGCTGCAGTTGCACAATGAGTTCTGCAATGTCCGGATACTCACTAGACTTTAATAGGAACAAAGAATCTATGCCGGTCGGAAAAGCAAATTGCGCGGGATAGTGTCTGTCAAATTTTATGTTCCTGAAAGTCTCATAGGATATTTTATCATACCGGGACACCATCTCTGAAAATCGTTTGCTTCGGTTATTCTCCAGTGTCTCATATCCCATGGTGATGTCTTTGATCGATGGATTGTCGGCGCCTTCGGTAGAATGAAAGGGGGAATGGTTGGTGTTGAATACAAAACCGCTGTTGGGTTGTAGTACCTGCGGCAGATCTTTCAGCGGATGCAGGCTGGTCCACAAGGTGCTGCTGGTATTACCGGGCAGCGTACCCTTCCAGTTGTATCTGGGATCACGAACGGGGATACGGCCATTGCTCAGGTAATAAATGGTATCGTATCTGTCGGCATACACAATGTTATAACCCGGTATGGCCAGCATTTCCAGGGCAGTTTTGAATTCTGTGAAATTTTTGGCCTTGTTGAACCGGTACCATTGTTCCAGCCCGCGGATATCCATCTGTGCCGGCATGCGTATGGAGAAGGTACCGCGATCGGTGATCAGGGTGGGTCCGTATTTGCTCCAGTAGGCTTTCCTGTTGACACGTACGGTTATGCCGCCCAGTTTTACTTTCAGGGGCACTTTTTTCTCTTCCAGCAGTTCCCATTTGCCATCCAACCTGTATTCGAGTTTGTTGGCTGGGTTCATTTCCAGTTGGTAGATGTCCAGTTTGTCGGGGTCATTCACCGTATGTGCCCATCCCAGGTATTCATTCACCCCATGCAGGATACAGGGCGCTCCCGGAAAATTGGCGCCAAGGATGTTCCATCCCTCTTCGCTGTTCAGGTGCGCCTCATAAAATGCTACCGGTCCTTCCAACGGCTGGTGTGCGTTGATGTCGAGGTACACTTGTCCGTCGGTCGTTTTGCGACTGTTGAACGCAAAGGCATTGCTGCCTGCCGTTTTAAAATTCTCCAGTAAGGGTACTTTGCCGTTAAAGATGGAGGCCAGCGCCTTATCGGCTCCTGAGAGTACACATAGTTGCAGTACAGAGTACCGGATCATGTCTTTGGGGGTCACCGGGAACAGGTGCTTCAGTAAGATCTCTTTCGGATGTGCCGATGCAAAGGCATTCAGACCCGCACAATACCCTTCGAGCAATCTCTTGAACTCCGGGCTCAGGTCCGATGCATATCTTTCCTCCACCAGTTCCGGTATGCGCAACAGTTGTATGATATAATCGATCTGTGCGCCTTTTTTACCCAGGTGGCGGGCCAGCATCCCTTTACCGGCCATCAATGATTGCTGGATGGTGGCAAAATCATCCTCTGCCTGTGCCCAGGCCAATCCATATGCCACATCAGGGTCCGTTTTCCCGAAAATATGGGGAACGCCCCAGTTGTCACGTACGATATCGATCCTGGTGGGTTCGAACTGCGCATAGGAACAGAACAGGGTAATGGAAAAGCAGAGAGATAGCAGCAAACGGATAGGCATGTCAGTTGTTTTGGAGTGAAACAAATGTAACTACAATAAGTTTGGATCTGAATTAGAGGGACTGTTATTACCTTTATTGCCGGGAAGCTGTGAAGCGACCCATGAACGCATCAATCCATAAACCGTCATCTCATGGGCATCTGGAAACAAATCGCTGAATACCTCTACATCAAAAAAAGGGACCCCAACGAACCCCGCACTCAGTGGATGAAATACATGCATGGCATGAACCGCATTTCGCTGATCATGTTCCTGGTAGCGGTGCTGATCATCCTGTTCAAGCTGGTGATCCTGCCGTTGCTGAAATAAGTTGTAACCTGTTACTTAAGTAGAATAGCGATCCCTCTATGGCTACATGCATTTTTATCGCTCATGGCCGCTGGGCCTCGTCCCTGTTCCCGGACTGCTTTGGCCTCTGATCAGATCTGCTTCGCATGATCGGATCTATCTACGCTTCGCTAGATACCGAACCCAAAGAGGTCCGTCCACAGGGACTGATTTGATTTTTTCATTGTGCAGGTTACGACCATCATCTTTGCCCCAAACAGAATATTTGAACGTTTATTTACGGATAAAATCCACGATGATGCGGGCTGCCTGGGCGGAAGCGTGTCCGCCGGCGGATAACAATTCCTTTAATGCGAGGTAGTCTTCCTGCACCTGCTTTTGTTTAGCGCTATCCTGCAGCAGGCTTCTGAGTTCGCGAACCAGGTTATCGGGGGTAAGCTCGTCCTGGATCAGTTCGGTCACCACCGGTTTGTCCATGATCAGGTTCACCAGCGATATGTATTTGATCTTGATCAGTCTTTTGGCGATCTGGTAACTGATATTACTTCCTTTGTAACACACCACTTCGGGTACGCCGAACAATGCGGTCTCCAGGGTAGCGGTACCACTGGTCGCCAATGCGGCACTGGCCTGCAGCAGCAGGTCGTAGGTCTGGTTGCGCACGGTTGACACATTCGTATAAGCCGCCAGGAAAGGCTCGTAAAAAGCATCATCCAGTCCCGGCGCCTGCGCCACCACAAAACGGTATTCCGGAAATGACCTGGCCACCTGCAGCATGATGGGCAGTTTTTTCTGGATCTCCTGTTTACGGCTTCCGGGGAGGAGGGCGATGAGGGAGGGTTTGGGGTTTGGGGTTTGGAGTTTGGGGTTACTGTGCACAACCCCAAACTCCAGACTCCCAACCCCAAACTGTTTCTTCTTCTCCACAACTTCTACAAGCGGGTGCCCCACATATTCCACCTCCCAGTTCCAGGTGTCGCGGAAATATTTTTTTTCAAAGGGGAGTATGCAGAGCATTTTGTCGATGCACTGTTTCATCTTCTTCACGCGGTTGGCCTTCCAGGCCCATACCTGGGGAGAGATATAATAGATCACTTTGAATCCCTGCTGTTTGGCCCATTCGGCTATGCGGAGGTTAAAACCGGGATAATCGATCAGTACCAGCGTGTCGGGCTGGAATGACAGGATATCCTGCTTGCAGAAACGGATGTTCTGCAGGATGGTGGGCAGGTTCTTCACCACTTCGGCAAAACCCATGAATGCCAGGTCGCGGTAATGTTTCACCAATGTAGCACCGGCCGCCTGCATCAGGTCGCCGCCCCAGCAACGGATATCTGCCTCCGCATCCAGCAGGTACAGCTGTTTTACCAGGTTGCTGCCGTGCAGGTCTCCACTGGCTTCGCCGGAAATGATGTAATACTTCATGCCGTATCCCCGCAGGGAAATTGGTGAGGCTGCAAAATACCGAATTCGGTTGGGACGGGGAATAGTCAGTCTGTAATGACCGGTTCTTCTTTTTGGGGATCGCTGTGTGTTCCTTGCGTTTCTCAAGTGTGAATATTGTTTGCCCAGGGCCGCTGGGCCCTGTTCCTGTAGGTATTTCACAAGAACCTATTGAACCGTCTGACGTTCCCATATGTTAGATATGATTATTTATTAACTATGAAAATAGTTGTTAAACTAATTATTTAGTTATTATATTTGATCAGGTAAAACTCTCCCCATGAAACCGTTGACCAAAGCAGAAGAGCAGATCATGCAAACGATCTGGAAACTGGAAGAAGCCTTCCTGAAAGATATTGTAGAGGCGCAGCCCGAACCGCGTCCGCATTCGAATACTGTGGCCACTATTCTGAAGATACTGGTAGAGAAAGGATTTGTGGGTATACATCCTGTTGGCAGGGTGCACCAGTATTACCCGTTGGTGTCGAAGGACGAATATTCATCCAGCAGCATGCGCACGCTGGTGAACGGTTATTTTGAGGGGTCGTTCACGGATGCGGTATCCTTTATGGTAAAACAGAAGAACCTGAGTGTGAAAGAACTGGAGCTGCTGTTGCAACAGATCAAACACAAACAAGCCAAAAAATAAGCACCATGTTCACAACCGCCTATTACTTTGTTCAGGTGATACTCTGCAGCGGCATCATGATGGGGTATTACTGGCTGGTGTTGCGCAACAAGCGTTTTCACCATTACAACCGGTTCTACCTGCTGGCCCTGGCCCTGTTATCGTGGGTGGTGCCATTGGTGAAGATCCAGTGGCAGCAACCATCCGTGACCGATGACCTGCAGGTGTTGCAACTGCTCTCTGTGCTGGCGGATAACAATACACGTATAGAAGCGGCCGTTACCCGCACTGGTTTCCAGTGGAACTGGGACCTGGCCGCCTGGACCCTGTACGGGGTGGTTGCATCGGTGATGCTGGCGGGACTGTTGAACTCGTTCATCCGCCTGTATCGTTTGCTGCAGCAACATTCCTGCAGGAATGTGGGCGATGTGTACCTGGTATTGACGCAGGCTCCGGGCACACCCTTTTCCTTTTTCCGGTATATTTTCTGGAACGAAGCGATAGACCTGCGCAGCGAATCCGGCAAACAGATCCTGCAACACGAACTGACGCATGTGCGTCAGAAACATACACTGGATAAATTGTTCGTTCAGCTGGTACTGGTGGCGGGCTGGTTCAACCCTTTTTTCTGGCTGCTGAAAAAAGAGATGGAAATGATCCATGAATTCATTGCCGATAAAAAAGCGGTGGGTGAGGGCGATACTGCCGCACTGGCACAGATGCTGCTGACCGCGGCCTACCCGCAGCAGCGGTTCGGGATGACCAATCCATTCTTTTTCTCACCCATCAAAAGAAGATTACAGATGCTGACGAATGACCGTAATCCCAGGTTCAGTTACCTGCGTCGGCTGGTGGTATTACCCTTACTGGCTGTGATGGTGCTGTTGTTCGCGTTCAGGAACCCGGAACAAAGGGCAAAAGGGCCGTTGTCGGTAGCTACTGTGGTAGAGAATATGGTGGATAAAACCAGGACATTGTTACTGGAACCTTCAAAAGATCCTGCCGACACTATTGTCATCCAGGCTGATACAGTGTATATACACGGTAAGGATAAAACAGATGTTCTTAAGATCATCCCTTCCGTTGCCAAAAACAAGGAGTTGGTAAAAGCGTTGATCCTGCTGGATGGAAAAAAAGTAGCCCCTGCCGTACTGGACACACTTACTACCAAAAGCATTGCAACGGTCAATATTTTAAATGGAAAGGATGCCGCCACCACCAGCATGTACGGAGAAGAGGCGAAAAACGGGGTGGTACTGATCTCTACCCAGAAAACAAGAATGCCTGAGCCTCTGGTGATACTGGATGGCAGGAAGATCGCCCATGATTCCATTGGCAGCATCAACCCGGCACAAATACAGTCGGTGAATGTGTTGAAGAACGAATCGGCCACAGCTTTGTATGGTGAAGAGGGCAGGAACGGCGTGATCCTGATCACCAGTAAAACAGGGCTGCCGCAGGATGCAATAAGTTCCGGCACTGTAGTGGCGGTCAATAATCTTCCTGCAAAGATCAACAGTCGCCCATTGGGTGTGACCAATGTGACCATCCGCCCGCATACCGATAGCATGCCCAAAGATGTGCTGATCCTGGTGGATGGGGTGAAGGGGTCGCTAGCTTCCGTACAACCCGATGATATTGCCACTGTAAACGTACACAAGGATTCGGCCTGGATCAGTCGTTACGGGGCGGAAGCCAGGAACGGGGTAGTGGAGATCGTTACCAAAAAACCATTTGCCGTCAAAACAGAAGTAGTGACAAGGCCTTTGTACAAAGGGCATAAGATCTTTACAGAAGTGGAAAAACTTCCTGCATTTCCCGGTGGACAGTCTACCCTGAACAAATACATTTTGCGCAACCAACGTGGCGATCTGGCACGCAACGGAACACCGCCCGGAACCTATACCGTTCAATTATCCTTCCTGGTGGCAGAAGATGGTAATGTGAGTAATGTTACGGCAGAGAACAATCCCGGTCACGGAACAGTGGATGAAGCCATTCGCCTGATCAAAAATGGTCCCAGGTGGATACCAGCAAGGCAGAACGGCCAGCCGGTATTGTACCGGCACCGGCAAACGATCACGCTGGTAGTGAAGAAGTAACAGATCCGTAAGAAGATAAACCTTAACAGAAAGTAAAAACTTTCCAAAACTTCGTTGCAACCGGCTCCGGTATAGGGGCCGGTTTTTTATATTTGGGGATACTAAAAAGCTGTTTTGTTCGTTATTCAATAACAGTCGACCCCCGATGAAAACAAGACCTTTTTTTTCTCTTTTATGGCTTCTTTTTCTGCTGTTATCAACGTCTGCCAATGCGCAGACCGATAAGGGCAAGACCATGAAGCACCCGCTGAAGCGGATCGTGATCGATCCGGGTCATGGCGGACCCTCTGCCATTGCAGGTAAGTTCTATGGCGCTTCGGGTAAAAAGATGGAAGAAAAAGATGTGGCACTCGCCATCG
The DNA here is from genome assembly GCA_020403425.1 of Chitinophagaceae bacterium. Classification (GTDB taxonomy): domain Bacteria; phylum Bacteroidota; class Bacteroidia; order Chitinophagales; family Chitinophagaceae; genus Sediminibacterium. The sequence goes on along the minus strand of JADBXR010000002.1, from coordinate 426,641 downwards.
GCCTTAAACTTCGTGATGTGATCACCAGCCAGATGCCCGATGTGGAAGTGATCATGACCCGAACCACTGATGAGTTCAACAGCCCTATTGTAAAGGCCAATAAGGCCAATGCCGCCAAGGGCGACCTGTTCATCTCCATCCATTGTAACGATGTATCGCCCATCCGGCATACGGAGATAACGGGGTATACCACCAAGACCATCAAACGCAAGGGTAAGAAGATCAAAAAAAAGATCCCCGAATACCGTACCTGGTACACACCTAACCCCGCCATGGGAACTGAGACCTATATCTGGGGTGTGGGCAAGACCAAGGACAAGGAAGAGGCCCTGATGGAGAATAATTTCTCAGATACTGCGATGCTGGTGGTGGATGGTTTTGATAACAATCCTGCCATGAAGATGATCAACTCCATGCGTACGCAGGAATATGCCAACCGCAGCCGCAAACTGGCAGAAACGGTGGAAGAGGAATTCGTGCGTTCCGGACGGGTAAGCCGCGGAGCCAAACAACGCGACGAGAAAGGCATCTGGGTATTACAGGCAGTGGCCATGCCGGCCATCCTGATAGAAGTAGGATTCTTATCACATCCCGAAGAAGAAGCGCTCATTACCAGTGAGGATGGGCAGCAGCAGACCGCTGAAGCCATTGCCCGCGCCGTAAAAAGATACCGTGTTTCGCTCGAAGCACAGGTCAACGGAACCGCGTTGCCTGCCGGCAGTAAATGATCAGATTCAGAAAAACCATTTGAAGGCCAACGCCACTATTGCATAGATACAGGTGGCAATGAAGATGCCCGTAGCGGTCTTGTCCTTCCGTTTGTTGATGTACAAAGTGAACACCACCACGTTCACGATGAGCGCCAGGCTGATGATACCCGATAACAGTGATTTCTGCATCATCAGTACCTGCCAGAATTCCTCCACCGAAAAGATGCTGAAACGGGCCAGGTAATACATGGTGAAACCCACCAGCGGAGAAAGGAAACCCAGCACGAGGCCAAGTTTCCGGTTGTCTTTATTCAGGATCAAAATTTCCAGGATTTTTCGAGTTTCTTTTTCAGTTCATTGTGGGTCAGGTCGAACTGGACAGGCACCACGCTCACAAAATTGTTTTCCAGCGCCCATACGTCCGTGTCCTTGCCCTTGTCGAAGTTGATGAACTCGCCGGTGAGCCAGTAGTATCTTTTGCCATGCGGGTCCTTTCTTTCATCGAACTCCTCCTCGTATTTGGCGTAGGCCTGGCGGGCTATCTTGATACCCTTGATCATCTTCTCCTCCCCCTTGGGTATGTTCACATTCAGGCAGAGGTGTTTATCGTTCGGTTCGCTGTTCAGCACATGTTCCACCAGGATCCTGGCATATTTTTTGGCGGCTGTAAAATCAGCTTCAATGCTCAGGTCGAGCAGGCTGAATCCGATGCTGGGGATGCTTTCAATGGCAGCTTCCAGCGCAGCGGACATAGTGCCTGAATAGATCACATTGATGGAGTGATTGGCGCCATGGTTGATGCCGCTCAAACAGATATCGGGTTTGCTGTGGATCACTTTGTCCACCGCCAGTTTTACGCAGTCGACCGGTGTGCCACTACAGGCCCAGGCTTCTACGTTCTCGTTCTCGAACACATTCACTTTCTGCAAACGCAGCGGGTTGCCGATGGTGATGGCATGTCCCATACCACTCTGTGGTTTATCGGGCGCTACAACGATCACTTTGCCCAATCCTTTCACTGCTTCCACCAGGGCGCGTATACCCGGTGCTGTAACGCCATCATCATTGGTGATCAGGATCACCGGCTGTTTTTTCTTTGTCTTTTTCACTTTTGCCATGACTGCAAGATACGATTAAGATGGTTGAGAGACGGGTATGCATGGTAAAATCGAAGTTATCTTTACCGGGTTCATCCCGTACCTCACAGGAGATCTATTTCTTTCCTCCTTTGGTTTTCTCCGGGGCCGGCCAGCTGTAATATTTATATACCGGGTACTCCACTGGTTTGGTGGCAACGTTGTTCTGGTCCAGGTAATTGTCGAAGAAGTTCCAGTTCAGCAGCCCGTCGTCCGATTGGGGTTCGAGCGTATAAAAGATGAGGTTGGTGAGCGGCTGTGCCATATCCACTTTGTAATCTCCCTTTTTCAGGGTTTTGATGATTCGCTCAAAATGCCCTTCGGCAGAAGCCATCAGGTGTCCCTCGAACTTGCGCTGCGCGCGGGTGTATCTTTCCACCACGAACACATCCACACTGATCTTTTCCGCTTTTTCTATCTTCTCCACTTTGGCGCCCTGTTTCACCAGGTGTTCTGCAATGGCCGCCTGTTCTGCGGGAATGATATAGCCACGTGGCAGCAGGCTCTGCACGGTATCCTTGAACGCACCGTAATAGTTCACGTTATCGTAGGTCACGATATTCCCTTTCTTCACCCATGACCTGCTGCCATCGGGTTTGGTAAAGCTGGAGTACTCATAAGAACGGAATCCCTTTAGGGGCTGCTCCGTAGGCACCATCTTAAAACGTACGCCTTTGTTCACTTTGCCAGCGTTCTCCAGTACGTTCCTGATAGCGGCCTGTTCTGCATCATGATTGGTCTGCATGATCTCTTTGGCATGCTGGTTGGTGTGTTCCAGAATTTCGGTCACGAAAGTATAGGTGCTGTAGATGCGTTGGTAGAAACGCTCATGTGCAAAGGCCTCGCTTAAGATGCCCATGCGGTTGCGCAGTCCGAACTGGTTGATCAGGTAACGGGGATGGTGGTTATAGGTATAGAAATTCTTCACCGGCCAGCCATCGCGCACATTGAAATCGCCGAAGGGCCCAAAGAAAAGACCATTCTTCTCTTTTACATTTTTGGTAATGGCAGGCAACATAACATCATTGGTATACCGGTAAGTGGCCGGCTCACCTGCAGAGAGATAACTGGGTGCCCAGGTGAGCGAATACCCGTGCCAGGTACCGTTGGTGGTGTGGAGGTCCACACTCAGTTGCGGGTCCCAGGTGTTGATCACGTTCTGGATCAGGGCCTGTGTTTCGGGGGCCTCCATCTTGATACCGTCGCGGTTCAGGTCAAGTCCCTGCCCATTCTCTCGCACACCGGTTTCCAGCGGACTGTTCTCCTGGCTGGGACGCAGTCCCGGCGCCATCTTATCATTGCCATCTGTATTATACATCGGCAGGAACAGGATGATCTGGTTCTGCAGTAATTGTGTCTTGTTGCCCAGCAGGATATCGCGCATCAGCATCATCAGCACTTCCTTGCCTTCCACTTCGCCGCCATGGATATTGCCCTGCACATAGATCACCGCTTTACCGGAAGCTTTGGCCTGTTCAGGCGTACTTACTACCGGATTGGCGAGGATGGCCATCGGGATCTCTTTTCCCATAGGGCTTTTGCCGATGGTGTTTACCTGTATATAAGGGCTTTTTGTTTTGATGGCATTGAGAAAATTCATCACATCGCCATAAGTGGATGTCTTGTCAAAGTTGGAACGCTCCGGGGTGATTACGAGGTCGTCGGACCAGGCCTGTTGCGACTGGGCAAATACACCGTTGGCAGCCAACAGGAGGGAAGCGAGGAGAATTTTTTTCATGAACCGTTCTTTTTGGAGCAGGAAAGTACATTAAGACCAGTAGTCTGCCTAAAAAAATGGTCAAACGGGTGGGGAACCTATTCCTTCCTGCCTGTTAACTTCCGGAACAGTATGGGCATGGTTGCCGGGTCCAGCGCCTGCATGTCTATCAGTTGTAAGGAAGTTACCATGGCCTGCGTACTGGTCTTGTATTTCAGGAAATGGGGCGATCGCAGATGCGACTCATACGCTTTGCGGCTGGCATATATTTCCAGGATCCTCACTTTTGTGGGATGTTCTTTTTGGAAAATGGGAAACAGGGAGATGACCCCGGGTTCCAGTTCTAGGGAGGCCCTGGCTTCTTCTTTCAGGATGGCGGTATACTGTTCCAGATAAGCCGGATGGATCTCGATTTCCGCAATGCGGACCATCAGGCTGTCTTCCTGTGCCAGGATACGGCCGCAGGATAGGAGGGTCAGCAGAATACATAAGCAATACTTCATGGGATGGTCGGGTGTTGGGTGATAGGATGGGGGTAACATTCGGTTACCTGGCCATGAAACAAATTACGGATGTTGGGGGGAACCGCAAAGAGTACCATGTTTTCCGGGTTTGGGGAGGTTTCTGCTGTAAGTATGATGAGCAGAAGGGAGCCGGATCCCTGAATTTCGGAACAGCCGTAGAGGGGAATAAAAATAAATTTGGCAGTTAGCTAAAAATATTAGTAAATTGCTAACTAAATCAGTTAGCTATGTCATACGCCGGAAAAAATCTCCGTTACCTGCGCAAGCTGCGCGGCTGGACACAGGAGGAATTTGCCAACAAACTCAAGATCAAACGGTCATTGGTGGGTGCTTATGAAGAGGAACGTGCAGAACCCCGACTGGAAGTGATGGAGCAGATCTGCAGCACGTTCAAACTGAGCCTGGAGGATTTCCTGTTCAAGGACCTATCGGCCCCCAAGGCGCTCAGTTACCTGGAAAAAAGAAGGCAGCTGAAAATGGTGAACGAAGTGTCTGAGATCCGCTTCGTTCCGGTAAAAGCTGCTGCCGGTTACCTGGCCGGTTATGGCGATCCTGAATTTGTGGATGAACTGAACACATTCACCCTTCCCATGCTGGGCCCCGGTCAGTACCGCGCTTTTGAGATCGTGGGCGATAGTATGTTACCCACCCCCAGCGGCAGCGTGATAGTGGGCGAAAAAGTGGACGACCTGGAAGATGTGAAGAACAGCAATACCTATGTGGTGCTGTCCAAGAATGAAGGCGTTGTGTATAAACGCATCATGAAGAACAACCGTCTAAAGAACAAGATCACCCTCATCAGCGATAACCCGCAATACGAACCCTACCATGTCAGTGCAGAAGACGTGCTGGAAGTATGGAAGGCCGTATACATCATGCAGAAAGCCAATACCGGTCCACGTTGGGACGTGAACCAGCTGGCAGGTATGGTGAACAACCTGCAGGAACAGGTGAGCAGCCTGAAAAAGAAACTGAATTAAGGAACGGATACGATTCTTTCGTCATATTCGCAAAGCAGCTTGAACAAAGCTGCTTTGTTTTTTCCACTCATACATTTTTCGCAGACACAGCTGTTGCAATCCTTACTTTTGCGCCACCCATACAAGCATGAGAAACGTACTCACGATTATTGCGATTGCCATTACCGCTATTGTTTCAGCTCAGGAAAAAAAATTGTCCGCCCTGCGTATACAATCACCTGTCAAGATCGATGGCCTGCTGGATGAAAAAGCCTGGAACCAGGCCCAGCGCGCCGAAGGTTTCATTTCCAACATGCCCCATTTTGGAGAACCTGCTTCACAGAAGACCCATGTATCCATCCTGTATGATGACCAGGCCGTGTATATTGGCGCCTACCTTTTTGACGAAATGCCCAAGATCCGCAAACAGCTGACCTCACGCGATGGGGAACAACGGAAGGACGTGGATTATTTCAGCGTGTTCTTTGATACCTATAATGATGACCAGAACGGGTTCCAGTTCCTGGTGACCTCCCGTAATGTGCAGTCTGATGGGCGCCTGGTGGCCAGTATGGTCTCACAGTTCGGTCTGCCCACCGATTACAGCTGGGACGCTGTATGGGAAAGCAGCGTGAAACACCATCAGGACGGCTGGTCGGTAGAAATGAAGATCCCATATTCCGCTTTGCGTTTTGCAAGAAAAGAAGTGCAGGACTGGGGCATCAACTTCCAGCGGTATATGCGCCGCACCAATGAGAGTGTGTTCTGGAACAAAGTGGATCCCGCACAGGGCGGTTTTGTGAACCAGTTCGGTGTATTGACAGGAGTTGACCATATTACGCCGCCTTTACGTTTGTCGTTCCTGCCCTATATCACTTCCGGTTTCAGAACGGTTCCGTATGCCAATGGCTCTAAGAAAACGGATTTCCTGCGTAATGGCGGGATGGATGTGAAATACGGCATCAATGAAAGTTTTACCCTGGATGCCACGGTGATTCCCGATTTTGGACAGGTGGTGTCTGATAATGTGGTGCTGAACCTCACGCCTTATGAAGTGCAGTTCCAGGAGAACCGTCCTTTCTTCACCGAAGGGATCGAGCTGTTCAACAAAGCAGGTTTGTTCTATTCCAGAAGGGTAGGTGGAACACCGGCGGGTTATGGTGCCGTGAGAAATTTGGTGAACAATGATCCTAACCTGGAGATTGTTTCCAATCCCGGCGTTACGCAGCTGATCAATGCTTCCAAATTCTCGGGACGTACCAAGAAGAAACTGGGCATTGGTGTATTCAACGCCATTGGTTCGCCCATACATGCCGTGATCGAGGACAGGACCACCAAAGCCACCACCACCATTGAAACAGAACCCCTGACCAATTACAATATCCTGGTGCTTGACCAGGCTTTGCCAAACCGTTCATCGCTCACGTTCACCAATACGAACGTATGGCGCAGTGGTGGCAGAAGGAACGCAAATGTATCGGGAGTGGATGTGAACCTGTTCGATGCAGGCAACCGACACAACTTTGCCTGGTCGGGTAAGTTCAGCCAGATAGCAGGTGTGGAAAAATATACCGGCTTCAGCAGCGCCCTCAGTTATGGTAAAGTGAGTGGCAAACTGCAGTACCTGGTATCCAACAGCATCAAGTCGGAACGGTACGATCCCAACGACCTGGGTATCTTACGTTCACCCAATGAGGTCTCCGCCGTGGGCAGGATCAGTTATAATCAGTATACACCCACGAAACATTTCCTGAGTTATAATTACAGCCTCAGTATCTTACCCGTTTACCTGTTCAAACCTTTCCGTTTCTCTAACTATGTGTTCCAGGGGAAAGCATTTTACTTCTTCAAGAATTTCTGGGACATCACTTTCAGCGGTAACTGGCAGCCCGTATGGCAGCGCGACTTCTTTGAACTGCGCACACCTGGCAGGGTGATGAAAAAAACGCCTTACTGGTATATCGGCGCCAACGGCAGCAGCGATAGCCGTAAACGTTTTTTCCTTCGTTACCAGGTAGGCTTTGCTGAATCGCCCTTGCCGCAGGACCCGTATTTTACCTGGCAGATCGGTCCGCGTTACCGGTTCGATGAACATTTCAGCCTGGACCTGGATATATCCGGGGTAAGTGATCGTGGTAACTATGGATTCGCGTTCAGAGATGCTTCCGGCGAACCGATCGCGGGAAGGCGCGAGACGAAGAGCCTGACCTCCATTGTGAATGCCATCTATAATTTTTCTCCGCGGATGAATGTATCCATGCGGGCCAGGCATTACTGGAGCAAAGTGAATTATACGCAGTTCTTTAACGTGGATGCCAATGGCGACCTGTTGCCACATGCCTTCGTGAATGGCCAGGACCAGAACTTCAATGCCTTTAACCTGGATATGTTCTACACCTGGGATTTTAAGTACGGCAGCAAACTCATCATCGGTTATAAGAACTGGCTGGGTACCGATTTTCCGATCAATGGTATGAACTACAAAAGTTACCTGGGTAATCTGGGACAGATATTTCAACAACCGCATGGCAATGAACTCACCGTTAGGCTGATCTATTACCTCGACTACCTTAGCCTGCAGAAGAAACCCAAAATATAGTAAGCCTAACCGAAAATGTCTTTTGCCAGCCGGAATGTGTTGCAGTGCGCTTCCACGATCGTTCTTACATCGGGCGAATAACCGCCGCCCATGGCAATGGTAACGGGGATCCGGTGGCGGTGCAGTGTTTCGAATACAAAAGCATCGCGTTGTTTACAACCTGCCAGGCTCAGTTTCAGTTTGCCGAATTTATCAGTATCCAGTATGTCAACGCCGGATAGGTAAAAAACGAAATCAGGCTGCACCGTATCGATCAGCCTTGGCAGGGTGTCTGCCAGGATCCCGAGATAGGTTTCGTCATCGGTCCCGTCGGACAAAGGGATATCCAGGTCGGACCGTTCCTTGTGAAAAGGATAGTTATGCCCTCCATGCATGCTGAACGTGAATACCCTCGGTTCATTCTCAAAAATGCTGGCCGTGCCGTTGCCCTGGTGTACATCCAGGTCAATGATGAGCACCTGTTTGGCCACCTGTTGCAGCAGTAAATGATTGGCTGCCACTGCCATATCGTTGAGCAAGCAGAAACCTTCGCCACGGTCCCTGAATGCGTGGTGGGTGCCACCCGCCACATTCAGCGCGCAACCAGACCGAATGGCCCGGTAACAACAGTCAATGGTTCCCTGTGTAATGATGCGTTCACGCCTGGTCAGTAAGGGCGATTGCGGAAAACCGATCTTGCGCTGCTCGGAAGCGCTCAATGTTTGCTGCTCCAGTTTGTTGAGATATTCCTGGTCATGTGTGAGCAGCAGGACCTCCTCTGAACAGAGCTGAGGGGCGAATAACTGTTCCTTGTCAATACTTCCTTCGTGCAATAACTGCTCCGGTATCAATTCATATTTCAGCATCGGGAAACGGTGACCTTCCGGAAGCGGATGTGCGTAAATAGGGTCGTAGGCAATACTGATCATGTAACAGGAACTAATGTCTGGTTCACAATGGCGTAAATGGTATCCGTTCTTTTCTTTTTAACGATGGCCAGTCCGCTGAACTTACTGAACGCGGGAAGGATCGCGCTGTTTTTTCCGAAATAGAAACAGGGGAACTGCAGGCTTTGTTTGCCCAGTCCGTTGATATGTATACCGGGATGCAGGTGTCCCGAAAAAATATACAGATCGTTGAGATCCGTAGCTTCTTCCGGATCGTGTACAAAACCGAACCCACCCATGGAATAGGTGCCTGTAACGACCGAGATAGCCGCATCCGCATACCAGCTTTCGGACAGGATATCGTGATTGCCTTTTACCAGGATAATATCGACATGGCCCAGGTCCTGTCGCCATTTCAGGAACCAGTCCATCTCTTTGTTGGCAACACTGTGGAACAGGTCCCCCACGGCAATGATCTTTCTGGGTTTGAAATGGCCGATCTGTTCCACCAGCCGCTGCAGGTCCTCTCGGTACACCTGCTGTGGCACAGCGATGCCGTGTTTGCGAAAGTGTCCGGTCTTACCGAAGTGCAGGTCGGACAGGATCAGGCACTGTTCCTCTTCCCAAAAGATGCAGCGTTGGGGCGATAACCAGAACCGGTTATTGCGGACAGTATGTAACACAGGGGCCGTCATGGTGCGCAAAGATAAAGGCTATGCTCTTGCAAAGGATGCTGCATGCGTATATGAGGGATGGGGCCGTTTATTTTTCCAGTTGTGCCTGCATTTTGCGGACCCTGTCCTCCAGTTTCTCGGATGAATAGTGGTTCCGGTTCAGTCCATCCACGATGATCGGGAAGGAGAGCGGCGTCAGCTGTTCGGGGAACCTGAGTACGATGGTGCTGTGATCATGGATCCGCTGCATGGCCATACGCAGCCTCACTTCATCCATCTGTTGCATCAATACTTCCTGGTAGGCCTGTTTCAGCAGGATATTGTTGGGCTCGTATTCTTCGAACACTTTGAACAGGAGGGATGCGGATGATTGCAGGTGCCTTGCTTTTTTACGCTCTCCCGGCATACCCTGAAAGATGAGCCCGCCGATCACGGCAATATCACGGAACTTGCGCCTGGCCATCTCAGTACTGTTGATGCTTTTTTGGATATCGGTCAGCAGGTGGTCGGTAGAGAAAAGTTCGCGCACATTGCTGTCGTCCACAGGTACGGGCTGGTCGCTCAGCAATTCAAAACCGTAATCGTTCATCGAGATGGAGAACGTGATGGGCAGGGATTGGCCGATGCGATAGGCCAGTATGGCGCTCAGGGCCTCGTGTACCTGGCGGCCTTCGAAGGGATAGACCAGCAGGTGAAAACCGTTCTTGTCCTCTATCTGTTCGATCAGTAATTCATCATGTCTTGGGATATGCGAGAGTTGCTGCTGCAGTTCAAACAGCCCATGCAGGCTTTGGAGTTCTATTTCGTCCTCGTTGTGCAGGGCTTTGTCGAAGGTCTGGCGGAGGATCTGTCCCAGGTTGGCGGTCAGACTCATACGCCCGCCCATCCAGGAGGGTACGATGGATTTTTTGGACCGGGATACGCGTACCATTACATCCATTTCCCGGATCATTACCAGTTCCAGGTTGCGGCCCGCCAGTGTGAACACATCACCGGGTTCCAGCCGGCTGATGAACCATTCCTCGATCACACCGATATAACCACCCTTCATCAGTTTCACTTTCAGCATGGCATCGCTGACGATGGTACCGATATGCATGCGGTGCCGCATGGCAATTCGACGGTTCCTGATCACGTAACGGCCATCTTCTATCTCTACTTTTTTGTATTCGTCATACTGCTGCAAAGCTTTGCCACCGATGGTCAGGTGCAAGAGGATGTCCTGCCATTCGGCCTCGGTCATATCTGCAAAACAATGGGTGCTTTTGATCTCGTGGTACAAGGCGGCCTGTTCAAAACCATCGCCGATGGCCAGTGTGCAGAGCCATTGCAGCAACACATCGAAACAGAGCAGTAGGGGCTCGCGGCTCTCGATGGCCATTTCTTTTATGGCTGTTTTCAATGCGGCCACTTCCAGTAATTCCAGCGAATGCGTGGGCAGGAAATAGATCCTGCTCTGTTCGCCGGGCCTGTGCCCGCTTCTGCCGGCCCTTTGCAGGAAACGTGCGATACCCTTGGGTGAGCCTACCTGTACCACGGCATCCACGGGCCTGAAATCAACGCCGAGGTCGAGACTGGATGTGCAAACCACCGCTTTCAGTTTTTCGGTATGCAAAGCTTCTTCCACCCATAGACGGAGTTCCTGCTCAATGCTTCCATGATGCAGGGCAATGGCTCCGGCCAGTTGCGGGGCAACGGTCAGTAGGGTCTGGTACCAGGTCTCACTCATACCCCTGGTGTTGATGAAGATGAGTGTGGTCCTGCTTCGTTCGATGATGGGTACCAGCTTTTCCGCCAGTTTGATGCCGAGATGGCCGGCCCAGGGATATTTCTCGATCTCATCCGGCAGGATGGATTCCACCACGATCTCTTTATTGACCTGCGCGCGGATGATGACGCCTTCTTTTTGCAGAGGAGCCAGTAATACTTCTTTTGCCTCCGGTAAATTACCAATGGTGGCGCTGATGCCCCATACGCTGACAGATCTTTTGCCGGATGTTCCTGGCGAAAATTGACAGTTCACGATCCGGCTGATGGCCAGCTCTACCTGTACACCACGTTTGCTGCCCAGCAATTCATGCCATTCATCTACGGCAATGATGCGCAGCGAAGCGAATAATTCGGGGTATTGTTTCTGTGCCAGTAACAAATGCAGGCTTTCTGGAGTGATGATGAGCACTTCGGGCATGTTCTTCTTCTGCCGGCTTCTCTCGGCCGTATCCGTATCGCCGTTGCGGATGCCTACCCGCCATTGCATGCCCAGTTCACGGATCACTTCTTCCATGGCGCGGCCAATATCTTTGGCCAATGCCCGCAGAGGGGTGATCCAGAGCAGCTGTAAACCATTGTTCTTTTTGGTAAGGTACTGGTCGGGATGATCGTTGATGAACCGGATCAGTGAACCCAGAAATACAGAATAGGTCTTACCACATCCGGTAGGTGCATTTACCAGGCCACTCTCACCCCGGCAGATCTCCTGCCAGGCCTGTTCCTGGAACTCGAACGCATGAAAGCCTCTGCTGCTGAGCCATTCGTTGATGATACGGTATCCTTTGCTTTGCTGAAGTTTCATGTGTGGGTATGCCAAGCTACAATTTACTGGATTCTGCCGCAGTGGGAAGCTTCATTGGCCGCTTTTCTGTTTTTTATGCATCCGGCAGCGGTCGCTGCAGTATTGTACCTGCTCCCAGTTATTGGCCCACTTCTTTCGCCAGCTGAAAGGACGGCCGCAGGTCTTGCATAAGCGGGTGGGGAGGTAAGATTTATTGGCTTTGCTGGCACACATACCTGTTACAACAGCTACTGCAGGGTTTGGTTGACTCAATTCACCGATTTCAGTTTGCCGTCTACTTTGCGGATCAGGTAGAGTTTTTTGTTCTCCAGGTATTCTGTGGATGGAGGCTCCTTTCCGGAGTTCACCGGTTGTATGTCGAAATCGTTGAAGACCTTGTATTCTTTGTCGGATAAATGATCCTTCAGCCCAGTGCCGTATTTCAATAATAACTTGGTGAAACGATAAAGGGATTCAAATCCTTTGAACACCATATCGCTGGCACGGCCTGCATACCTGGTCTTGTATTTTTCGCTGAGCAGGAGACTGAGTTTGTCCTGGCGGGAGTAGTTGTAAGGGGTGGTATACACCATATCGATGCCATTGCCGATATCGCGTAAGGCATCCCAGGTGGGCATACCAATGACCGCTGTTGTATAAGATCGGGAACTGCTCAGTGCCCGGGATAGATTCAATCCGAAGGTCTCGTTCAGTGTACCGCAGATCACCACATTGCGTTTGGTGCTGTCGAGGTAGGCGGTCACCTGTTGCACGCTGAAGCTATCGGTCAGTTCGATGGTCTTTAATTTTACGGGAATTCCGCGGGTCTGTTTGTTCAGGTTGCCAATGATGTTCTGTATCAGGTCTTCCACATTGCCTTTTCTTCTGAACAGGATGACATTGTCAAGTGGGTAGGTACGGTGTACATATTTATATACGGCCTCAATATGCGCGGTGAGCGTGGGATTCAGCAATACAAAATTCGGGTTCTCCGTAATGCCCCCATCATTGGGATAGGTGGATGAGATGAGCAGGATATTCTTTTTCTGCGCAAAATCTGCCAGGGGCCTGATCTCGTTCCGGTTATTGAAGGAGGCGATCAGCAGCGACACATCCTGCAAAGCAGGTTGCGCCAGCAGTTCTTCGAGTGAGCTGTTGGGGTTCTTGGTATCATAGATCTGCACTTCTGCCACCGTTCTTTCGGCATTCAGCGAATCGATGGCCAGCATAACGCCATTGTAAAAATCGAGTCCCGGCAGCAGGTATTTGGGAAGGTTACTCTTGCCCAGTTTATAATTCTCCCCTGCAAAGGCTGAATCAATATACAGGGGTGCGAATACGGCCACTTTTACCGGCCTGGCAAGACTGTCCTGGGCCCGTGTGTGTAACAGGGACCAGAGACAAATGACCAACAGTAAGCTCTGTTTCAGGTATCGCATACAAACAGTTTATGAAGCAGCCTATTCCCATTCGATGGTAGCCGGTGGTTTGCTGCTGATATCGTATACCACGCGGTTGATACCCCGTACATTGTTGATGATCTCGTTCGAAATATGTGCCAGGAATTCATAAGGCAGGTGCGCCCAGTCTGCCGTCATACCATCCACTGATGTTACGGCGCGCAGGGCTACGGTGAACTCGTAGGTCCTTTCATCGCCCATCACACCCACACTTTTTACGGGTAACAGGATGGTGCCAGCCTGCCATACGGAATTGTAGAGGTTGAATTCTTTGAGCCCCCTGATATAGATATCATCTGCCGCCTGTAACAAAGCCACTTTCTCTTCTGTTACCTCGCCCAGGATACGGATGGCCAGTCCCGGTCCGGGGAAGGGGTGGCGGTTGATCATGTCAGCGGGTATACCCAGTTCCAGTCCCACTTTGCGCACTTCATCCTTGAAGAGGAAACGTAAGGGTTCTACCAGGTCAAGGTGCATGATATCGGGTAAACCGCCCACATTGTGGTGCGATTTGATGGTCTGTGATGGGCCGTGTACACTTACGCTCTCGATCACATCGGGGTAAATGGTTCCCTGGCCGAGAAACTTCACGCCTTCCACTTTTTTGGATTCTTCATGAAACACATCGATGAACAATCCGCCGATCACTTTTCTTTTCTGTTCAGGATCGGTCTTGCCTTTGAACGCATCGTAGAACAATTTCCGGGCATCGATGCCGGTCACGTTCAGGCCAATGGTATGGTAGGTGTCCAGTACCTGCTGGAACTCGTTCTTGCGCAATACACCATTATCCACGAAGATACCATGAAGCCTGTCGCCGATGGCCCTGCTGATGAGGGTGGCGGCCACAGTGCTGTCTACCCCGCCACTCAGTGCCATGATCACATGACTGTTGCCGATCTGTTTTTTCAATGCTTCAACGGTCTCGTGTACGAATGAAGCGGGCGTCCAGTCCTGTTTGCAACCGCAGGTATGTATCAGGAAATTATTGATGATCTTTTTGCCTTCTACAGAATGGTATACTTCCGGATGGAACTGGATACCGTACAGGGCTTTGGTATCGTTGCCGGTCTTGCGGAAGCCCGCAACCGGTATACTTTCGGTGGTGGCCAGTATCTCGAAACCTTCGGGTAGCTGGGTGATGGAATCGCTGTGGCTCATCCATACCTGTGATTGTTCGGCCACTCCTTTGAATAATATATCCTCTTGATGGATATGCAGTTTGGCACGTCCATATTCTCTTTTATTGGATTTGTCAACCCTGCCGCCGAAGAGTTTGGCGGTGAGCTGTGCACCATAACAGACACCCAGTACCGGCACCTGCTGTATGAAAGCAGCCACATCCACAGAAGGCGCTTTTTCTTCGTTCACACTAAAAGGGGACCCGCTCAGGATGATGCCTTTTAGACCGGGTTCAATGGTGAATGATTTCTGGTAAGGGATGATCTCGCAGAACACATTGGCTTCGCGGACGGCCCGGGCTATTAACTGGGTGAATTGGCTTCCAAAATCGAGAATGAGTATTTTTTCTGTCATGCCTGCGAAGGTAACAGAAATTTTTAAGGCTGAAACCCGGTTGTACGGTTGCAAATGGGGATAAAGGGCATCCGGGTAAGCAGGCTTTTGTTTAATTTACCTTTCCAAAACCAAACTTATGAAACACATTCTTCTTTTTCTTACTGTGATAATGCTGACGGCCACTTCCTGCCGTTGGTTCGGTTATAAACGGGTAGTGGGCAATGGACAGCTTACCACACAGGAACGTTCGGTGAGTCGTGCAGAAAGGATCAAACTGGCAGGTAGTTTTGATGTGGAAATCACACAGGGACCTGCAACCTCAGTAAAAGTGGAAGCGGATGAGAATATCCTGCCCGTGATCCTGACCCGTGAGGAAGATGGTTTCCTGCTGATCAAAACAAAGGAACATTACAGCATTTCTACCAATAACCCCATCAAAGTGTATATCACCACCGCAAAAATGGAACAGTTGCAGCTTGCGGGTAGCGGTAACATCATTGGTAAGAATAAATTCACAGGTGGCGATAAACTTACCCTGAAGATCGCTGGTTCCGGAGATATCAGATTGGAAGTGAACACCCCAAGCATTGAAGCAGAGATCGCCGGCAGCGGTTCGATGACGATGAGCGGCGAGACCCGCGACCAGCGGATCCGCATCAGTGGTGTGGGCGATTACAATGCGGATGAACTGAAGTCGGAGAACGCGGTGGTGAAGATCGCCGGAAGCGGTAATGTGAAACTGTTCGCCGCCGCTACGCTGGACGTGAATATCGCAGGGGTGGGATCGGTGTACTACAAGGGGTCACCCACCATCAAACAGCATGTGGCTGGTAGCGGCGAAGTGAAGAAATTGGAGCCATAAATATACCCGGTCGGCTTTCTCAACTGATTATCGGATAAATGGTGGACCGAACAGCATTTTTGTTTATTTTGGGTAGTAATCTGACTGCTGCATGGGTGCCAAACATAGAATTTTACTAGTTGAGGACGAAGCGAAACTGAGCAAGATCATCCGCGAAGAGCTGAATGCGAATGGCTACGATACTGATATTGCTGCAGATGGACTGGAAGCTTCCAAACTATTCAACCAGCATGCCTATGCATTGGTGCTGCTGGATATCAATCTTCCTTATAAGAACGGTTTTGTATTGTGCCGTGAGTTCCGCGACCAGAACAAGAAAGTGCCGATCATCATGCTCAGCGCAGCGGGAGAGATACATGATAAGGTGGAAGCGTTCAATATTGGCGCCGATGACTATATCGTGAAACCTTTCCATTTCGTTGAGCTTTTCGCCCGGGTAAAAGTATTCCTGAAGCGATCGGAACTACCGGCGCAAAAGGACAAGATCTTCGTGGAAGATATGGAGATCAATTTCCTGAACAAGACCGTTACGAGGGCCGGGGTGAACATACCGCTTACGGCCAAGGAATTCACCCTGCTTAGCTTGCTGGCGAAGAATCGAGACCGCGTGATCTCCAAACAGGAGATCCTTGAAAAAGTATGGGACCTCAGTTTCGATACCGGCACCAATACCATTGAAGTGTATATCAGTTTCCTACGCAATAAGATCGATAAACCGTTTTCCCATAAGCTGATCCACACCAAACCGGGCTTCGGGTATTATATCAAATAAACCCTCCGGCAATGAACCTGAAACTGCGCTTTGCCCTGTTGTTCACTTTCTTTGTTTCGGTGATCCTGTTGGTTTCCTGTGTTGCCATCTATGTTCTTTTTTACCAATCGCGTGAAGATGACTATTACAAACGTGTGGCGAAAGAGGGCATGGAAGTGTATAATATCTTCACCGATATCAAAAAAGAGGATCGCCATGTAGCTTACAAGCTCATCAAAGAGATCCACGATAAGGCTTTGTTCTATGAGCAGGTCTTCATTCTTGATTCGGCCGGCGCCCCCATATTCCGGTTCCCGGATACCATTCACATACCGCCGCTGGCGTATCCTTTGTTGCGGATTCAGGAAGAAAAAGAGATCCGTAGCATGGATCAGGCCGGGAACCAGCAGGTGGCCATGTTCATGCCGGAAACGAATTCCTATGTATTCGTATCTGGTTTTGATAAACAGGGTTTTGTGCGGATCGGTTTTTTACGATTGAACCTGGTGTTTGTGTTCTTTGGAGCGATGGCTTTGTCTATATTGACCTCTTTCCTGTTTGTACGCCAGGCCGTGAAACCGCTGAAGGACCTGGCCAACCAGATGACCAAAACCACGGTGCAGAACCTGACAGAACGGATTGCCGAAACGTCTGCAAATGATGAGATCAATGAGATAGCCCGAAATTTCAATGCCATGCTGGAAAGGCTGAGCAAATCCTTCGAGTTCCAGAAGAACTTTGTGTACCATGCTTCGCATGAACTAAGGACACCCCTGGCGATCATGTTGTCAGAGACGGAATCGGCGCTTTCAAGGGAGTTGTCGTCGTCGGGATACAAGGAGACCCTGTTATCGCTCAAGGAGGAGCAGCAGGAACTGATCGAACTCACAAACTCGCTATTGCTGATCTCGCAGTTCGAACAGATGGATTTTGAGGAGGACTGGCCCCGTCTGCGGATCGACGAACTGCTGTATGAGACCGTGAGCAGCTGCAAGAAAATGTTGCCCAACCTGGTGGTAGAGGTCATTTTTGCCAATGTGCCGGAGAACGATGATGATTTTATGGTGCGGGGCAATGAATCGTTGCTGAAATCGGCATTCACCAACCTGATCAAAAATGCCTATACCTATTCAGTAGACCAGAAAGTGACCATTACCATTGACTCCAGCGGTGAATCTGTTTTCATTCATCTCGATAATTCCGGCACACAGCTGCCGGTGGATGAGAAAGAAAGCATCATGGTGCCTTTTTTCCGGGGAAGTAATGCACTTACCACAAAGGGGTACGGTTTGGGGCTATCCATCGTATACCGTTTCATCGCCATCCATAAGGGTACGGTGACCTATTCACCCATCTCCAACGACCAGAACCGTTTTACCGTGATCCTGCGCAAGGCCCCGGTAGCAGCAGGGTAGGGACATAAAAAAAGCCATCCGATTGGTACGGGTGGCTCCTTTCAAAAAGATATTCGAAGATTAAGCGATCGCAGCCGCTTTTTTGGTCAGTTTGCTCTTCAGGTTGGCAGCTTTATTCTTGTGAATGATGCCGCGCTTAGCCAGCTTGTCGATCATGGAAACCACGTTGGGTAAGCTTTCTTCGTAAGCCTTCTTCTCGGCGGTTGCTTTCAGGTCGCGGATCGCATTACGGGTTGTTTTTCCGTAGTAACGGTTACTATCGCGACGCTTGGTAGCTTGTCTCACATCTTTCTTGGTAGCTGAATGATTTGCCATGTATTGTTTTTTTCAGGACGGCAAAGGTAATACCTGGAAAGCAAAT
Source organism: Chitinophagaceae bacterium (assembly GCA_020403425.1). Taxonomy (GTDB): domain Bacteria; phylum Bacteroidota; class Bacteroidia; order Chitinophagales; family Chitinophagaceae; genus Sediminibacterium. Next base: position 408,538 of record JADBXR010000002.1, on the reverse strand, counting down.
TTGGAAATTTAATCCAAAAAAAGTGTAAAAACCCTGAAAACAGGCCGTCGGCACCCAAAAACAGGAGGATCTCCGGCCACCTGACCGCTTCGGGGAAGCTGGAAATTCGGGACTGTTTCGGGTTATTTCGAGTTCCGGTCTTTTCCTTATACAAACGCCATTTTAGGCTTTTTTCTGCCCTCAATGACCGATATTTGCTCCCCATTCGATAAAAGCAGCACAAAATCTCACAATGAAAGATTTCTCATACATTACGAATTCTCACCCTGCGTATATAGAAAACCTGTATAACGACTTTGTGAAGGACCCGGCCAGTGTGGATCCTGACCTGAAAAAGTTCTTCGAGGGCTTCGATTTTGCGGTCAATCATGGTTTGGGAGGCGGATCGGCAGCTACGGCTGCAACGGCAACCGGTGATACGGGTATTGACTGGATGCGCGAGCTTCGGGTGTACCGGCTGATACTGGGTTACCGCAATAAGGGGCATTTGCTGGCCAAGACCAATCCCATCAGGCCCCGTAAGGATAGGGGCGCCAACCTGGAGCCTTCATTCTTCGGGCTGACCGATGCGGATATGGATACGGTCTTCCAGGCGGGTAACCTGCTGGGACTGGGTGCCACCACCTTGCGTTCTATCCTGGCCCACCTGGAGCAGGTGTATGCCAATCATGTGGGTATCGAATTCAAATACATCGGCGACCAGGAAAAAATTGACTGGCTGACCAATGAGATGGAGAAAGAGTTTGCCAAACCCATTCCACTGCCACAAAAAAGAAGGATCCTGGAGAAACTGAACCAGGGGGTGATGTTCGAGAAATTCCTGCACACGAAATATATTGGTCAGAAACGTTTTTCGCTGGAAGGAGGGGAGACCACCATTGCGGCACTGGATGCCATCATCAATGTGGCGGCCAACAACGATGTGCACGAAGTGGTGATCGGTATGGCACACAGGGGAAGGCTGAACATACTGGCCAATATCATGGGAAAGACCTATGAGCAGATCTTCAGCGAATTTGAGGGAACGGCCACCATGGACCAGACCATGGGCAGCGGCGACGTGAAGTACCATATGGGTTACGGAAGTGAAGTGCAGACTGCCGATAACAAGACCATGCACCTGAAGCTGATGCCCAACCCATCGCACCTGGAAGCGGTGGACCCGGTGGTGATCGGTTTTTCAAGGGCCAAGGCCGATGTATTGTACCATAGCGATTTTGACAAGATCTTACCGATCCTGATCCACGGGGACGCATCTGTGGCAGGACAGGGTATCGTATACGAGGTATTGCAAATGAGCAACCTGCGCGGTTACTATACCGGTGGTACCATCCATTTTGTGATCAATAACCAGATCGGTTTCACCACCGATTTCGATGATGCCCGTTCTGCGGCTTACTGCACTTCTGTTGCGGCCATGGTGCAGGCGCCGGTATTACACGTCAATGGCGATGATGCGGAAGCCGTGGTGAAATGTGCGGAGATCGCCACCCGTTACCGCGAGAGATTCAACAGCGATATTTTCATCGATATGGTCTGCTACCGCAAACATGGTCATAACGAGGGAGATGATCCCAAATATACCCAGCCACAGCTGTATGCGCTGATCGATAAACACCAGAACCCAAGGGAGATCTATACACAATACCTGATCGAGAACGGCGAAGCGGATGCAAGAGAACTGGCCAAGGAGATGGAAAAGAAATTCTGGGCCGACCTGCAGGAACGTCTGGATGAAGTAAAGCAGAACCCGCTGCCCTACCACTACCAGCAACCCGAACTGGCCTGGAAAAGTCTCCGCAAGGCCAAACCGGAAGATTTTGATGCTTCACCCAATACGGCGATCAGCGAAGAAGATGCTTTCAGCATGTTCCACAGCCTGATGAAATGGCCCGAAGGTTTCCAGCCACTGAAGAAAGTGGAGAAATTATTGCAGGACAAGATCAAAGTACTGGAAGCGGAACAAAAGATAGACTGGGCCACAGCGGAACTGATGGCCTATGGCTCGATCCTGCTGGAAGGTAATATCGTGAGAATGAGCGGACAGGATGTGCAACGCGGAACCTTCAGTCACCGACATGCCATTCTGCGTGATGAGAACACCAACAAAGGTTATAACCGCCTGAACCATTTCCGCGAGAACCAGGAAAAATTCAGGATCTACAATTCATTACTGAGTGAATACGGTGTACTGGGATTTGAATATGGATATGCCCTGGCCAATCCCAACGCACTGGTGATCTGGGAAGCGCAGTTCGGGGATTTCTCGAATGGTGCACAGACCATGATCGACCAGTTCATCTCTGCCGGCGAACAGAAATGGCAGCGCCAGAATGGAATGGTCATGTTACTGCCACATGGCTACGAAGGGCAGGGACCCGAACACAGCAGTGCCAGGATGGAGCGGTTCTTACAGATGTGTGCCGAACTGAATATCGTGATCACGAATATCACATCTGCCGCCAACCTGTTCCATGCGTTGAGACGACAGCTGGCCTGGAGTTTCCGCAAGCCGCTGATCAACTTCTCACCCAAGGCCAATCTGCGAAACCCGGTCACATACAGCCATATCAGTGAATTCACCAAAGGCGGATTCAAAGAACTGATCGATGACGGTTTTGTAGCCGATGCCGCACAGGTGAAAAAAGTATTGCTCTGCACCGGTAAATTATATTTTGAACTGGCCGAACGCCAGCAGAAAGAGAACCGGCAGGATATTGCGATCATACGACTGGAGCAGATCTACCCGCTGCCGCAGAAACAACTTGATCTGTTGCACAGGAAATACAGCAAAGCCACCTGGTTCTGGGTACAGGAAGAACCGCTGAACATGGGCGCCGCTTCTTTCCTGCAGATGAACCTCAAGTCGATCAACTTTGGTGTGATCAGCCGGAATGCGAGTGCATCCACCGCAACGGGCTACCACAAAGTGCATGTACAGGAACAGGCAGAGATCATTGAAACGGCATTTGCGATATAACGATAGACCATACAACCAACCACAAACCGAAATAATTTTTTATGATCGATATCAAAGTACCCACCATCGGTGAATCCATTAGCGAAGTGACCCTGTTGAAGTGGACCAAACAACAAGGCGCATGGGTTGAGCGTGACGAAGTGATCGCCGAACTGGAAAGTGAGAAAGCCACTTTTGAGGTGAATGCCGAAAAAGCAGGTATCCTCCACCCCTTGGCCAAAGAAGGCGATACCTTACATATTGGTGATGTATTGGCACAGATCGATGAGACCGCTGCCAAACCGGAAGGAGCGCCTGCCCAGGAAACTGCACCGGCAGCCGCTGCACAGAAACCGGTAAGCAACCAGGCCCCGGTCACTTCTGTACCCAATGATATCAAGGCCACACCGGTAGCTTCTGCGATCATTGCCGATAAAAAAGTAGATCCTGCTTCTATCAAACCTTCCGGTACCGGCGGCAAGATCCTGAAACATGATGTGCTGGATGCACTGAATAATCCCGGCAAGAAGGCATTTGCGGGTAATGAACTGTTCACCCGCGTGGTTCGTCAGGAAAAGATGAGTAACCTGCGCAGGACCATCAGCCGCAGGCTGGTGGAATCCAAGAATACTACGGCCATGCTCACTACGTTCAATGAAGTGGACATGACACGAATCATGGAAGTGCGTAAGCAATACAAGGACAAATTCAAGGAACAACACGGGGTGAACCTGGGTTTCATGAGCTTCTTTGCCAAAGCCTGCGCGATTGCACTGGGCGAATGGCCTTCTGTGAATGCATACATCGACGGAGATCATATCATTTACCATGATTATGCCGATATCAGCATTGCCGTGAGCACACCACGCGGACTTACCGTTCCGGTGATGCGTAACGTAGAAAGCCTGGGTATGGCCGATATTGAAAAGAAAGTGGTGGAACTGGCAGGCAAGGCCAGGGACAGCAAACTGACCGCGGAAGAACTGCAGGGAGGTACATTCACCATCACCAATGGCGGGGTATTCGGTAGTTTGATGAGCACGCCGATCATCAATATCCCACAGAGCGCCATTTTGGGGATGCATAAGATACAGGATCGCCCGATGGCCATCAACGGCCAGGTGGTGATACGCCCGATGATGTACCTGGCGCTGAGTTACGATCACCGCATCATTGACGGAAAAGAGAGCGTGAGCTTCCTGGTGCGTGTGAAGGAACTGCTGGAGAACCCGGAACTGTTATTGATGGGCAAGGATCCCGTTAAGACCCTGTTGGAAGTATAGAACGGGACCGCTGCGAATAGCGTTAAGCATGCATCACTTATATTTGAGCCTGTTGCCGGTTGGCAACAGGCTTTTACTTAGCTACGACAGGGCATATGCGTTACCAATCTTATTTCAATACGGCAGTATCGCTCATCCGTGCCTATGACGGATCGGTGCCCCTTGTGCATTTCCTGAAAAAATATTTTGCCGAACATAAGAAACACGGCTCGCGAGACCGGAAACTGATCTCTCATCTCTGTTATGGGTACTACCGACTGGGTCACGCGGTAAAAGCACTGGAGACAGCAGAACGACTCAAGATCTCCCTGTTTCTCTGTAATGAAACAGCGGGTGACTGGGCTGCCTTGTTTGAAGAAGACTGGCTGAGTGCCTGGCTGCCCACGATACCAGAGAAGATCCAGTGGCTGCAAAAAAAATATCCGGCATTTACTATCGTTGTGATCTTTCCCTGGGCAGCAGCTTTGAGTGAGGGGATCGATCAGGAAGCTTTTATCCTTTCTCATTTGATCCAGCCCGACCTGTTCCTGCGGGTACGTCCCGGAAAAGAAAAACAGGTACTGAATAAACTGCGTGAACAGCGGATCGGATTTTCCCAATTGTCCGATAGCTGCCTGGCCTTGGCCAATACCACCAAGGTGGACACCGTATTGGAGATCGATAAGGAGGTAGTGATACAGGACTACAGCTCACAACAAGTGGCCCGTTTCCTCTCACTCACCACTCACCACTCACCACTCACCCAAACAACCGTCTGGGACTGCTGTGCCGCCAGTGGCGGAAAATCGCTGCTGGCCTGTGATGTATTGCCCGGTATAGAACTGACCGTATCGGATATTCGCCCGAGCATTCTCAGAAATCTTAAGGAAAGATTCGATCGGGCAGGTATCAGAAATTACCGATCCTTCGTAGCTGATCTGGCTCACTCACCACTCACCACTCACCACTCACCCTTCCATATGGTACTCTGCGATGCACCCTGCAGTGGCAGCGGCACCTGGGGGCGTACACCCGAACAGCTGTCTTTTTTCACTGAGCAAAAAATAACCGCGTATGCGGACCTGCAGCGGAAGATCCTTTCGAATGTATTGCCGCAGGTGGCAAAAGGTGGATACCTGTTATACATCACCTGCTCCGTATTCAGGCAGGAGAATGAAGAACAGGTACAGTTCATCCTGCAGCAGGATGGGTTTGAACTGGTGAAAATGGAATTGCTGAAAGGCTATGATGTGAAAGCCGATTCTATGTTTGCGGCTTTGGTGAGGAAGGAAAAGTAGTCAAAAGGTTAAAATGAAGGAAGGGGTATCGTAGACTGTAATCCCCTTTTTTTACTATTGTGACTATCCCTTACCAATTCTCTACCCCACAAGTTCTCCGCGTTGTATAATGCCTCCGCCTATAACGTCGTTGCCTTCGTAGAATACGGCACTCTGTCCGGGTGCGATGCCTTTTACGTTCTCGTAAAAACGTGCACGGATGCCGTTATCGGCAGTGTATAGGTTGCTGAGGGCACCTTTGTCCTTGTAACGGATCTTGGTAATGGCTTCCATGCCATCAGTGATACCATCGTATTTGATCCAGTTGATCTTGCCGATGAGCATGTCGTTCTGCTCCAGGTCCTTTTCATCGCCCAGTACCACGGTATTGTTCTCCGGGTTGATGGCAGTAACATATACCGGGTGCCCCATGGCTATTTCGAGTCCCTTGCGTTGTCCGATGGTATAAAAAGGATAACCTTTGTGTTTGCCCAGTTTTTTACCGGTCTTATCTATGAACCAGCCTCCGTTCACTCTTTCTTCCAGTCCTTCCACGCGGTTCTTTAAAAAACCACGGTAGTCGTTATCAGGTACGAAACAGATCTCGTAGCTCTCACTTTTTTTGGCCAGTTCGGGATAACCCAAGTCCACGGCCATCTGGCGGATCTCCGATTTGCGGTATCCTCCCAATGGCAGCAGGGTGCGGCTCAGCAGTTGCTGGTCCAATCCCCAGAGCACATAACTCTGGTCCTTGGTCTCATCGAGCCCCTTGCTGATCACGTAACGGCCGTTGTCGTGCTGGCGTATCATGCCGTAATGTCCTGTAGCGATGAACTCGCATTCCAGTGCGTCGGCCCTTTTCAGCAGTGCGCGCCATTTGATATGCGTATTGCACATCACACAGGGATTGGGGGTACGGCCTGCCAGGTATTCGTCCACGAAATTCTCGATCACGAAATCGCCGAACTCTTCGCGTATGTCCAGGATAAAGTGCGGGAAACCGTGGTGAACGGCCGCCTGCCTGGCATCATTGAATGAATCGATATTACAGCAGCCTGTTTCCTTGCTGCTGGTGCCACTGCTGGCATAATCCCATGTTTTCATGGTAATGCCCACCACTTCGTACCCTTCGTTATGCAACATAAGGGCCACTACGGTACTGTCGATACCGCCGCTCATTGCCACTAAAACCTTCCCTTTCCGGCTCATATGCTATACTTTTCAGCCCGCAACGCGGGACAGCGTGAATCTGCAAATTTAGAACAAGTATCGCTAAGAACCGGCCTCCCGGGGTTTGGGGTATTTCGAAAGCGGAAAAAATACTGATAAATAGTGAAAAATTATATATAAATTCAATGATAAGCTGTTCGTATGAAACATAGCCTGCTGGTGTTCATTCTGTCCCTGATGTCCCTACTGCTGGAGGCGCAGCCCCTGGGTAGTACCGTGGGGCCGCAGGTACAGGTAAAACTGGAGGATCTGGTGATCAGGGACTCTAGCGGGACCATTTACCCTGCAGAACTGGCCAAACGCCTGCTGGCCACTAGAAAATATTCGCTGCGTATCTCGAAAGACAGGACGACCGCTTTTTTGGTGATGCTTTCTGATGCTGAAATGGAAAAGAAGCTGGCCATGCTGCCCAAACCTCCTGATAGCAAATTCTTTACGACCGGGCAAAAGATAACGTCCTTCAGTGAGCGGGATATGAACGGGAACAAGTTCGTACTGAAAGAATTGCAGGGTAAAGTGGTGGTACTGAATTTTTGGTTCATCAACTGTCCGCCCTGCAGAATGGAAATACCGCAATTGAATGAGCTGGTGACCGGTTACCGGCAAAATCAGGATGTGGTATTCATCGCCATTGGGCTTGATGAAAAATATGAGATCAGGGAATTTCTGAAGACCAGCCCATTCCTGTATAATATCATTGATGGGGCACGGTATATCGCTTCCCAATACGGCATCACCCTGTATCCCACGCATGTGGTGCTGGACAGGGAGGGGAAAGTGGTCTTTCACAGTTCCGGCTTGAGTGCGGGTACGGTTCCCTGGATCAAAAAATCGATCGAAGCATCCCTGGCTGGAAAGATCCAGCCCTGAAGCGGGAACTTTCTCATTAGTTTACCCCAAGTTATACAGTGAAATAAAACCGATTATGCGGTAAATACGCATTTTCTGTATTTTCATTTTTCGTTTATTTACAAAAACAACCATGTTATGATAAAGCTTCAGGTAATCGGCAACCTTGGAAAGGATGCCATTGTGAACAATGTGAACGGAAAAAATGTGATCAACTTCACCGTCGCCCATACAGAAAGATATAAAGACGCTCAGGGTAACCAGAAAGACAGGACCACCTGGGTGGACTGTGCCTACTGGACCGACAGGACTGCCGTAGCCCCTTACCTGAAAAAGGGAACACAGGTATATGTGGAAGGACAGCCTGATGTGCGTACCTATACCACGCAGGATGGTCGCCAGGGTGCTACTTTGACCCTGCGTATCGCAAGCGTTCAGTTATTGGGTAGCCGTGGTAACGAAGGTGGCGGATCTGGCAGTTACCAGCAACCGCCGGCAGCTTCCTATTCGCAGCCTGCTAGTTCTGCACCTGCTGCTTCTGATATTACAGAGCCGCTGGATGACCTGCCGTTCTAATACCGGTGATCCGATGATCTTGAAAAGGAGATGTGCCAACGCGCGTCTCCTTTTTATTTTATCTTAGGGAATCATTTAAGCATATGAAAAAACTGGCGCTTGTTTTATTCGGACTGTTCATGACGCTGTTATCATTGGTGGCGCAAACCACGAAAATGAATGTGCAGGTATTGGTGGTGGGCGGAACCACGGGTGGCACTGCCGCTGGCATACAAAGTGCCCGCAGTGGCGCCAAAACACTGATCGTGGAACAGACCCACTGGCTGGGCGGCATGCTGACCGCTGCAGGAGTCAGTTGCACCGATGGTAATCATGAACTGCGCAGCGGGATCTGGGAAGAGTTCCGGCAGGCTTTATACCAACATTACCAGACCAATAACCTGTTTGCCGGATGGGTGAGCGAGACCTGCTTTGAGCCGCATGTGGGCGATAGCATCTTTAAATCCATGGCGGGTCATGAACCCAACTTACAGGTAGTATATGGCTGGTATTTTGATAAGGTGCTGAAGCGGGGCAATAAAGTGACCGGCGCCGTTTTTATAAACAGCAAGGGAGAAAAGCTGGAAGTGAATGCAAGCGTTACGGTAGATGCCACTGACCTGGGCGATGTGTTTGCAGACGCCGGTGTGGCATATGACCTGGGAACAGAAGACAGTACCCAAAGCGGAGAAAGTATTGCACCAGGAAAAAGCAACGTGATACAGGATCTCACCTGGGCGGCTACGCTTACAAACTTTGGTAAGGGTGCTGACAAAACCATACCGGTCCCGCCGGGATACCATGCTGCCAGGTATTATTGCAGTACCAGTGAGGCACCCTGTAATGGCCAACCGTATGCACTGAACACGCAGAAAGTACTGGATTATGGAAAACTGCGGGTGTCGAAAGGCGCTGCAGACAAATACATGCTGAACTGGCCTGCACATGGCAACGATGCTTACCTGGATGTGGTGGAAATGAAACCCATTGAGAGGGAAAAGGAATATGTAAAAGCTAAGAATATAACGCTGGGTTTCCTGTACTTCCTGCAAACGGAATTGAAACAACCGCATATAGGTCTTGCCGAAGATGAGATGGACAAAGGGCTGGCATGGGTTCCCTACAACCGTGAAGGAAGAAGGGTCAGGGGAGAAGTTAGATTGAACATCGATCATATCCGGTCGCCGTATGCGTATACTTTATACAGAACCGGTATTGCGGTGGGCGATTATCCGGTAGACCATCACCATGCACAGTATCCGGGCAAAGTACCGCCCATACCTTTTCCCAAAGTGCCATCCTTCAATATCCCGCTGGGAGCGTTGTTGCCGAAGGGGGTGGAAGGGCTGGTCGTTTGCGAGAAAGGGATCTCGGTAAGCAATATCGCCAATGGCACCACCCGTTTGCAGCCGGTAGTATTACTGACAGGACAGGCAGCAGGCGTCATCGCTGCCAAAAAAGCTTCGGGAAAGGAAAAGCAGTTCGCCAGCGGTATCCGCATAAGGGAAATTCAGCAGGAACTATTGCAGAACAAATGTTATCTCATGCCTTTTGTGGATGTACGGGTCGATGACCCAGCCTGGTCAATTATTCAATGGGTGGGTTTGAAAGGGCTGATCAAAGGTGTTGGGAAGAGTATCGGCTGGGCCAACAAGACCTACTTCTATCCGGATAGCCTGATGCTGAACAGTGAACTGATGGAGGGTTTTACCAGTATTTACGAACTGGATGCTTATAAAGAGACCAATAAAACACCCTATGTAAATCTGGCACAGCTGCTGAAACTGCACCAGCACCTGAAGCAGGCCAATACGGTCATAACCGATGCGGAAGATGCGAAACTCCGCGATATGAACACCAACCTGAAACCCTTTCAGCTGGTGAAAAAAAACAACCAGGCTCCCTTGACCAGGAAAGAAGCTGCGGTATACCTCGATTATCTTTTCGGCAGTTTTGATAAAGATGTTTGCCTGGATGGAACTTTCTGCACCGCCTTGAAATAAACACGGGTCAGGTATAAATACGTAGTGTTAATACCTGACCCGTGACTTCGGTTGCAGTCAGCAGTTTATTTAAACAATGTATCTTCGATACCCGATGGCTTTGTCTTATCCCTTTTATTGTTAAAGTTCACATCTGCTCTATGTACGCTTACGATCGTTTATATCGGTTCACATATGATGTATTTAAAAGCATGGGCTGTTCAGAAGAACATGCCGCTACGGCTACCCGTGGTCTGATCGCCGCCGATATCCGTGGCATCGATAGTCATGGTGTGGCAAGATTAAGCGGATATGTTCGTTTGTGGGAGGCCGGGCGTGTGAATGCGGACCCGACCATCCGGGTCGTTCACGAAACGCCTTCCACTGCTGTGGTGGATGGGGATGCTGGACTTGGACTGGTGGTGGCACCTTTTGCGATGCAGGTGGCTATTGATAAGGCCAAAGTTGCGGGCACAGGTTGGGTAAGCGTGCGTAACAGCAATCATTTTGGTATTGCCGGTCATCATGCCATGATGGCGCTGGAGCAGGATATGATCGGTATGGCCATGACCAATGCCAGTGCCCTGGTAGCGCCCACTTTTTCGGTGGAGCGGATGCTCGGTACCAATCCTATTGCGGTGGCCATTCCGGCGGGTGAACAACCTCCATTCGTGGCTGATTTTGCAACGACCACCGCTGCCAACGGGAAACTGGAAATACTACAACGGAAACAGGGAGAAGCGCCATTGGGTTGGGTGCAGGACCAGCAGGGGTATCCGTCCACCGATGCCAGTATCCTGAAGAAACAAGGGGCGTTATTACCATTGGGCAGTGATCGTGATCATGGCAGTCACAAAGGCTATGCCCTGGGAAGTATTGTTGACATTTTTTCTGCGGTGTTAAGCGGCGCTTCCTATGGTCCATGGGCGCCTCCTTTTCCGGCATATGTTCCCATGCCGGAGAATATGCCCGGTGAGGGCCTTGGTCATTTCTTCGGTGCCATGCGGGTAGATGCGTTCCGTCCTGCCAATGAATTCAAACAGCATATGGATAACTGGATCTCGCGATTCCGTATGGCACGTCCTGCAGCAGGTCATGAAAAAGTATTGATCCCCGGTGATCCGGAAAGAGAGATGGAAAGCATCCGGATGAAAGAAGGTATACCCTTGGTGGATAGTGTGGTTGCTGAACTGGAACAATTGGCCACCCGTTTCTCACTTAGCCTGTAGAGCGCCGGATGCAGTTGCCTGCGTTTTTTTCCTGAAAGTTTTCAGCCGACCCCTAATATAAGCTAACGGCTGTTCACAAAAATAGGGGCCTGCATTTCCTGTGAGGCTGTACATTTGTGCTACATTTTTAAAAGTAAAATCCCTAGTACTCACATGAAAGTAATGAAGTTTGGAGGCACCAGTGTTGGTAAGCCGGAACGTATGCACCAGGTATCACAGCTCATCACCAAAGATGCAGAACCCAAGATCGTAGTACTTAGTGCACTGAGCGGAACCACCAATGCCCTGGTAGAGATCAGCACCAGCCTCTCACATGGCGACCGTACCCTTGCCAAACAGCAGATCGATAAACTGGAAGCACATTACAGGAGCTTTGTACTGGACCTGCTGAAGAAGGAAGAGACCAGGGCCAAAGGGAATGCAGTGGTGACAGAACATTTTGAATTCCTGAATATCATATTACGTATCTCATTCAGTGAAGCGCTGAATAAAGATATCCTTGCACAGGGTGAGCTGATGAGCACCAAGCTCTTTAGTGCTTACCTGGAGGAGCAGGGTATCGATCACCTGCTGTTGCCTGCACTAGAGTTCATGTCCATCGATGCGAATGAAGAGCCCCAGCTGCCTGCGATCAGGACCAAACTCACGCACTTGCTGCACGAGCACAAGGACAAGCAACTGTTCATCACGCAGGGATATATCTGCCGTAATGCGAAGGGCGAGGTGGATAATCTGAAACGTGGTGGCAGTGATTATACAGCATCGCTGGTAGCGGCTGCGGTGCATGGAACGGTTTGTGAGATCTGGACGGATATCGATGGCATGCACAACAACGATCCCCGTATCGTGGAAAAGACCATCGCCATCAAACAACTGAGTTTTGATGAGGCGGCGGAGCTGGCCTATTTTGGTGCCAAGATCCTGCACCCGACCTGTATCTGGCCCGCACAGCAGGAGAATGTTCCTGTGAAGCTGCTGAATACCATGGAACCCGAAGCACCGGGAACCGTGATCACCAAGGAAGCGGGCAGCGTGGGTATCAAAGCCGTAGCGGCAAAAGATGGCATCATCGCCATCAAGATCAAGAGCAGCCGCATGTTGCTGGCCTATGGTTTCCTGCGTAAGGTGTTTGAGGTATTTGAGAAATACCATACTTCCATCGATATGATCACTACCTCAGAAGTGGCGGTATCAGTGACCATCGATTCGGATATCTACCTGCTGCAGATCGTTCGCGAACTGGAACCGTTCGGTACCGTGGAAGTGGAGGAACAGCAGAGTATTGTATCCATTGTGGGTAATGAGATCGCGAAAACAGATGATGTACTGCACAAACTTTTCTCAGCAGTAAGCGAGATCCCCGTTACCATGGTAAGTTACGGTGGCAGCCCGCATAACATTTCGCTGCTTGTTCCCAGTGCTTATAAAACCAAAACCTTACAATTGCTGAACAAGGGATTGTTCGGTCTATAATTCGCTCATGGCAACCAAGATCATCCTCAACCGGAAGAATGAATGGCGAAACCGCGCAAGGGGTTTCAAGGTATGGATCGACGGGAAAGAAGTCGGAACGATCGCCGATGGCGGTTCTGAAGCCTACCCGGTGGAACCCGGCACACACAAGCTCCAATGTAAGATAGACTGGTGCAGCAGTCCGGAACTGGAACTGACGGTGCAGGAAGGGGAGACCCGTTTTGTTCAGGTAGGCTCCGGTATGAAATATTACAGCCTGTTCACAGCCCTGATGGTGTTGGTGCTGCTTTCTGGACCGGTGATCAAATACCTGCAGCTGAAAGTTCCGGAAGAGTTCACTTACCTGCAACTGGGGGTATTGGTGCCATTCCTGTTATATTACCTGTATTACCTGAGCTTTGGACGTAACCGTTACCTGGAGTTGAAAGAGGATGGGACTAACCTGTTCCGTTAAGCCAAAAAATAGTTTTTTCAAAACCGCTGTTACGACACAGCGGTTTTTTTGTGCCGAAAAACACGTACCATTGCATAACTAAATTTATAGTTATGGTTCGGGGTTTCCTGTTGTTCTTGCTGGGTTGCTTGGTATGGATCGATACAGATGCGCAGGCTGACCTGGGTGGACAGGTGTTGAGTGCGGATAACAGGCAGCCTGTGGTATCGGCCAATGTTTATATCAGCAACAGTTCCATCGGAACGGTCACGGATGAGAAAGGGCATTTCCTGATCCGTAATTTTCCTGCGGGCAGGTATGATCTGGTGGTGTCCTGTGTGGGATACACTACGCAGGTGATCACGGTCTCTTCAGCACAATTGCCCAAACAGCTCACGGTATTATTACAGCCCAAAGTGAATGAATTACAGGAAGTGATCGTTGAGCCTTATGATAAAAATGGCTGGGAGCGATGGGGTGATTTTTTCATAGAGAATTTTATTGGTACCTCGGCTTTCGCCCGTGATTGCAAACTGCTGAACAGGGACGTGATCAAATTCCGTTTCAGCAAAAAGAAGAACAAACTGGAGGTCATTGCCAACGACAGGCTGGTGATAGAGAACCATGCACTGGGTTATGTGCTCAAATACGATCTTACCCGTTTTGAATATGATTTCGGTACCCGGATCTTCCTGTACCAGGGATACCCCCTGTTCGGGGAAATGGAGAGTAAACGTTCAGGCCGGCTGAAACGATGGGCGGCCAACCGGGAGGACGCCTATTTTGGATCGGTCATGCACTTTATGCGTAGTCTCTATCGGAATAAACTGGTGGAACAGCACTTTGAGGTACGCAGACTGATCAAGATACCAGATGCGGAGAAGAAACGCGTAAAGGCTCTCTACCGGTCGCAGGCAGTGAATGCAGCCATTAACGGGACCGTGATGTTGGATGGACAGTTACCCGGTTTGCGCCGTGATTCTGCTGCCTATTATCGTAAAGTGATGAATGAACCAGAATCGATGAATGTACTGATCAACAAAATTCTTACGGGAGATAGTATTGCGTATGCCCTGGATAGTGCTACCGTAGGACTTGAGTTCCCGGATTACCTGCAGGTGGTGTACACACAAAATAGAACCCCGCCTGAATACCAGAAAATGTTGCCACGCGGTGTCTACAGTATCCCGCTGACATCTGAGCTGGTGCGTACCAGTCCGAACCCCATCATGGTATTGGCATCCGGTAATTATTTTGAAGGTACTGACCTGATCACTTCAGGATATTGGGCCTGGTCCGAAAAGATCGCTAACCTCCTGCCAAATGAGTATTGGCCCGTCACCAAAAAATAAAAGCTCCGCCTCAGCGCTTTTGCGGGCCAACAATATCTTCAGTCGGTAATAAAAAGGGCCGGTATTGAGACCGGCCCTTTTTATTTGTATCGTTCCATCATCAGATGATCAGTAATGCATCACCGTAACTGAAGAAACGGTATTTGTCCTTGATCGCTTTTTTATAGGCTTCCATGGCCAGGTCGTAACCCGCAAAGGCACAGGTCATGATCAGCAGGCTGGTCTTAGGTAAATGGAAATTGGTGACCAGGCTATCTGCCACATTGAATTTGTAAGGCGGGTGTATGAAGTGGTTCGTCCAACCTTCGCTGGGTTTCAGTAATTTCTGTGCGGTGAAACTGCTTTCCATGGCACGCATGGTAGTGGTTCCGATAGAGCAGATGCGATGGCCGGTTTCTTTGGCTTTGTTCACAATGGCACAGGCCTGTTCGTTGATGGAATAGTATTCAGCATCCATCTTGTGTTTGCTCAGGTCCTCCACTTCGATCGGGCGGAAAGTGCCCAGTCCTGTATGCAGGGTAACTTCTGCAAAACGGATACCTAGGATCTCACAACGTTTGATCAGTTCTTTACTGAAGTGCAGACCGGCAGTTGGCGCAGCAACGGCACCTTCGTATTTGGCATAAACGGTTTGGTAACGCTCTTTATCCTCTTCATCCGGCTTGCGTTTGATGTATTTGGGCAGAGGGGTCTCTCCCAGGTGTTCCAGCATCTTTTTGAAGCTCTCGTCATCATCGTCCCACAGGAAACGGATGGTACGGCCACGGCTGGTGGTGTTGTCGATCACTTCGGCAACCAGCTCTTCATTCTCGCCGAAATAGAGTTTATTGCCTACGCGTATCTTTCTCGCGGGATCAACGATCACATCCCACAAACGGTTGGGTTTATTCAGTTCACGAAGCAGGAACACTTCGATCTTGGCGCCGGTCTTCTCCTTGCGGCCATACATCCTGGCAGGGAATACCTTGGTGTTGTTCACTACAAATACATCCTTGTCGTCGAAGTACTCTAAGATGTCACGGAAATGCCTGTTCTCCATATGCCCGCTCTTACGGTCAACAACCATCATACGGCTGTCTTCTCTTTTTTTGGTCGGGTTCTGCGCGATCAGGTTCAGGGGAAGGTCAAACTTGAATTGCGATAATTTCATGTGTCTAATCCTGTTTTAAGATGATAGCCACAATCAGTTTGTTGTCCCGCCGGGCTTGG
Organism: Chitinophagaceae bacterium; assembly: GCA_020403425.1. Lineage (GTDB taxonomy): Bacteria > Bacteroidota > Bacteroidia > Chitinophagales > Chitinophagaceae > Sediminibacterium. Next base: position 392,728 of record JADBXR010000002.1, on the reverse strand, counting down.
CAGGAGGCACTCACTTCATGTTACGGCATGAATTTCAGAAGTTTGCAAAGGTACGATAAGATAGGTAATACTCCAATTTGAGCCAAATACAGGTTCTCAACCTGTGCATATCTCAGCGGCCGATGCCAGGAATTGAGGAGATAAGTCTCTGTGTATAAGTACTTTGTGGAGATGTATATACCTGTTCCGCCATGCCCATTTCTTCTATCCTGCCCTTGTTCATCACCAGGATCCTGTCGCTGATGTAGCGCACCACGGACAGATCGTGCGAAATGAAAATGGCCGTGAACCCGAATTCCTTTTTCAGGTCGTTCAGCAGGTTCAGCACCTGTGCCTGCACACTTACGTCCAGTGCTGAAACGCTTTCATCGCAGATGATAAAAGAAGGCTGTAATGCCAGCGCCCTCGCGATCACGATCCGCTGACGTTGCCCGCCACTGAATTCATGTGGGTAACGGTAATAGTGTTCCGGACGAAGATTTACTTTTTCCAGCAGCTCCAGTACTTTCTCTTTCCGCTGCCGGCCATTGGTAAGCAGACCATGTACCAGCAAAGGCTCCGCAATGGCTTCGCCGATGGTGATACGGGGATTGAGTGAGGAATACGGATCCTGGAAAATGATCTGCATATCCTTGCGGAGTGCTTTGAGTTGAGAACTACTGGCTGTGAGCAGGTCAGTGTTTTTGTATTGGATGCTTCCCCCTTTTGTATCGATCAGCCTGAGCAGGGCCCTTCCCAGTGTGCTTTTACCACAACCTGATTCACCTACCAGACCAAGTGTCTCTCCTTCGTAAAGGTCAAAACTTACATCGTTAACCGCTTTGGTGTAGGCAGTCGTTTTTCCAAGGAATGTTTTTTTCGCGGGGAACCAGACTTTGAGGTTTTGGACGGAGAGGAGTCGGGAGTTGGGAGTTGGGGGTTTGGGGTTTGGAGTTTGGGGTTGGGGAACCGTCAATCCGGACTTCTCTTGGATGTTCCCGGTAGCGTCCACTTCCATAAAATCACTGACCACGGGCAAACGTTCGCCTTTGGCGTACAGCATGGGGCGGCAGGCGAGTAGGGCTTTGGTATAGGGGTGTTTCGGTTCTTTGAAAATGGTATCGGCCGTATCCTGTTCTACGATCATGCCTTTGTACATGACGGCCACACGATCTGCGATATCGGCCACCACGCCCAGATCATGTGTGATGAAGATCACGCTCATCTTATTCTGCAGCTGCAGTTCACGGATCAGTTGCAGGATATTCTTTTGTACGGTCACGTCCAGCGCCGTGGTTGGTTCATCACAGATCAGCAGGTCGGGTTCGCAACTCATGGCCATGGCGATCATGACACGTTGTTTCTGCCCACCGCTTAACTGGTGCGGATAACGGTGGAACATACCGGCAGGATCGGGCAGCTGCACTTTTTCGAACAGGGCGATGGTCTGGTGGGTGGCTTCCTCTGCAGTGATCGCCTTGTGTTGCAGAATGGCTTCGCGCACCTGGAACCCACAGGTAAGTACAGGGTTCAGCGAGGTCATGGGTTCCTGGAAGATCATGGCCACACGGTTACCGCGTATGGTGGATAACTGTTCGCGTGGCAACTGAAGCAGGTCGATGGTGTTCTCGTCAGTGTTTAGCAGGATCTCTCCCGAAACATACTCGGCCGGAGGCGTAGGTAACAGCTGCAGAATGGATAAAGAGGTCACGGATTTACCTGAACCGGATTCGCCTACAATGGCCAGCAATTCGCCACGTGAAACAGATATGTTGATATTCTTTAATGCCTGTGTACGAGCACCATCTGTAACAAAATGGATGCTCAGGTTTTTAATGTGTAACAGGGGCTGGGACATGGGTAAAGATAACCGTGAAATTCTGTAATACCGGTATCAAAAATAGCTGATCCGTTATTCACAAATCATTAGGTATTTTTTACACAAACACTACCATTATTGACGCCCTTTCACCTATTTTTGCGCTCACAATTGTTAGTTTTGAAAATTGTGAAAGGCTTTCAGTAAAAATCAGCTCATGATTCGAAAATCCTGGTGGAAAATAGCAAGTTTTGTTTTACTGTTATATACCTGCTCTTACGGCTTCCTGGTTGAAGTGCCTTCTCCACCCGGTGTTCCGCTGAAAGAAACCATCCGCAACCTGTTTTTCCATGTTCCCATGTGGATCGCGATGATGGTATGTTTCACCGTTTCCGTGGTATATGCCATTCGTTACCTGCGTAACCAGCAGGCCAAAGATGAGATCTATTCTACTGAATATGCCCGTACCGGGACCGTATTGGGTATCCTGGGACTGGTAACCGGTATGATCTGGGCCAACTATCAATGGGGCAAACCCTGGAGCGGTGATGCCAAACAGAATGGAACGGCCATTGCCCTGCTCATCTATTTCGCTTATTTCGTTTTGAAAGGAAGTCTGCAGGATGAGGAGAAGCAGGCAAGGATCGGATCCGTATATAATATCTTCGCCTTTTTCATGCTGTTCCCAACGATCTGGATCCTGCCAAGACTGGCGGAAAGTCTGCATCCGGGCGGATTGGGCAGCGAAGGAAACCCTGGCCTGAATCCGAAAGATACCAGCAATTCGATGCGCAGTGTCATGTACCCGGCTTTTATTGGCTGGACATTGTTAAGTGTATGGATCACCACATTGCGTATCAGGGTGCAAATGATTAACCATAAAAGATTGAACCAATGAACAAACTGGCAAAAATGATGGCGTTGTTACTGTTACTGGTAATGAGCACCGCAGTTCAGGCACAGGAAACGGCAGCTGCGGCTGACAACGCAGGACTGATGCGCAGCAATGGAAAGATTTATGTGGTGGTGGCCGTTGTGGTGACCATTTTGTTAGGATTGTTTGCCTACGTGTTCAGCCTTGACCGGAAGATCACAAAACTGGAGAAGAATTCGTGAGTGGTGAGTGGTGAGTGATTGACCATTCACAAAAAATATCAGAACAATTCCGGCATCGGATATCAACCACCTGCAGCGCAGGTGCAACAAAGCTCAATGGCAGGTATACTGCCTGTTATATAAAGTCAAAACTAAAACGATTACTCATGTCAAGTCAACAAGCGTATAGCTTCTTTCAAAGCGTTGAGAAAAGCTTTGATAAAGCTACCAAGTTTACCAAGTGGGAGAAGGGATTACTGGAACAGATCAAAGCCTGTAACAGTGTATACAGCATGCGTTTCCCAGTAAAGATGGATGATGGAAGTATTGAAGTGATTGAGGCGTACCGTGTGCAGCACTCGCAGCACAAATCACCTTGTAAAGGTGGTATCCGCTTCAGCGAAGAAGTGAACCAGGATGAAGTGATGGCGCTGGCCTCACTGATGACCTACAAGTGTGCCATTGTGAATGTACCGTTTGGTGGAGCCAAGGGGGGTATCAAGATCAATCCGAGAAAACACAGCGTGTATGAGTTGGAAAAGATCACCCGCCGTTATACCAGCGAGCTGGTGAAAAAGAACTTTATCGGACCAGGTATTGATGTTCCTGCACCCGATTACGGAACCGGCGAGCGGGAAATGGCATGGATCGTAGATACCTACCAGTCACTGAAACCCGGTGAGATCGATGCTGCCGGTTGTGTTACCGGTAAACCGATCACACAGGGCGGGGTACGCGGACGTAAGGAAGCTACCGGTCTGGGTGTGTTTTACGGCATCCGTGAAGTGTTGAATATGCCCGATGTGATGCAGAAACTGGGTATGACCGTGGGAGTGGAAGGTAAGACAGTGATCGTACAGGGATTGGGTAACGTGGGTTACCACTGCGCCAAATTCTTCCGCGAGCATGGAGCTAAAGTGGTGGCCATCGCTGAATACGAAGGCGCCATCTATAAAGCAGATGGTCTGAACGAAGAAGAAGTATTCCAGCACAGGAAAGCAACAGGTTCTATCCTGAATTTCCCTGGTGCCACCAACCTGGAAAAGAGTGGTGATGCATTGGAACTGGAATGTGATGTACTGATCCCCGCAGCCCTGGAGAACGTGATCAACGGCAGCAATGCGGAAAGGGTGAAGGCCAAAATAATCGGAGAGGCTGCGAATGGTCCACTGACCCCGGAAGCAGATGATGTGTTCGCTAAAAAAGGGGTATTGGTTGTGCCTGATATGTACCTGAATGCAGGTGGTGTTACCGTATCCTATTTCGAATGGTTAAAGAACCTGAGCCACGTTCGCTACGGAAGGATGGAAAAACGATTCACCGAAAACATGAATGGCAGGATCCTGGAGCAGATGGAAAGTCTGACTTCCAAGAAAGTGGACTCCAATGAGCGTAACCTGATCATGCACGGTGCAGATGAGATAGACCTGGTACACAGTGGTCTGGAAGAGACCATGATCGGCGCCACCCGCGAGATCATGGATATCTGGAAAAGCAATCCTGATATTCCGGATATGCGTACCGCAGCATATGTATGTGCCATCAACAAGGTGGGTACCACGTATGCTGAACTGGGTATCTTCCCATAGGAACAGATGAATATTGAACAAGGAACAGACGAATGGAGAAGTACTTTTTCGCCTGACTATATAACTTCAAAAAGCCGTTGTTTTTACAGCGGCTTTTTTATTTGGGCATGAATCTGGCCTCTATGACTTTACAGTCTCTAATTTAAATGGTGAGAAAGTATTAAGAAAACGAAGGGAAACCTGTAATGGATTCCGCTGTTCCGTTGCGTAAGTCGAAGCCTGCTGTATCTGATCCGTTGGTGATGATGATATAGCTGGCACGGAGGCTGATATTATAGTTCAGGACCTGTTTGAGTACTGCCTCACTTAAGGGTACGCCCATTTCTTTACACTCGATGATCATCCAGGGGGTTGATTCGCGGTAAACGAGGATGTCGAACCTTTTTTTCAGTTCACCGAGGCTGATCTCTTTCTCTACTGCAATTAAGGTAGCGGGATAGTGTAAGGTCTGTACCAGGTATTGCAGCATGTTCTGTCGCACCCATTCTTCGGGCGTCAGGCGCACCCATTGTTTCCGGAATTCGTCGAATATCCACTCCTTATCGGCCTCCTGTTTAAAGCGGAATTCGTGTTTCGGGTACCTGATAGACTGCATACGGTTTGTTTGAAGCGGCGAAATTCTGTATTTTAGCCAATTATTTTGTTCAAAGATACCATTTGGGTATCTGCTAAAAGTATGGATTATGAAAACAAAAGAGGAGATCGTCAATAACTGGCTTCCCAGGTATACAGGTGAGCAGTTGGAGAATTTTGGAAAGTATGTGTTGCTCACCAATTTCAGCAATTATGTGACCATGTTCGCGGAATGGAACAATGTGGAAGTGGTAGGTACAGGCAGACCCATGCAATGCGCCACGGCCAATGGTATCACCATCATCAACTTTGGAATGGGCAGTCCGGGTGCAGCAACCGTGATGGACCTGCTCACAGCCATACAACCCGAAGCGGTCCTGTTCCTGGGCAAGTGCGGGGGACTGAAGAAGCGCAACAAGATCGGGGACCTGATCCTGCCCATTGCAGCCATCAGGGGAGAAGGTACTTCTAACGACTATTTTCCCCCGGAAGTTCCGGCCATGCCGGCGTTTGCCCTGCAAAAAGCGATCTCTACCACCATACGTGATTACCAGGTAGATTACTGGACCGGCACCGTATATACCACCAACAGAAGGGTATGGGAGCATGATGATGAGTTCAAGGACTATCTGACCAAGCTAAGGGCCTATGCCATAGATATGGAAACTGCTACCATCTTTACGGTAGGTTTCTATAATAAGATCCCTACCGGGGCCCTGTTATTGGTAAGTGACCAGCCCATGGTGCCGGAAGGTGTAAAAACGGAGGCCAGCGATCAGAAAGTTACTTCGCAATTCGTAGAGAATCATTTGAAGATCGGTATCGATTCATTGAAGCAGCTGATCAACAACGGGTTGACCGTAAGGCACCTGCGTTTTTAATCTCTCCAGAGAAAAGGGAAAAGTATCACGGCCAGGGCAATGACCATCAGGTCTAGCCCGGCCAGTAATCCCACCATTTGCCACCAGCCCCCCTGGATCACAGAGGCAAAAGCGGTGGAAGAGATCTTCATTAACAAAAGTAACTGGGGAATGATAATGGGGAAACCCATGATCGCCATCAATGCCGCCTGCTGCTGTGCTTTGGCGGCAATGGCTGCCAGAAACGTGAATACCAGGCTCAGGCTAACGCCGCCCAGGCAGGTGATGAACACGAATGTGAGTCCATTTTCCAGTGGGTTGCCCAATAATACCGTAAATACACCCAGGCTCAGCAGGCTCATTACGATCATCAGTAATGCGTTGAACAGGAGTTTGGACAGTACAAAATCCCTGGCGCCTGCTATCGAGTAGAAATACAACATACGTCCCCGGTTTTCCTGTAAAAAACTTTTGGCAACGGCATTGATACACACAAACAGCTGGATCACCCAGAACAGTCCGTTCCATACCTTCTCTTCGGGCTGGTCCATCGACAGGTACACCACAAATATGGTTGAAGCCAGGTACAGCAGAATACCATACAGGGTATATTGCTGGCGGGCTTCCAGCAGCAGGTCCTTCTGCATCAATGCCAATATCCGTTGGTTAGCTTTCATGGGCACATTTGCGGCATCTGGGTTCGTAGGTCTCTTTTTCACCGAGCAATACCTGTTCCTCCTGGGCCGTTTTGCGGTAAGAAACATTGGCAATATTGCCACACTGCATGCAAATGGCGTGCAGTTTGGTGATATAATCGGCAATGGACAGCAGGTAAGGCATCTGGCCAAAGGGTTTACCCAGGTAATCCATATCGAGGCCGGCCACGATCACACGTACGCCCCTGAGTGCCAGGGTCTCACAAACATTGCAGATCTCATCGTCAAAGAATTGGGCCTCATCGATGCCCACTACGTCTACGCCTTCGGACAGCAACAGGATGGTTTGGGAATTGTCGATGGGGGTGGATTGTATGGCATTGGCGTCGTGACTGACCACATTGGTCTCATCGTAACGCACATCTATGGCAGGTTTGAATATCTCTACTTTCAGGTTGGCGATCTTGGCCCTTTTCAGCCTGCGGATCAGCTCTTCGGTCTTGCCGCTGAACATACTGCCGCAGATCACTTCGATCCATCCTCTTCTCTCGCCTGATAAATTCGGTTCAATAAACATCCGTAAAATAAATTAAACAGGAAAACGTTTGTAACTTTAGACATCCCAAGTTTTGGTAACCCCCAAATGTATTACATCCGATGGAAAGAGTGGGCACGTTGATCAACAAACTGAAGGAACAATTTGAGCAGCAGGCCGATGCCGACAAACTGGCGGTAACGGCGCAGATGCTCCTGGCCGAGTTACAGGCCAACCAGTCTGCCCAATCGGTACAAAGCAAGATTTCGGTCGTACTGCCTTCGGTAACCACCCATCCCCCTGTTACAGCGCCGGAACCGACTCCGGTAGAGGACAGGCCTGTGTCCAACTGGTTATTTGAAACGCCTACAGAAATCCCCACACTGGCACATCAGGTACAGCCTGTTCAGGCCGAGACACCTGCGGCAAAAACACCCAAAAAAGAGCTGTTCGAATTCAATACCTTACTGGCTACGCCGAAAGAAAGCCTGAATGAAAAACTGAAAGAGGAAAGGGTGGAAGTGGCCGCGGTATTGCAGGGAGCACCGATCCGTGATCTGAAAAAAGCCATCGGTGTCAATGACCGATTCCTGTTTGTGAACGAGTTGTTCAGGGGGGATGAGAACATGTATGAACGCAGCCTGAAAACCATCAACAGCTTCAGCATCTATCCGGAAGCGCAGTACTGGATCCAGCGTGAATTAAAAGTGAAACTGAGTTGGCCCGATAACAGCGAAGCGGTGAAGATCTTTGATCAGCTTGTCAAGAGGCGTTTTTCCTGAATAAAGCCCAATACTTTCTCTGTAGCACCTGCCTTTGCCTGCACGTAATCACCGGCTGCTGCGGCCGCTTTTTGGTAAAGCTCCTTTTGTTGTAATAACTGTTGGAGCTGTTCTTCCAGCTCAAGAGCATCTTCGATTACAAAAGCACCTCCCTCATCGATCATTTCCTCTGCTTCCGCATATTTATCATAGACCGGTCCGAAGATGACGGGGATCCGGTACACCGCCGCTTCCAGGATATTGTGTATGCCATCATCGCCGAAGCCACCGCCGATATATCCGATCATTGCATAATGATATAAGCGGCTCAGCATGCCCATATTATCAATGATCAGCACATTGATCCTTTCCGGAATGGGTATTCCATTTTCTACCGCATGCCTGTATGCGGAATACAACATGGAGTGTTTATACAGCCGGAGGCATTCTTCCAGTCTTTCCGCTTCAATGGCATGTGGTGCAATGATCCAACGGGTTTCAGGGTGCGTATTGGCAAAATGATCCAGTTCCTCGTCGTCCTCTGTCCAGGTACTGCCTGCTACAATAGTAGCGTGTCCCTCACAGAACTGCTCGATCAGTGGGATAGGTTCAAACCTGTTCTTGATGGTGATGACGCGATCAAAACGGGTATCACCACTGATGACCACTTTCTCTTTCAGCCCGATCGAGTTCAACAGACGGGCCGAGGCTGCGTTCTGTACCAGCAGGCAGGTAAAGGCGGTCAGCATTTTTCGGTGCAGGTATCCATACCACTTAAAAAAGGGCTGGTCCTCGCGAAAGATCCCTGATACCAGCAGCAATGGTATTTCCCTGTCGCGGATCTCTTTCAGATAATAATACCAGAATTCATATTTGATAAAGACCACCAGGGAGGGTTGAACGATGTCAAGAAAACGGTCTGCGTTCCGGGGAGAATCCATCGGCAGGTAAAAAATATGATCTGCCCCCTGGTAGTTCTTCCGGATCTCATAACCAGAGGGTGAGAAAAAAGTAAGCAGGATCTTATGATCGGGGTAGGATCTTTTCATTCCTTCCAGTACGGGCAATCCCTGTTCAAATTCTCCGAGTGAGGAGCAATGGATCCAGATAACCGGGTGGGGGTTCTTATAAAATGCGGAACTCAGTCTTTCGAACAGTTTTTTCCTGCCGGAGACCCATAACCGGGCTTTGGCATTGCCGAGGCCAATGATACGGGCGATAAGGGGATACAGCCATACGAATAAACGGTAGATCAGCATCAGCAAAGCTTATACTGCAAAGAAACAAATAAAACGGCTTGTATGACCGATAGCTTTTATATGAGGATTCGGCGGTATATAGCCCATTTGCAGTAATTTTGCCGCTCCTAAATCCAGATAATTATGCGGCCGATACAAATGGTGGATACAAAGACCCAGTACCTGAAGATAAAGACCGAAGTGGATGCGGCCATTCAGGCAGTGCTGGATAGTGCGGTATACATCGGCGGCAAACCGGTTCAGGATCTTGCGGCGGCCCTGGGACAGTATGTGGGTGTCAAACACACCATTCCCTGCGCCAACGGCACCGATGCCCTCCAGATAGCCATGATGGCACTGGACCTGCAACCGGGTGATGAAGTGATCACCCCTTCTTTCACCTATATCGCTACCACTGAAGTGGTGGCGTTGCTGAAACTCAAACCTGTTTTTGTGGAAGTGGATCCACGTACTTTCTGTATTGATCCTGCTGCATTGCGCAAAGCCATCACGCCCAGGACCAAAGCCATTGTGCCGGTTCACCTGTATGGACATGCGGCGCCTATGGAAGAGATCATGTCGATCGCCAAGGAACATGGTCTGTATGTGATAGAAGACAATGCACAGGCCATTGGCTGTGACTACCGTTTTGCAGATGGCAGGGTCGCCAAAACAGGAAGTATCGGAACGATCGGGGCCACTTCTTTTTATCCCAGCAAGAACCTGGGCGCTTTTGGGGACGGCGGTGCCATCTTCACCAACGATGATGCGCTGGCCCACAAGCTGAAAATGATCGCGAATCATGGACAGGAAAAGAGGTATTACCATGAACTGGTGGGCTGTAATTCCCGCCTGGATGCCATACAGGCCGCTATATTGAATATCAAACTGACGAGACTGGACGAGTATAACAAAGCAAGAAAACAGGTGGCCGCATTTTATAACCAGGCATTTACCGGCAACGAAAAGATCACCACGCCGTTTGTGGCTTCCTATAGCGATCATGTGTACCACCAGTATACACTTATACTGAACGATGTTGACAGGGATGGATTAAGCGCCTATCTTGCTGAGCAAAAAATACCTTCCATGATCTACTACCCGGTTCCCGGACACAGGCAGAAGATGTTCGGTTCGCTTGGTCTGACACCGCAGAACATGGAAACCACCGATTGGTTAACAGAACGGGTTATCTCTCTGCCGGTTCATACGGAGATGGATGAAGAACAACTGACCTATATAACCGGTCATGTATTGAAATACGTAAATCAGTAAGCATGAAGATTGCAGTTGTAGGAACAGGATATGTTGGATTGGTTACCGGAACCTGTTTTGCTGAAACAGGTAACAAAGTGACCTGCATCGATATCGATCAGCAGAAAGTGGCAAAATTGGGCAGGGGTGAGATCACGATCTATGAGCCGGGGCTTGAAAAGATATTTTTGCGTAACCTGAAAGAGAACAGGTTGACATTCACCACCAACCTGTCGGATGGCGTTAAGGATGCAGAGATCGTATTTCTGGCGCTTCCTACACCACCCGGAGAAGGAGGGGCAGCAGATCTGCGATACGTGCTGGGTGTTGCTACCGAACTGGGAAAACTGCTTACCGATTATAAAGTGATCGTGGACAAGAGCACAGTACCGGTAGGTACCGCAGAAAAGGTACAGGCAGCCATTGCCGCAAATTATAAGGGCGAGTTTGATGTGGTAAGTAATCCCGAATTCCTGCGCGAGGGGGTTGCCGTGGATGATTTCATGAAGCCCGACAGGGTGGTGGTGGGCACTGTTTCAGAAAGGGCCCGGAAAGTGATGAGCGATCTGTATGCCCCATTTGTGCGCCAGGGTAACCCGGTGATCTTTATGGACGAAAAATCTGCGGAACTCACCAAGTATGCTGCCAATTCCTTCCTGGCCACCAAGATCTCTTTCATGAATGAGATCGCACAATTGTGCGAAAGGCTGGGAGCAGATGTGGATATGGTGCGAAGGGGTATCGGTAGTGATGACCGTATTGGCAAACGTTTCCTCTTTCCGGGTATCGGATACGGGGGAAGTTGTTTTCCCAAAGATGTGCAGGCACTGATCACTTCAGCGGAAGAAGCGAACTATGATTTTAAGATACTGAAGGCTGTTGAACGTGTCAATGATCTGCAGAAACTGCATCTGATGCCCCGGATCAAAGACTATTTCAAAAGTGATCTGAAAGGCAGGCATTTTGCGTTGTGGGGACTTTCTTTCAAACCCAACACGGATGATATCCGCGAAGCACCGGCATTGTACCTGATCGATGCCTTGCTTGCAGAAGGGGCAACCCTGTCGGTATTTGATCCGGAGGCAATGAATAATGTTAAGGCCCTGCTAGGCGATAAGGTCGTGTATGCCGAAGGGCAATATGCAGCTTTGAAAGATGCCGATGCATTGATCATTGCCACGGAATGGAGCGAGTTCCGCACGCCTGATTTTGATATGATCAACCAATCACTGAAGAACAAGGTGATCTTTGACGGACGTAACCTGTTCGATGTAAAATATATTTCTGAACTCGGTTATCATTACGAAAGTATTGGTCGCCCCAGTGCCAAATAATATGCAACAGAAAAGAATACTGATCACCGGCGCAGCCGGTTTCCTGGGATCACATCTTTGTGATCGTTTTATCAAGGAAGGCTATCATGTGATCGGGATGGATAACCTGATCACCGGCGATATCCGGAACATCGAACACCTTTTTCCGCTGGATAATTTTGAGTTCTATCACCATGATGTCACCAAGTTCATCCATGTGTCCGGGGGACTGGATTATATCCTTCATTTTGCATCACCCGCCAGTCCGATCGACTACCTGAAAATCCCGATCCAGACATTGAAAGTGGGCGCATTGGGCACCCATAACTGCCTGGGATTGGCCAAAGAAAAAAAAGCGCGTATCCTGGTGGCTTCCACCAGTGAAGTATATGGTGATCCGCTGGTACACCCGCAAACGGAAGAGTATTGGGGCAATGTGAATCCGGTAGGACCCCGCGGCGTGTATGATGAGGCCAAGCGTTTCATGGAGTCCATTACCCGGGCTTATTATACATTTCATGGTGTGGAAACAAGGATCATACGCATATTCAATACCTACGGTCCTAGGATGCGGCTGAACGACGGTCGTGCCTTACCGGCCTTCATAGGGCAGGCTTTACGCGGAGAAGATCTGACGGTATTCGGTGATGGCAGCCAGACGCGTTCTTTCTGTTATGTGGACGACCTGGTAGAAGGCATCTATCGTTTATTGATGAGCGATTACAGCATGCCGGTGAACGTGGGCAATCCCAACGAAATATCATTAAAGGATTTTGCAGAGGAAGTATTGAAGCTCACAGGGTCTTCTGTGAAGATCGTATACAAACCTTTACCGGTGGACGATCCCAAACAACGCAGGCCGGATATCACCAAGGCAAAAGAGATACTGGGATGGGAGCCTAAGATCGACAGGGCTGAAGGACTGAAGCGTACGTATGAATATTTCAAGTCGTTACCGGAAGAAGAATGGTCCAGGCAACCCAAGAACTTCGTTTCACTGAAAAAATAAGCATCTGTTATGGCAAAACCACTGGTGGTTGTTACGGGGAAAAACGGGCAATTGGGATGGGAATTACAGCAACTGGTCAGCCAGCAGCAGATGGAATACGATTTCCTATTCACCGGCAGGGAAGAACTGGACCTGAGCGACCCGGACCTGATACATACATTCTTTCAAAACCACCATCCGGCCTATTTCATCAACTGTGCAGCATATACGGCTGTGGATAAAGCAGAGACCGAGCAGGATTTTGCCTATACCGTCAATGCCTCCTCCGTGGGACTGCTGGCCGCAGAATGTGCCCGGAAAAATTGTGTTTTTATCACTCTCTCCACCGATTACGTGTTTGATGGGAAAGGGGCCACGCCATATGCCACGGACCATCCCACTGATCCAGTGAATTATTATGGATACACCAAATTGACGGGAGAGGATCTTGCATTGGCCAATAATCCCCAAACCATCATTATCCGCACTTCCTGGGTGTATAGTGTGCATGGCAACAATTTTGTAAAAACGATGCTCCGATTAATGAAAGACAGGAGCGAATTGAAAATAGTGAGTGACCAGGTCGGGTCACCAACCTATGCTGCAGACCTGGCAGCTGCTTTGTTACAGGTGATCGAAGAACTGGCCAAAGGGAACCGGCATTATGGCGTGTATCATTACAGCAACGAGGGCGTGATCTCCTGGTTCGATTTCGCGACGGCCATTCAACAGATCGCGGACCTGCATTGCCAGTTGCTGCCTATTCCTACAACAGCTTATCCAACACCGGCCAAGCGGCCCGCCTATTCTGCCATGGATACCCGGAAAATTGTCAGGGATTTTGGCGTACCTCTTCGAAGTTGGAAAGATAGCCTTGCTGTATGTATCAGCAAATTATGAACATTACCGGTTGATCAGTTGTAAAAGGTCCTGCAGCTGTATCCCTTCATAGTCTTTGATGACGAGATCCGCGTGATCAAGCTCTTCCGGTGTATGTGTGGTGGTGAGGGCTATCACTTTCATACCCGCGCCACCGGCAGAAGCAATGCCCACTGTCGCATCTTCAAAGGCGATACATTTTTCAGCTGGTAGTCCCAGTTCCTTTGCGGCAAGCTGGTACATTTCAGGATGCGGTTTCCCGTGCGTGATGTCACTACCCTTGATCACCCTTTTGAAATAGTGTTGGATCGGGATATGTGCAAAGAGAAAATCGATATTGTCCTGAATGCCGGAAGTAGCGATCACCATCGGGATGCCCTGCTGGTGCAGCGATTCCAGCAGGGAAAGGAGGCCGGGTATGGGCTTGATATGTGCCGCGTAGATCTCACGGTACAGGCTTTCCTTCTCATTCGTATATTTTTCGATCTCTTCTGCGGGCATGCCCGGCTGCTGAAACACATATTTCACACAATCGGTCATGGTCCTGCCGTTAAAACTGGTCTTGTATTCTTCCAGGCTCAGCTCCCGGTTCCTTTTCCGGTAAAATTCCTGCCAGGTGATGAAGTGAAACTGGTTGTTATCGATGAGTGTCCCGTCAAGGTCGAAGGCAACGGCAAATGGAGGCATGGGAGTAATTCAAAATTTAAAAGTCAGAATTAAAAAGTGTTGATGGGTCAGGGTTGTTGGGTTTGGGCGGCTTTGACGGAGTCGAGGTACTGGGCACTGTTTCCTTTGGGAATGCTGAGTGAGCGCCACTGGCCATCCCGGATCATTTTTCCGAGATAAACGATCTGCCCCACATGATAAGGGTAGTGGGCCAGCTGCCGCAGTATGGCATCATACACCGATAAGGGTTCTGTTCTTATGGTGATGTTTTTTGTAAGATCTTCTGGTCGCAGTTTTTCCAAACTGTTGAAAAGACATTTCCAGCCCTCATCCCAGAAAGAAAGCAGATCCTGTTTACTGCAGGGAGCTGCTTCAAATTCCGCATCACGCCTGCGCCATTCCTTTTCGCCATCTTCCGTTAACAGGTTGGTCCATCGGCTCAGCATGTTGCCGTACAGGTGTTGTACGATCACGGCAATACTGTTACTTTCACCAGAGGGTTGAAGGAACATATCGGACGCTGTTAACTGCTCGAATGTTTTATCTCCCAATTCCTTGTAATACCTGAACCGCTTGATGGCGTCTTTCAGAAATCCTGCTTCAAATGACATGTTTGGTGGTTTTATCAGGGTGTAAAACCCGCTACAGAATCGTCTCCTCTTTTATCTGCCACGGTCTCTTTTTTGCCATTGCTCAGTACGCGGATAGCTTCGGTACGGCCGATGGCGCCTCGCTCTGTTACCTTATACCCCATTGACTGTAATTGTTTTTTGGTCTCTGCATTGAAATCCTTCTCGATCATCACTTCATCCGGCAGCCATTGATGATGGAATTTAGGTTTATTGATGGCATCATCCGCATTCATGTTAAAGTCTATCAGGTTCACAATGGCCTGGTATACCGAAGTGGGGATGGTGGTTCCGCCGGGGGTTCCTACCACCACGAAGGGTTTGTTGTTCTTCAGCAACAGAGTGGGGGTCATTGAGCTTAACATTCTTTTTCCGGGAACAATGGCATTGGCTTCACCGCCAACGGCACCATACATATTGGGTACACCGGGTTTCACACTGAAATCATCCATTTCATTGTTCAGCAGGAATCCGGCTCCACCTACCACCGTTCTGCTGCCATAACCGCCGTTCAGGGTAGTGGTTACGGCCACCATATTACCGGCCGCATCCATCACACTGAGGTGGGTTGTCTGTTCGCTTTCCTTGATCTGTCCTGCTTTTACTGTGGCACTGCTCCCTGCCTTGTCTGGGGTATAGTCGCTCATGCGTTGCTGGGCATATTCTTCACTGGTCAGGGTCTTTACAGGAACATTGTAAAAGTCTGGGTCTCCCATGAATTCTGCACGGTCCGCATAAGCGCGTCGTTCTGCCTCTACCATCAGTTGCACGGATTTAGCCGTTTGAAACCCATAACTGCCTACGGGAAACTTCTCGATCATTTTCAGCATCTGCGCAATCAGGATACCGCCACTGCTGGGTGGGGCGAAACTGATGATCTGGTGACCGCGATAAGTAAATTCCAAGGGATTACGCAGTTTGGCCGTATAGTTCTTCAGGTCATCCAGTGTGATGATGCCATTGCCGCGCTGCATCTCTTCCACGATCAGTTTGGCGGTCTCCCCAGCATAAAAACCGGCAACCCCTTCTTTCTGTACCCTGCGTAATGTGGCGGCCAATTCTTTCTGCACCAGCGTGTCACCTGCTTTCCATTTGCCTTCTTTTACCAGGGCAGTGGGGCGGGTGCTGAATTTGAGAAAACTTTCGCGGGTGCTGTTCAGGCTGCTGGCCTCCCTTTCGGTGATGGTAAATCCTTTTTCAGCCAGGTCGATCGCAGGCTGTATCAGCTCCCGGAAAGGAAGTTTGGCATAAGGCATGGTGGCAAACAGTCCGGCAACGGTTCCGGGAATACCCGATGCCAGGTGGCCGCTTTGTGACAGGTTCAATTGCACGTTACCGTTCTTATCCAGGTACATGTCGCGGTGGGCTTTTTCAGGGGCCGCTTCACGGTAGTCGATACCGATGAGCTCACCATTACTTTTCCTGCCCAGCAAAAATCCGCCGCCCCCGATATTGCCGGCACCGGGGTATACGACAGCCAATGCCAACTGCGTGGCGATGGCCGCATCAAAAGCATTTCCTCCCTTTTTCATCATAGCCGCACCCACCAGGCTTGCCAACGGATGGGCACTGCTGACAGCAGCTTTGCTGAAATCGCTCTTCTTGACAATATGGTATTGGTAGGGATTGATGGCCTTACCAGGGCCTACAATGGAACGGACGGACTGTGCATCCAGGGAAAACTGGCTCCCCAATGCCAGCATGCAGATGATCGTTTTTCTCATGGCAGAAAATTACTGCTTTTTGAAACACCCCCAAGCCCCATGCCGTAGCTGTGTAAAAAAAACTCAGCGATAATGCCCGCTGGCTTTTTTTCTTACCTACATTCACCTTTCATTTATTAGCTATATGAAGAGAATATTATCCGTTTTTGCACTCCTGTTGCTGGCCAATATTTTGTTCGCACAAGTTTTGCAGAGTCCAGAACAGTACATGGGTTATAAGATCGGTACCCGTTATACCCGCCATCATAAAGTAGTGGAATATTTCCGTTCCGTGGCACAGGCAAGGCCGGAAATGGTAAAAATTGAAAAATACGGTGAGACCAATGAGGGCAGGGAACTGATATTAGCCTATATCGCATCGCCGGAGAACCTGCAGAAACTGGAATCGATCCGCGCGAATAACCTGGGCCTGGCCGGGCTAGCCGCAAACAAAGGAGCTACGGAAAACGCGCCTGCGATCGTCTGGCTGAGTTATAATGTGCACGGCAATGAAACTTCATCTTCGGAAGCTGCTATGCTTACGCTGTGGTCACTGGTGGAGCCGGGTAATGCACAGACCAAGGAATGGTTAAAAAATACCGTGGTGATCATGGATCCCTGCATCAACCCGGATGGGCGAGACAGGTATGTGAACTGGTTCAATAGTATGGTGGGAACCCATTTCAATCCAGACCCCGCAGCACGCGAACACGCAGAACCCTGGCCTGGTGGCAGGACCAATCATTATAATTTTGACCTGAACAGGGACTGGGCTTGGCAAACACAGGTAGAGAGCCAGCAGCGCATCAAAAAATACAACCAGTGGATGCCGCAGGTGCATGTGGATTTTCATGAACAGGGGATCAACGAGCCTTATTATTTTGCTCCCGCAGCTGACCCGCTGCATGAAGTGATCACTCCCTGGCAGAAAGACTTCCAGGTATTGATCGGTAAGAACAATGCCAGGTACTTCGACCGCAATGGCTGGTTATTCTTCACCAAGGAAAGATTCGATCTGTTGTATCCTTCCTACGGGGATACTTACCCGATTTACAACGGCGCCATCGGTATGACCTTTGAGCAGGGCGGAGGTCCGCGAGGCGGACTGGGCATCATCAATGAGGATGGCGATACGCTCACCCTGCTGGACCGTGCCACGCATCATTATACAACGGGTTTGTCCACTATTGAAACTGCTTCCCAAAACCGCCAGAAATTACTGGATGAGTTCAGGAAATATTTCGACGATGGACAGTCGGGCAGGATAGGCGAATACAAGACCTATGTGATGACATCCAGAGATGAGAACAAGATCAAAGCGGTGATAAAACTGCTGGATCAGAATGGGATCGCCCATGGTTCCCTGACCAATAAAAATTTCCGCGGTTATAACTATACTGCCGGTAAAGATGATGTGTATACAGATGAGGGCTACCATGTGGCCGTAAGTGCTTTTCAGCCTAGGTCGGCCATGGCGAAAGTATTGCTGGAGCCCAGGACAGTTGTGACAGATTCCAATACCTATGATATCACCGCCTGGAGTGTGCCGTATGCTTATGGCGTTAAAGGATATGCAGTAAAAGAAAAACTGGAACTGACCAATGCCGTAAAACTGTTGGCTGCCCTGAACGAAGCCAGGTCTTCTTACGGAGTACTGATCCCTTACCAATCGCTCAATGCCGCTAAGGCAATGGCATATATGCTGAAGAATGGGGTAAAAGTCCGCTTTGCTGAAAAACCTTTTACCTATCAGGGACGCAGTTTTGATCGTGGCACTTTGATCATTCTGAAAACCAGTAATCCTGCCAACTGGAATGAAGTGGCCAACGAAGCCTGTAAACGCTACAACCTGCAGCCAGTGGCAGTTGAAACCGGCTTTATGGATAAGGGGGCTGATTTCGGTTCACCGGATGTCAGGATTATCAACAGCGCCTTACAGGTGGCCATGCTGACTGGTGATCAGACAGCATCCGGCAGTGCCGGTGAGGTATGGCATTTCTTTGAAAAACAACTGGAATACCCCATTACCTTGCTCAATGCTGCGGACCTTGCCCGGATCAATATCCGTAATTACCAGGTGCTCATCATGCCGGATGGTAATTACCGTGTTCTCAACGACAAGTCCGTAGCAGATAAGCTGAAGGATTTTGTCCGCAATGGTGGTAAACTCATCGCTTTGGATAATGCAGTTTCCATATTGTCCGCCTCAGATTGGGGCATCAAACTGAAAGAAGATAAAACGGAGGAGAAGGGCGAATATGCCAGTGTGAAAAAATATGCCGACCGCGAAAGTCAGTACCTGACCAATTCCATACCCGGAGCCATTTATAAACTGGAATTGGACAATACCCATCCGTTGGGTTTCGGTTACCCTGATCATTATTTTACCCTGAAGCAGGATGGCAATATGTTTGAATTCATGAAAGATGGTTGGAACGTAGGGGTGATGAAAAAAGATGCGTATGTGACCGGTTTTGCGGGCAGTAAACTAAAGCCCAAACTGAAAGACGGTGTGGTGTTTGGTGTACAGGACATGGGTAGCGGTAATGTGATCTATTTTGCCGAGAACCCGCTCTTCCGGAATTTCTGGGAGAATGGAAAATTATTGATCTGTAATGCCGTTTTCCTGGTAGGACAATAAAAGCGGATCTTTTTGTGAAAAGTCAGGTCCCCGGACCTGACTTTTTTGTTAAACGGCTGAGCCAATTACACAACTAAGACTATCTTCGGAAACATTTAAATCCTGGTTTCATGCGTTTTCAAACAAAAGCATTTTGGCTTCTTTTTGCGATGTTCTGGATATCCGGTACCGATGCTTATTCGCAGACGCCGGTAGCGAACAGCAGCACTGATATTTACCTGCAGTTGAAAAAACTGAATGTGTTGGGTAGTGTATTGTATGTTGCTGCTCATCCGGATGATGAGAACAATGGTTTTTTACCGTATCTCGCCAAGGAAAAACTATATCGGACAGGATACCTTAGTCTGACCAGGGGGGATGGTGGTCAGAACCTGATCGGCAGTGAACAAGGCATTGAATTGGGCTTGATCCGCACACAGGAATTACTGGCGGCCAGAAGGATCGATGGGGCAGAGCAGTATTTCAGTCGCGCCTATGAATTCGGGTTCAGTAAGAGTGCGGAGGAAGCGTTGCGTATCTGGAACAAGGAAAAGATACTGAGCGATGTTGTCTGGATGATCCGCAGGTTTCAACCTGATATCATCATCACGCGTTTCCCCGGCGATGCCAGAGCAGGGCACGGGCACCATGCAGCTTCCTCGATCATAGCCCAGGAAGCCTATACCGCTGCAGCAGATCCCAAACGTTTTCCGGAGCAGTTCCAGTATGGGGTACAACCCTGGCAGGCCAAACGGATACTCTGGAATACCTTCAATTTTGGCGGGAATAATACCACTTCCAACGACCAGTTTAAAATGGATGTGGGCGGATATAATGCGCTATTGGGTAAGAGTTACGGAGAACTGGGAGGCGAAGCCCGTACCATGCACAAGAGCCAGGGTGAAGGAAGGCCACGCAGGAGAGGACAGGTATACGAATTCTTCCAGACCCTCGGAGGCGATGCGCCCAAAAATGATCTGATGGATGGTGTCGTTACCGGTTGGAAAAGGATCCCGGGTGGAGAGCAGGTGGAAGTTCTGGTCAATACGATACTTACACAATACCAGTTTGAGAAACCGGAAGCTTCTGTTCCGGCACTGGTGCAGTTGTACCGTGCCATAAAAAAATTACCCGAAGGTAACTGGAGGGATAAAAAACTGGAAGAGACTCAGCAGCTGATCGAAGCCTGTTCGGCACTGTTCACCGAAGCCACTACCGCACAGGAAACCGTTGTGCAGGGCGATCTGTTCAACATCAGTTTTTTCCTCAATAAAAGAAGGGAAGTGAACGCCAGGCTAAAACAGGTGGTGCTGGAAAAATTCGATACCACGGTGAACCTGCCACTGGCATTGAATAACAATGTAACGATCAATAAAATGTATCGGGTATCGTCCGATAAAAAGATATCACAACCTTATTGGCTGGAACACCCCAAAGCCGAGGGCATATTTGATGTGCGTGATCAATTGTTGATCGGAAAGGCAGAGAATGATCCGGCGTATGAAGCCGTTTATACGGTGGAGATAGAAGGGCAGGATTTTGAGATCAGGCGCCCCGTGCAATATAAAGTGGTGGATCCCGCCAAGGGCGAATTATATCAGCCACTGGTGATACTGCCTGCGGTAGAGGCCAACTTTAGCAAAGAGAATTTTGTGTCGTTGAATGGCTCTCCTGTAAAAGTGGCCGTTCAGATAAAACAGAATGACCCACAAACCGAACAGATTGAGGCGGACATAGCCGGAGCCAAATTCTTTAAACAGGAACCTTTGGTGAGGAAAGGACAAGGATCCGGGGCAAATAAAGAGATGGTATCTGTATTTACGCCATTGAGCAAATTGCAGAATCAGAAAGAAGAACTTACGTTGGTCCCTGCCAAAGCACATGTGTTGAATGGTAGCACAAGAGTGATCTCCTATGACCATATTCCCACCATCACTTATTTTGCTCCAGCCAAGGCCAACCTGTTGAATTTGAATATCAAGACGGTCGGTAAGAAAGTGGGATATATCGTTGGTGCCGGTGATAAAGTGCCGCAGGCACTGGAGCAACTGGGATACGAAGTAAAGATGCTTTCCGAAGAAAATCTCTCGATAGAGCAGCTCGCCCAGTTCGATGCAGTGATGCTGGGTATACGGGCCAGCAATATCTATGAATTCCTTACCAATTATAATGAGGTTCTGAGTAAGTATGTGGAGAACGGGGGCAATCTCATTGCGCAATACGTGAAAAGTAATACGGTCGGCAATAAGCGGATCAAACTGGGACCCTATCCCTTTTCGATCAGTTCGGGTTCACGCGTAACGGAAGAAGATGCCCAGGTCAGTTTTCTGCTGCCCGAACACCCGGTTTTGAATTACCCCAACAAGATCACAGAGAAGGATTTTGAAGGCTGGGTACAGGAGCGAAGTACTTACCAGGTCGATCAGGCCGACCCGCATTATGTGATGCCATTGGCCATGCATGATACCGGCGAAAAACAAAGTAACGGGAGCCTGGCCATAACACCTTATGGGAAAGGTAATTTTGCGTATGTTAGTCTTGTGTTGTTCAGGCAGTTGCCCGCAGGTGTACCTGGTGCTTACCGATTGCTGGCCAACCTGATCGCATTACCTAAAAAACCATAACCATGCAGCCTAGGAAAAGGATCGGTTTTGTTACGTTGATAATATTGGGGCTGGGTATCGGCTTGTTCCTGAAAAATGTGAAGATCGGCCTGATCGTTGGGCTGATGCTGGGCTTGCTGGCTGGCGGTATCCTTAGCAGCAGTACCAAAAAATAATTTGTTCCTGCAGACTTAGTCTGTGCAAAAGATATGAGCCATAAAGATAAAATACCCGTTTTCTCCTCCTGGCGCCGCTGGTACTTCTTTGTATTGCTGGTACTGCTGCTGCTGATCATCTTTTTTGCCTGGTTTACTAAATTCTTTTCATGAGCCAACTTGACTGGATAGTACTGGGGATCACACTCACAGCCATTATTGCCTATGGCCTCTACAAGAGCCGGACGGCCAAGAATCTGGAAGGCTATTTCCTGAGCGACAGGAGCATGCCCTGGTATCTGGTGCTGTTAAGCATCATGGGTACACAGGCCAGTGCCATTACCTTTCTTTCTGCACCCGGACAGGCTTTCACGGACGGGATGCGTTTTGTGCAATATTATTTCGGATTACCTATTGCCATGGTGATACTTTGTATCACGTTCGTACCCCTTTTCCATAAAGTAAAAGTGTTCACGGCGTACGAGTTCCTGGAGCAAAGGTTTGACCTGAAGACAAGAACTTTTACTTCCTTCCTCTTCCTGTTGTCGAGGGGGTTGTCAACCGGTATCAGTATTTATGCGCCTTCCATTATCCTGTCATCTTTACTGGGGTGGGATATTTTCTGGACCAATATTGTCATGGGAGGCCTGCTCATCATCTATACGGTAAGTGGCGGTGCCAAAGCTGTAGCGTATACCCAGCAGTTACAGCTGCTCATCATTTTTGCGGGCATGTTTGTGGCGGGTTATTGTATTGTTCATTATCTGCCTGAAGGGGTTGGATTTACAGATGCCTTGAAAGTAAGTGGTGCATCGGGTAAACTCAATGTGATCACTACAGGGATCTCTTCGGAAGGATTTGATTGGAAGGACCGGTACAATATCATCAGTGGCGTGATCGGAGGTTTTTTTCTGGCACTGTCTTATTTTGGCACAGACCAGTCGCAGGTGGGCCGTTACCTTACGGCCAAGGGCAACACCGAAAGTCGTATCGGATTGCTCATGAATGGCCTGGTAAAGGTCCCGATGCAGTTCCTGATCCTGTTATTGGGCGCTATGCTGTTCACATTTTATCAGTTCAATTCTTCGCCGGTATTTTTCAATAAGGCAGTTGCTGAAAAAGCCATGACCACAGGTTATAAGGATTCTCTGGCGGGTATAGAGAAGAAGTTCAACGAGCAGCAACTGCTGCAGCAACAACTGAGCAGGAATTATGTGATTGAGAAGAAAGAAAATTATAAGGACAGTCTTCGTGAAGGGTCTGCGAAACTTTCTGCCATTCAGAAAGAATATAAGACCGTCCTGAAGAAGGCCCTGCCGGCTGATGATACCAGTGATACCAATTATATTTTTCTCAGATTTGTGGTCGATTTTCTGCCCAAAGGCATCGTGGGTCTGCTGATTGCCATCATTTTCCTGGCCGCCTGGGGGTCAATAGCGGCGGCACTGAATTCACTGGCTTCCTGTACCATGATCGATTTCCATGTCCGCTTCCGTGGTTCCGCCTATGACAGTAACGATACAGTAAAATGTGCCGATGAATACAGGCTGTCCAAATATTATACGTTGGGCTGGGGTATCTTCTGTATCGTTACCGCTGAATTCGCCACCGGTATGGGGAGTCTGATCGAGGCGGTGAATGTGCTGGGGTCGCTTTTCTACGGGGTGATACTCGGTATTTTCCTGGTTGCGTTCTACTGTAAAAAAGTTGGTGGTAATGCCGTTTTTGTTGCCGCGGTCATCGGCGAGCTGGTGGTCATCGCTTTTTTCCTTCTGGATAAATACAATGTGATAGGTCTTGGTTTTCTCTGGTTAAATGTGGTTGGTGCCGTAGCGGTGGTGGTGTTGGCCCTGTTGCTACAGTTCTTTTTCCGAAAACGGAAAACGGTTACTATTGAGTAATTCCTAATTCTGGATCAATCATTGTTCCTCCACGGCCATTCCCTGTTGTTATATGACTTGATCAGGTAGGCGATCACTCCCAATCCGATCACTGTGATTCCGCCCATCATCATCTTATGCCCGGTAGAGAAAAAGATATATCCCCAGATCAGTATCGCAAGTATCACAGGCAGGGGATAAAGCGGCATCCGCCAGGCAAAATGCGATCGGCCTTTCCGTTTCACCAGCCACATCAGTCCAATACCCTGGCCGATGAACTGTATCAGTATCCGCATGGCGAGAATGGCGTCGATCACGTCTTTCAGCTTGAACAGGAGACTGAACACAAAAGCGATGCCGCCGAGGAATAACAGGGACACATGCGGAAAATGTTTGGTAGGATGCAGTTTGGCAAAGACCTTAAAAAAGGCCCCGTCGCTGGCGGCTGCAAAGGGGATGCGACTGTATCCCAAAGTGGCAGAAAACACGGAAGCGAATGCCACCCAGAGAATCAGGATGGTGGCTATGGTGGCGGAAGTAGATCCCGACAGGTGCTGTACAAACTCACTCACCACGAACTTGCTTTTCTGAATCTGTTCAAGGGGCAATACGGAAGCAACGCTGATGTTCATCATGAGGTAAAGCACAGCGATCCCGGCTATCGAGATGAACATGCTTCGGGGGATATTCTTTTGGGGTCGTACAATCTCTCCCCCCAAATGACAGACATTGTAATAACCGAGGTAGCTGTATACGGATTTTACACTGGCAAAACCCAGTGCGGCAGCAAAAGCATGATCTACCTGTAAACCGTTATTGATCTGTTGAACCGGTTCCAGAAAATGTCCGTGAAACAGGCCTCCTCCGATGATCCAGGACAGGGTGACCAGCACGCCCACCCATAACAGTACGCTGATCTTCCCGATGGCTTCTATTTTTCGGTACAGCAGCGCCACGATCAGTATCACCAGCCCTCCACTGACAGATTTGCTCTGCCATTCTTCAAGGTGGGTGATATAACCTGCATACTGCGCAAACCCGATGGCAGCTGAAGCGATTACCAGGGGGGCCTGTATCATGGTCTGCCATACAAACAGAAAACTCATCAGCTTGCCCCACTTGGGTCCGTAGCCCTCTTTTAAAAAGTTATAACTGCCTCCGGCCAGGGGATAGG
Organism: Chitinophagaceae bacterium; assembly: GCA_020403425.1. Taxonomy (GTDB): domain Bacteria; phylum Bacteroidota; class Bacteroidia; order Chitinophagales; family Chitinophagaceae; genus Sediminibacterium. The sequence goes on along the minus strand of JADBXR010000002.1, from coordinate 367,759 downwards.
TAGCACCCAGCTGGCTCCAGATCATGGCATCTATGAATGAGAGAATGGCCCCAGCGATCCAGGCATATAAGAACCAGGGACCCTTCATGGTCTCTGCCACCACGCTCAATACCACGAAAGGGCCAATGCCCACCATGTCTGTCATGTTAATGGCCGTAGCCTGTAAAAGGCTTATCTTTCTTTCCAGTTTTGGTTGCTCGCTCATGTGCTTGTGGGTATAAAACTATTTCTTTGTAAGCAGACTCATCCGTTATGCGTAAAAAGTTTTCAACAGTAGACTGGGCAAAAACTGCCAATATATACGAGGTCAATATCCGACAGTATACCGTGGAAGGTACATTTATGGCGTTCAGCAACCATTTACCGCGACTTCGTGCAATGGGGGTGGACATCCTATGGTTCATGCCCATAACACCTATCAGTGTAAAAGAGAGGCTGGGTAGCCTGGGCAGTTATTATGCCTGCAGCAGTTACATGCGTGTGAGCCCTGAATTCGGTGATCTGAACGATTTCAAACATCTGGTACGGGAAGCCCATCTCCAGGGTTTTAAAGTGATCATCGACTGGGTGGCCAATCATACCGGATGGGACCATGAATGGACCGTTTCCCATCCTGATTGGTACCAGAGAGATACGAAAGGTGTTTTTACAGAACGTAATGGTTGGCAGGATGTGATCGATCTTGACTATACCAACACTGCCATGCGTGAAGCCATGATCGAAGCCATGAAGTATTGGGTAGACGAATGTAATATCGATGGTTTCCGCTGCGATATGGCACACCTGGTCAGTTTGGATTTCTGGAAAGAGGCCAGAACTGCCTGCGATGCCATTAAACCTTTGTTCTGGCTGGCAGAATGCGAGGAGACGAGCTACCATGATGTATTTGATGTTAGCTACGCCTGGAGCTGGATGCACGCTACCGGTAAACAGGCAAAAGGAGAAGCATCTTTGCACGATGTCCGCGAAGTATTGCATACTTATACGCAATATCCGGAAGGAGCCCGCAAACTGTTCTTCACCAGTAACCATGATGAGAACAGTTGGAATGGGACCGAGTATGAGAAATATAGCAAGGCGGCCAAAGCCTGGGCCGTATTCACCGCTACCTGGGAGCGGGGCATGCCACTGATCTATAGTGGACAGGAAAGCCCCAACACCAAACGGATAGAGTTCTTTCACAAAGACCTGTTTGAATGGAAACACCCGCTGCAACTGGAAAGTTTTTACCGGGAACTGCTACACCTGCACAAGACCAGCCCGGCTGTTCAGGAAGGGGAAACTTTTATTCTTCCGTCGGCACATGATGACCAGCTGATGGTCTTCCTGCGCCGCAGAAATGAAGCAGTGGTGCTGGTTCTGCTTAACGTGTCCAATCAGGACCGTTTACAGATGACTGTGCAGCATGAATGGCTTACCGGCAAATTCAGAAATATCTTCACCGGCCTGGAATTCTACTTTACCGGATCGGAAAGTTTTGAACTACAGTCCGGCGAATACTTTGTATACGAAAAGATGAGTTGACCTGCCCACAAAAAAGGCGGCGGTCTCCCAGAAACCGCCGCCTAAAAAAACATTGACTCATTCACTCATCCACTCATTCTCTCATTAGTTCTAATCCACATCACTTAGATCCAACGGATACGGATACGTACTTTCAAATCCGGGATAAACCCCTTCAATCTTTACTTTTCTTCCTTTATTGATAGAGAGGATCTTGTCCAGCTCATTCACACTCTTGATCTCCTGGTCGTTCACGCTGGTGATGATGAAGCCTTCCTGCATCCTTGTTTTCTTCAACAGGCCATCGCCGATCTTTTTCACCAGTACGCCTCCATTGATCTGGTTGGCTGCGGCTGTTTTACTGTCGATGGCAACCAGTTCAGCGCCCAGTTTCTCCAGTATGCCGGTTGTTTTTACGATATCTGTTGTGCCAGCCTTGTTTTTCAGGGTCAGCGTTACTGTATTTTCTTTACCGCCACGCAGATAAGTGAGTGAAATTTTATCACCGGGTTTGTAACGGGTGACCTGCTCCTGCAGTTCAGGACCGGTGGTCACTTCCTTGCCGTTGATCTTGGTCACCACATCACCTTTCTTGATTCCGGCAGCTGCGGCAGCGCCATCAGAAGGCACGTCGGTCACGTAAACACCTTCTCCTTCTTTATAACCGGCGCCAAGTTCTTTTTTCTGTTCATCGGTCAGGTTCTCTTTCGGATACTGGATACCGATGAAAGCACGCTGCACCGCACCGAATTTTACGATATCGGTCACGATCTTCTTCACCATGTTCACCGGAATGGCATAGGAGTAACCTGCATAAGATCCGGTTGGAGAAGCGATCGCTGAATTGATGCCGATCAGTTCACCATTGGTATTGATCAGGGCACCGCCACTGTTACCTGGGTTCACGGCCGCATCGGTCTGTATAAAGGATTCGATCGCCGTATTGCTTTGCCTGTCGTTGATGCCGATGGACCTGGATTTGGCGCTCACGATACCCGCTGTAACCGTTACATCCAATGTAAGCGGGTAGCCGATGGCCAGAACCCATTGGCCCAGTTTGGTATCATCACTGTTCCCGTATACGAGGTAGGGCAGACCCTTACCTTCGATCTTGATCACCGCCAGGTCACTGCTGGGATCGGTACCCACCAAAGTAGCTTTGTAAGATTTTTTATTGGAGAGGGTCACGTTGATGTCGTCGGCACCATCCACCACGTGGTTATTGGTAACGATGTATCCGTCATCGGTGATGATGACGCCGCTACCGCTGGCTCGTTGTTCGGGTATGATACGGGGGCCGCCACCAAAGAAATCGCCAAAATCATCCCCGAACAGGTCGGAGAAAGGATTGGAGAAACGCTGGCGGGCTGAGTTGCTTACCTGTTTGGCCTTTGTTTTTGTTTTGATATGCACTACTGCAGGTGTGGCGGTAGTGGCCGCAGGGGTAAAATCGATACTGCCGGCCGGGGCATTGTTCGTGCCAAAAAAACCGGCATAATTTACAGGTAGTTTCCCAGCTTCCTGGATACCTGCGGTCTGGTGTTCCACAAATTTTCCATAGCCCCATACACTCATGACAGCAGTGCTGGCACTGATGGCCACTACGGCTACAATGTTCTTGAGGTTCATATTCATGTTACGGCTCTTTTTGGGTTAATATTTCAAATTCTATGCCTTTCTGATAGCAAATAAACGAACCTGTTTAATTGACAGGTCACCGGTTTCACCATTTAACAAATGTTTTACGGCAATCCTCGTAGATGGCTATTGTCCGCAGGGGGGATGTGCGTAGTGAGTGGTCAGTAGGCAGTGGTAGGCACGCAGGGGGGATCCCCCTCACTACTCACAACTGACTACTCACACCCCCAGCGTCATCAGGAACGCCATTGTATCCACCCCATCCGCATAATCCGTTAGCCCCGGGCTCTGGGCCTTGCCAAAAGGCAGGTAGCCGTGGCCGACGATACACTGAATATCGTTGTTGTTCTCCAGATTTCGGGCCAGTTCTGCTGTGTTCTCATAAAACTGGTAATGCAGCTGGCTTACGGGAGAGAAGGGGGAACTGTTCTCGGTCATCACCACGGTATCGTTGTTCATATAGTATTTGTTACCCATGATCAGCAGGGCCAGGTGGTAATCGTAGTTGTGCTTGTATTTATGGAATTCCATAAAATGCCCGTAATGCCTGAGCGTATCCAGGAGGGGTAGAAAATCGTAGTCTTTGGGAACGAACAATTGGGTGATGTTCCGGCATCCCAGGCCAAAATAGAGTTGGATATCTTCCGAAAGGGCTTCCAGTTCTGCAGAGGTCTCGGTACCATCCAGCACGGCCACCGAAGTACGGTTGCGGCGGATGATATGGGGGTATTTGCCGAAATAGTAGTCAAAATACCGGCCTGAATTGTTGCTGCCGGTGGCGATATAGGCATCGCAGCCGGTCAGTCTTTCCGCAAAACAAACCTCATCCTGGATGGTCACATCCCACTCATACAGCTTTTTTATGATGTGTTTGATCAGGATATCGTCTTTAGAGGAGGTCTTGATGGTGGCCACATGGCCGCTGATAAATACGCATAGGAAATCGTGAAACCCCACCAGTGGGATGTTCCCGGCCATAACGATGCCGATATTCTGGGGGTTGGCCTGTTTTTCGGGTACCCCGTAGCCGGCTGCCCATTTCTGTAAAAATGACGGGTTCAGGAATTGCCGGGCTATATTTTCAGTGGCCCGGTTGATAAATTCAGGGATGAACCACTGGTTTTCCCGGTAGGCTCGGGCCTTTACATCCTCCCATTCTTCCGAGGGTTCCAGTAGATACCGGCCTAAACGGTCCAGTAATATAATTCGTTCTTGTAAAGTCATTTATCAGCCGTATTTTTGATATGCAAATGTAGAATCACTAACTCAACAAACCCATTTTGTATGGCTATCAAAATTACAGAAGAGTGTATCAATTGCGGAGCCTGCGAGCCCGAATGTCCCAACAACGCTATTTATGAAGGTGGTGTTGAATGGTCTATCTCCGATGGAACCACTGTAAAAGGCGATTTCACCCTGTTAGACGGAACAGTCGTATCAACTGATCAGCGTTTTGCACCGATCAGCGTAGACACGTATTACATCACACCCAACAAATGCACCGAGTGCCAGGGCTTCCATGAAGAACCCCAGTGCGCCGCTGTTTGCCCGGTAGATTGCTGTGTACCGGATGAAATGTACCGCGAAACCGTAGAGTCGCTGCTAGAAAAGAAAGGCAGACTGCACATCTAATGCACATCCGATGTGCGAAACTTTAGCACCAAAAACTTGCAAAAAGCCTGTGGCTGGTGTATCTTAGAGTTGTTAATCGCAGTATTAATAATTGTTGCCATCAACCGGTAACAACCAGTAACGGCGGGTGATATTTCCCGTCAACGTGAGGTGAAGAGACAGGCCGTTTCTTCACCTTTTTGTTTCCCCGCCCATCATCTTACTCATTCACTCATTCACTCATCCATTCATTCTCTCATTCCCCCATTCCTCCATCCGTCCTATATTTGTTGCACAAAAACCTGATATGAAAAAAAAGATCGCCCTGGTGACAGGTGGATTAAGCGGAGAAGCACAGATCAGTTACAAGAGTGCTGTTACTGTGGGTAATAATGTAGATAGAGAGAAGTTCGATGTGTACCGTATCGATATCAATCCCGAAGGCTGGTGGTATGAGCCTGTGAACGGCGAACGTTCCAAAGTGAACCGGGATGATTTTTCTGTGACCGATAATGGCACCACCATACATTTTGATGCCGTATTGCTTTGTATCCACGGTACACCCGGCGAGGATGGAAAACTGCAGGGTTATTTTGACATGCTCAAACTGCCTTACACCAGTTGCGATGCTGCCACATCCGCACTTACTTTCAATAAACGGTATACCGTTGCCGTAGCTGCTTTTGGCGGTATCCATGTGGCAAGGTCCCTGCACCTGTTCAAACATACACCGGTTACACCTGAAACCATACTGGCGCAGTTGACTCTGCCCGTATTCGTAAAACCCAACAACGGCGGCAGCAGTATCGGAATGAGCAAGGTGAATGAAGCCGCAGAACTGGCACCCGCACTGGCCAAAGCTTTCAAGGAGGACGATCAGGTATTGGTAGAAGAGTTCATCAGTGGTCGCGAATTCACCATCGGTGTTTTCAAGAACAAAGGTGAGATCATGGTGTTGCCCATTACAGAGATCGAGACCCATAATGAGTTCTTTGATTTTGAGGCCAAATACCAGGGAAAAAGTAAGGAAACCACACCGGCCCTCATTGATGAAGGCATGAAAGCCCAGCTGGAAGCCGCTGCCAAACGGGTGTACGAAGTTCTGAATTGCCGCGGGGTGGTGCGGATCGATTTTATTTATAATACCGCCACCTCACAGCCCTATATGCTGGAAGTGAATACGGTACCTGGTCAGAGTGAAGCCAGTGTGATACCGCAGCAGGTTCGGGCCATGGGCTGGTTGCTGAAAGACTTCTATTCCGCAGTGATCGAACAGGCATTTCGTTAATTTTTCGATTTCGCCGCGGTTAACCGGAACAGAAATTTTGGAATTGCCTTATCTTTCTCAAAATTTCCATTTCCCCAATCCACAATTCCAATATGGGTATCATACATAAATACATCACATCGAAGCCACTTTGGGTGAATATGCTGGCCGGACTGGGCATCATTGTGATACTGGTATTGCTGTTCTTTGCGTCACTCTCATGGCTGACAGGTTATGGCAAGAATGAGAAAGTGCCTGCTGTTACCGGACAGAACGCCATGGCTGCACAAAAGATCCTGGAAGACCGCGGGTTTGATGTGGTGATACAGGATTCGGTCTATATTGATACGGTTGCCAAACAGGCGGTCATACGCCAATCGCCCGAAGCCGATGCTATGGTGAAACATGGCCGGACCATTTACCTGACCATTAACCGAACCATACCGCCGCAGGTGGAAATGCCGAATCTGGCCGGATTCTCTGTAAAAAGTGCGGAAATGTACCTGCAGAGCCTGGGACTGAAAATGGGAGAGATCAGTTACAAGCCCGATATCGCACGTAATGCCGTATTGGAACAGTTGTTCAATGGCACAACTATCAAACCAGGTACCCGTATACCGATCGGTTCTGTCATCAGTTTCGTTCTGGGCAGTGGCATGGGTGGGGGAGAAATGGATGTGCCGAATATTGTTGGTATGACGTTGGAAGAAGCCCGTAATTATCTGTCTACCCTCAGTATCAATATCGGTTCCATTGTGGCAATGGGTCCCATCAAGGACTCTGCCGGTTCCTTTGTGGTCAGGCAGATGCCTGATGTGCTTACCGATTCCATCGGGACAGATGGCTTACGGATACCCAATAAAATGCGGCAGGGTCAGGTGATCGACCTGTATATAGGAACAACGGCACCCCCAAAAGATACCGCTACGGTGGCTCATTAAGAATTATCATAGAACCTTTAATACCCAACACATGCAAACCATTACCGTTGAAGAACTGAAAGCAAAAATTGATGCAGGCGAACCCTTACACCTGGTGGACGTACGTGAACCACATGAACATTCCGAATTCAATATCGGCGGTTTATTATTACCGTTAGGTAAAGTTCAGACCATGCAGGTAGATGAGATCGATGATCTGAAAGAAGATACCGTATACGTATACTGCCGCAGTGGTAACCGCAGCGGACAAGCCTGTCTCATCCTCGAAACCATGGGGTTTAAAAACCTGGTGAACGTGACCGGTGGCATGTTGGCCTGGCAGGAAAGGATCGCGAAATAATTCAGGAGAATTCTGAACAGAAGAACAAGGAACAGGTGAATGAGGAAGGTGTAATTACTGTCTCATTCATCTGTTCCTTGTTCATTATTCATCTGTTCTTAAAGTTTGATATTCACCCCCAACATATAATTCGTTCCGGCCATCGGGTAATAGCCATTGTCGGTAGATAAGGTGTTGTTATAGATATAACTGTACGTGTATCCGTTGGGTTCATATTTTTTGTTGAACAGGTTATTCACCTGTCCTATCAGGTTCCATTCTTTGAATAACAGTTTCCTGATGGTATAAGAAGCGCGTACATTCTGTACAAAATAGGCGTTCAGCTTACGGTTCTCTGCCTGGCTGTTGTCCATATACTGTTTACCTACATATTTACTGATCAAGCTGAACTCGAAAGAACGAACGGGAAGCAGGTTAATGCTGGCACCACCCACTACCGCAGGAGAGAAGGAGATATTGGTGTTCCTGTGTGCCACTGCGTTCTGGTCGCCGGTATCCCAGTTGTCCAGGTACTCTACAAAAGAAGCGATCTTGTTTTTACTGATGGCCAGGTTGGCAGACACGTTGATCCATGGCGCCAGCACAACACCTGCCTGAAGCTCTACTCCCAGACGATAACTGTGCGGAATGTTGATACGGGTATAAGAACCCACATCATTGATCTGCCCAGTCAACACCAGTTGGTTGTAATAATACATGTAATAGATATTGGCTCCTGCATGAAAACGGCTGTTCCTTTTTTCAATACCCAGCTCCAGATCGTGCAGGGTTTCGGCCTTTGGCTGACTTTTTACACCTGCCTGGAAATCGTCGCGGTTGGGTTCCTTATGTGCCAGTGCATAACTGAAAAATGCCTGCCAGCCGTTGTTGGTATAAGTGATACCGGCTTTGGGGTTCAGGAAGTTGAAGCTCCTGTTCACGAACAGGGTCGGACTGCCCTGGAAGCCCTGCATATCATGCGTTACATGACGATACTGTAGGTCTGCAAAACTTACCCAGTGCGCACTCAGCTGGTGCTGCCATTTGGTATAGATGTTCAGGTCCTTTTTGGTGGCAGGATACTGGTAATAACGGTAATCTGCTGAAACGGTTCCGGTTTGTAGCCAGGGTAGGGTGCCATAGTGTTTGCCATCGTATTTTGTCCATCCACCGCCAATGGTCACTTCGTCCTTGCTGTTCTTGTATTGCAGTGAGAAGATCTGACCGTAGAAATAATTATCCAGCCAGCGTTGTCTTACCAGGTCCGTCTGGGTGATGGTGCTTCCACCGGCCACCACATCGGGCAAACCATATTTGGCAAAAGCCTGGTCTGCCTTGTATTCCTCATAATATCCTTTCCCTCTTGTTAAAAACGCAGCCGTGTTGAACGACCATTTACTGTTGATGGAATGGTTAAAGAACAGCTGATAATGCGTTTGGGTGTAATTGTCGGTCTGGTTTTCGTAAGGGGTACCCGGTTTCTCGGTGCCAGCCGGGTTATTGGTCCTGTCGGTGTTCAGCAAACTTTCAGCCACACCATACCAGGCCTGGTATGTTTTCTCCTTCCCTGAGAAGATGTTCAGTCGGAGGGAGGATTTTTTTGTGAGGTAGGCCGTACTCACATAAAAGGATTTCAGGTCGCTGGTGGCGCGCTGAATATAACCGTCGCTGCTGATACGGCTCAGGCGGGCATCCACCGTGAAATGCCCGTCTATCAGTCCGGTTCCGGCTTTCAGGGTATTTTTCCAGGTGTTAAAAGAGCCAAAGCTATTGTTCAGTTCACTGTAGGCTTTTTCATTGTATTCGTTGGTGGCCAGGTTGATGGTGCCGCCAAACGCACCTGCACCATTAGAGGAAGTTCCAACCCCGCGCTGTACCTGTATGCTGTTCACGGATGAGGCAAAATCTGGGAGGTCCACAAAATACGTACCCATACTTTCTGCATCATTGTATGGGATCCCGTTCAGGGTCACGTTGACCCGGGTGGCGTCGCTTCCGCGGATGCGGATGCCTGTATAACCCACACCATTGCCTGCGTCGGAATTGATCACAACAGAAGGTGTCTGGTCTAAGAGGAACGGAATATCCTGTCCCAGGTTGTTACGTGTGATCTGTTCCTTGCTCAGGTTGGCCTTCGCGAAAGGTGCCCGGTCTGAGGCCCTTAGCGATTTCACTTCCAGTGGCTGTAGGTACAGGCTGGTAGCGGTCAGGCGGATGGAAAGGTTGAGGTCGGCAGCGGCCACTTTGATGGTTTCGCTGTATACCGAAAACCCAAGGCTGTTCACGGTCAGCTCAAACTGGCCGGCTTCGGTCCTGTCAAAAACGAACTGGCCTTTTTCGTTGGTCAGGGTTTGCCGGTTCCCCAAACTAACAGTAGCCCCGGCAACGGGCGTTTGTGCATTGTTTTCTGTAACGGTGCCCTGTACCAGGCGTTTACCGGTTTGTGCAACACTGATGAAGGTTACGAGTGCCAACATCATTGTTCCCAAAAACTTTTTCATGGTTTTTACTTTAAAAAGTTAATAATGGGAACAGGGAATAGCTAACGGAGAGGTACGAAAGAAGTGTACGCCTTCCCTTCGCAGGAATTACCCTGTTCAGGTTCAACGGGTATTATCTCAGCCGGCATGTTATGCGTGCACACATAACTGACAGCACCCCGAGGAATGATCCGGCACAAAAATAAGGATTCGGGAAATCTTCAGCAACTGTAACTTTATTGGGCCAACATCGTTACATAGAAAAAATACCCCGATGAAGAGAATCTGTATCGTCTTATCTATGCTGCTCGGCCTTTCTCAGTCCTGGGCACAGAATGAAAAGAACCTGGTAGTGGATGCCAATGCCGAAGTACGTAATATCAGCGGCTTTAATGCCATTGAGGTATCCGGCGCCATCGATCTGTATATTTCCCAGGGCAATACCGAAGCAGTGGCCGTAAGTGCCAGCAGTGACGAGATACGGTCGCGTATCCGCACCGAGAATCGTTTTGGCACTCTGCATATCTATTTTGATGGCAAGGGACTGAACTGGAAGGTCTGGGGTAACAATAAGATGAAGGCCTATGTTACGTATAAACAGCTGGGTAAACTGGAAGCTTCAGGAGCCTGTAATGTAAAGGCGACCGACCCCATACGACAGACAGAACTGAAAATGGAAATGTCAGGTGCCAGTGATTTCAGTGGGGAAGTAGTGGTGGATAAACTCCGTATGGGCGCCAGCGGTGCATCTAATATCCGGATTTCCGGAAAAGCCGCCGACCTGGTGGTGGAAGCTTCAGGGGCCTGTAATATCAAAGCCTATGAGCTGGCTTCTGATAATTGTAAAATTGATGCCAGTGGCGCATCCAATATCCGAATTACCGTGAACAAGGAACTCAATGCCGTGGCCAGCGGAGGCAGTACCATCTTTTATAAGGGAACCGGCCTGATCAGGGATATCAGCAGCAGTGGTGGGGCCGCCATCAAAAAGAGATCAGACGATTAATTGAATATTTATTTGGTAGCTACCGTTCGTGCCCCTACCTTTGCACTCCTAAATCGCGAGGTAGAGCAGCGGTAGCTCGTCGGGCTCATAACCCGAAGGTCGGAGGTTCGATCCCTTCCCTCGCAACAAGAATCAAAGGCCTCATCATGAGGCCTTTGATTTTAACAACGGGTTCACACCCGTTCATGAAAGGTCAGCAAAGACTTTTTATTCGGCTGGAGGCTACTCTGGATACTGAATGACAGATACCGTTACATCGGTACCATACTGGCGGGGGCTCATGTTTGCATGAAGGTCCGATCTGCTGTCTCGTTCATTTTTCAGGGTATTATTCATAAACAAATTTTCGGATTCCGTATAACCGGATATTCCCGTGACACGATATGAAAGCAGGATTCGTTAACATATTTGGCCGCCCCAATGCAGGCAAAAGCACATTGCTCAATGCATTGATAGGTGAAAAAATGGCCATTGTATCGCCCAAAGTGCAGACCACGCGTCATCGCATCAAGGCGTTCCTGAACAAACCCGGCGAATACCAGGTGATCTTCTCGGATACGCCCGGCATCATCGATCCCAAATACAAGTTGCACGAGCGGATGATGGATTCGGTAAAAAGTGCATTGGAGGATGCCGATCTGGCCCTGCTGCTGGTAGATGCCAATGAGAACCTGGAAGAAGTGGATGCCATCTTCCAATCTTTGCGTCTGAAAGTACCGGCTATTGTGGTGCTGAATAAGATCGATGAAGCGGCCAACGGTAAGATCGCCCTGGCGGAAGCTTTTTTTGCCGGTAAATCCTATTGCAAACAGCTGGTAAAGATCTCTGCCCTGCAGAAGATACACCTGCACAAACTGCTGGATGCCATACTGGCGCTGTTGCCCGAAGGCATGCCATTCTACAGCGAAGATGACCTGAGCGATCTGCCCATGAAATTCTTTGTCGGGGAACTGATCCGTGAAAAGATCTACCAACTGTTCGGTGATGAGATCCCTTATCATACGGCGGTCATGGTGAATGAATTCAAGGAAAAGGAGTCGCTGGTAAAGATCCAGGCCGATATCATCGTCAACCGTGAGACACAGAAAGCCATCATCATTGGTGACAGAGGCAGCATGGTCAAACAGATCGGAACCATGGCCAGGAAGGATATCGAGGCGTTCATACAACAGAAAGTATTCCTGGAACTATTCGTGAAAGTGAGGCCGAAATGGAGAGATAATGAACAGCAACTGAAAGAATACGGGTACAAATAATTAGGGATTGGTAAATATCAATTACTAATTGATCTCAAATGGAGGCATCGATTTTTTTGATTTTAATACAGCAACTATGAGTTATACAGTAGCAATCGTGGGAAGGCCCAATGTGGGGAAGAGTACCTTATTCAACCGTTTCCTGGAGAACCGGAAAGCGATCGTGGATGATGTTAGTGGTGTTACGCGCGACCGTCAGTATGGACTGGCCGATTGGAACGGCAAAGTGTTCAATCTGGTGGATACAGGAGGTTTTGTGCCTTCGAGTGATGATATTTTTGAGACGGAGATCCGTAAACAGGTACGTATTGCCCTGGAAGAGGCGGATGCCATCATTTTCATGGTGGATGTGGCCACCGGCATTACCGACCTGGACGATGCGATGGCCGATATGCTTCGCCGCACCAAAAAACCGGTATATGTGGTTGTGAACAAGGTGGATAACGGCACGCGTGAACTGGAGGCCACAGAATTCTATTCATTGGGTTTTGAGAACAATTTCTTCATCAGCAGCATATCGGGCAGTGGCACAGGGGAATTGCTGGACGCCATCACCGAACCCATCACTGCCGAAGATGTGGAAGAGGCTAAAAAAGAAAGCGATCTGCCCAAATTCGCCATCATCGGACAACCCAACGTGGGAAAATCCTCCCTGCTGAATGCCCTGATCGGCCAGGAACGTACCATTGTGAGCGATATCTCCGGTACCACCCGCGACAGTATCCATACCCATTATAACCTCTTCCAGAAAGAGTTCATGCTGATCGATACGGCCGGTATCCGCAAAAAGAACAAGGAAAAAGAAGACCTTGAGTTCTATTCCATCATCAGGGCCATCAAAGCCATCGATGAGGCAGATGTATGTTTACTGGTACTGGATGCCGATAAAGGGATCACTGCTCAGGATATCAGTATCTTCAGCCTGGCCGTTCGTAAGGGCAAGGGAGTGGTGGTGCTGGTGAACAAGTGGGACCTGGTGGCCAAAGAGACCAATACTGCCCGGGACTATGAGAAAATACTAAAACAGAAACTGGCCCCGTTCAATGATGTGCCCATCCTGTTCATCTCGGTAAAAGAAAAGACCCGTATTTTCAAAGCCATTGAAATGGCCCTGGAAGTATATGAGAACCGCCGGTGCAAAGTACCTACCGCCAAACTGAACGAAGCCATGTTGGCAGCGGTTGCAGCCTATCATGCACCTGTAGTGAGGGGAAATTCAATAAAAATCAAATATGTTACCCAATTGCCTACCGTGGTGCCATCTTTCGCATTTTTCACGAATTATCCGGATGATATCAAAACACCCTATAAAAACTACCTGGAGAACCAGTTAAGGCAGAAATTCAACTTCAGGGGGGTGCCGGTCAGGATATTTTTCAGAAAAAAATAAAAAATATGTGTTAAAATTTGCAAGATTCGAGCCGTTCGCTATCTTTGCCGCCATTAAAAACTCAAAAAACACAAGTACAATGAAAAAAGTATTCGCAATCTTAGCAGTAGCCGGCTTCATGGCTGCTTGTAACTCTGGTGAAAACAAAGCTGCAGCAACTGATAGCGCCGCTACTACTGTTGATACTGCTGCTAAAGCTGCTATGGACACTACTGCCGTAGCTGCTGACACCACTAAAGCTGCAGCTGATACTACTAAAAAGTAATACGTAATTCAAGTATTTGGTTACTGAATATTACTTCTTGCAAGAAGGTCCTCCCGGTTTCCGGGAGGATTTTTTTTGCCTGGATGTGCCAAAATCACCGGTTTGGGGCTACTGGCATCAATATTGACTTTATTTTCACCTATAGATTTTACAGTAGGCTGTAATGGCTGAGTGACATTTTGACCCTAGAACCATGAGTAAGATGAAAGAAAAATTGTTTTTCCGTTCAGATGAGGATACTGATTTCATGCCGATCATTCCGATCCATGAAAATGAGACGGAGCAGGACAGGAACCTGGTGATCCCTGACAGTTTGCCCATTCTGCCATTGCGTAATACCGTGCTGTTTCCCGGCGTGGTATTACCCATTACGGTTGGTCGCGACAAGAGCATCAAGGCCGTGAACGATGCCTATAAGCTGGATAAGCTGATCGGTGTGGTGGCCCAGAAAGATGCCAATGTGGAGGAACCCGAACCCAAGGACCTGTGCAGCATCGGTACGGTGGCAAGGATTGTGAAACTGATCAAAATGCCGGACGGTGGCACTACCATCATCATACAGGGTAAGAAACGGTTCGAACTGCTGGAAATGACCAGTGAGGACCCTTATTTCAAAGCATCTGTTCAGGCACTGGCAGATGATGAGGTACCTGTCAACGAGGATTTTGAAGCTTATGTCAGCAGTATCAAGGACCTGGCTACCCAGATCATCCAGTTATCCCCCAACCTGCCTACCGAAGCGTCCATCATTCTGAAGAATATCGAGAACCCAGCTTTCCTGATCAATTTCGTGAGCAGTAACCTGAACAGTGACCTTACCGAAAAACAGGCTTTACTGGAGATCAACGATGTGCACCAGCGGGCAGAACGACTGATCTTTATCCTGCAGCGGGAACTGCAGTTTGCGGAGCTGAAGGATAAGGTGACCAATAAAACGCGTACCGAGATCGACAAGCAGCAGCGTGATTACTTTCTGCAGCAGCAGCTGAAGAGTATCAAGGATGAGCTGGGCGGCGATACCAATGAGCGTGAGATCAATGAAATGAAGAAGAAGGCCGAGGGCAAAAAATGGCCCGAAGCTGCGAAGAACCTCTTCAAGAGCGGTATAGAGAAACTGGAAAGGATGCACCCCACCACACCCGATTATTCCGTGGTGTACAACCATCTTGACCTGATGCTGGACCTGCCCTGGGAGGATTATACGGCTGATAATTATGACCTGAAGAATGCCAAAAAAGTACTGGATGCGGACCATTATGGTATGAGCAAGATCAAAAGCCGTATCCTGGAGTACCTGGCGGTACTGAAACTGAAAGGAGATATGCGCAGCCCGATCCTCTGTTTCCTGGGCCCTCCCGGGATCGGTAAGACCTCATTGGGTAGATCCATTGCACATGCGATCGGGCGTAAATATGTTCGGGTGAGCCTGGGCGGACTGCATGATGAAAGTGAGATCCGTGGTCACAGGAAGACCTATATCGGCGCCATGCCGGGCCGGATCATTCAGAATATCCGCAAATGTAAATCATCCAACCCCGTGATGATCCTTGACGAGATCGATAAGATAGGCAGTGATATGCGCGGCGATCCCTCTTCGGCATTACTGGAAGTACTGGATCCGGAACAGAACCATACTTTTTATGATAATTACCTGGAGCTGGAATATGATCTTAGCAAGGTGCTGTTCATTGCTACGGCCAATAATCTCCAGAACATACAACCTGCTTTGCGCGATAGGCTCGAGATCATTGACCTGAGCGGTTATGCAGTGGAAGAGAAGGTGGAAATTGCCAAACGCCACTTACTGCCCAAGCAGAAAGAGGCACATGGTCTGGCCAAAGTGAATTTCAAGATCAACGATAAAGTACTGGAAAAGATCATCGAACAATATACCCGCGAAAGCGGTGTGCGGGAACTGGACAGGCAACTGGCCAGCATCATGCGTTACCAGGCCAAGGAACTGGCCATGAAGGACAGGGTGAAGTCTACCGTTACCGCACAGGACGTAGAGAAGATACTGGGACAATCACGTTACAGTAATGAGATCTACAAAACAGCCAATATGCCGGGTGTGGCGGTAGGTCTTGCCTGGACCTATGTAGGGGGCGATATCCTTTTCATAGAGACCATACTGGGCGAAGGAAAAGGTGAGTTGAAGCTGACCGGTAACCTGGGTAATGTGATGAAAGAAAGTGCCACTACGGCCCTGAGTTACCTGCAGGCCAATGCCAAGAAACTGGGGGTTGATCCGGAGATCTTCTCTAAGAAGAATATCCATATTCACGTACCCGAAGGCGCAGTACCCAAGGATGGGCCAAGTGCGGGTATTACCATGCTGACCTCCCTCACATCCGCCTTCACCGGCAGAAAGGTGAAACCTTTCCTGGCAATGACAGGCGAGATCACCCTCCGTGGACAGGTATTGCCGGTAGGGGGCATCAAGGAAAAGATCCTGGCAGCAAAAAGGGCAGGCCTGAAGGAGATCATCCTTTGCTGGCAGAATGAGAAGGATGTGAATGAGATCGAAAGCAGCTTCATCAAAGGTGTTCAGTTCCATTACGTAAAAACAATGCAGCAGGTGATAGACCTGGCCCTGGTATAAAATTGCCTGGCTCAACAGAACCCTATTCCGGAAAATTTGTTAAGACACACGGCGCTCCTTCATGGCGTCGGTTATAAGGATAGAATCCCCCACATCGTGGGGGATTTTTTTGCCCGCAGGATACAGGCTTCTTGCCTTAGATTTACAGACAATTCACCAGATGCGTTTTTTCCTTTTCTTATTGACAATGCTTGTTGCAGGATGGCTGCCGGCACAGACGCTGGGAGGGAATGCCGTATTCAACTTTGTATCGCAGCCCAATAACGCCCTGGTATCTGCCCTGGGTGGATATAATATTTCAGCGATTGGTAATGAGGCGGGTATGGCCTTCCAAAATCCGGCCCTGCTTCGCGATAAGATGCACCAGCAGGCGGGAGCCTCGTTCAATTCTTTTCTGGCCGGGATCCGTAATTACAGTCTCACCAGTGCCTGGCACCTGCCAGAAGCCCGAACCAATATTGCAGCAGGTGCCAATTATTTTGATTATGGTACCCTTGCACAGACCGATGCCTCAGGAATGGTTATGGGTAGTTTCCGCCCCGTTGACTATGTGGTGCAGGTCATGGCCAGCCGGCAGTACAAGGAACGCTTCTGGTATGGGCTTACGATGAAATACCTCAATTCCAACTATGGTCAGTACCGGTCATCAGGTGTTGCGTTCGATCTTGGGTTGAGTTATTATGATACATTGAATGGGTTGCAGGTGAGCCTGGTGGCTAAGAACATGGGTACCCAGTTAAAGGCCTATGATGGCAGCAATCGAAAGGAAGAACTTCCTTTTGACCTGCAACTGGGCATTACCAAACGACTGGAGCATGCGCCTTTTCAGTTCTCGGTAACAGCGCATCATTTACAGCAGCTGAATGCGTATTATAATGATACCAGTTTCCGGGCTTCGGAGGGAGAGGTGGGTTATACCGGAAAAAATACCCTGCAAAAAATATTCTCACACATCGTATTCTCTGCACAGGTGTTCCTGCACGAGAAACTGGAAGTGGATGCCGGTTTCAACTTCCAACGCAGGCAGGACCTGAACGCCTATCAGCTGACGAGTGGGCTGAACGGGTTCACGCTGGGTACCGGGGTGTTTTTACGGAAAATACATATCCGGTATGCCACTGGTTTTTACCAGAGCCATCTTTTTCACCAGTTCTCTCTGAATTTTAACTGGAACGGGCGCGATATGTAAAACAGAATGGTCAGGGCTACCTACCGGTTCCTGTTTTTTTGGGAGGCATCAGCACTGCCGGTTTTTTGGGTGTTACCGCAGGTTGTGCCTGGTTCTTCTCTCCCGGTTTCTTAGTATCTTTTTCTTTTGGATCCGTGGTTGGGTTAGGGGCAGGTTTCACCAATGTTTTACCACCTTCCAGCTGTGATTCAGGAATGATATCCTCTACCTTGATATCCTTGGGAACTTCATAATCGCCCGAGTTGCCGGTACCCATATCCACTGCTTCACCTCCCAATACGGGCACTCCACCATTGGTATAGTCAATGCTGATATCATTGATGCCTTCGGGTTTTACGAATGTAAGTTTGGTATCGATACCGCAATTGGGATCAGCGGCAGCTTTTGCCATGAAATAGGCCCAGATGGGCATGGCAGCGCGTCCACCCTCACCGTTCTTACTTTCGGTGTTAAAACGGATAAAGCGGTCGTCACAGCCTACCCAGCCACCTGCCAGGAACTGTGGGGTGTAGCCCATGAACCAGGCATCGCTGTTATCGTTGGTGGTCCCTGTTTTACCGGCAATCTCCATATCGCCCGGAACATCATAACTCCAGATACCGGCACCGGTTCCGTTGGTCATAACCCCTTGCATCATTTTGATCACCGAGTAAGCGGTCACATCGCTGATCACTTCTTTGCGGTGTGGGGTAAAGGTAGCCAGTACATTACCGTTCCTGTCCTCGATACGGGTGATATACATGGGTTTGGCATTGAAGCCACGGCCAGGGAACATGCTGTATCCCTGCATCATCTCTATCAGTGAGAGTTCACAGGCTCCGATACCGATAGAAGGGTAGGCGGGTATGCTGGAGGTAAAATCACATTTACGCAGGAAATCGATCAGCCTTTTGGCTCCTTCATTACCGTTATTGTCCAATTGCTTCAGCACATAAGCTGTGGCACAGTTCCTTGATTTGGCCAGAGCCAGCGCCATGGGCATACTGGCGCCTGTACAGGTTTTGGAAGTAGCAGGCACCATGCCATATCCACCAAAACTCTGTTGTTGGTCATATACGGTGGTATTGGGGGTGAACCCTGCTTCTTCAATGGCCAGGCTATACAACAGGGGTTTCATGGTAGATCCTACCTGCCGTTTGGTATTGATATTGGCGTGGTCGAATTTAAAGGTCTTGAAATCGATACCGCCTACCCAGGCTTTGATCTGTCCATCCAGAGGATTCATCACCATAAAACCTGCCTGTAACATCTGGCGGTGATATTTAATGGAATCAATGGGGGTCATCACCGTATCTTTTCCCCGGGTATTGTTCCAGGCAAATACCCGCATCGGTGTTTTCTGGTCAAATGTTTTGCGGATATCCTCATCATCCATGCCTTCTTTTTTCAGGTTGCGCCAGCGGTCACTTTGTTTGGCGGCAGCCTCTATCACATTCTCATAACCTTTCCAGACAGTTCCTTTTTTAATGTTCTCCTGGCTGTTCAGCAGTTTCTGCATGTAGTTGATGTGTTTGGCCACAGCTTCTTCTGCATATAACTGCATGCGCGGATTGATGGTGGTGTAGATCTTCAGTCCATCGCGGTACAGGTTGTAGCTGTCGCCATTGTTCTTTTTGTGCTCCTTGCACCATTTCTTCATTTCCTCTCCCAGGATCATACGGAAATAAGGGCCCAGGCCGTTGTTCTCGTTGAGCTTGTGATAATTGAGGTCGATGGGTTTCCGTTTCAGGATCTCTGCTTCTGCTGCAGAAAGATCCCCCTTGGTCACCATCCGGTTCAGCACCAGGTTCCTTCTTTCCAGGGCCCGGCGGGGATTGGTTCTCGGGTTATAGATGCCGGGGCCGTTGATCATGCCGATCAGTACGGCTGCTTCTTCCACACTGACCCTATCGGGTTCTTTCTGGAAAAAAGTATTGGATGCATTACGGATGCCATATACATTATCGCCGAAAGCTACCGTATTCAGGTACAAGGTGATGATCTCTTCCTTGGTGAAATTCTTTTCAAGTTTGATCGCAATGATCACCTCTTTTAACTTCTGGATGCTGCGCAACAGAAAATTCTTGGTACTCCAGTTCTCGGTAAAGAGGTTCTTGGCAGTTTGCATGGTGATGGTGCTGGCACCGCCCTCACTACCCAGGTACAGAAAAGCACGCATCAGTGAAAAGCCATCTATGCCGCTATGCTCATAAAAACGTTTGTCTTCCGTAGCTACCAATGCATTCACCACATGTTTACTGATGTCACGCGTCAGTACGTTCACACGGTCCTCGATATAATATTTCCCCATGGGGGTACCATCATCGGCAAATACCTGGCTGGCCTGTGAAGCTGTAGGGTTCTCAATGTCGTCGATGGAAGGCATATCGCCGATCCAGCCCCAGTTAAGCATGAGCAGGAAAAGGATCACACAGGCAAATCCGCCAAAAAAGATCTTCCAGAAAGTTCTTACTGACTTCGTCATAGCTGCTAAGATGAATATAATAAGTTACGGCTGTAAAACTAAATAAGAGTTATCTAGCCCGTATCATTTGTATGGTTAAAATTTATCCGGGAATACCTGGTGCATGAAGGTATGATAACCTTCTATATCCTGGGTGCTGATCAGCAGCTCCATATTGGCGTTGCTGATCATACTGAAACGGTACTTGTCCGTGGTTAGCCAGGGTATGATCCTGGTTTTGGCCAGCGGACGGGTACGGTCGATATAAGTAATGGCTTCCCCAGCATTGGCAAACGGACCGAACATCAAAAAATTGAACTGGTTGTTGATGCGCCGGTTATACACCTCAATCCGTTTTTCAGAATAGGTATCCTGGTTATAGCGATTAAAGGCATTCCGGCTTTCTGATACGAAAATGGGGTCCACGTTATTCAGCACCAACACCACATACTGGGTATCGGATGCATTAAAGCTGTAGGTTTTGTTCAAGGTTGGTGCAGCGGTTACCGCATTGCCAAAATCGATCTTTTTCAGGTCCTTGGGTGCCACCTGTTTAACGGAATCCTTTTTGATCACCGCAGCGGTAGAGATGGTCCTGGTATCACTCAGGTCTACCAGTTGTTTGGGAGCTGTGTTGATCTGTTTGGGAGCCGCCATTGCCGTATCCCTTTTGCGGTTGATATTGGCCAGAATGGGTGCGGCCGCATTCAGGTCAACCGGTCTGGTGGCCATGTTATCTGTAGAATCCAGTTTCAGGTTGGTAAGATAGGCCTCTATCTGTGGCCGCCGTTTCAACACATCTATCATGGTGCTGGCTTTTTCGGCCAGTGGTGAAGCACCGAATAGACCAACAATGTTCTCCAGGCGGTTAATGGCCAGGCTGTCCTCTTTCCTTTTGATGTAATAGATGGACTCGATATAAAGCAACTGCGGTGTCCAGTAGTTCTTTCCGAATTGTTTATCAGCTTTCAGTTTGGCTTCCCTGGCTTCTTCAAACCTGCCTGAAAGGAACAGGCTATAAATGTCTTCGTACTGTTTCTGTGCTGGATCCGTTCTTTTGTCGGCATTGAGCAGGGCGATATTCATCTGTTCTACCAACTTACTTGCCGGGAAAGCTTTTTTTAACTGGACCATGGCGGATTCTGCCTTGTCTGGTTTCCCCAGTTTCCGGTAACAATAGGCCAGGTTGAACAGGGCTTTTTCCACTTCAGCGCTTTCCGGGAAACGGCGAAGCAGTTCTTCGTAACTATCTACGGCCGAAGGATAATCTTCGAGTTGGTTCTGGAAAGTAAGTGCGTTTGACAGCAATGCGTTGATGACAGCCTGGCTGGAACGGCTCTGCTGCTCTGCTGTTAGCGGAATATCCTTGCTCAGTGATGAGAGGGTGAGCTCCTGGTCGGTCGTTTTGCGAGTACTGTCTTTGCCGTTCTTTTCAGCTGTAACGGAAGTGGTTACAGTGCTGAGTGAACTGTTTACTGCGGTCTGCCTGCGCCAGTTGTCTACATTGGGACGGTTACCCCATCTGGATCTGAATTCCACCAGACCTTTTGCTTTTAAAGAGCTATTCAGGAAATAGAATTCCGATCCGCTGCTGCCAAAGATATCGGCCTGCTGGCCGGCAGCATCTGCGAATGGGCTGCCGAAAGAAAGGTTATCTGTACCTGCGTCTTTCAGACCCCGTTCCTTACGTAATTGTTTCAGTAGTTTTTTCAGGAACAGTTCCCTCTCTTCGGGGGCGAGGTTCGCCAGTCTAAGCAAACTATCCTCCCGACCAATGATCTCTTCATTCTGACTGATGATCTTCAGTGCCGGTTTTCGCTCTTCAACGCGTTGTTTGTCCTCAGGCTTCAATAGTGAACTTTGTATACTGTCATAGTACCTGTGTGAAGCCGCATATTTTTTGATCGGGTAATTCATATCGCCCAGCAGTAGAAAACTCAGTTCCCTTTGTAAAGAGTTGCCGGTATTGTATTGGATGCTGTTCAATAATAATTTTTCTGCTGCTGGATAGTTCTTTCTTTTCAGTTCCAGTTGCGCAGCTGCGTAATAAATAATATCGCGATTGCTTTCGTACTTGTCGCGTTTGGTCATTTTCAGCAGTTCATCCAGGTTCTGCTGTATGGCATTCTCTCTTGTGGCTGCGGCCATGGCTACGATATTCATCCTGCCGTACACTTCCAGTAAAGGATCTACGGTATGTTGTATGGCTCTCTCAAAAAGCTGGATGGCTTTGGTCTCTTTACGGGCCAGTTGGTATAACTGGCCGGCCAGGTATTCCCAACGTGCCTTCTCCTGTTTTCCGCTTGCATTGTCAAGCGCCTGCAGTAAATGGTCAGCAGCGTTTTCGTAATTCTCCTGTTTGTATAACAGGTAGGCCATCATTTCATGAAAATCTGCTTTTAATCTTTCAGGAAAATTCGGGTCGGTGCGTATCAGTTCCAGTAAACCGGCAGCCTCGGCCAGCTGGTCCTGCTCAATATATGTGCGTACCTGCCAGATAAAACTTTCATTCCTGCTGGGTGGAAAACTGGCGATCTTTTTCCAGGTACTTTTGCTTTCACGTGTGGCAATGGTGAACACCCCATTGGTATTGCTGGCATTACTGCCGATAGGGATATCGTATCCGTTGTCTTTGGGAGAGAATGCGTAGTTGATGTACTGGAACACATGTGTGGCCGAGTCGAAGTCTTTCCGGTACAGGTAGGCTTTCCCCATCAGCAGGTATAGCTTATCCACCCAATCGCTGCGCAGGTCATGCAGGAGGATACCCGCGGTACATTTGTAGATGATGGAATCGATCTGTTGTCTTGCGGTCTCGTCGAGACTGTAATTGTAAAAGGAAAGCAATTGAGCGTAGTCGTCCTGGTGAATGGCTTTGGCGGTCTCCAGTGCCTCGTTCAACTTATTATTTGCGTTGAAATAATAGTTGAAACGGCTTACCAGGTTGTTGTAGAAACGCCGGGGAGCCGTGAATTTCTTGTTGCCACTCTTTTCTGAGGGAAGGGTGCGGCTTTCGTAAATTTTCGGCTTTTTTATCTCAAAAGAAAACCCTGGCTGGCTATGGCCGGGAATGTTCAGCAGTAAGAAAAAGAGGGTCAGACAGCAGGCCACCAACCACACCGATATCCGTTCGTATGTTTTTAACTGGGTCAGGTACATAAAATGTGTTTAAAAATACAGTTATTTCTCAATTGTGGGTGGTGAAAAGCGGATTGATCGTTACCTTTAACCGGATTTTACGAAATGAACAATCCAGAGATCAATAATACCCTGAAGCGCCTCCGTAACAGCTACCGGCTGGTGGTGATGAACGATGATACCTATGAGGAAGTGGTGACCTTCCGCCTGACCCGTTTAAGTGTATACATTGGCCTCAGCACCATTTTCGTGTTACTGGTAGGTCTTACCATTGCTCTGATCGCTTTTTCGCCGATCAAATACTATATTCCCGGTTATGGAACGCGTGAAAGCAGGACGGCCCTGCAGGTGTTGAAGATCCGGACCGATTCGCTGGAGCAGGCCCTGAGATACAAGGAACAGTATCTGGACGGGGTGAAAAAAGTCCTGTCGGGCAATTCACCTGCACAACTGGATACGATCCCGGTTGCCCTCCCGGGAACAGAGGCTTCCACCGATTAACCAGTGGTCATGGCTGCCAAGAAACCCTCTTCCTACGACTCATTGATGCAATATGCCGGACTGGCCACACAGTGGATGGTGGTGATGTTGCTGGCACTGTATGGCGGTAACTGGCTAGATAAAAAAGCCCATTTTCAGAACCCGGTGTTTGTTTGGGTATTACCTTTATTTTTTCTCGTAGCGATGCTGATCAAACTGATCAGGGACCTGTTCAAGAAACCATGATATGAAAACTATGAAGTTCTGGTATGTACCTTTTTTACTGTTGTTCCTGCTGATCGGTGGAACCTGTTTCCTGCTGAAGGGCCAACTGGCTACCTGGCAGATCAGTTGGGAAGTAGTGCTCGGCGCCAACTTTTTCCTGTTTGTCTTCGCTTTGATCAATCTGTCGCTTCAACGCAGGAGCCTAGCCGGCACCAGGCCAACCTCCATGATCTTCGGGGTGATGCTGGGCTCATTTGTAAAACTCATGGGACTGGCCACCATCACATTAATATACCTGCTTGCGGCAGGGATTCATAAGAACACGAATGCCATTTTTGTGGGAATGGGCCTCTATTTCATTTACACATTCCTGGAAGTCCGTATCGCTTTACGGATGAAGCCCCAAGCATAATGTCTGTATCCGAACATCCCATGCAGGCCCTGGCGGCCTTTCTGCCGGAAGGTAGTTTTGACCAGGTGGTTGCTTATATCCATCATTACAAAGTGCATCTCACCATCAGCAAACAGCGCAAGTCAGTACTGGGTGATTACCGCCATGCCGGTTGGGGCGGCAACCACCGTATCAGCGTGAACGGTGACCTGAACAAATATGAGTTCCTCATCACGTTATTGCACGAACTGGCACACCTGCTGACCTATGAACTGCACAAAACAAGGGTGGAACCGCACGGCAAGGAATGGAAGGCCAACTACAGCCGTTTGCTGGCTGATTTTATACAACAGAAAGTATTCCCGCCGGATGTTGAAAAAGCATTGGAAAGATCCCTTGTAAATCCTTCTGCCACAGCCAATGGCGAAACCGAACTACTGCTGGTGCTGCGTAAATATAATCCGGTAAAGAAAGAGGGGATATTACATGTGATCGATGTTCCGGAAGGGGCATTGTTCCAGACCTCCAATGGCCGGATTTTCCGTAAGGGGCCAGTTCGCCGGAAACGCTTTGAATGCGTGGAAGTGAAAACGGGTCATCGGTACACATTCAGTGCCGTCAGTGAAGTAAAACTGCTGCAGGAACCCAGGTGATACCAGGTAAGGGTAGATTGTTGTAGATTTAAACAAACAAACCCTTATGAAAAAGATCGTTTTGCTGGCCTGTATCCTGTTAGCCTCCGTGGGATCCCTTATGGCACAGCCGGCTTCCGCCAAAAAAGAAAAGGCCATTTTGCGTCATGTGGTATTGTTCAAGTTCAAAGATCAGTCTACCGAAGCTGATGTGAAGAAGATCGAACAGGCTTTTAGGGAACTACCCGGCAAGATCAGCCTGATCAAGGCTTTTGAGTTCGGTGTCAACAATAGTCCGGAGAAACTGAACCAGGGACTTACGCATTGTTACCTGCTGAGTTTCCATTCCGAGAAAGACCGTGATGCTTACCTGGTGCACCCTGCACACAAAGCCTTCACCGATATTGCCGGTCCGCATATCGATAAAGTGACCGTTGTAGACTATTGGCAGCACAGATAATGCCATAGACAATTCATATTCACCATGCGATCCTGTAAAACCATTGTGGCTTGTATAGCATTGTTCCTGTTCATCCCGGCAGGAGCACAGCATAATGCTTTGCAGCAGCTTGACTCGCTCGCAGGACAATACATTCGTTCCCTTCGCGAACATTCCGGCGAGAAGGTCTTCCTGCAGACCAGTAAGCTTGTATACCGCGTAGGTGAGCGGGTGCACTTCAAAGCCTTTGTGACCCATTCTGTTTCCGGTAAACCCTCCCGGCTCAGTAATGTTTTGTATGTGGACCTGGTAGACGAGCGAGACAGCATACATGACCGTTTTTTACTGAATGCGGCCGATTTTGCAACCGATGGCAGTTTTGTATTACCCGATACTATCGGTTCAGGGCATTACTGGTTGCGTGCCTATACAAAACTGAGCCTGAAGGACGCCGAACAACCCATGGCTGTGCAGATGTTGTATGTGATTAATTCCTTGTTACCCGATAGGTATGTTACAAGCGTGCAAAAAACATCTTTAACGGGGTCGGGAGATTCTGTACGGGTCCAGTTCTTTCCGGAAGGTGGGACCATGGTAGGAGGGGCCAATACGCTGCTTGCCATAAAAACCACTGACCTTACAGGAAATCCGGTGTCGGCAAAGGGTCTGTTGAAAGATGATAGAGATTCAGTAGTGGTCAGTTGGCAGACAGATAACAGGGGGCTGGGTAAGTTCCGCTTCTTCTGCTGGACATGGCGGCGCTACCAGTTGCACCTGCAGCGACCGGGCTTACCGGACCTCCGTTACACAGTTCCTTCGGTGAATTTGTTTGGTGCTCAGCTGGCCGTGATCGACCATAACGGGATCCGTAAACTCCGTGTTCTATTGGAGGACTCGATCTTCCGGAAAGACAAGGTTACCTATGTGCTGGGTATATCAGGTGATAGTCTTTGCTTTTCCGGGGTAGGGAAAGGTTCATATGAACTGGTGATACCAGAATATCGTTTCCCGGGCAATGTGGCGCATTTTGTATTGTTTGATGAAAAGAAACACTTACTGAGTGAACGCTCCGTTTACATCAAGCCGGATGCCAACCAGGTGCAACTGACTGCTGATAAAATCCGTTATTCTGCAAGGGAAAAAGTGACAGTTTCGTTTAAAATCAGTGATTCGGATAACCGCCCGCAGGTAGCTTCTTTTTTGGTATCTGTGAACGATAGTAGCCAGTCTCAGACATACACTGCCCTGAAACCGAAGGGTATGGACGATATTATGCGATCCATATTCCTGCCAGGTGAAGAATTGACACCGGAAGAATGGGAACTAAAGCTCCTTACAGAAAAGAACCGGTACCAGGTCGATCTTCACGATCCTTCCAAAAAAATCATTGCCAATAAAGAAGACAGCAGTTTGTTCATCTCCGGTACCGTATGGGATACGCGTAACAGGCCTGTTGCCCAAAAGATAGTTACCTTATTCGGTGATATGAAAGCCAAGGTATTTACCTCGGACACCACCGATGCTGAAGGGAGATTTTGTTTTCCATTTACGGCGTATGATGACCGGACGAGATTCAACCTGCAGGTAACGGATCTGTCGGGGCGTTTGTTCCCGTCAAAAATGATCATGGACACAAACCTGGTTTTTCCGGTGGTACTTACCCCGGAGAAACTGAAACAACGGTTGGTAAAAGAAGAGATCGAAACGGTTCGGAAAGCGATGATCCTTCAGTCCCGTTCAGATACGCTGATACAGAATCGGGGAAAAGAATGGCTTACAGATGTTACGGTAACAGGGCTGGTTAAAAAAGATCCTGGTTACGATGTTAAAAAAAGGCAGAGCCTTTTTTCCAAGATCATTCCGCCGGAAGTATTTGCTAAGTTGGGAGGGAATAGTCTGGGCAATGTGATCTTTCGTGTACCGGGCATTCATTTACGAAACGGTTATGTAACCGTGACCGGAGGTAATTCCTTTGCCATTGGCGCTGCTACGGAACCGTTGTTGATCATTGATGGTGTTCCGATCCCTTCCGATACTTCTGATAAGCTGCCGGGTTCAGAACCCAGTCCGGTATTATTGGCGTTGAACCGGATAGATCCTTCCTCGGTTGAATTCATGGAAGTACTGATAGGACCGGAAGCCGCCATTTATGGTGTCCGGGGTGGAAACGGTGTGATCATCGTCAATACCCGTACCCGCATGGTACTATCGGAGAATAACCTCGCGAATGGGGTACGTAATCTTATGGTAAAAGGATTTCATGTTCCGGAACCTTTTGAGCAAAGGGATTATTCTCTGAAAGAGATCAGGAATTCCCGCATACCAGATACCCGCTCTTCGTTGATCTTCTGGCAGGGCGATGGGTTGACGGATGCCGATGGTAAGGCCACTATTTCCTTTTATACGGCCGATATTGCCACCAGCTACACAGTGACGGTAACAGGTATCACTGCTATGGGCGCCCGTTTCCGGAAACAACTGACCATAGCCCGTAAATAAAAACTCCGGCAGCATTTGCTACCGGAGTTCCTGTATGTTCAGCGAAAAGAAATTTAAGCAACTGCTTTTTTCACCAGTTCAGCGGCTTCGCTTAACTGAATGGCAGATTGTACTTTCAGTCCACTTTCGTCGATCAGTTTTTTGGCTTCCACCGCATTGGTTCCCTGTAAACGGACAATGATCGGGATATTGATATTGCCCAGTTTATTGAAAGCTTCGATCACACCAGCCGCAACACGGTCGCAACGAACGATACCGCCAAAGATGTTGATCAGAATCGCTTTAACGTTGGGATCTTTCAGGATGATGCGGAAACCGGCTTCTACTGTCTGCGCGTTGGCAGAACCGCCTACGTCCAGGAAGTTGGCAGGCTCACCGCCACTGAGTTTGATCATATCCATGGTGGCCATGGCCAGACCAGCACCGTTCACCATACAACCTACGTTTCCGTCCAGTTTCACAAAGTTCAGGTTGTATTGTCCGGCTTCCACTTCTGTCGGGTCTTCTTCTGTTACATCGCGCAGTGCGGCAATGTCCGGATGACGCATCAGCGAATTATCGTCGATGTTCATCTTACAGTCAACAGCAATGATCTTGTCGTCGCTGGTCTTGAACAGCGGGTTGATCTCCAGCATGCTGCAGTCCAGTCCCACATAAGCATTGTACAGGTTGGTCACGAATTTGACACAGCTCTTGAACGCTTCACCGCTCAGTCCCAGGTTGAAAGCGATCTTTCTTGCCTGGAAACCCTGCAGGCCGCCACCGGGGTGAACCCACTCTTTGAAGATCTTGTCAGGGGTATTGTGTGCCACTTCTTCAATATCCATACCGCCTTCGGTGCTGTACATCACCACGTTCATTCCTTTGGCGCGGTCGAGCAGGATAGAGAGGTAAAATTCTTTGACAGGGTTAGGACCTGGGTAATATACGTCCTGGGCCACCAGGATCTTGTTTACTTTTTTGCCTTCTGCGCCTGTCTGGATGGTTACCAGGGTACCGCCCAGGATATTCTTGGCGATATTGGTTACGTCTTCCAGGCTTTTACCTACGGCTACGCCTCTTTGCTCCGATCCGGCGATCTTACCTTTTCCACGGCCACCGGCGTGGATCTGGGCCTTTATTACGGCGAAATTGTTACCTGTCTGGGTTTTGATCTGGCGGTAAGCCTCTTCTGCGGCCATAACGGTATCTACGGCAATGCCCTCCTGTACGGGAACATTGTATTTTTTCAGTAATTCCTTGGCCTGGTATTCGTGAAGGTTCATGCGGGAAAAATTTTTGCGAAGATAAGCGAAACCGGGATTCAGATTTGCTGATAATTATTATTGTTGTAACATTAATTTCCCTAATTTTACGCCACACTGAAAAAAAACTCGATAAAACAACAACAGCATGAAAAAAGCAATCCTCGCCTTAGCAGGCATCGCCTTTTTAGCAGGCATCTACTCTTTTGCGCCCGTTAGTGCCAAACAAGACGCTACCCTGACCGTAAACACTGAGAAAAGCCGTGTTGACTGGGTAGGTACCAAGAAATCAGATTTCCATACCGGTTTCTTTCCGTTGAAAAGCGGTTCTGTTACCGTTGATGGCGGTAAACTGAAAGGCGGTAAGTTCGTGATCGACCTGGCCAACCTGAAAGTAACCGATGCGGGTGGTGGCGACAGGCTTACCGGACACCTGAAATCAGGCGATTTCTTTGATGTAGCCAAATTTGCAGAAGCTACCTATGAGATCACTGCGGTGAACTACACTGATGCCAGCAATGCAGATGTTAGCGGTAACCTCACTGTAAAAGGTGTGACCGTTCCTGTTAAGCTGAAAGCGCAGATCCGTAATTCTGATGAGAAAGGTTTCTTTGCCCAGTCATTCCTGAGCCTCGACAGGACCCTCATCGGCATCACTTATGGTGCTGGTAATGTTGCCAACGATGTGCAACTGGCCATCCACCTGTTTGCCAAATAATTGTGCAACAACTATATCTAGAAAACACCGGCCATCGGCCGGTGTTTTTATTTGCGGCTTGCCGTAACTTGCTGTGTAAAATAATGTTATGCCCAAAATTGAACTTGCTTCCATTACGCCCAAAGAGATCGTGGCCGGTTATTCAGCACGTTTTATTCATACTGATCATATGACGTTCTCCTACCTCGATGTGAAAGCAGGGGCTACGCTGCCCGAGCACTCGCATCCGCATGAGCAGGTATGCCATGTGCTGGAAGGCGAATTCCAGCTGACACTGGATGGAGAACCGCTGCGGTTCGGACCGGAATCCGTAATCGTGATCCCATCCCATGTAAAACACGCCGGACTGGCCATTACAGACTGTAAATTGCTGGATGTGTTCACGCCCGTCAGGGAGGACTATAGGGCAATGAGTGAATGAGTGGGTGAGTGAATGTGACAGCAGTAATGATAAAAAATCCCGTTCCACTGGAACGGGATCTTTTATCATCCTTACTTCATCATTCAATATTCCTTGTTCATCATTCAATATTCCCTAGGCGGAGGCTTTCATTTTACGGATCTCTTCGGTGAGTTTGGGAACCACTTCAAAGAGGTCGCCAACGATACCATAATCGGCCGCTTTGAAGAAAGGTGCTTCAGGATCTTTGTTGATCACTACGATCACTTTGCTGCGGTTCACACCTGCCAGGTGTTGTATGGCGCCTGAGATGCCCAGTGCAATGTATAAGTTGGGAGCAACCTGAACTCCGGTTTGTCCTACGTGTTCATGGTGCGGACGCCAGTGTGCATCGCCTACTGGTCGGCTACAGGCTGTGGCAGCATGCAGTTCCTTGGCAAGGTCCAGTAGAACGCCCCAGTTTTCGGGCCCTTTTAACCCACGTCCACCGCTTACCACCACATCAGCTTCGGTCAGCGGCACTTCACCACTCACCTTGTTCACAGCAGTGACCTTTACCTTGGATGCGTCTAAGGGCACATTCAGTGCCGATACTTCAGCGGTTCCCTGGCCGGCAACGGTCTGGTAACTGTTGGGGTTGAGGGAAATGATCTTCACAGGGGAGTTGATGCTTACATTGGCATATGCTTTACCGGAAAACACGGTTTTACGCACCACGAAACCGTTACTGGTATCGGGCAGGGCACAGGCCCCTGTTACAATACCAGCTTTGAGGCGGGCAGCAACGCGGGCAGCTACTGCCTTACCTGTCTGGTTATGCGAAAAGATAAGCACATTGGCTCCGCTGGCCGTAACGGCTTCGGCAATTACTTTGGCATATAGTTGTGAGTCAACATGATTCAGGCTTTCGTTGGCAACCTGGTGCACTTTGGTAATGCCATATTTACCCAGCGAAGCCAGGTCATCGTTCACTGTACCCAGCACCAATGCTTCAGCAGTGGTACCCATTTGTTTGGCCACCTGTGCACCATAGGTAAGTACTTCGTAAGAAGCTTTCTTGATATGGTTTTCTGTCTGATCGACAAATATTAAAACTGACATGTGTTACAATTTGAAAATTAGAGAATGTGATGATTTGAAATGCGCTGATGCCGCTGAAAGGTCCAACTGTACAAGTGTGCGACGCAACTAAGCTGCAACAGTTGACAGGCTGGTCTACAGACATCGCGCCATATTATATCACTTTAGCTTCTTCGTGCAATAATCTTACCAGTTCTGCCACATTATCTGCGTCAACCAGTTTTACACCGGCTTTGGCTGGCGGCAGTTCAAAATTGACCACGCTGGTTAGGTTATCAGCTGCAACCGGCTCTACAACCTGCAACGGTTTGGTACGGGCAGCCATGATGCCACGCATGTTCGGGATACGCTGTTCGGCCACACCTTTCTGGCAGCTTACCACAACGGGTAAACTTACTTCGGCCACTTCTTCGCCACCTTCTATTTCGCGGGTGATGGTGGCAGTAGTACCATTCAGTTCAAATAAGGTAGCCAGTGAAATATAGGGGGCATCTACCAGTTCTGCCACCATGCCGCCGATGGAAGAGCCATTGTAGTCGATGGCTTCCTTTCCGGTGAAGATCAGGTCATAACCGCCTTTTTTGGCCACATCAGCAATTTGGGCAGCGATAAAATAACTGTCGGTACTGTCGGCATTCACCCGGATGGCTTCATCTCCACCCAGTGCCAGCGCTTTCCGGATAATGGGGTCGCAATCTGCTCCGCCCACCGTAACCAGGTGAATGGTGACTGAAGCGTCTTTTTCTTTTAACTCGATGGCCCGCACCAACGAATACCATTCATCGTACGGGTTAATGATCCACTGTACGCCGGCTTCGTCAAACTTCTTATTGCCGTCTGTAAAGGCGATCTTAGAAGTGGTGTCCGGTGTTTTACTGATACACACAAGAATTTTCATAGCGCAAAAGATTTACCGTTAATTAGTTGCATAAACAACTATTGCAAATATAGGAAGGTTTTGAGAGTGGCAAAGTTTTGCCTGGGAAATTATTTGGATCACAAAGGGTAGCTGCATTTTTCCATCCCGCATCCCAAATCCCTAACACCAAACTCCCAACCCCAAACTCCAATCTCTCTCCCTACCTTTGGCAGATGGACAGAATAACAAAGATCAGGGAGTTCCTCACAGCAAATCCCAAGGACAATTTTCTGCGTCATGCTTTGGCGCTGGAATATATGAAAGTGGGTGATGACCAGGGTGCCAGGGAATTGTTCGAGGCCATATTGGCAGAGTCTCCCGATTATATCGGTTCGTATTATCACCTGGCCAAGCTGCTGGAAAAAATGCAGGAGACGGACCTGGCCATCCAATGGTACGAAAAAGGCATGGCGGAAGCCAAAAAAGCAGGAGATAACCATGCCTACAATGAATTACAGGCAGCTTATGAGGACCTGGTATATTGATCATTCAAAGATCTAAAATTGGCAACAGACCCATTTTGACTTTTGATGTTTGAATTTTAACTTTCTCAAGAAACGATTGCCATGAATACACCTACAAGAACCTATGACCCTGTTGTGTACAAAACACCTACCGGTACAGAACTGAATTGCAAGGGTTGGATACAGGAAGCTGCCTTGCGCATGTTACTCAACAATCTGGATCCGGAAGTGGCCGAAAGGCCGGATGACCTGATCGTGTATGGCGGTAGGGGTAAGGCAGCGAGGAATTTTGAGAGCCTTGACCTGATCATCAAAGCGTTAAAAGATATTGAAGCTGACGAAACTTTGTTGATCCAAAGTGGTAAACCGGTAGGTATCCTGAAAACGCATAAGGATGCGCCGAGGGTATTGTTGTCTAATTCGCAACTGGTTCCGAAATGGGCCACCTGGGAGCATTTTACCGAGTTGGAAAAAAAGGGATTGATGATGTACGGCCAGATGACGGCGGGTAGCTGGATCTATATCGGTTCGCAGGGCATCGTACAGGGAACCTATGAGACTTTTGCAGCCGTTGCCGATAAACATTTTGGCGGGTCGCTGAAAGGCACGCTGAGTGTGACCGCAGGATTGGGTGGAATGGGGGGCGCCCAGCCCTTGTCTGTAACCATGTGCGACGGCGTTTGTCTGGTGGCCGAAGTGGAGGAATGGCGGATAGATAAACGACTGGAGACAAAATACCTGGATATCAAATGCCTGGATATAGACGAAGCCATTGACCGGGCCCTGGCCGCCAAAGCCAGTAAAGAGGCCCTGAGCATTGGTGTACTTGGTAACGCTGTCATGTTACTGCAGCGATTGATCGAAAGAAATATTACGGTGGATGTGTTAACGGACCAGACATCGGCCCATGATCCTTTGATCGGTTACGTGCCGCACACCCTTACGAATGAAGCGGCCAATGTGCTGCGTGAAAAGGATCCTGCAAAATACATTGACCTGAGTTATGACAGTATGAAACTGCATGTGACACTGATGCTGGAGTTGCAGAAGCGTGGAGCGATCACTTTTGATTACGGCAATAATTTACGAGCCCGTGCCCAGGAAAGGGGACTGGAAAATGCATTCGATTTTCCGGGTTTTGTGCCTGCGTATATCCGCCCTTTGTTCTGTGAAGGTAAGGGACCTTTTCGTTGGGCGGCTTTAAGCGGTGATCCCGCAGATATTGCTGTTACGGATGAAGTGATCCTGAGCCTGTTTCCCGAAAATAAAAGCCTGCAACGCTGGATGAAAATGGCCAGGGAGCGAATCGCCTTCCAGGGATTGCCGGCCCGCATTTGTTGGCTGGGTCAAGGCGAAAGGGAAAAAGCAGGTCTTGCTTTTAATGAGCTGGTGAGAACCGGCAAGGTAAAAGCCCCGATCGTGATCGGTCGCGACCATCTTGATACCGGTTCTGTTGCCTCGCCTAACCGCGAAACGGAAGCGATGCTGGATGGCAGCGACGCAGTGGCAGATTGGCCCATTTTAAACGCTTTGGTCAATACCGCTGGCGGTGCAAGCTGGGTCAGCCTGCACCATGGTGGCGGGGTAGGCATGGGATACAGCATCCATGCCGGTATGGTGATCGTTGCAGATGGGACCGAAGATGCTGCTGCAAGACTGGCACGTGTATTAAGAAATGATCCGGGAATGGGCGTCATCCGTCATGCCGATGCGGGTTATGATATAGCGCTCCGCACACTCAGGAAGAATGGACTCTCCATTGTTGAACGCTTATCCTGACCGGGTGTTTTTCTAACGTTTTTCAGGTATTAATACCTATTGTAAGTTGGATTTGTGGCAATTAGGTTTACAGGATGTTAGCTACTATCCAGCCACTGATGCATATCCAGGATCTTATATACGAGATCAGGGAACAACGGGTGATGCTGGATCGTGACCTTGCCCGGCTTTATGGAGTGCCCACCAAATCCTTGAACCTGGCCGTCAAAAGGAATATCGACAGGTTTCCCGCTGATTTCATGTTTCGTCTGAATAAAGAAGAAACCCATTCTTTGAGGTTTCAATTTGAAACCTCAAAAAGGGGAGGAGACAGGTACCAGCCATGGGTATTTACAGAATTGGGCGTAGCCATGTTGTCCAGCGTGTTGAACAGTCCCCCGGCCATCCAGATGAACATACTGATCATGCGGACTTTTTTCCTGCTTCGCAGGAAC
Source organism: Chitinophagaceae bacterium (assembly GCA_020403425.1). Classification (GTDB taxonomy): domain Bacteria; phylum Bacteroidota; class Bacteroidia; order Chitinophagales; family Chitinophagaceae; genus Sediminibacterium. Next base: position 333,007 of record JADBXR010000002.1, on the reverse strand, counting down.
AGGTATTCGATAGCGGTTTTAGCTAAACAAATAGCTGATATTCAGCAGAAAGTTGGTAATCACCAGGAACAGATAGCTTTATTATATGAGGCTTTTGAGAAATTTCTTGACACGGATGCGGAGCAAAAAAGCTGGTCTGAAAGGGAGCGTATCGGCTTTGTGAAATGACTGAGTACACCTGGTCAAAATAATACAGGGAATACCGCTTGATTTTTTGCATCCGGTATTCCCTGTTGCCTGCTTAAGGACAGGTTGATGATTTGTTCGATGGATCTCAGCTTCCTCTTGATCCGCCGGTTTTGATCGGTTTCTTCCCACCGCCCATCGGTTTGGCAGCATTGGGTTTGGCTATGAATTTGGAACCTTGTGGACCACTTTTGGGCCCCTTGCTACCGGCTTTGCCGCCGTTTTTATTGTTTACTGGTAATGCCATAAACGTGTGATTTTATGTAAGTAAATCTGCGGTTAAGATAGTCAGTTTTCAGCGATTATACAATTAGAAATGGCCTGTTGGGGCTAATCTTCCCTCAAACAGTAAGTGTTGGATTGTAAGGATGAGGAAGGTTGTATATTAGTGTCAGTAAAACAAACACATGGGTAAAGGCAGGCTGGAAGCTTTCAGCGATGGAGTACTGGCCATCACCATCATGGTACTTGAGATGAAAGTACCGCATGGCACCGGATGGGCAGATCTGAGACCGTTGGTTCCGGTATTTCTGAGTTATGTGCTCAGTTTCGTTTATGTGGGCATTTACTGGAATAACCATCATCATCTGTTACATGCCGCGCATAAGATCAACGGGAAAGTCATGTGGGCCAACAATCACCTGCTTTTTTGGCTTTCACTGTTACCATTTTCTTCCGGCTGGATGGGCGAAAATCATTTTGCACCTTTGCCCACGGCATTGTTTGGACTTGACCTGTTAATGGCGGCTGTGGCCTACTATATCCTTACCAGGAGCCTGATAAGTTTACACGGAAAAAAATCCACCATTGGTAGCTCGATAGGGGCCGAGCGAAAGGAAAAAGTTTCCATGCTGATATACGCTGCCTCAGTCCCACTGGCTTTTATAGCAGGCTGGATCAGCCTGTTGCTGTATACAGCAGTAGCTGTTCTATGGCTGATACCTGATAAACGGATCGAATTGAAATTGGCAGAAGAACTTGGGCCGCATGAACAGCGTTGATTGAGGGATTTACGGATCCACCGGATGGATTCGCAGGGTATAGTCTGGAAAGTAGTCGCTACAGCCTGTCTGTATGCAAAGCAGGATCCGTTAATCTGTTAATTCGGAAAATCCTGCATTTACTCCCCAAGCCTCTGACTCAGTTCGTTATCTATCTTTTTGAACAGGTGATACGGTTTGTACACCCGCCAGTCGGGCAGATCCATCAGTTCGATGTAGTAGTTCAGCTTTTTTTTCCTGAAATCCTGTTGAGTGGCCTCTGGCATATTCAATGAAACGATCCAGCCATTCTGCTCGCTGGTCTCATCGTACCATTCCTGGTAATATTCCTTGTCGCTGCTATGAAAGTTGAGGACGTTCTCGGTGATGAGTATGTATTTGTAGATGCCTTGCTGGTAAAGCAGGTCCATCACTTCCCTCTTCAGTTCCATAATGTCGTTCTCGATCGCATCGTTCCACTCACCCAGCATTTCGATGATGGCAAAATTGAGTTCGTAATCGACGTAAATGATCTTTAGGTATAGCGTACGGCTGCCAAAATCATCCCACTGCGGGTGGATGTAATAGTTGTAGACCGTTTGAGAGAACTCGAACTCGCTGTATTTTCTGCCAAAGAAAGGCGAACGGGGATCTTCCTCGGATGTATATATGTGACGCCAGTTGTAAAAAGGTTCGATCTCGTGCATACATTGTCCTAAGAGGCAGCCATGGCAGCTTCCACAGCTTTTTTCACACTGCCGTGTTTTAACAGTAGGTCCTTGGCTTTCTCATAATCGTTCAGTTGCAATCCGTCCATCACCATCTTCACTCCGCGGTCAACCAGTTTCACATTGCTGAGCTGCATGTTTACCATCTTGTTGTCCTCAACACGCCCCAACTGGATCATCACGGTACTGGAGATCATATTCAGTACCAGTTTCTGTGCGGTCCCGCTTTTCATACGGGTACTGCCGGTGATGAATTCGGGGCCCACCACCACTTCTACGGGGAAGTCGGCCTCTGCCGATACGGGCGAATTTGGATTACAGCTGATGCTGCCTGTGATGATGCCTCTTTTCCGGCATTCTTTGAGTGCACCGATCACATAAGGGGTGGTGCCGCTGGCGGCAAGTCCTACCACTACATCTTTGTCGCTCACAAAATGTTTCTGTAAGTCGGCCCAACCTTCATCCACACTGTCTTCAGCAAATTCCACTGCCTGGGTGATGGCTTTTTCGCCACCGGCTATCAAACCGATCACCAGTCCGTAAGGTACGCCAAAAGTAGGCGGACATTCACTGGCATCCACTATGCCCAGGCGCCCACTGGTACCGGCACCGATGTAAAACAGGCGTCCTCCTGCCAGCATTTTATCGCTGATGGCGGCAGTCAGTTTCTCGATCTGGGGGATGGCTTTGTTAACGGCTTCCGGTACGGTACGGTCTTCTGTATTGATATTCTGTAGTAATTCCAGTATCGACATCTTTTCCAGATGGCGGTAAGTGGAGGATTGTTCGGTTACTTTAATAAAGTCTGACATGCCAGTAATTTAACGGTGATACGCTATTAATCCCTGCATCGGGGTCTTGATCACTTTCCCCAGTTCCAGTTCATAGGTGTTGCAAAGGTCCTTCAATACATCTCTAAAACCAAATGCAATACTGCCGATGAAATGTATAGGTAGCGTCCAGCTCTCGCGGTACTTGTACAAATGGGTGAAAAAAAAGTCGTTCAGACCGTCTTCTATGATGTTCTCGATCATATAATGCCCCCGGTTCTCTGCCAGGAAAATGGCAAAGGATGCCAGGTAACGGTTGGCCAGTGGCTGTTTGTACACATGGTCAAGTATCTCGATGGTGGATACCTGGAAACGTTTCTCAAAACGGGCTTTCAGCTCCTCATCGAAAGTATTGTAGAGATAATATTGTACCACTTTCTTGCCAAGATAGGCGCCACTGCCTTCGTCGCCCAAAACATAACCTAATCCAGGACTGTTCTTCACGATTCTTTTACCGTCATAGTAGCAGGAGTTGGAACCTGTACCCAGAATGCAGGCTATGCCTCTGGATCTGCCGCAAAGAGCCCGGGCCGCTGCCAGCAGATCGGTCTGTACTTCGATACTGGCTTTCGGGAACAGGGACCTAAGTACTTTTTTAATGGTGGCCGCATTGTCTTTATTGCTTAAGCCGGTGCCATAGAAATGAATACGTTCGGGTAAGGCTGATTTCAGTTTGGGAAGTAATTCCTTGTTCAGTAAAGCAGTTATCTGAGAGGCATTCAGGAAATAAGGGCTGATGCCCTGGGTGAGAATGGTCTTGTTTTTGTCTCCCTGTACCAACCGCCATTCGCATTTGGTAGCGCCACTGTCTGCAATCAATATAACGGGCATATTCTCGGGTTGAAAGTGAGATAAAAAGTTCTGATTGCGAAATTACGACAACAATCAAATAGTTAGGGGGATAATCCGGCATATCTTATACCATTTATCCTAAATCTCAAACCTTTGCGGGCATTCAGATTTTAATATGGATATTTGTGTTTGTATCTAAAAAGTGCCAAAGAATCGATCATATGGGAAGTAAAAAACTGCAGGTATGGCTGCCCGTCCTTTTTGCCTTGGTAATGGTAATCGGTATGTCAATCGGCTACCAGTTAAGGGAGAAGAGCCTGGGTAACCGTTTTTTTAATCTTTCCCGCAGAACCTCCCTGCAGGAACTGGTGGAACTGATCAAGGGAAAATATGTGGATAAAGTATCCGCTGACAGTATCAACCAACTGGCGGCGAATGAGCTATTGTCGCACCTTGACCCTCACTCGGTCTACATCCCTGCCGATCACCTGAAAGAAGTGAACGAGGAATTGCAGGGTAATTTCCAGGGTATTGGAGTAGAATTTCAGATGCTGGAGGATACGGTACATGTGATGCATGTGATTGAGGGAGGCCCTTCTGACAAAGCCGGTTTGAAAGTGGGCGATAAGATGCTTACCGTAGATGATTCGGTTGTGATCGCCGGCCGAAACCTGAAGCCGGATGATATCCGGAAACAGCTGCGCGGACCGATGGACACCAGGGTGAAAGTGAAAGTTTTACGAGGTGCCATTACCAAAGAAGTGGTCATTACCCGTGACGTGATACCGGTTTCGCCTGTAGATGCGGCCTATATGATCGCACCGGGAACCGGGTATATCCGCATCAATAAGTTTGCGGAACGCACTTACGAGGCCTTCATGCAGAACACCGAAAAACTGCAGAAACAGGGCATGAAACAGATGATCCTGGACCTGCGGGGCAATGGCGGTGGATTGATGAAGGAGGCCACGGATATTGCTGACGAGTTCCTGAGCGGCGATAAACTCATCGTATACACCGTAGGGGAACATGTGCCGCGTTTTGAATACCGTTGCAAACGTGACGGCATTTTTGAAACAGGTAAACTAGAAGTATTGATTGACGAGGGATCCGCTTCGGCCAGCGAAGTGTTGGCAGGAGCTTTACAGGACTGGGACAGGGCCACCATCATTGGCCGGCGTTCTTTCGGGAAGGGACTGGTACAGCAGCAGTTCCAATTGAGCGATGGCAGTGCCGTTCGGTTGACCATTGCCCGTTACTATTCGCCCCTGGGCAGGAACATTCAGAAACCTTATAGCAAGGGCAAAGCCGAATACGAGGAAGAACTGGCGGAGCGCTTTCACAATGGAGAAGTGGTGAAGGGCGATACTTCGAAACCCAGCGGAAAAGCGTATAAGACCCCGGCCGGCAGAACCGTGTATGGTGGTGGCGGTATTACCCCCGACGTGTTTGTACCCTTCGATACCACCCATATGGAACCCGAATTGGTGAAAATGTACTACAAGGGTACCATCGGGAATTTCGTGTACCAGTATTACATGCAGAACCAGCATTATTTTGATGCAATGAAGTCGGCAACGCAACTGGCCGATTCGTTCATCCCCGGTGAAAAGGAATGGTCGGGCCTTGCAGGGTATGCGCGGAGGGATACGGTCGATCTTGCCCGTGTAAGCGCCAAAGGGAAAGCAGATGTATTAAAGCGGATACAGGTGTTGATGGCCAGGCAGATCTGGCGTTCGGAAGGGTATTTTGAAGTGAGCAACCGCCGCGATGAGACCGTGCAAAAAGCATTGGAAGGACTGAAATAAGCCGCCAAGGAAAAGCTCTTGCTGAATTTGTGGTTTTTCTTATTAGATTGCGCCCGGTTTGTAAACGAAACGATCAAAACCAACAAGGAATATGACTATCGAACAGTTCAAGGAATTATCATTTGAGGCTAAACTGAAGGAATTGAAATATTCCGGTGAGTTATTGGGTTCTTACGAGCGTAACAATGAAAATGGCGGCCCCAAAACACCGGGCGACATTTATGCGCTTTACGACTTCTGGGTGTACCTGAGCGATGACGAAGAGACCATCGTTCCTTCACGCAGGAACCCTTTGCCGAAGGAAGAAGAGGAGGAGGAGTAATTCTTCCGGTTTTTACCCAAACCTGTTCACCCGGGTTGGCCGGTATCCATACCGGTCGGCCTGCAATGGACCAGGTATTTCCCTGATATTTCCCCTGCAAAGGGGATTCTTCATTCACAGGGAGTTCCGAAGGGTAAGGTAAAAAGGGATCTCGATATGTTGTAAAGACTGCTTCAGTATCAGTTCTGCGGTTTTTTCTCCCATCATCTGGAAATCGGTTGATATCGTGGTAATGCCATTGAGAATGATCTTTTTCAGGGGTGTTTCATTGTATGAGATCAGTCCTACATGTTTGCCCAGTTTCATATGGGTGGACAGTATCTTTTCGATCAGGATCACCAGGTCATCCTCCATTAGGTTGATATAGGCTTCCCCTTCTTTGATAGGTTCATTGGCTATATTGTGCACTACTTTATAGTTGAATGCGTATTGCAGACAGAAACGGGTAAAACCCTGTAAGATCTCCTGCGGGTGATACGTGTTATACGGAACAATGATCTTGAGGGTATGGTACTTGCCCAGTTGTGGCAAAGCCTGCTCCAGTGCACCATAGATATCCTTCTCAAAATTTTCATACACAGCGCCGTAACTGCCTTCGATGCCGGGTATCAGTTTGTCCATCAGGATCAGCTTGTCTTTGGGTATACGGTTTATCACCTCATGCGCCTGTTCACCCCCTTCCACAAAATGGGGGATGATCACATAATGTGAATAGTCCTTATCTGCGTTCTGGATCAACCGTTTGAAAAAATCAAAATCGTTGTTGTAGATGTAAAAGTCAATGGATGAAAGCTCTCCCAACGATGCCACCAGCGCATCATAGATGATCTTCTTGTGCGGACTCAGTTTGTTGAAGAGCAGGAAGATCTTCCTTTGCTGTTTGAGGTTGGTCTCTTTTACAAAATAGCCTTTGCCTGGAACAGAGCCCAGTACGCCGATCGATTTTAAATATTTGTATCCCTTTTCCGCCGTATCCCTGGCGATCTCGAATTCGAAACTGAGTTCATTGATCGAGGGTAGCATATCGTCTTTCCGGATATTTCCATTACCGATGGCTTTGATAATGGCTTGTGCCAGCTGCAGGTACTTGGGTGTGGCCGAGTAATAATCGATGGAGAGATGCTGGAAAACACTTTTCTTGTTCATGGCAACCGGTGTTGACCCCGAAGGGTCCTCAAACATACGGATATTGGCGAATAACACCTGCCGGAAGACAATGGTCTGGCAGGCATGACGGTACATGACAGCCGGACTGTGCAGAATAATAGTTTTGGATATAGTAAATTACTATCGCTTAGCCATATCGAAAACAATAACACATGGGTATCATACTGGGTGTCATTTTCCATTTTATAGGCGGTTTTGCCTCGGGCAGTTTTTACATGCCCTTCAAAAAGGTCAAGGGGTGGAACTGGGAAAGTTTCTGGATCGTTGGTGGGCTCTTTTCCTGGCTGATCGTACCGCCATTGGCGGCCTGGCTCACCATACCGAGTTTTGCCGATATCATCAGACAAACGCCTTCGAACATCATAGGCACCACTTTCCTGATGGGACTCTTATGGGGTATTGGCGGGTTGATGTATGGACTGGGCGTACGTTACCTGGGGATGAGCCTGGGTAATTCGGTGATACTGGGTTTCTGCTCGGCCTTTGGCTCGCTTATCCCCGCTGTGTATTACAATTATGTTCCCACTGAGGGTAAGGAAACACAGACGCTGAGTTTTATGCTGCACAATACCGGCGGACAATGGGTGTTATTGGGAGTGCTGGTTTGCATAGCCGGTATCGCCATCTGTGGCAGGGCCGGTATGATGAAAGAAAAAAATCTGAGTGCAGAAGAGCAAAAAGCCTCGGTCAGTGAGTTCAGCCTGGTAAAAGGGCTGGTCATCGCCACCATCTCAGGTATACTCAGCGCTTTCTTCAATTTTGGGATAGAAGCGGGCAAACCCATGGCCGATGTGGCCAATGCCGCCTGGCAGGCCGCTCACCCCGGTGAGGGCAATTTCCTTTTCCAGAACAACGTGATCTTTGTGGTAGTGCTCTGGGGTGGACTCACCACCAATTTCATCTGGAGCATGATCCTGAACGCAAGGAACAAGTCGTTCGGTGATTATACCAATAAGGGAACGCCACTTTTCAAGAACTATTTCTTTAGTGCATTGGCGGGTACCACCTGGTTTCTCCAGTTCTTTTTCTACGGTATGGGAGAGAGTAAGATGGGGAACGGGGCCAGTTCCTGGATACTGCATATGTCTTTCATCATACTGGTGGCCAATATGTGGGGCATTGTGCTGAAAGAGTGGAAAGGCGTGAGTAAACAAACAAAAACTACCATTACCATAGGTATCCTTACCATCATGGCATCTGTCCTGATCGTTGGTTATGGAAACTCGTTACCCAAATAATAGCTGAAACAGTATAATTGATATAGACAGTGAACACAAGAAAAGAATTCAAACAGGTAAGTTATCTCTGGGATGATGCCAAAGCAGCCACCATGGCTGGAGATGAAGTGGCTTTATTGATCTACCGATCCAATCTGTTGGGTGCCGATCTGCGCCTGACGAACTATGGCGGAGGCAATACCTCCTGCAAAGCCATGGCCAAAGATCCGTTAACGGGTGAGGATACAGAAGTAATGTGGGTGAAAGGAAGTGGTGGCGATCTGGGCACACTCAAGGCCAGCGGGCTTGCGGCATTATATGTAAATAGGTTACGCAGTTTGAAGAATGTATATCGAGGTATTGAACAGGAAGATGAGATGGTGGACCTATTCAATCACTGCATTTTCGACCTGGCCTCCAAAGCACCATCGATCGATACACCTTTGCATGGGTTCCTTCCCTTCAAACATATCGATCACCTGCACCCCGATGCAGCCATTGCCATTGCTGCCGCTAAAGATGGTAAAAGGATCACGCAAGAGCTGTTCAAGGGAACTATTGGCTGGGTGGACTGGCAGCGCCCCGGTTTCGATCTCGGGTTGCAGCTTAAAGCCTGCCTGGATGAAAACCCGGGTATCCGTGGCATCATGCTGGGGTCTCATGGGTTATTCACCTGGGGTGATACTGCGTATGAAAGTTACATCAACACACTCGAAGTGATCGAAGCCTGTGCGACCTATATTGAAGATGCGGTAGCAAAAAACAAGACGGTATTCGGAGGGGCAAAGATGCAATCACTTCCGGAAGAGCAAAGAAAGGCACAGGCTGCCGCCCTTGCACCCTTGCTCAGAGGATTCTGTTCCTCCGGCAATCGTATGGTGGGGCATTTTACGGATGATGAACGTGTACTTGACTTCATCAATTCAAAAGACCTTGACAGGCTGGCGCCGATGGGTACTTCCTGTCCTGACCATTTTCTACGGACCAAGATCAGCCCGCTGGTACTGCCTCTGGCTGCAGATGCGGATCTGAATGATATGGCCGCCATCAAAGAAAAGCTGGCCCCGGTTTTTGATGCATACCGAACCATGTATGCCACCTATTATAACAATTGCAAACACCCCAATAGTCCTGCAATGCGCGATGCGAACCCGGTTGTCATCCTTTACCCGGGTGTGGGCATGTTCACTTTTGCTGCCAACAAACAGACCGCAAGGGTAGCTGCAGAGTTTTACATCAATGCCATCAATGTGATGCGCGGGGCCGAAGCGATCTCCAGTTACACGTCACTTCCCCACCAGGAAGCATTCAATATTGAATACTGGTTACTGGAAGAGGCCAAACTGCAGCGTATGCCCAAACCCAAAGCTTTATCCGGACGCGTGGCGCTGGTCACAGGCAGTGCCGGTGGTATTGGGAAAGCCATTGCCAGAAAATTTGCCGAAGAGGGTGCCTGCATTGTTGTGAACGATAATGATGCCGAGAGACTGTCTATTGCCAAAGAATATTTTCTGCAGCAATTTGGTAAAGATGTCTGCACTACCGTATTGCTGGATGTGACCAACCGTGAAGCTATCGAAAAAGCCTATACAACGGCAGCGCTTGCTTTTGGCGGGGTGGACATTGTTGTGAACTGTGCCGGACTCTCTATCTCAAAACCGATCGAGGAGCATACCGATAAGGATTGGGACCTGTTGTACGACGTGTTGGTGAAAGGGCAGTTCGCAGTTACACAGGAAGGAGTTTCCATTATGCGCAAACAGGGTATGGGCGGAGATGTTTTGAATATCGTTAGTAAGAATGCATTGGTGAGCGGTCCGAATAATGCCGGATACGGTTCTGCAAAAGCAGCACAGCTTCACCTGAGCAGGTTGAATGCAGCAGAATTGGGGGCCGATAGGATCCGTGTGAACGTAGTGAATCCTGATGCGGTCATCAGTGACAGCAAGATATGGGCAGGTGCCTGGGCCGAGGGTCGGGCAAAAGCCTATGGCGTGAAAGTGGAGGATTTGCCTGCTTTTTACGCAAAAAGAACTTTGTTGAACGAGATCATCAATCCCAGTGATATCGCGGATGCCTGTTTCGCCTTTGTTGGTGGCCTGTTGAACAAATCGACCGGTAATGTGCTGAATGTGGATGGCGGTATTGCCATGGCATTCGTACGATAGATGTTATACAGCAATCGAAGGGTTGATGATGAGGGAATTATCAATCTGCTTTTAAAAATTACCATCATGAACAGGATCGCATTTAAAATGCAACTGCATAAGGGCTGTGAATCGGAATACGAAAAACGCCATAAAGAGATCTGGCCGGAATTACAGCGATTGCTGAAAGAAACGGGTATTGCCGGGTATTCTATTTTCCTGGATGAGGCTACGGGTGAGCTTTTTGGGGTGATGGTGGCATCAGAACCATCCAAGATGGACCTATTGCCCTCTCATCCGGTCAAGAAAAAGTGGTGGGCCTACATGAAGGACATAATGGACACGCATCCTGATAATTCTCCGGTATCACGCCCGCTGCGTGAAGTGTTTTACTTACCTTAATACTTCTCAAAACAACAGATCATGCTGATCAATGTCCAAACGATTGCTGCACATAATGAAGCCAGGCTGTCTGCGCATACCCGCCGGTTCAGTTCCATAGCTGGCGAACTGACAGGAGTGGATACCATTATAGAAAAACTGATCGATTTCCAGATAGCCATCCCTTCCTGGGCCCTGGGCACAGGTGGTACCCGATTCGGCCGCTTTAGCGGTGGCGGAGAGCCCGGTACACTGGAAGAGAAGATAGCAGATGTGGGACTCCTGCATGCATTGAACCGTTCGAGTGGCGCCATATCACTGCATATTCCCTGGGATATCCCTTCGGATGCCAAAAAGATAAAGGAACTGGCCGCAGCATACGGTCTCCGTTTTGATGCAGTCAACTCCAATACCTTCCAGGATCAGCCGGGACAGAAGCTGAGCTATAAATTCGGCTCACTGCAACATGTGAACCGGGCCGTACGCCAACAGGCCATTGCGCATAATAAGGAAGTGATCAGGCATGGGGTAGAATTGGGGTCACAATCACTGACCGTATGGCTCTCAGATGGGTCCTCTTTTCCGGGACAACTCAATTTCAGAAAGGCGTTTGAAAATACGTTGGAAGGGTTACGGGAGATCTATGCCGCTTTACCGGCCGACTGGAAAATATTCGTGGAATACAAAGCGTTCGAACCCAATTTTTATTCGATGACGGTGGGCGACTGGGGCCAATCCCTGCTGTATGCCAATAAACTGGGCGACAAAGCCTATACACTGGTGGATCTGGGTCATCACCTTCCGAATGCCAATATACAGCAGATCGTTGCTTTGTTACTGAACGAAAAAAAGCTGGGAGGTTTTCACTTCAATGATAGTAAATATGGAGATGATGACCTGACCGTAGGCAGCATTGATCCTTACCAGTTATTCCTCATCTTCAACGAACTGGTAGAGGGGATGGATGTACGGTCGATGAACCACGCCAGGGACCTGGGTTGGATGATCGACGCCTCACACAACATCAAAGATCCGCTGGAAGACCTGCTGCAGAGTGTGGAAGCCATCATGATAGCGTATGCACAAGCCTTATTGGTTGATACCAGAGCGTTACAGGATGCACAGGAGAACAATGATGTGGCAACTGCTCAGGAAATATTGCAACAGGCCTACCGTACAGATGTGAGACCGATCGTAGCGGAAGCCAGGCTTCGCTCAGGTGCGGCCCTAGCACCCTTGGAACTGTTCCGCGAACAAAAGATACGAGAAAGACTGATTCAACAGAGAGGGGAGCAGCATAAGGCTACCGGTCTCTGATTCGTAAAACAAAAGACCAGGGTAAATAAGCATGCCCATACCGGTAATTGCCATATTTGATATCGGAAAGACGAATAAAAAGTTCTTTCTTTTCTCGGAACAGTATCAAATCGTTTACGAGCGTTCAGTGCATTTTGCAGAGATCACTGATGAAGATGGTTTTGCCTGTGACGATATTCAGGCACTCACCAGCTGGATACACGAAATGCTGGCAGAAGCTATATTGCTTGCGGATTTCGTTATCAAGGCCGTGAACGTATCTGCCTATGGCGCCAGTTTTGTTCATATAGATGATAAGGGTGATCCCGTAGGTGCTTTATACAACTACCTGAATCCTTATCCGGAGGAACTGCAGGAAACATTTTATGCAAAATATGGCGGACAGATCGCTTTTTCACTTGCAACAGCATCACCGGTACTGGGTAACCTGAATTCGGGCCTGCAGATATACCGCTTACTGCACCAACGGCCGGGATGGTATGAGAAGGTAGCATATTCACTGCACCTGCCCCAATATATCAGTTATCTTGTTAGTGGTAAACCGGCGGCAGAGATCACAAGTATCGGTTGCCATACGGCATTATGGGATTTTGCCAGGAAGCAATATCATGAATGGGTGTACGACGAGCAACTGGATGAAAAATTTCCCCCCGTACTCAGGTCGGATGCCACGATCGCCATTGAACTGAAAGGCCAACAGCTGAAAGCCGGGATCGGTATGCATGATAGCTCCGCAGCATTGGTCCCCTACCTGCGTTCTTTTTCGGAACCATTCATCCTGATCTCCACAGGAACCTGGTGTATCAGTCTCAATCCGTTCAACAACGAGCCACTGACCGAAGAAGAGCTCAGGCAGGATTGCCTCTGTTACCTGGATTATCACCGCCGGCCCGTGAAAGCTTCAAGAATATTCGCGGGTAATGAACATGGACAGGAAGTAAAGAGGATCTCTGCCCATTTTGCAGTTCAGGAGCGGTTCTATCAGACCATGACTTTTGATCCGTCCATATATGCAGGGTTACGCGCAGATCATACAGCAAAGGATGCAATGACCGGTTTACAGCATTCGGCTTTTGTGACGAGGGACCTTTCGGTATTCGGTACCGTTGAAGAAGCCTATCACCAGCTTATATTCGATCTTATTCAGCAACAGCAGATCTCAGTCTCATTGGTATTATCCAAACAGCCGCCGGCCCGGATATTTGTGGATGGGGGTTTCGCCCGTAACACCTTGTACATGCACATGCTGGCACATGCATTCCCCAAGATGGAAATATATGCAGCTTCCGTATCGCAGGCATCAGCCATGGGTGCCGCATTGGCCATTCATGACGATTGGAACAACCAACCCGTTCCGGGAGATATGGTGGACCTGAAATACTATACCGTTGCCCGGTGATCAGGGAATATGACATAACAATCGTTCCTGCAGTATTCTCTTTTTCATTTGCCATATAGCTTTTCCTGACAAAGCGTTCTTTTCTTAACGTAACTTTAGAGACCGGGGTTATTGCTTATCGTACCTTTGCCTATACAAACTGTAAAGTATTGGTTATGAAAACATACACGGCCCTTTTTTCCTCGCTGTTGCTGGGTGGTATCATCGTCCTGGCTGCTTGTGGTTCATCGCGTAACGCACAGCAATCAGATCTGGTGCAGAACAGCCAATGGCAAAAAGACAGTTTACAGGCAAATGGGGACGATAATGACTGGACACAGCCTTTCAGTTTCGCCGATGAAAAAACAGGATTGTCGTATACAGTGTCCAACGACCGGGAGAACCTCTATGTTCTTGCCGCAACTGCCAATGAAGTAACCATTCAGCGGATCCTGCGGGGAGGACTTACGCTGTACATCAATCATCATAGTGTAAAAGAAGAAGCGGGGGCTGCGGGTATCAGTTTCCCGACCGGTAACCGTGTACAACGGGGGGATAAACTGTTGAATGACCGGCCAGAGTTGCAGCAGAACAAACGTGTAGCGATCGGATCGGTGGAAGACTATTCGTTATTTGGCTTCAACGGGATCAAGACACCAGAAAATTTTGATTATGGCAAACCCAATACGGAAGGTATCCAATTGGGTATCGGATTGAATACTGCGGGTGCACTGGTGTATGAAGCGGCCATACCATTGGCATCCTTCCTCAATAAAGCTGCATTTACCAACCCCGGCAGGGCAACGATCGCCGTAGGACTTGTGTTGGAAACCTTACCTGATCAGCCAGGTTCCAGAAGTGGTGGTGGTGGATTGTCCATTGGCGGTGGTTTTGGAATTGGTTCTTTCGGCCGTGGTGGCGGTGTAGGGCTGTCCATTGGCAGCGGTTCGCTGGCCCGTATCGGCGGTGGAGGCAAACAGGGGAAACCTACGCGCATCTGGAAAGAGATCCAACTGGCCAAACCGTCTGCTGCACTAAAATAAATTCAGTTCACATGATAGCTGTTGCTAATGTGATGCGGTTGCTAATTTGAATTGTTGTACATTGTTACTATTAAAATCCTGTAACGATGGCAACTACCCGTAGAAAATTCTTACGCACACTGGGCACTTCCAGTTCCCTGCTTTTAGCAGGACTGCCTGCTTTGGCAGATCAAACCCAAGTACAACAATTACTGTCTTCCGTTAAAGTGAGCGCCAATGACAAAGTGCGCATCGCTTTAATAGGTGCTGGTATTATCGGGCATTACGACACTGAGACAGCGCTGAAAGTGCCGGGTGTGGAGTTGGTGGCAGTTTGTGATCTCTACCAGGGCCGATTGGACAGGGCCCGTGAAAAATGGGGTAAGGATATATTTGTTACACGTAATTATAAAGAGGTTCTTTCGCGTAAAGACATCGATGCCGTATTGGTCTGCACCTGCGATCACTGGCACGACCACATTACTATTGATGCACTGAAAGCCGGTAAACATGTGTACTGCGAAAAACCCATGGTGCACCATGTGGATGAGGGCCTGGCAGTGGTAGCTGCCCAAAAGGCCAGTGGTAAAGTGTTGGAGGTTGGTAGCCAGTCTGCCAGTTCCGTACTCTTCCTCGAGGCGGCCAAATATTACAAACAGGGTATTATCGGCGATCTGGCCTATGCAGAAGCATATACGGACCGGAATTCGGCCAACGGCGCATGGCAATACACCATTCCATCGGATGCAAGTCCGAAAACCATCGATTGGGATATGTTCCTGGGAGATGCACCGAAAGTACCGTTCGATCCCGTTCGTTTTTTCCACTGGCGTAATTACAAAGCCTATGGCACAGGAGTGGCGGGCGATCTGTTCGTTCACAATTTTACCGCCTTACATACCGTAACAGGTTCCAAAGGGCCCGATACCATCTATGCGGCCGGGGCTTTGAATTACTGGAAAGATGGCAGAGATGCATACGATATTGTTTCGGGTATCATGCGCTACCCCAAAACAGCCGAGCATAACAGCTTCCAGTTCTTCACCCGTGTAAACCTGGCCGATGGGGCAGGTGGGGGTTCCGGTAACCGTTTTATTGGTACCGAAGGTGTGATAGAGGTCAAATGGAACAGCATCAGCATCAAACATTTCAAAAGACCCGTAGCACCGGGTATCGGCGGGTACGATTCGCTGGAGAGTTTCCCGAAAGCCATGCAGGAATCCCTGCTTGCGGAATACAATGCCAGATACAGTGCAGAGGATAAGAAAGCCAAACAGGGTGATGAGATCATTTTTGAGGCCCCCAAAGGATATGATAGCCGGCTGGATCACATGATCAATTTCTTTGAAGCCATACGTACCAACCAACCGATACTGGAAGATGCTTCTTTTGGTTTACGTGCTGCAGGTCCCGCCATACTCTGTAACACCAGTGTAGAAAAAAATGCGGCCATTCATTGGGATCCGGTTGCTATGAAGGTGATACCTGCTAAAGCGTAAGCGTTGATCTATTAAAAATAATCTTGTACATGTTCGTATTCTCAAAAAAGACGGCAGCCATTGTAACTGTTTCCTTGCTGGTAACGGGTTTAGCTGCCCCAAAAAACAATATCCTTGAAAGCTGGGTCACCGATCCTTCGCAGCAGGTGTTTTTCAAAAAACGATCTTCAGTCGCGGCTTTTTCCGGGAAAGCGAATCCCGGTAATGCTGTGATATTGGTCGATGACAAGACCCGGTATCAATCCATCGATGGTTTTGGTTTTTCACTTACCGGTGGCAGTGCCCTGAACCTGATGAAGATGAAAGCTTCCTCGCGTGCGGCATTGTTGAAAGAATTATTCGCCACCGACCAGGCACACATAGGCACAAGTTACCTGCGCATCAGCCTGGGTGCATCTGACCTGGATGAAAAAGTTTTTTCCTATGATGACCTTCCTACAGGAGAAACGGATCCGGAATTGAAGAAATTCGACCTGGGCTACGACAAGCAATACCTGATCCCTGTTCTGAAAGAGATCCTGCGGATCAATCCATCGATCCGTATCATGGCTTCTCCCTGGTCACCGCCAGTATGGATGAAGAACAACAAAGACACCCGTGGCGGCAACCTGCTGAAAGAATGGTACCCTGTTTATGCGCAGTATTTCATCAAATATATACAAGCGATGAAACAGCAGGGGATACGTATCGATGCCGTAACGGTGCAGAACGAGCCATTGCATCCGGGTAATAATCCCAGTTTACAGATGCTGGCACCCGATCAGGCTGAATTTGTGCGGGATCACCTGGGGCCCGCTTTTGCCAAAGCGGGGGTCAAAACTAAGATCATCATTTACGATCACAATGCCGACAGACCAGATTATCCCATCTCTATCCTGAACGATGCGGCTGCGAGAAAATATATTGATGGTTCCGCTTTTCACCTGTATGGCGGAACGGTAGATGCCATCTCTTCTGTACATGCGGCACATCCGGATAAGAACCTGTATTTTACAGAGCAATGGGTGGGAGCCCCGGGTAATTACCAGACCGACATCAGCTGGCATGTAG
Source organism: Chitinophagaceae bacterium (assembly GCA_020403425.1). Taxonomy (GTDB): domain Bacteria; phylum Bacteroidota; class Bacteroidia; order Chitinophagales; family Chitinophagaceae; genus Sediminibacterium. The sequence goes on along the minus strand of JADBXR010000002.1, from coordinate 316,183 downwards.
AGAACCTGGTGATCGGAGCCACACGTAACTGGTGTAAGACCGTTCTTGAATGGAACCTGGCTTCAGATACAGCTTATCGGCCCTTTACCGATAGAGGGGGCTGTACCAGTTGTCTGGGGGCTGTTACGATCGACCAGGCACAGGATCGGGTGAAACGAAATCCAGCCTATTATATCATTGCACATGCTGCAAAGTTCGCAAGACCGGGTTCTGTACGCATAGCGTCAAATCTGCTAGATGGATTGCCCAATGTAGCGTTTAAGACCCTCGCAGGAAAATATGTGCTGGTGGTACTGAATAAACAGGATACAGCAAGGAATTTCACGATCCGTTGTAATGGCCGGTTCGCAGATGTGGTGATACCGGCAGGGGCGACCGTTACCTATACCTGGTAGGTCATCGAGAGCTGTTCCTCTGTATCAGGCTGCTATTGAGTACGATCTTATCAATCCGGTTACCGTATACTTTTTTCTCGATCATCCGGAATAACAAGGAAGCGGCTTCTTTGCCTATCTCGAATGCGGGAGGGGTGATGGTGGATAAGGAAGGGGATAGCAGAGAAGCGGTACGCAGGCAGGAAAAGCTGATCACTTTCAGATCTTTCGGGATCTTCAGGTTGATCTCGGTACAGGCATAATAGGTAGAAATGGCCAGTTTTTCTACTGAAGAAAGGATTCCATCCGGTCTGCCACGCATCTTCAGTACTTTTTTGATCAGTTCCTGATTCGAATCATCATCATTGCTGCATTCAACGATCATTTTGGTGTCGTGTGGAATACCATATTTCTGCAAAGCTGCCAGGTATCCATTCATCCGGTTCACTGTGGTGGACAGATAGCCGCTTACTCTTAGGTAAGCGATCTTTTTACAACCCGATTTGATGAGCTGTTCGGTGGCTTTGAAGCCGCCATCAAAATCATCTGTAGTTACGGTAGGGCAACCCGGTGCATCCGGAACGCGATCAAAGAATACTACGGGAAACCCGGCATTCTGTAATTCAGTGAGCTGGTTGCCTGTGGAAGTATCGCTGCATAGTGAGATAAGTACGCCGTCCACACGGCCACCCTGCAGGTGTCTGATGGTCGACTCCTGGTCTTTGGCATTTTCGTGCGTCAGGTAGGTAAGCACGTGGTATCCTTTCTGCTGCGCAACGGTCTGTATGCCGTTGATGGCGAGTGCAAAATAGTTATTGGCGATCTCAGGAATCACTACGGCAACGGTAAGGCTCTTTTTTCTGCGTAGGCTGCTGGCAAAAGGATTGGGCTGGTAGTTCAGTTTTTCAGCCATTTCCATTACGCGTTTCTTTGTCTCCGCACTGATCTCGTAACTATCGCGCAATGCTTTCGATACTGAGGAGATAGATAACCCCAGTTCTTCGGAAAGCCGTTTTAGGTTAATGCTACTCATATGGCGTTAGATGGTTGGGTGTATTGCAGCAAATACGAACCCTAAAATACGGATTTTACGAAAACATCAGAAAACGTTTTCGTAAGAATGGACAGTATTTGCGTAAGATTTTACTAAAATCACCCGTTTGTCAAACAGGTTGTCGCCAGATCCTTTCCTGAGGTTCATTACCTTGCCGGTATCTGTGTTTTCGGGTGAGGTATCCTGCTCTTGTATGTTCTTTGATTGATAGTAGGATGCTGTAATGCCTGTCATTATAGGTATCTGCAGGGGTTCGGATACCCTAGGTATTCTTTTATAGGACAGGATTCAGGTAAAGATGAGCAGACATCCATGCATATGAATGAGCGATGCTGTTTCCGGGTATTGCAGTAATGCTGGTGTGAATGGATTGGTTCCGATATGTCAAAGATGCACAAGTGCCCCACGCGACTATTTCTACGAAAACCTTTTCGTAGAAATAGGGATAGCGCCCTCTTAGTTAGCAGTAAATTTATTTTGAATAAATAGAAGGGTGTTGTTAACACCGATAGCGTGATACCCTTTCTATTGATTTGTTACGGGTATACTTTTATAAAAACCACAGGATGCGTAATTTTTTTCTGCTATTATCCGGCACGCTGCTTGCACACGGTGCCTTCTCTCAAAAGAATGTAAAACTGATCACCCTCGACCCCGGACACTTTCACGCCGCATTGGTTCAGAAGTCAATGTATCCGCAGGTGGATCCTATCGTACACGTATATGCCAGGAAAGGGCTTGACCTGCAATTGCATCTGGATAAGATCAAAGGGTATAACAACAGTACGACGACACCTACCAACTGGGTAGAGAAGATATATGAAGGGGATGATTACCTGGATCGGATGCTTGAAGAAAAAAAAGGGAATGTGGTGGTGCTGGCAGGAAACAACAAGCTGAAGACAGATTATATCCTTAAATCAGTTCAGGCCGGATTCAATGTGTTCTCCGATAAGCCGATGGTGATCAATGAAAAGGGGTTTGACCAGTTGAAACAGGCTTTTTCAGTGGCCAAAAAGAAGGACCTGCTCCTATATGATATCATGACGGAACGTTACGAGATCACTACCATACTGCAGAAAGCATTCTCCAGAGAGCCTGCCTTGTTCGGCGTATTACAGAAAGGAACAGCTGCCGAACCTGCAGTTACCAAAGAAAGCGTTCACCATTTTTACAAATACGTATCCGGATCGGTACTGACCCGGCCGGCCTGGTTCCTGGATGTGGAGCAGGAAGGAGAGGGTATCGTAGATGTGACCACACACCTCGTAGACCTTGTTCAGTGGGAATGTTTTCCTGAACAGGTGCTGGATTACGCCAAAGATGTAAAAGTGAACACGGCCAGAAGCTGGGCCACCAGGATCAGTAAGGACCAGTTCACAGAGCTGACCAAACTCAAGGATGTGCCGGATTATTTGAATAAGTATGCCGATAGTAAAAATGATATCCAGGTGCTGTGCAACGGTGAGATCAATTATACCCTGAAAGGCGTTCACGCAAAAGTATCTGTGATCTGGAACTACAAAGCGCCGGAAGGAACGGGGGATACGCATTATTCTATCATGAGGGGTACAAAGGCCAATCTCGTCATCAGGCAGGGAGCAGAGCAACAATTCAAACCCACACTTTATATAGAGCCATTGCAAAACTCGGCAGCTTATGAAAAGCAGGCTGCAGATGTGGTGAACAAGATCGCGCAGCAGTATAAAGGGGTATCGCTTAAGAAAAATGACAAAGGTTGGGAGGTGATGATCCCGGATGCTTTAAAAGAAGGTCATGAGGCCCATTTTGCCCGCGTAACGGAGAAATACCTGGAATACCTTTACAAACGCAATATGCCGGCATGGGAAGTGCCCAATATGCTGGCTAAATATTATACCACTACGCAGGCACAGAAACTGGCTTCAAAAAAATGAGCCGGTGATGACTCAACGATGCAAAGGGTGACGATGTGTGGTGATAGCATCGTGGAAAGGGTTTCAGATTGGGATGGAAACATAGTATCCGTTACGTATCAGGCAGGAAAATGGGATGGATGACCATCGGGACATCATCGAATGAGAGTGTAGAACGGGAAGCCATATCACAGGCTACATCGTTTTCGTAAATATAAAGGCAGAGCAATAAGGGATAGCCTGAAAAAAGAATCATATTCATTGTATAAATCAAGGAGATATGGAGTCGAAAGATTTGTTTTCGCTGAAAGGGAAGGTGATAGTTGTAACAGGCGGTACCGGAATTCTGGGCGGCGCGTTTGTTAAGGGGATCGCTGCGGCTGGGGGAATCCCGATCATACTGGGTCGGAACAGCGAAGTGGCTGAACAGAGGGCCGATGAGATCATTGCAGGTGGTGGTGATGCCATGCCAGTGGTGGCAGATGTATTGGATGAGGTGGCAATGCAGAATGCAAGGGACCTGATCGTGGGGAAATATGGACGGATCGATGGATTGGTGAACGGTGCGGGAGGTAATATGCCTGAAGGTGTATTGCAGAATGATGAAGATATCTTTTCGTTGAATATTGAGGGGATGAAAAAAGCCATGGTGCTGAATGTGTGGGGTACGGTCATTCCTACGCAGGTATTCGGGGCCGTTATGGCTAAAAAAGGGGGAGGCAGTATCGTGAATATTTCATCGGTCAGTTCAAAACAGGTAGTGACCAAAGTGCTGGGTTACAGCATGGGGAAAGCTGCAGTGGATTGTTATACCCAATGGTTCGCCGTAGAAATGGCCAACCGTTTTGGCGACAAGATCCGGATGAATGCGATCATGCCCGGCTTTTTCCTTACGGAACAGAACAGGACCCTGCTTACCAACCCCGATGGAAGTTACACGGACCGTGGTAACCTGGTGGTAAAGAACACACCCTTTAAAAGATTTGGGAAGCCAGAGGAACTTGTAGGCGCTTTGATATACCTACTCAGCGATGCCTCCCGTTTTGTGACCGGTATGCAACTGGGTGTTGACGGCGGATTCACCGTATTCAGCGGCGTATAAGCTGTTTGCTATATCTATCCCACTAACAGTAACAACATGAGTGAATATTTCTTAACAGATGATTTTTTATTACAGGGAAAAACTGCCAGACGGTTATATCATGATCATGTAAAGGATCTTCCTATCATAGATTATCATTGTCATTTATCCCCGGCCGATATCGCTACCAACAGGCAGTTTGCCAATCTTACGGATATCTGGTTACGTGGAGATCATTATAAATGGCGGGCACAACGTTCTTTGGGAGTTCCCGAGCGGCTGATCACCGGCGATGCCAGTGATGAGGAAAAATTCCACGCATGGGCAGGCGTGGTGCCGCAGACCATCAGGAACCCCTTGTTTCACTGGACACATATGGAACTGAAGAATGTGTTCGGGATCACAGAATACCTGAATGCTGCTTCAGCAGCATCAGTATACGGTACTTGTAACGAACTGTTGAAACAACCAGCACTGACCACACAGGGCATCCTGTCTTCTTTCAAAGTTGAATATGTGGGCACTACAGATGAACCCTGGGACACACTGGAACACCACCAGTCATTGGCGGCCGGTAATTTTCCGATCAGGATAGCTCCTTCTTTCCGGCCTGATCGGTTGCTGATGATTGGAAATACCCAGTCATTCATTGAGAATCTAGAACTGCTTGAGAAGGCGAGCGCGATCAGGGTTACGGATATTCATTCCCTGCTGGAGGCATTACAGAACCGGGTAGACTTTTTTCACAATAACGGGTGCAGGGTCTCGGATCATGGACTGGTACAGATGCCGGCATCTTTTCATTTTTCCAGCCAGCTGGAGTCAGAGTTCTCACAGCTCCTGCAGAACAGGCAAGGGGCCTATTCAGATCCTGATGCATTCATGGGATATGTACTGCTGCAGCTCTGTAAGATGTACCACGCCAAAAACTGGGTGCAGCAATTTCATTTGGGACCGATACGCAACAACAATACCCGGCTGAACAGGTTGCTGGGAGCGGATAGCGGGTTTGATTCGATAGGCGATTTCCCGCAGGCGTTACAGATGTCGCGCTTTTTTGATCGACTGGACCAGGCGGACCAACTGGCCAGGACCGTGATCTATAATATCAACCCCTCCGATAATGAGGTTTTTGCCACTATGCTGGGTAATTTCAATGATGGTAGCATAAAAGGAAAGATGCAGTTCGGATCGGGCTGGTGGTTCCTGGATCAGAAAGATGGGATGGAGAAACAGCTTAACGCCCTATCAAATATGGGGTTGATCAGTACTTTTATCGGCATGATCACAGACAGCCGTAGTTTTCTTTCCTTTCCCCGGCATGAATATTTCCGGAGGATCCTCTGTAATTTATTAGGGGATGAGATGGAGAAGGGCATATTGCCCAACGATGAAGCCTGGATCGGTGGTATTGTCAGGAACATCTCCTATTATAATGCGAAAGAATATTTTAATCTGTAAATACACAATCAAATCATATACTCATGTCGAACTCACGCAGGGATTTCATTAAGCAGACCGCCAAAGCTGCGGCAGGGACCTATATCGCTACAACCGGTTTTAGCGCGAAGAGTTATGCACGCATCATAGGTGCCAATGACCGCGTAAGGGTAGGAGTGGTAGGCTTCTCGGATCGTCATCGCAGTTCGCATATCCCTCCATTCATGAAGTTTTACAAGGAGATGAATTTTGATATTGTGGGTGTGTCGGATATCTGGAAAAGAAGACGGGAAGAAGGCTCAGCCTTTCTGAAAGAAAAGATGGGCCATGATGTGACGGGTTACCGTAACAATGAAGAGATGTATGCAGCAAGGGCCGTAGATGCCGTATTCATCAGCACTGCAGATTTTCAGCATGCACTTCATTGCAAGGAGGCCGTAGAAGCTGGCTGTGATGTGTATTGCGAGAAACCTTTTGCAGAAACCATGGAAGATGCGCGTGCCGCTTTAAAAGCGGTGAAAGCATCCAAAAGCATTGTACAGATCGGATCACAGCGAAGGAGCGGACCTAATTATCAGGCGGCTGCTGATTTTATACAAAGCGGCAAGTTCGGGCCGATCACCATGGTAGAGCTTACCTGGAACGTAAACCAGCCCGGCCGTTGGAGACGGCCCGATCTTGTAGCGGATTGCCGCGAATCGGATCTTGACTGGAAGCGATACCTGATGAATCGCCCGTATGAAAATTTCGATCCAAGGAAATACCTGGAATATCGTTTGTTCTGGCCCTATTCATCAGGCATGCCGGGGCAGTGGATGAGTCACCAGATCGATACCGTAAACTGGTTCAGTGGTCTGGCACATCCCAGAAGTGTTACTGCCAATGGGGGTATTTACCAATGGAAAGATGGCCGTAAGAACTGGGACACCACAACAGCAGTTTTTGATTACGGCCCCGTTAATGATCCTGCCACCGGATTCCAGGTGGTATTTATGTCGCGTATGCACAACGGCGATGAAAGCCCGAGCGAGATCTATTTCAGCAATGGTGGAGAATTGAACCTGATCACCAATAAGGTATCTCCGAAAGGAGGACTGAAGGCAGGCCCGGCAGCAGCCATGAAAATGCAGCCTAACCTGTTGCCCGAGTTGAACCTGACCGATATGGCCATTAAAGTAGAAGCAGGTGCCAATACCGGAGGAGATGCTTTGACAACCGCACATGTGCGCAACTGGATGGAATGCATCCGTAGCCGGAAACAACCCAACGCACCGGTAGAAGCGGGCTACACGCATTCCATAGCCACTATCATGGCCAATGCCGCCTGCCGCACAGGCCAGAAGGTTACATTCGATGAAAAGACACAGGAAGTAATGGCAGGAGGTAAGGTATTCAAATACTAGCTGCTGGATGGCTGGTTGTCATGAAACAACACCACAACTTCTGTAAGTTGAAAATAACCGGGCCATTACAAATATGCTTTTGCAATGGCCCGGTTATGGCAAAATCAATATTTGGTTACACCTGGTACGGCAATCGGATAAAATCCGTCCGCATTGGGCAGTATCGGTGGTGCAGCATCCCAGGCATAGGTCTTGGGCATGATGTCCAGTCCGGAGTTGATAGCCTTGTCCCAGCTTACTACCTGTCCGCTATACGTGGCCATTCTTCCAAGTATCGATGTCATGGTGCTCTTGGCCCCGTTTTCCGCATCTGCAAATTTGTATTCTCCTTTGGCGATCGCGGCAAACAGTTCGTCGTGTTCTACCTGGTATGGATTGGGTTCTCCTTTTGTGTCGAAATGATACAACACATTTCCCGCATGATCAGTAATATTTGCAGCGCCGCATAATATCTTACCCTTGGTACCAATGAGCAGTTCGTCCACTTTACTCATGGTGCCGGGTATATGACGGCATTGGCTGTTCAGAATGGATCCGTCTGCATAGGTGAACTCAACGTAGTGGTGGTCGAAGATCTCTCCATGATCCTTGCCCTTACGCACCTGTCTACCACCCATTCCCTGTGCCTTAACCGGGTAACTTCCTTTGAACCAGTTGATCACATCTATGTTGTGGATATGCTGCTCGGTAATATGGTCTCCGCAGAGCCAGTTAAAGTAATACCAGTTGCGCATCTGATATTCCATCTCGGTTTGACCGGCTTTGCGCGGACGAACCCATACGCCATCATTGTTCCACCAGGCCTGTGCCGAAGTAATGTCGCCGATCATGTCCTTCCGCTTGTACAGTTCACGGTACGAACTTTGGTAATGACGCTGTAGGCCCACTACCACATTCAGCTTTTTCTGTTTGGCAATGGCGGCAGTGGCCAGCACTTTCTGTACACCTGCCGGATCGGTAGCTACCGGTTTCTCCATGAACACATGTTTGCCCTGTTTAATGGCCTCCTCAAAGTGTATGGGGCGGAATCCGGGTGGGGTAGCGAGTATCACAACATCGGCTAGCGGGATGGCTTTGGCGTACGCATCGAAACCGAAGAATTTTCTTTCTTCGGGAACATCGATCCTTTTGCGCTCTTCCACGGTTTTGGGATCCGCAGTATTGGTGAGCGATTCATAACATTTATCCAGGTTGTCTTTAAAGGCATCTGCCATAGCAACCAGTTTTACATTCTGCTTGCTTTTCAGTGCCTGCATGGCGGCACCGGTACCGCGACCACCGCAGCCGATCAGGGCCACTTTGATCACATCATCCGATCCGGCAAAATAATTGGCTTTGCTAAGCAATGGCGCAGCGATCAATCCGCCTGCGATCAGAGAACCCTGTTTTACAAAGTCTCTTCTTGATTGGTTTTTGGAAGCATCGTTTTGCATACTACTGTTTTTAAAAGTTTATCGGCCCAGGTATTTTGTAAAGAATTGGTTGATCTCTGCAGCGCTGGGTTGTTTCAATGGTCTTACCAGACGAATACCCACCCAGCTGGCATCCGTTAGCCACCACTTGCTTTGCGGTATCTGCGGATCGCGTATGTTCCAGTCAGGGTCGGATGCCGTACGGTTGGCGCTCCTTAGCTCACCGGCCGTACTGGCAAAACCTCCACCCCTGAGCGTTTTGGGATATTTCTCTTTGTTGGGGGCCACCACCGGATCTTTGGAACCTGGGGTAAGACCGGCATACCTCTTTGCTTCATAATGATCGAGGGTCCATTCCATCACATTGCCCAGCATATCATATAATCCCCAGGCATTAGGCAGCTTTTCGCCCACTTTGTGGTATCTGTCTTCACTGTTGCCCGAATACCAGGCATATTTATCCAGTTGGCTACTGTCGTTACCAAAATAAAAAGAGGTGGTACTTCCCGCCCGGCACGCATATTCCCATTCGGCTTCTGTGGGCAGACGATAGAATACCCCTGTTTTATTATATAACCAACGGCAATACATCAATGCGGCCATCTGTGACATACTGTTCACGGGATAACCACCTTCTTTGCCCATGCCCCAACTGAGGTCTATGTACTGAGGGCTGGGGCGCGTAATGGCATCCACATCATCATTGGCACTGGTATTCTCATCTTTAAAGAAAACATCGAATGCATCCCGCGTTACTTCATGCGCACTCATCCAGAAAGCGGAGATGAGGATCTTCTTTTGTGGACCTTCGTCCGCATCGCGTCTTTTTTCTGAAGAAGGACTGCCTATCAGGAATGTGCCAGCAGGTATCGGCTTCATGGTGAAGAACTGGTTGCTGCCTGGTATTTTTTGTTCGTAAGTGCTGAAGGCATTTGCTGTATTCTGTGATCTTGCGGAAATTAGCAGGAGAGAAAAAAATAACAAGGGAACAACTCTTTTCACTGGGGTATTATTTGAGTTGTCAAGATACTGAATTAATGAAATCAAAAATCGAATTCATTATTGTGGAATAGCTGCTGATGCTGGATCGGGAAGGAGATCATTGAGCCTGTTACATTTTCCAATACCTGTGGAATCCGGGTGTGGCATGGTACATGATCCGGTTATGCTTCAATTCTGTGATCAATACCTCTGCTTTCATTTTTATAGCCAACCTTTTTGCCTCTGTTATGGAAAGGATACTGCAGGCTGTAGCCAGCCAGTCGGCCAGGGCCCCATCGTCCGCTATCACGGTCACGTTCCGTTGTGAAGCGATCCCATAACCGCTTCTGGGATCTACGATATGCGAATACCTTTTTCCTTCATGTTCCATATACTGGTATACATCGCCGGAAGTGGCCACGGCTTTGTTTTGCAACAACAACCGTCGGGGGAGTAATTTGTCCGTGTTTTCCGGTATGTTGATGGCGATCGTCCAGCCACTGGTACCTTGTGGTGCCTGGCTCATGGCCATATCTCCTCCAGCATCCAACAGTGCCTGTGAGATACCTCTGGTCTGTAAAAAGCGGATCACTTCCTGCGCAGTATATCCTTTGGCGATCCCTCCGAGGTCAAGCAGCATGCCTGTTTTCTCTAACAGGACACTGGAATCGGAAGTGTTCGTTTGCAGATGTTCAAAACCGACCAATTCACGTGCCAGTGCAATATGGGTACTGTCAGGAAATTTTTTTTCCTTTCTTGCTTTCCGCCACAAACGGCTCAACGGACCAACGGTAATATCGAAAGCATGCGAACTTTGCCGATGGGCTTCTTTGCTTTGTAAAATGATTTTCCATAATCTGGAAGAAACAGGTCTTGCAACTTTCCCGGCTTGTGCGTTCAGCAGGCTTAATTCGCTGCTGCTATCGTAATCACTGAAGATCCGGTTCAGGGAATCTACCAGTGAAAAACATTCCATAGCCAGTGATGCAGCTTTGGCCGAATCGTCTGAAACCAGCACCAGGTTGAAGGGGGAACCCATCTTCTGCTGGGTGAAATGAAATTTCCTTGCCTGCGCATGCAGCTGCCCTGTTAATAGTAACGTGGAAAAAAAGAAAAGTATTTGTTTTTGCAAAGTGCCGGTTTGTTAGGGTGATATCAGTAAATTTAAGCACAAAAAAAAGGTATATGCAAAGAAGAAAATTCATGCAGCAGACTTTACTGGCCGGAGGCTCACTGGTAACGGCCACGGCTGCATTCTCGGCAAAGAATAAAAAAGACCTGCTTGATAACAATGAACCTTTTCATTTGCCATATGCCATTCATGATGGGATGTTCAAAAATCATGGTGGCCCAGATATCGTGGATCAGATCCGATTTGCGCATTCAGTGGGTTTCAGGGCACTGGAAGATAATGGGATGATGAGCCGTACACCTGAGCAGCAGAAACGCATTGGCGATACCTTGCAAGAATTGGGTTGGTCAATGGGGGTATTTGTGGTTGAGTTTGACAAATGGCCTTTGTCTACCAATATGGCGGGAGGCAAAAAAGAATGGAAGGATAAATTCATCCAATACTGTAAAGATGCGGTAGAAGTGGCCAAACGTTGTCATGCCAGATGGGTCACCGTAGTGCCCGGTAATTATGACAGGAGTCTGCCTATAGGCTTTCAGACCTCAAATGTGATCGATTTTCTCCGAAGAGGCGCTGAGATACTGGAACCTGCCGGTCTGGTGATGGTGCTGGAGCCGTTAAGTGATACGCCGGACTTATTCCTTCGCTATTCCGATCAGACCTATGCCATCTGCAAAGCGGTCAACAGTCCTTCCTGTAAGATATTGTTCGATATGTATCATATGCAGCGTAACGAGGGGAACCTGATCGCCAATATGAACCGGGCATGGGACGAGATCGGTTATTTTCAGATAGGGGACAATCCGGGACGGAAAGAACCTGGCACAGGGGAGGTCAATTACCGGAATATATTTAAGCACCTGCATAGCAAAGGATACAAAGGCATACTGGGCATGGAGCATGGTAATGCAAATCCCGGCAAAGAAGGGGAGTTGGCGCTGATCAGGGCTTACCGCGATGCGGATAATTTCCTGTAGTGCAATTGCCTGATAGCTTCCTGGCAGTGTTTGGCTGGTCTGCAACGTTATTGGAGCCCAGGTATGTCTGGGTATGGCAGGGCAGCACAGTTCATGATGGTTAATACAGGACTTAGTATAGTTTTCAGCATATTTTCAAATCGATTGTAAATCATCCTGCCATGAAGAAATTGTTGTGCATTATCATAACCATACCCGTATTGCTGGGTACTCTTTTTGCCCAGACATCCGTAACACATCTTCTGACAGAGAATCGACCTGACCCCGTAGGAGTGGAAGAAAGGTTACCCAGATTCAGTTGGCAACTTCATTCATCCGGGCGTAATACCATGCAGACAGCCTATTCCATACAGGTTTGGCAGTCCGGTAATAAAAAGAATCTTGTCTGGAATTCAGGTAAAGTGAATTCAGATCAATCCGTATACATACCTTATGCCGGTAGTGCTTTACAGAGCGGTAAAAAATATCAATGGCAGGTACAGGTATGGGATAATAAAAGCCCGGAACCCACACAAAGCGGGACCGGTACTTTCCAGATGGGACTGTTGCAGGTGGGAGACTGGAAAGCTCAATGGATAGAACCCGGTTATGTGGAAGATTCTGTGCTGCGGCCGAGTCCGATGTTCCGCAAACAGTTCCGGGCCGATAAAAAAATCATTTCGGCTACTGCATTTATTACAGCTCATGGTTTGTATGAGGCGCAGATCAACGGTAAGCGGATCAGCGATGCTTATTTTACACCGGGTTGGACGGCTTACCAGAAAAGGCTGCAATACCAGGTATACGATGTGACCCATTTGTTGAACAAGGGTGCCAACGCCATTGGCGTGACCCTGGGAAGTGGTTGGTACCGTGGCGTGATCGGTTTTTCAAATAACCGGAATGTTTACGGCAAAGACATTGCCCTGCTGTTTCAACTGGCCATCACCTATAGCGATGGAACTACGGCTTACGTTGTATCAGATAACAGCTGGAAGTCAACTACCGGCGCCATTCGTTATTCGGAGATCTACAATGGCGAAACCATTGATGCCCGACTGGAGCAAAAAGGCTGGGCACTGCCGGATTATGATGATAGCAAATGGAGCGGCGTAAAAGTTGCCTCTCACCCTTTGAATACCTTGGTAGCTACCTACAACGAGCCTATCAGAAAGAAAGAGACCTTTCAGCCTAAACGTATTTTCAAAACCCCTGCCGGAGACCAGATCATCGACTTTGGCCAGAACCTGGTGGGTTGGGTTTCCATTAAAGTAAAAGGGCAGGCAGGCGATAAGATACAGGTGTCTCATGCTGAAGTGATGGAGAAGAACGGCAATTTCTATACCACTAACCTGCGGGCTGCCAAAGCCCAGGATACCTATATCCTCAAAGGCGGGGAAGAGGAGATATTTGAACCGCATTTTACGTGGCATGGATTTCAGTTCATAAAAGTGGAAGGTTATCCGGGAGAATTGAAGCCGGAGAATTTTACAGCCGTAGCCTTGTATTCCGATATGCCAATGACGGGATCCTTCTCTTCTTCTAACGGATTGGTGAACCAGTTGCAGCACAATATCCAGTGGGGACAAAAAGGTAACTTCCTGGATGTGCCTACCGATTGTCCGCAGAGAGATGAACGTCTTGGCTGGACAGGCGATGCGCAGGCATTCTCTCGAACGGCTGCTTTCAACATGAACGTACACAGCTTTTTCACCAAATGGCTGAAAGATGTGGAAGCAGACCAATTGCCTACGGGTAGCGTACCTTTTGTGGTACCAAATGTCTTAGGCGCCGGAGCTGCAGGTTCTGCCGGATGGGCAGATGCAGCCACCATCATTCCCTGGAACATGTACCTGGCTTATGGCGACCGGAAAATACTGGAGAACCAGTACAGCAGTATGAAAGCATGGGTTGGATACATGAAACAGAACAGTACCAGCGATCTCTGGAACAAAGGGTTTCATTTTGGCGATTGGCTCTTCTTTCGGCCTAATGACGATAATGACGGTAAAGCAGCCGTTACAGATAAATACCTGATAGCCCAGTGTTTTTATGCGCATTCCACACAACTGCTGATCAATGCCGCTAAAGTGTTGGGTAGAACCGATGATGTGGCTTCGTATGAGTCCTTGCTCGAGAGGGTCAAAGCTGCATTTGTAAAAGAATACCTCACTCCCAGTGGTCGCCTGGTATCCAGTACGCAGACTGCATATGTGCTGGCGCTGAATTTTGACATGCTGCCTGAACACCTGCGGATACAGGCCGCTGAACGATTGGCGGAGAATGTGAAAAGTTACGGCAACCATCTCACAACCGGTTTTCTGGGAACACCCTATCTCTGTCATGTACTGACCCGTTTCGGTTACCTTGACCTTGCGTATACCTTATTGCAGCAGGAAACGTATCCTTCCTGGTTATACCCGGTGAAAATGGGTGCCACCACGATCTGGGAAAGATGGGACGGTATTAAACCCGATGGCTCTTTCCAGGTGCCGTCCATGAATTCCTATAACCATTATGCATACGGCGCCATTGGCGATTGGATGTATCGGACCATGGTGGGACTGGATACCTATGAAGATGGAACAGGTTACAAACACAGTAAGATACAGCCGCATATCGGAGGAAATTTCACACAGGCTGCTGCCAGTCTGCAAACCTATTATGGAACACTGAGCAGTTCCTGGAAACGTATGGATGGCAGTATAGAGATAGATGTGGAGATACCTGCCAATACCCGCTCCACGGTAATTATCCCGGCCAAAAGTGTGGATGCGGTCACCGAGAATGGCCTGCCTGTTGCAGGTAATCAGGATATCAAGGTACTCGAAAACAGTAACGGTTATGTATCCTTATCGCTGGGCTCAGGACAATATCATTTTAAAATAAAACAAAATTGATTATTCTATCATCCTATCATTCTATCATTATGAAATCTTTGCTACGTTCACTTATCCTCCTATCTGTGTTGGCTATCAGTTTGTCCGCCAGTGCCCAACAATGGTCCATCGAAAAAGCCAACGAATGGTACAGCAAGCACGCCTGGCTGGCAGGAGCGGATTATATTCCTGCAAATGCCATCAACCAGTTGGAGATGTGGCAGGCCGATACTTTTGATCCCGCAACGATCGATAAGGAACTGGGCTGGGCGGAAGGACTGGGTTTTAACACCCTGCGGGTATACCTGCACAGTCTGGCCTGGAAACAGGATCCGGATGGGTTCAAGAAACGGGTGGATCGTTTCCTGGGCATCTGTGCCAAACATAAGATAACCCCCATTTTTGTGTTCTTTGATGACTGCTGGAACAAAGTACCGAAGCCAGGTAAACAACCCGAACCCCAAACAGGTATTCATAATTCGGGCTGGATGCAGGATCCCGGGCAACCCGCTTCGAATGATGTGACCATCTATCCGATGCTGGAAAAATATGTAACGGATGTACTCACGCATTTTAAAGATGACAAGCGAATTCTTCTGTGGGATCTGTACAATGAACCCGGTAACAGCGGCAAAAAGGATTCTTCACTGGTGTTACTGAAAAAAGTATTTGAATGGGCCCGTAAAGTAAATCCGAGCCAGCCGATCAGTGCGGGATTGTGGGACTGGGGCCTGGAGAAGTTCAATGTATTCATGGCGCAGAACTCCGATATCATTACGTATCATAATTATGAGGAGCCGGATAGACATCGCCGGGTGATACAGGTGCTCAAAGCATTCGGCCGGCCTATGATCTGTACCGAATATATGGCCCGTACCAGGAACAGTTACTTCAGTAATATCATGCCCATGCTCAAAAGATACAATGTGGGAGCCATCAACTGGGGATTTGTAAGTGGTAAGACGAATACCATTTTTGCTTGGGATACGCCACTGAAAGATGGTTCGCAACCCAAGGAATGGTTCCATGATATTTTCCATCCGGATGGAACACCATACCGACAGGAAGAAGTGGACCTGATCCGCAAACTCACCAACCGATAAATCGGAAATGACAGCGCTATGAGAAAACTGTTATTACTGTTGGGCTGCTGCTGGTTACTGGCCACGCAGGCACAGGATATGATCGATCCTGCTTTGTTAAAGGGCTCCTGGCCGGCATCCTGGATCACCTGTCCGGGCGTGGCGCAACGTGATTATGGTGTCTATCATTTCCGGAAAACATTTTCTCTGGCGCAGAAACCTGCACGTTTTGTGGTGCATGTGTCGGCCGATAACCGGTATCGTTTGTTCGTGAACGGTGAAGCTGTCTGTAGTGGTCCTGCACGCGGCGATTTGTATAACTGGTATTTTGAGACCCTTGATATTGCTCCTTACCTCCGGGAAGGCAGTAATACCATTGCTGCGCTGGTATGGAATATGGGTGAACATGCACCGGTAGCGCAGGTCAGCAACCAGACTGCTTTTGTATTGCAGGGAAATGGCCGTTCAGAGCATGTCGTGAATACCAATGATAGCTGGAAAGTATTTCATGATACGGCGTATGCACCCTGTTCAACCGATAATGGTTCCCGTTTGCGAACCTATATGGTGGTAGGGCCTGGCGATCGTGTCAATGCAGCTGCCTATCCCTGGGGCTGGGAGCAGGCTGGTTACCAGGATGCGCACTGGCAGAACAGCCGTCGTATCGCCAATCCCGTAACGGCCGGGTATGGTACGGATAATCTCTGGACCCTGCAGCCCCGGAATATCCCATTGATGGAAGAGACCAAGCAACGACTGATTGCCGTTCGGAGAGAGAGCCATATACAAACACCTCCCGGTTTCCTGCAGGGCAAAACGGCTCTGCACATACCCGCACACCAAACGGTCTCTATCCTTTTCGACCAGGCGTATAATTCTGTTGCCTATCCGGAATTGTTCGTCAGCAAAGGGAAGGGTTCATCTGTTACCATGACTTATGCCGAAGCATTGTTTGATCAAAACGGTGTAAAAGGGAACCGCGATGATATCACTGGTAAGACCATCAAAGGCAACTACGATATTTTTTTACCCGATGGGGGAGAGAACAGGCATTTTCGACCGCTCTGGTTCCGCACCTATCGTTACCTGCAACTGGATATTACAACGGGCGATGAAGCTTTGCAGATCAACGACCTTTATGGAACTGCTACGGGTTATCCCTTTACGGTCAAGGCATCGTTCCGGAGCAACGATTCCTCCCTTCAGCGTATCTGGGATATAGGTTGGCGGACCGCGCAACTATGCGCCGGCGAAACTTATTTTGATTGCCCGTATTACGAACAGCTGCAGTACGAAGGAGATACACGTATCCAGTCGCTGATCTCTTTATATGTTACCGGCGACGACCGTTTGATGCGCAAAGCGCTCATGGATTTTTATCATTCAAGGGTACCCGAAGGATTGACACAGGGCCGTTACCCCAGTAATCGCCTGCAGGTGATACCGCCTTTTTCCCTGTACTGGGTGTCCATGGTGTACGATTACTGGATGCATCGGAAAGATCCTGACTTCATTCGGAATTTCCTGGTACCGGTCATGGGGGTGCTGGATTGGTATGAACAGAAGATAGACCGCAGCAAACAGATGCTGGGTCCAATGAAATGGTGGGGTTTTGTGGACTGGAACCTTGCTTTCCCCAGTGGTGTGCCGGATGGGGCTACTGATGGCAATTCTTCAGTGATCACGCTGCAATATGTGGCCACCTTACAACAGGCTGCGGCTTTGTTCGCCGGTTTTGGAAAAAAAGCGGAGGCCGATCACTACCAGCAACTGGCCGATCAACTGAACAAAGCAGTGTACCGGCAATGTTTTGATGTGAGCAAAATGCTGATGGCGAATACGCCGCAAAAGAAAACATTCAGTCAGCATGCCGGAATCATGGCGATATTGACCGGAGCCATACCCGAGGTAGATCAAAAAAAAGTGATTCATAAAATATTGTACGATACCACACTGAGCCAGGCTACTTTCTATTATCGTTTTTATCTGAACCGCGCGTTGAAAAAAGCAGGTATGGCCGATATGTATTATGCACAGCTGGCTCCCTGGCGTGGAATGATCGCTAACGGTCTCACCACGTTTGCAGAAAATCCTGATCCAACAAGATCGGATTGTCACGCCTGGAGCTCCAGTCCGAACTATGATTTCCTGGCAACCATTTGCGGTATCGTTCCTGCATCACCAGGATTTGCTACGGTGCGGATCGAACCGGCATTGGGTGAATTGCTGTCTGCCACGGGGGAGATGCCGCATCCTGACGGGAAGATCAAAGTGAACCTGCAACGAAAGAATACGGAGGGGATAGAAGCCCATATCAGCCTTCCTACAAATGTCTCCGGAGAATTCGTCTGGCGGGGTAAACGTATAGCCCTGAATGGCGGCGAACAGCTTATTCGACTTTGAACTGATAGTCGGTTGTTTACTATCGGCTGACTAACGAGCATTTGTTCACTTCCAGTCATTCCCATGTCATCTTCTTGTCATTCTGTAAAAATGACTGGCAAATTAATTGTCTATTAAATGAATGGACTATATATTTGTCCTATTAAACAAGTAGACTATTATGTTATTTGCTTCCACCTCTTTAAACCAATTTCCGTGTTGTTGTTGCTGATCAGCAGCTAGTCAAGTCATTTCTACACCAACACGTTTACCATGGAAGCCTTTTCAAAATCACGATTCGATCAACTTTATAATCAGGTCAACACACTAAGTATACAGGACGCTTTGCAATTGCTCTGGCAGTTATATCCAGGCAAACTCACTTTGTCCACCAGTTTCAGTATCGAAGACCAGCTGCTTACGCATGAAGTTGTAAAAAGTGGTTTGCCGGTTGCCCTCTTTACACTTGATACGGGCCGTTTGTTTCCTGAAACCTATGCAGTATGGAGCAGCACCTTACAACGGTATGATATCTCCATCAAAGCCTATTATCCCAGTCAGCAACTACTGGAACCATTCGTTGAAAAGAACGGACCCAATGCGTTTTATGCTTCGGTTGAAAACAGGAAAACCTGCTGTCATATTCGTAAAGTGGAGCCGCTGAAAAGGGCGCTCGCGGGTAAAGCCGTTTGGATCACGGGTCTTCGTTCAGAGCATTCCTCTGTCCGTAACGACCTGTCATTGCTCGAATGGGATGAAGGGAACCAGATCCTCAAATACCATCCGTTGCTGCACTGGTCAACCGCGCAGATAAAAGCCGCAATCGACCAGCAGGCGATTCCCTATAATCCATTGCACGATAAAGGATACATCAGTATCGGTTGTGCTCCCTGCACCCGCCCTGTCAGGCCGGGAGAGGATTTCAGGGCCGGGCGCTGGTGGTGGGAGGATAACAGCAAAAAGGAATGCGGCTTACACGAAAAACAACATTGATCAACTTATTATATCCGAAACAAATGTCGAAATACCATTTAGATCACCTTGAGCAGCTGGAGTCGGAAGCCATTCACATATTGCGTGAAGTGGCCGGACAGTTTGAAAAACCGGCTTTATTATTCAGTGGCGGTAAGGATTCCATTACGCTGTTTCACCTGGCTTTGAAAGCTTTTCGTCCCGGAAGGTTTCCTTTTCCGCTGGTACATATTGATACCGGCCACAATTTCCAGGAAGCATTGGACTTCAGGGATGCGTTGGCAGAAAAAAAAGGGGAGAAGCTGATCGTGCGGTATGTAGCAGATACCATTCGTCAGAAGAACCTGTCAGAACCCAAGGGTAAATTCGCCAGCAGGAATGCGTTGCAGACCTATACGCTGCTGGATACCATCCAGGAGTTCGGGTTCGATGCCTGCATTGGCGGAGCCAGGCGGGATGAAGAAAAAGCACGTGCCAAAGAAAGGATCTTTTCCGTTCGTGATGAGTTTGGGCAGTGGGATCCAAAACTACAGCGCCCTGAACTGTGGAATACCTACAACGGCCGGATCCACAAAGGCGAGAATGTTCGTGTGTTCCCTATCAGCAACTGGACAGAACTTGATATCTGGAACTATATCCGTCGTGAGAACATCGAATTGCCTTCGATCTATTTTGCACATGACCGTGAAGTACTGGAGCATGAAGGCCAGCTGGTGGCTTTGTCAGAATTCATCCAGCGGGAAGAGACAGATAAGATCAGTATCCGCCGGGTGCGCTACCGTACGGTAGGCGATATGACCTGTACCGCAGCTGTTGAATCCGATGCCACAACCATCGATGCTATCATCAGTGAGATCATCGCCACCAAGACCAGTGAGCGTGGAGAGACCCGCATCGATGATAAAGTATCAGAAGCCGCCATGGAAGACCGGAAAAAAAGTGGCTATTTCTAAAAAAAACGCTCATTCATTTACTCATTTACTCATTCACTCATTCATTTCTTATGGATATCCTCAGATTCATCACCGCAGGAAGCGTAGACGACGGGAAAAGCACGCTTATCGGCCGTTTGCTATACGACAGTAAGTCGATCATGATCGACCAGTTGGAAGCGATCGAAAAACAAACACGCAACCGTGAGGAAGGCGATATTGACCTGGCTTTGCTCACCGATGGCTTACGTGCAGAACGCGAGCAGGGTATCACGATAGATGTGGCATATAAATATTTTTCTACGCCAAAGCGGAAATTCATCATAGCCGATGCGCCTGGTCATATCCAATACACTCGTAATATGGTTACTGGGGCGTCCAATGCCGATCTCATCATCATTCTGATCGATGCCAGACATGGCGTGATAGAACAGACCCGCCGCCATTCCATCGTCGCATCACTGCTGAATATTCCACATGTGATTGTGGCAGTGAATAAGATGGATATGGTGGATTATCCGCAGGATACCTACAACAACATCGTCATCGATTATGCGGCAGTGGCGGCATCGCTAGGTCTGCCACAGGTGACCTATATACCGATCAGCGCCCTGCATGGCGATAACATCGTTGACCGATCTGAACGGCTTTCCTGGTACGAGGGCGAAACGCTGCTGGAACTGCTGGAAAATCTGGAAGTGCAGACGGATGCCAATCTGGTACACGCCCGTTTTCCGGTACAGTACGTGATCCGTCCACAGACCGGATTGCTGCACGATTATCGTGGATTTGCCGGTAAACTTATCAGCGGGATCTATCAAAAAGGAGACCAGGTGACCATACTTCCTTCCGGCTTGCAGACCAGGATCAGCAGGATAGAAGTGGGCGGTGAGGAAGTGGAGGAAGTGTTCGCCCCGCAAAGCGCCGTTTTGCATCTCGAGGATGATATTGATGTAAGCAGGGGGGATGTTATCGTGCCTTCCCATGACCTGCCGGATAGTACACAGGAACTGGACGTGCTGCTTTGCTGGATGGGTAACAAACCCCTTGCGGAAGGCAACCGCTACCTGTTACAGATCAATAGCCGCCAGGTGAAAAGCATAGTAAAAGAGATCCGGTATAAACTGGACGTGAACTCACTGCAGCAGGAGGCTTTGACCGGGACGGTAGGACTGAACGAGGTTGTTAGGGCAACCATCAAAACTGCTTCTCCTGTTGCATGCGATACCTATAAACACCTGCGGGTGAACGGTGGAGCCATTCTTATAGACGAGACCAGTAATGTGACCGTTGGAGCCTGCATGATACAATAAATAATTCCTGAGCCATGAATCATTCCACATTTATAGAAAAACTGCATGTCCGTAACAGGGCTTGCGCCATTAACTTTCCTGACAGGGTGCTGGCACACGCATTCATAGACGATTGCTTTGAATTTTTATTCATACCCAAAGACAGCAGGCTGGTGACAAAAGATGATCTGGCCAAAACATATGGATCGCTTCAGTCACAATTGAAAACTGTATTGTCTGCCGTGATCGGAGATCAGCAGTTATTGCAGAAAGTGACCGATGATTTTTTTGCTGCTTTGCCGGGCCTGCATGACCTGTTGCTTAAAGACGCCCGGGCCATTCTTGCATTCGATCCCGCTGCGGGATCGGAAGAGGAAGTGGTATCGGCATACCCCGGTTTCTATGCTACAGCAGTATACCGAATGTCGCACTTCTTGTGGAAAGCAGGTGTTAGTATCCTGCCCAGGCTGTTCACGGAATATGCGCATGGCAAAACAGGGATCGATATCCATCCGGGTGCAACCATCGGGGAATCCTTTTCCATCGATCATGGAACCGGTGTGGTGATCGGGGAGACCACTGTGATCGGTAAGCAGGTAAAACTATACCAGGGGGTGACCCTAGGAGCCTTGAGTGTGGCCAAAGAGAATGCGAAGAGCAAAAGGCATCCCACCATACAGGACAATGTGACCGTGTATTCAGGTGCCACTATCCTGGGTGGAGATACGGTGATCGGTCACGACAGTATCATCGGCGGTAATGTATGGCTCACCTACAGCGTGGATCCTTATTCGGTAGTGTATCACCAGAGTGAGATCAGGGTGAGGGATAACAACCCGTTTCCCGAACCATTGAATTTTGTCATCTAACAATCAATCATCAATCATATGAAGGCTAATAACATCCTCGCAACCATCGGAAATACCCCGCATGTTAAGATCAATCGCCTGTTCGGGCAGGATCATGAAGTCTGGATCAAACTGGAGAGAACCAATCCCGGTGCCAGCATCAAAGACCGTATCGCATTGTCCATGGTAGAAGATGCGGAAGCCAGGGGCATACTGGGGCCAGGTAGTGTGATCGTAGAACCTACTTCTGGTAACACAGGTATCGGGCTGGCGCTGGTGGCCGCAGTGAAAGGCTACAGGATCATCCTGGTGATGCCTGAAAGTATGAGTGTGGAACGGCGCAAACTGATGTCGGCATATGGTGCAGAATTTGTATTAACGCCCCGTGAAAAGGGAATGAAAGGCGCCATTGAAAAAGCAACGGAGATCGTTGCCGAAACCCCGGGTGCATGGATGCCCCAGCAGTTCGATAATCCAGCTAACGTGGCCATCCACCGCCAGACAACCGCTGCGGAGATCGCAAATGATTTTCCGGAGGGTATCGATTACCTGATCACGGGCGTAGGTACCGGCGGACATATCACTGGTGTGGCCGAAGTGCTGAAGGAAAAGTTTCCATCACTCAAGGTTTTTGCGGTTGAGCCGGAATTGTCGCCTGTATTAAGCGGTGGTGCGCCTTCGCCACACCCGTTACAGGGTATCGGCGCAGGTTTTGTGCCGTCCGTACTGAATGTTCCGATACTGGATGGAATTATCCAGGTAGGGAAGGAGGAAGCGTATACGTATACACAACGCCTGGCAAAAGAAGAAGGCATACTGGCAGGACTGTCCACCGGTGCGTCACTGGCTGCTGTTGCCAAAAAGCTAGCTGAGATCTCCAAGGGGGCGAAGATCCTCACATTCAATTATGATACCGGTGAAAGGTATTTATCAGTAGACGGACTGTTCTAAAAAAATAGCATGAACCCTTTACAACAAACAGGCAAAGTGATACTGGCAGGAGCAGGCCCCGGCGATCCGGACCTAGTTACGGTCAAGACCGCCCATTACCTGCAACAGGCCGATGTGGTGCTCACAGACCGTTTGGTGAGTGAACTGATCCTGCAACGCTACGTAAGACCTTCGGCCACGATCATAGAAGTGGGTAAACAATGCCGGCGGGGTGTGTCCACCCCGCAACAGACCATTAATGAACTGATGGTGCAATACGCTTCTGCCGGTAAGCTGGTGGTAAGACTGAAAGGTGGCGACGTGGCATTTTTCTCCAATGTGCTGGATGAACTGGATAGCCTGTTGGCCAATGGTATTCCTTATGAGATTGTGCCCGGCATTACTGCGGCATCTGGTGCCTCAGCTTATGCCGGCATACCTTTAACGGCCCGCAACCATGCCACCGCCGTCAGGTTTCTGACCTGTTACCAGTCTGCCGTGCTCAGCGATGACTACTGGAAAGAACTGGCCACCACCACTGATACCCTTGTTTTTTATATGTCGTCCGAAACACTGGATATGCTGGTCAGCAATCTGATCAGATATGGCATGGAGGCTTCCATGCAACTGGCGGTGATAGAGCAGGCCACTACCTCATATCAGCAGGTATATACCTGCGGCCTGTATGAATATGCTGAGAAATTCAGGAGCAGGTCATTTTTATCACCTTCATTGGTCATAATAGGTAAAGTAGTGGCATTACAGCGATCGTTCAGCTGGTTCCAGGGCAGCGACCTGGGAGAATATTATTTTAAACCTTTGACAAGTCCTGTCAAATCGATACATACACATGAACAACCCAAACAATATGCTGGCAGGGCATAAACAACAATTATTGACCGAACTGGTGACCGGTATCGGAAGGGAAGAGTTGATCTGGATCAACGGATACCTCTCTGCCCTGATCAACGGAAAAGAAGCTGCGCCCGTAACTGCCGGCGTTTCCGCTGTTGCCCGAAAGGTCACATTCGTGTACGGCACCGAAACCGGTAATGCTAAAAAACTGGCCACGGAATTTGCCGCCAAAGCCAAGAAACAGAAGCTGCAGGTGAAGCTGGCAGGACTTGATCAATACCGTTTTACCGACCTTTCCCGCGAAGAGAACCTGTTTGTGGTGATCAGTACGCAGGGCGATGGAGAGCCGCCTCTGGCTGCGCAGAAATTCTACGATCATATTCACCGGAACGGCTTCCGGCTTGACCAGTTGAGATACAGCGTGCTGGCATTGGGCGATACATCTTATCCCTATTTCTGTAAAACAGGCGAGGATGTGGATAACCAGTTGGAGAAACTGGGGGGTAAACGTGTGGTACCCATTCGCAAATGCGATGTGGATTACGAGAAAGATGCCGAAAGCTGGTTTGAACAGGTACTGCTGTATGTACAGGGTGCCGAAGCGGTTGCTGGTGAACCTGTACAGACAGGGGCTGTAAAGGAAACAAAGTCCAACAAAAAAATATACACAGCCACATTGGCCGGCAAACAGTTGCTGAGCGACCAGGGATCGCATAAGGAAGTATATCACCTGGAATTGATAGCAGAAGGGGTGGAGTACCAGCCCGGTGATTCTGTTGGAATTGTTCCGCGTAACCCGTCGGCTCTGGTAAACCGCCTGTTTGAACTTACCGGGCTTGAACGGACGCGGCAGTATTCACATAAAAATGAATTGTATACCGCCGAAGAATTGTTGCAGCAGAAATTGGCCGTTGGACGCCTGCATGAACGGGTGGTTAAAAAATATGCATCCATTGTACAACAGGATATTCCTGAACAGAAAACAGACCTCCTGCAACTTTTGGAGAACCATCCCTTGCAAGATAAGGCCCGGTTTGAAGAAGTGATTGCGATACTGCCGGCACAATCACCCCGCATCTATACCATTGCCTCTTCCTCTGCTGCACATAACGGCGAAGTGCATTTGACAGTAGAACTGGACAGGTTCCCTGCTGGCGGGGAGATGCAACATGGTTTGTGTTCCGGTTACCTGGCGGCATTGCCGGTAGGGGCAGTACTTGAATTTTTTGTACAGAAGAATAACCGGTTCCGCTTACCTGATGGCGATAAAAAAGTTCTGATGATC
This sequence comes from Chitinophagaceae bacterium, assembly GCA_020403425.1. GTDB lineage: Bacteria > Bacteroidota > Bacteroidia > Chitinophagales > Chitinophagaceae > Sediminibacterium. The sequence goes on along the minus strand of JADBXR010000002.1, from coordinate 290,998 downwards.
GGGCAGGGTACGGGTATCGCAGCGTTCCGTTCATTTTTGGCAGAACGCGATGCCACCGGGGCTTCTGGCAAAAACTGGTTGTTTTTTGGAGAAGACAGTTTTACCAGGGACTTCCTGTACCAGACAGAACTGCAGGACTGGTACCAGACAGGCGTACTGAATGGTATTTCGCTCGCCTTCCGGCAGGATCAGTCACAGCCTTTTTCAGTGGCCGATAAATTGCTGGCACATGCCAAAGATGTATACGCCTGGATCCAGGAAGGTGCCTACCTGTATGTGTGCGGCGAAAAATCGCCCATGAGTGAATCGGTGGAAAAAGCCTTGCTCCAGATCATAGCAGGAGAAGGCAATTTGGACGCTGGTGAGGCGCAAACCTGTTTTGAACAATTGAAAACCAGCGGAAGGTATTCCAAAGATGTGTATTGATCCGGTCAATACCTGATTACGCTCCGTTCATCATTCAACCATCGTGCAATAATCAGTTACAGATATTATGTCAAAAAAATCAGCGATAGAAATTATCAAGGAAGCCAGTGATGGCTTGCGTGGCACTATCAGGGAGAGCCTGAGGGACGAGATCACCGGCGCTATCCGTGAAGATGATCAGGCCCTGATCAAATTTCACGGCATGTACCAGCAGGACGACCGCGACCGCCGTGAAGAACGTGCCGCCAAAAAACTGGAACGACTGTATTCGTTTATGATACGTCTTAGGCTGCCGGGAGGTTTTTTAACGCCTGCGCAATGGATAGCGGTGCATGAAGTGGCGGGCGAGAACGCAACGGGTGTGATCAAGATCACATCGCGCCAGACCCTGCAGCTGCATGGTATGATCAAATCAAAGATCAAACCTACCATCAAGGCGTTCAACGAGGCCAAACTGGATTCGATAGCCACCTGTGGCGATATTAACCGAAACGTGTTGTGCAGCTCACATCCAAAGGAGTCTCCTATACACGAGGAAGTGTTTGGTTATGCGGACAAGATCAGCCGTTTGCTGATGCCCAGGACCAGGGCCTACTATGAGATCTGGCTGGATGATGAACCATTGCTGGATAAAAAAGAAGAAGAGGACCCATTGTATCAGGACCGGTACTTGCCCCGCAAGTTCAAGATCGCCATTGCCATACCGCCGAACAATGATGTGGATGTTTTTGCGAATGATATCGGATTGATCGCAGTGATCAGCAATGGCCACCTGGAGGGTTTCAATATCGCCATCGGGGGTGGTTTGTCGAGCACGCATGGTAATCCGGATACATACCCTCGTCTGGCCACACTGATCGGTTTTGTGCCCGGAGAGGAAAAAACATTGAAGGTTGTATACGAGATCGCTGCTATCCAGCGGGATCATGGCAATCGAAGCGACCGTAAACTGGCCCGTTTAAAATATACACTGGACCGCTTAGGCGTTGATTGGTTCAGGGAGGAGCTGGAAAGGAGAGTCGGCTTTGCATTGGAGCCCGTTCGCACAACCGTCTTCACCAGCCGCAAGGATCATTTTGGCTGGCATCAGAATGCGGAGGGTCTCTGGTATTATACGGTCCTGGTAGAAAATGGAAGAGTGACAGATACGGGAACGGCACAGGTGAAATCGGCCCTGCTGGCCATAGCGCATAGCGGAAAAGCAAATTTCCGGTTCACCTGTAACCAGAATGTGATCATCAGTGATGTGAAAGCATCGGATAAGGCCGCCATTGAAGCGATCTTGGATGCCTATGGCGTGATACTGCTCACAGAAAAAAGTTCGGTGATCCGCCGGCATGCCATGGCTTGTGTGGCATTGCCCACCTGCCCCCTGGCACTGGCAGAAGCCCAGCGCTATCTGCCAACCCTGCTGGATAAGATGGAACCATTGTTGCAGAAACACCAATTACAACAGGAAGAGATCATTATCCGTATGACGGGTTGTCCCAACGGATGCGCCCGGTCCTATGCTGCCGAGATCGGCCTGGTGGGAACGGGACCTGGAAGGTATAACCTTCAGTTGGGTGGCGACAGGATAGGACAGCGCCTGAATCAGATCTATCAGGAGAACATCGGAGAGGAAGAGATACTGGCATCCCTGGACGGCCTTCTGGAAAGTTATGCAGCCGGGCGTCTGACGGGTGAGAGCTTCGGCGATTTTGCCATCAGAAAACAGTGGGTATCATCACATGATGCAGTCAATTGAGCAAGCAGGACCGATCGTTTCTGCGGATGGGTCGGGCAATCCGCTGTTCCCTGTTTTCCTTAAACTGGAGAACCTGCCGGTTTTGCTGGTAGGTGGCGGTAATGTGGCATATGAGAAACTCAGGTCATTACTTGGTAATGCACCGAATGCGGGTATCCGGGTGGTGGCGATAGGGATCAGTGAACAGATCCGTGAACTGGCGCAACAATATCCCGGCGTAAAACTGGTACAGAAAAGTTATGCGGCAACGGACCTCGAAGGCGCTGAGATTGTAGTGGTGGCGGTGAATGATATTCACTTGAGCGAATGTATCCGAAAAGATGCTAAAGAAAGGAATCTCCTGGTGAATGTGGCGGATAAACCTGCACTCTGCGATTTCTACCTGGGTTCGATCGTTCAGAAAGGTAACCTGAAGATCGCTATCTCCACCAATGGCAAATCGCCCACCGTGGCTAAGCGGATCAAAGAAGTGCTGAATGAGATCATTCCGCCTGAGATGGATGATGTGCTCAATGATATGCAACAGATCCGCCAGCAGCTGAATGGTGATTTTACGGACAAGGTGAAACAACTGAATGACCTCACCAAAGTGCTGGTCGCCAAACAGGTGTCGCTGGATGAAGTAAGCCTCAAAAAACAGAAGGAAAAGAAATGGCAACAGATAGTGAAGTTGTGCCTGTTCGCCTTTGTGTGCATGATACTGGGGGCGGCCGTCTTTTCTTATTTTCCTGCAAAAGAACTGTATGGGTTGGTTAGGTCCGTTCCTGCTTATATCGATACCAGTTCTTTTTTAATGATGTTACTTACCGGATTCCTGGCACAGATGGTGGATGGTTCGTTGGGTATGGGGTATGGAACCATTTCTACCACCTTCCTGCTGGCCAATGGGGTGCCGCCGGCCGTGGTAAGCAGCCGTGTGCACTCTGCCAGGGTATTCTCCAGCGGGGTATCGGGTTACAGTCATCACCGGTTCGGGAACATCAACAAAAAATTATTCAGGACACTGGTGGTGCCAGGTATCATTGGGGCGGTAACCGGCGCCACGTTGGCGTATATTGGTCAGCGGTATGCTACTTATGTTCGGGTGCCATTGGCCATTTATACCTGTTACCTTGGTTATTTTATCATCAAAAAAGCTATCCGGAAAAAGAAACGGCAGGACAAGGTGAAACGCGCAGGCTGGCTGGCAGGCGTGGGCGGTTTTATGGATGCATTCGCCGGTGGTGGCTGGGGTGCACTGGTTACCAGCACACTGATCTCGAAAAGAAAAAGCCCGCGTTATGTGATCGGCTCGGTTTGTCTTGCCGAATTCTTTGTTGTGTTTGCCAGTGCTGTTACTTTCTTCATTCTACTGAAACACATTCCCCTGGGGGATGTGCTGGGACTGATCATTGGCGGTATTCTGGCGGCCCCGGTTGCTGCCCGTCTGGTGGGGAAACTACCTCTCAAAACCATGTATTTCCTGGTGGGCGGACTGGTGATCTGCACCAGTCTGTTTACTTTGTGGAAAGCTGTTAACCTGCTGCAACACTGATAGTTTAATGTACAGGTCCTTGGGGTCGGTAGATCTTACCTGTCTGTATGGGTAAACAGTCACTACCCAAAACGACACTTGCCAAAAAATCACTCCAAAATACCCTGCCAACTACATAAGCTATTGGTGGTCAAGACTTTTTTATGACCCGTTGGCCATCAGAGCTCATCCAGTCTAATCCCAATTCCAATAGCTTCTCAACTCGTTGATAACATGCAGATAACCCGCATCTTTAAAGGGCGGGTTATGAGGTAGATTTTCACGGTATGAGTTAGTTTGAGCATCCTCTCGCAATTGGTTAGCTTGTATGCTTGATCAGCATCCATTTGCTTCCTCGAACTGTTTCCCATCGGAAAGGCTTCGCTTGGCCCAAAGCGTGCCTATAGTATGTCCAAATTTCTGCAGCGCGGTTATTTTATAGGCAGGTATGGTTCTGTGCAAACCCTGTTAATTTTTTGTACTTATTTGATTTTCGTAATTATTTATTTGAATTATTCGGCCAACTGATCCCTGACTAAGGTAAATTAGTACCGGATACTTGTGTTTTGTATTTAAACGATATTGATATGGCAAAGATGACACTGACCATCAACGGTAAAAAACAGGAAGTGGACGTGGACCCTGCTACCCCGGTATTATGGGTGCTGCGTGATCATTTGAACCTGGTAGGTACCAAGTATGGTTGCGGAGTAGGTTCCTGCGGGGCCTGTACCATTCACCTGAACGGCCGTGCATTGCGGTCCTGCCAGTTACCGGTTTCGGCCGTTGGCTCGCAGGAAATAACTACGATCGAGGGACTGTCTGACAACGGGGATCACCCTGTTCAGAAAGCCTGGCTGGAACTGGATGTGGCGCAATGCGGGTATTGTCAGACAGGCCAGATCATGACGGCAGCATCCCTGCTGAGATCGAATCCCCATCCGAGTGATGCGGAGATCGAAAGCGCCATGACGGGTAATATCTGCCGCTGCGGAACCTATACAAGGATCAAGGAAGCCATTAAAACAGCCGCCGGTACATCCGGTAAATAAGCTGTACACTACCATCAAGCAAAAGATCATTTTATGGAAAAAACGAACAAGAACTATAGCCGTCGGTCTTTCCTGAAGGTAACGTCTATCTCCGGCGGAGGTATGATGATCGGGTTTGGCTGGCTGGCCAGTATAAAACCCAATGAAGTGCTGGCGGGAACCCCTGCGGCTGAAAAATGGGTGGAACTGACTGGTTTTGTTAAGATCACACCCGACAACCAGGTAAAGATCATGTCGCCCAACCCGGAATTCGGACAGAACGTGATCACATCCATGCCCATGATCATAGCAGAGGAGCTGGACGCCGATTGGAAAAATGTGCAGGTGGAACAGGCCGATTTCAATACACCCAAATATAAACGGCAGTTTACGGGAGGTAGCCAGTCCATCCGCCAGGGATGGCAGATCCTGCGCAAAGCAGGGGCTGCGGCCAGACTCATGTTACTGCAGGCCGCTGCGGCCGAATGGAAAGTACCGGTTGCTGAGCTGACGACTTCCCAGGGAATGGTTCATCATGCGAATAGCAACCGTTCCATCAACTATGGTTCCCTGTCAACAGCCGCCGCTCAATTGCCTGTTCCGGAAAATGTGGTGCTGAAGAAAACGACCGAATTTTCGCTACTGGGAACGCACCAGAAAAATGTGGAAGGAAAGAAGATCGTACGTGGACAGTCGTTGTTCACCATGGATTATCGCCAGGAGGGTATGCTGATCGCCATGACGATACGCCCTTCGGCCTTTGGTATGCAGCTGAAATCCTATGATGCTTCAGCGGCGCTACAGATGCCGGGCATCAAAGACGTTTTTGATATCAAGGTATACAAAGAGGGATATGAAAGGGCAGGTTTTGATACCCGTACGTTCAATCATTTGCTGGTGGTGGTAGGTAGATCCACCTGGGAGGTGATGAATGCCCGGAAGAAGATCTCGATCCAGTGGGAACCCATCCGTGAAACCAAAGAAGTGGTGGCCGGCTGGGGAGGCAAACAGGAAGAGCTCATTCCCGCAGGCCTGGAGAATACGGCCGACCATGTGAAGAAGATGCAGGACATGCAGAAAAAGCCCGGCCGGGTCCTGCGGAAAGACGGTCATCCGGAAGAGGCTTTCGCGAAAGCGAAGAAAGTGCTGGAAAGAACCTATTCCGCACCGTTCCTGCCCCACAATACCATGGAGCCCATCAGCTGTTTTGCGCATATCACGGATGAAAAAGCATTTTTTGTAGCGCCAACACAGGCCCCTGAATTCATCAAGCCGACACTGGTGGCCAATTTAGGGATACCGGCTTCCTCTATTGATATACAACTGGCCCGGATGGGTGGAGGTTTTGGCAGAAGGGCTTATTGCCATTATATGGTAGAAGCGGGTTTGATCTCCCAGAAAATGAAAGCGCCCATCAAACTCATCTACACCCGGGAGGACGATATGACCAATGGTATTTACCGTCCCGCTTATATGGTGACATACAGGGCCGCTATCAATGAGAAAAATGAAGTGACCGCCGTACATATCAAGGGTGGGGGTATTCCTGAAAATGCCATACATGCCGATCGTTTTCCTGCAGGGGCTTTCGATAATTATCTTGCTGAGGGATGGCAGATCCCGTCCAATATCACCATTGGCGCATTCAGGGCGCCGCGCTCTAATTTTATCGCCAGTGCCGAACAGTCGTTCCTGGATGAGTTGGCGGAACTGATCGGTAAGGATCCTATCGATTACCGGATCGAACTGCTGAAAAGGGCCAAAACGAATCCCGTAGGCAAGAACAATGATTATGATGCCGACAGGTATATAGGCGTATTGGAACTGGTGAAAGAAAAATCGAACTGGCGCAAGGAAAACAACAAAGAGCTGCGCAGGGGAGTGGCGGCCTATTTCTGCCACAATTCCTATGCGGCGCATGTAGTGGATGTGACGATGAAGAACGGACAGCCAGTGGTGGACAAAGTGGTTTCCGCACTGGACTGCGGCGTGGTGGTAAATCCCGAAGGCGCAAAGAATATGGTGGAAGGGGCCGTGGTGGATGGTATTGGGAACGCCCTGTTCGGTGGTTTACGATTTGAGAAGGGAGAGCCCATGCAGAAGAACTTTCATCAATACCGGATGATCCGCCACAACGAAGCGCCCAAAAAGATAGACGTACATTTTGTACAGAATACCATCGATCCAACCGGTTTGGGAGAACCTCCATTCCCGCCCATATTCGGGGCGCTGGCCAATGCTTTATATAAAGCAACAGGTAAGAGGTTGTACCAGCAGCCATTCATCAACGAGCTGAACAAAAAAGGGTAGGGGAAATCCCGCCAACCCGATCAGTGAATAAAAAAGCACCGTTACTGTAACGGTGCTTTTTTATTGGATCCCGGCAAGTGTTTACCCGCGAATCCCGCGCCAGGCACCAACGACCATTCAATAGTCATTATTCCTTGTTCAATATTCGATATTAAAAAAGCCTCACATTTCTGTGAGGCTTTTTGGTGATCCCGCTGGGACTCGGACCCAGGACCCATACATTAAAAGTGTATTGCTCTACCAACTGAGCTACGGAATCAAACCCTTACCCTGGGAAGAAAAGCCAGTGACTTTTTTTCTTTGGGAGTGCAAAAATAGGTGAAATAAAAAAACTGCCAAATTTTTATAAAAGTATTTTCCATTTTTTACACACAGAACGTCAATAACTCATGGCGGAACTGCCTATTTTTGTATGATAAGCCAAATCTTATGTCAGTTTTTCAACAAAAGGTTGTTGTGATCACCGGTGGATCGGAAGGGATCGGGAAGGCATTGGTAGATGCTTTTCTCCAATTGGGAGCCAAAGTGGCCACCTGTGGCCGTAACTATGATAAGTTATACCAGCTGCAGTCCACTTACCCCGGCAAACCCCTGCTGATCCATACCGCCGACGTGAGTAAGGAAACCGATTGCCAGAATTTTATCGAGGCAACCGTTAAAGCCTTCGGCACCATCGATATCCTCATCAATAATGCAGGTGTATCCATGCGGTCACTCGTTTCAGAAGTACAGCTGGATACCATCCGAAAAGTAATGGATATCAATTTCTGGGGTACGGTGTACTGCACCAAGTTCGCCCTGCCATATATCACCCGTAATAAAGGAACCGTGGTAGGGGTATCTTCCATTGCCGGTTACCGCGGTCTGCCTGGCAGAAGCGGTTACTCCGCTTCCAAATTCGCGGTGAACGGATGGCTGGAAGCCCTGCGCACCGAACTGCTCGACAGCGGCACCAATGTGATGTGGGTTTGCCCGGGTTTCACCACCTCCAATATTCGCAACGTGGCCCTGAATGCCCTGGGTAAATCACAGGGAGAATCACCGATGGATGAAGGCAAGATGATGAGTGCCGAAACCTGCGCACAGCACATCATCAAAGCCATCGAAAAAAGAAAACGCAGCCTGGTACTTACTTTCACGGGTAAACGGACCGTTTTCATGAACCGCTTTTTTCCTTCGCTGGCCGATAAGCTGGTCAGGAATTTTTTCTTTAAAAATGGCGAGCTGGTGAAATAACCTGTCTGTTCAAACGTTTAACTGTCACCATGCCTATTCTAACGTTGACTTCAGACATAGGCCAGCGGGATTATCTTGTTGGTGCGATCAAGGGACAGTTCGTGAACCTGATGCCCGATCTCAACATCCTCGACATCACGCATTATCTTTCCCAGACCAATTTTCCGCAGGCGGCCTATACCTGTAACAACGCATTCCGATACTATCCGCCGGGTACCTTTCATTTCATCATTGTGAACCTGTTCGAGACAGCCAGGCGTTACATGCTGGTGGCCAGACACAAGGACCAGTACATCATTTGCCCGGACAACGGCATCCTGACCATGATCGCAGGGGGTAAACCCAAAGAGATCATCGGTATTGAGATGAACAAACACCAGACCCTGCTCGAGATCACCCAGGAAGTGGCGTTCACCATGGCCCATATCCAGGAATCCGGGGGGCTGAAGGGGCATGGCGAACCCGTGACCGATATTGAAGAAAAATACCCTTTACGGGCTACAGTGGGTCCTAACTGGATGGAAGGACAGATCCTCTTTATTGACAATTTTGAGAACGTGGTCATCAATATCACCCGCGAGGAGTTCAATGAACAGCGGCAGGGCAGGAGTTTCAAGATCGTCTTCAAACGCAACGAGACCATCGATACCATCAGCGATAATTATACATCGGTAGCCGAATCGGAAAAACTGGCCTGGTTCAATTCGGCCGGATACCTCGAGATCGCACTCCGCAACGGCAATATGGCAGGATTGTTCGGCCTGCAGGGCTACAATGAACAAATGCAGCAAACCGGCTCCGCCTCCAGCAACAAATGGTTCTACCAGACTGTCCGGATCTTTTTTGAGTGAGGGGGGAGGGGCGTGAATCGTCAGTTGTGAGTTGTGAATGGGCAATGATGAGTAGTCCGCCCCATATTGCCCATTCACCATTCACCACTGACTACTACCCCCCTCATCCACATTTGCCCGTTTCCCCAATTGCGAGTATTTTTGCATCCCCGATCAGGGATTATCTTCTTACTAAATCAATCAAAATACAATGGCATACGACGTAATTGTGTTAGGTAGTGGTCCAGGTGGTTACCCGGCTGCTATCCGTGCTTCTCAATTAGGATTCAAAGTTGCGATCATAGAAAAAGAAAGCCTGGGTGGTATCTGTCTTAACTGGGGCTGTATCCCTACCAAAGCGCTGCTGAAAAGCGCACAGGTGTATGAATACATGAAACACAGCACCAATTACGGTATCAATGCCACAGGTGTTGCCCACGATTTCGGTGGGGTAGTGAAAAGGAGCCGCGGTGTGGCCGATAAGATGAGCAAGGGTGTTCAGTTCCTAATGAAGAAGAACAAGATAGATGTGGTGATGGGCTATGGTAAGGTGAAGGCCAAAGGACAGATCGAAGTGACCGCTGCCGACGGAAGCAAATCCGTGGTGGAAGGTAAATACATCGTTATCGCTACCGGTGGCCGCAGTAAAGAGCTGCCCAACCTGAAGCAGGATGGTAAAAAAGTGATCGGTTACCGCGAAGCCATGGTGTTGCCTGAGCAGCCCAAGAGTATGATCATCGTAGGTAGCGGGGCCATCGGGGTGGAGTTCGCCTATTTCTACAACAGTATGGGTACCAAAGTGACCATCGTGGAGTTTTTGCCTCGCATTGTTCCGGTGGAAGATGAAGATATTTCCAAGGAACTGGAAAAACAATACAAAAAGCAGGGTATCGATATCATGACCAACGCTTCTGTTGACTCAGTGGATACCAGCGGAGCCGGCGTAAAGGCCCTGGTGAAAAAACAGGACGGAAGCACCGTTACCCTGGAAGCTGATATCGTATTGAGCGCGGTAGGTGTGGTTGCCAATATCGAGAACATCGGACTGGAAGCGAATGGCATCAAGACCGAGAAAGGGAAGATCGTGGTGGATGCTTACCAGCAGACCTCTGTTCCAGGCATCTATGCCATCGGTGACTGTTCTCCCGGGCAGGCCCTGGCGCACGTAGCTGCCAAAGAAGGGATCAACGCGGCTGAGCATATGGCTTACCTGGAAAAGAAACACCACCACCTGCCAGAGCCGCTGGACTACAACAATATCCCCGGATGTACCTATTGCACCCCGGAGATCGCCAGTGTGGGTTATACCGAAAAAGCGGCCAAAGAGGCCGGTTATGAACTGAAGATCGGTAAGTTCCCGTTCATGGCCAGTGGTAAAGCCAGTGCAGCGGGTGCTACCGATGGTTTCGTTAAGATTATCTACGATGCCAAATACGGTGAATTACTGGGTTGTCACATGATCGGTATGAATGTGACCGATATGATCGCTGAAGCGGTGGTGGCCCGTAAACTGGAGACCACGGCGCACGAGATCCTGAACGCCGTACACCCACACCCGACTATGAGTGAGGCTGTGAAGGAAGCTACTGCTGCTGCATATGGAGAAGCAATTGATATTTAATGCCTTAGAAAGGTTATTGTATATAAAAAAGCCTCCGTTTTCGGAGGCTTTTTTTGTGAGGATCATTTGCCGAATACTTTCTGTAATATCTCGGAGGTCCTGGCCAATGGGTCTTTGCGGATGTTTTTTTCTTCCAGGGCTACCTGGTAAAAGATCCCGCTCAGGGCTTTTTCGGTCACATATGCGCTCAGGTCAGGATTGACCTTCTTGCCGAGGAAATTGATCTTGTTATAGGAACTGATCAGTGTGTTCCAATACCTGGTGGCGTTCACTTTTTCCAGCGACTGCTCTATGACCGGCCGGAAGGCTTGGGTGAGCTCGTTGCTGGTCTTGCCCCGCAGGTAACCCGTAGCGGCAGTATCGCCGCCCTTCAGGATGCCCAGGGCATCCTGGAAGCTCATTTGTTTGATGGCATTGCCGAAAATGGGTGCGGCGCTCTTACAGGCGTCCTCGGCTGCCCGGTTCATGCTCAGGATGGCATCGTCCACCTGTTTGCCAAGACCTACCTTTCGTAAGGTGCTTTCTACCTTTTCGGCTTCCGGCGGCAGTAGTATTTTCAGGGCAGCATTGGCAAAAAAGCCATCTACCTGCGACAGGGTGGAGGCGCCTTTCTGCGAGCCTACCGCCAGGGCTTCTTTTAAGCCGGCTACAATATCCTCGTTACTAAGAGTGGTCTGTTTGCCGCTGAGGGCGTTTTTGGCCTTGTCTAGCAGGTTCTTGAACTGAGCCTCGGAGGGCAGGTGTACCGCAGAAAAGAAAATGCACAGGATCAGGATCTTTTTCATGGTCTTCTAAATGGGTTTGTGCCGGATCGGCTATCGCCAAAGTTACCCGCTATGCCGGAGAGCAGTTGTGAAGGTTTTGCTATTTCTTGCTGCCTGTTTTGACCAATGGTAGTGATCGCCTCCGCAACTTGGGTACCTTTATGCAAAACCCGAATATGAAAAAATATGCGCTACTGCTGATCATGACGATCGGAGTTCTCGTTGGCTTTGTGCATGCCCAGACCAGTACCTATATCCTCCTGCGTCATGCAGAGAAAGATACTTCTGCCGCAGGGGCCACTATGATGAAAGCTGACCCTCCGCTAAGCGAACAAGGTAAACAAAGGGCCGAAAAGCTGGTGCAGGTGCTGGCTAATTATACGCCTGATGAGATCTATTCTACCAATTATATCCGTACCCAGTCTACTGTGGCACCATTATCAAAAAAGTTTAATAAAAGTGTAGAACTATATGATAATAAGAATCTTAAAGATTTTTCAGAAAAACTTTTGCAACTGAAAGGTAAAACGGTAGTGGTGGCGGGGCACTCCAATACCACACCCCGGCTGGTTAATTTACTGATCGGTGAGAACCGGTATCCGGACCTGGACGAACGGGTGTATGACCTGCTCTGGATCGTGACGGTTGCGGGAGGGAAGGCGGAAGTGAGGGAAGTGAGGTATTGATGCGATGAGTGAATGAGTGGGTGAGTGGGTGAGTGAATGAGTGAATGGGTGAATGGTGGATGGGTGAATTCTCTGTTGGAATCTTTTTGGTATTGGGTGTTGACAATTGCCGATTCACCATTCACGATCCTTACCTTTGCGGCCGTTATGAAGTTTGAGAAAGAGATCAACAGACGTAAGACCTTTGCCATCATATCCCACCCGGATGCCGGTAAGACCACTTTGACGGAGAAACTGCTTCTTTTCGGGGGCGCTATCCAGGTAGCCGGAGCCGTTAAGAGCAACAAGATCAAAAAACACGCTACCAGCGATTTCATGGAAATTGAGCGCCAGAGGGGTATCTCCGTTGCCACTTCCGTGATGACCTTTGAATACAAGAACACCCTCATCAACCTGCTGGATACCCCCGGTCACAAGGATTTTGCTGAAGACACCTATCGCACCCTGACCGCAGTGGATAGCGTTATCCTCGTGATCGACAGCGTGAACGGGGTAGAGGCGCAGACGCGCCGCCTGATGGAAGTCTGCCGGATGCGCGATACGCCCGTGATCGTTTTCGTGAACAAGATGGATCGGGACGGTAAAAATCGCTTTGATCTGCTGGAAGAGATCGAGAAAGAACTGCATATCTCACTGCACCCCATGACCTGGCCCATCAATAGCGGGAAGGAATTCAAGGGAGTCTATAATATTGATAATAAGAGCCTTAGACTGTTTACTGCAAGTACAAAAGCAGATGACGACGACGTGATCGCTATCAGTGATCTGTCTGATAAGCTGCTGGATGCCAAAGTGGGCGAAAGGGATGCGGAGCAGTTGCGCGAGGATGTGGAGCTGATCGATGGGGTATACGGCCAGCTGGATGTGCAGGACTACCTGTCGGGGCAGATCGCCCCGGTATTCTTTGGTAGTGCCGTGAACAATTTCGGGGTGAAAGAGATGCTGGATACCTTCATCAGAATAGCTCCCGTACCGCGGAGCCGCGAAACATCTACCCGTACCGTTGACGTTGGGGAGGATAAATTCAGTGGTTTCATCTTTAAGATCCATGCCAACCTGGACCCCAAACACCGCGACCGGATCGCTTTTATGCGGGTCTGTAGCGGCAGGTTCGAGCGTAACAAGTATTACCACCATGTGCGGCTGGATAAGGATGTGCGTTTTAGCAATCCCTATAGTTTCATGGCCCGCAGCAAGGATATCATCGACGATGCTTATCCGGGCGATGTGGTGGGGCTGTTTGATACAGGTAGCTTTAAGATTGGGGATACCCTGACCGAAGGCGAGAACTTTTATTTCACTGGGATCCCGACTTTTTCGCCTGAAATTTTTAAAGAATTAGTCAATAAAGATCCTATGAAAACCAAGCAGTTGGAAAAAGGGATCAGTCAGTTGACTGATGAAGGTGTGGCACAGTTGTTCACACAGTTCGGCGGAAACAAGAAGATTATCGGTTGTGTAGGAGAGCTGCAGTTTGAAGTGATCCAGTACCGCTTGCTGCAGGAATATGGGGCGGCCTGCGAGTTCCGGTCAATGCCTTTTTACAAGGCCTGCTGGCTCACGAGTAAGGATGCCAATAAGCTGGCCGACTTTCTCCGGTTCAAACAGACAAACTCGGCAGAGGACAAGGATGGTAACCCGGTTTACCTGGCACAAAGCGAGTGGTTCCTGAACACGGAGATCACCAATAACCCTGATATCACTTTTCACTTCTCGAGTGAGATACATAAGTAAGAAATCCTTAAATTCATATATATGCATTCAATAGCTTACGATGTCATCATTATTGGATCAGGTCCCATCGGACTGGCCTGTGGTCTACATGCCAAAGCAAACGGCCTCCGTTACCTGATCATTGAAAGAGGTTGCCTGGTGAACTCCCTGTTCAACTACCCAGCCAATATGATCTTTTTCTCTACTGCCGATAGGCTGGAGATCGGTGGGATTCCGTTTGTGAGCCGCGGTCCAAAACCTACCCGTGATGAAGCCCTGGAATATTACCGGAAAGTGGCGGTATCATCCGGTCTGAATATCCACCTGTTCGAAGGGGTGGAAAGTATTGACCGTGCAGATGGCCTCTTTACGGTGAATACAGTAAAAAGACATTACAAAACCAGGAACATCATCGTATCTACCGGTTTTTACGGTAAACCCTACATGATGAATATCAAAGGCGAAGAGCTTCCCAAAGTGACACACTACTACGATGATCCGCATTATTATGCTTTCCAGAAAGTGGTGGTGGTAGGTGCCAATAACTCGGCCGTGGATGCGGCGCTCGAAACCTGGCACAAAGGGGCGCAGGTCACCATGGTGATCCGTGGCAACGACCTGGGCGAGCATGTGAAATACTGGATCAAACCCGATATTGAGAACCGTATCAAGGAAGGTTCCATTAAAGTATACTATAACTCTACCCTGGCCGAGATCAGGGAACATGAAGTGGATATCAACACTCCGGAAGGACTGGTTACCCTGGAAAATGACAAAGTCATTGCCATGACCGGTTATAAACCCGATCTGACCTTTCTGGAGAATATGGGCATTGAACTGTCGGATGATGAGGTTTGTAAACCCAACTACGACGAAAGCACCCATGAGACCAATGTCAAAGGTATTTACCTGGCAGGGGTGATCTGCGGCGGGTTCAATACGCACAGCCTCTTTATCGAGAACTCTCGCGACCATGCCGAGAAGATCGTGAAACATATCAGTTCGGAATTAAAAGTACAGGCATAACCGATGCGGTTGTTCGAAACCGTCAGGTTGACCGTACAACGGTTCACAGAAGCTGATTCGGATGTATTCTACCAGGTCAATGGCGACGAGGAAACGATGCGTTATATCCGTCGGGCCAAAACCCGCTCCGAAAGCGATGCTTTTTTAACTGAGAACATCAATTTATACCAGAACAGCTCCATCGTGGGCCGTTTTGCTGTTTTTACCCGGGCAGACAACAGGTTCGTAGGTACTTTTTCTTTCCTGTACCTCTCCGATGCGGAAAACATACACCTGGGTTATGCCCTCCTGAAGCATGCCCGGGGAAAGGGCTATGCCACTGAACTGGTAAAAGCCGGCCTGGGCCATTTCTTTCAACATACTGACCGGAACAGCGTTTTTGCCATAACCGATCCGGCCAATACTGCTTCGCGGGATGTATTGCTGCGTGCAGGATTATCCTTCCGGGGGAAATGGCAGGGGGATGGGAATATGCTGGACCTGTATGGGATTGACCGTGAACAGTTTGTCATGTACTGATCTGTTCAGAAGGGGGTGAAGACTTTTTTGCCGGTCTTATTTGTACTTTTGCCGTTCGTATGAAAGCAAGAACCCTCAAGAAAGACAAGGTGAATATCATCACCCTTGGCTGCAGCAAGAACCTGGTGGATAGTGAAGTGCTCAGTGGACAGCTGGCCGCCAATGATATTGCCGTGGTGCATGAGAATACCAAACTGGACCACAATATCTCGGTGGTCAATACCTGTGGTTTTATCGACAAGGCCAAGGAAGAAAGTATCAATACCATTCTGGACCAGTTGGAACTGAAGCGAAGGGGTAAGCTGGATAAAGTATATGTTACCGGCTGCTTAAGTGAACGTTACCGCGAGGACCTGGAAAAAGAAATGCCCGAAGTGGATGCCTGGTTTGGTACCATGGAACTGCCCCTGATGCTGAAACAGTTCGATGCAGATTATAAGAGTGAGTTGCTGGGAGAGCGTTTACTGAGCACCCCACGTCACTATGCTTATCTTAAGATCAGTGAAGGTTGTAACCGCACCTGTTCCTTCTGCGCCATTCCACTGATGCGCGGCCAGCACATCAGTCGCCCGATCGAGGAACTGGTGGCCGAGGCCGAGAGTCTGGTGAAAAAGGGGGTGAAAGAGATCATGCTGATTGCCCAGGAGCTGACCTATTATGGACTCGATATCTACAAGAAAAGGGATCTGCCCCGTTTGTTGCACGCCCTCGCGGATGTGAAGGGGCTGGAATGGATCCGTCTGCACTATGCCTATCCCAGTAAGTTCCCGCTCGAGATCCTGGATGTGATGCGTGAGCGTGATAATATCTGCAAATACCTGGACATGCCTCTGCAGCATGCCAGCAATAACATGCTCAAAGCCATGCGCCGGAATATCACCCGCGAGGAAATGACCGAACTGATCAGGACCATCCGCGAAAAAGTGCCGGGCATCTGTTTACGCACCACATTGATCGCCGGTTTCCCCGGTGAGACCGAGGCGGATGTACAGGAACTGAAAGAATTTCTGCAGGAACATCGCTTTGACCGCGTGGGTATCTTCCAGTACAGTCACGAAGAGAACACTTCTGCCTATGACCTGGTGGATGATGTTCCCGCCGATGTAAAGGCCGAACGCACTCAGGAGATCATGGAAGTGCAGCAGGAGATCAGCTATGAGAAGAACCAGGAGAAGGTCGGGAAGCTGTTCAAAGTACTGATCGATAAAAAAGAAGCCGGCCGTTACCTGGGCCGAACAGAATTCGATAGTGTGGAAGTGGATAATGAAGTGGTCATCCATTCCACCAAAAAACTCCCCATCGGCGAATTCGTCAACGTCAGGATCACCAAAGCGTATGACTACGACCTGGAGGGAGAGGTGGAAAAATTATAATGAGTGAATGAGTGGATGAGTGGATGAGTGAATGAATGAATGGACACCGCGTTCCAGGTGACACCTATCAAATCATTCTATCATTCACTCATCCACTCATCCACTCATTCACTCATTAATTTATACCTATCTTACTCGTACTTAAATCCTGCACGTATGGCTATTGATTGGAAAGGCGTTTTTCCGGCTATTACTACCAAATTCACCGACAAGGATCAATTGGATCTTGTTCTGTTTGAGAAGAACCTGAATGCCCAGCTGGATGCGGGTGTGAACGGTATCATCCTTGGCGGCACCCTGGGGGAAGCCAGTGTGTTGAGCACATCTGAAAAAGAGACCCTGGTAAAATTCACCATAGAAAAAGTAGCGGGCCGTGTACCGGTGGTATTGAATATTGCAGAAGGCAGTACACGGGAAGCGTTGCAGCAGGCGGCTTATGCCAAAGCTTGGGGCGCACAGGGGATCATGCTGCTGCCTCCGATGCGTTATAAGACCGATCACCGGGAAACTGTCACTTATTTCAGTACCGTGGCCAATGCCACTGATCTTCCTATCATGATCTACAATAACCCGGTGGATTATAAGATCGATGTAACGCCGGATATGTTCGAAGACCTTACGGTATGCAGTAATATACAGGCCATCAAGGAATCCACCCGCGATGTGACGAATGTAACCAGGCTGATCAACCGATTTGGCGATCGGTATAGTATCCTCTGTGGTGTGGATACCCTGGCCATGGAAGAAATGTTACTCGGCGCCAGCGGCTGGGTGGCCGGACTGGTCTGTGCTTTTCCCAAAGAGACCGTGGCCATTTACCGGCTGGTAAAAGCGGGGCATGTTGCAGAAGCCACAGCTATCTACCGCTGGTTCATGCCATTGCTGGAACTGGATATCCATCCCAAATTGGTGCAGTACATCAAACTGGCCGAAACTCAGGTGGGTATTGGATCTGAAACGGTTCGTCCGCCCCGGCTGCCACTGGTAGGTGAAGAAAGGGAGCGTGTGTTGAAAACCATCCAGCAGGGACTGGCCACCAGACCCGTATTACCCGAATACTTACAACTCAAAGAATCATGATACAGCCGGTACCGATAGACCAGGTGATGCAACAGGCGGCAGCTGCTTTTCTGCCTTATCAGAGAACCAGTGCAGAACAGAAAGCCCTTTTCCTGGAAGCGATCGCCAGCAATATAGAAGCATTGGGTGATGCGCTGATAACGCAGGCCTCTGTAGAAACCAACCTGCCGGCAGCCCGGTTGATCGGCGAACGAGGCAGAACCACTTTCCAATTACGCATGTTTGCCCAGATGCTGCGTGAAGGCAGTTGGGTGGATGCCACCATAGATGAAGCCATCCCGGATAAGAATCCTCCACGACCCGATATCCGCAAGATGTTGCAGCCGCTTGGCCCGGTAGTGGTATTCGGTGCCAGTAATTTCCCCTTTGCCTATTCAACGGCTGGTGGTGATACTGCGAGCGCATTGGCCGCCGGTTGCCCGGTAGTGGTCAAAGCGCATCCTGCGCACCTGCAGACATCGGTGATGGTGGCAGGTGCCGTTGCAGCGGCCATCAGTAGTACGGGTATACCGGTCAATATTTTTCAGCACGTGACCGACGCTTCTTTTGAAGCGGGCAAAGCGCTGGTACAAGATCCGCATACAGCTGCGGTTGGATTTACCGGTTCTTTTTCAGGAGGGAAAGCTTTATACGATTATGCCGCGGTACGTAAGAACCCTATTCCTGTTTTTGCGGAGATGGGAAGTATCAATCCGGTCATCTTTTTACCAGACACACTGGCCACCCAGGCAGCGCATCTGGCAAAACAATATGCAGCTTCCATCAGTTTGGGTATGGGGCAGTTCTGCACCAATCCCGGATTGCTGATAGCGATGGAGTGTGAGGGCTTACCACCTTTCCTCAGTCATCTGGCAACGGAGATCAGTGCCGTACTGCCTGCAAAAATGTTGCATGCCGGCATACACCAGGCCTATCATACCAAAATGCAGGCAGCACTTGCCGAAAAAGGCGTGCAGCTACTGGCGAGGTCCGCAACAGCACCTGGAGAGTTGGAAGCACATCCCGCTGTTGCCACAGTGAGCGGTGAACGGTTCCTGCAATATCCTTTATTGCACGAAGAAGTGTTCGGCCCTTACTCGTTGATGGTGATCTGCCGGAATGAAAAGGAGCTGGAAGCAGTCTGGCGCTCTGTTGCCGGACAACTGACCACCAGTATCATGGGAACCGATACCGATCTCACGACCCATCGTTCGCTTTTGGAGATAGCCCCTTCCATTGCCGGAAGGATCGTATTCAACGGAGTGCCTACCGGTGTGGAAGTTTGCCCTGCCATGGTCCATGGCGGTCCTTTCCCCGCATCTACCGATAGCCGTTTTACTGCAGTGGGGATCCATGCCGTTAAAAGATGGGTGCGTCCGGTATGTTACCAGAATTGTCCCGATGCTCTGCTGCCCGAAGCATTGCAACAGCGGAATCCATTAGGGATATGGCGTTTGGTGAACAACGAATGGACGAGAAACTGATCGCAACGAAAACAAGGCAGTTCGATCAGTAATTGCCTGCCATAACTACTTTCTGCCTTGGTTCGGTGATGCAGAAATAACAGGCTACCGCGGCAGACAGCAGAAAATAAGTGATAAATACCAGGTTAAGGTTGCCCAGATGCTGGTTAATACCGAACCAGTCTTTGTAATGATACAATATACCAATCCCTGATGCAGAACTGGCCAGCTGCCATAACCAGGCATTGGGATTCTTGTCCATCAGTTCCGTATAGGCATAGATATATAAGAAAATGAATGCCCCGTACACAAACATGGCCGGACTGCCGATCTCAGCAATATGCCCAAAAAAATAACTGATCAACAAAAGTGCCACACTCAATTCTATCCAGGCCCATGTGATAAAACCCTTTGAGGCCGGGGTCTCATACTTTTCAAAATGGTACACGTCCTCGATCTTGTACACGGGGTATTTTTCTGCCACATCTGCTGGTCTCCAGCCGGTAGGCATGAACCAGATCCGTAATTTATCCCGTAGGTGTTTAGCGCGCCAGGCATCTTTGATCATCAGCCACAGGTGCATGAAGTTGATCTTGATTGGATTCCAGGTCTGTGCTGGACGGGTAATACCATATACTGCCGGCACATCGGGTAATTCTTCCTGGTAAGTGCCGAACAGTTTGTCCCAGAAAATAAAGATCTGCCCATAGTTCTTATCCAGGTATTCGGGGTTGATGGCATGGTGCACCCGGTGATGGGAAGGGGTAACGATGATCTTCTCCAGGAATCCCATTTTATTGATATGCTGGGTATGGTACCAGAACTGGGCAAACAGGTGCAGCGGGGCCACCACTGCAATGACGGTTGCTGGAACACCCAGTAAAGCAGCGGGCAGTAAAAAAATGGTGAACACGCGGAACACGGTAGAGATGCTTTGCCGTAAGGCGCAAGCCAGGTTATAATCCTCACTGCTATGGTGTATGATATGTGCGTTCCAGAAAAAATTGTATTCATGATCGAGACGGTGAACCCAGTAACCGGAAAGGTCCAGCGCCAGAAAAGCGATGATATAAAGCAGGATGGACGACTGTACGTGTACAATGGCCAGGTGTTCCACCATCCATCCGTAACTGATGATGGCGATGCTGAGACCCAATACATCTTTTACGGTATTCGTGATACCGGAGCTCAGGCTGGAGATCATGTCGAGGTGCCGGACCGTATCTTTTCCTTTACGCCAGCCCCACCATTTCTCGAACAGGACCAGTGCCAGGAAAGCCGGCATGGCGATCAATAGTATTTTTCCGTAAGTTTCCATATAGCAATCGTATCATGAATATAAAGAAAACGGCTAATTTCCCGCAACAGAGACCATTAAATTAACTGACCCTGTATGTTAACCAGTCCCATCCCTTATTCCATGCCCTCGCCCGGCCATTTGAGCGGGCATGTTTTTTCCTGTATCGATGCCCATACCTGCGGTAACCCTGTGCGGGTAGTGGCTATGGGTGGTCCGTCATTGGAGGGCAGTACCATGAGCGAAAAACGCCAGCATTTTTTACGCGAGTACGACTGGATACGAAAAGGCTTGATGTTCGAGCCCCGGGGTCATGATATGATGAGTGGGAGTATCCTGTATCCTCCCCATGATCCCGCCAATGATGTGGCGGTATTGTTCATTGAAACCAGTGGATGTTTGCCCATGTGCGGACATGGCACCATCGGAACCATCACCATCGCCATTGAGGAAGGGTTGATACGGCCGAAAACCCCCGGTGTGGTACTGATGGAGGCGCCGGCAGGCCTGGTACGGATCAGTTACCGGCAGGAAGGAAAAAAGGTAAAGGCCGTAAAACTGACCAATGTTGCCGCTTACCTGGCTGCAGAAAGTCTTAGGGTGGATTGCCCGCAACTGGGAAGCCTTACCATTGATGTGTCTTACGGGGGTAATTTTTATGCGATCGTGGATGTACAGCCCAACTTTGCCGGACTCGAACACTATCCAGCCGATCAACTGATCGCCTGGGCCAGGGAATTGCGGGAACGGATCAATGCCCGATACAGTTTTGTGCATCCCGATGATCCCACCATTCATGGGTGCTCACATATTCTTTGGACCGGGGCCGTGCTGGATCCCACATCTTCGGCGCGCAATGCGGTCTTTTATGGCGATAAGGCCATTGACCGCTCACCCTGCGGCACAGGTACTTCCGCCCGAATGGCGCAGTGGTATGCCAAAGGCAAGCTGAAAGAAGGAGATGTGTTTATTCATGAAAGCATTATTGGTTCCAAATTCACCGGAAGGGTGGAAAAGCTGACCGAAGTAGGGGGCAAACCCGGCATCATCCCCAGCGTAGAAGGATGGGCCAGGATCTATGGCTATAACACCATCTCTATCGATAAAGAAGATGACCCGTATGCGTATGGATTTCAGGTGGTGTAGATAATGATAGAATGATAGTATGATAGAATGATAGAATGGTAGGGTGGATTTCTTCAACACATTCTATCATTAATAATTGCGAATTAATCGCGAATTTTGTGCTTTAAATAGGTAGGATATGAAAGTAGTCGTTATCGGTGGCGGAATTGTAGGATTGAGCAGCGCATATTTTTTGCAACAGAGTGGACATGAAGTGACGGTGATCGATAAGACGGATATGTCGTCCAACTGTTCGTATGGCAACGCGGGATATGTTTGTCCCAGCCATTTTGTACCCCTGGCCACACCCGGCATCGTACAACAGGGTTTGAAGTTGATGTGGAATCCGCGCAGTCCTTTTTATGTGCAGCCCAGATTAAGCTGGAGCCTGATAGACTGGGGTATGAAATTCATGAAGATCGCTACTCCGGAACATGTGGAACGTTCCGCCATCCCGTTGCGGGATATTGCGGTGATCAGTAAGAAAGCCTATGAGGACTGGGCACAGTTACCACAGTTTCATTTTGCCTATGAGCGGAAAGGTTTGCTGGAGATATTCCAGACCGATACCGGTGGCGATCATGCCAAGCATATGATGGAGAAAGCCCATGAACTGGGGTTGACCGATACTGTACTGCTGACCAAGGAGGAACTGGATCGATTGGAACCACAAACGCGTATCAACGCAAAAGGGGCACTACATTTTAAATGTGACGCGCACCTCTATCCCAACAAACTCATGCAACAATTGTTAGCGGATCTCAGGCAGAAAGGCGTTCGTATACTGGTGAATGAGGAAGTGACCGGTTTTGAGAACAGTAAGGGCCAGATCACCCAAGTAAGAACCCGAAAAGGGATATATGATGCAGATGCCATCGTACTGTCCTCCGGCTCCTGGAGCCGCGAACTGGCTGCGATGATGGACATGAAGATCCCGTTGGTTCCGGGTAGGGGATATTCTGTAACGTTGGAAGATTCACCATACAAACTCAACCATCCTGCTGTACTGATCGAGGGACGGGTAGCACTGACGCCGATGGATGGTAACAAGATCCGTTTTGGAGGAACCATGGAGATCACTTCTACGGATACGCCACCCAGGATGAACCGGGTGAAAGGCGTACTGGAAGCAGTTGAACGGTTCTTCCCTGATTTTAAAGTGCCGATGCCAACGATGGACCAGGTCTGGTATGGGTTCAGGCCTTGTTCGGCAGATGGCTTGCCTTACCTGGGTCGCACCCGTAAATGGAAGAATGTGGTGGTGGCAACGGGACATGCCATGGTGGGACTTAGCCTGGGTGCCGGAACCGGTAAGATCGTGAATGAGATATTGAACGAAGAGACCTGCAGCATGGATATTACCCCGTTCGATCCCGACAGGTTCAGTTAGGAACAATAGGTTGGACAGGTCAAAATGATGAACGGATGCCTCGGTATCCAGTAAATTGTATTTTTACCCATATTATGGATCAGACAGCTACCTACTTACCATACGAAAGCACCGGTTATTTCTCCAAGATCGTTTCCGATTACCTGTCGCAGTCCGCTTCCCTGCAACCATTTTATCTGCATACTCCCGACCTGTCGGGAATGCAGCAATCCATCTCTGCCCGGAAGACATTCCCTACACAAAGACAGGTTTTGGTGGAGGTACTGCAGGAACAATATTCGGGTCTTACCCTTACAGATATTACAAAGACCAACATCGAATCACTGCTGCAGGAGCAGGTGTTCACCGTAACCACGGCCCATCAACCCAATATCTTTACCGGGCCGCTCTATTTTATTTATAAGATCATTCATACCATTAAACTCGCAGATGAACTGACCGCTGCCATACCTGATGCGAAATTTGTGCCGGTATATTACATGGGTAGCGAAGATGCGGACCTGGATGAACTGGGTTACGTGAATGTTGGCGGACAAAAACTGGTTTGGGAAACCAAACAGACCGGTGCTGTTGGCAGGATGAAAGTAGATAAAGCCCTCATCCGCCTCATACATGCCATACATGGCCAGATAGGGGTGTTACCTTTCGGTCAGGAGCTCACAGACCTGTTGTTACAATGTTATACCGAAGGGAGGAGCATTCAGCAAGCCACCCTGGAACTGGTGAATGCCTTGTTCGGCTCGTTCGGACTGGTAGTGCTGGTGCCTGATCATGCCAAACTGAAAAGCTTATTTCAGCCCGTTGTGCAGAAAGAATTGCTCGAGGGCTTCTCTCATAGCATCGTGGCAGACACGATCGAAAAAATAGGCAGGCATTACAAAGTGCAGGCAGGCGGCAGGGATATCAATCTGTTCTATCTGATCGATGATAAGCGTGAACGCATTGAATTACAGGATCAGCGATACGAAGTGAAGGCATTGGGACTTTCTTTCTCAAAAGAAGAGATCCTGAAAGAGTTGTCTGAACATCCAGAGCGTTTTAGCGCCAATGTGATCCTGCGTGGTGCTTTTCAGGAAACTGTGCTTCCTAATATCGCTTTCATCGGCGGGGGAGGAGAGTTGGCTTACTGGCTGGAATTGAAGAACGTATTTGAAGCGGTACAGATACCTTACCCGGCACTGGTCCTGCGTAACTCTTTTCTTTTGCTGAAAAAAGAACAGTGGTTAAAATGGGAAAAGCTGGGCTTTGCCGAAAAGGATCTCTTTACAGCCGAATTGGATCTGCTGAATACACTTGTAAAACGCGAAACCGAACACCAGGTCACCCTCAACGAGGAATTGCAGCAGGCACAGATATTGTACAAACAACTTCGGGGGATTACTGATAAAATAGACAGTACCCTGTCCGAACATGTTACTGCGCTGGAAAAACAGGCCCTCAAAAAACTGGCAGCACTCGAAAAGAAATTGTTGCGTGCGGAGCGCTTGAAATACGATGTACAGCGGCAGCGGATCCACACCCTGACACAACAACTTTTTCCTAATAACAGTCTGCAGGAAAGGGTGGATAATTTTTCCTTGCACTACGCCACTTATGGAAGCAGCTGGTTACAGATGATCTATGAAGTGTCTACTGGCCTGAATAAGGGCTTTGGCATCATCACGGTGTAGGATTGAGTTATCTCTACAAGTCCCTGGAAAAAATACGACAGTCATTTTTCAGCATTACCAGTTCCTTAACAAAAAACGGTAGCAAAATTGTACACTAACGGTATGCTTTTTTCTGAAGCAGAACAGCAGTTCCGCTCCAGACCGTATCTGTTAGGTAAGCGTATTTTCATTAAAACCGATATCCCCCGATAGAGTTCTACCTGAACGTTATTTACGATCACTCAAACGTCAGTTATGAATGCTATTGCAAGAAACCTGTTGCTGCTGTTAATCACTTTCTGTTCTTTTGCTGCACTGAGAGCCCAGTCGGGGTCCTATCATTATGAAGTTGGCATCAATGCCGGAACTTTTTTGTACCAGGGCGACCTGGTGCGGAACAAGTATGGTTCATTAAAAGCTGTGGGGCCTGTTTTGCAGATATGGGTGGGGAAACCTTTTTCTCCTTACCTGTCCTGGCGGGCCAACCTCACCATCGGTACCCTGCAGGCTGACGAATCTAAGTTCAATAGCCCTGCGTGGAAACAACTCCGTAATTTTTCCTTTCGTACACCGGTCACAGAAATTTCTGGTGTAATAGCCTATAACCTGTATGGGGATAACGGTAAGGAGGAGCACCATGTGATAACTCCTTACCTGATGGCTGGTTTTGGATGGAGCTTTCTGCAGGTAACCCGTGACTGGAGCCGGCTGGATACGACCCTTTTCAACAATAAGACCACTACACAGATCGGTTTGGGCATCGACACTGCGCGAAGACCTCCCACAGTTTTGCCAGTGATACCCCTGGGCGCAGGGGTCCGTTGGGCGGTAACGCCAAGACTGGCTGCTACTGCAGAAGTCCTCTTCCGGTATACGTTCACAGATTATATTGATGGATTCAGCTATGCTGCGGATAACCGTAATAAGGATAACTATTATAGCCTTTCAGTGGGACTGAGTTGGGTATTGGGCAGTAATGGGATCAGGTGTCCGAAGCCAACTTTGTAAGCAACAACGATGGTTACTCATCAAAACCATTGGGCCATTCTTTTTTCAGTTTGGCTATTTTTCCGTTCACCTCGTGGTTCATTTCATTCTTATAATGTGCCATGGCCGCGGAAATGTTGGCATCAGCGGTTCCAAGGATCTGTGCCGCAAGCAGACCGGCATTTTTTGCTGCATTCAACGCAACGGTTGCAACTGGTACACCATTGGGCATTTGGAGTATGGACAGTACAGAGTCCCATCCATCAATGGAGTTGGACGATTTGATGGGTACGCCGATCACCGGTAAGGTAGTGATCGATGCAACCATGCCCGGTAAATGAGCAGCACCACCTGCCCCTGCTATGATGACACGGAGACCACGTTCTTTTGCAGTGGTGGCATAGTCTACCATGCGTAAGGGAGTTCTGTGGGCAGAGACAACGGTCAGTTCAAAAGGGATCTTGAACTGGGTAAGGATATCAGCAGCTGCCTGCATGATGTTCAGGTCGCTGTCGCTTCCCATAATGATGCCTACCAGTGGTTGGGTACTTGCCATAATCTGTTTTTGCTTACTGCAAGATACTTGATTTTATGAAAGTAAATCCTGTGTGGGCAAGTCGTTGAGCCGAATGTTGGCCCGCACAGGCGCGAAGACGTGTGGTCGCGAATGGGATGAATCAGAAATCTGCTGTGAAAAGGATACAGGAAGAGCGGTTCGGGTTTATGAGAACGCTCTTCCTGTTATTAGGTCAGTTGGGTATCTGATAGGCCGAGATACTTCTTAATACAGGCGCTGCTTTTGCCTGTTGGATCACTATACGTAGTTGGGTGGTCTCCTGTTCGGGAAATCGGGCGATCTTTTTCCGGCCAATGGTGGTACCGGTGAAGACTGTTTTGAATGCCTCACCGTCAAAGCTCTCAATGGTAAAAGCACTCACGCGTTGACCGTAGCTGATCATCTCTTCCAGCACCAGGGTATTGAGGGTCGTTTTCTTTGGCAGGGTTACCAGCAGCGTACTGTTCTCTTTTTGTGCAGGCGCCCAGTAGGTTTGAATATTTCGATCCGTAAGTGTTGTGATGTTCATTTTGGACGATGTATTGCTTATGCGGGCCTTTTGAAGAAGGTCTTTGGCAAAAGCGGCATCTCTGAGTTTGCGGAAATCCACCAGTGAGGCAGAATCTGCAGGATGAATACGGCCTGTTCTGTCGGGAGGAACGTTCAGCAGCAGGTTGCCGCCATTGCCCACGGATCTCAGATAAAGGTTGAACAGGGTCTCGGGCGATTTTACTTTGCTGTCCTCTTTGGCATGATAAAACCATCCCGGCCGGATAGATACATCCGCTTCAGCAGGAATCCAGTTCTTGCCGTTCACATTACCGCTGTTCAAAGTGTCGGTAGGAGGACCGCCATGACCTCTTTTAAATCCGGCGGTATCCAGCAGGTTCCAGTTGGTGTTGCTGATGGTCCCTTTTTCATTGCCGCACCAACGGATACCGGGACCGATATCACTGAAGATCACCAACTTTGGTTGCCATTTGAATGCCGAGTCTTCGAAACGCCGAAAATCATATTCCTGTTTCTTGCCATTGGGCCCTTCGCCATTGGCACCATCCCACCAGAGCTCAAAGAATTTGCCGTATTGCGTCAGCAGTTCTTTCATGCTGGCAATGTATACATCGTTGTATTCTGGGCTGCCGTATTGGGGGTGGTTCCTGTCCCAGGGGGAGATATAAATACCCATATCCAGTCCTGTTTTTTTACAGGCCTCGGATAAGGCTTTCACCACATCGCCTTTCCCATTCATCCATTTGCTTTCTCTTACGGTATGCGTACTCTGTTTGCTGGGCCATAAACAAAAACCATCATGGTGTTTGGCGGTGAGTATGATGCCTTTGGCGCCCGCCTGTTTGGCGATACGCGTCCATTGCTCACAGTCCAGCGCAGTGGGGTTGAATACAGACGGGTCCTCGTTGCCCTCTCCCCATTCCTTATCGGTAAAAGTGTTGGGGCCAAAATGGATGAAAAGATAGAACTCCTTTTCATGCCATGTCAGTTGTTCTTTGGTAGGGATGGGGAAAACAGGTTTTACGGATTGTGCCAGCAAACTCCCTGCCCACAAACAACCCGCCAGTAGTAAATAATTTCTCATATGGTGCATTGAGAAACCAATTTACAATAATGATGGATGCAAAATTGAAATTCAGGAATGTGGAACAAAAGAACAGATGAACAGAGGAACAAGGAATGATGAACAGACGAACAAGGAATGATGAGGAAGTGAATATTTGAATCTTTTAGTGCAGCCCCAACATTCTTTGGTTCCTTGCTCCTCTGTTCCATTGGCGCATTGGTCTTTGGTCTTTGGCATTCAACATTCCTTGTTCATTATTCATTATTCCCCTCCTCTGTTCCTAGCTCATCTGTTCATCTGTTCCCCTGTTCCTCACCCTTTCAACTGCCTTTTATACAGCTGTACCGCATTTTCATACCCCAGGTAAATGGCATCACAAACCAATGCATGTCCAATGCTTACTTCATCCAGTCCGGGGATGTGTTGGGCAAAATACTTCAGGTTATGCAGATCAAGGTCGTGGCCTGCGTTCAGGCCCAGTTCCAGTTCTTTGGCACGTTTAGCGGCTGATATATAGGGAGCAATGGCCTGTTCTGGTTTTCCGGCGGCAAATTCACGTGCGTAGGCTTCCGTGTACAGCTCTATACGATCGGTCCCGGTTGCTGCGGCTCCTTCCACCATTGCGATCACAGGGTCTACAAAAATAGATACGCGGATACCTGCTTTTTTGAATACACCGATGATATCTATGAGGTAGTCTTTATGCCGGATCGTATCCCAGCCATGGTCACTGGTCAGCTGTCCCAGTGCATCAGGCACCAGGGTCACCTGGTGAGGTCGGGTTTCCAGAACCAGGTCCACGAATTTCTGTTCGGTTGGGTTCCCTTCAATATTGAATTCTGTGGTGATGATCTTCCGGATTTGCCGAACATCTTCATATCGTATATGCCGTTCATCCGGCCTGGGGTGAACGGTCACCCCATCAGCCCCAAAACGTTGGGCATCGATGGCGGTCTGCAAAACATCCGGATTGTTGCCGCCCCGGCTGTTACGCAGGGTGGCAAATTTGTTGATATTCACACTGAGCTTGGTCATGCCGCAAAAATACAGATAAGTTCAGAGTTCGCCGGGTGATGATTTGTGCACAAGCGGCCTTCTTTATTTGACTGGCTTGGCGTAGCTTCGATGTGGCAACAACGGTTGAATAATCGTGGTTAGGGTCGTTGCTCGGTTAGTACGGGTGATACCGGATTCTGAACGGGTAAATGACTGTGTTTTTTGTAGCAGAGAACAGCAGATAGGAACAACATTTGAATCATTTATTTGTTATCTACGCATGAGTTATGTTTCCCTCGAAGAATGTTTGAACGATCTGGAGAAGAACGGCCATCTGGTCCGCATCAAGGAAGAAGTGGATCCTTATCTGGAAATGGCTGCCATCCATCTTCGTGTGTATGATGCCGGTGGTCCGGCCTTGTTGTTTGAAAATGTGAAAGGTTCGCGTTTCCGGGCCGCATCGAATATCTTCGGCACCATTGAAAGAAGTAAGTTCATCTTCCGGGATACTTTTTCGCAGGTACAGAAACTGATCGCCTTGAAGGGTGATCCCATGCGTGCGATCAAACACCCGATCGATAACCTGCAGACCGGCCTGGCAGCCATCAAAGCGTTGCCGATGCGTGATCCTGCTTCTAAACCCGTATTATACGAAGAGATCAGTATCTCCGATCTCCCCCTGATACAGCACTGGCCCAAAGATGGGGGCGCATTTGTTACACTGCCGCAGGTATACAGCGAGGACATTGACAATCCGGGTATCATGAAAGCCAATCTGGGTATGTATCGCATACAGCTTACCGGCAACTCATATGAACTCAACAAAGAGATAGGTCTGCACTACCAGTTGCATCGGGGTATTGGTGTGCATCAGACAAAAGCCAATGCCAAGGGACAGCCTTTAAAAGTGAGTTGTTTTGTGGGTGGCCCGCCCTCGCATAGCGTTTCGGCCGTGATGCCTTTGCCGGAAGGGATGAGTGAAATGACCTTTGCTGGTTTACTGGGTGGCAGAAGGTTCCGATACACGTATCAGGATGGTTTTTGTATCAGTACGGATGCCGATTTTGTGATAACAGGCGAAGTATATCCCGGCGAGAACAAACCCGAAGGACCATTTGGGGATCACCTGGGTTATTACAGCCTTACCCATCATTTCCCATTGATGCGGGTGCATAAAGTGTATGCCCGTAAAAATGCCATCTGGGCATTCACGGTGGTAGGTCGCCCGCCGCAGGAAGATACCAGTTTCGGCGAACTGATCCATGAACTGACCGGTAATGCCATACCGCAGGAAATACCCGGTCTACGGGAAGTGCATGCGGTGGATGCCGCCGGCGTGCATCCGCTGCTGTTGGCCATTGGCAGTGAACGGTACACGCCATATACACCTGCCAAACAACCGGCGGAGTTATTGACCATTGCCAACCATGTATTGGGGACCGGACAGCTCAGCCTTGCCAAATTCCTGTTCATCACCGCCGACGATACCCAACAGCTGCGTACCCATAATGTGCAGGCTTTCCTGGAATACCTGCTTGCGCGTATCGATTTTACACGCGACGTACATTTTCACACGAATACCACTATTGATACCCTCGATTATTCCGGAACAGGATTGAACAGCGGCAGTAAAGTGGTGTTTGCTGCCTATGGAGATGTGAAACGAATCTTGTGTAAAGAAGTTCCATCCATTTTTGGTAACCTCAGGTTATTCCGTAAAGCCAGTCTTGCCATGCCCGGTGTGATCATCTTGGAAGCAGATGCATTCCAGTCATACGAAATGGCACAGGTAGAGATGGAAGTGCTGAACCAGCAACTGGTATGGAAACCCGAGGAACTGGCCGGTGTGGCCATGATCGTGGTTGCGGATGATGCGCCATTCACGGCAGCGAATATCCGTAACTATGTTTGGGTAACCTATACGCGCTGCAACCCCTCTCACGATATCCATGGTATCGATGCTTTCACGGAAAACAAACACTGGGGCTGTCGCGGACCGTTGGTGATCGATGCCCGCATCAAACCACACCATGCACCTCCGCTGGAAAAAGATCCGGCTGTAGAAAAAAGGATCGACCGCCTGTTTGAGAAGGGCGGTAGTTTATATGAGTGGGGGCGACGGGCTGATTCTTAATTAGGGATTACTCCGTCACTTCCATCCAGGTATGATCTGCCAGTAATCTGACCGAAGAGACAAATTGCTTAAAGGGACCCGCGCCGCCCCATTCGTTGGGGGCTACCAGTGACAACATATGAGAACCATCCTTTCGTTCATAGAGATGGTATATGTGACCGATCTGCGGTTTGAAACTCAGCCTGGCCTCGTAGATCATCAGGCTCAGTTCTTTCCTTTTCCTGATCTCCTGTGCCTGTCTGGCCAGTAATTCGATCTGTTGTTTGATCTGGTCGAGCTGCATATTGGTCTGCTCTTCCATGGCGGAAAGCGCCTTGTGTTTGATCACACCTTCTTTGGTTGGGCGGATGGCAACGCTGCCCACTGCAGAAGCATAAGGCAATACGCTGAGTTGTTTGTGGTAGATCTCAGTATTGGTGAAATTGTCACCCTCCTTGTTTTTCCCCTTATGTGTCACTTTCAGGTAACCATTGGGCAGGATCTCATGGGTCACTTCCAGAAAAGGGTTCTCTTCTTTGATGAAGAGCATTTGCAGCGTAGAGGCATTCAGGATCTTGGCCCGGATACTGTCGGCCAGTTCCTGGTTCTCAAAAGGACGGATATCCCCGTCGGGGATCACTTCGTATTGCGTATAAAAAGCTTCGTTATCAAGGCTCACCCAGTTCATGCTGATACCCAGCGCGTGTCCGTTGCGGATACTTTCGATCTTGTAATTGCCGCTCTTGGGCGTATGGCCAAACTGGAACTCGCATTTTTCGGGAAATAATTGCCAGCTGGCTAAAAAGTTATAGGCTTGTACCATGTGGTCGCTCTTCTCTTTACAGTCTATTACAAAATACGGCAATAAAGGTTCTTAATTCCGGTAAAATAAAAAAGATGGAAGTTCCCGCGGAAAGACCGGAGACCTTGGAAACGAATACAAATAGTCGATCCGATTAATTCGTCACTGCAAAATCCGGTCGCTTGATAAGCTGGCTCACATATTTAAAACGAAGGTTCGTATTGAACGTAATGTTCCATTGGCTCATGGTACCGGTAACACGTGGGTAGTAATAGGCTTTCAGTTCCATGGTACCAAAGACCAGGTTCTCGTTCCGGGTCCTGATGCCGGCACCAACAGCCGAATACAGGTCACCGCTCTCAAAGTACTGGCCGATGGCTTTGAGGTAGGTCAGGCTGGTGAATGTGAAAGGCGCAAAACTAAAACCCACCAGTTTCCAGGTATTGTAAAAAACAGATTCGCCGTTCAAAGTGATCCGTGTTGATGCCTGTAACCCGGGATTATTCAACTGAGGTATACCATAGTCGCTTTGCAGCCGCAACGGATCGTTCAGTATCGTTTTGGCCAGCTGGGTGATGCTTCCGCTCAGGAAATGCCTGAGATACCAGCGACTGTTGCCCAGCTTGCGCAGCTTGGTAAAATATTCAAGACTGGTAAGAAAACTGATATCTTCCAGGTTCTTGTTACGGTAGTAGGTTCCCGCGCGCAGCGTATAGTTCAGGTAGTTCTTCCGGTTAGAGAAATACCTCCGATTGTATTCGAAACCCAGATAGGGACGTTCTATCTGATTACGGTTGGTCCATCCTCCGGTCAGTGAAAGGCTGAAACCTTCTGGCACGTCCTCGTTACGGCCAAAACCATAGAGGAACTTGGTACGATAATAATCCTGTTCAAAAATCGTAAAAGAGGCCAGTACGGTAGAAAGATCCGAATAGCCAATATTATATACCGATTTATAGCGTTCCGGAATGTCATGGAATGTTCGGTATACCCCACGTAGAGAGATCAGTTTTTTGAACCTGGATGTAAAGTTCTGCTCCAGTTGTTTTTTTGCACCGATATTATAACCGAGCCATCCGTCGAAGATCCGGTAATGGTATTTGAAATCAGAAAGATATAAGGAGTCGCTCAGGTATCCATTCTGGGTATAGTGCGCAGCCAGTTCAAAAGCACCGGTCCATATGTGGTAGGGGCTCACCAATGGTAGTTCTCCCTGCAGGTACAGGGTCTTCTCATTCCGCCTGCCGCTGTTAAAAGCGGGTGCTTCATTCCGGTACCCCACAGCCAGGTTGATAAAACTGCCCATCAGGTTCCGTTTCAGGAATTCTACACCAAAACCATAATGGGGGTTCCTGTTTTTATCGAACAGATGACGCATCTGTATCCGGTTCCCTGTGCCCACCAGGTTATCATTGTTCAGTTCAAAGCTGGCCATTGTACCGGATCCTTCGTCCATACTGCCACCTATCGGAAATACGTCTTTGAATATCACGGTCACATCCACAGAATCGGCATTGCCGGTGTTGGGGTTGATGGAAATGCGCGCATCTTGCAGGTAAGAAAGCTCGCGCAGGTAGCGTTCATTGTCTGCCATTAAATATGGGTACAGTGTATCTCCAGGAGTGAAGAAGAGATTATTGATAATGGCTCTTTGGGTAGTGCTTCCGTGCAATGCGTTGCCAATATCGTTGAACAGGTTTTTTATCACTTTCGACGTATCGTTCAATGATCTTTCGAACCCTATTTTCTTTACTTCGATCTGTCGGATGATCTTACCCCGATAGGGATTGAAAGCGACTTCGTTCTTGATGGCGCCTTCCGCAGGAAGTAAGGGGTCCTGGCTGTTTACCGATAGGCTTTTGCCCAGTTTGCCCAGCAGCCCTTTTTTTTGTGCGAGAAAAAAAACAGTGTCCTGCTGAATGGGTTTATCCTGTCCATATCCGGTCAAGCTCCATCCGAAGAAAACCAAGAGCCCGATTATTTTTTGACTGATATGAATCCAAGACATCCGCATGAGCTGAAAATTCGAAATTGATCACTGTCGGAAGTTACTGAATACATGGCTACAGGGGACCATACAAATAATGGCAAACTGTTAATTTAAGCCATTATACGGCATAGCGGTAAGTCAGGATACTGTTTTTTCCATCACAATGAACTCCAGTGCCTGTTTAGGCAGACCAAATTCTGGGTCAGTGGGGAAGGGCTCCGTCTGACCGGTCTTCCGGAATCCGTGACGTTCATACCAGGCTATCAGCTCGCTTCGAACAGAGATCACCGTCATCTGTATCGTTGTACAATTTACCTGTCCTGCGTAAGATTCTGCTGCGGCCAGCAACTGTTTACCGATGCCCTTTGCCTGTAATTCGGGACTAACGGTCAGCATGCCAAGGTATAGTTTTCCGCTTTTGTTTTTGAGGTAAACACATGCCTGGAGCAGGCCTTCTGCTGGATCTGTGTATTTGAGGATCACGGCTTCGGCTTCTTCCATCATTTCCAGTAACAGTTTTTCACTGGTACGCTGGCCATCCAGCAGATCGGCTTCCGTGGTCCAGCCTTTTCTGGAGCTATCGCCCCGGTAGGCGCTGTTCACCAGCCTGTGCAGATCGGCCACATCCTCTTTGGTGGCGATGCTGATATTCGGGTTGGAAAATTGCGGTATCATATACAACTGCTTAGCATCGAATGTATCAAAATAAATGGAAGCAGGCAGCATAATGCCAAAAAAGCCCGCTCAAAAGCGGGCCCTTTGTTGTAATTGGGGGATCATAAAATCGTTACACCCGGCATCCTGAATGAGTCGAGTATGGGATCCGTTGGATTTAATTCTGTTATCAGTATATCGATATCCTCCACACCGCATACCCTGATGCGTTGGCAGGAATTCAGTTTTTCGGAGATGGACATGACCACGGTTC
Organism: Chitinophagaceae bacterium; assembly: GCA_020403425.1. Classification (GTDB taxonomy): domain Bacteria; phylum Bacteroidota; class Bacteroidia; order Chitinophagales; family Chitinophagaceae; genus Sediminibacterium. The sequence continues at coordinate 256,272 of JADBXR010000002.1, read as the reverse complement.
GGTTGGCAGACTCGATCATGGCATTCTTCAATTGCGCCACTTCCCAATCATTGTCCGTAATGCCATGCTCTCTGTCGATTGCATTGATCCCGAGAAAACAGAGGTCTGCCTTGATATGTTTGACCTTGGTGATGGCTTCACCGCCTACGGCTATCTGTGATTTTTTAGAGATCTTGTCACCGATGAAAATGACTTCGATATTGGGGTGCTGTGAGTATTCATAAGCTGCCGGAATACTGCCTGTCAGAAAAGTGGCTTTCAGGTTCTCAGGAAGCAATCTGGCCATTTCAATGATGGTGGTGCCTCCACCAGTCAGTACGAACATACCGTCCTGTATCAGGGATACGGCTTTCTCGGCGATCATTTTTTTGCTGTCTGCGTTATAAACATCCGTGCGCAGGTAAAAACTGTTGAAAGATTTAGATAAGGCTCCTCCGTGTACTTTGATTATTTTGCCACTTTCAGCCAGTTCATTCAGGTCGCGGCGGATCGTATCTTCCGAAACATTGATCGAACTGCTCAGGTCAGCAGATAATACACTGTTGTGCAGACTTACCTGGTGCAAAATATAGGCTTGTCGTTCTTTTTTTAGCATTTTCGTGAGATAGTTGCGCTGATAAATATGGCGCTATTATTTTATAAAACAAATAAAAAGCTGCAAATTGTTGCAGATTAGCCCATTTAAATCATTATAATCCTGCAAAATGAATCAAAATATTAGCAGATTATGCGGCATTGCGGGTAAGTCTACCCGATTGATCATTGGCTTAATGAGTGGCACTTCGCTGGACGGACTGGATGTGGCTTTGTGCCGGTTTACCGGTAGCGGGCCGGGTACCCGGATCGAACTGTTGGCTTTCCAAACCTGTTCCTATGATACCCGTTTTAAGGAAGAGGTCCGTGCTGTTTTTTCAAAACGAAATATAGACCTCGAACAGCTCTGCCTGCTGAATGGCTGGGTGGCGCAGCAGCATGCTGCCATGATACTGCAATGCCTGGATAAGTGGAAGGTGAAACCCGAAGAGGTAGACCTGATCGCCAGCCACGGCCAAACCATCTATCACGCCCCCCGGTTATTGCACCAGCGACCCGGTTTTGGCAATGCCACTTTACAGATCGGCGATGGCGACCAATTGGCTGTTGCCACAGGTATCATTACTATCAGCGACTTCCGGCAGAAACACATTGCAGCGGGAGGCGAAGGTGCGCCACTGGCGGTTTATGGAGATTATTTTATTTTCAGCAAGCAAGGCGAGAACCGCATCATGCTCAACATCGGTGGCATCGCCAACTTCACCTATCTGCCTGGCGATCTTGATGCCAAAGTCATTTTTAGCACTGATACCGGACCCGGTAACACCCTGATGGATGCTTACATGCAACAATATTTCCAGTTGCCTTTCGATAAAGATGCTGCCGTGGCGTCTGCCGGAACCATCCAGGAAAGTTTGTTGGCCGAATTGCTCAAACATGCGTTTTTTGAAAAGGGGTTCCCAAAAACCACGGGGCCCGAGTTATTCAACCTGGCCTATCTTAATCAGGCTATGGCCAATGCCGGCATCAAAACGATCTCGCATGAGGATGTGATGGCTACCCTGAACCGTTTCAGCGCAGTGACCATCGCAGATGCCATGCGGCAGACGCTGAATAGTGGGCAGCCATTTATCATCTATACCAGTGGCGGCGGTATGCACAATCCTTTACTGGTGCGGCATATGCAGGAGTTGCTTCCAGGGTTTGTTTTTCATACTACCGATGAGCTGGAGATCAATCCTGATGCCAAGGAAGCTTTGTTATTCGCGGTGCTGGCCAATGAATGTGTGGCAGGAGGCGATACTCATATTGGTAATGGCAGCAATGATATACCATCGGTGAGTATGGGAAAGATCAGTTTGCCGGGGTAGGAGCAATGATAGAATGAATGGATGAGTGAATGTTGGGTGAAAGCGAAATGAAAAAGTCCTCCGGGGAGCCGGGGGACTTTTTCATTTGTTGTATGTGAAGGGCGATTATTTTCGGTTGCGGGCAAAAACGCTTACGGCACCTCCCTTGGTGATCTCCAGTACAACGGACTCGTTTTTCCGGTCCATGGACACATAATAGTTCTTCTCGTTGAAAGCGGTGGTGAACTCAATGCAGTCTTTTAACTGGTACTCGGGGTACAGGTATTTGCTGGTGATGTTTTCCAGTGCGGATTTGGGCAATTTGTCAAATGCCATGGTCTTGCTGGTACCGATCAGTTCACCGTCGGTGTCGTAGAAAGCAAATACTTTTTCATTGTTCAGCATAAAGCTCACTTTGTCAAATCTTTCACTGGAGTTCCAGGAAACATTTTTGGCTTTACTGAAAGAGGCAGTAAAATGCTCACTTACTTTACTGCTGATGGAAGCAGGGCTTGCAAAGGCGCTGGTTCCGATGGCGATGGCTGCTAAGGCCGTGATGAATAACTTTTTCATGTTTTGTTTCTTTAGTCTTATTAGGAATGTGGTTTGTTTTGTTGCTGTTTGACAAGTCAAAAGTAGAAACACATGTTAAGTAGACGAAGCACATTGTGATTAGTTACATCCCTGTGATGAGCGTTATTATGAGTGGTGTTAATACAAATGTTAATACAGGTTAATGCTGGGCTCAGATCCAATGCCAGCGTATGTTTCAGGCGATTTCTTAAAGCTTTCTTAAAGCCCTTTCCGGAGGGATGAATGAACTGTATCGACTGTCCGGTTTGGGACGAACGGTTGTTCGTACAGGTGAGAACGTCCTGTAATCGGTCAAGTTTCCGTTGGTATACGGGTTCTCCTGTTTTCCGGGAGGAAAATCCATGAAAAAAGCCCCTTTTTCTTGAAAAAGGGGCTTTCGGGGTACGATCAGGGTAAACTTTTATTTCTGTGGAGTGCTTACCGGGTAGTGGTCCAGGGTCTCAAATACGATCCTTTTATCCTGTTTCAGGATAGAGATGAATTTTTTCAGGGAATCTGCATATTGCTTTTTCTCGAAAAGGCGGTCGTGCGATAAGATGACCAACGCATTCTGCTGATTGGTGGTACCATCCTCAAATTTCTGGTTCACACGCTGGATCATTTCATCCACACTTTCTTTGGGTGCTTTGGCTTTTGCCTGCTGTGTCCACTCCAGGTCCCATCCAAAGATCTTATAGCCCAGGGAATCCAGTTTCTTTACCAAGGCTGTGTTGGCTTTCTGGCCGTGCATTTCTCCGTTGGCTGCCCAACCGTTATTGCCTGGCAGACGGATGATCTTTACAGGAATATTCAGTGCTTTCTCGTTCCTGAGAAAATCATTCAGCGCACTGTCGGTCATTGCCGGGGAGTAGAACTTGCCGTATTTGTCGTTGAACCCATGGCTGAAACTATGGTTCGCCAGCAGGAACTGCGGGTATTCATTCCGGATAGAATCGATCAGGCGTTTTTTGTAAGGGCCTACCTGGTTGAATCCAACCGAGAAAAAAGTGGCTTTGATGCCTTCTTCCCGGAACACCGCTTTTGAATTCACGGTTCCCGGAGGTTGGGGAGAATCGTCCCAGGTGAGGAAAATATATCGCTTCGTATTATCCAGCTGTATAGGGGTTCCGGGAAGCATCTTGGTGGTCTCGGCTGTTTTGGCAGAATCGGCAGACTTGGTTTCTGCATTGCCATTATTATTCTTACAACTACTCACAGTTGCCAGGGCCAGTAAGCCCAGGCCGGTTCGGGTCATCAGTTTCAATAAATTCATGGTTAAAGCTTTGATTCACATCAAAGATAGGAAGGCAAACACGCCATTACTCCCTTAATTTATCCTCACATGTTAACAGGAACCCAATATTCTTCCCATTTTCCACATTCACTCATCCACTCATCCACTCATTCACTCATCCACTCATTCACTCATCCACTCATTGTTACCTAAACCTCTCCGACACCGTATAGCAGACCTTGTCGTTGATACGGTGGAACACATCGTCATTGATCTTTCTCAGTTTGCGTTGCCTGCGGGTGGCGAGTAATCTTCCGTCACTGTCGAAATACTGCGGTTGCGAATAGAACGTGAGGATATAATATTTTTCGATCGTGAACGGAATGGTAAAGGCCGCGGGTTTGATGGAAAGGTATACCAGCGAACGTTTCTGGTTGTTGCTGTAATAATCCAGCGAATTGATCCAGATACAGCGAATGGCCCTCATCTGGTTGATCAGGTCCGTTACTGCCGACGCCGGCAACCCGTATTTATTGAGCGTGTCCTGTAACCTGGGTTCCCTGATGCCGAACTCGTAGATGAGTTTGATGGAATCGGTAATGATCTCCAGTGAGATCTCGTTGAAGGACCTGTCTGAAAAACCTACCGAGAAGGGCTTTTGTTCATAGAGGGTCTTGTACGATTGTTCAATATCGGTCAGGCTCTTCTCATGCAGGTAATAGTAGTTCGTTGAGAAATTCCGGGTACTGACGCAGGAGAATAACAGGCTGCATAGTCCCATCATGCATAATATATGAAGACTGTTATTTCTCATCTGCTTTTTTGACTTTGATATGAGCGATGCCGAATATCAGTTGCTTCAGGAATTTTTCCGATAACAGTTGCCTCGTCCTGAATCCATAATCCCAGTAAGTGATGGCGATCTTGTCGTCTACTTCTTCAATGTCCACCAGTATGATGAAATGCGTCGGTATCCCGATCCTTAAGTGGGTATGATTCTTTTTGTAGAGGTCCATATTGTTGACGAATAATCCAACGGTTCCGGTCCGTAAACGTTCGTGCAGGTATTCATATATGTCCCTGATGCCCGGCCTGAACAGGTCTGACCCTACTGCACTAACGCTGAAATTGAACAGCCTTCGGATCATTCGGTTGAACTTGGTGAAATTCACGGACGCCCATAAACGGTTTTCATCGCCGGCATTGTAATGTTTATCGAACAGGTTGAGATACCCCTTGAAATGATCGGCCAGGCTTAGGAACCAGAGCTGGTCGGCAGGCCGTATGTCCAGTTCGCCTTTAAAACTGAGGGTTCCCGCTGCCAGCCTCACCTCTCGGGAGGGTTCAAAATATTCTTTTCCATACAGAGCCTTCCCGTCGCGATAGAGTTTTATCATGAAACTGACATAACCCAGGGGGTCAAAGTGCAGGGGCAGGTACGACATGGCCGCGTAGGCGCAGAAATTGGTGTTCAATCCTTCATGGATGTTCAGAGGTGCTTCCACATTATCGCGCAGGTTCTGCAGAAAGATCACCGGGTTTACATTGGGCCAGTAGTTGCTGGGTGATAGTTGTTCGGCCTGTTTTTCAATAAATGCAATGGCTTGTTGGCTATTGGAAAGAGGGGTGGTATCTTTTCTCACAGAAGCTGTTGCCGGTAAACAGCCTAATAACAGGATGAACAAAAGGCATCGGATAACTGGATCGATATGTGGTCTGCGTATTGTCAAATGTGAACTCCCGTGACTAAATGTAAACAGCAAAAGTAAAATAACCAATTCGTTGAAACTGGTCTACAATTTACCGGATATCCTGCAAACAGTTTGCCGGGATATCATATGCATAAAAAACCCGCTTCCGGAGAAGCGGGTCTATTTGTAAGCGGTTCATTTTACAGAACACGGCTTGATTAATAGCGGTAGTGGTCTGCTTTGAAAGGACCAGACTTGCAGATACCCAGGTACTCGGCCTGTGCATCGGTCAGTTCATCCAGTACGGCGCCAACTTTTGCCAGGTGTAAACGGGCCACTTTCTCATCCAGGTGTTTAGGCAACACGTACACTTTGTTCTCGTAGTTCTTGTGGTTGTTCCACAGTTCCACCTGAGCCAGTGTCTGGTTGGTGAAAGAGTTACTCATCACAAAACTTGGGTGACCGGTGGCGCAGCCTAGGTTCACCAGGCGGCCTTCCGCCAGCAGGATGATGTCACGACCTTCGATATTGTACAGGTCAACCTGTGGTTTGATGGTGTCTTTGGTATGACCGTAGTTCTTGTTCAGCCAGGCCACATCGATCTCGATATCAAAGTGCCCGATGTTACAAACGATCGCTTTGTCCTTCATCAGACGGAAATGTTTTTCAGTGATCAGGTCGCGGCAACCAGAAGCGGTAACGATGATGTCTGCTTCTTTCACGGCTTCGATCATGGGTTTTACTTCAAAACCTTCCATAGCGGCCTGTAAAGCACAGATAGGATCGATCTCGGTAACGATCACGCGGCAGCCGGCTCCTTTCAGAGACAGGGCGGAACCTTTACCAACATCACCATAACCACCTACTACGGCGATCTTTCCGGCCATCATCACATCTGTGGCGCGACGGATCGCATCAACCAGTGATTCCTGGCAACCGTATTTGTTGTCGAATTTGGATTTGGTAACAGAGTCGTTCACGTTGATCGCAGGGATCGGCAAAGTGCCTTTCGCCATACGCTCATACAAACGGTGAACACCGGTAGTGGTCTCTTCAGACAGACCTTTGATATTGGCCACCAGTTCAGGATATACATCGAATACCATATTGGTCAGGTCGCCACCATCGTCCAGGATCATGTTCAGCGGACGGTCTGCACCACCGAAGAACAAGGTCTGTTCAATACACCAGTCAGCTTCTTCCTGTGTCTGGCCTTTCCAGGCAAATACGCCAATACCGGCAGCAGCAATAGCGGCAGCAGCCTGGTCTTGGGTAGAGAAGATATTACAAGAGCTCCATTTTACTTCGGCACCCAATGCAACCAGTGTTTCGATCAACACGGCAGTCTGGATGGTCATGTGCAAACAACCGGCGATACGCGCACCTTTCAGGGGCTGGCTGGGACCGTATTCGGCACGGATAGACATAAGACCGGGCATTTCTGCTTCGGCCAGGCGGATCTCTTTACGACCCCAATCGGCTAAACTCATATCAGCCACTTTGTAAGGCAGGCTGAAATCGATGTTTTTTAATGACATATAGTTGGTTTTATGAGCCACAAATGTAGATTGACAGAATAAAATACTATAATTATTATTTTGTTTGGAATAAATATGCTGTTTTAATAGCTTTATGAAGAATAAAAATCATTTTTCCCATGTCAAAAGCTTCCAAAAAAGTGGAATCCACTAACAGTAGTTTTTCACTCGACGAAAAGGACATGGCCATCCTGCGGGAGCTGCAGCAGAATGCCCGTGCAACGGTGAAAGAGATCGCAGATAAAGTTCATTTGAGCACCACCCCGGTACACGAGCGCATCAAACGCATGGAGGAGACCGGTGTGATCCGGCAATATGCCACCCTGGTAGATCATTCTAGGGTAAAAAAAGGATTGATGGTGATCTGTTATGTATCCCTCAAACAACACAACCGTAATGCCGGTGCCAAATTCATCAAAAGCATCCATGAGATGAATGAAGTGATCGAATGCTACAATATCTCAGGCGAATTCGATTTTATGCTGAAAGTGGTGGCAGAAAGTATGGATGCCTACTATGATTTCCATGTGAACAAGTTAAGCCAGGCCGAGAACCTGGGCCATGTGCAGAGCGTGTTCGTGATGGGGGTGATCAAACAGACGCATGTGTTGGTCTATTGAATAGTGATGGATTGGTGGATCAACAAACCGCCTGATAGGATACAACAGGTATCCAACTTCCGCTCCCTTACCTTGGGATCAACCTTTTTTTATGATCCGGCCATAATTTTTTCTGTAACCAACGGTTGGCATAGGCTCCGGCAATACCCACGGCCGCGCCGGCGATAACATCGGAGGGGTAATGTTCACCAAGGTACAAACGGGAATAACCTACACCGCTGGCCCAAACAAAAGCAGGAACGGTCACATACCATTTATGATAAACCAGGGAAAGTGAAGTGGCCGTTGCAAAAGCGAGTGAAACGTGCGCGGAAGGCATGGATTTGCCATTCTCAGAAGCATCGTTGGGAAATACTTCCAGGGGATATTTCCGGTAAGGTCGCTCTCGGTTGACCACGATCTTGATGGCTTCAGTTGCCACGGTGGTCAATACCACACTGCCCAATATCTCGAGTGACCTGGTTTTCAGCAGGCTGTCCTTGTTAAGCATGGCTGTGGCCAGCATAACGGCGGGAAGCCCCACGGAGATGGGTTTGGCCGTTGAAGAAAAACCTTTCCAGACGCTGCTGCCGGGTTGTGAGGGATTGATCTGTTTGAGCAGGTCAATATCCCAATTCTGGGCCTTGCTGCTGCCTGGGGTAAGCAGTGCAACACAAAAACAGAGTGCCGTAAGGCAGCATTTGATAATGTTTCTCATGACAGATTCTGTAAACTTTCCTGGATGGTTCTGATACGGGCTTCCGCATCCGATTGTTTTTTTCTTTCCAGTTCCACCACTTCCGGTTTGGCATTTTGTACAAAACGTTCGTTGCCGAGTTTTTTGATCACGCTTTCCAGGAATTTCTGCTGGTGCTCCAGGTCTTTCAGCAGTTCTGCTTTCAGGTTCCCTGCGTCCAGTTGACGTTCTGTTTCGATGAAGAATTTATCTTTTTCCACTGCCACAACGATACTGTTGGCAATGGTGGCATCTGTATAAGCGATACTTTCCGCATTCACCTGTTTCAGCAGGATATTCTCAATGGCACGATATCCTGCATCGGCCCCTGTCTGAATGAACAGTTTGATGGGGTCCTTGGGCTTTAACTGGTTCTTGTTCCTGGCATCACGCAGGGCCGAGATCACTTTTTTCAGCAATTCGCCTGATTCCAGCACGCCTGGGTCAAATGGCTGCAGGGCTGTTTCCTGTTTTACGCAAAGATCGTCCGTCTGTTCTTTCAGCATATGGTAGATCTCCTCTGTAATGAAAGGCATGAAAGGATGCAGCAACTGCATCAGCTCTTCAAAATAGCCAAGGGTGGTATCGTAAACCGTCTTGTCTATCGGCTGTTCAAAACCCGGTTTGATCCACTCCAGGTACCAGCTGCAGAAATCATCCCAGATCAGCGAGTAGATCGTTTTCAAAGCTTCACTTAAACGGAACTGGTTCATCAGACCATTCACTTCGGCTTTTACTTCATTCAAGCGATGGCCGAACCAGTTCACTGCGAAGTGGTGAGAGGGGCTGGCATCACTGTTCGCGGAAGATTGGCGGCTCTCCCACATTTTGATCAGTTTCAGTGCATTCCAGAGTTTGTTGTTGAAATTACGTCCCTGCTCCAGCGCCGATTCGTCAAAAAGAATGTCATTACCGGCAGGGGAGGCGATCATGATGCCAAAACGGGTGGCATCTGCTCCGTAGGTATCGATCAATCCCAACAGGTCGGGACTATTGCCCAACTGTTTGCTCATTTTCCGACCCTGTTTATCCCGCACCATACCGGTGAAATAAACATCTGTAAATGGTTGTTTGCCTTTGAAAGCATAACCGGCCATGATCATACGGGCCACCCAGAAAAAGATGATATCCTGTCCGGTAACCAGCGTGGTGGTCGGATAATAATACTGATAATCGGGATTTCCCGGATCGCTGATGCCCTTGAACACTTCCATGGGCCATAGCCAGGATGAGAACCAGGTATCCAGGCAATCCTCATCCTGTCTGATATCTGCCAGGGTAAGTGTTGCTCCGTTGTTCTGCTTGCTGAATTGTTCCAGCGCCTCCTCTTTGGATGCCGCTACCACAAAACTTCCGTCGGGGGCATAATAGGCAGGGATCTGCTGTCCCCACCAGAGCTGACGGCTGATACACCAGTCTTTGATGTTTTCCATCCAGTAACTGTAGGTGTTCTTGAGTTTGGCGGGATGGAACTGTATGGTATCACTCATTACAGATGTGATGATCTCGGGGTTCTGGCCGATGAGTTTCTTCATGTCCATGAACCACTGCAGCGATAACCGGTTTTCGATCACGGCACCTGTTCTTTCACTGGTGCCCACCTGGCCCTTGTAGTCTTCTATTTTTTGTACCTGGTCAATGGCAGCAATATCTTCCACGATCTTCTTCCTGAGTACAAAGCGATCCATACCCTGGTATGACAATACCAGATCGGATGGATGGTCTTCCTGCAGGTCTTCTGCCGTAAATTTACCTTCGGCGTCCAGGGTATTCAGGGCTTTCAGGTTATGTTTCCTTCCCAGCTCGTTGTCATTCTTATCGTGGGCTGGCGTGATCTTCAATGCGCCCGTGCCGAAACCGGCATCCACATACTCATCCGCTATCACAGGTATTTTCCGGTTGATCAGCGGAACGATCACTTGTTTGCCCACCAGGTGTCTGTACCGTTCATCCGTAGGGTTTACACAAATGGCCACGTCGCCTAAAATGGTTTCCGGCCTCGTGGTAGCCACGGTGATGCTGCCGCTGTTATCGGTCAGGGGGTAGCTGATATAATATAATTTGGAATCGACCTCCTTAAAAATCACTTCTTCATCACTCAAAGCAGTTTTACCGGCAGGGTCCCAGTTCACCATTCTCAGTCCCCGGTAAATGATCCCTTCCTGGTGCAGCCTGATGAAAATGCTGATCACCGCTTTGTAATAATCCGGGTCCATGGTAAAGGAAGTGCGCTTCCAGTCTAGACTGCAGCCCATTTTCTTCAGCTGCTGTAAAATGATGCCGCCATATTTTTCCTTCCATTCCCAGGCATATTCCAGGAACTCCTCCCGGCTGAGTGAGGATTTTACGATACCTCTTTCGCGCAGCATGGCCACTACTTTGGCTTCGGTGGCAATGGATGCATGGTCGGTTCCGGGAACCCAGCAGGCATTTTTTCCCTGCATGCGTGCCCGGCGTACCAGGATATCCTGGATGGTGTTGTTGAGGCAGTGCCCCATATGCAATACGCCGGTGACATTGGGTGGAGGGATCACCACGGTATAGGGCTCCCTGCCATCCGGCCGGCTGCTGAAATAATCCTTGTCGAGCCAATGCTGGTACCACCTGGCTTCTACTTCGTTGGGAAGAAAATTCTTGCTCAGTTCCATTTTTATATGCTTAACACTGAATGCTTGATGCGGAACGGGGCGGTCTATCGGGCGAACCCCAAAGGTTTGTACGATCGTCCGGTAGTCAGCCGCATCCTTCGGCATTTTCAGGTTTGCAAAAGTAAGGAAAAGCAGGCTAGGGGCGGGCCCGGTCTTACCAGGTGGGGATAATCGGGTTGCTGGCCTCAAAAATGGCAGACGGGAACGGTGCCTGGGGGGCCGGCATGACCTGTGCGGGTAGGATGTTTTTTTTCAGGGAAAGTGAGCGGCAGCATTCTTTTACCTTGTTGCCGATGCCATTGACCGCGTACCCGGCAGGATTACTGCAGGCGGCCAATAACAGGATCAACAAAATAGACAACAGGTATTTCATAGCAATTGAGTACAGGTCAAAATTAAACAGCTTGTAAACCCGGAATGGTTAACCAAGGTTAATTATGGCAAACGTTTGGTTAATAAAAAAGTTACAAGTGCCGGAATTTATTTTGTTGGTCGTGATCCTGTACCGATCCTTACAGTGGGAGCCTTTATTTTTTGAGACAAATAACCCCTGTCCGCCCGAAATAACGGGAGGCAAGCAACGGGTGGTGCGGGTAAGTAAAGATCCTAGTAAACTTTTCTGCCTGTCCATTCAAGGTAAGATATCACTACGATCACAATGAAAATAATGATACCGCCAATGGTCAGGAGTTTTTTTTCGTCTACCGGAGAATGTTGTTCAGATTGCTCCATAGCAGTCGCTTTTAACGGGTGAACGGATTAACAGGAATTGGATGTACAACGATGCCTTTGCAGTAGTAAAGACGCTCTGTAGATGAATGCCTTGTTAAGGACAGAGGATTTTAAAAATAGTACCGTTAAAATACGCAGTAAATCCCAAATTTGCAAGGCTAACTTGTGCACATGCAATTCGCAGTTGTTGATATAGAGACCACGGGGGGCTTCCCCCAGCAACACGGGATCACCGAGATCGCTATCGTTTTACATAATGGGACTGAGGTGGAAGGCCGGTATGAGACCCTGGTGAACCCGCACCAGCCTATTCCGCCCTTTATCGCCAATATGACGGGTATTTCGGATGCCATGGTTGCCGCTGCCCCCTCCTTTGAGGAAGTGGCTCCATACATCTTTAACTTGTTGAAAGACAGGATTTTCGTTGCGCATAATGTCAACTTTGATTTCTCTTTTGTGAAACACCATCTGCAGGAAGCTGGTTTTCATTTGCAGACACCTAAACTCTGCACCATCCGCTTAAGCCGGAAAGTATTTCCAGGCTACCGCAAGTATGGGTTGGGTCATTTGTGCCGGGAACTGGGCATCAGTATCGAGAACCGACACCGTGCGGGAGGCGATGCACTGGCTACGGCCCAGGTATTGGATATGGTGATCCGGAACAATGGAGGTGTGTTGATCAGGGAAATGCTGAAAAAGGAGAACAAGGGACAGTTGCTGCCTCCCAATCTGCCCGAACAGTTCGTGCTGGACCTGCCCGAGCAGCCCGGCGTGTATTATTTCCACGATGCCAAAGGCAAAGTGGTATACGTAGGGAAGGCAAAGAATATCAAAAAAAGGGTGGTGAGTCATTTCACCGGGCTGGACATTTCCAAAAAGCGCCAGGATTTTTTGCGGAGCATCTATTCGATCACCCATGCGCCCTGTCCAACTGAGTTCATCGCCTCTTTGCTGGAAAGTGTGGAGATCAAACGCCTATGGCCCGCTTTCAACAAGAGTCAGAAAAGGTATGAGCAATTATGGGGCATCTACCATTTTGAGGACAGCCGGGGTTATCGCCGCCTGGCCATCGATAAAAAGCAGAAACATACCACGCCCATTGCCAGTTTTTCGATGCTGGTGGATGCGCACCGTTTGTTGTGGAAGCTGGTGAAGGAATTTCAACTGCATCCGGTGCTTTGTTTCCTGGATGCGACAGGTGCTGCAGAACTGCCAGAGATAACAAGCTATAACCGATCGGTCGCAGCGGCACTGGACTGGCTGGAAGCACAGAAAGAGACCTTTCTGATCCGCGATAAGGAAGCCTGTGTGCTGGTGGAGGAAGGGAAGTTCTATGGGATGGGAAAGATCGAAAAAGATACGGATATCACCCGTATAGAACATATCAAACCTCAGCTGGTGCCTTATCCGGAGAATGAAGTGTTACGTTCGATGATCCGGAACTTTGCAGAACGGCATCCTCACAAAGTAGTGAAGATCGCCTGATGCTGCGGGCGGTAAAAAGTGAATAATTTTTCTTTTTTTCTTTCAGGCCTGCCACCTACATTCGCCTCCCCGAAAAATATTTCAAAACAGACCTGCCAATGGCGGGTATTAACATTTTAACATAAGTGCATGTCATCTTTCGCATCGTTAATTGCCGCTAAACTCAATATCAGGGCCGCACAGGCAGAAGTTGTTCTGGAACTATTCGCAGAGGGCGCTACCGTTCCCTTCATCGCCCGTTACCGGAAGGACCGTACCGGCGGACTGGATGAGGTACAAATACTGCAGATACAGGATGAAGCGAAATTCCTGAAAGAGTTCACGGAAAGGAAAGCTTTCATCGAGAAGTCGATCACCGAGCAGGGCAAGATGACAGAATACCTGCAGGGTAAGATCGATGCGGCCACCACCATGGCCGAGCTGGAAGATATTTACCTGCCCTATAAATCAAAGAGGAAGACAAAGGCGCAGACCGCACGCGAGAACGGCCTGGAACCGCTGGCACTACTGATGCTGGAGCAGACAGCGGCCGATATCAGCGCTGAGGCAGCGAAGTACATTACGGAAAAGGTAAAGACCGCGGATGAAGCGCTGCAGGGCGCCCGTGATATCATTGCAGAAATGATCAATGAAGATGTAAACCTTCGCGCCAAACTGCGTAAACTGTTTGAAGATACCGCCACCCTGCAGAGCAAGGTGCTGGCGGATAAGGAAACTGAGGGTATCAAGTACAAAGACTATTTCGATTTTTCGGAACCCATCTCCAAAGTACCTTCTCACCGGATTCTGGCGGTGTTGCGTGGTTTCATGGAAGGTTTCCTGCGCATGTCCATTGCGCCATTGGAAGAAGATGCCCTGGCATTACTGGAGAAAGACCATGTAAAAGCCCTGACACCCTCCACCGAACATGTGAAGAAAGCGATCCGCGATGCCTACCGCAGGCTTATGCAGCCCAGTCTGGAAACAGAGTTCCGGACGGCGCTGAAACAGAAAGCTGATGAAGAGGCGATCAATGTGTTTGCAGAGAATCTTCGCCAGTTATTGCTGAGCGCGCCGCTGGGCAGTAAACGTATCCTGGCCATCGATCCCGGTTATCGTACCGGTTGCAAAGTGGTTTGCCTGGATGAGAAGGGAGAACTGCAGAAAACGGATCTGATCTATGTGCATGAGCCCAACCGCATTTATGATAGCGAATACAAGATCAAAGAGCTGGTGGCCAAATACCGGATCGAGTGTTTTGCGATCGGTGATGGAACAGCAGGAAGGGAAACAGAACAGTTCATCAAGAACTTGAATCTGGGCCTGCCGGTATTCCTGGTGAATGAGGACGGTGCTTCCGTGTATTCCGCTTCGGAAACAGCACGCGAAGAGTTTCCGGAGGAAGACGTTACCGTGAGAGGTTCTGTCAGCATCGGCCGTCGTTTGATGGACCCGCTGGCGGAACTGGTGAAGATAGACCCCAAAAGTATCGGGGTAGGGCAGTACCAGCATGATGTGAACCCGTTCCGATTAAAGGAGAGGCTCGACCAGACCGTTGTCAGTTGTGTGAACAGCGTGGGCGTGAACCTGAATACGGCCAGCAAACACCTGCTGGGTTACGTGAGTGGCATTGGCGGATCGTTAGCCGAAAATATTGTACGGTATAGAAATGAGATAGGGAAATTTACCAGCCGCGACCAATTGCTGAAAGTGCCCAGGCTCGGCGGGAAAGCGTATGAGCAGTGTGCAGGGTTCTTACGGATCAAGGATGGTGAGAATCCATTGGATGCCAGCGCCGTTCACCCCGAGACCTACCCCTTGGTAGAAGCAATTGCAGTAGATGCCGGTATAGAAGTGCGTTCGATCATCGGTAATGACAGTGTGCTGAAGAAAGTGGATGTGAAGAAATATGTATCGGAGCAGTTCGGTGAATTGACCATCCGCGATATCCTGAATGAACTGCAGAAGCCGGGACTGGATCCGCGTAGTGAACTGGAACAGTTCTCATTTGCCAATATCTATAAACTGGAAGACGTTCAGGTGGGAATGATCGTACCGGGCTCTGTGACCAACCTGACTCGTTTCGGGGCCTTTGTGGACATTGGTGTAAAACAGGATGGATTGGTGCATGTAAGCGAGATCGCCCATCGGTATATCACAGATCCTGCCGAGGCCCTGAAGTTGGGTCAGAAAGTGACTGTAAAAGTATTGGAAGTAGACCTGGTGAGAAAACGGATCGCTTTATCGATCAAACAAACGGAAGATGCCCCGGCAAGGGGCCAGCGACCGGCAGGTGGCCGTGGTCCGCAGGAGCGTCACCAACAGCGACCAGCTGCAGAAATGAGCGTGGAAGATGCTGTGAGCCTGTTAAAGAAGAAATTTGGAAAATAAACTGCCAAAATCAGTATTTTGTTTGTCTAATATTTTTCCCATGAAACAGTTCCTCTGTGTGATCCTTTTTTCCGGTTTGTTATTCGGCGTGTCTGCCCAGACAAAAGTGAACCCGGTCATCAAGAAATTTGGAACGGTGACCGAAGTGCCTTTTTCCGTAGAGAACCCGGATCCCAAGCTGAATTACAAAGTGGTGGTGGAAGTGAGTTCAGATAATCCCAAACCCGAGAATGTTCATGAATTCTTCGAGAAAGTGGGCGCCGTTGTGAATCTGCATGCATTAGGAGGCATTTCTCCAAAGAACCTGCATGTGGTAATGGTCATTCATGGTCCAGCTGCGCAATACGTGGTGAACAATGAGGAATACCAAAAGAAATTTCATACCGATAATCCTAATATTCCCCTTTTTAAAGAACTGGAAGCCGCAGGGGTAAAGATCTTTGTTTGCGGACAATCGCTTAACAAAAGACAAGTATCTCCTGCTTCCGTAACGCCGGAAGTGAAACCGGCATTATCTGCCATTACCACTTTAACAACGTATCAGTTAAAGGGATACGCGTTTTTGAAGTATTAATGAGTGAATGGGCGGTGCCTGATCATTCAGAAGCCTGGCAGCATCAGTGATGGACTGCCAGGCTTCTGCATATATGACTACTCGAAACCGATCAGTATTCCGGGTTTACGCCTACATAATTGTGCGGTGTAATGGCTTTGAGCTCTTTTTTGATGGCCGCGCTCACTTTCAGTGTTCCGATAAAATCATGTATCGCTTTTTTGTCGATCTTATGATTGCCGCGGGTAAGGTCTTTCAGCGCCTCATAGGGATTGGGGTAATTCTCTCTCCGCAAAATGGTCTGAATGGCTTCCGCCACCACGGCCCAGTTGTTGTCAAGGTCCTCTTTTAATTTGGCCTCATTCAATACCAGTTTGTTCAAACCTTTTTCCAGCGATTTGAGCGCGATCACCACGTGTCCTACCGGCACCCCGATATTCCTGAGTACGGTGGAGTCCGTCAGGTCACGCTGCAGGCGGCTGATGGGCAGTTTGGCCGATAAATGTTCCAGCAGGGCATTGGCCAGTCCCAGGTTTCCTTCTGCATTTTCAAAGTCGATCGGGTTCACTTTATGCGGCATGGCAGAAGAACCCACTTCTCCTTTTTTGGTCTTTTGTTTGAAATAGTCCACACTGATATAGGTCCAGATATCTCGACAAAGGTCCAGCAGGATATTGTTGATGCGTTTGATGGCATCAAAATGGGCCGCAAGACTGTCATAATGTTCTATCTGAGTGGTGAACTGCATACGTTGTAATCCCAGTGTGTCTTCAACGAACGCGTTGCCCAGCAATACCCATTTTTTCTTGGGGAATGCCACATGATGGGCATTGAAATTGCCGGTGGCGCCGCCAAATTTGGCTGCATAGGGGATGCTGCTGAACAATTCGATCTGGTTGTTCAATCGTTCCACAAATACCATGATCTCTTTTCCCAGGCGGGTGGGAGATGCGGGCTGTCCGTGTGTACGAGCCAGTAATGGAACCTGTTTCCATTGGGCGGCCAGTTGGTACAGATGATTCTGCAGGTTGATCAGGGACGGTAGGTATTCATGCTCCATACAGTGTTTCCAACTGAGGGGTATGGCGGTATTGTTGATATCCTGCGATGTGAGTCCAAAATGGACCCATTCCTTCAAATGGGGGATGCCGGCTTTGTCAAGCTGTTCTTTCAGGAAATATTCCACCGCTTTCACATCATGGTTGGTGATGGATTCGATCTGTTTGATCTGCTGGGCATCGTCGAGACTGAATTCGTCCATTACTTTCTTCAAAAAGAGCCTTGCTTTGGGCGTGAGTTTGAAGAATTTCTGGTCGGCCAGGAAGAAGAAATATTCCACTTCCACCAATACCCGGTATTTGATGAGGGCATATTCGGAAAAGTATTCGTCGAGGTGATGCACCTGCTTTCGGTAACGGCCATCGATGGGTGAAACTGCGGTAAGCGAGGAAAGCTCCATGGTAGGGTATGTTGGGATTTAAAAATTTGTAATTGACGGTTAGTAATGAGGAAAAAAACTCGTTTTAGCAATTTATTCATCACTAATTAAGTTTCTTTGTGACAAAATTAGCCGAATTGGACAAGAGAATACGCATTGGGGCCGTAAGTTATTTAAATACCCGGCCATTATTGTACGGATTGAGGCGCTCGGGGCTGATAGATAAGGTGGACGTGGTAGAAGCCTATCCCGCCCGTGTGGCAGCGATGTTGTTGAATGATGAAGTAGATGTGGGACTGGTGCCTGTTGCGATCATTCCCCTTTTGCGGGAATCACATATTATCACCGATTACTGTATCGGTGCAGACGGTGAAGTGGCTTCTGTGGGTATTTTCAGCGAAGTGCCCATGGAACAGGTGGAAAAAGTATTGCTCGATTACCAGAGCCGTACTTCGGTGAACCTGGCCAGGGTATTGCTGAAAGAGTACTGGAAAAAAAGCCCGATACTGGAAGATGCCCGTGAAGATTTCCGGTCACATATCAAAGGAACCACGGCCGGGGTCGTGATCGGCGACAGGGCGCTGGAACAGTTACAGATTTCCCAATATTGTTATGATATGGGAACTGCCTGGAAACAGCATACGGGACTGCCCTTCGTATTCGCGGCCTGGGTGGCCAATAAGGCATTGCCTGAGGATTTTCAGGATGCTTTTAACCGCACCAATGCCTACGGTATTTCGCATATGGAAGAAGTGGTGGCATCTGAGAAGCCTTATCCGGTATATGATCTGATGGATTATTATACCCGCAATATCAGCTACAAACTGGACGAAAGGAAGCGGCAGGGACTGGCATTGTTCCTCCAAAAATTGAAGGAACTGTAACTGATAGTATCTTCAGACCGGAGGAACTCATAATTCATGCATATGTTCGGTATTCAATACTTATTTTGATGTCAACCCTTTCAGTGATCACCATCTGCTTCAATAACCTCGCAGAACTGCAGAAGACCTGTGCTTCTGTTGACGGACAGACCCGTGTTCCTGATGAACATTGGGTGATCAATGGGTCTACCACAACCGAGATCGCTGAATGGTTAACGCAGACACCGCAGCCATCCTACCGTAAATGGATCAATGAAAGGGATAAAGGTATTGCCGATGCATTCAATAAGGGTATTGCCAGGTCCAATGGGGAAGTGACCCATCTGCTTAACTCCGGTGACGTGTACGCATCAGAGGATGTGATCAGTTGCGTGATGGATGTTTTTGACAAATCACCGGACGTTCAATGGACCAGTGGGAACATCCAGATGACAAGGGCCGGCAAAAAAGTGCTTGTTGGAAAACCCTTTGAAAAAAGTAAGTTATACCGTGGTATGCGCAGCGTGTCGCATCCCACCTGGTTCGTGAAAAAACAGGTGTACAGCAGGATCGGCCTGTTCAAGAGTGATTATAAGATCGCTATGGATTACGACCTGATGTGCCGTATCGCAGATGAGCCTTATGCATACATCAATAAACCCATCGCCATTTTTGACGATACCGGGGTAAGCAATACCCAATATCTAAACTCACTGAAGGAGAACAGGAGGGTATATGAATCTTATTTTGGTTTCTCTCCCAAACTGCTGGCCTGGCAGGTCCGATTGAAGGTATTGCATCACCTGCTGCAGACCGGATTGGGTAAATGGCTGTTCAGCCTGAAACAGAAGGCCGGACTGGAGAACCTGTGATATCAGGGTTTGATCGCAGACCTGCCCGTATCGTCGATCCTGTTCAGTAATAAGTTGATCCGGTGATGTTCCAGGTATTCATCCACCGCTTTGCGCGAACCTTTCCAGAAACCATAATCGTCTATGATCAGCACACCGGAACCGACCAGTTTGGGATAGAAGTGTATCATTTCGTGCCTGGTTGATTCATACCAGTCTGTGTCTAGCCGGAGCAAAGCTATCTGCCCGGGATCATTTGTGGGAATGGTTTGCAGTACGTCACCCTCGATAAAATGAATATTGGCCGATGGATAAGCTATCTGACCTATATTGGACTTCACTTCTGCCAGATTGGAGTAGGCCCATACCACACTTTCCTCTTTTACGTCCGCTTCTTTTTTCAGTAATGATTCGGCCGTCTGTTCGCTGTATGTTTTGTCTTCTTCAGTAGGTGGGGGCATACCGGCAAAAGTATCGTACAAATACAGTTGTCTGTCGGTGACCTTTAGTTGTGTCAGTGTCTCGGCTATGGCCATCATGCTGCCGCCTTTCCATACCCCGCATTCAACAAAACTGCCGGGAATATCATTCTTCACTACGTACCTGACCGCTTCTATCAAAGCGAATAAACGCTCCGGGCTGGTCATGGTATAGGGGCGCACTTTCTGGATGATCCCGATATGGAAAGCATCAAAATCGGGTGGATAGGGGCGTTCGCTGGTTGATCTGCCCAGTATCTTATTGATCAGTCGGATGGGTTTGAATGCCATATTCAGTTATTGATGATAATGATTTTTGATCTGTTGAATCAGTTGTTCAGGCGATACGTTCCGGTAAGGGATATCGACCACATATTCATAGCGTTCCTGTACCTGTTTGGGGTCACTGATCTCTTTCGCGACCTCATCGGGGTATACAGCATAAAAGTTATCTGCCATCTCTTTCGGATACGGCGCGAACCGTCCATATTGCGATCCGTTGAAAATACCGAATACCGTACATCCTGTTGCCGCCGCCAAATGTACAGAACCTGTGTCTACAGATAACAGACATGCTGCATCTTTTAGAACAGACATCAGTTCTGGCAGAGAGGTCTTAGCCGTTAGGTCAACATAGGGATGCTCGTAACCCTGCAGGAAGGCCTCACTGAAAGTGGTATCACCCGGACCTCCACATATAACGGCTGTCCACCCGAATGTGGTATGCAGATGGTTCGCCACAGTGATGAAGGAGCTTGCCGGCCATATCCTTGCCGGGTTTCTTGAGCCGGGGAACACCACAAAATAGGGTTTCTGCAAAGTGAACGGAAGCAGTGGCAGTGCTGCAGGATCGATCCGGGTGTTCTTTATCAGGGAAGGTTTTTGGGTGATGAACTCGGTGAACAACCGGTTCCTCACAAAATCGAAAATGGGTCTTTCCGGATATGTGAATAATTCGGTGTATAGTTTTCGGTCGTAGCCAAGCTGGTAGGATCGCACATTCTCCAGGTTACTGGTCATGCCGATGACACAAGCTGCTTTGGCCGCTAATACAAGGGCATCGTCAAAGGTCTTATCGCGAGAGAACTGAAGGTTGATGACACAGGAATAATGCTCACGGAAGATCGTACGCAGGAAATGATACCGGTACGGCATCTGCCTTTTGAATACGTTTTTTTGCAGCCAATAGGTTCTGGCCACTTTGCCGCGATGGAAACAGTTGAACAGGCTTTCCCAGCTGCTGTTACCGCAGAAATGGATCTCGTGGTTCCGGAAACGTTCTGCGCCGATCAACTCATCCAGGAACTTGTGCCAGAGCATGAAATCCCCTATCTCGTCGGTCTTGATGATCAGTAGTTTCGGGCTTGGGGAGGATCTTTTACCAAAGCAGGCGATAGTGCCGATGCAGTCATATAAAAATCCCTTCAAGCGGTTCAACATATGCTAAAACAATTTAACTTGCCCGGGTAACGATCCTTCTTCCGAGTATGGTTCCAAAAGATTATAACCCGTCTTTCTCGCACCCGTTGTATTATATCCGTAAGGGGTTATATAACAAAATTAGTCTTTACAGCCGAGAATTGAACGGCAGGTTGATGGATTTTGGCTGCGGTTCCAAACCCTACCAGTCACTGTTCACGAATGTTACAGAATATATAGGGCTTGATTATGCAGGAGAGGGACATAGCCATGAACAGGAAAGCATTGATGTGTATTACGATGGCAAAACGATCCCCTTCGAAAATGAAACATTTGATTCGGTCCTGAGCAGCGAAGTGTTCGAACACCTGTTCGCATTAAAGCAGTTACTGCCTGAAATAGCCAGGGTCACCAAAAAAGGCGGGAAGTTCCTGATCACCTGTCCCTTTGTATGGGAGGAACATGAGATCCCGGTAGACTATGCCAGGTATACCCGTTTTGCCTTGCAGGATATGCTCGAGAAAAATGGCTTCGAAATTGAAGTGATCGATAAGAACGGCCATTTCCTGTCGGCACTTCACCAGTTGTTCGTTTTGTATATTCACGATCACTGGTTGCATAAGGTCTGGTTCTTTTCAAAATTATCCCTGTTCCGGAAACTGATCCGGCATATTGCGGTACCCTTGCTGAATGTTGCATTCCGTTTGTTGGAGCCCATATTGCCTAAGTCGGATAAACTGTATCTGAACACCATTGTATTAGCCAGGAAAAAATAATGAAAAAGATACTCTATACCGTTTGTTCGGCCAACCACCTGGCGCATTGTAAGACCATGGTCCATTCATTCATGGAACACCATGAAGGGTATGAAATCGTGATCGGATTGGTTGACAGGATCGATGACCGCTTCACTGAAGAGGAATTTCTTCCCTGCCGCCTGGTTGAGATCGAAAAGATGGACATACCTGACTTTCAGGACCTGCTGTTCCGTTATACGGTGATCGAACTGAATTGCGCCATGAAAGTGTTCGTTGCGGAGTATATCTTTCAGCAATACCATCCTGATATACTGCTCTATCTCGATTCGGATATGTGGGTGAAGGGAAGTTTACAGGAACTGGAAGCGCAATTGGCAGAACATCCCATCCTGCTCACCCCTCATTTTACCGTTCCATTGCCCGATAATACCGCCAAACCGCTGGAGCGTGACCTGCTCCGGTCCGGGATCTATAACGCAGGTTTCATGGCGTACCGACGCAGCGAAACGGTTACCCGATTTCTGCAATGGTGGCGGGAACATATGCGCGGAGAGTGTTATTATAATTTTGCAGAAGGCATGGGCGTTGACCAGATATGGCTGAACCTGGTGCCCCTGTTATTCGAAGAGACCGGTATCGTACGGCATCCTGGCGCCAATGTGGCTTACTGGAACCTGCACGAACGTTCTTTATCTGAGCAGGAGGGCAAGGTGATGGTGAACGGAACACACCCTTTGTTGTTTCTCCATATCAGCGGGTATCGTTTTGATGAACCTGAAAAAATATCCCGCCACCAGGATCGTTTCCTGATGAGCGATCAGCCGGTGTTAAGGCAAATGCTGGATGCCTATCGCGCACTCGTGATCGGTAATGGGTACCAGAAATTCAGTCCGATGCCCTGCCTGTATGCGAAGCCCGTGAAAAAATCCACCGGATTGATGAGGACGGTCAATCAGTTACTCAAACCCCTGGGCGTGAAACTGAGCAACAGCTAAGCCGCTCTTTTGTTGATACGCAATACCATCACCACATTGTAATCGATCTCGCAGTTGTTACTGAACAGGGTTTCGTATGTTATGTCCCCTAATTCATGGAGGCATTTCTGCATATAGTCGTAGCCCATATCGGCATGAACGTGATAAGGATTCATGGGAATGCCCAGTTCGCGGCAATACACTTCATATTTGGGCTGGTCGGGAAAGACCAGGATCAAGGTGCCACCGTTCTTCAGGATGCGGATGAATTTCCGTAACGCATCCTTGGTATCTACAAAATCTTCGATCAGATGACTGGTGTACACATAATCGTAAGTGTTATCCGGTACAGGGATCTCATTATGGATCACGTCGCAGGGTATGTCGACCTTGTCCTTGCCGGTATTGGTATAAGGCTGTTCAAAATCGATGCCGTCACAGTTGGTCTTCATGATCTTGTCGCCGCCGAAACCAATATCACAGCCCTTGCCGATGCAATAGGGGGCCACCCAGTGACGAACTTTTGCGGTCTCGGAATTGCTGCGGAACTTGATGCCGAACCAGCGGCTCAGCGTGCCTTTCACTTTCCTGTCCCATAGGGTTTGTAAACGCATAAATAGTTTGGTATTAATGATTCATCAATCCTTTCAGTGCATCTATCCGGAAACGGACCACCGGTAAGGCTTTGACAGGTTTGCCCTGTAATGTATAACCTATCGCCAGTATCAGCGAAGCACCCAGTTTTAAAAGGTATTCCAGTATCTTTTTGTAAAAGGTCCACTTGCCCTTTTGCAGGGTCCTCACTCTTTCGCCCCTGCCAATACCGCTGGCAACCCGGTACATGTATTCCCGCGTGAGTTTGCTGATCTCCACCACATGCTGCACCCGTATGGCAGGATCGTAATATATGGTACGTCCCAGCGCTTTCAGCCGGAAGAAGAAATCCTTGCCTTCACCACCAATGCGCAATGTACCCATTACACCCGGCAAAGCTTCATTGAAACCACCGATCGCATCAAAATCCGCTTTGCGGATGATCATGTTGGATTCCAAGGGGTATTTATTGGGGGCAAAAACGGTTACATCCTTGCTGTAATGGAAATGTCCTACCAGTGACGACACATAATGGCTCATCCATGCCGGCTCACTGGGCAGGTAACGGGGAATGATCCTTCCACCCAATCCGCCTGCATCGGGATGTGTGTCAAAGAAACGTACAATGCGTTCCAGGTAATCCTTGTCCGCAATGGCATCATCATCCATGAAACAGAGCAATGGCGACCTGGCATAGGAAGCTCCGGTATTCCGGGCAAATGAGGCGCCCTGTTTTGACTCGTTGTGATAATAGAAGTTGGCTTTGCCGTGGTTGGAGATGAAATGTTCACAAACCTCTTTTGTATGATCGGTCGAGTTGTTGTTGACAATGATCACTTCATAGGCGTCTTTTCCCAAGGTCTGGTTGTACAGGCTCTCCATGGCATCCCTGATATACACACAACGGTTATAGGTACAGATGACAACAGATATTTTCAGGGCTTCGCTCATACGGTTTGCAAAGATAACAGGGCTTTCTGTACAATCTGGCCCCAGTTGAAGAATTGGTAAAAGCTTTCCGGAACAGGGGATGGGGTACGATTGGCCTGACGGAATATCTGTTCTGCAAATGCCGGCCAGTCATAATCATCCACCAACTGCAGCGTATCTCCGGTGAGTGAGGTGTCGATACCCCTGGCGCCACTGCGTGTAGAAACGGAAGCGAGGTTATGGGCAAGTGCGTCCACCTGTTTGATCTTGATACCGCTGCCAAGGGTTACCGGGTTGATGAAACAATCGGCTCCTTTCAGGTACAGGCTGATATCGGGTACAAAATCCTTGAAAAGGATATCTGGACAGGCCTGCAATACATCCCTCCACTGCGGGCTGATGCGGCTTCCGCACACCAATATTCTGAAAGGCAGTTGGTAGCCGTGCAGCAAAGGAAGTAATTCACTGACAATGATACGTAGTGCATCGGTATTGGGTAGGTAATCCAGTGTGCCGTTAAAGAGGAACAGGCGGGTAGGGGCCGGAAGTCCGTTCTCTTTCAGTAACTGAACCCTTGCAGCCAGTTTGTCCTCTTCGGATACCGGCTGGGTAATGTCTGTGCCATAAGTGAGTATACTGCATCTTCTTTTATCGAGGTTCCATTGGTGTATGGCCCAGTCATGGTCTTCCTGCGTGATGAAAAAATTAAAGTCTGCTTTCCTGTGCACTTGTTTCTCGTACCATTGGTACAGGGGCCACCAGGCTTTCTGCATGTCCCGAAAGCGGTGGGCCTCGATATTGTGTGAACGGATCACAAAGGGTTTACGTGTGATCCAGCGGAGCAGGATACCCAGCCATCCCAGGTAGGAATGTTCGATACAGAACAGGTCTATTTGCTGTGTTTTGATGAGTTTGCGTAACCGGAACAACACCAGCAGGTTGGCCGGCCCTTTTTTATGGTGGTACAGGATGGGGTAGACCGGTTGATCCCAGTTGGGTTTTACCGGGTTGTCTTTTGCGATGGCCAGTACTACCGGGGTTAATCGGGCGAGCTGCCTGTAAAATTCAATTACACATTTCTGGCCACCCATCTGTGCAGGGAACACTTTATAGGAAACGATGCCCAGTACAGAAATAGACCGCATATCAGGCGATTACTTTAGGTTTTCGCAAAGTAATGATCACTGCCCCAATCAACATCAGCCAGATAAATGCCGAGGCGCCAATAGCGGCACGGTTACTGGTGTGAAAAGAAGCAGGTTTGAACTCGAATACGATCCTGTGCTCTCCCGCCGGAACCTGTAATCCGCGCAGCACATAATTGGTCCTTACGATCGGCGTTTCCTTACCATCAATGGTTGCTATCCAGCCACCATCGTAAAAGATTTCGCTGAATACGGCGAATTCGGTGTTTTTGGAAGAGGATTTGTATTCGATAATGTCATTGTCGTTGTACACCAGCTTGATAAAAGCGCTACTGTCTCTGGTGGCATTGGCTACCAGGTTTTTGCGGTCAGCTTCATCCAGGATGGCTGTATCTTTCGGATTGAAATTGGTCAGTTCCTTCATGACTTCGGCTGGCCCTTTTTTGTAAGTAAGGGCACTCACGAACCAGGTGGCACCCAATGCTTCCGGGTTTTGTTGTGCCATCAGTTGCTGCCCGTTCTGCTGTGCAGAAGTGATGATGTATTTAGTGTTCAGCATATCCAGCACCGGCAGGCAGTTCGGGAATTGATACAGCTGTTTCTCGATCAGGTCCTGGTAAATGCTGAGTTTGGCAGGATGATAACCTCCGATCGAGTTATGGAAATAGGCAGTTAACGGACCTCCATTGAATGCTGCAGCAATACCTTGCGATACATCCAGCACACGGTAATAACCGGTGTCCTGTGCTATTTGCTGGTCAACCTGGCCGGGTTTGAACCTGTCTTCATAATCGGAAGCTTCTGTATAATTATCTGCATTCAGGTATTTGGTATCGATCACCATTACATCAATGAACGCAAACAGACCCACTGCCAGCGTTACTGTCAGCGCCGTTATTTTCTTTTTGATAAAGAGGAAGATGGCCAGTGCCGGTACCAGTATGAAAAGCAGGGAACGCAGCAGGTCACCCATGAACAGGCTTTGCCTGTCCTGTTTCAGCCCGTTCAGGAAAGCCCGTATAGGGGGTTCTATCGCCGCTTTCTGTTGGGCATCGGTGATTGCATTGATGTTCTGTAACAGCATTTTATCAGGCTCACCCGAAAAATCGGCAGTGACATATACCAGCAATGCCACCGCAAATACAGCTGCTACGGCCAGTAACCCTTTTTTGTATTTCCGGAAAAGTTCTTCCCGGTTGTGCTGTTCCAGTATATGGTTCAGCGACATGACTGATAACATGCTCAGCAATAAAGTTGGTATCACCAATATCATACTGGGCGCCCTGAACTTGTTGTACAGGGGCAGGTAGTTCAGCAGGAAACTGTTGAAGCCTTCCAGGTATTTGCCGGCACTCATCAGGAAAGTGAGAACGCAGGCAGTGAGGATCCACCATTTGTGTTTGCCGTCCAGCAGTACAAAACCCAGTATGGCCAGGAAACACACGATAGCACCGAGGTAGGGTGGACCTTTGGTACCGCCTGCACCATCAATACCTCCCCAGTAGAACTGGAGAAAACCCTGTAATTGTTGTCCCAGTTGTTGCGGCATTTGCTGCAAGGCTTCGATCGCCTTTGATTTGTCCTCCGCCAGTTCCAGGTTATGGCTGCTGCCGCCGTACATTCTGGGGAACATCATCACCAGAGGTTCGGTCTTAAACATGCTGTAGCTAAGTGCATAGTCTTTGCTAAGGCCTGTTTTGGTAACCGTTGACGTTGAATCGGCGCCTGCCAGCTCACTGCCGCCGCGGATGGTCCTCTTGGAATATTCGTAGGTGGTGAACAGGGTTATGGCATTTACCATCACACCCAATAAAGTGGCAAAGATGACGAGCCCTGCAGAACGGAACAGGTGTTTGAAATCTTTTTCTTTGATCCAGCGGATACCCAGGCTCACACTCATGATCAGTGCTATGAGTGCGCCATAATAGGTGATCTGTAAGTGGTTGGCAGAAATGAGTAACCCGGTAAACAGGGCGGTAAGGGTAGTACCCCAGAGATAACGCTTATCGTATAATAACAGGAGGGAACCGATAAACGCAGGTAAATAAGCAATGGCCTGCATTTTGGTATCGTGTCCTTCTGCAATAATGATGGGGTTATAAGTGGCATAGGCATAGGAGAGTGCGCCAAAAATGCCGATATACGGGTTGATACGCAATACCTGGCTCAGGAAATAGAAACACACACAGGCCAGGAAGAAAAAACTAACGGGTTTGGGAAGGTTCAGCGTAAGCAGATTGGCGGCATATATGATGGAAACAGGGTTACTGCCCGGACTGACGATCTGGAAAGCCGGCATACCACTGAAAACGCCGTTTGACCATAACGGGAAATGACCGTGTTTTTCCTGGTATTCAAAAGAGTTCTGGGCAGAGGCTTTCCATAAAGAAACATCCGATTGCTGCAATACCTTGCCCTGGAGCAAAGGTTTACAGTATACCAGTGCCACCACTAAAAACACCACAACTGCGATTGCGTGTGGCAGTAGATTCTTCCATTGAATTTTTTTCATTGTTTCCCGCTTAAGTGCAGCAAATTAATGGTATTTTGAACGAAATTTTTTATGAAGGGGCTTTTATTTTTGGCAAGACTGGCGCTGATCTGCAATGGATTGTTCCTGTTCTGTCTGGTGATGCAGCGGATGGATGATTTTATGCCCCAGGGCAGTGTAAAAAGTACGATCATTGTACTGGGCTGGTTTGTGGCCCCTTTTGTGAACCTGGCAGCCAGTCTTTGGTTTTTATCGGTGAGGGTGCTGGGTAAGCCCCTGCCGCTTCCCGGCTGGCTGGCAATCAGTAACCTGTTATTCCTGGTATTGCAATTCTTTGTGTACTTTATACTTGCTTCATGATACATAGCATCCTGAAAGACAAACCCACCAAACTGTTCCTGGGCATCACCGCATTTTTTGTGGCCAATGCCCTCATCGCCGAATGTATCGGCGGGAAGATATTCTCGCTCGAAAAACTGCTGGGCGCCGATCCTTCCAATTTTACCATTTTCGGGCAGTCGGGACTGGCATTCAACCTTACCTGCGGGGTGCTGCTCTGGCCGCTTGAGTTTGTGATCACTGATATCGTGAACGAATACTATGGCCCCAGAGCGGTGCGGAGGATCAGTTATACAGCGGTCATACTGATCACTTATGCATTCCTCATGTTCTATGCTGCCATGAAGATACCACCAGCGGATTTCTGGATCGGTTCCAAACAGGAAGCCGGTATCCCTAATATGCAGGATGCTTTCGGCGGAATTTTCGGACAGGGTATGTGGATCATATTGGGCAGCCTGACCGCATTCCTGGTTAGCCAGATCGTGGATGTAACGGTATTTCACCGCATCAAAAAAGTCACCGGCGAAAAATGGATCTGGCTGCGGGCCACCGGCTCTACGCTGGTATCACAGCTGGTAGACAGCTTCGTGGTTCTGTTCATCGCTTTCAAGATCGGGAATGGCTGGAGCTGGCAATTGGTACTGGCCATCTGCCTGGTGAATTATATGTACAAGTTTACCATGGCCATCGTATTGACGCCGGTCATTTATCTGATTGAAGTGCAGATAGAAAAATACCTGGGACATGAAACCGCCCGCAAAATGAAACAGGCGGCCATGGGCAGACAGGAAGAACCTTTTACCAATTTACCGGCAGCGGGGTAGGGATGAATTAATGAGTGAATGAGTGAATGATAGAATGAGTGAATGGGTAATCGGGAGTGGTGAGTGGAGTTGTTGGATGCTCACAGCTCGCGGCTCACAGCTAAATGCTAACCGCCAATGCGCAACCTGCCTTATCAATCAATAAGCTGCTTTTCTCAACTACTCCTGATAAACCAAAGACCAAAAGCCAAAAACCAAAGACAGCTCAATGAGTGAATGAGCAATCGTGAGTGGTGAGTCGGGAGTAGAATTGTTAAATGCTGGCAGCTCACAGCTCGCGGCTCAAAGCCAAATGCCAACCGCCCAAAAGCCAAAGACAGCTCAATGATTTTAGGGGGTCTTGAATATGAGCTGAGGTTGTTGTTTCAGTAAGCGGATGACCACTTTGTCGATTGGGAGGGTGACGGATTCTTCGGTTAAGGAGTTCCAGTCCAGCCAGCGGAATACTTCGCTTTCACCATTGGGGTCGGCAATCTGGTCGGGATGGAAATTGAAGGGAGTGGTTTGCGTGGGGATATTGATGTGCTGTTCGGCCTTTACCTTGTAATAAATGGAAATGATCTGGTCTTTGTTGTTAAAGGCTGAGATCTGGAAGAAGTCGGTGGTATAAATATGCTCCAGTACCTCCACTTCAATGCCGGTCTCTTCCAGGAATTCTCTTTGTAAGCAGTCGCGTGTGCCTTCGCCGATCTCCAATCCGCCGCCGGGCAATTTGGTGATGTACATTCCGCGGATAAACTCATCGCTCACCAGTAAGCGGTTATTGTCGTCGAACAGCAATCCATACACGCGTACGTTGAACAAAGCCATTTTAAAACCATTTTTTCTTCATGAAATACCAGCTGATCACGAGCGAAACAATGAGTGAGATCACTACCGGTATGTAAAATGCATGGTTGGAGTGCTGGAAAGGGATGTCTACGTTCATGCCGTAGATACTGGTCACCAGGATGGGCAGGGAAAGGATGATGGTAATGGATGTCAGCCTTTTCATCACACTGTTCAGGTTATTGCTGATGATGCTGGCAAATGCATCCATGGTACTGCTGAGGATATTGGTGTAAATATTGGCCATCTCCAGGGCCTGGCTGGTATCTACGATCAGGTCCTGCAGAAACTCACGCTCTTCTTCGTTCAGGCCCAGGAAGTTGGTGCGCTCCAGTTTCATCATCAGCATTTCATTGCTGCGAAGGGCCGTTACAAAGTAAACCAGGCTTTTCTGTATCCGCATCAGGTTCAGCAGGTCTTCATTGCTGTTGCTGTTGTACAGGCTGCTCTCGTACTGGTTCCTGCGGTGATTGATCTCTTTCAGGAATTCCATGAAGTTCTGCACCACTTTCTCAAACACTTTCAGGATCATCATGTTCTTCTTGTCGGGATGCCTTTTCTGGAACGAGTTCAGGAATTTTTTGATGGCGCCGTTGTCGAACGAGTTCACTGTTACGATCTGTGTATGCGTTAAAATGATACAGATGGGAATGGTGATATAAAACGCATCACTATCGTTGAAGGAATTGTTCTCGGTAGGTGTTTTGATGACCACGAAGCGGACATTGTCTTCCATTTCGTAACGGGGCCGCTCATCAATATCCAGTGAGTCGCGCAGGAATTCGATGGGGATCTCCAGGTCTTCACTCAGTTCAATAAATTCCTCCTCCTTGAACGGGGGTACCAGATTTACCCACACACCCATATCCGGTTTGTCGATCTCGAGGGTCTGGCCATTGATATTTTTGAAGTACTGGATCATGGAAGCGGAGCTTTTGGGAATGCAAAGATGCGGTTTATCCGGCTAACAGCCCCCGGCTTTCTTATCAGTCATCCAGGGTGATCTCTCCCTTGAACACAAAAACCGCCGGCCCGCAAAGCCAGATATTACGGAAGCTCTGTTCTCCCGTTTTTTCAAACTCAACCGCCAGGTGGCCTCCTTTTGTCTGCACTTCTATCCGGTTAAACCCGTTCTCGTTGTGGGCGAATACCAGTGCCGATGCCGTTACCCCTGTTCCGCAGCTATAGGTCTCGTCTTCCACACCCCGTTCATAGGTACGTACCATGATGCATTTCTCGTCTGGCTCCACAAAATTCACGTTGATCCCTTTTTCTGCAAAGTCCTTACTGTAGCGGATGTCTTTGCCTTCTTCATAGACATCCAGGTTTTTGACATCGTTCGATTGTTTCACATAATGCGGGGAGCCGGTGTCCAGTATAAAATCACCATGATGATCTGTAACGGTGTTTACATCTTTCATCTTGAGATGGATCCAGCCATTATCGCCGAGTGAAGCCTTATGGTCACCATCCACGGCGGTAAAGAGAAAACTGGTTTTGTGGATCCCCATATCGTAGGCAAAACGGGTAAGACAACGGCCGCCATTTCCGCACATGCTTCCTTCCCGGCCATCTGCGTTGTAATAGACCATCGAAAAATCATATCCTTCCGCAGATTCCAGCAGCATCAGGCCGTCTGCGCCGATGCCAAAACGCCTGTCGCAGATCCGGCTGACCTGTTCGGTACTGAGCCGGATCTTCCCGTTACGGTTATCCATGATCACAAAATCGTTTCCGGTTCCCTGGTATTTGTAAAATGGTAGTGTCATCAATATTTGTATTGACTGTTTTTTGGTTGACTGGTTTACTGGTCGCTTTATCTTCCCAGAACTGATCAGATATTGGACAGGATACCCAGTGTTTTTTGTATCAGGTTCTCCACTGCTGCTGCGCCGTCTTTGCTGAAGGTCTTTTCTACCCGGTTGGCAACGATGGCACTTAAACTGAGACATTGGTGCCCCAGTAAGCGGCTCAATCCGTACATGGCGCTTGTTTCCATTTCAAAGTTCGTAATGCGGTGGTTGCCATAACGGAAACTGGTTAACTGGTCTATCAGTTCCGGGTTGGTAAGGCCCAGTCGCAATACACGTCCCTGAGGACCATAAAAACCCGGGCAGGTGACCGTAATGCCATGGAAGAACCCTTCCACAAAATATTTATGGATGCCCGCGCCGGAAGAACTGATATAAGGACTGGTGATGTTCTCCATGTGTGTATGTGCACCGAATGCCTGTAGTATCTGTCGCTCTTCCTCGTTGTTGTCCCGACGGTAAAAGTTCAACAGATTGTCTACCCCCAGCCCGTGGGTACTGGCAACGGCACTGTCAACCGGAATATCGGCCTGAAGGGCGCCGGAGGTACCTACCCGCACAATGGTCAGTTGCGAGAGGGTGGGTTTGATGGTGCGGGTGGTGAAATCGATGTTCACCAGGGCATCCAGTTCGTTAAAGACGATATCGATATTGTCCGGACCGATACCGGTCGATACCACGGAAAGTCTTTTTTTTCCGATATAACCCGTATGCGTGATGAATTCGCGATGCTGGCTCCTATGTTCGATACTGTCAAGATGTTTGCTCACTTCCGCAACACGGTCGGGATCCCCAACGGTGATGATGGTATTGGCCAATTCTTCAGGCCTGAGATCCAGGTGGTAAACGGCCCCCCGGTTATTGATGATCAACTCACTATCTGCAATTCTGTTCATATAAATGGTACATTAGCTGCCAAATTTCGGCTTTTCAGATTTAGAATTTTAAAATTCCTTTGATTGCTTTATTTTCGCAGCGCTGTTGACGAAAGGATACCGCATCAAACAGGCTTGTAGTTTTATTACTACAAAATCGCCGACATAAAAAGGTCCTGTGGCCGAGTGGCTAGGCAGAGCTCTGCAAAAGCTTCCACAGCGGTTCGAATCCGCTCGGGACCTCCGAAGTAGCATAAAAAACCCGCTTTTTAGCGGGTTTTTTCGTTAATAATCAATTTCATACACATTATTTGGTTGGTTTTGCCCTTTCCAGCCTTCCTTTTCCTCGCTATACCACAGACCCTCATCATAGAGAAGTGTGGAAATCTTTTTGACGAAAAAGCTACATTTTAGGACGAAAAATAGAAGTTTTGTCTATATTTGTAGTGTTATCTTTACAAATAATTCGTTGTTTTAACGGAAAGATTGCGGCCAAAAGCACAGATTCTGAGGCGGTTGTGCTTTAAAAATCCAAATCCTTTACTATCCGTACAATCGTATTCTTCCCGAAGGATACAGTAAGATGTTAAAAATGGGGCCAAAACTTTACACCAAAACTGGTTCACGCTTTCCGTCATTCGTCAAAGCAATATTACTGTGTCTGATAACATCGGTCATATTTACATCGGGTGCATGGGCCCAACCTGCATCGGGCCTGAATTTTGATGGTGTAAATGATAATGTCAGCATCCCTGTTCAGCCTGCCCTTAACATCAGCGCCGCCATCACCATTGAAACCTGGATCAAACCCACCAAGGCCAACGGGGTACAGGATATAGTCTGTAAAGCGCAGTCCGGAATGGATAACGGCTATATCCTACGGACCATTTCCGGCTGGACCACCATCGATTTCTGGGCCTACATGAATATTTATGGATGGAGAAAACTCTCTGTTCCTTTCGGAGCCAGCAAACTGGGGCAATGGCACCATATTGCAGCCACCTATGATGGAAAGGTAATGCGGGTATATATAGATGGGGTGCAGGCGGGACAGTTGAATTTTGCGGGTTCCATCATTACGAATAACAATCCCTTGACCATTGGCGGACAGCCAGGTTATACCAGTTATTTTGGCGGATCCATAGATGAGACGAGGATCTGGAACAGGGCCCTGTCTCAGTGTGAGATCGCCCAGCACATGAACTGTGAGCTTACCGGTACAGAAGATGGCCTTGCGGCATATTATCAATATAACCAGGGGCTGACAGGAATAGCCAATCCGGCCGAAACGCAGTTGCTGGATGCCGGCACGAATGCGGCCAATGGTACCTTGAAAAATTTTGGACTGGCAGTTGCCACTTCCAACTGGGCTTCCGGTATCGTTGTACCCGGTGTTGCCTGCCAACCTTTTACGGCCCCATTGGCTACGGCTGCCAGTGAGCAGTCCGCTGTTCCGGTAGGTGGCACTATCCGTTTGTTTGCAACAGGAGTAGGAACTTTTAAATGGGTAGGTCCCAACGGTTTTACTTCAACCGAACAGAACCCTGTCATTGATGGGGTCGGCACCAACGCCAGCGGTACCTATACAGTAACGGTAGACAATAACGGTTGCGGCGTTACGGCCAGTACCGTTGTTACTGTTGCTCCTTCGGCCAGCGGATTGAACTTTGATGGCGCCAATGATAATGTGGTAGTGGCCGACAAGCCTGAATTCAACAGCAATACTTTTACGATCGAATCATGGATCTATCCTACAGGAGGTTCCACCGTTATTCAGAATGTACTGTCCAAATCAAGTGGTTTTGGAACCACAGGTTATAAATTCCCCAAGACCAACGACCGCTGGAGCACTTTTACATTTGAGTTATCAGTAGATGGCCAATGGCAGATACTTTCTGCTCCGATCCCCGGCGGTGCGTTGAATAAATGGAACCATGTTGCGGCTACCTATGATGGTTATTTCATGCGTATCTACCTCAATGGAAACCTTGCGGGAACCATGGAAGTGAACGGGACCTATACTCCCAACTCTGAAGACATCATGATCGGTGGACAGAAGGGCAGGGCAGAGTTCTTCGGTGGCGGTTTGGATGAACTAAGGGTGTGGAGCCGCGCATTATCGCAGTGTGAGATCATCAACAATATGAAGAACTGTGAGCTGAATGGGGACAATGATGGTATCTCAAAACAGATCGGACTGGCAGCTTACTACCGCCTGAATCAGGGATTATTGAACCTGAATAATGCTTCTACGAATATGCTTGCCGATTCTAGCGGGCATGGTAACCATGGTGTACTGACCAATTTTGCATTGACAGGGACCGTATCCAACTGGGTGGAAGGTAAAGTATATGGTATGTGTGATTACTTTGTACCACCGGGACTGGCTGCTTCTGCCAATGGTTCCATCTTCCAGATCGGTAGCGTGGTCAACCTCTTTGCGACCAACGGTAATGGAACCGATGTATGGGAAGGCCCTAACGGATTTGCTGCATCCATCTCCAATCCGGTCATCAACGATGTTCAGCTGAACCAGGCCGGTATCTATACCGTGATCAACTCCTATGTGAATTGCGTAGTGAACGCCAGTACGCGGATCAAAGTGTCCGACCTGCCACAGATCATTGCGAGCGGACCTACAGAGATCTGTCCTTCTTCTTTCGTGACATTATCTTCTGCCAATACAGGCACCGCCTATCAGTGGTACAAGAATGGGGTGGCGATCGCAGGAGCCAATGCACATGATTTTGCAGCGGACCAAACAGGCGATTATACAGTGAAAGTGACCAATGGCGCCGAAGTGATCATTTCTGCTCCGTTAACGGTAACGGTGGTTCCCGATGTTACGGCACCGGTACCTGTTGCCGCAACCCTGCCTGCGTTGAACCTGATCGCACCGGCTACGGTAACCACCATTCCTGTGGCCAACGATAATTGCCGTGGTCTCATCAATGGTACTGCAGATATTCCGCTGAGTTTTGTCAAACCCGGCAATTACCTGATCACCTGGAGTTATAACGACCGGAATGGCAATATCACCACCCAGACACAGACCGTGGTCGTGGCCGATGTGATATCGCCGGTGCTCACCGTCCCTTCAACGATCACCTTGCATGCTGACGTTACTGTTTGTGGAGCTGTCGCCAATTTTACGGCTACTGCAACAGACGATTCAGAATTACCTGTCAGCATCAGCTATAGCCAGGCACCCGGATCAGTGTTCCCGGTAGGACAAACCGTGGTTACGGTCACTGCTTCCGATGCCAGCAATAATACTACTACTGCTACATTCACCGTGAATGTTTTACCAACAGTGGTGGCGCCGGTTACCGGCAATGCTTCTATCTGTGTGGGAACTACCACGCAACTGTCTACCAATACCAGCAATGGCGGTACCTGGCGTTCTGATAATACCCTGGTGGCTACCGTTGATGCGGCGGGTGTGGTTACCGGCTTGTCTGCAGGTACTGTCACTATCAGCTATACCAATGCCTGTGGCGTATCTGCCAGCAGATCGATTACAGTAACAGGACTGCCTGTCGCTTCCATCACTGCCCAGGGTGCTACAGCCTTCTGTGCCGGAGGTTCCGTACAGCTTTCTGCTACATCAGCAATGGGGTACACTTATCAATGGAACCTGAATGGTACCCCGATCACGGGCGCTACGACCAATACCTATTCAGCTGCCGTATCGGGTAACTATACGGTGACTGTGAACAATGCTGCCTGCGCTGTTACCTCTGTCGCTGTTGCCGTAAGTGCCAATCCTATGCCTGTTGCTGCTGTTACGGCTGCTTCGGCCACTACCTTCTGTGCCGGTGGCTCAGTGGTGTTGACTGCTTCGGGTGCCGGAACCTACCAGTGGCTGAAGAATGGGGTGGTGCTGAATGGTGTTACTTCAGGATACTACACAGCTACAGCCAGCGGAGATTACAGTGTTGTGGTAACCGGTCAGACCGGTTGTACGGCTACTTCCGCTATTGTCACCGTAACGGTGAACGAAGCACCTGTTGCTTCCATC
Source organism: Chitinophagaceae bacterium (assembly GCA_020403425.1). Taxonomy (GTDB): domain Bacteria; phylum Bacteroidota; class Bacteroidia; order Chitinophagales; family Chitinophagaceae; genus Sediminibacterium. The sequence goes on along the minus strand of JADBXR010000002.1, from coordinate 219,587 downwards.
ACTGCCCAGGGCGCCACTACTTTCTGCACCGGCGGCTCAGTGTTGCTCTCAGCTAATACGGGTGCTGGGTATACTTATCAATGGAACAACAACGGTACCCCCATCATAAACGCCAATACGGCAAATTATACGGCTGTTGCCAGCGGTAATTATTCCGTGACGATCAGTAATGGGTCCTGTTCAGCTGTTTCTTCCGAATTGCCTGTGGTGGTGAATGCAGTTCCTGCGGCTACCATCACAGCTGCTTCAGCTACTACTTTCTGTACCGGTGGTTCTGTGTTACTCACAGCAAGTGCCGGAACCTCTTATAACTGGAAAAGGAACGGCGTTGCACTGGGTGTTACCACAGCAACCTATACGGCCACTACTGCAGGAAACTATACTGTTGAGATCACTAATGCAAGCGGTTGTACGTCGGCCTCCGCCGTTGTCACTGTATCTGTGAACGAAGCGCCCGTAGCTGCTGTAACTGCCCAGGGTGCCACTACTTTCTGCGCGGGCGGTTCTGTGTTGCTGGCGGCTAACACTGGCGTAGGATATAGCTACCAATGGAACAACAACGGTACCCCCATCACAAACGCCAATACGGCCAATTATATGGCTTCTGCCAGCGGTAATTATTCCGTGACCATCAATAACGGATCCTGTTCAGTAGTTTCTGCGGAATTGCCAGTGGTGGTGAACGCAGTGCCTGTTGCAACCCTTACGGCTGCTTCGGCCACTACCTTCTGTACCGGTGGCTCAGTGGTGTTGACCGCTGGGGGTTCAGGAACCTACCAATGGCTCAAAGATGGCGTAGTGCTGGATGGCGTTACTGCGCAAAACTATACAGCTACCGCCAGCGGTAATTATCGTGTTATCGTAACTGGCCAGTCCGGTTGCACAGCCGGTTCTACCGCTGTCACCGTTACGGTGAACCCGGCGCCTGTAGCTGCGGTAACTGCCCAGGGGCCCATTACCTTCTGCGCCGGCGGCTCTGTGCTGCTTGCTGCCAATACGGGTGCGGGTTATACGTATCAGTGGTATAATAATGGTGTGGCCATCACAAACGCCAACACTGCAAATTATACGGCTTCTGCCAGTGGAAATTATACGGTCGTCATGACCAATGCATCCGGCTGCACGGCACAATCTTCAGCTATTACGGTTGCTGTTTACGCTAACCCGGTAGTGGCCAATATCACGGGTAATACTACGGTGAATGCGGGATCTTCAATACAACTGTCCAATACTACCGCAGGTGGTGTATGGAGCAGCAATAATGGTAACGCATCAATAAACCCTGATGGACAGGTTACAGGTATTGCCGCAGGTACCGCTATCATTACCTATACGGTGACCAATGCTTCCGGTTGTGCGGCATCGGTGAACACTACGGTCACGGTGACCGATATCCCTCTTTGTAATGTGCTGCCCGTGGCCACCATCACAGCAGGCAGTGAAGACGCTTTCTGTAACAAGCTTGTCTTAACAGGTGCTGCCAATACGCCAAATGCTACTTACCAATGGGTAATGGGTAACGAAACGCCGGTTGGCAACTCACAGGAGATCACGTTGAACCAAACCAGCGCGGATGGCGACTATACATTGTACGTTACTGCCGGCGGCTGTACCAGTCTGCCCGCTGTGTATACATTCCGCAAACAGAATCTGACCAATAGTTACACGATCCTGGCCTATGATAAGGTACAATTGGGCGCCAATAATATCGTCGCTTCTGGCAGCGTAGGTGTCATATCGGCCAAAGGGGAAGTAACTTTCCATAACAATAGTTCCGTTGCCGCACCTGGTTCCTTTGTTAAAGCCAGAAAGATAGACAGGGATGGTAAGAACATCACCATCGCGCATCCGATCTATAGCGCGGCCACGGGTATTCAGTTGCCGGTCATGCTCTATAATACAACCAGTACCTGGAACCTTTCCAATGCCAGTGTTGCCCAGTCAGCCACTGCCACTTTACAGGGGAATTACAAGGACCTCACTATCCGGAAAAATGCGAGAGTGACACTGAACGGCACCATCTTCGGAACCATCCGCATAGAACAGGGGGCACAGGTCACCTTTACGGCACCGGTGATCCATATCGAAAAACTGGATGTGGTAAAAGGCCCACGTTACGGATACAGTTATATCCGATTCCTGCAGGACGCCAAAGTGCTGGTTCGCAGATCGGTGAGCATCGGTAGCCAGGTATTCCTGAACCCGGATAATTACAGTGTGACCTTTTATATGGGTGATGCACAAAAGGGTAATGGTAAGAACAAATACGATGTTTGGGATGATGAGGGCGAGGATGCCAAATTCAGCGTGAAAGGCGGCGATACCCGTATCAATGCCAATGTGTATATGCCTGGAGGTAAATTGAAAGTCACCGGCGGATATGCTTACGGTGATTACGGAAATGGTCACGGTGATTGCGATCGTGACGATGATGATGATAAGTATTACGAAAAGGGCAACAGCTATGTGTATATGACCGGTCTCTTCATTGCTGAAGAAGTGGAGAGCAATGGAAAGAATGTGAACTGGAACAGTTTCGACTGTGGTGCAGCTGCAGTGCCTGTGGTGAATACGGTTTCGGCTGTCATTACGCAGTCAACCCTTGCTGAAGGCAAATCGGAACAGATCACTACAGAAACAGAGTTGAAAGTGACCGTGATGCCGAATCCGACGACAACATTCTTCACCTTGAAATTCGAAAGCAGGCACCAGGCACCTGTCACTCTCCGTGTAATGGATGCCAATGGAAGGGTAGTGGATGCCAGGTCCGGAATCGTACCCAACAGTACTTTCCAGATCGGGGCCAACTATCAGAGCGGTACTTATTTTGCAGAAATCATGCAGGGAACCCAGCGAAAACTGGTGCAACTGATCAAACTGCGTTAACCATTGTATATGATATTCTTAGAAAGGGACCGTAGCAGTTACGGTCCTTTTTTATTATAATGTAGTCGAAAGACTACCCATGCACTATCCGCCTTACCACAGACAATTTCGAACTTGACTATTTGCGGGCGATACCCTTCGTCGTTTCTTTACAGTGAAATTGTAAAGATCAGAATTGAAAATTAACCAATTAGCATATCCCGTCCGATTCATGTGTCCATGAGCGATAGGGGATATGCCAAGACAGTGAAAAGCGGAGGTATTTATGAGGGTTTTATTAGCAGATGATCATACGATCGTTAGAGACGGTATCAGGCATGTATTGATGGAATCGCATCCGGGAATTTCCATTGTAGATGTGTCCAACTCTGAAGAGTTGATACAGCAAGCCAAAAAAGAAAAATGGGATGTGATCGTTACCGATATTTCCATGCCTCCGGGTAAATCCGGACTGGAAGCCATCCAGGAGATCAAAAAGGCAAAACCGGATACCCCCATCCTGGTGCTAAGCATGCATGCCCCTGCCCAATATGCTTTGCAGGCAATTAAATCCGGCGCCTCAGGTTATCTTACCAAAGGAGTGGCAACGCTGGAACTGGTGAAAGCACTGGAAACAGTGGCTTCCGGAAAGAAATACCTGAGTCCCGAAGTTGTCTACCTGATGGCTGATTTTATAGAACATACGCAACGAAGCGTTTTAATTAGTAAATTGTCCGACAGGGAAAAAGAGGTTTTCCGGATGTTGGCAACCGGAATGACCACAACTGAGATCGCAAAATCGTTATCGCTCAGTCATAATACCATCAGTACATTCAGAGGAAGGATTTTTGAAAAAATGGGTTTTCATTCCAATGTTGAACTGATTAAATATGCCATTGCCAATAAAATAATTTGAGCCTGTTCCGCTGATCTCCCTGCGGCCGGAACAGATAGCAGGTAGGTAATTTTCGGATAAAATATGAAAACAGGCGTTAAGGGTGGTGGTTTATTCTCCGTTTCAGGGAAGCTCCCGTTGCAGGCAATCCTGCTCATTTCACAGATACTACTTCTTCTTTTTTTTCAATGGCGTGATAGCGATGGCACTTTCACCTGGGTGATTTATCTCCTGTGTTTTTCCTGTCTGTTGACCATCCTGTTTACGTTTTCTCACAAGCAGGTCGCACAAAGTGATGGTTCGGTAGTAGAGGTATTGGAAAATATACCGGATGGATACCTGGCTTTGAATGCAGACGGGGTCATTACAGAGATCAACCAATTGGCCGTACAGGTACTGGAACGTTCCACTGAAAAGTTGTATGGGGAACGGATCACCGTTATCTTCCCTGAAACGGAATGCAAGCCCTTCTACCGGTCATTGGAAAAACTGCATGCAGAACAGGTCAACCAGAACCTCGATCTGTACGTTCCGGTCTTGCAGAAATGGCTGGTGGTATACCTGCACCTGTCCGATAAGGGTGTTCTTGTATTTTTCAGGGACATCACCGCTAAGAAAAAGCAGCAGGTATTGCTGAAATTGTTCGAGTCTGTCATCACCCGGAGCTCCGACAGTATCCTGGTCACCGATGCGGAACCCATCGACCTGCCGGGTCCACGGATCCTGTATGTCAATGAGTCTTTTGTGCGTATGACAGGTTATTCGCTGGATGAGGTGCTGGGACAAACGCCCCGGATACTCCAAGGGACGGATACCGACCGCAAACAACTGGACAAAATACGCCAGGCATTGGAGAAATGGCAACCTGTGGAGGCGGAGCTGTTGAATTATAAAAAGAATGGCGAACCTTTCTGGGTCAGTACGTCCATTGTCCCTATTGCCAATGAAAAAGGCTGGTATACCAATTGGATAGCCATACAAAGGGATATTACGGAACGCAAAAAGGCCGAAGAGGAACTGCGTATCAAGAACAATGAATTGAAGAACCTGTCCTCTTACCTGCAGAATGTGCGCGAAAAAGAGCGGAAATCAGTTGCCCGGGAAGTGCATGATGAGTTGGGACAACTGGCATCGGCCCTCAAAATGGACATCGATTGGTTATCAATACGCCTGGCTACCGGGGAGGAATCCAGCAAAAAAAGGATCAGTCATGCCACCCATACCCTGGAGATTATGCTGGCCTATATCCATAAGATAGCCGCAGACCTCCGGCCCAGTATCCTGGACGACTTTGGACTCAATGTTACCCTGCAATGGCATTGTAGTGAGTTTCACAATATGAACGGGATTGAGTGTATCTTTGAGTCGACATTGGACGACAGGGAATTACCCGGTAATGTGAAAACGGAATTGTTCAGGATCGCGCAGGAATCACTGAATAATGTATGGCGCCATGCCGATGCCAGTTATGTGAATGTGACGTTGCTGGAGGAAGGAGATCGGATCTGTTTGTCTGTGATGGATAACGGAATAGGATTTGAAACATCAGAAAAACGTAATACATTGGGATTGGTCGGATTAAGGGAAAGGGCCTTGTCGATGGGAGGAGAGCTGAAGATCAAAAGCGAACCTGGAAAAGGAACAACCGTCGTTGCGTATATACCTAAAAAACTGAACTTATGAGAATTCTGATAGCCGATGATCATACCATTGTTAGAGAAGGTATTAAAATGCTGCTTACGGAAGCTTATCCGCTGGCAGAGATCGTAGATGTGTCTGATGCCGTGGACCTGATGAAACAGGTGTACAAGGAAAAATGGGACGTGATCATCTGCGACATTTCCATGCCTCCGGGCGATTCAGGTCTGGAAGCCGTGAAGAAGATCAAGGAACATTCTCCCAAGACCCCCGTCATCATCCTCAGCATGCACTCGCCCGATCAGTATGCCGTTCGTTCCATCAAAGCGGGTGCCATGGGGTATCTTACCAAAGGAGCTGCAACGCTGGAGCTGGTGAAAGCCGTGAACCAGGTGTTATCAGGCCGTAAATACCTGAGTCCGGATGTGGCAGATGCACTGGCAGATGCTTTTGAACATATCAACAGCGCCAAAACGGTAGAAAGCCTTTCCGACAGGAAATTCGAAGTGTTCAAATTACTGGCTTCCGGTCATTCCATTTCAGATATTGCCAAGGAGCTCGTACTGAGCAGTAATACCGTGAGTACTTTCCGTGCACGTATCTTCGAAAAGATGGGCTTTCACAATAACCTGGAACTCATCCGATACGCAGTTGATAACAAGCTGATTTAATCCTGATACCTTTATTTACGATATCCTTTGAAAACAGAATCCATATCCGAATCCAATCCCCCTTCTGCAGTGATCCCACCCATTCCTGAGAATGAAATGGAACGTTTGCACAAGCTGTCAGAGCTTGATGTGGACTATACAGAAATGCAGGAATCCCTGAAGGGACTTTCAGAACTGGCCGCAAGAGTTGCCGGAACGCCTATATCACTGATCAATCTGATCGACTCCTTTACCCAGTGGACAGTATCCAATTATGGTCTGCCGCTGAAACAGATGAGCAGGTCCGATTCGGTTTGCCAGTATACCATCGTGGCCAAAGAGCAGAGCCTGGAAGTAAAGGACCTGAGTGTGGATGACAGATTCAAGGACAAGTTCTATGTTACAGGCGAGCCATTATTGAAATATTATTTCGGGGTCCCCCTGCAAACGGCAGATGGCTATAATATCGGCGCATTATGCGTGCTGGATAAAGTAGGGCATGAGATCAGTCCGGAGAAAGTGGAGATCCTCAAGATCATTGCACACGAGATCGTTACCTGCCTGATGGCATTTCAATCTATCCGTAACCTGCAAAGCAAGGTAAAAGAGGCCAACGATACGCAGCGAAAAGTGGCACACGATATCCGTGGGCCACTGGGAGGGATCATCAGTCTTGCGCAGATCATCAGTCAGCAAGGCAAGGACAATGATATGGACCAGGTATTGGAATTTGTAGGATTGATCCACAAGAGCGGGGCATCCCTGCTTGAACTGGCCAATGAGATCCTGCTTACCGGTAAAAAGATAGAAACGGTAGATACTCAGCTGGGAGGTAATGGATCGTTCAACCTGGCGATATTCAAAGACAAACTGGAGCAGTTGTATACACCGCAGGCGATCCCCAAAGAGATCGATCTGGCCATTCAGATCAAGGGCGAGAATAGCCTTGTCTCCTTTTCAAAGAACCATCTGCTGCAGATAGCCGGCAACCTTATTTCCAATGCCATCAAATTCACACCGGTCAAAGGAAAAGTAACTGTGGAGCTTTCTCTGGAGGTCAGATCGCAAGTAAAAGAACTGCAGATATGCGTCAGGGATACAGGGGTAGGTATGGATACCACCCAGGTAGCTCAGATCTTCCATACAGGGACCACTGTTTCAGCTGCCGGTACCAAGGGTGAAGCGGGATATGGTTTGGGATTGCGCCTTGTAAAAAAGCTTGTAGACGAGCTGAACGGGCAGATAGAAGTTCATTCTACTCCCGGCCAGGGCTCCGTATTTGAAGTACGGATCCCGAAACTGTGAATCGATAGATACAGAATGTTGTAAAATGACCAATACTTGTTACTGCCTGCCCGATACCGGGCAGGCTTTTTTATGATAAAATCGTCAAATTGATATCCTGAATTTTATTGATTATCAATTATTTATATCATTTACGCTTCTTCAGAAGCGTATTTCATAGATTTTTCACTACAGTTTATATTCCGGTCAGCTACGTGTCAGCGGCCGCTACAGTTACCGATCTGCTTCCCTGAGGTCTATCTGTTCAGGGAGCGTCCTGTTACCCTTTCCGCAAATACCCACCTACTGTTTTTTCACAACACGGTCTATTTCCCAGGGGGCCGATTCTGAGTCACTTTGTACTGTGATTGTAACACATCATTCACCTCAGGAAAAACAGATTTTATGAAACAGCAGATCACCAAAACCGACAAAATGCAGACTCCACGGAGAGCCGGGTTGCTCTTTATAGGAACTGCTCTTTTACTGCTGACAGCCTGCCAGAAAGGAGTAGAGACTCCCGTAACTGCTGCCAATAATATAGTAGCTGAAAGTGCTACCGCTATTACTGGTTTTCGTATCTCTGAGAGCAATGTGGTGTTACGTCAGGGTAATGCGGACATCACTGCTGTGAACTTCAGCTGGAGCCGTACTGCCAACGATAACCTGAGAAACTATACAGTAGAAGCTGCAGCAGAAGGTACCCGTTTTGAAGCTCCTGTTGAGCTGGGTACTACAGATGGCGCCCAGGTAGGTTTCCTGGTAAAAGACCTGAACCAGAAAATGTGTAAACTGATACCCGGTGGTAACAGCGGCAAAGTGGAACTGCGGGTAAAAGCGACCCCGGTTTACGGAAAAGCCGGTGTGGTATACAGCGATGCGGTAGCCCTGAATGTGACCACCTACCAACCCTACACTGCGTACGACTATCCCAAATACCTGAAACTGCCCGGTAATTTCGAGAACTGGGACCTGGCCACAGCCCCACAGATCGTTAGTCCTGAGAACAATGGGGAATATGAGGGATTCGTGAATTTCACCAATACTTACGCCCAGTTCATGTTTGTAAAAGGAACCCAATGGGAAACTACCAATACTTACACCCATATCGGTAATAACAAATTCGGATTTGGAGGTGGTGTGCTGGCCATCTTCGGCGGTGCCGGAACTTACCTGGTAAAAGCCAGCACCAATACCAATACCTGGAGTTATACCAAGATCAACAGCTGGGGTATCCACGGAACTGCTGTTGCCGCCGGTAATGACCCGGTCATGAGCTATGATGAAACTAAAAATGCCTACGTGATCACCTGTAACCTGCAGGCCGGTGAGTTCAGGTTCAGGGCCAACAACAGCGATGCGGTGACCCTGGGTAAACAGGTAAAAGATGGTTACGATGTACCTGCTGTCGGTGGCGAAAACTTTAAAGTGACCACTCCCGGATATTATACCATTTACCTGAACGTGAAAACAGCCGGTAACTATGGCTGTACCGTGGTAAAACAACCCAATGTGGCAGTGAACAGTAATGGTTAACAGGTAATACGAACAAGGGAATAAAGCTTGAAGATAGAAAATGAGGGAAAGGTGCTGTTCACAAGGAATGGCACTTTTTTCTTTTTGAGGCTTTTCCCGGAAAGCGATTTCCCCTCTGGAAAATGTTATAGGTTTGCGGTAAGTATTTGACGTATGAAACATTCCCAAACGATCGGCATCATTGCCACCCTTGCGCTGGTGGCCATCTGTTTTTTACCGTGGAGTTATATAGCCAGCCGGCAGATCACCATTACCGGTTTCCAGGCAGTGGGCACCAATTTTGGTAAGCCCGGTCTGTTTACTGTGATCCTTTCCGGGATCATGCTGGTGATGTTTGCGGTGCCGGCGATCTGGTCAAAAAGGACCAATGTCTTTATCGCCGCACTGAACCTGGCATGGGCGTTCCGGAATTACCTCATGATCTCTACCTGTTTAATGGGTGAGTGTCCCGAAAAAAAGCCCGCTTTGTATATCCAGGTGGCTTTATCGATACTGATATTGCTGATGACCTTACTGCCCAAACTGGACCTGAAAGGCAAATAATTACTGCTATCTGTCTGATAAGAAAAAGGAGCCTGGTAGCGTTTACCAGGCTCCTTTTCTGTTTGTGAATAGGTTTCTATGCCAATGTCTGTAAGGATCGGCTGATGATGTCCACGCATTCCAGCACCTGCTCACGTGTGATCAGCAGGGGCGGGGCAAAACGGATCTTGTCGCCATGGGTCGGTTTGGCCAGCAGTCCATTCTCTTTTAATGCCAGGCAAAGTTCCCAGGAGGCATCCGGGTTCCGGTGTTCGATCACGATGGCGTTGAGCAAACCTTTCCCTCGGATGGTGGTGATAAAGGGTGAGTTCAGTTTGGCCAGTTCTGCGCGCAGCAATTCGCCCATCAGTTCGGCATTCGCTGCCATATTCTCCTCTTTCAGAACGGTCAGTGCGGTCATGGCCACCGCACAGGCTAGGGGGTTGCCGCCATAGGTTGATCCATGCTCACCCGGGTGGATATTCAGCATCACCGCATCATCGGCCAGGACCGCTGAAACAGGCAATACGCCACCACTCAGTGCTTTGCCCAATATCAGGATATCCGGACGGACCTGCTCATGATCGCAGGCCAGCATCTTACCCGTGCGTGCCAGCCCGGTCTGTATCTCATCGGCAATCAGTAAGACCTGGTACTTCGTGCACAGGTCCCGCACTTTTTTCAGGTAGCCCTCGTCCGGTACCACCACGCCGGCTTCTCCCTGGATGGGTTCCACCATGAATGCGGCCACATTGGGATTTTGTAAGGCTTTTTCCAGCGCGTCAGTATCGTTGTAGGGAACGATATCAAAACCGGGCATAAAGGGTCCGAAGCCCTTGTAGCTGCTGGGGTCTGTAGAGGCGGAAATGGCGGCCAGCGTTCTTCCCCAGAAATTACCTTCGGCAAATACGATCCTTGCCTGGTTCTCTTCAATACCTTTTTGGGTATAGGCCCAGCGGCGGGCCAGTTTAATGGCCGTTTCTCCACCCTCCACGCCGGTATTCATCGGTAACACTTTATCGTAACCGAAATAGGTCGTAATGAACTGCTCGTATTGTCCCAGCAGGTTATTGTGAAAAGCGCGCGAGGTAAGCGTCAGCTTGCGGGACTGCTCCACCAGGGTATCGATGATGCGGGGATGGCAATGACCCTGGTTCACCGCAGAATAGCCGCTCAGGAAATCGTAATATCTTTTGCCGTCAACATCCCACAAAAAAACGCCTTCCCCTCTCTCCAGTACCACGGGAAGCGGATGGTAATTGTGAGCGCCGTATTTGTCTTCTAATGCCAGGTATGCTGCAGCTTTTGCAGATAAGGTAGTAACCATATAAATGCGTAATTAGCAATGAATAAAATGATAGAGATCCGGTCCGGAACAGGCAGGGTAGCCCTTACTGCTGTGCCCATGATCAGGCACGCGTCATTGGATCCTGCTTCAGCAGGAACATGGATGATCGAGAAAATCTAAATTCAGACGCAGAAAACGCATAACAGGTATTTCATGCACAAGATAGGAGTAAAGGCTTGTTTGGGCAAGTATTTAATGATAGAATGATAGGATGATAGGATGATAGAATGGTGTGGGAAGCAGGAACATTCAACACATCCTCTTTCATTCACTCATTCTATCATCCTATCATTCTATCATTGATTTCCCCCCAATACACCTATTTTCGCAAAAAAAAACATTGACACTACCTTCCGTAGCAGTGGTCATACTCAACTATAATGGCCGGCAGCACCTGGAGAACTTTCTTCCGTCCGTGCTGGCGTCTACCTATGGCAACCTGCGGGTGGTTGTGGCGGATAATGCATCTACGGATGATTCACTTGTCTTCCTGCGCGAAGCGTATCCTTCGGTGGAAGTACTGACACATCCCAGGAACGAAGGTTTTGCCGGTGGCTATAACTGGGCATTGAAACGGGTGACAGCGGATTATTATGTGCTGCTGAACTCGGATGTACAGGTAACGCCGGGCTGGATAGAACCCCTGATCACACTGATGGAGGCCGATGCCCGCATTGCCGCGGCACAGCCCAAGCTGCTCTCGTACCGTGAACCCGAACTCTTTGAATATGCCGGCGCCGCCGGTGGCTGGATCGATCATCTCGGATACCCTTTCTCCCGGGGAAGGATCTTTGATGTGTGCGAAACAGATACCCACCAGTACGATACCGCCGAGCCCATTTTCTGGGCATCGGGGGCCGCCATGTTCGTAAAAGCGGCCGTGTACCATGAACTGGGGGGGCTGGATGACAGTTTTTTTGCCCACCAGGAAGAGATCGATCTCTGCTGGCGTATGCAGCTGGCAGGGTATCGGATCTGGTCGTGCCCGCAATCGGTGGTGTACCATGTAGGCGCGGGTACCTTACCCCGGGGTGGACGGAAAGTATTCCTCAACTTCCGGAACAACCTGCTCATGTTGTGCAAGAACCTACCCTGGCAGGAGAAGGTCTGGAAATTGCCATTCCGCATCGGCCTGGACGCTTTGTCGGCCTGGAAGGGACTTTTTACCGGGGATATCTACTTTTTTACGGCCATTGCCAAGGCGCACCTGGCAGTGATGGGGCGTATGGTAACAGGAGGTGTCCAAAAGTCAGATTCCCGCAAACCCATGCGGTCACTGGATGGCGTATACGGTGGATCGGTGGTATGGCAGTATTTTATCAAACAACATACCCGTTTCAGGGAAATTATTCAAAAGAAGGCTTTTTAATTTGCGGCTGACCCTTATTTTTGCAAAGTAACTAACCACTATGTCACACGAGATCAACGAGACACAAGAAAAAGATTTTACCAAGAACTGGGTAAATTCATCTAGGTTCCTGTTTTACCTGCAGGTATTCTGTATCCTGGCATTTGTGCTGGGTGGATGCTACCGTTTATACAACCAGCGTTATAAGGGAAAACCCGACGTAGAGGTACAGAAGAGCAGCCAGTACAAACCTGAGTACAAATAAAAAAAATCAATAAAAAATTTTGTCAGGAACTCGGGATGCCTATTTTTGCACTCCCAAAACAAGTTCTTACAAATAATGCGGAAGTAGCTCATTTGGTAGAGCACGACCTTGCCAAGGTCGGGGTGGCCGGTTCGAGCCCGGTCTTCCGCTCACAAGTCCCGTCCGCCTGAGGCGGTTACGGGACTTTTTTTTGGGAGTTCACTCCCCGAAGGGAAGCCCTGGTGGTGGAACTGGTAGACACGCAGGACTTAAAATCCTGTTCGCCGCAACGCGAGTGCGGGTTCAATTCCCGCCTGGGGCACACGCAAATAAAAAACCTTGATAGTACAACTGTCAAGGTTTTTTATTTATGTTCCGTATTGTCGTATGGACAGAAACAGTATGCAGAATAAGGAGCTTCCTTCCCAGAAGAGTCTCCCAACGGGGACTCTTCGTTTAGAATGACAGATCATTTAATAATCCCCGCATCAAATTTCTTATACAAAACTAGCTAGCTACGTTTGTTACCTGCTATTAAGCGAAGAGTCCCCTGACGAGAGACTCCGGAAAAGAAAGTTTGTCGTAAAAGACAGCAAAAGTATTTCTGTCAGGCTGACGTTTTTAGTTTTTCAGATCTCAGGAATTGGAGATCCCATACACAAACCGTTTCTGGCGTATGATACCAGATGGTGCAAGTGCCCTCTTTTGAACAGTAGGGCATTGCTTGCATTTCATCATTCCTTTTTCATCTGTTCATCATTCCTTGTTCCTCTGTTCATTATTCCTTCTTCCTCTGTTCATTATTCCTTCTTCTTTCCTTCGTTTCCCCGTCGAATGGGAGCTGAAGGAAAGATGAACCGTTAACGGGCAAAGAACGAAGCAGTATGGGACCAATATTGGACCTGAAGGGCACTTCATGGGCATGAGAAGGGCAGTTGATGGGCATGGGAAGGCCAGTGGAAGGGGGGGCAGGCCTATATGATATATGAAAAATTAATATTATTTTGTTCTTACGATCACCAATAGCAACCGGATGGCCATTGAAAAAAGCGTTATTTCCTTGTCTGGTAAACTGGACAACCAGGTGCATTACCGCCGGAACGGTAAGAATTTTGTGCGCGCCTACGCCAGCCACCATACACTATCTGCGAACAGTAAGAAAAGCGGGATGGAATTTGGCAGGGCAGGTTCGGCCGCCTCGCTGGTGAGAACGGCATTAGGGTACATGGTGGACCGTATGGCCGACAATGGTTTTTACAACAGGCTGAGCGCTCATTTTTATCAGGTGATCAGGTCCTGTAATTCCAAACAGGCGGGTGAGCGGGAAGTAATGGATGGTAACCTGGCACTGTTGAAAGCGGTTGAGCTGAACCGCTATACCCAAAGCCAAAAGATCTTTTCCGCAGAACCTGTTGTGGTCATCGATCCCGGGGCGGACATATCCATCACCATACCCAGGTTTATCGTAAAAGGGATCGCTAAGGCATTTCCCCGGGCAGCTACCCTGGTGGTACAGCTATGCTGCTGCGCCTGTGATTTTGCCAACAAAAAAGGGCTGGTGGCCAAAGCCGATGACCTGCAGATCAGCTTACACAGACCTTATTTTCCCGGCGGCAGGCTCAGACTTCCCGCCGGTGCTGTGGACGATAAGGTATTGCTGGTTGCCATCGGGTTCTATTGCCTTGATACGAAAAGCCAGCCTATTGGTGACAGGAACTACCAGGCCGGCAAGATCCTGGAAGCCGTACTGGTACGCGAAGGACGTATCGTACCCTTTGTGCAACAGGAACCTACCCCCAAAAAAGTGGTGAAACAGAAGGAGAAGAAAGGGATAGCGTGGGAGATCGATCCGGAACCGGACGATCAGTTACACTAAAAAACGGGTAGCGGTGAAATGAGTGACTCAATGAAGCGGAACCTGGTCCAGTAGCTGATCCAATAAAACAGGGCATACGGTTCTATGGGAACGCAGGTGGCTTGCTGGTTTCGGTGGGATGGCCTGTTACGCCGATCGATCCTCCAGTAATTCCCGCAACTGCGGAAAATGCCGGTGTGTATGCAGGTCTAAAAAGTGGATCCACTCAAAAGCGGTCATCTCTCCAAAAAAGCGGTGCGGAAAATCGGTGCTGATCAGTGTCAGGTCCTGTGTTGCCATGGCCGCCACAATATGGTTACGTACAGCTTTCAGTTTTGCGATCATGTCTGCGGGATTTCTTTCAGCAGCTTCAGGCACCAGGAAGGGAGGTGCATCGATACGTACTTCGCGGTTGGTAACGCGGCCGGTATATTCGGCAATTTTTTCAGCAGGGTTGCGGTCAGCAGGGTGGATGGCGGTTGCCAGTATCTCCTGTAAACGAAGATCGAATAATAACAGGTGTTCGGCCACATCGCCGGCATTCCAGGCTGTGGGCGCAGGTTTACGGTTAAAGGTATCGGGTGTGAAGGTTTCCAGTAAACCGATCAGGGAATTTGTGGTGGCCTGAAACTGCGCGGCCAGGGTTGCATTGTTGATCTCCATGAAGCTAAACTAAACAAAATCGAGTGTGGCAGCTTTCCGATTTACATAAGCGGTCACACTCCCCGGTCTGCGCCTTTGCGCCTTTGCGGGCAAATATTTCTCGCAAAGGCGCAAAGGCGCTGGCTGGAAATATTATTGGGTGACCGGCAGCTGTAGCTTTTGCAGCACAGCCGACAGTTTTTTAGGGTCCTTTGCGTAGGGTGACAGATCGAACAATTCCACTTTCCTGAATTCCACAGGATGGCTCTCGCTTTGCAGGGAGATATACCCTTCTTTCAGCAGTTTACCATCCACTTTCACCGAAGGGTCGTAGTGGATCACGTTGCCGTTGCCGATCTGTGGCTGGTTGTATTGTAACACCACCTGTTTGTCAATGATATGCTGCACCAGCGAATCGCCTAAGACCAGGATCTCTACCCGTACCCACTGATCGCCATGATAGGTTTGCGAATGCGAGTTCACGCAGTGGTTGGTAAGCAGTTTGCCATCCATCACCACATTGGTGCCCGGTGTGCAAAGGTTAGCGGTGCTGCGTGGGTCCTTGCCATTGCCACCCAGCAGTTGCACTTCAATGGAGATGGGGAAGTCCTGGTCCTTACCCATGGTACTGGGATCCTGGCAGTGGATCATCACACCGCTGTTGCGCCAGGCCCAGCCCGGTCCGTTCTTTGCCTGCTCGCCGGTAAAACGGTATTCGACCGCCATCAGGTAATACGCGTATTTGTTTTGGTAGAACAGGTGCCCGAAACGTTCATTGAAACTGTCATAGGCATCGTATTTGGTTTTTAATATCCCGTTCTCAACATAGAATGTGTTGCCAAAATTCTCATGCAAGGGGTAACCGGTTATTTTAGGTGTCCACCCGGTAAGGTCTTTCCCGTTGAAGAGTTGTATCCACCCGGAATGTGATCCGGGGCCGGGTTGGGCATGCAACTGTAAGCATAAAGTGAGCGCTAAAACAAATCCAGTGATCTTCATGTGTTTCGTATTGTTTTTAAAACTAGCAGATTTATACCATCTCTCCAAGCATCCGGTGAGAAGGAGTGGGGGAGCATATTCAATGCCTGGAGGACCTTATTTATTTTCCAGTTGTTCTCTCCTGGTCCAGCATTCATCCATCACACCGCCGGTAGATTTTTCACCGCGGTGCCGCCAGTCGCCGTCAACAAATGAATAATCGAAACTGAGCGTCTTGCCTACACTTGCCGGTGTTTTGGTAAAGAATTCAATGTTCTCCGTGTATTTGCCGTTTACTGTGCTGTACGAACCTCCGCCGGCATTCTGGAACTGTTTGTTGGTAAGATGATAGGCGATCCAGTGAAAATATTTACCGGATAAGACTTTCATGGTCCTGCGCGGAAAAAATGGGTTGGGGCGTTTGGAGACCTTGTCGTTGTTGTAGGTACCAGTAATGACCCAGGCACCGGCCAGTTCTCCGGGGCCGCCATCATCCAGACGCTGCCAGGTTTCGGGTGCATTTCCCAGTCTGAGGGTGGCATTGCTTGCCTGGATGGTATGCGACAATTCTTTCCCTACCTGTGTAGAGTCTCTGGAATCCCATTCGATCTGCCTGATCAGTTGGTTGCCCGCCAAACGCCAGGTGCCTCCCCAGGAATGGAGCAAGGTTTTGCCGGTGATATTGTATTGGGCCACGGAAAATACTTTGTCCGTGCAGATCATCACGGTGCGGTTGTCGGCCGGTCCGTATCCCCAGGCGCCTGTGAGCGTTGGTGAGGCCTTTGGCCGGAAAGCGGTCATCAATACCAAGGAGGCGATCACTGCGATCAGGAGTGTATGGGTTGTCTTCATGGCATGCATCATTTGTCTTAAAGCTACCAAGAAATCGGTCAGCAGACAAGAAGCTTCTTAACGAACCCTGTTGCTGCCTGCTACCAGGCGGTCAAGCTGATAGGTGCTTACAGGATGCTGCGGAATATGGACTAGGATAACAGATTCTGGCGTGCCAGTAGTTCCAGCTTTTGGTTGGCATCCATCAGCTTCTCTGTCAGCTCGCGGTTCTGGCGGCGAAGGTCGTATAACTCGAATGCATTCAGGATAGCTGTTCTTACTTCGTGTTCTATCCAGGGTTTGGTAAGGTATTTGTATACCTGACCGATATTGATGGCATCGATCACCGCATTGATATCGGTATAACCGGTGATCAGGATCCGGATAGGATCGGGGTGGGTGGTGAGGATGGACTGGAAGAATTCAATGCCGGTCATTTTGGGCATACGCTGGTCGCTCAGGATCACTTCAATGGGCTCAACCTCTATGATCTTACGGGCCTCTTCGGCGGATTCCGCTGAGTAGATATTGAAGGAACGCCGGAAAGCAGCACGGAATGAGGTGATATTGTTTGGCTCATCATCTATATACAGGACATTGATCTTTTTTTCTTCCATGACTGATACTGGGGGTTTCGGTCTAGAGATACCGTAAATCTAACGAAAACAAATGTTTATACAATAATAGTTAAACAAACGAACATAGTTTTGTTATTTTGTTCGAAATAAACACCGATTTTGATGAGTGGTTTTTCCCGGGATTTGGTAACAGAGATCAGGATCCGTGCATTCAGGGCGATCGAGGATCCCGCGACCTGCAGAAAGTTCATTGCAGGCCACAGGAAAGTATTGTCCATCTATGGCATTGAGAACATCACCACCAACACGGACGACTGGATGTTCAACCCGGCCATTTTTGTGATCGTGGTGGAAACGCTCGACGGGGAAAAACTCTATGGTGGCGCAAGGATCCAGGTGGCTGACGGCATTCATCCTTTGCCCATTGAAGAAGCTACCGGTAAAATGGATCCCCATATCCATGAAGTGGTGCGGCAGAAAGCCCGCCAGGGAGCTGCGGAGCTGTCCGGTCTATGGAACTCGCGGGAAGTGGCCGGTTTCGGTATCGGTAGTCTGTTCCCTTCGCGTGTGGCAGTGGCGCTGGCCAACCAGTTGGGCATCCATACCATGTTCTCGCTCTGCTCACCCACTACGGTGCGTTTTAAGGACTGGATCGGTGGCAAGCTGTTAACTGAAGTGGGCAACAAAGGAACTTTTTATTATCCCAAGATAGACCTCATCGCAACGGCACTGTATTCGGATGACCTGATCGGTCTGAGTGCGGCGCATCCAAGGGAGCGGGACAAGATCTTCTATCTCCGCGAAAATCCGGAACATGTGGCCAGGGAGAGATCGCCTTTTAAGAATCATTATATCAATATCCATTACCAGTTAACCCTGCCTTCTGCCAATCCTGAGGAATATAAGATAGACTATGCCCCTTTTGAGCCGGCAGCTGAAAAACAGCATTGATGAGAAAGATCGTACTCGCTTCGGTGAGCAATATCCTGATGGTGATCCTGCCTTTATTGGGGGCGCCCCAACTGATCCTGCATCCCAAAATACTCCTGCTCATCGCTGGTAGTGTGGCCATCTGGTTGACCCAGCCGGCATTCACTGTTCAGGAGACCAGTGAACAGAAACAGAGCGACCGTTTTTCCGTCTGGCTTATCCTGTGCATGTCGCTGGTGAGCGTGGTGGCACCCATTGTACACTGGGCCTATTTTCTGGAGGAGAAGGACCGGTATGACTGGGCCTTTTTCCTGGGTGTGGCCATGATAGTGGGTGGCATTGGTTTCCGGGCCATGGCGGTTCGTTACCTCGGTAAATATTTCACGGCCACTGTACAGATCCGGGAGGATCATCACCTCATCACCAGCGGACCTTACCGTATCGTACGTCATCCGAGTTATACCGGAGCTTTCCTGGCCATTGTGGCCGGTGGGGTGGTACTGGGCAGTTTGCCGGGATTTGTGATATCTTGTATGGCCATGATGCTGGCCTATTATGTGCGTATCGGCATCGAAGAAAAAGAACTGACCGAACGTTTTGGCGATGAGTACCGGTCATATCAGCAGCGGACAAAAATGATCGTTCCCTATGTATGGTAGTGGTTATGCACGAAAATGGGTATCAAAGATCGCTTTACCGACCATGACCGGGAAAAGGGATGGTGCCCTCGTGCTATTGCTGCTGCTGTTCCAGTTGGCAGGGGCACAGGAGATCCGTATCACCGACCAGCAGCCCTCTTCTTTCATTTCTGCTTCCATGGAGCAACTGGTAGACAGCACTAACCGGTTAACGGTTGAACAGGCAAGGCAGAATACCGGTTTTGTACAACTGAATGGACGCATACCGGTGTTTGCAGGTACCATTAAAAATGCCTGGTTCCGTTTTACCGTGCAAAACCAATCGCTGTCGCCAACACTGCTGCTGAATATTGCCTATCCAAATCTTTCCCGGGTAACCTTGTACATCCAGGATAGCAGCCATACCCGGCTATTGGGTGAACAGGGTAATGAAGTGCGTTCCTCCGCAACCGTAGGCGGTTCTCCTAATCTCGTATACGATCTGAAACTGGCGCCAGGCAGCAGGCAAAGCTACCTCATGCATGTGTACAGTGAACATCCCATCATTCTCCCGGCTGAAGTACATACCTATGAGGCTTTGCACGATTCCATCAACCTTCAGAGCATTGTAACCGGCTTGTACCTGGGTGTACTGGCGGTGATGTTCCTGTATAACCTGTTCCTGTTTTATGGTACGCGGGATAGCAGTTACCTGTTTTACATCGTGTATATCTTTTGTCTGGCGTTGGCGCAGGTCACTGCAGCAGGTTATGGTTACCGCTACATCTGGCCCGAACAGGCATGGATCAACAGGTATGCGGTGGTATTTACATCTACGTTCTCTGCATTGAGTGGGTTGTTGTTCAGTATGCATTTCCTGCGCACTGCTTTTTACACGCCCAGGCTGCATCGCTGGTTATGGGTGCTGGCGAGTGTGTACATTGCCGGTCTGCTCTGCTCGCTCATATCCTGGCTGGATATCAGTTACGCCATCCTGAACTACAACGGACTGGTCAGCGTGGTCACGGTGCTGGCAACCAGTGTTGTCATTGCCCGCAAAGGGTTCAGGGCCGCTTATTTCTACCTGTTCGCCTGGTTGCTCTTGCTGGTATCGTTCATGGTGCTGATCTTCCGCAACCTGTCACTGGTGCCCTATAATAATTTCACCACCTATACCTTCTACCTGGGATCCGCACTGGAAGTGGCGCTCTTGTCCATCGCACTGGCTGATAAGATCAATGCCTTGCGGAAGGAAAAGGAACAATCACAGGCAGAGGCCCTGAAGGTTTCCCTGGAGAACGAGAAACTGGTGCGCGACCAGAACCTGATACTGGAGAAAAAAGTAGCAGAGCGTACAGAAGAACTGCAGTCCTCCAATGAGAACCTGAGCGAAGCTTTGCAGAACCTGAAAGATACCCAGTCGCAACTGGTGGAAGCCGAGAAAATGGCGTCACTGGGTCAGTTGACAGCAGGTATTGCACATGAGATCAATAACCCGATCAATTTTGTGAAGTCGAATATCAAGCCCCTGCAGCTCGATATCAGGGACCTGGTGGAAGTGATCGATGCCTATGGTCAGCTGCATGGCGCTGCGGCTGAAGAGATCCCGGCTAAGCTGACGCAGATCGACCAACTGAAAAAACAGATCGACCTCGGTTATGTGCGCCAGGAGATAGACAGCCTGGTGAAAGGGATACAGGAAGGGGCGGAGCGTACCGCCGAGATCGTACTGGGGCTGCGCACGTTCAGCCGGCTGGATGAGAGTGAGGTAAAAATGGTGAATGTGCACGACGGGATCGATTCAACCCTTGTGCTGCTGAAAAGCAGCCTGCCGCAGCATATCACGATCCGGAAAGATTTCCAGTCGCAGGGCATGCTGGAGTGTTTCCCCGGCAAACTGAACCAGGTATTCATGAATATCCTGAGTAATGGCATACAGGCCATCAAACAGAAAGAAGTGCAGGGTGAACAGGAGTCGATCACCATCAGTACCCGTGATATGGGCGATAAAATGGAGATCCGCATACGCGATACGGGCATAGGTATGCCGGAAGAAGTGCAGCAAAAGATATTCGATCCTTTTTTCACCACCAAAGATGTGGGAGAAGGAACGGGGCTGGGACTTTCCATCGTGTACAATATCATCCAGAAACATGGCGGAAAGATAGAAGTGCACTCAAGCCCTGGAAATGGTGCCGAATTTGTGATATCTTTATTCAAAGTGTTACCGGAAACCGTAGTATCCTAATATCCTATATCCATGAATTTCCCAGACTCCAAAGTGCGCGTCTTGTACATAGACGATGAGGCCAATAATTTGCTTGCCTTCCAGGCTGGCTTCCGGAGGTTTTACGATATCTATACGGCAGAAACTGTTGCCGACGGTATGAATATCCTGAATGAACAGGATATTCAGGTGATCATTGCCGATCAGCGCATGCACAAGACCACCGGTGTGGAATTCTTTAACATCATCCGCAGGGCGCATCCCGATCCTGTCAGGATCCTCCTTACGGGGTATACCGATCTTGATGCGGTGATCGATGCCATCAACAAGGGGGAGATCTTCCGTTTCATCAAAAAACCATGGGATGAGCAGGAACTGAAAATGGCCATCCAGAACGGGTATGAACTGTACCTGACCCGTAAACAGCTGAAAGACAAAGTGGCCGAACTGGAGAAAGCCAATGATGAGCTGAACCGTTTTGTATACAGTACCTCGCACGACCTGCGTTCACCGCTGGCCAATATCATCGGGATCCTGAACCTGGCCAAAATGCAGCAGCCGGAGAGCGCACAGAACGAATATTTTGCGATGATCGAAAGCTGTGTGAACAAGATGGATGCGTTCATCCACAAGACCATCGAATACTACAAAGGCATACGGCTGGATGATATCCACGAAACGGTCGATTTCATGAAGATGTTCACAGACAGCATTGAACTTTGCAACATGCAGAACCCGCTGATCGTGTTCGATGTACATGTGGAGCAGCCCGTTCCGTTGCGATGCGTTCCGTTTATCGGTGATACTGAATAACCTGATCTCCAATGCAGTGAAATACCAGCGAATGGAAGAACCCAATCCCAATGTGAAATTATCTGCAGTGGTCACAGAAAAAGAAGCCACCATTCATATCGAGGACAATGGGGTGGGTATCATAGAGGAACACCTGAACAAGATCTTCCAGATATTTTTCAGGAGCACCGATTTCAAGAATGGCCTGGGAATAGGCCTGTATATTGTGAAGGAGGCCCTGACCCGTATCGGTGGTGAGATCTTTGTGGTGTCTGAATATGGCAAAGGTACCTCGTTCACACTCACCATACCCAACCAGCCACAGGTATAACGGATTTACTCGTAACTGTATTCAATGCGGCCGATCAGTCTCTTTTCCTTGTCGTAGCCCAGTTCTTTTTGTTTGAGGCCTTTTTCGTTATAAGTGTATTTCCAGATGATATAACTGGACGTGCTCATGGATACCTGCGTCATCTGGCTGATGCGGCCATTGGCATCGTACTCGTACTGGAAATCGGGGATCAGTTTCTTCAGTCTTCCGTTGTAACGGACGATATCCGTGAGGCGTTTATTGGTATCATAGTAATAATAATAGGTCTCCAGGGTACGGCCTTTCTTTTTCCAGTGTTCTTCTGCTATCAAACCCTGTTCATCCTTTACGAATTCAATATGGGTGGTATCCAGCCGGTTCTTGATCCGGAGCATGGCCATGGGCTCGCCCTGCTCATTGTATTGCCATTCATGCACTTCGCTCAGGTTGCTTTTCATGGCAGTGTCCGTAGTGGTCAGTGCGATTCTGAGCACCTGTCCCTTGTCGGAATAGGTATACTCGGTGCGGGAATCGATGTTCAGTGTTCCGGACTGGGTCCTTTTCAACTTGCCCAGTTCGTAAAAGCGGTTGGTGACAGAGGCACGGCTGCCCGAAGTGGCGGCGCTCAGGATGATCCTTTTGCCATCCATGCTGATCTCTTCTTCCAGCAGGAACCCTTCGGTAAGGCTATTGTCGGCCTCGTAGCTCATGGCTTTGATCTTTCTGATCTTCTGTGCACGAAGTTGTTTGTACTGCTCGTTACTGAGCTGGGTAGAAACAATATCATTGAAATAGTACTGGCCGAAACCGGTAACGAGGGTGCAGCAGCAAAGAAAGGTCAGGATCGATCTCATCAGCCAATTTTTGACAAATGTACAGGTACAGTTTTCAACAATCCAAAAACTGCTGAAGCCGGTCACTTGCTGCAATCATTTAGTTCTGTATTTTTAATCAAACGTTAACAAGTGTCACATTCCAAAGAAAGAGAAGAAAAGATCTGTTTGAACTGCGGGGCTGCGTTACATGGGCGGTATTGCCATATCTGCGGACAGGAGAATATAGAACCCAAGGAGAGTTTCTGGCACCTGGTGACCCATTTTGCCTACGATATCACCCATTTTGACGGTAAGTTCTTCAGCACATTGAAATACCTGTTGTTCAAGCCAGGTTTCCTGTCCAGGGAATACCTGTTGGGCAGGCGGGCATCCTACCTGCATCCGATCCGGATGTATGTGTTCACTTCGGCTTTTTTCTTCCTGGTGTTCTTCAGTCTGCATAAAGACGAGGAAGTGGGTACCATCAAAATAACAGAGAAACCGGTGGCGGTCATTATCGAAGACCTTGAAAAGAAGCGGCAGTCTCTGCAGGACGACCTGAAAGACAGTTTGCCGGAACTGGCAAGGGCCCCCATCCGGAAATCACTGGAACTGGTGGAAAGCGATATCGCTTTGCTTCGGAAAGACAGTACCGCCAGGGATCAACTGCAGTCCACGGGCAGTAATTTCAGCGTGTTCTCTATTTCATCCAACGACCAGCGTTATCGTTCTGAACAGCAATACGATTCCCTGCAGGCAGCTCTCCCCAGGAAGGACCGGGATAATTTCATTGAACGGCGTTTTGCCCGGCAGAACCTGCACCTGCGGGAGAAATACCATAACGACGGCAAAGCGATCTGGACGGCCATCCTGAACAAGTTCAGGCACCTGTTCCCGCAAATGATGTTCGTGTCACTGCCACTGTTCGCATTGTTTCTGCAGCTGTTGTATATCCGAAGGAGGACATTTTACTATGTGAACCACGTGGTGTACACCATTCACCTGTATTGCGCCATCTTCATGATCATCCTGATCGGGATCCTGATAGATCTGCTAGCGGTTAAGCTGGGTTTCCATATCTCTGACTGGACCGGGCTGCTGTTTGGCCTGGCCGCATTCTATTACTGGTACAGGTCCATGCGGAATTTTTATGAACAGCGAAGGGGCCGTACGGTGATGAAGTACCTGTTACTGATGTTCCTGTCGGTATTCCTGATCTCGTTTATCTTTATCATATTCTTCCTGTTCTCGGCCATGGCCATTTAATCCTTAGTGTATGCAAAACAAGACAGCAGATAGTTTTTTACGACTGGTCAAGATCATGGACGAGTTACGTGAACAGTGCCCCTGGGACAAAAAGCAGACCATCCATACCCTTCGTCCCTTAACGATCGAGGAAACCTATGAGTTGGCGGATGCCATTACGGCGAACGACTGGAAGGGCATCAAAGAAGAGTTGGGAGATATGATGCTGCATATCCTTTTCTATGCAAAGATCGGTTCGGAGCAGCAGCAGTTTGAACTGGCGGATGTGATGAATGGCATCTGTGAGAAACTGATCTTCCGCCATCCGCATATCTATGGTGATGTAAAA
The DNA here is from genome assembly GCA_020403425.1 of Chitinophagaceae bacterium. Classification (GTDB taxonomy): domain Bacteria; phylum Bacteroidota; class Bacteroidia; order Chitinophagales; family Chitinophagaceae; genus Sediminibacterium. The sequence continues at coordinate 195,088 of JADBXR010000002.1, read as the reverse complement.
GTGAGCAGTGAGGAGGAAGTGAAACTGAACTGGGAAAAACTGAAAATGAAAGAGGGCAATAAGAAATCGGTGTTGGGTGGGGTACCTCCTTCGCTGCCCGCAGTGGTGAAGGCCACCCGGATCCAGGAAAAGGCCAAACAGGTGGGTTTTGAGTGGGACAATAAGGAGGATGTGTGGAAGAAAGTGGAGGAGGAGATAGGAGAGCTGAAAGAAGCCATCCGGCAGGAATCGCAGGAGCAGGTGGAAGAGGAGTTTGGGGATGTATTGTTCAGTCTGGTGAATTATGCACGGTTTTTGCGGGTAGATGCGGAAGGGGTGTTGGAAAAGACGAACCAGAAATTCATCAGGCGATTCAAACAGATGGAAGCCATTGCCGAAACACAGGGTAAACAACTGCAGGACCTTACCCTGGCCGAAATGGATGCCATCTGGAACGAAGTGAAAAAGCAAACTGTACATACTTGATCCATTCATTACGACAGGCGGCATACAAACACGGTTATCTCATCATTACCGCCGCATGGCTGTATACGATCTCATTTATTTTCATCAATTACTGGAGTTATCATTCCTCCCCCAAAAAGGTCAAAAGCAAACTGGAACAACGCCTGCGACAGCAGGAAAAGAAATTCGGGGAAGTGCTGTCGGATACGGCCTTGCTGTATTCCCTGCTAAACCACCATCCGGAGGCGGAAGATCCCCTGGGTGATGAAATGGGCCTGTTTCTGTATAAAAGTTCAGCGCATAACCAGCCGCATGAACTTTTGTACTGGAACACCAACCGGATCTATATCAATCCCGAGGACCTGCTGCTGAAAGAGGGCAGTTATTTTATCGGGAACCAGAATGGCGATTTCGAGATGTTGCGCAAGACTGTGACACTGCGGGGACATGCGTATCCTGTTTTTGCCATGATACCGGTGCGCTGGTCCTATTTCATGGAGAACAAATACCTCCATTCCGCTTTTGCAGGGTATCCCGGTATCAATGAGCAATACGAGATCAGTGTGGACCCACAGGCTTTACCGGTATTGGGGCAGGATGGACAGGAACTGTTCCGCATCAAGCTGAAACCCGGGAAATCTTTTATCTCCTATGATCCGGTAACCGTGCTCCTGCGGGTGGTGGCCATCATCCTGTTGCTGGTATTCCTGCATTCACTGGCGTTGGAACTGGTGGGTCGTTACCGTTTCAGAACAGGGTTCGGCTTCCTGTTGGTGTCAGTCATAGTATTGCGGCTCTTATCCTACCGGTTCTCATTCCCCTTCGATTTCAGCAAACTGGGGCTGTTCGATCCCTCTGTATATGCATCCAACTTCCTGCACCCATCGCTGGGCGACCTGTTCGTCAATGCGGTGCTGTTGTTCTGGTTGGTAAGTTTTTATAAGACCTATACGGACAAAGAACCCATTTTCCGTTTCAGGATCGCGCCGGCCGTGTATGCTTACCTGAACCTGCTGGTGCTGGCCGCCATCTGTTTTCTGCTGGCGGGGGTGATCACCAGTCTTGTGAAGGATTCCAAGATCCCGTTCGATGTCACCAATATCTTTGGCCTTACCGTATACAGTCTGATCAGTTTTGTGATCCTTTGTTTACTGGTATTGTCGTTCTTCCATTTCTCACAGATCCTGTTACAGCCGGTGATCCGTGTGCAGGTGCCGGTATACATGCAGATACTGGCAGTGGCGCTGTTCGGGTTTGCCTATGTACTGACGGGCACTTCAGGTGGCAGTACCAGGTTGTACCTGTGGGTGCTGGTATGGCTCCTGTTATACCTGTTGCTGCTGAACAGCCGCAAAAAGGATCTGGATATACCCCTGCTCCGGTCGGGCTTTTTTATTTTCTGGGTCATGATCTTTACCATGTCGATCGCTACCATGGTCATTTACCAGAACGGGATCGTTGAGTTCGAGCAAAGAAAACGTATCGCGGAAAAACTTGCCCTGCAAACGGACCCTTCCGGTGAGAACCTGCTGAATATTGCCGCCACGAACTTCGATGACCAGTTCCTCAGTGAAAACTTTCATCGGCTGGAAGAAAGTGAATATTCGAACAAATTCATCAAGGACAGCCTGGTCAACCAGAATTTCTCCGGGTACCTCAACAAATACGATACACGGATCTATACGTTCGACAGCCTGTTTCACCCGCTGCACAATGAGGATTCGCTGAGTTTTGCGGCCATCCGTACCATCATCACCAACCGGGCCGAACCTACGGCCATACCGGGTATCTACAGTTATGAGAATGCCGCGGAAGGTTTCAGTTATATATACGAGAAAGTGGTGAGCCGGCAGGATCGTGTGCTGGGGTATCTGTTCGTGGTCATCAAATCCAAACGGTATAAGAGCGAGGCCCTGTACCCGGAACTCTTTAACCAGGTGCAGGATGTGGCATCCGACCTCAATACCAATTACGCCTATGCCGTATATGCCCGCGGGCGTATGATCAACCATTTCAACACCTACAGTTTCCCGATGGTGCTGGACAAGAAACAGCTGGCGGGTTTCGAATTCCTGTTCCGGAAAGAAGGCGATTTCACGGAGTTATGGTACAGTTCCAACAACGATAAACAGGTGCTGGTGGTAAAGAGAGATACGGGCTTCATTGAAGCAGTGACCCTGTTTGCTTATCTGTTCTGCTTTTTCCTGTTCATCATCCTGCTGTTTCATTTCGGCAGTTACCTGTTACAGGCAAGGTTCAAATGGCAGGAACTGAAAAAAATGATGCGGCTCAATATCCGTTCGCAGATACAGGCCACCATCATCTTCCTCAGCGTGTTCTCGTTCATTGTGATCGGTATCGCCACCATCTCCTTTTTCATCCTCCGGTTCAACCGCAACAATGAGGAACGCCTCTCCAAATCCATCCAGGTAATGGCCAATGGGGTCAATACACAGATGAACGCCATGCGCGCATTCGATGATGCACCGGACAACCCCGGCGTAAAAGCGGGACTCGAAAAGACCATCGCTGAAATATCCGACCTGCACAATGTGGATATCAACTATTATAACCTCAGGGGTACCCTGGTCATTTCCACCCAGCCCTATATCTACAACAAACAACTGCTGAGTTCCAAAATGGAGCCCAAAGCCTTCCGCGAGCTGCAGTCGGGACATAGTATCCGATTCATGCAGTCTGAGCAGATCGGCTCATTCGAGTACCTGAGTATCTATGTGCCTTTGACGGACGATGGCGGTAACAACTATGCCTATCTGAACATCCCGTACCTGAACTCGCAGAACGAACTGAACCAGGAGATCTCCGGGTTCCTGGCCACACTCATCAATCTGAATGCTTTCATCTTCCTGGTGGCGGGCGCCATTGCTTTTTTCCTGACCAACCGCATCACGGCCTCTTTCAGCCTGATCGGCCGTAAAATGCAGGAGATGAACTTGGGCAAGATCAACGAAGCCATCGAATGGAACCGCAATGATGAGATCGGTATGCTGGTGGAAGAGTACAACAAGATGGTGAAGAAACTGGAGATCAGCGCCCAGGCCCTGGCGCAAAGCGAAAGGGAAGGCGCGTGGCGTGAAATGGCCCGACAGGTGGCGCACGAGATCAAGAACCCGCTCACCCCGATGAAACTGAGCATACAGTACCTGCAGAACGCAATACAGAAAGGAGCGCCCAATGTAAAAGAGCTCTCATCCAATATGGCGGTGACCCTGATCGAGCAGATAGACCAGTTATCGAAGATCGCGGGCGATTTCTCACAGTTCGCCAATATCGGGAATGCCCGCATGGAGACCTTCGACATATCCGAAGTGTTATCCTCGCTGATACGATTGTACAGCACGAATCCGGCCATAGAGATCAAGTGGGAGAAAGCAGAAGGCAATTACCCTGTCCATTCCGACCGGGTACAGATGAACCGTTTGTTCACCAACCTGCTGCAGAATGCCATTGAGGCCAACAGGGATCCGAATAAACTGGTCTCGATCCAGATCCGTCAATATGCAGAGAACGGTAAAGTATTCCTCTCAGTGAAAGATAACTGCGGCGGTATCCCCGAAAATATGCGTCATAATATCTTCACCCCCAATTTCACCACCAAATCATCCGGTACAGGGTTGGGACTGGCCATCTGCAAAGGCATCGTGGAAAAAGCCAATGGTCAGATCTGGTTCGTATCAGAAGAAGGGGTGGGAACTACGTTTTACATCAGTCTACCGATTGAACAGATGAACAGACGAACAAGGAATGATGAACAAGGAATGATGAACAAGGAATGATGAGGTGAATATTGAATGATGAACATAGCCCTAGGCCTTTTATGGCATTCAACATTCATCATTCCTTGTTCATCTGTTCAATTGTTCCTCTGTTCTACTTTCTTTTCTGCTGTTGTTTTTGTACAAACGTATCAAACGCTTCCAGTGAGAAGCTGCTCAGGTTCTGCTGCGGGGTGAGACCTGCTTTCTGGGCTACCAGGACGCCGTAGCGGCAATCAGCAAAACCTTCAATGGCATGGGCATCGGGGTCGATGGAGATGAGTACGTTCCTCTCGAGTGCATAGCCGATCCAGCGCCAGTCTATGTCCAGTCTTCTTGGGTGGGCATTCAGTTCTATCACCACATCGTTCGCGGCACAGGCGTCAATGATCTTTTTGTGGTCAACGGGATAACCATTCCGGCTCAGCAGTAGGCGGCCGGTCATATGTCCCAGGATCGAAGTGTAGGGATTCTCTATCGCTTTCAGCAGCCGCATCATCGCTTTTTCTTCGGTCATCTTCAGGTTCGAGTGGATGGAGGCGATCACGAGATCGAAACTTGCCAGTATCTCATCCGAATAATCCAGGCTGCCATCGTTGAGGATATCGCTTTCAATGCTCTTATAGATCCTGAAAGGCGCCAACCGGGCATTGAGTTCGTCCACCTGTTTGTGCTGTGCGGCAATACGTTCCTCGTTCAGGCCATTGGCGTAGAAAGCTGTTTTGGAGTGGTCGCTGATCACCAGGTACTGCAGGTTCTGCGATTTGGCGCTCTGGGCCATGAACTCCAGCGTGTGCACGCCATCGCTCCAGTTACTGTGGCAGTGAATGATGCCTTTGATGTCTTCGGGCTGGATCACTTGCGGTAACTGCTGTTGTTTGGCTTCAGCGATACGGGACGCATCTTCCCGTAAAAAAGCAGGTATAGGCTGTATGCCTGCTGCTGCAAAAATAGCTTCCTCGCTTTCGAACGAAGGGGCAAGGGAATGCTCTTTGGTCCAGGCTTCCAGGAATTCGGGACTGCAGCTGGTACGGAACAGGTTGCTGTAAAACGATTCTTTTGTGGACAAATGAAAACGGAACAGGATATTCTGTGCCGTACCCTTGGCGCTGATCTCAAGCAGTTCAGGAGAGGAGTGAAGGATCTCAAAATGCTGTTCGTTTACCGTTCTGTCGATCTCTTTACTGCCTATGGTGGTTACCGTTATGTCCTGGGTCCGGGTATTTTCCAGTCGTTGGATGATCTTTTCAGCTGAAGCTGTGGTTACCCATTCCAGTTTATCAATGGTCTCCAGCTGGCGCCTCAGGTCTCCGGTAAGTATCCATTGGTCATCAGGGAACGCCCGCTCCAATAGTTGTTGTGTTCTCTCTGCATGTTGTATCACTTCGGCGTACAGGTAACTGCCCTGGTTGCCCATATAGAACTCGATCGATTCCTTGATGTTCTTTTGTGTCTTTTCACCGAAGCCCTTGTATAAGGTAAGACGGTTCTCGTTGCAGGCATACAATAATTCGCCTAGCGTCTCTATCTCCAGTTCCTTCCAGATGGTGGCGATCTTCTTCGGACCGATGCCTTTGATGCCCAGCATCTCCAGAATGCCCGGAGGTGTCTTGGCCAGGTATTCGTTCAGGATAGTTAGCTGACCGGTCTCCAGTTGCTCCACGATCTTTTTACCGATCGCATCGCCGATCCCCCGGATCGAAAAGATCTTATCCGCTGGTAGTTCCGAAAGGGGACTGGTCAGTTTTTCGATCGTAAATGCGGCGGAGGAATAGGATTTGGCCTTGAAGGAATTGTCGCCATGGATGTCCATCAGCTTGGCTAACAAAGAAAAATTATCGGCAATGGCGTAGTTGTCCATATGGTTGCTGGTATTGGGTTCCGAAGGTAGCAATAAAAAAGTCCCGGCGTTTGCCGGGACTTTAAATCTATTTCTGCTTTAGAAATAAGAAGGCTACTATTTTTTAGCGGCTTTCTTAGCAGCTTTTTTAGGAGCAGCTTTCTTAGCGGCTTTTTTAGGAGCAGCTTTTTTTGCAGCTTTTTTAGGAGCAGCTTTCTTTGCAGCTTTCTTTGGAGCGGCTTTCTTAGCGGCTTTTTTAGGAGCAGCTTTCTTTGCAGTTGCCATGTTTTTTTAGATTTAATGGTTAGTTAATACATTAAAAGTAAAAACTTATTTGGAACTACAAAAAAAAATTTTTAAGCCGTCACTTCTACCGGTTTTACCGATACGGTTGTTTTGTCGTTTTTACCCTTCTTGAATTCAACCAATCCATCGGTCAATGCGAACAGCGTGAAGTCTGTTCCTACACCAACATTCTTTCCAGGATGGTACACGGTACCTCTCTGGCGCAGGATGATATTGCCTGATAAAGCAGGCTGACCACCGTATATTTTAACACCTAAACGTTTGCTTTGTGAATCGCGGCCGTTCTTTACGGAACCTTCACCTTTTTTGTGTGCCATAGTTTTTTGTTTTAAAAACTAAAATGATAAACAGGTCGACGGATCTTCCTCGTCTATTATTTTAATCAATGATCGCTGGTTAGGCGATGCTTTCAATTTTAATTCTTGTATAGTGAGTTCTGTGACCATGCTTTTTACGGAAGCCTTTTCTCCTTTTCATTTTAAAGGCGATCACTTTATCTCCCTGTACGAGGTCACTGATGATCTCTGCTTTTACAGTGGCTTTTACGGCACTGCCTACAGAAACGGTTCCGCTGTTGTCTGTAAACAACACATCGCTGAACTCAACTTTGTCTCCGGTTTTACCCTGCAGGTGAGGAACATACAGGCTTTGACCTTCCTGTACCTTGAATTGCTGACCTGCGATTTTTACAACTGCTAACATAGCTACCAAAATTAGGACGGCAAAGGTAAGGTTTCATACGGAAAATTCGCAAACATTTTTCAAATAAATCTTGTCCCCAATGGTGGAAAACGGATTTCAGTTGGGGGTTTGGGGTTGGGAGTTTGGGGTTCTGGAACATTCGATATTCATGATTCCTTGTTCTTCTGTTCCTATTTCCTCCCGCCTTTCTCCGGGATCAGTAAGGGAAATAGCGAAGAACAGGCGAAGAAAGACGAAGGAATAGCGAAGCAATATAGAAGGAATAACGAAGGAATTATTTTAATTATATGATTATCAGGTACTTATATACGTAATGAATTATTTTAATATCTATGCCCTTACGCTGCAGCATCCCTGATCCCTTATACCAGAGCAACCTACCATCTGTTCCCCAACCCCAAACTCCCAACCCCAAACTCCCAACTCCCAACTCCAAACTCCAAACTCCAAACCGGTCCCCCAAAAGTGCCAAACTTCCTCTATTTTTGCGCACCCTTACCGATCTTGACATGATGAATTTAAAATCCTTATTGGCGCGTCCCTTTGCCAATTACATATATAATAAGACCCGTAAAGGGATGCAGACAGCCATCGAGGACCAGGAAGCTATCCTGAAAATGCTCCTCAAACACGGCCGGAATACGGTATTTGGTAAGGAACACCGGTTGGATCTGGTCTCGGACCAGGCTGGTTTTGCCCAGGCGGTACCCGTTCGGGATTACGAACAGTTCAAACCCTATATTGAGCAGATAAAGGAAGGAAAACAGAATATCCTCTGGAAGGGGCGCCCTATTTATTTTGCCAAGACCAGTGGCACCACCAGTGGGGTCAAATATATCCCCATTACCAAGGATTCCATTGATAATCATATCAATACGGCCAGAAATGCGCTGCTTTGTTATATGGCAGAGACCGGTAATTCGGCCTTTGCCAGCGGGAAGATGATCTTCCTGAGCGGCTCACCCGAACTGGAAAGGGTGGGTAATATCCCTACGGGCAGGTTAAGCGGCATCGTTAACCACCATGTGCCGAGTTACCTGAGGGCCAACCAGTTGCCCAGTTATGAGACCAATTGCATAGAGGATTGGGAAACCAAGCTTGACAAGATCGTACAGGAGACCCTGCACAAGGATATGACCCTGATCAGCGGTATTCCGCCATGGATGCAGATGTATTTTGACCGTTTGACGGAGAGATCGGGTAAAAAAGTGTCGGAACTCTTCCCCAATTTCAGTGTGATGGTACAGGGCGGGGTCAATTTTGAGCCGTATAAGGCTAGGATGTTCGAGACCATCGGCAAAAAGATCGACAGTATTGAGCTGTTTCCGGCCAGTGAGGGCTTTTTTGCCTTCCAGGATTCGCAAAATGCAGAAGGTCTGCTGCTGAACACGAATAGCGGCATTTATTATGAATTCATACCGGTGGGGGAGATATTTTCAGAAAATCCGACCCGTTTGAGCCTGAAAGAGGTAAAAACCGGGGAGAATTATGCCATGATCATCAACTCCAATGCCGGTCTATGGGGGTATAACCTGGGCGATACCGTGAAATTTGTCAGTACGGAGCCTTACCGCCTGCTGGTGACCGGACGGATCAAACATTTTATCTCTGCATTCGGGGAGCATGTGATCGGAGAGGAAGTGGAACAGGCCCTGCTGAAAGCCAGCAATGAGGAGCAGGCCAAGATCACAGAATTCACCGTGGCGCCCATGATACAGCAGGAGCAGGGGAAAAGTTACCACGAATGGTTCATCGAGTTTGAACAGGAACCGGCCGACATGCAGCGTTTTATCCGGAGCCTGGAACTGAGCCTTCGCCAGAAGAACGTCTATTACGACGACCTCATCAGCGGCAATATCCTGATGCAGCTGCAGGTTCGGAAAGTGCAGAAGAACGGTTTTATCGACTATATGCGCTCGATCGGCAAACTGGGTGGCCAGAACAAAGTGCCGCGGTTGAGCAATGACAGGGTGATAGCGGACGGTCTTGCGCCTTTTCTGGCCCGATAAAGGGAATTGTGGGATGGCCCCTGGAAATGCTAAAACCGATCCAAAATTTTTTCATTCTCTTTTTCCTGGATTTCTCTCCCCTTTATTAACGTAATTTGTACAATAGAAGGATCGTATTAAAGTCGCTAAATGAGTCAGAAACGTATCGCGTTATTCGGGTCAACGGGATCCATCGGAACACAGGCATTGGATGTGATCGCAGCCAACCCTGATCTTTTTTCTGCAGAAGTATTGACTGCACAGACCAATGATGCCCTGCTCATCAAACAGGCGCTGCAGTTCCATCCCAATATCGTGGTCATCGGGGATGAGAAGAAATACCCCATCGTGAAGGAAGCGCTGGCGCATACCCATACCAAAGTGTTTGCGGGTGAGAAGGCCCTGGAAGAAGTGGCTTCGCTCGATTGTTATGATATGATGCTGGCGGCCATCGTGGGGTATGCCGGACTAAAACCCACGCTTTGTGCGATCGAGATCGGTAAACCCATTGCGCTGGCGAATAAGGAGACCCTGGTAGTGGCAGGAGATATCATCATGCGCACCGCAGCGGAGAAGCGTATCCCCATCATACCCGTGGACAGCGAACATTCCGCCATTTTCCAATGCCTGGTAGGTGAGGGCCGTAACCGCATAGAAAAGATCATACTGACGGCCAGTGGCGGTCCGTTCCTCGGTAAGAAACCCAATTTCCTGGTGAACGTGAAAAAGGACCACGCATTGCAGCATCCCAACTGGTCCATGGGTGCCAAGATCACGATCGACTCTGCCACGCTGATGAACAAGGGGCTGGAAATGATCGAGGCCAAATGGTTGTTCAATCTTACGTACGACCAGGTGCAGGTGGTGGTACATCCGCAAAGTATCATTCACAGTATGGTGCAGTTCACGGATGGCAGCATCAAAGCGCAGATGGGCCTGCCCGATATGAAACTGCCGATCCAGTATGCACTGGCATTCCCCAACCGCATCCACAACGATTTTCCCCGATACGATTTTAAAAAACCGGGCACCCTCACATTTGAAGAGCCCGATACCAAGACCTTCCGTAACCTGGCACTGGCGATGGAAGCCATGAAACAGGGGGGCAATATGCCCTGTATCCTGAACGCGGCCAACGAAATTGCCGTATACGCATTCCTGCGTAACAGGATTGGTTTTCTGGATATGACGGAAGTGGTGGAGCAGACCATGGCAAGGGTCCCCTTCCTGCCGGAGCCCACACTGGAAGAGTATTTTGAAACCGATGGTGAGGCCCGTAACTTCGCGGCTTCCCTGATCCATATGTAATTCATTGTATCAAGTAAAACCAACAAATCCCCCCGGGGTGTGACCGTATGAGTTTATTAGCAATTGACTGGGTAAGTGTAGGCGTAAAAACAGGGCAATTCATCTTGTCTTTTTCCATATTGGTGGTACTGCATGAGCTGGGCCATTTCATTCCCGCGCGTTTCTTCAAATGCCGGGTAGAGAAATTCTATCTCTTCTTCAATCCCTGGTTCAGTTTATGGAAGAAGAAGATCGGCGAAACGGAATACGGTATCGGCTGGGTGCCTTTCGGTGGTTTTGTGAAGATCTCCGGCATGATCGATGAGAGCATGGACAAGGAGCAGATGAAACAGGAGCCGCAACCCTGGGAGTTCCGGGCCAAACCGGCCTGGCAGCGCCTGATCATCATGGTAGGCGGTGTAGTGGTGAATATCCTGCTGGCCATTGTGATCTTTATTGGCATCACCTGGGTATGGGGCGAGGAGAACCTGCCTGTAAAGAACATGAAATATGGTGTATACGCCGATTCACTGGGGCATAGCATGGGTATCAAGGATGGAGACAATATCGTAGCCATCGATGGCAGGCCCGTGGAATTCTTCGGTACACTGGAATCAGAGATCGTGCTGAGCGAGGCCAAAAAGATAGAGGTGATCCGTGATGGTCAGTCTGTAGACCTGCCTGTGCCCGATGGTTTCATCAAAAAGATCATCAAGAATAAAAAATTCAGCGGACTGGTATATCCACGTTATCCGGTGATCGTGGACTCTGTGAGCAATAAAAAGGAGAGCGGTCTGCAGCGAGGCGACCAACTGATCGCGATCAATAACCAGCCCTTCAACTTTTATCATGAGTTTGATAAGCTGAAAAGGAATTACAAGGATTCTTCCGTCACCATCACCGTGATCCGGAACAACGATACCATTCCCGTACCCGCCAGGATCAGCAGCAAAGGAGCAGTGGGCTTTTTTGCCGTTAGTCCGATGGAAATATTGGGTACGGTGCACAAACAATACTCGTTCATGGCTTCCATCCCGGTGGGATTCAACCATTGCTGGGAAACCCTGAACCGGTATGTCACAGGCCTGAAACAGCTGTTCACTGGTAAAGTAGCCGCCAGCGATTCACTGGGCAGCGTGATCAGTATCGGTAACACATTCCCCGGCGTATGGGATTGGGAAAGGTTCTGGACCCTGACCGGTATTTTCTCTATTATCCTCGCTTTCATGAATATCCTGCCCATACCGGCACTGGACGGCGGGCATGCCTTATTTACACTTTTCGAGATGGTCACCGGCCGCAAACCAGGCGATAAGTTCATGGAATATGCTCAAATGGCAGGTATGATCCTGCTGCTGGGACTTATGGCATACGCTTTGGGGTTGGATTTCTGGAGATTATTTAAATAGTTTGGGGTTGGGAGTTTGGGGTTTGGGGTTGTTAGGGGTTTTTGTGGGGGTGGGTAAGTATAAATACCTATTGTGGGGTGCATGTGTGAAAGGTATTTTTGAGGGAAATGGTAGGTATGTCCACGATTACCAAACTGGAAGAGCTTGAGATATGGCAGGTGGCAAGGCGTTACGCAAAGGAGATCAACCGGATGGTAACGGCGCGATCATTTGACCCTGAGCCCGGATTAAAGCAGCAGATGAAGAATGCATCGGGCTCTATTATGGATAATATAGCAGAAGGTTTTGGCCGTGGTAGCAAAAATGAGTTTGTTAATTTTCTTACCATTGCAAAAGGTTCTGCTGAAGAATCAAGATCGCAACTAAGCAGGTGTATTGATTTTGGATTGATAGATCAGCATCAACATACGGACTTATCGGGTTGTGTAGACATGTTAGTAAGAAAAATAGGCGCATTGATCCACTACCTGAATCAAGTGCCTATTAAAGGACAGAAATATAAAGGTCGTTTATAAAAAGGGGACGGATTTGCGGGAATAGTATACAACCCCAAACTCCCAACCCCAAACTCCAAACCCAAACCTGGGGTCGTATTGGTTTTGACAGCATAGGTTACGGTTGGTGTAAGCATGCAGTGCGTTGTGTAATTAGCACTTTAATCTGAATGCTCAAACTTCAAATGGCAATACACAGTATGCCATGGCTGCTTAATCAGTGATTAGGTAACCATTTGGGCCGCCGCACAGGTTCGCTTCTTTCCAGGTGCCGCCGCCGACTCAAAACAAAAGAAGACGCTGCAACAGAAGGCTGTGACTGTTGCCTAAGCCCATCCAGCTAAGCGCAAGGTTGGTTTGTTCCTGTCCTGCATTGTGCCGACAAATAATCAGGAAATAAGCATGTAGAAAGCTAATGGTAGCGATGTTTGGACAGGGGTTCGACTCCCCTCGACTCCACTTGAATGATGAATGATGAGCAAGGAATGATGAATGTTGAAGTGATGCGCTGCAGTACTTCTGTTCCATTCCTTGTTCCTCTCCATCTCCCCACCTCATCACTTCAACATTCATCATTCCTTGCTCAATATTCGATATTCTCCTCCCTGCTGGTCACTGAAACCGGAAATTGGATTAATTTAACGCCATGAAATACCTGTTGTCTGTTTTCTTCGTTATCATTTCCTTATCTGTCTTTGCACAGGCTGACTATACACTGGTGAAAGATGTGCCATACTATTCGGACCCGTCCGAGGCATATCAAAAAGAACGTTGCCGGCTGGATATCCATTATCCGAAAGGAAAGAAAGGGGTGGCGGCCATTGTCTGGTTCCATGGAGGAGGTTTGACCGGTGGTAATAAGGAATTGCCCAAGGATCTGCTAGAGAAAGGATATATTGTTATCGGAGTGGGGTATCGTTTATCACCTAAGGCAAAAGTGTCTGACTGTATTGAAGATGCCGCGGCCGCTGTGGCCTGGACCTTTGCGCATATAGGAGAATACGGAGGTGATAGCCGAAAGATCTATCTTTCCGGGCATTCAGCAGGCGGTTACCTGGTCATGATGGTTACGCTGAATAAGCAGTACCTGTCCAGATATTCCATCAATGCTGATGAGATCGCAGGCATCATACCGTTCAGTGGCCAGACCATCACACATTTTACGGCAAGAAAAGAACGGGGTGTTCCGGAGAAACAACCTGAGGTCGATAGCCTTGCACCTTTGTTCTATGTTCGTCCTGATGCACCTCCGATGCTGCTGATCACCGGCGACAAAGACCTGGAACTTCTGGGCCGGTATGAGGAAAATGCCTACCTGAGCCGCATGATGAAAGTTAACGGGCATACCCGTACCCATTTACTGGAATTACAGGGCTTCGATCATGTGGGTATGGCCTATCCTGCATTCCCGTTGTTGCTGAAAGAGGTTGCCAAATGGGAAAATGAGAAGAAAGGGCGATAAACAAGTGTGTATGCTTTCGTAGACAATCTGCTTGCCTGATCTTCCTTTTCTTTTGAACAACTGTTTATCGGGTCATTGGCCCCTTCGTCCGTTCCTTACTCATCTGTTAATCTGTTCATCTGTTCCCTTCATCCCTATTCCTCATTTTCCGTCATGGCGGATTCACTGATCACTTCCTGTATCTTGCGCACAAATGTATTACCCTATTATCTTACAGGAAGTACAGGAAGGACTCTCATTATACCTGCCTGAACCGGGATCAGTGAAGACTGTGTATGAGCAATTGCTGGACAAGGATCCCAAGGTCACTTTTCCGTTTTGGGCAAAGATCTGGACATCTGCCATTGCATTAGCTGATTTTCTGCGAACGGAGCCTGAATGGGTGAGAGGGAAACGGGTACTGGAATTGGGAGCGGGCATTGGGTTGCCTTCGTTCAGTGTGGCGAAACAGGCGGCAGAGATGATCATCAGCGATCATGCACCAGAAGCAGTGGCATTGATCGCGCAAAATATTCAATACCTGGAACTGGCCAATGCACAGGCAAGGTTGATCGACTGGAATCATTTTCCTTCTGATATCGTTACTGATGTTGTATTGTTGAGCGATGTGAATTATGCACCCGAACAATTTGAAGCATTGCTGACATTGATCCGGAAATTACTTGAGCAGGGAACGGTCATCCTCCTGGCCACTCCGCAACGGATTACCGCTTCCCCTTTTGCAGAAGCTTTGCAAGCCTTTATCAAAAGATCATTCTTGCAAACTGTCCCTGCAAAAGAACAGGGTATGGATATCCGGATACTCATCCTCCATTCTTGATCCTTGTCCCTTGATCCTTGTCTCTTGATTCTTGTTCCTTGATTCTTGTTCCTTGATTCTTGATCCTTGATCCTTCTCCCTTAATTATGCAATGCCATCACTTTCTGCAATGCCAATGGGAACAGAACATTGTTCTCAACATGTACGTGCTGGTGGAGGTCCGTCTCAAAAGACCGGAGTTCTTCCAGGCAGATGCGGTGAGTGGTGCAGGCGTCGGCGGGGGGCGTGTAATCGTTGGTGAGTTCACGGATGCGGAACATAAGCTGTCCTGAGGTGTCGTGTTCCGCTTCCATCATCTGAATGGGTGTGGAAAGGTAGCCAGGTCCCATGGCCACAATTGCCGCCTTGTTCTCGCCGGAAGCGATCTCTTGTATCCTCGGGAACAGGATCTTTTCTTCTTTCTCCATATGCGGTAACAACTCCTCAACAACAGCAGTAAAGAGTTCCAGTACCGTACGCATATGCGGATACCGTTCGCCGTGTTTGGCCGCTACTTTCTGTATATGCCCATGAATGGTGGCAAAACTGTTCCGTATATAAAAATGATGGTGGATCTGAACATAGGAGATGAGCTGATCCGCCGTCATTTCATTGAAAGGAAGTAAGGGTCTGCTATCGGCAACGGCATGGTTCAGTTCTTCTATTACATGGGTTAGGGGAATATTCTTTTCGGTGCAAGCCTGTTCCAGTGTTTTTTTACCGCGACAACAGAAGTCGAGGCTGTACTTCTCCAATACCGGAATATACCCATGATTGGAAAGAGCAATATTGGCAAGGGTTTGTTGGGCAATGGTTGTCATATGTCATGATTTGATACAAAGTTCCGCAACCCGCCAGGAGGGTTTTATGATTCAGGTCAGTTTTCCCTTTTTATTTTACGGAAGGCCAGTAACATAAGCAGGATACCTGTGAACAGGATCAGGGCCGTGACCAGCAAGGATTCGTTGATGAAAGGAATGCTTTGGTAACTGAGTGCAGCAGTTCCCTGGACCATCAATGCAATTTCGTTGATGATGACACCCGCTATAAAGATGCGTATGCCTGTTAACAGGGCTTTGCTAAGTACATGACTGATGGGAATGACCAGCTGGCCGATCAGGAAAATGCTGAACATACCCAATAATACCAGATGCAGGTAGCCGATCACAATGGGGCGAAATCCAAAAGCCAGCTGGCTGAGGGAGGGAATGGTGGAACCCAATTGCAATAATAATTTGATGCTGGTGGCAAGGGCGGCCAATAACAATAGCCACTGACTACTGCCCGGAAAGAGGTTTTTGATCTCTGTCCGGTTCCTGAAACAGGCAGAAAGGAAGAGCCACCAGGCAATTACCTGTGCAACGGCCGAAGCAATCACCAGCAGGTATACGAATGTATTCATCGGTAACCAGAGAGCGGAGAGCAGATATGCAGGAATGCAGGCAAAGGCAAATAGCAGGTAAATGTACCAGAGCTTTTTCCGGAGGAACACCAATGTCTCTATCCTGGCAGTCAGTAGACCCATCGCTGCAAAAAAGAACCAGCCATTGTACTGAAAATGCAGGAAGAAATACACTGCGGCCAGGTACCAGTTCTGGTGTATGGTCTGGGTGGCCATCATGAATGCCAGTGCGAAAGCGCCGAAGGCAGATATTGCATTGAACAGCAAAGCCAGTTTGAACCAGCTATGACTGATCTTCTGAATGGCCAGCCGGTTCAGGTCTTTCCAGTATACTACGGCAAATATCCAGGATACAAAGATCGAAAGGGTGGAGAAGGAGATCGACCAGAGTCCGTAACCCTGTATGGGAAACCACAGCAGCATGCCATAAGCGGTAAGCAGGTTAGCCCATATGAGGCCACGATATTTGCGGAATTGATCCCGGCCTGATTGATCAGAGAGGTATTGGACCAATAGAACGATTAGGGTATGGGTGATCCATCCTGAAAAAGCAAAATGCGAGTGCCCGTGCAACAGGTGTTTCTGGTCAACGAAAGGAAGCGAGAAAGCGATCTTGTAACGAAGGATCACGCCGATACAGGAAACCAGTAACAGGTTCAATAAGGATACCTGTAACCATTTATGAAGAGAGGAACGCATACCTGCCATTTATTTGCAAAGGAAAACAGGGCAAAGGGGAATGGGTATGATTGCAATCATATCAGCAGTAGACTTTCCCTTTTTCGATAACCAGTTCACCTTTGTCGTGCATATTGCGCATGGCACGGATAACGGTTTCCACGCGCAGGCCGGTCATATCGGCGATCTGCTGGCGGGTAAGTTTGAGCTGGTTGCATTTGGGGCAGAAATTCTTGTTCTCTGCCTTCAGGTATTTGATCAGCGTTGCAATGCGGGCCTCAGGTGCGTTCAATGCCAGCGCTTTCAGTAACAGGAATTTAAAACGGACCCTTTTGGCCAATAGATGGCTGAAGGCAAAATGAATATCGGGACTGTCTTTCAATAGCTGGTTGAAAGAGGAGCGATGCAATCTGATCAATACGGAATCCTCTTCTGCGATGGCTGTAGCGGCATAAGGGCCCTCGTCGAAAAGCGGGATCTCTCCAAAACATTCGCCTTCGTCAATGATGGTTTGAATGAATTCATGTCCTTCATCATCCACATTGATCCAGCGTACGCTGCCGCTGACAAGCTGGTAATAGAACAGACAGTTGGACCCTTCCCGGAAAATAACTTCCCCGGCACTCACTTTTTTGTAAGCGGCTCCGCATGCCAATAACAGGTCAATATCGATCATCATGGTAGTGGTGGTTGGTAGTGGTATCCAAAACTATCGGTCCGTCTGTTGCGGGTAGATGATGTATGTCATATCAATATATGATTTTAATCAGTTTTTTACAAGTTGAAATCATAATCTATTTATTATTATGTATATACACATGTGTTTTTTTATTTTTTCTTCAGGTATGATTCTACGCATAAAACAGGCGAGAAAGCGTGGCTAATCTTGTACATGCAATTAACCAACCAAAAAAATACCAGTATGAAAAGAACTATCACTGCAATCATTGCCCTGTTCGCCATGTATGCCTGTGGCAACCAAAATGGATCGGCTCCTGCCGCAAGTGCTACTGCGTCTGAAACTCCCGCTGCGGAGGCTTCTGCCAATCCTTCCTATGATCCTAACAGGGGAGAAGGTAAATACAAGGATTTTGAAGTACCTGCTGCATTGGATGCTGCCCTGGCTGAAAAAGGAAACAAAGTATATGGTGTAAAATGCAGCAGCTGTCATAAAACAACCGGCGAAAAACTGGTAGGTCCCGGATGGCAGGGTGTGACTTCCCGCTACAAAGCTGCCTGGATCATGAACTTCATCACCAATACCGATGAGATGCTGACCAAGGACCCCAAAGCGCAGGCGCAGCTCGAGATATGTCTGGTGCGTATGCCCAATCAGAACCTGAGTGACGATGAAGCCAGAAGCCTGTATGAGTTCATGCGTAAGAACGACGGTGTTAAATAAGCCCGCGAACCCTAACTGTTGCATATCAACCTAACCTAAAACATAACAGCATGAAAAAGACAAACTATAATGCGATCGCCATGGCGTCCTTCGCATTATTGCTGGGGATGCTTTCCTGCAAACCCAAGAACGCCGGAAATGCCGTAAGCGCCGATGCCGCGGCCAAAGCATATGTGGCGCCGGGCAAATACGACGAGTATTATAATTTTGTTTCCGGTGGTTTCAGCGGACAAATGGCCGTTTACGGTTTGCCCAGTGGCCGTTTGCTGCGTGTGATCCCCGCTTTTTCAGTTGATCCTGAAAAGGGCTACGGTTACAGCGAGGAAACCAAAGCCATGTTGAACACTTCCCACGGATTTGTTCCCTGGGATGACCTGCACCATCCTGAACTTTCTCAAACCAATGGAGAGATCGATGGCCGCTGGGTCTTTGGTAACGCCAATAACACCCCCCGTGTGGCCCGTATCGACCTGACCACTTTCCGCACCGCGGAGATCATCGAACTGCCCAACAGTGCCGGTAACCACTCTTCTCCGTTCATTACGGAGAATACCGAATACGTTGTGGCCGGTACCCGTTTCAGCGTGCCTCCGGATAATGTGAACGGCGATGTGCCCATCAATACCTACAAACAGAATTTCAAAGGCACCCTGAGTTTCATCAGCGTTGCCAAGGAAGACGGTAAAATGGATATCGCTTTCCAGATCCAGTGCCCCGGTGTCAACTTCGACCTGAGCCATGCCGGTAAAGGAAAATCACACGGTTGGTTCTTCTTCAGCTGCTACAACACAGAACAGGCCAATACCCTGTTGGAAGTGAATGCTTCCCAGCGTGATAAAGACTTTATCATGGCCGTTAACTGGAAAAAAGCGGAAGAATACCTGAAAGCAGGTAAAGGAAGGAAACAGTCGGTGAAATATGCCAGCAACCGTTATGATGAGAAATCACATACAGCTACTTCCACCATCAAAACAGAAGTGGTGGTGCTGGATGCAAAAGAGCTGAAAGATATCTGTTACATGATCCCTTGTCCGAAGTCACCACATGGTTGCGATGTTGACCCAAGCGGTGAGTACATCGTAGGTAGCGGTAAACTGGCTGCCCTGATCCCTGTATTCAGCTTCGATAAACTGCAGAAAGCCATTGCTGCCAAGGACTTTGAAGGCGAGTACGATGGTATCCCAGTTGTGAAATATGAGTCTGCCCTCTATGGTGAAGTGAAAAAACCGGGCCTTGGACCATTGCACACAGAGTTCGATGGTAAGGGTAATGCGTACACTTCTTTCTTTGTATCCAGTGAAGTGGTTAAATGGAACATCAAGGACCTGAAAGTGCTGGATCGTGTGCCAACTTACTATTCTGTAGGTCACCTTTCTATCCCTGGTGGCGATACTAAAAAACCTTCACCCAAATACCTGGTAGCCTATAACAAGATCACCAAGGACCGTTACCTGCCTACCGGACCTGAACTGGCCCAGAGTGCGCAGTTATACGATATCAGCGGTGACAAGATGCAGATGATCCTGGACTTCCCGACCATCGGAGAGCCACACTATGCACAGTCTGCTCCTGCGGATGTGATCCGGAAGAACTCCGTTAAGTTCTATAAGATCGATGAGAACAAACATCCGTATGTGACCAAGGGTGAACCTGCTTCCAAAGTGGTACGTGAGGGAAACAAAGTGCATGTGTACATGACCGCCATCCGTTCACACTTCTCTCCTGATAACATAGAAGGTATCAAAGTGGGTGATGAAGTGTACTTCCACGTGACTAACCTTGAGCAGGATTGGGATGTACCACACGGATTTGCCGTGAAAGGCGCTTCCAATGCAGAACTGCTGATCATGCCGGGTGAAACACAGACCCTGAAATGGAACCCTGACAAACCAGGCATGTTCCCTGTTTACTGTACCGATTTCTGTAGTGCATTGCACCAGGAAATGCAGGGATACGTAAGGGTGTCACCTGCCGGAAGTAACGTGCCGCTGACTTTCAGCCTGGGTACCAATCAGCCCAAGGCAGAAGCTGCACCTGCTGCCAAGAAATAGTTCTTTTCTACTACCGGGAAGAACATCCGTTCTTCCCGGTATCTCTGCCGGTCCGGAAAATTTTGCGGCAACCCGCTGTACGAGTTACCGGGCCGGCTTTTTGGTTATATGAATCTATCAAACGGATTACTATGAACAGAATGAAAACATCTTCCAGAACCCTGTTGATCTTCTGTGCCATTGCGTTGCTGGCGGTATTGTTTGTTCCCATGTGGCGGATAGACCTGGATGCGCCGCAATACCCGGAAGGATTGATGTTGCTGATCTATGCCAATAAGCTGGGAGGTAATGTGGATATCATCAATGGCCTGAACCACTATATCGGGATGCGTACCCTGCATGCAAACGATTTCCCTGAATTCAAATTATTGCCCGGTATCATCATCTTTTTCAGTATCGCATCACTGATCGTAGGTATCCTGGGCAGAAGAAAATGGCTGAACGTCCTGTTCATCCTGTTTGTGTGCTTTGGTGTCATTGCGATGGTTGATTTCTGGAGATGGGAATACCAATACGGTCATGACCTGAACCCGGATGCCGCCATCCGTATTCCCGGAATGGCCTATCAGCCACCGCTGATCGGATTCAAGCAACTGCTCAATTTTGGGGCCTATTCCATGCCTGATATTGGTGGATGGATCTTTGTAGGTGTGGGCGCCATACTGCTGTTACTGGTGATACTGGAAGGCCGTCGCGCCAAACTTTCCCGGAACCGTTCCGCGGTTGCGGGAATGTTGGTGATGGCTGTTTCCATGACCACACTCAGTGGCTGCAGCACCGAGCCCGAAGCGATCAGGTATGGTAAGGACAATTGCCATTTCTGCAAAATGACCATCAGCGACCAGCGCTTTGGCGCCGAACTGGTGACAAAAAAAGGAAAGATCTATAAGTTCGATGATGCGCACTGTATTCTGTCGTTCATGCATTCAGACGCCATCGATCAGAAAGAGATCGCCGATGTATATTTCACAGACTTTACCGGAGCTCATGCGCTGGTAAAAGCATCTGAGGCGTTTTTATTGCAAAGTGAGTTGTTCGAAAGCCCGATGAAAGGTAACCTGGCGGCATTTGCCGTAGAGGATAGCATGAAAAAAATTGCCACTGAATACACTGCGGCACGTATCAGTTGGGATCAATTGAAAAAATGAGGTACGTAGTTGTCATATTGTTTTTGCTGGGAGCCACTGCTACATTGTCGGCCGCTACACTGCGTGTTGGCAAGGGAGGTAATTACCCAACCATCACGGCTGCCATCAAAGCGGCCCGTGCCGGCGACACTGTATGGGTCTCTGCTGGTACTTACCGTGAGAAGAACATCATTGTTGATAAGAAGCTGGTATTGAAAGGCGCCGGTTATCCCGTACTGGATGGTGAAAAGAAATATGAGGTAATTTCCATCAAAGCGGACGGGGTAGTGGTGGATGGTTTCCGGGTAGTGCATTCCGGTGTGTCCAGTATCAACGATATGGGCGGTATCAAGATATATGACAGTCGCGATGTGGTGATCCGCAACAACATACTGGAAGATACTTTCTTCGGTATCTATACACAATACGGCAAGAACTGCACCATCGAGAACAACCGTTTAACGGCCTACGCAACGGAAGAGCAGCAGAGTGGTAACGGCATACACTGCTGGAAAAGTGACAGTATGCATATTATCGGCAACACCGTCAGTGGGCACCGGGATGGCATCTATTTTGAATTTGTGACCAACTCCATCATCCGTCGGAACACATCCTTCAAGAACATACGGTATGGTCTGCATTTCATGTTCTCACATAACGATACTTATTTCTCCAATCATTTTGAACGAAATGGCGCAGGTGTGGCCGTCATGTATTCGCATGGCGTTAAAATGTACCAGAATACGTTCGAACAGAACTGGGGCGATGCAGCCTATGGTTTGCTGTTGAAAGAGATCTCGGACAGCCATATAGAAGGGAATTCATTTGTAAAGAATACCAGCGGCATTTACCTCGAAGGTGCCAGCCGTATACGTATGGCCAAGAACCTGTTCCGCAACAATGGCTGGGGATTGAAGATACAGGCCAGTTGTATGGACATAGAAGTGGCCCGGAATAATTTTATAGGGAACACATTCGATGTGGGGACCAACGGGTCTCTGGTGCTGAATACGTTCAATGGGAATTACTGGGACAAATACGACGGTTACGACCTGAACAAGGACCAGGTAGGGGATGTGCCCTACCGGCCGGTGAGCATGTATTCGATGATCGTCGAGAAAAACCCGCCGGCCATGCTGCTTTTCCGGAGTTTCATCACATCGCTGCTGGATAAAACGGAAAAAGTGTTCCCTAGTCTGACACCGGAAGGCTTGAAGGACACCAAACCCATGATGAAAAAACTTTTTTAAGAACTGTACCCGATAAAGCTTATCGTATGATCATAGCCAGCAATGTTTCCAAGAGATTCGGCAAACTGCAAGCGCTGAACAATGTGTCGGTCACCTGTAACAAAGGTGAGTGTATTGCCTTGATCGGACCGAATGGAAGTGGCAAGACCACGCTCATCAAAAGTATCCTGGGCATGGTGGTGCCCGATAGCGGTTTTATCACCTTCAATGGCAATAATATCCTGCATCACTGGCAGTACCGGAATAATATCGGTTATATGCCGCAGATAGGACGTTATCCCGATAATATGCGGATCGCGGATGTGCTGGATATGATGAAGGATATCCGTGGCCACAAAGGCGCCATGGATGAGGAACTGGTGGCCGCTTTTGAACTGGATAAGCTGAAACACAAAAGGATGCGTACCCTTTCGGGCGGCACCCGCCAGAAAGTAAGCGCCTGCATGGCATTTCTGTTCGATCCGCAGGTATTGATATTGGATGAACCCACGGCAGGACTGGATCCTGTTGCTTCCGAAATACTTAAGGAAAAGATCATCACTGAAAAAAAGAAGGGCAAACTGGTGATGGTGACCTCGCACATACTGAGTGAGCTGGATGACCTGGTGACGCAGGTGATCTATATGCAGGATGGTGAACTTCGGTTCCACAAAAGCATTGAAGCACTTCGGGCCGATACCGGTCAGGAGAAATTGTCAAAAGCCATTGCTCACGTCATGTTAAACACCGCTTTATGAAAAAGATCATCAAATACGTAATGGCAGATATCCTGCGCAACCGCATAGTATTGGTGTACCTGTTCTTTTTACTGGTGGCCTCTTTCAGCGTTTTCAGCCTGGAAGATAATAGCAGCAAGGGCTTGTTGAGCCTGCTGAATATCGTGCTGCTGGTGGTGCCGCTGATCAGTATCATTTTTTCCACCATTTATGTCTATAACAGTGCTGAGTTCATAGAACTGCTGGTGAGCCAGCCGCTGAAGCGCAGGACCATCTGGATCAGCCTGTTCGTGGGACTGGCCGGATCACTCTCCATTGCTTTTTTTGTGGGAGTAGGGATCCCTGTACTGCTATACGAAGCCAACCTTACCGGGATAATGATGATCGGTGTTGGCTTGTTGCTGAGCGTGATCTTTGTGGCCATTGCCATGCTGGCTGCTGTCTGGACCCGCGACAAGGCCAAGGGCATCGGTGTGGCCATCATGCTCTGGGTGTATTTCTCCATACTTTTTGATGGACTGGTACTGTTTCTCCTGTTCCAGCTGGCAGATTACCCACTGGAGAAGGCCATGGTTGGCATCAGCGCGCTGAATCCGATAGACCTGTCGCGGATACTGATCCTGCTACAACTGGATGTATCGGCCATGATGGGGTATACCGGTGCCATATTCAAAGACTTTTTCGGGACCGCTTCCGGTATGGTGATCTCCCTCAGCGTATTGCTGGTGTGGATCCTGTTACCGGTATGGCTTTCTGTAAGAAATTTCAACCGGAAGGACCTGTAGTTCAGGCATCATCCGGTAACAGTGTTACTCTATTGTACAAGATCAACCTGCTATCTTATGAAACGTGATATTGAGAACCGAGCCGATATTGAACTGCTGGTGAATAATTTTTACCAGAAAGTGGTATCCGACGATGTGATCGGTTTTATCTTTTCAGATATCGTTAAAATGAACTGGGAAAAACACCTGCCCATCATGTACGATTTCTGGGATAATGCACTCTTTTATACGGGTTCTTACTCGGGTAACCCCATGAACCTGCACAAACACCTGCACCATATACGACCACTCAATAGCAAACATTTCGCCCGCTGGGTAAACCTCTTCATTGAAACACTGGATGAATTGTTCGAGGGAGAAAAAGCATCGCTTGCCCGCCAGCGGGCCATCAGTATCGCTGCCATCATGGAAGAGAAGATATTGCAATACCGGAATGAGCACAAACTGATGTGAAATCAATAGCCACCGGCCGAAAGGCCATGATTCAACCAAAAAGCATGGACACTATCCATGCTTTTGTATTTTGGACCAACCTGTTTTCGGATAAGCTTTTCTGATATCCTGGGGGATCAGCGGCAAAGCGTAACAGTTACATGTGGATGATCACATGCTGCTGCTCCTCGATCGTAAAAAATTACGGTAAAACTGTTCAGCAGGTCGCTTTTGATAAGATCCAGTATCCGGACCCTGTCTTCACGGTTTATCAAAGGTCACAGCAGATCAAAAAAAAGCACGGGTAAGAATACCCATGCTTATCGCTCAAAAAAACAAGTAAACAAAACGTTATGATGATTAATTCTTAGCTGGGGGTGGCAATAGCACACCGTCGATCACGTGTACGATGCCATTAGCGGCGGGTATAGAAGCCACGATGGTAGCGGTGCCGTTCAGCATGATCTTGCCGTCTTTTACGCTTACGGTTACATTGCCACCGTTTACCTGACCCAACACCTGCCCGTCTTGCAGCGATTCTGCTTTGTACACACCCACTGATACGTGGTATTGGAGAATGTCGGTCAATGCATCTTTCTTTTCAGGTTTCAGTAATCCTTCTACCGTACCGGCAGGTAATTTGTCGAAAGCGGCATTGGTGGGTGCAAATACGGTGAACGGACCGGCATTGCTCAGTGCGTCTACCAGTTCGGCAGCCTTAACGGCAGTTACCAGGGTAGTGTGGTCTTTGCTGCCAATGGCCACCTGTACCACATTTTTCTGTGAAGACTCATCCTGTACGCCGGATTGTCCTACAGCCACTTGTTCCGTGGTGCTGACTGTTTCTGTTGTTGTTCCTGATTTGCTTTCGCAGGCCGTGATCGTCAGCATTGCGAAACCGGCCACAACCATTAGTTTCTTTTTCATGTGCGCAGTTTTTTCTGAGTTGATGATAGAACAAATCTACTTGTCACAGAATTGTCATATTGTGATTCAAATCATATCCGTCAAATAAAATCCGGCTGCTTCCGGGCATAAAAAAAGAGAAGGGGGCACCTTCTCTTTTTTATCAATATGGGTAAATGACCGGTCAGTTATTGGAATCGATATAATCATCACCCTCCTGGTTCTCCGAAGCCTGATTGCCTTGTCCGGAACCGCTTGTTTCCGGGCGGCTTTCCACGTAAATGGTCTGGTGATAGAACTTGGTGGACGACTTGATCGAATTCAGCTTTTCCTGGAAAATGGCCAGGTAATTATTGTCCTTATTATTCTTGCCAAACGTGTCTTTCAGCTGGGCAAAGAGTTCGTTGGAACTTGACTCGAAAACCGGTGTTTCCAGGCTTAACAGTTTGATATTGGCATCCACATACTGGTTCATCTCGGTATTGATGATGGTACAGTGAATATTCCCTTTTACGATCGAGTCTTTGCAGAGGTTCACTTTCAGCGCATAGATAGACCCCTCGAATTCACCTTCCACTTTGATATCGTTACAGATGATCACACCGCGCATGATACCGGTAGGGGTGATATTGATCGTTTTTTTGCTGTATAGTACGCCATTGAAATTGCCATCCAGGGTAATGTCGTTCTCAGAATCCAGGATACCTGAAATATTGGTAGAACTGGTAATGAAGAGTTGTTTGTCGTCAATGGCGCTCTGGCTGCTGTAACTGGAGTTAGGATCGTGCAGCAGTTGTTCCCGGAATTTGTTCATGGCGGAAAGTTTGGTATTGGGTAAAAATATTACATTTTATGACGAAAAGTCAATATTTTTTGATGAAAACTGCGCTAAAAGCCCCCTTCTGAAGAAATAACGATTACATTACCTGGACTGGTGAGGGTGTATCCCATTTTCCCTATCTTCATGCTTCGTCCAATCATCCAGAACCCATTCTATGCTTTTTAAAAAATCAGAAAAGCCCGATGAGATATTACCTGCCGTGCAGGTCGTCTCTGGTGGTGTTTACTTCGGCATCATCAAAACCAGTTCCCCCATCCGCATCGAGGGTGATTTCAAGGGTATCATCTTTTGCACCAATAAGGTCATCATCGACAAAAAAGCTTCCGTGAACGGCGACATACTTTGTCACGATGTGGTGATCGGTGGTCTGATCGAAGGCAATGTGATCTGCAAAAACAAATGTGTACTTAATGAGGATGCCGTTGTGAATGGTGTTGTTCGAACTGCCTTGTTCGAGAATGGTGCTTCCAGTTCGGTTACCGGGCCGGTATATGTGAATAAAGATAATACCAGTATCGACGTAGATGAATATTACGAATTATTTAATAAGAAAGAGAACCTCGAAAAAGTAAAGGCAGAATACTTCTCACTGCCGCAGAAACTGATCCTGATCACCTGATATGGGTGTCTTACGGGGAGAATTAAGTATTTTTACGGTCTCTGCTGATTTTTTAAACCGTATCGCTCCCATGAAGGCAAAGCTGCAGCTTCTCTCTGAACAACTGGAAGGTGACCTTTTTTTTGACACTACCATGCGCACGTTGTATGCCACCGATGCATCGGCTTACCGCGAAATGCCTTTGGCCGTGGCCATACCTCGTACCCGGGAAGATATCCGTAAACTGATCGCTTTTGCTGCTGTCAACCAAACCTCGCTGATCCCCCGTACTGCCGGCACTTCTCTGGCCGGACAGGTGGTGGGCAATGGGATCGTTGTGGATGTATCACGTCATTGTAACCGGATATTGGAGATCAATCCGGAAGAAAAATGGGTAAAAGTGGAGCCGGGTGTGATACGTGATGAACTGAATCTCTTTCTGAAGCCGTATGGTCTGTACTTTGGTCCTGAAACCTCAACAGCGAACCGTGCTATGATCGGGGGAATGGTGGGTAATAACTCCTGCGGGTCCAATTCAGTGGTGTACCGGAGTACCCGCGAGCACCTGCTGGAAGTAAAGGCATTCCTGAGTGATGGTTCGGAAGCGGTTTTTGGTGAATTGGATGTGGAGGCATTCCATGAAAAATGTGAACTGCCCGGACTGGAAGGAAAGATCTACCGCCAAACCCGCAGTCTGCTGGGTCAGTATGAGAACCAGGTAGAGATCCGCAAAGAGTTTCCCAAGAGATCTGTGGAAAGAAGAAACACCGGTTATGCCATAGACCTGTTGGTGGATACTGAACCTTTTACTGCCGGTGGCGACTCTTTTAATTTCTGTTCACTGATAGCAGGTTCGGAAGGTACCCTGGCATTCCTTACCGAGATCAAGCTGAACCTGGTGCCGCTGCCTCCGAGGGAGACCGGGTTATTGTGTGTACATTTCAATACCATCGATGAGTCATTGCGGGCCAACCTGATCGGACTGAAATACCGTCCCAGTGCCAGTGAGCTGATCGATCATTATATCCTGGAATGCACTAAGGAGAATATCGAACAACGCAAGAACCGTTTTTTTGTACAGGGTGATCCCGGTGCCATACTGGTGATCGAGTTCCTGCGCAATACCCGCGAGGAGATACTGGCCATTACCGAAAAAGTGGAAGCGGAGATGCGTGCTGCAGGATTGGGCTATCATTTTCCCGTACTGTTCGGGGACGATACCAAAAAGATCTGGACCCTTCGAAAAGCCGGACTGGGTTTACTCGGTAACCTGCCGGGTGATGAAAAGGCGGTACCGGTGATCGAAGACACGGCCGTGGACGTAAATGACCTGCCGGCCTATATCCGCGAGTTCAATGAGATACTTGCCCGGCATGGACTGCATTCCGTTCACTACGCACATGCAGGTTCGGGTGAACTGCATCTTCGGCCCATCATCAACCTAAAGACAGAGGAAGGTAACCGGTTGTTCCGGGCCATTGCGGCGGATGTGGCCACATTGGTAAAAAAATACCAGGGCTCGCTCAGTGGTGAACATGGCGATGGCCGTTTGCGCGGCGAATTCATTCGCCAGATGGTGGGAGAGAAGAATTATCGTTTGCTGCAGCAGATCAAGGAATGCTGGGACCCACAGCATATCTTCAACCCGAACAAGATCGTTGACACACCACCGATGAACACCATGTTGCGGTATGAGCCAGGACAGTTCACTCCCGAATTCAAAACGATCTTCCGTTTTCACCAGCAGAATATCCTGCAGCATGCAGAGCAATGCAATGGTTCGGGTGATTGCCGCAAGACACATTTGTCGGGAGGCACCATGTGCCCTTCCTTCATGGCCACAAGAAATGAGAAAGATACCACCCGTGCCCGGGCCAATATCTTACGCGAGTTCCTGACACGTTCGGATAAGATGAACCGTTTTGATCACCAGGAGATCTATGAAGTGATGGATCTATGCCTGAGTTGCAAGGCCTGTAAATCGGAATGTCCATCGAATGTGGACATGGCCAAACTGAAAGCAGAGTTCCTGCAACAGTATTATGATATACACGGCGTGCCTTTCCGCTCCAGACTGATCGCTAATTTCAGTACTTCGGCCAGGCTGGGGTCGCTGTTTCCCTCTTTCTATAATTTCTTTGTTACCAATGCACTTACCGGCAGCCTGGTAAAATGGTTCTCCGGTTTTGCACAGAAACGTTCCATGCCCACGCTGTCGCACACCACTTTGCGAAGCTGGTATGCAAAACATCGTAAAAAAGCGATACCCGCATCAGGACGTAAGCTGTTTTTGTTCTGCGATGAGTTCACCAATTACAATGATGCACATATTGGTATCACCGCCATTCAGTTACTGGAAAAGCTGGGATATACTGTGGAGATACCGAAGCACGAAGAAAGCGGACGTACCTGGTTATCCAAAGGTCTTGTCAGAAAAGCGCAGCAGATCATCAACCGGAATATTGAACAACTGGCGCCGCTGGTGTCTGCCGATATGCCGTTGATAGGTATTGAGCCTTCTGCCATCCTTACTTTCCGCGATGAATATCCCGATCTGGCATATGACCATAACCTGGAAGCCGCCAGGGAAATGTCCAAACATGTTTTCCTGATAGATGAATTCATAGCTGCGGAGATCGAAAAAGGCAATATCACCAAAGAGGCTTTCACCCGGGAGAAAAAGCTGGTAAAACTGCACGGCCATTGTCAGCAGAAATCGGTTTCCAATCTGGCCGCATCCGTTAAGATGTTATCATTGCCTGAGCATTATACAGTTGAGACCATTCCGTCTGGCTGTTGTGGTATGGCAGGTTCTTTCGGTTTTGAAAAAGAGCATTATGATATTTCCATGCAGATAGGCGAACTGGTATTGTTTCCCACCGTCAGACAACAGCAGGCGGATACCCTTATTGCTGCACCGGGAACCAGTTGCCGGCACCAGGTAAAAGATGGTACAGGCAGAGAAGCCTTGCATACCGTGGAGGTATTGTACCAGGCTCTGCGGGGTTAGTTGTGTGCATCAATGGACAGGTCAGCTTTCCCGTCAGCAAAATGATACCATTGCCGTTTTTTTTCTCGTAAAGACGTGGGGGCGAACTGAGGCGATGATCCATTTTTTTTTACGGGTATTTGTGCGCAAACACAGAAATGACCTTTCCTGCTACCTGAATTGGGTTAAATTTGTAGCTAT
The DNA here is from genome assembly GCA_020403425.1 of Chitinophagaceae bacterium. Classification (GTDB taxonomy): domain Bacteria; phylum Bacteroidota; class Bacteroidia; order Chitinophagales; family Chitinophagaceae; genus Sediminibacterium. The sequence goes on along the minus strand of JADBXR010000002.1, from coordinate 165,203 downwards.
GATGTCAAGCCAACGCAAACAGGAAAAGAAAGTGGATATCGCGCTTGAACTCAGCCAGTATTTTCCTGCCGAAAAATTGAAACTCTCCCTGATAGACAGGTATGCATTTGCAGGTGACGCCGGTTTTTACTACCTGCTTCCCGAAGCTGTGGTGCAACCTACAACGATCAACGATATCAAACGCCTGTTCCTTCTTGCCAATAGTAACCAGGTTCCGCTCACGTTCCGAACGGCCGGTACCAGTCTCAGCGGACAATCCATTACAGATGGTATATTGGTAGACCTGGCCCGGAGCTGGAAAAACACGGATCCGCTTGATGATGGCGCCAGAGTGCGTGTAGAGCCGGGTGTCATTGGCGCACATGTGAACCATAAACTAAAGGATTATTCTGTGAAGATCGGCCCGGACCCGGCATCGATCAGTGCGGCGATGATGGGTGGTATCCTTTCGAATAACAGCAGTGGTATGTGCTGCGGTGTAACACACAATTCATACCATACACTGGATACGATCCGTTTTGTATTACCCAGCGGAAAAGAATACAATACGGCTTACCGGGATGATTATTTTCGTTTTCAGGCGGGTGAAGAGGTACTGGCGGAAGGGCTGTGCAACATACGCAAGGAGATCCTGGCCAACCAGCCGCTGGTAGATAAGATCAGAAGCAAATACCGCATTAAGAACACGGTTGGTTACAGCATCAATGCATTTCTCGATTATGAACATCCATTGGATATCATGGCGCACCTGCTAATTGGTGCAGAAGGTACATTGGGTTTTATTGCGGAAGCGGTGCTGAAGACCATTCCTGATAAACGATACAAAGCCACCGGCCTGCTGTTCTTTGAGAACCCGGTGATAGCTGCCGAGGCCATACCCGCTTTAAAAGCAACAGCAGCAGAAGCATTGGAGTTGATGGACAGGCCTGCGTTACGCTCGATCGAACACCTGGATCACTGCCCGGCAATGGTAAAGGAACTTCCTGCTGAAGCTACCGCCATCCTCTGCGAATACCAGGCTTCTACGGAAGAAGAACTGGAAAAGCTGCTGGAGAAAGCGAAACCGGTGATCGCTTCCCTGCCGTTACTGGATCTCCTGGACTTCACCAAGGTTTCTTACGAGCAGGCCAAGCTATGGAAACTGCGGAAAGGGATGTATCCATCTGTTGCAGCTGTACGCGCCAAGGGAACCACTGCCATGCTGGAAGATGTCGCGGTACCATTGGAGAACCTGGGGAAAGCGGTGACCGACCTGCAATCACTCTTTGCCAAATATGGTTATACGGATGCGATCATTTTTGGTCATGCCAAAGAAGGTAACCTCCATTTCCTGGTGACACAGCCGGTGAACACCGCCGATGAAATAGCCGTATTCGAAGCTTTCAACAATGAACTGGCCGATCTGATCATCAAGAAATATGATGGGTCTTTGAAGGCGGAACATGGTACGGGCCGACAGATCGCACCTTATGTGCGGCAGGAGTGGGGTGATGAGGCCTACAAGATCATGCGCAGGGTAAAACAACTGGTAGACCCGTTGAACATACTGAACCCGGGTGTCATCATCAATAAAGACGATCGTTGCCACCTGAAGAATATGAAAACGATGCCTGTGGTGGAGGAGGAAGTGGATAAATGTGTGGAGTGCGGGTATTGCGAGAACCGTTGCCCCAGCCGTAATTACACATTAACGCCCAGGCAGCGGATCCAGGTGCGCCGTTCCATGAAAAGACTGGAATCGGAAGGCAATCTTGCTGATTACCAAACCTTGCAGCAACAGTTCCAGTTTTCGGGTATGGATACCTGTGCGGTGGATGGCATGTGTGCCACAGACTGTCCGGTTTCGATCAATACGGGGGAACTGATCAAAAGATTGCGCAGGGAAAACCATTCGCCCAAAGCCAACCGGATGGCCTTACGCGTGGCCCGGAACTTTGGTTTGGTGGAAACGGTGGTGAAGCTGGCTTTGCATGGAGCCAATCTGATTAACCGGATCTTTGGTGCCGATAGTATGCGCAAGCTGACGGGATGGCTCACCCAAAAGATCCCCGGATTTCCGCTTTGGAATAATGCTATTTCATCACCGGTATATATCCGTGGCAGGAAACCTGCGGCACCAGATGTGGTGTATTTCCCATCCTGTATCACACGGATGATGGGTGCCGATAAACAGGATAGCATGTCCGTCGATGAAGTGGTGTCCCTGTTATGTGAACGCGCCGGTATGCGATTGTTCGTGGCCAGCCATACTACCGGGGTTTGTTGCGGCCAATTGTTCTCATCCAAGGGTTTTCAGCCAGCCTATAAGGAAACAGTGAATAAGACCATCGAAACCCTGTGGCGTTGGACTAAAGGTGGTAAAGTGCCGGTGGTGATGGATGTTACTTCCTGCACGCATTCGCTTCACAATTCACTGCCTTATCTTACAGAAGAGAACCAGAGACGATTTCAGCAACTGACCATCATTGACAGCATCGATTTTGCTGCCGATTATCTGCTGCCGAAATTGAAGATCGTGCAACAGGATACCCCGGTGGTGTTCCATCCTGTATGTACCTCGCATAAGATGAACCAGCTGCACAAATTGCAGGCCATCGGCAATGCCTGTTCAGTGAAAGCAGATATCCCGTTCCTCAGCGGTTGTTGCGGGATGGCAGGAGATAGGGGATTCTATTTTCCGGAGCTTACAGCCAGCGCTACAAAAGATGAATCTGGTGAAGTGCTGGAGTTAACGAAGCAGCATCCGGTCAAAGGGTATTACTCCTCAGGTAAAACCTGTGAAATGGCTATGAGCGAAGCAACAGGATATAACTATCGATCTGTGCTATACCTTCTCCGTGATGCCACTGATCCGGTATACACAAAAAAATAAAGTGCCTGCTGTATTATGGATACAGCAGGTATTTTTTCCGCATGGCTTTATATTGGGTCAATCCGGGCTCCCAGCTTTTTCTGATCTCAGCTTCTGGTACGCCAGCCATGATCTGTTCCTTGAACTGTGTGGTGCCGGCCAGCTTATCAATATTGCCCATCTCTTTGCTTTGCTTGTGATCAAAGAATTTGTCCTTGTATGGATAAGCCTGGTATAATTCTATCATCCAGCTGATGTTCACCTGTTTTTTCTTGCGGAGCAGTTCGGTATTGTAGTTGCGGAGGTCAAGTCCATAACAGGCCTTGTCCATGTGCAACGGTGTCTCCGCCATTCCTTTGATACCCGTGGGTGTGAAAGAGAAACTGTATTTGTCTTTTACATCCGGGTTGCCCAGCACCGTGAATGGAAAATATGTTCCGCGTCCCTGGCTGAAAATGGTCCCTTCGAACAGGCAAAGCGATGGATATAGGAGAATGGACTGTTGTGTATTGAGGTTAGGGGATGGTTTCACCGGAAGGGTATAGGCCATATCGTGTGTATAATTGGCAACGGGTATGATGGTGATCTTACATTGCACTTTGTTGGTCAGCCAGCCTTCGCCATTTACCATTTTGGCAAATTCTCCCACGGTCAATCCATGTGCGATAGGGATGGGGAACATGCCGATGCCTGATTTCAGTTTCATATCGAGTACGGGACCGTCAATGAAATAACCATTGGGGTTGGGGCGGTCGAGGATGATCAGTTCCTTGTTGTTCTCATAACAGGCTTCCATCAGGCGTGCCAGTGCGTTGATATTGGTATAAAAACGGCAGCCCACATCCTGCAGGTCATATACCATGATGTCCACATCGGCCAGGTCCTCTTTGCTGGGTTTGTTTTTACCGCCATACAAGGAGATCACAGGGATACCGGTTGCGGGATCTGTTTCATCCGCCACTTTTGCACCGGCGCTGGCGTTACCCCTGAACCCGTGTTCGGGTCCGAAAACTTTTACAATGTTGATGCCCCGTTTCTTCAGGCTGTCCACAAGGTGCTGTTTGCCGATCACCGTAGTGGGATTGGCCAGTATTGCCACGCGTTTGCCTTGCAACAGGGGCAGGTATTTTTCTGTCTGATCGGCTCCTGTGAGGATCTTTTTTACTGTGCCGGGCTTCTTTTGTGCCGGCGTAAAAAAGAGAAAGAAAATGGCCAGCAGGCCACCAAGTACCATAGTGATCTTTTGTTTCATAATCGGGGTCGTTAGAGGAGCTAAATATACTACAGATTCAACCCGTGGCAATATCTGCAGGCTCCATATCTGTATGAGCGGTTATTTTCAGTATATCTATCCTTTGCAAAGTGAGTGTTCGTAACTTGCAGTATGCACAAGGTAACCGAACTGGTAGAACGATTTCAACTGCTTCCACATCCCGAAGGAGGTTATTATAAAGAAACTTATCGTTCCGCGGAAGCGCTGGAACAGGCATGTCTGCCAGAAAGGTTCCATGGCTGTCGTGTATTTTCCACTGCTATTTATTTTTTACTGGAGCAGGGAAACTTCTCTGCCTTCCACCGGATACAAAGTGATGAATGCTGGCATTTTTATACCGGACAAAGCCTGCTGGTCCATGTGATCCATTCCGATGGTACCTATGCATTATTGAAACTGGGGAATGACCTGCTGGCAGGAGAGGTCTTTCAGGCAGTGGTTCCGGCCGGTAGCTGGTTTGCCTCTGAAACGGCACCAGGCGGACAGTATTCTTTTGTGGGCTGCACTGTGGCACCGGGTTTCGATTTCGCAGATTTTGAACTGGCAGAAGCTGACCGGCTGGCAGAGTTGTATCCTGAACATCAATTGCTGATCAGGCGGTTATGCAGGTAATGGCGGGTCTTTTCGACTGACTTGTTTTGCGGGTGAGAATTTAGGATAGCCTTATCATTCAAACCACTATTTTCGCGCCTTGGAAAACCTGTAAAACCCTCGATAGTCCTTTAAACTAATATCCTATATGCAGATCCAGATACTCAAATCCAAAGTACACCGCGCAACCATCACAGAAGCCAACCTGAATTATGTGGGCAGCCTTACCCTCGATGAGGATCTGATGGATGCTGCCCAGATGGTGGAATATGAAAAGATTCAGGTGGTGAATGTGAACAATGGAGAGCGACTGGAGACCTACCTGATCAAGGGAGCCCGGGGCTCCGGTGTCTGTTGCCTGAACGGACCTGCCGCCAGAAAAGGCGCGGAAGGAGATATCGTGATCATCATCTCTTATGGATTGGTAGAGATGGCCGAGGCAAAGAACTGGCAACCGATCGTTGTATTCCCGAAGGAAGGAAATAAACTCTGATCGCTGATCCGCATAACCAGCGCTTTTATATTGCATAATTCGCCCTCTATGTGTTAGGGTTGGCTATTTTGTAGTTTCAAAACATGGGATTTCGTCGTATTTCTTTCGGTGCACAGTTTAAAATGTCCACAAAAAATGGGTGTTTTCAACGGATACAAAATCGTCAGATTGTCCGATTTTTGACATGTCAAGTTTTATATGAGGCATAGCATAGGTGTTTCAGTGAAATTTGAGGAATTTCTGTTTAAAATCCAATATCTGAACCTGTCGATGGCCAACAAGGATCGCTCTGTTGCGTTCCGGATCTATCGATCGGGTATCCACAAAGCATCAATAGCCGGCAAAATGGTTTCCGCTGTTGATGCTTTTTTTATGCACCATTTTCCCTGTCCTTGTATTTACAAAAAAAAGGCCACTTAAAAAAGCGTTTTAAAACGGTTTTTTATGAAAGAAAATCGATTCATTTTTGACCCATAGAAATGAATCGATTAAACGATGGGCCGGTAAAGCCGTCTGAGGTCCTTACAAGGGCATAATGATATCGATCAACTCGGTTTTCTTAGTGATTGTTCAGTAAATGAAACATGTCATCCCCATTCCAGGGTTACCTGGCGGCTTCGGGGGGAGTCTGGGGGATGATGTGTTTTGTGCTTGCTCCGCCCTAATGTTTTACCCTGAGGAAATGGATCAGCAGGTAACCTGCTACGCATAACAGCAGCACCGCTAAAATGGCTACAGTAAGCCAGTTCTGGTCTTTGAGTTTGCGTTTGTTCCTGCGCAGTAATTTTTTATCGGTCTGTTTATGTAACTGCCGGTTCAGTTGTTCCATGTACAGTTTAACCTGCTCTGGGTCCTTGAAATGCTGTAACCCCTCAATGGCTTCGTTCACGAAATCGGAATCGGCCATCTGTTTTTCAATGGCAAACCTTTCTTCTTCCGTGGACTGGCCATGCAGGTAACGTAACAATTCTTCACTGTTCAGTTCCTCATCATGCTTCAATATGTTTGTCAGGTTACTCATTTTTGGGTGTTCATTTTCTTTTCTACCAGTATTTTCAGATTGCGTTTTCCGTTCTGTATGTAACTTTTAACCTGCAGTAGACTGTATCCTGTTGTGTCTACGATCTCCTGGTAGCTTTTTTTCTGCAGGTAGAACAAAGTTACACAGGTTTTCTGCTCGGGGTTCAGTTCTTCCAGCGAAGACTCGAGGAGGGTAAGGGTTATTTCCTTGTGTTCAAAATCATGCCGGTCTGTTTCGGGTGAAGTGAGCTGGGTATTCTCTTCCACGGATACGAATACGTTCTTGTCGCGCAGTTTCATCAGGCAGTGGTTGCGTGCCACCATGTACAACCAGCTTTTGAGGTAATCCACTTTGTATTTGCCCAGTTCCGTGATCGCTTTCAGGAAAATATGCTGTACTGCATCCTTGGCTTCTTCCTCGTTTTTGAGGTATTTCATGCAAACACCCAGCAACAGCAGGGTATACCGCTGCAAAACGATTCCCAGCCACTGGTTATCCCTGTCGAGATAAAATTTTTCCAGTAGTTCCTGGTCGCTGATATGTTCGTAACGGTTTGTACCCACTGATTGAATGTAAGCATTTTCTGTATAGATGCGTGTGTGGTAAAATTCCATATCTTGACCGCAAATTCGTACTATGGTTTTTATGGTTTGCATGGTTCCCGCCGCCCCGCTCAGGAAAGAAGAAGCACATCGTTCAGAGATGGTAAGCCAGTTATTGTTCGGCGAATTGGCCGAAGTGCTGGAAGAGGGCAAACAGTTCACCCGCATCCGCTGTGTATATGACGGATATGAAGGATGGTGCCAGTCGAGCCAGTTGATGGTTGTGGAACCTTCGATCGTACAACCGGATAACACCCTGATAGCACCTGAATGGCAAAACCTGGCCGCCATTAACGGGCAACCGCTGCATTTATCGCTGGGAACCTCCCTGGGGATCTTCTCCAACAATAAGGCCCATATTGGTGAACACAATATTGTATATCTCGGCAAAGTATGGGACACACGTGAGGCTGTTTTTGCAGAAGATGCGATCCGCTCACTGGCCATCCAGTATATCAATACTCCCTATCTCTGGGGAGGAAGGTCTATTTACGGCATCGACTGCAGCGGTTTTACGCAGCAGTTATTCCGTTTTTTCAATATCCGCTTGCCTAGAGATGCTTATCAGCAGGCAGAAAAAGGAGAGGTAGTGGGTTTTCTGCAGGAAGCGGTTTGTGGCGACCTGGCTTTTTTTGATAATGAGGAAGGCCGGATCACTCATGTGGGCATCCTGTTTTCACCGGATACCATCATCCATGCTGCCGGTAAGGTCCGTATAGACAGGATCGATAATATGGGTATCATTAACACGGATACCGGAGAGCGTACCCACAGACTTCGCATTGTAAAACGATATATGCCGGGTTTTTAACAGACCTGGTCCCAATAAAAAAGCAACCCGCCGGGATGCTTTTTTTATACAATAGATGATAAGAATCGTTCTAGATCAGGTCCATGGCTTTGGCAAAATAAGTAACGGTGCCGGGCAGTGCCAGCCAGAAAAACTCGCGGTACACGACTAATAATGTGATCATGGCTGCGAGCCATACAAAACAAAGCGCCCAGTATTTTCCTTTTGATTGTTTTACTTCTTCCATGTGTTAAATTTTGGCAAAGATAGGGGGGAGAAATCATTTTACCCCAAAACCCTGACCGGTTTGTTGAATATTTGTTGCTGCCGTCCCGGATGTTTTGGTTGCCGGGGATTTGGGCTTATCGAAAAACAGCATTTTCACTGCGATCATCATCAGGACAATGGCAAATACCTTTTTCATTTTCTCATCGTTCATCGACAAAGCCAGTTTACTGCCTAGAAAACTGCCCAGCACAAAGGCCGATGCAATGATGGCCACATAATTTACATTCAGGTAACCCTGTTTGTAATACTGGATCACCGCCAGGATACCCACCGGTAACAGCAGGATCCCCAATGATGTGCCCTGTGCCAGTTTTTGCGAGAAACCCAGGAACAGTACCAGCGCCGGAACAATGATGATCCCCCCACCAATTCCGATAAGTCCGCTTAAAAAGCCCGCGGCCAATCCTACGATCAGCAATAAGATCAGTGTGGTAAGGGTCATTTGTTTGGGTTTGGTTGACAAGATGGTCCAGCTGGCTATTTTACAAAAGTTGCTTTATAAAAACGGATGGCTTCTTCAATAATGCTAAGCGCCTGGGCCTTATCGCCAAAGTCTTCCACCACTACGGTCTTGTTCTCCAGTTTTTTGTACTCTTCAAAGAAGTGGCGCAACTCGTCGAAGAAGTGTTTGGGCAATTCCTCGATATTGTTGTAGTGGTTCACACCCGGATCGTTGGCCGCTACGGCAATGATCTTATCGTCAGGGTCGCCGCCGTCGATCATCTGCATCACCCCCACCACTTTGGCTTCCATGATGGTCAGTGGTTGTACAGGCAGGGAAGTGATCACCAGGATATCCAGCGGGTCTTTATCGCCACCATAGGTCTGTGGAATGAATCCGTAGTTGGTAGGATAGTAGAAGGAAGAGAAAATGACTCTGTCCAGTTTCAGCAGACCACTGGCTTTGTCTATCTCATATTTGCAACGGGAGCCCTGCGGGATCTCGATGACCGCATTTACGACCCTAGGGGCATTATCTCCGCAGGGAACGCCGTGCCAGGGGTGAAGTACATTCTGAGTATGCATATGTTTGCTTGCTTTTTTATTTGGTTAACCAATAGCCCAGGGCCACTGCGCCGATGCCCAGTACCAGAGTAGCGCCGGTGTACGCTGCAAATGTCCCGTATCTTTCCTGTCCCAGCAACTGTAAATTTTCCCAGGCAAAAGCTGAAAAAGTGGTGAAGCCGCCACAAATACCGGTTGCCAGGAACAAGCGCCAGTTGGTAAAGCCCTCCTGCCTGGCCGCAAAGCCCATAATGGCCCCGATCAGTAATGAACCGAGCAGGTTTACCGTAAATGTGGCATAAGGGAAATTTTCCAGCCTGATCATCTGTCCGGTAAGATAGCGCAACATAGAGCCGATCATACCTCCCAGCCCTACCAGTAACAGTTGTTTCATTGGCATGGTTGTGTTTATTGCGATTTTCCCAGGTCTACCAACCAGGTCTGGTCTCTTTTTACCACCTGAAGGGTATGGGACGTCTTATCGAATGAATTGCTGTAATGAATTTCTGTGGTGCTGTCGGTCAGGTCTTTTACTTCGTGAATATTGATCGATGCATTCCTGAGTTGCTGTCGTCCTTCCTTGTCTTTCTCGCGGTAACTCTTCTCGGTCTGTTGCAGTGACTGGCGGTTCGGTTCATCTGCCACCGTATAGAATGCGGCTTTGGAGAAATCGCCCTGTAAACAGGCATTCACGTATTCGCGTCCCGCATCCAGCGCATCTTCGGCTTTTCGGTAGGAGGAGGGTTCGGAACCGCCACCGCAGGCCGCCAACAGGATAAAAGCTAACCAGGTAAATTGTTTCATGGTGAATTCTTGGTTCAAAGGTACAATTCAGGGGCTATCCTGCCGAAAAATATGGACATCCGGCTCCGGACTGGTCTTTAATGCGTCGAGACCAGCTTCAATCCCGCAATGGAAGCGATCAGTGTGCTGATGAAGAACAACCGCCAGAAGTCGGCCGGCTCCTTGAAGAACAGGATCCCGATCAGGGCGGTGCCTACGGCCCCGATACCTGTCCAGACAGCATACGCCGTACCCATGGGCAGGGTTTGGGTGGCTTTATACAGCAGATACATGCTCAGGCTTAGGCTGATAAAAAATCCGGCGATCCACAGCAGGGAACTTGTTCCGGTGGTGATGCGGGCTTTTGCCAGGCAGGTAGTAAAACCGACCTCGAATAATCCCGCTATGATCAGTAGTATCCAGTTCATATCGGTAAAGATAGGGAGCTTATTCCGGGTGCCGTAACCTGTGTTCTCAGGGTTTTGATGTGGTGTCGGGCCCTATGCGGTTAAGGAGTGTGATAAAATCGTCTGCCAGGTCGCAGATGGCTTTTTCAGTAGCGGTATCCGTAATCTGTCCGTCCGGACTGATCTTGGTTTTGGGTGCCGATATCAATAAGGACCCTTTGGCACCAAGTTGTACACCTACGGTCTTCATTACCAGATCAAGGGCCTCCTGTGCTTTCTGCCCGGAGGAGGAAGCCGTGATCAGTGCCGCAGGTTTGTTGGTGAACAGGGTGGTGGATACCGTCCATTCGATGGCATTCTTGAAACTGCCGGGCAGACTGAACACATATTCCGGCGTGCAGATCAATACCCCATCCGCTTCCCCGATGAGTCTGCGGAAATGCAACACGGTCTCTGGCAAAGGGTCTCTGTCAAGATCTGGATTGAAATGCGGGAGCTGGTCAATGCCCTCATATAGGGTAAACAAGGCCCGGCTGGCATACCGTTCGGCAATGAAAGCCAGGATATGGCTGTTCACAGAATCTTTTCGGGTACTGCCGCAGATGGTAAGGATCTTCTTCAAGGACAGTGATTAAGTTCTTTACACAAGATGGTTCAACCGGGCGTATTGCAGCAGCATGATCGTTTTGGCATCCTTGATCTCGCCATTGGCCACCATCTGCATCGCTTTTTCAAGTGTCAGCTCCAGCACTTCTATGTTCTCCTGTTCATGTTCCAATCCGCCACCATCGTGTACTTTCATCTGTTTGTTGTATTCTGCCACAAACAGGTAGAGAATCTCGGTAACGGAGCCGGGCGACATATACGCTTCCATGACCTTGCGCACTTCCTTTACCTGGTAACCGGTCTCTTCTTCCGTTTCGCGGCGTATGCAGTCTTCCGGGTTATCCGTGTCCAGTAACCCCGCACATACTTCTATCATCATGCCGTCGGCATTGCCGTTGATGAATGTGGGTAGCCGGAACTGCCGGGTGAGAATAACGGTTCCCTGCTCCCGGTTGAATAACAGAATAGCTGCGCCATTACCACGGTCATAGGCTTCGCGTACATGTGTTTGTCGGTTGCCATCCGTATCGGTGAAAGAATAGGTGAGCTTCTTGAGGATATACCAGTTGTCGGACAGGATCTTGGATTCCAGTATCTGGACATCAGTTACCATGCTATGATTGTTAAGGATGAGATGTTATGCAACTGCTTCTTTTCGGGACAGCCGTTTTGCAATGCCGATCAAAACTAAGGATAGAACCACAAAAACCAAGAGAAGCAAGCAACCGTTCATCATAACTTTGGCATAACCCAGTCGGGTAACATTGATAAAAGGGTAAGGATAGAAACCGGTGATCGCGCCACGCACCATTACATAGGAAAAATAAGCGACCGGTAGTGTAAGCCAGTACTTTACGTTTTGCCATTGAAGGGTAAACTTGGGTACATACACGATCCAGAAAAAGAGCATCATCAGCGGACTTAATGAATGTAAGATCTCGTCAGAGATCCGCTGCAGGCCCTGCGGATGCCAGATAGAACGTAACAAAAGGTTATATAAGATGCCAACGGCCAGGATATATACCGTTACGGCACTTTGTGTTCCCGGCCTGGTTAAAAAGCTCTTCCATTCACCTTTCAGAAAGAATCCGGTGAAACAAGCTGCTACAGCAATATTGGAAATGATCGTGAAATAACCCAAGAACTGCGATACAGTTCCCAGTATCGATCCTGTGCGCCCCTCCATGAGAAAATAGAATTGCACCCAAACCGAGAGCCAGGTTACGACAGCGGCAAAGAAGGCATAATTCCGGAGGGAGGAATTCATTGTCAATCGTTTAAGCGAGTAATATAGGTAAAATCTTTTTACCCGCCGACCTCGTGAAAAACACCGTTAACAGCAGTTGTTTTCCTCCTGGATATCGGGCAGGTAGTGGTCGACCAGCGTTCCACCTTGCTGCCATTACAGGAGCTGTGCGGGGTATTGCTTCCCGTGTTTTTAATGGTTAGGCCGTGATCATTTGCCTTCAGGCAGCAATACCAGTTTTACGAAATTGTTCCCGTCAAAATACTGGTTGGCCAGTTGTCGGGTCCTTTCTACAGTAAGCTGCTTTATCTTTTCGGGGGCAGCCAGTATTTGCAGCGGGTCTGCGTTCCTGAAGAATTGTTGCTCCAGTTTGAATCGCCAATAGCTGTTCTCTTTTACTTCGTTCTCCAGGCTGCGGGTCTGTTCTGCGATCACTTTATCCACGTTTGCCTGTGCCACGCCTGCGGCCTTGGTATGTTTGATCTCATCCTGTACCAACGCTACCAGTTTGTCTACATTTTCAGGTGCGCAGCCGAACTGGATACCGATACTGTAACTGGGTACCGGCTCCCGGCTGATACCTCCACTGACCCCTACGCCGTATACGCCACCTGCATCCTCCCGCAAAACTTCGCGCAGTTTGATGCTAAGGGCTTTACACAACTGCCCCAGTTGCAGGTCGTCCGTTTCATTGTAACGGTCAAGCGTGCCGGTATAATAAAGACGAACACTGGCCTTGTTTTCCCTACCCTTACGGATCAGTTTACTGATCTGGCCTACCGGGTAACGCATACCCACGTCCTTCCAGGTCTCCCTTTGCGGACTGCCAGGTAAGGACGCCACATATTTTTCGATCAGCGGTCTGATACTGTCGATATTGAAATTGCCGACAAAAGTGAATAAGAACTGTCCGGGATTGCTGAAACGTTCTTTGAAAATGGCAAAAGCCCTGTCGAGACTGATGCGCTGCAGATCATTTGCCGTATATGGCTTGCGGCGAGGGTGATAATTACCCATGATATAACCTACGGAATCTGCAAAAACAGAACCCGGATCTTTATCCTTGTTCTCCAACTGGGCTTTGAACTGCTGCATCACCACCTGGAACATTACGGAATCTTTTCGGGGCGCTACAAAACTGCCGTGCAGCAACTGCAAAGCTGTTTCCAGATCCTTTACTGTACTGTTGCCGTTCATACCCTGCATGGTACTGGCAATAGAGGCGGATACATAACAGTTTTTGCCACTCAAGGCTTTTTGTAATTGTTGAATGTCCATATTACCGATGCCACCCACCGAAGCTACTACTGAAGCGTTGGCAGCATTGATATAATCGTTGTCATCGTACAAAGAAGTGCCACCCCAGCTGATACAGGAGAACTGGATATCATCATTCTTGAAACGGGTGGGTTTCAGCACCACACGGGCACCGTTGGACAATAACCACTCAGTGGTGCCGATGGCTTCATAGGTTTTTTCTTTCACCACCTTGCCCGCCACCGGGTCTACGGGCAGTATGGGTGAGGTGGTGACCTTGTCTACATAAGGTTTCAGTTTGCCCAACGGTTTGTTCAGTTGTGCCATTACCATTGCCTGCGAGGGCAGGTTCTTTTTTTCTTTCTCAGGTGCGGTGATCACCAGGGAACGGTTGATGGGTTTGATCCACTGGCCGATCAGGTTGTTCACTTCGGCAAGTGTGATCGTGGGCAGTAATTGCTGATACAGCTCATATTCATAAGCGATGCCGGGAATGGCTTCGCCTTTCAGGTAATGTTCCACCAGTTCCTGCAGGAGTTCTGCAGACTTGGTCTTGTCGCGTTCGTTGTAAGCATTTTCCATCCGGGATAATACGTTCTTCACTGCACGGTCCAGTTCGGTCTGTACAAAACCATATTGTTTTACCCGTTCGTTTTCAGTAAGTAGTGCTTGGATCGAAGCCGTCATGTCTTTCCCGGTCTTTGCCACGGCCAGCAGACTGAAAGCGTCTTTATCACCGATGAAGCTTCCATAACTGCTGCTTCCGAAAAGAAAGGGGGCATCAGGTTTTTGGGAGAGCTCATCCAGCCGGCTGTTCATCATCTGGTTGAACAGACCGCGAATGATATCGGCCCGGTATTGCATTTCTGTCTTCACTACCGGTGCCTGTGGCAATGTGTAGTACAGCTGCATCACATTGTAGGGCTGTTCCGCATCGGTCAGAACGGCAATACGGGTTTCGGCATGTGCAGGAATGCGATACTTGATCCTTTTTTTCGGATTCACTGCAGCCGGGATATGTTCAAAATGTTCCCGGATCATCTTCTCTGTTTCAGTCACATCAACATCCCCTACCACGATCACCGCCTGCAGGTCTGGCCGATACCAGTCCTGATAATAGGAAATGAGTTGTTGATAAGGGGCCGTATCGATATTCGCCTTTGTGCCAATGGGTAATCGTTTGGCATATTGTGAACCTTTCAGCAATATGGGAAAATATTTATCCCGCAGACGGGCATCGGCACCTCGACCCAGTCGCCATTCTTCCACGATCACGCCACGTTCTTTGTCGATCTCAGCAGGCTCAAAACTTACACCATGCGCCCAGTCTTCCAGGATCTGCATGGCTTGCCGGTATACCATTGGACTATCCGTGGGAACCTGTAATTCATAAATGGTCTCATCGAACGAAGTGGAAGCGTTCAGGTCAGCACCAAAATTCACACCGCTTCTTTCGAGGAAATTCACCAGTTCATTCTTCCTGAAATGTTTTGTTCCGTTAAAACTCATATGCTCCACAAAATGGGCCAATCCCACTTGTTTGTCTGTTTCGAGCACGGAACCCGCATTCACCACCAGTCGCAACTCTGCCCGGTTCCTGGGCTCCTGGTTGTGGCGTATATAGTAGGTGAGCCCATTCTTCAGTTTGCCGATCTTCACGGCAGGATCTACCGGAAGTACTTTGTCTGATCTCTGCGCAGAAAGTTGCAGCGATAACAGGAGCAGGGGAGCGATAAGGAATCTGAATAAGGTCATAAATGGATATTATGGTACAAAAGTGTTTTAGGAATGGGCAGGTCAGGTCAATGCATGAATCCCAGGTTTCTGATCAGTTCATCGGGTAATTTCGGGAGTTTTTTACGCTCTATCAAATAAGTGGATAAACCCGATAGGTCTCGGTATACATAATGTTTGTTCAATGCCCCTTCCAGGTAACCTGCACCGGATGTGTTTCCAGTGCCCACACGCATACCTATCATGCGACGAACCATGATCAGGTGTTTGTGGCGCCAGTTACTCATCAGGTGGTCTATCTCGATCAGTGAATCAAGTATCTGGTAGGAGGTCTGGAACATAGGAAAATCGCGGTATAACATAATGAAAAGTGCAGAACGTAAGGCAGTGGGCGAAAAATTGCTGCGCAGCAGGTCCAATTGCTCCGGACCGTAACCGGCTGGGGTCTCTTGAAAAAATACATAGTCAAAGTCTGCAAGTTTGTTGCGCTCCCGTTCGGTCAGGCCGGCCTGGTAAATATGCCGGTAATCGTTCCAGAATACATGTAGCGGAAGCAGGTCCGGTGCCACACGCTCGTAATCCTTCCAATAAGATATTGTAAAAAAAGGCATCCGTTCCAGCCAGTCATTGACCAGTTGCAGCAGGCTTTTCTGCGCTTCGGTAGCGGTGATATTCTCGTAATCGGTTTGTGTAAAACCACCTTCGTTGGTACGTTTGTAGTACTCTTTGTGGTGACGTTTCTCCAACTGTAATCCCAGCCTGGCCTCCAGTAACCTGAACTGTTTGCTCTGGAAACCCGAAGAAGGGGTGAGCAGGTTCCGGAATTCCAGAAAATCGAGGGGTGTCATGGTATCCAGGATGTTCACTTGCTGGTTCAATAATTGGATGATCTGTATGATCCGGTTCAGCCGGTGACGCACCAGGTTCAGGTCTTCCGAATTATCATTGATCTTTTCCTGGCCAAAAACGCCCATCACATAGTCCAGCTCGAACAGGATCTGTTTGAACCATAACTCATAAGCCTGGTGTATCACGATGAACAGCATTTCATCGTGGGCCGGTTCATTTCCTTTTTGAAAACTTATGGGGTGTTGGGCGTCCAGGATCCTGCCCAGTTGCAGGTAGTCGCCATAATACATGTTCTGTTGTTCCATAGGGCAATCGTTTGCTACAAAGAAAAGCTTAGTTTATCTAAATTCTTCCCAATGTCGGCAATTCGGGATAACCTGTTCGAGGGGGCACCTGTGTTTGTTTTACACGACCCTTTTCAATAATTTTAAGACCTAAACTGATCGTTATGCGCAAAGCCTACCTGTTGTTGCTGTTTGTGATGGCCGCTTTTGTTTCCTGTAAGAATGGGGCCAACACCCAGATAGCCGCTGATACCGGCTATATAGACGGGCATCCTGCCTGGATCATGCAGGGTAATATCTATGAGGTCAACATTCGGCAATACACGCCGGAAGGAACTTTCGCGGCCTTTGCCAAACACCTGGACCGTTTGCAAAAGATGGGGGTACAGACATTGTGGTTCATGCCCATCAACCCCATCAGTAAAACAGACCGGAAAGGAACGCTAGGCAGTTATTATGCCGTATCGGACTACACTGCTGTGAACCCTGAATACGGTACCATGGAAGATTGGAAAACATTGGTGAAGCAGGCGCATGAAAAAGGATTTAAAGTAATGATGGACTGGGTGCCGAATCATACCGGGGCTGATCATTACTGGTTGCAGAAGCATCCTGATTTTTATGTGAAGGACAGTAAGGGGCAACCGGTATCCCAGTTCGACTGGACCGATACCCGCAAACTGAATTTTGCCAATGCGGAGTTGCGGGATAGCATGATACAGCAGATGAAATACTGGATCACAGAAACCGGTATCGATGGCTTCCGTTGCGATTATGCCGTTGGGCCTTCACGTGATTTCTGGACAAGTTGCGTTCGGGATCTGAAAGCTGCCAAAAAGGAATTCTTCATGCTGGCAGAGGCCGACAGTGCCTGGTTGCATGAAGTGGGTTTTGATGCCACTTATTCCTGGCCCGAATTCAATATGATGAAGCTGATAGCAGCCGGTAAGCGTAATGCTTCTGCAATGGATAGTGTGATCAATAAAAGCGATACCACACTGGCAAAAAATGCCATCCGCCTATATTTCACCAGCAACCACGATGAGAACAGTTGGAACAAAGCTGATTTTGAGACCATGCCGGGCCTGTCGCATGCTCCGTTCGCGGTTTTGACACAGACCTTGAAACGATCGGTTCCATTGATCTACAGCGGACAGGAAGAACCGGTATTAAGGGCCATATCCTTTTTTGAAAAAGATACCATGCATTTTGAAAAACTGCAGCGTGCAGGCCTGTACCAGAAGCTGCTGAACCTGCGTAAGCAGAATCCAGCGCTGAGTGCCCATGCATCGTTTGCCAGGCTGACCACTGGTATGGAAGATAAGATCTATGCCTATGCCCGGGAGGCCGGTACACATAAAGTAGTAGTATTGCTCAATTTTACTAATACAGCGCAGGATTTTTCTGTAAAGGATGGCCTGCTGACCGGTGAGGCCACAGAGATCTTCTCCGGTAAAAAAGAAAAAATGGAGCCGGGTAAGCCATTCAGTTTGCCGGCATGGGGCTACCAGGTGTATAGTTATTGATCGGATATCATTATCTGTATACAATCGTCTTAGCGATGTTATATCAGGTCTATTCCCGGCAAAAGCATAAACACATTTTTTGGCCCGAACCCATGGCTGAAGGCAATAGCCCTGTATCTTTGATGACATGAACAGACAAGAACTGGTAGCCCGGATCAAAGAGAAGAAAACCTATCTCTGTGTGGGCCTCGATACCGATATCACCAAGCTCCCGAAACACCTGCAATCGCATCCCGATGCTGTATTTGTATTCAACAAAGCCATCATTGATGCCACCAAGGATCACTGCGTGAGTTACAAGATCAATACGGCTTTCTATGAATCACAGGGCCTGAAAGGTTGGGAGGCCATGGAGAAAACCGTTCAGTACATTCCCAAAACACATTTCACCATTGCCGATGCCAAACGTGGCGATATCGGGAATACCTCTTCGCAATATGCAAAGACCTTTTTCGAAGTGCTGCCATTTGATGCGGTAACCGTGGCGCCGTATATGGGGGAGGACAGTGTACGTCCCTTCCTGGAATATACAGACAAGTGGACCATTGTACTGGGACTAACCTCCAATGCTGGTAGCAACGATTTTCAGCAATTGTCATTGTCTGGCAGCGGTACCGAAACACGTTTATACGAGACGGTCCTGCGTAAAGTTGCATCCTGGGGTACCGCTTCCAACCTTATGTTCGTGGTGGGTGCCACGCGGGCCAGTGACCTGGCGCATATCCGTACCATCATTCCGGAGCATTTTCTGCTGGTCCCTGGTGTGGGCGCGCAGGGGGGAAGCCTGGAAGAAGTAACGCGATACGGATTGAATGCAGATGCCGGGCTCCTGGTAAACGCCAGCAGGGCGGTGATCTTTGCCAGTGGCGGAGAAGATTTTGCAGAAAAGGCCAACGAGGTGGCTGCAGCCTATCATGCTGAAATGGCTTCATATCTTTAGTATATTGTTTGTTTTGAGTTCCCGCAGTTCTCCAGCGATCACTGTGGAACAATAGCTCCCCAAAAATCTGATCCATATGAACAGAAGAAAATTCCTGCAGCGAACTTCTTTGTCTGCTGCCGTACTTTCCCTTGCGCCCACAGCTTTTGCCGCTCCTAAGAAGAAAGGCGCTTTCCGGGTAGGGTTCCTGACCGATGTGCATGTAAAACCCACTGATATTGCAGAGCAGGGTATGCGTAATGCATACCGGCATATCAATGCGCTCAGGCCTTCTGTTGATTTTATTGTGAACGGAGGAGACTCTATCATGGATGCATTGAACGCATCCAGGGAAAAAGTGCAGAAACAATGGGATGTGTGGAACAGGGTCTTAGAGGCCGAGAACCGTTTGCCGATCCATCACTGTATCGGTAACCATGATGCCTGGGGTTGGCAGATGACCGATCCGGAAGTTAAGAACGACCCGCTGTACGATAAACAATGGGTACTGAAGCAACATAAGATGCCCGGACGTTTCTACAGTTTTGAGCACAAGGGGTGGAAGTTCGTGGTGCTGGATAGCGCGCAGGAGAATAACGGCGGGTATATTGCCCGTATCGACGAGCCCCAGTTCGCCTGGCTGGAAAACGAACTGAAGAATACGGCCGCACAAATGCATATCTGTATCATCTCCCATATCCCGATCGTGTCCTTCGTGTCGGCGGTATTCTCCGATAAGAACGAGGCCAATGGCGATTGGCGCATTTCACGTGCTTTGCTGCATGTGGACTCCAGGAGGCTCACGAACCTGTTCAAGGGATATGCCAATATCCGTTGTTGTTTAAGCGGTCATATCCATATGCAGGATGCCGTTGACTACAAGAACATTCAATACTACTGCAACGGTGCCGTGAGCGGTAACTGGTGGGGCGGCGCTTTTCATGATTTTGATCCTGCCTATGCCGTATTCGATTTTGCGGCCGATGGCAGCGTGAAACGGGAAATGGTCACTTACGGCTAAGCGATCGCATGATGTCAGCGATCTTGGCCGCCCATACGGCATGTTCCTTGCCGGAATAATGCAGTTGGTCGGTAGTAAGCAGGCTCTTATCTTGGGCAGCTTTACGCGTGTCCTCCGTAATGGTGATAAAATGCGTTTGGCTCTTTCGTGCGGCCGACTCGCAAACCTCGTTGAACCGGTCTATCTCCTTCCGAATGGATGCGCTATCTCTACCTGCGGCAAAAGGGGTTTGTCCCCAGTCAGGAATGGATAGAACGATCACATGGTCGGCTTTGTTTCCAGCCAGATGGATGGCTTTGTGCAGCAGGAATTCAAGATCGTCTGTAAAATCCGCCAGCGATAGACCCCGGTACTGGTTGTTGACGCCGATCAGTAAAGACACAAAATCATACGACTCGTTAAGCGATGTGTGCAGGATATGTTCCGCCAGTTCAGAACTGGTCCAGCCTGTTTTGGCAACGATCTCAGGCGCCAGAAAAGATAATCCTGCTTTTCTCAGTAACTGAACCGTCTGATAAGGGAAACTTTCATGCAGGGCCACCGATTCACCAATGGTGTAAGAGTCGCCCAGGGCAAGGTAAGTATGGTGGTGTTTTGACATGTTCGTTCGATTAGAAATGATCCCTTAGTATTTCATAGAACCGGTACACATCCGAAAAGCTGACATACATGGGCGCTGGTGCCACACGGATCACACCTGGCTCCCGATAGTCCACAATAATACCGCTTTCGATCATTTTGTTGTGGATCTCTTTACCCCGTTCCTTGAAATATAAAGATAACTGGGCGCCCCTTTCTGCTGCATCTGCGGGTGTAATGATCTCGAATGCCAGGTTGGGTAACTGGTGCAGCAGGTATTCGAGGTAGGCGGTCAGCTGCAGGCTTTTGGCCCGTAACCGTTCCATACCAGCCTTATCGAACAGTTCCAGAGCAGCTTTGAGTGAAACGGTATTGAATACCTGTGCGGTACTGATGTTCCATCCACTGGCATTTGTTTTGGGCACAAAGCCTTTTTCCATTTTGAACCGTTCCTTCTCATCGTTGCCCCACCAGCCCCCGAGCCTGGGTGTTTGGGGATTGGTGGCAAAACGCTCGTGTACATATACACCGCCTATGGCACCCGGTCCTCCGTTCAGGTATTTATAACTGCACCAGGCCGCAAAATCAACCTCCCATTCGTGTAATAGCAACGGGGTATTCCCCACCACGTGTGCCAGGTCAAAACCCGCTATGGCATTCACCTGATGTGCTGCCCGGGTGATCCGCTGCAGGTCGAACAACTGCCCCGTATAATAATTGATCCCGCCAAACAGGACCATGGCCAGGCTGCTGCCCTGCGCTTCGATGGTAGCAATGATATCTTCGGTACGTAGGGTCTTTTCTCCCTCCCTGGGGGCAATCTCCAGGATAGCGGTTTCGGGCTCCAGTCCGTAATGCTTTACAAGGGTCTCCACTGCATACTGGTCGGAAGGAAAGGCCCCGGCTTCCATCAGGATCTTGTAACGTTCCGGTGTGGGCCGGTAAAAACTCAGCATCAGCAGGTGCAGGTTTACCGTAAGGGTGTTCATGACGGTCACTTCCGTTTCCAGGCAGCCCACGATCCTGGCCAGAGAGGGCTTCAGGTACTCCTGATAATAGAGCCAGGGATGTCTGCCCCCGAAATAACCGCCCACGGCTTCTTCCCGCCAACTGGTTAGTTCAGTCTGGATGGCCTGCTCCACATTCCTCGGCTGCAGACCCAGTGAATTGCCGCAGAAATAGATCACATCACGGCCATTCTTTTTCGGGAAATGGAACTGTTGTTTGAACTCCGCCAGCACATCGGCTGCGTCGGCCTCTAGGGCAAATTCTCTGGTGGCTTGGAAAGGAACGGGCATGGCAATCGTTTGCTGCAAAATAAGGAGTAAAAACCATTTTAAGGGCCTGCGCCCACGGGCTGAACGACCGAATTATCCGATCAGTTAATCCATTCATCCAGAATCCGCCAATTATTTTATAAAGGAAGCTGGATTTTAACGGGTTTACTTTATTTTCATTGCTTCCAAAAACCAAAACTAACTGCCATGAGAAGCATATTGCTGATCCTGTTATTAGCTGTTGCAGGCCTTTCGGCCAACGCACAGTCCGTGCCGGTTACCAAAGCCAATTACCAGCAGGCTGCCCGGTATTCCCCCAAGAAACTGGAAAAACTGATCTTCAGTACCAGCGTAGATCCGCACTGGTTGAAAAAGAGCGACCGTTTCTGGTACATGTACGAGACCACAGAAGGGAAAAAATGGTACATCGTTGATCCTGTGAAAGGAGAGAAGAAACAATTGTTCGATAATGCCGATCTGGCCGCCAAGATCACGCGTATCGTAAAAGATCCCTTTGATGCGCAGCACCTGGGGCTTGACAGTATGCGTTTTGTGAAAGACGAGAACTGGATCCAGTTCGAAGTGAAGAGCACGCAGGAGATCGAGAAAAAGGATTCCACCGCCAAAAAAGGAACGCCACCTGTGAAGGAGAAAAAGATATTCTATTTTGAATACAACCTGAACACCGGTGAACTGGTGGAACTGAACGATTTCAAGAAGCCCAAGCGCAAACCCAACTGGGCGTCCATCTCTCCCGATGGAAACGTCGTGTTGTTCGGAAGGAACTACAACCTTTACTGGATGGATAAGGCCAACTATGAAAAGGCCCTCAAGAACGAAGATGATTCCACGATCGTTGAGCACGCATTGACCAAAGATGGTATCGAGAATTTCAGCTATTTCTCCGAAGGCAACCTGTCAGGTTCTGGCGACAGCAACGTGGACAAGGAAAAGAACCAGAAAAAACGTAAGCCTGTATTTGCCTACTGGTCGCCAGATTCCAGAAACTTTGTACTGGGCAGAACAGATAACCGGAAAGTGAAAGACCTGTGGGTCATCAACAGCCTGAGCGATCCGCGCCCGACACTGGAGACCTACAAGTACTGGATGCCCGGTGAAAAAGATGCGCCCGTAGATCACCTGTATCTGTTCAATATGACCAGCCAGAGCGGCAAGGAACTGAATGTATCGCTGTTCAAGGACCAGGACGTGTCTGTATGGGCCGATCCCGGTAAGATCAATGCGCGTGACGATGATTTCCGCCCGTTGAAATGGCTGGGTACCAATGACAAGTTTTATTTCACCAGAACCAGTCGCGACCAGAAAAGGGTAGATGTATGTGTGGCCGATGTTGCAACAGGTTCTGTAAAAGCTTTGATAGAAGAGCGGTTCAATACCTATATCGAAACCAGGAGGCTCGGTCTGGTGAATGACGGTAAGGAATTCATCCAGTGGAGCGAGCGAGATGGTTATGCGCACCTGTATCTCTATGATGAGAACGGTAAGCTGAAGAACCAGATCACATCAGGTACCTACCATGTGGAAAATATACTGGGTATCGATGATGCCAAACGTGTACTCTATTTCTCTGCCAATGGCCGTGAGCCAGGTGAAGACCCTTACTACCTACATGCCTACAAAGTGAATTTCGACGGGACCGGCCTGAAACTGCTGAACCCGGGTGAGTATGAACATGCCATGAACATGAATGATGGCAAGAGCTTTTTTGTAGATAACTATTCCCGCGTGAACACCGTTCCTAAATCTGCGTTGTATGCAGCGGACGGAAGAAAGGTGATGGACCTGGAAACGGCCGACCTCAGCTCGCTGATGGCAACCGGTTATAAATTCCCGCAGGTATTCAAGGTAAAGGCAGATGATGGTATCACAGATATCTATGGTGTCATGTACAAACCTTTCGATTTTGATTCTACCAAGAAATACCCGGTGATTGAATACGTATATCCCGGACCACAGACAGAAGCTGTGAACAAAGCTTTTTCACGTGGTATGGACCGTACAGATCGTCTGGCACAACTGGGTTTTGTGGTGATCACCATGGGTAACCGTGGCGGACACCCTTCGCGCAGTAAATGGTACCACAATTACGGGTATGGTAACCTGAGAGATTATGGTCTTGCTGATAAAAAAGCCTGTGCGGAACAGCTGGCAGACCGTTACTCCTACATCGATATCAACCGGGTGGGTATTCACGGACACTCAGGCGGAGGTTTCATGAGTACTGCCGCTATGCTGGTATATCCGGACTTCTTCAAAGTGGCCGTATCTTCTTCAGGTAACCACGACAATGCAGTGTACAACCGCTGGTGGAGTGAGCAACACCATGGGGTGAAGGAAGTGATCGGTGAAAAAGGAGATACCAGTTTCATATACAATATTGAAAAGAACCAGGACCTGGCCAAGAACCTGAAAGGTCACCTGATGTTGTCAACCGGCGATATCGATAACAACGTACACCCTGCAGGTACCACAAGGGTAGCCAATGCACTGATCAAAGCCAACAAACGCTTTGACCTGGTGATCCTGCCCGGCCAGCGCCATGGATATGGTGATATGGTGGAATATTTCTTCTGGCGTATGGCGGATTATTTTACCGAACACCTGATGGGCGATAAGTCCGACAGACCGGTAAGCATCACAGAAATGGACAGGGAAACAGAGCAGACCGGTTCCAAAATGCCGGCCAGAAGAGGCGGACCTGAGGAATGACATATTTCAAGATGACCGAAGAAAACTCACCCAAATAAGGTGAGTTTTCTTTTTTATGACAAATGAAAGGGTAAAGTATGGGGTTGTCCTGATTTTGACATCGACCATATGGTAAGTGGTCTTATCATAGATCGTCTTTGACGATTTGCCTACCTGAAATTAAACAACCGGGAAAATGATTTCGCTAAGCCCTTATCTTTAAATTTGTATCGTAAAAACCCGGATAGATAATAAAAACTTCCCACCATGGCTGCCAGAACAGATCTATTTCAATCGCCTGATTATTACCTGCTTGATGAGTTATTGACCGAAGAACACAAACTGATCCGTGAATCGGTGCGTAGTTATGTGAAGAAGGAGATATCGCCCATCATCGAAGAGTATGCACAACGGGCAGAATTTCCGGTACAGATCGTAAAACAGCTGGGTGAACTGGGCTGTTTCGGTCCCACGGTGCCGGAGCAGTATGGTGGCGGTGGACTCGATTACATCAGCTACGGCCTGATGATGCAGGAACTGGAGCGCGGCGATAGTGGCGTGCGAAGTACCGCCAGCGTACAGGGCAGTCTGGTGATGTATCCGATCTATGCTTACGGAAATGAGGAGCAGCGCAATAAATACCTCCCCAAACTGGCCAGTGGTGAATGGCTGGGTTGTTTCGGATTGACAGAACCCAATCATGGTAGTAATCCCGCAGGTATGCTTACCACCATCAAAGATGCGGGCGATGGCAAACATGTGATCGTGAACGGGGCCAAAATGTGGATCAGCAATGCTCCTTTTGCCCAGGTGGCGGTAGTATGGGGGCGGAATGATGAAGGTGACATCCAGGGAGTCATCCTGGAAAGAGGCATGGAGGGTTTTTCCACACCCACCACCCATGGTAAATGGAGCCTCCGCGCCAGCGCCACCGGTGAGCTGGTGTTCGATAATGTAAAAGTTCCCAAAGAAAATATCCTGCCCAATGTAAAAGGGCTGAAAGGGCCATTGGGCTGTTTGTCCAAAGCCCGTTACGGCATTGCCTGGGGTGCCCTGGGTGCGGCCATGGATTGTTATGATACGGCTCTACGCTACAGCCAGGAGCGGATCCAGTTCAACAAACCTATCGGCGCTTTCCAGTTGCAGCAGAAGAAGCTGGCGGAAATGATCACCGAGATCACCAAAGGACAGTTACTGGTATGGCGTCTGGGTGTATTGATGAACGAAGGCAAAGCCACGCCGCAACAGATCAGCATGGCCAAAAGGAATAGCTGCGAGATCGCGACCAATATTGCAAGGGATGCCAGGCAGATGCTGGGTGGAATGGGCATTACCGGTGAATACAGCATCATGCGGCACATGATGAACCTGGAGAGTGTGATCACCTACGAAGGGACTCATGATATCCACCTCCTGATCACGGGCATGGATGTGACTGGATTCAATGCTTTTTCATAAGGGTAAAGAATTGGTTTTGATGATGCGCTCCCTAAAAAATCCTTGATATGAAGTTATTCCTGATCGGCATGATGGGTACCGGCAAGACCTACTGGTGCAAAAAGCTGGCGAAAAAACTGAAAGTGGGCGGGTACGATCTGGATTTCCTGATCGAGTCTAATGAGGAGCGAAGCATCGCCGAGATCTTTGCAGAAAGCGGGGAAGCTTATTTCCGCCGTACAGAATCCAAGATGCTACATTGGTTCAAGGAAAAAAAAGCTTTTGTACTGGCCACCGGTGGCGGTACGCCCTGTTACCATGAGAATATGCAATGGATGAATGAACAGGGCATCACCATCTGGATCGATGAACCCGTGGACACCCTTTTGCAAAGGCTCAAACCTGAAAAGGAGCACCGGCCGCTGATCAAAGACCTGTCGGATGAGGAACTCAAAAAATTCCTCACAGAAAAACTGGTGCAGCGTTATCCTTTTTATCACCAGGCAACCTATCATCTCAAAGGCGATGCGATCAGTGATGCTGGGTTTGCCAAAATCATCAAACAACATGCATAAATCATTCCTGATCATAGCCGCTATTCTTGGTGCGGCATCCGTGGCCATCGGTGCTTTTGGCGCCCATGGATTGACATCCATACTCAGCGCTGAGGCATTGGTTACTTATGAAACGGCTGTCCGTTACCAGTTCTATCATGTATTTGCATTGGCATTGACAGGCGTGCTGTACCAATCCTTTCCCAACAAAAAAACGATCCGTGCCGGCTATTTCTTTATCATAGGGATCGTTCTGTTCAGCGGTTCCTTATACCTGCTTACATTGGCTGGTACTGCTTACCGTTGGCTTGGAGCCATCACCCCTTTTGGTGGTGTTTGTTTCATTGCTGGATGGCTGCACCTGGTGGTCGGTATCCGTGACGACGGGAAACCCCGTGGTGGAAAACTGTAGGCCCCAACGCCAGTTTTGCACATAACCATCGGGCTGTACATCTGCTTACTGGCTTAGCTTATATTTGTTTCCATGGCCAATAGTCTCAGAAAGAAAACTCCGCCACCTCCGGACCCCGAGAAACTCACTGCCGATAAGGAAGCTGAAGTGACCGTGACCGAAGTGGTAAAAGATGAGCGTACTTCCAAGATCATGGGGGCAGTTTCCCTGCTGCTGACTGTTTTCCTCTTTGTCTCCCTTACCTCTTATCTCTTCACCTGGCAGGAAGACCAGGATAAAGTGCACCAGTTCGGTATCCGGATATTCGCCACCGATGATGTGAAAGTGACCAACTTGCTGGGGGTACTGGGTGCCTATGTGGCGCATACACTTATTTACAAAGGATTTGGATTGGCTTCCTTTTTATTCTGTACCACTTTTTTTGTATTGGGCGTAAACCTGCTATTCGGAAAGAAACTGTTCAGCCTTTTGCGGAACATCAAATATGTATTGGTAGGTCTGGTGGTGATGAGCATGACCTTCTCCTTTGCCGCCGGCGCCAGTGATTTTTCCTGGGGGGGGGCCGTGGGTGAACTGCTGACCGATTGGTCCATCAAATGGATCGGAAAACTGGGAACCGGTGCGGCTCTGTTCCTCACCATGTTCAGTTATTTTATCTGGCGATTCAACCCGGTGTTCAAAGTGCCTGATTGGAAATTCGGGTCTGATAAGACAGCGGCAAAAGAAATGGTACCCTTGACCGAAGATGATGAGCAGCCGGTATTTCAGGAGTGGAACGAACACGGCGAGCCTGCGGTTGAAGAACTGACATCCGATGAAGAGGACCCCGAACCTCAAGAGCCGCAGAGTCAGAACAGGATGAAGAACGATGGTAAAGGGGTAGTGGTCATCATGCCCAACCAGGAAGCAGAACTGAACCCGATGAATGAATTCGATGTGGTGGAAAAGGAGGAAGACCTGGAAGACGAGGAATTACTCGAAGAGGAAACCGAAGAAGAAATAGAGGAAGCGCCCGAAACAGAAGAGCATGTGACGGTGATACAACCCCAGCCTGCGCACAAAACAACGCCTAATCTTGAGCTGGAGATCAAAGAAACACCGGTAGTGGAAGCGGAGCTTGCTGCAGCAGCTACCCCGGGCAAACTCAATACCAAATATGATGTAACGCTGGATCTGAAAGATTACAAGTATCCTTCCCTTGACCTGCTGGAAACGCATGGCAGCGAAAAGATCGTACATGATCCGCAGGAACTGGAGACACATAAGAACCAGATCATAGCCACACTCAAGAACTATGATATCGCCATACAGCGTATCGCTGCTACGGTAGGTCCAACGGTCACTTTGTATGAGATCGTGCCTGCTCCCGGTGTACGCATCAGTCGCATTAAGAACCTGGAAGATGATATCGCGCTGAGCCTCGCTGCACTGGGTATCCGTATCATTGCTCCCATACCCGGTAAGGGAACCATCGGTATCGAAGTGCCCAATGTGCGCAAATCAGTGGTAAGCATGCGTACGCTGCTGGCTTCCGAAAAATTCCAGAACAGCAATTTCTCGCTCCCGGTGGCCATCGGTAAAAAGATCGATAACGAGAATTTCATCGTGGACCTGGCCAGTATGCCCCACCTGCTGATGGCGGGTGCCACGGGACAGGGTAAATCGGTCGGACTGAATGCCATACTGGTGTCGCTGCTGTATAAGAAACATCCGTCACAGCTCAAATTTGTACTGGTGGACCCGAAGAAAGTGGAGCTGAGCCTGTACCGGCGCATCGAGAAACATTTCCTGGCCAAACTTCCCGGCGAAGAGGAGTCCATCATCACCGACACCAAAAAAGTGGTGAATACGCTGAATGCCTTGTGCATAGAGATGGATAACCGCTACGACCTGCTGAAAGAAGCGCATTGCCGGAACATCAAGGAATACAATGAGAAGTTCACTTCGCGCAAACTCAATCCGGAAAAGGGGCACCAATACCTGCCATTCATCGTACTGGTGGTGGATGAGTTCGCCGATCTGATCATGACCGCCGGTAAAGAAGTGGAAATGCCGATCGCGCGACTGGCACAGCTGGCGCGGGCCATCGGTATACACCTGATCATTGCCACACAGAGACCTTCAGTAAATATTATCACCGGTACCATCAAGGCCAATTTCCCGGCCCGTATCGGTTTCAAAGTGTCCAGTAAGATCGATAGCCGCACCATCCTGGATGCAGGCGGTGCCGAGCAACTGATCGGTAAGGGCGATATGCTGGTGAGTTATAATGGAGAGATCACGCGCCTGCAATGTGCTTTCGTTGATACGCCCGAAGTGGAGCGCGTATGTGAGTTCATCGGCGATCAGCGGGGTTATCCCCAGGCATTCCTGCTGCCGGAATACGTGGATGAAAAAGATATGGAGGGCAGGGATTTTGATGCATCGGACCGCGACCCGCTGTTCGAAGATGCTGCCAGGCTAATCGTACAGAGCCAGATGGGCTCCACATCACTCATACAGCGAAGGATGAAGCTGGGCTATAATCGTGCCGGCCGTTTGATGGACCAACTGGAAGCGGCAGGAGTGGTTGGTCCTAACCAGGGTAGTAAAGCCCGCGAAGTACTGTTCAAAACAGAACTGGAGCTACAGGATTTCCTTGACTCGATGGCATAAACGATCATCTTTGACCGGTTCAGAACGCTTGCAAGCCGATTATTTTAAACTTAACAAATCTCTCGGGGTCTCATAATACCGCGAAGAACTATATTTGCGCCTTTAATCCGCTATTGATGAAGAAATTATCTCTTATTTGCCTTTCTGTATGTGTTTTGATGACTACGGTGACCGCCCAGAACGACCCCGCCGCTAAAAAAGTTCTGGACGCAGTAGGCGCCAAAGTAAAAGCCGCCAAAGGCATTTCCGCCACCTGCACCCTGAATTCTTTTACCAGCAAAGGAAAACCAAACGGGACCCAGTCCATCAGCCTGCAGATGAAAGGTGATAAATACCAGCTGAAACAAGGTAAAACAGAGATCATTTGCGATGGCAGTACCGTATATCGTTTCGATGGCGAGAAAACCATCACCAAATCATCCGTTGAGGAAGGGAGCCAGACCCTCAGTCCGCAAAAATTATTGTCCGGCGCGTACGATAAGGATTTTACCTACAAACTGCTCTCTTCCAAGACCGCTTTTTACGAGATCGAAATGAAGCCGATCGATAAGCGGAAGAATTTTCAGCAGGTGAACCTCTTCATTGATAAGGCCAGCAACAGTTTCTCACGTGCCCGTATTCTCGATAAAAGTAATAACGTGACAGAAGTAAAGATCTCCAACCTGAATTTCAACGCTGCAGTTGCCGATAGCCGCTTTGTATTCAATAAAAGCAAGTATCCCAAAGACGTAGAGATACTGGATTAACAACAGGTAAAAAATTAACAGGCCGGACCCGCAAAGTCCGGCTTTTTTGTGTCTAAGCTTTGTAATTTCAGACCATGAAACAGTTGTTCCTCTTCCTTGGCCTGGTGACTGTGTTTGCTGCGGACGCACAGTTTACCGTAAGGCTGGTGGTTACCGATGTAGCCACCCGTAAACAGGATGATATCTATGTTACCGGCAATTTCAATAATTGGAACCCCAAAGATGAGAACTATAAACTCAAACCCTTTGCCGGCAATCGAAAGAGCCTCGTCATCAAAAACCTGGCAGCGGGTACGTATGCGTTCAAATTCAGCCGTGGCGCCAATGACAGGCTCGAGACAACAGCGGATGGCCGCGACATCAGCGACCGTGTGCTGGAAGTGACTGAAGATGTGTCGCAGGAATTCACCATCGCCGGCTGGAAAGATGATTATCCGGAGGTCCCCAAAAAATATACGGCCAGTCCGCAGGTGCGCATCATGGATACGGCTTTCCAGATGCCGCAGTTGAACCGCAAAAGGCGGATCTGGGTATACCTGCCCAAAGGATATGCCACTTCTCCCAAACTATACCCAGTCTTGTACATGCAGGACGGACAAAACCTGTTCAATGAAAAAACTGCGGCTTTTGGTGAATGGGGCGTAGATGAATGCCTGGATAGCCTGCAGCAGAAGACCGGTAAGGAATGTATCGTAGTGGGTATTGACAATGGCGGGGAAAACAGGTTGCGGGAATACAATCCCTACGATCACCCTGAATTTGGAAAAGGAGAGGGGAAAGCCTATGCCGAGTTCCTGGCACAAACACTGAAACCTTATATCGACACAAAATACCGCACCAAAAAAGGTCCGGAGAATACATTTGTAGCGGGAAGCAGTATGGGCGCACTGATCAGCCTGTATGCGATGATCCAGTACCCTTCAGTATTTGGCGCCGCCGGTATCTTTTCCCCTTCCTTCAGCCAGGCGCTTCCAATCTATGCTGATGCAGAAAAGTTCACTTCCCCGGGGCAGCCCAGGTTTTACCTGTATGCCGGCGGTAAGGAAAGCCCGACCCTGGTAGCAGAACTGCAAAAAATGGCGGATATCCTTCAGAAAAAACAAAGGTTCGTGATCCGTAAGGTCACCAGTCCGCTGGGCCAACACAGTGAAACCTACTGGCGCCAGGAATTCGCTGCCTTTTACCAATGGCTCATGAACTACTAACCATACTAAATTAATCAGAGCCTGTACGTCACGCCTTCTATTGCCAGGTCGGTATCGGGAAAAATACTCCTGGCCTCGGTCCTGAACTCGTCCAGTTTCTCGTATTTGCTGCTGAAATGACCAATGAGCAAACGGCCAACGCCTGCCCGTAACGCAATGGTGGCGGCCTGTACGGTGGTGGAATGGAAACGCGCCAGGGCCCGCTCTGACAGGTCCTTCAGGTAAGTGGCTTCGTGGTAAAGGATATTGACCCCCTGCGTTTTTTCTATCAGGCTTTCGTCAAATTTTGTATCGGCACAAAAAGCGTAACTCCGCGGGGCTTTATTGGGAATGGTGACCCATTCGTTGCGGATGAGTTCACCGTTTTTGGTCTCATAATCGTCGCCGTTCTTCAGTCGCTCGTAATAGGCCGCCGGGATATCGTATTGCAACACTCTTTCCTTGTCGATCTTCCGGGGTTTTCTTTTTTCGCGGATGATGAAGCCCCAGCAGGCGATGCGGTGCTGGGTGGCAAAACAGGATACGCTGAATTTTTGGGTGTCCACGAGCAAACCTTCCCGCTCCAGGGGATGGAATACCAGCGGAAAGGGTAGGGTGGTATCCGCCACCCGTAACTGCAGGTCAATGATCTCTTTCAATGCGGGAGGTGCATACAGATGCAGTTCCTGTTCCCGGCCCAGCAGACCCATGCTGGTGATCAGCCCGATCAGGCCAAAATAGTGGTCGCCATGCAGGTGCGAGATGAAAATATGGTGGATCTTGCTTCTCCTGATCCGATACCTCGCGATCTGCATCTGCGTACCTTCGCCGCAATCGATCAGGAATAACTGGTCGTTCAGGGTCACCACCTGCGCAGTGGGGTGCCTGTCGTAAGCCGGTATTGCTGAATTATTGCCTAAAATGGTAACGCCGAACATGAGGGTTGCAAATTGGTTACAACATTAAGCAAATTAGCCTGTTATGCTCTGAAAATTGGATGGTTTTTGCATAAGTGTACGGCCAACGGTTCGGGGTAGAGCCTCTATTCGGTAGTCCGCCTGCTGAAATCGCTAAAAACCAGCCCGAAAATTATCCTTTTCCCATTTATTGTACTACCTTTGCACGCAATAAAAAAATAGAGGAAACAATTCCCGGAGTCTTTTAAACATTTTGAGATGCCTTATTTAACAACAGAAAAGAAAGCAAGCATTTTTGCTGAATTCGGTGGCAACGCCGCCAACACAGGTTCGATCGAAGGACAGATTGCCTTATTGACCGAGCGTATTTCACAGATTTCCAGCCACTTACAAGCCAACAAACACGATCATTCCACCCAGCGCGGATTGATGCAGTTGGTAGGTAAACGCAAACGTTTACTCGCTTACATGCAAAAGCACAACCTGCAGGGTTACCGTGCGTTGATCGAAAAATTAGGCCTGAGAAAATAATTGTCAGCTATGACAGATGCTATTCCCAACTGGCGGTTCTAAGCGGTTGGGAATAGTCATTTCTGTTCATACCTGTCCGCTTCGCCATTCCATTAACCGGGAAAAGGCTGAAGGTAGCCGGTGCTATCCGTGCCATGCTGCTTCCCGAATTACAAATTCAGAATATGTTATCACAACCAATTAGTGTACGTTTCGACTTAGGTGACGGCCGCGAGGTTTTCATTGAAACCGGAAAATTAGCCCGCCAGGCTGATGGAGCCGTTACTGTCCGCCAGGGAAACTGTGTTTTGCTGGCTACCGTTGTCGCCAATAAAGAACCCAAAGAAGGGCAGGATTTCTTCCCTTTAAGCGTTGATTATCAAGAAAAATTTGCCTCTGCAGGTCGTATCCCCGGCTCTTTCTTCAAGAGAGAAGCCCGTTTGAACGATTATGAGATCCTGACCAGCCGTCTAATAGACCGTGCTTTGCGTCCCCTGTTCCCCGAAGATTATCTCTGCGATGTTCAGGTGCTGGTAAGCCTGATCTCCAGCGATGAGGAAGTCATGCCTGATTCACTGGCCTGTCTGGCCGCTTCTGCTGCCCTGGCCGTTTCAGATATTCCTATCAAAGAGATCATCAGTGAAGTAAGGATCGGCCGTATCGGCGGCAAATACATCATCAATCCTACCCGTAGCCAGCTGAAAGAGAGCGAACTGGAGTTCCTGATCGCCGCTACCGAAAAGAACCTGATGATGGTGGAAGGTGAAGCCAAGGAATGTGCCGAAGCCGACCTGGTAAAAGCCCTTCAGATCGCTCACGATGCCATCCGTATCCAGATCAAGGCCCAGGAAGAGTTGCGTGCCAAAAAAGGCGTTACCACCAAGCGCGACTACAAAAAACCCGAACAGGACGAAGCCATTCAGCAACAAGTGATCGCTTTTGCCAAGGACAGGGTTTACGAAATATCAAAAAGAGGCTCTTCCAAGAGCGAGCGCAGTGAGGCTTACAGCGCACTGAAAGACGAACTGATCGCCAGCCTGGGTGAGGAAGCGACCGATCTGCAGAAGAAACTGGCCAAGAAATACTACGAAGACCTGAAATGGGAAGTGGTAAGGAACATGATGATCGATGACCGGATCCGCCTCGACGGACGTAAACTCGATGAAGTGCGTCCTTTGGCCATGGAAGTAGAACCCCTGCCAACCCCACACGGATCAGCCTTGTTTACAAGAGGTGAGACTCAATCACTTACAACGGTTACCTTCGGTACTAAATTAGATGAACTGCTGGTAGAGTCTGCTGCAAAATCAGAGTATACCAAGTTCCTGTTGCACTATAATTTCCCTCCTTTCTCAACCGGCGAGGTAAAGATGATGCGTGGCGTAGGCCGCCGGGAAGTAGGACATGGTAACCTGGCCATGCGCAGCCTGAAACAGATGATGCCCGATACAAGTACCTACGCTTACACCGTTCGCGTGGTAAGTGATATCCTGGAAAGTAATGGTTCCTCATCTATGGCCACCGTTTGTGCCGGTTCGCTGGCGCTGATGGATGCAGGTGTACCCGTTCCGAAACACGTAAGTGGTGTTGCCATGGGATTGGTTACCCGCGAAGATGGTAAATACGCAATCCTGACCGATATCCTGGGTGATGAAGACCACCTGGGTGATATGGACTTCAAAGTTACCGGTACCCGCGATGGTATCTGTGGCGTGCAGATGGACATCAAAGTGGATGGCCTGAGCATGGAAGTGATGATGGAAGCACTGGAACAGGCAAGAAAGGGACGTTTACACATCCTGGATGCCATGTATGAGTGTATGCCTGCACCACGTCCGGAAGTGAAACCACATGCACCACGTATGATCAAACTGATCATCGACAAGGAATTCATTGGTGCGGTGATCGGACCGGGTGGTAAAGTGATCCAGGAGATCCAGCGCGAAACAGGCGCTACTGTCAATATCGAGGAAGTGGGCAATACCGGTGAAGTAAGTATCTTCTCTGCCTCCAAAGATAGCCTGGATAAGGCTGTAAGCTGGATCAAGGGCATTACCGCTACTCCCGAAGTGGGCGATGTGTACGAAGGACCTGTGAAAGGTATCAAGGAATTCGGTGCCTTTATTGAGTTCATGCCTGGTAAACAAGGGCTGCTGCACATCAGCGAGATCAGCTGGAAGCGCCTGGAAAGCATGGAAGGTCTCTTCAAAGAAGGGGATATGGTGAAAGTGAAGCTGGTAGGTGTGGATCCCAAGACCGGCAAATTCAAGTTAAGTCGCAAAGTATTGATGCCTAAGCCTGAGCATAAGCCGAAGGACGGGGCAGAAAATGCCGAAGCATAAATGATCCAAATGACCCCGGTTTACCGGGGTCATTTGTTTTAAATACCTGTATAACACATGAACAATTATTA
This sequence comes from Chitinophagaceae bacterium, assembly GCA_020403425.1. GTDB lineage: Bacteria > Bacteroidota > Bacteroidia > Chitinophagales > Chitinophagaceae > Sediminibacterium. The sequence goes on along the minus strand of JADBXR010000002.1, from coordinate 130,264 downwards.
CGAGATCTGTATACCGGCGGAAACAGCCCTGCAGGAATTGCTGGTGGCCGAGTTGTCAGAAATGGGTTACGATGGCTTTGAAGAATCGGCCGAACAGCTGAAAGCCTATGTACCAGAAGAGAATTATGTGGAAATAGAATTGAATAATTTATTGAATAAATATAATTTAAGTTATTCTAAATCAATAATTAGCAAGCAAAATTGGAATCAGCTCTGGGAGTCGAACTTTGAACCGGTCCGTGTAGACGATTTTGTAGGTATCCGGGCATCTTTTCACCCGCCTTTTGCCGGTGTGGCACACGAGATCGTGATCACCCCTAAGATGAGCTTCGGCACCGGGCACCATGCCACCACCTGGCAGGTGATGAAACTGATGCAGGAACTGGATTTTACCGGTAAACGGGTTTTTGATTTCGGAACAGGCACGGGCATCCTCGCTATCCTGGCAGAACAACTGGGTGCTGCTGCAGTATTGGCTGTGGATAATGATGACTGGTGTATTGAGAATACTTCTGAAAATATTTTAGTTAATAATTGTAAAGTCATTGATATTCAAAAAGTTGATTCCTTAAAACTAGATCAGCAATTTGATATCGTCCTGGCCAATATCAACCGGAATATCATTTTGGAATACAGTAAGGAACTGGTGGCGGCATTGGTCGCAGGAGGTCAGTTATTGTTAAGCGGGCTGCTGGTGGAGGATGAGGGGATCATCCGGGAGACTTTCGTCGGGTTGGGACTGACCTACCGAAAAACCACTGAACGGAATGGCTGGATCGCTTTGTGGTTTTCGAGGTAAGTGGGATGATTTTCGATGTTAAAAAATCATTATCTTCATTTTCGTTATCTTTGTACCCCCAAACTTCAACCACCCAATGAACGAATTGTTGCTCATTGTTTTAGCTTATTGTATCGGATCGGTCCCCACCGCTGTGTGGGTCAGTAAGTCCAGGTTCGGTATCGATATCCGCGATTATGGCAGCGGCAATGCCGGAGCCACCAATACCTTCAGAGTGCTGGGTTCCAAATGGGGAACCATTGTGATGATGGTCGATATCCTGAAAGGAGTGATCGCCACTTCGCTGTATATCTTCTTACCTGATTACCTGACCAACGAACTGCATCGCACCAATCTGATGATCGGGTTGGGACTGGCTGCTGTGATCGGGCATATCTTTCCACTCTGGGCCGGTTTTAAAGGCGGAAAAGGCGTGGCAACCCTATTGGGTATGGCTGTGGCCATACAGCCGCTGGTGGCTGTTTGCTGTATCGCGGTATTCCTGCTGGTATTGTACCTGACAAGGTTCGTGTCGCTCAGTTCTATTCTGGCCGGTGTGGCATTCATGGTATTCATTCTCTTCATATTCAATGAAAAAGAGACCCTGTACCGCATTTTCGCGGTGCTGGTGGCCCTGATGGTGGTGCTTACCCACCAGAAGAACATCGGTCGCATACTCAAGGGCACTGAAAGCAAGATCCCCATCCTGAAGCATCGCGACAGGCGCAGACAACGTAACCAGGATAACGGATAGTTGCAGGTATTTCCCTAGTTTTACACTGAACTAACTGCAGGCCCCCCGCCTGAGAAAAATGCTTTGCCGTTGGCAGAGCATCCGGATATTTTAGATCGATAAAAGAAAGATTCTATGAAACGCGTCAGTGTTAGTGTATTAGCCATTTGTATCATTTTTACAGCCTGCGTTACCAATACCATTACCGGCCGGAAGCAGTTAAGCCTTGTGTCTGATTCTGAACTGCAAACGCTTGCCCTGAGCCAGTACAAACAGTTCCTTTCTGCCAATAAACTGGTGCCTGCCGGCAACAAAGATGCTGAAATGGTGAAACGGGTAGGAAGCCGCGTGTCATTGGCGCTGAAAACCTATTACGCACAGAAAGGGCTGCCCAACGCCCTGAATGGATACGACTGGGAGTTCAACCTGGTGGAAAGCAAGGAAGTCAACGCCTGGTGTATGCCCGGTGGTAAAGTGGTATGTTATACGGGCCTCTTGCCAGTAACGCAGAACGAGACCGCCCTGGCCATCGTGATGGGACATGAGATAGCCCATGCGATACTCGGGCATGGCAAGGAGCGGATGAGCCAGCAAATGGCGGCACAGGGTATTGGCGCTTTGGGTAGTGTGGCATTGGGTACAGATACCAGGACCACGAACCTCTTCAGTCAGGTGTATGGTCTGGGCGCCCAATATGGCGCTTTGTTGCCCAATTCGCGGAAGCAGGAACTGGAAGCCGATCATTATGGGTTGATCTTTGCCGCAGCGGCCGGGTACGATCCCAGACAGGCTGTGGCTTTCTGGACCCGGATGGCGGCCGTAGGTGATGGACAGAAACCGCCTGCTTTCCTGAGCAGTCACCCCAGTGATGAGGACCGGATCAGGAAAGTGAGCGAAGTGATGCCGGAAGCTTTGCAATATTACCGTCCACAATAAGCCAGACCCGGTTCCGGAATACCGGCAGGGTCTTATTTTATGAATCCAATTATCCGAATGCCCCTTTTGCTGATCGGTTCCTGTTTGGCTGGTCTGACCCTGACCGGAACGGATACCGTATCTACCCCCAACTACCGGCAAAAAGGTACGGATCCCACGATCTTATCCGTTTCAGAATCTATTTACCGCGAGTTCAAGACCACCCATACGGCTTGGGAGGCAGGTCAGCATGCTGAAGTGGAGACCGTGAACCGGGTGAGTGCAGACCTGATCCGGGCCATCCATCAACGATACAGTGATCCCAAAGCCATGAAGGAACTGGAGGAATTCACCTGGGAAGTACATCTATTCCAACAAAAGAAGGTCGATGCCTGGTGTTTACCCGGCGGAAAGATCGCCGTATACGACGCATTGGTGCGTGTTACCCAGAGCGATGGCTCACTGGCTGCGGTGCTGGCGCATGAGATGGCCCATGTATTGCTCAAACACGGCGATGCCAGGATGAAACAGATCCTAAAGGAATTCCTGGGAGGAAAGTCCCTGCAGGCCGCGTTATCGGCCAAACCCACCGAAACCCGTGACTTTTTCAGGATGGCCTATGGTAATGGCGATTATGTGGGGGTGATCCGTGGCTTCAGTGTGGCAGATGAAAAAGCTGCGGATCGGTTGGGAGCGGTACTCTGTTCCCTGGCAGGTTACCAGCCCGGGGAGGCCATCGTTTTCTGGGAGCGGATGCGCTATCTGAAGGGTAGTGGCCGGCAACCCGAACTCCTGAGCACCCATCCGGTAGACGAGGAAAGGATGGCGAACCTGCGCCGGATCATTGAAGAGATGCCCGGAAAATAAGCCTGATCTATTAAGAAAAAGACATATACTACCTCGTAAATGGCCGGTTTTGCTGGAATTTTAACGCTGAAGGAGCAAAATGGGCAGGATTTCTGCAAGAGTTCTGGTAACATTTTTTTAACTTTGCCCTCCTTATTACATCACCTAAATTCTGTTTTAGGCATGTCAAACCAGACCTTGTTCGAGAAATTACAGTTAAAGGATGAAAAGAACCTGCTGATCCAGGGCCTTCCCTCCGCGATAGAGAAACAGTTTGCCAAACTCACTTACGCCAAGAATGTTACCCCTTTACTGAAGAGCAAAAAAGTTGACTTCGCACTGGTTTTCGCATTGAGTCAGAATCAGTTGAATAATGTTCTGAAAGAGGTTTTCCCGGCTTTGCATGAGGATACCAAACTTTGGGTGGCCTATCCCAAGACCACCAGCAAGATCGTGAGCGACCTGAACCGTGATTGCAGCTGGGAGTTCCTGACGCAGCACGGGTACGAATGTGTACGCCAGGTGGCACTGGACCATGTTTGGAGCGCCATGCGTTTTAAGAAACTGGATAAGATCCCCAACCGTACCCGCGCTTTCTCTGAGATCAAAAGCAGTGAACTGAACGGGATCGATTTTGAGAAAAGGCTGGTAGTGCCTCCGGTCGAACTGGGTAAGCTGTTCACCAAACATAAGGAGGCCCAGGAGTTCTTCAGTTCTCTGTCTTTCACCAACCAGAAAGAATACGTGACCTGGATCGAAGGTGCCAAAAAGGAAGAGACGCGCAAACGCCGTCTGGAAACAGCACTGGAAAAATTACTGGCCGGTAAAAAGAACCCTTCGGAGAAATAATGAACCATATCAACATAGAAATTAAGGCAAGATGCTTTCACCCTGAAAAAGTGGAAGCATTTTTGCTTTCGAACGGCGCCCGTTACGTGGGTCTCGATCATCAGAAGGACACGTATTTCCAGGTTCCTGCCGGCAGGCTCAAGCTGCGTCAGGGTAATATTGAGAATAGCCTGATCTATTACCAGCGGCCCAACCAGGAGGGACCGAAACAATCTGATTTTTCTCTCAGTAAAATAACGGATGGTGTCGCCACCGAAGCCGTGCTGTCAAAAGCATTGGGCGTTAAAGTGGTGGTGGATAAGTACCGGAAGATATTCTACATAGACAATGTGAAATTTCACCTGGATGAAGTGCCGGGCCTGGGTTCTTTTGTAGAGATCGAAGCGGGTAATCTGGCAGATCCTTCTAAAACAGTAGAAGATCTGCAGGGGCAGTGCAGGTATTATATGGAGGCTTTCAGCATTGCAGATGCCGACCTGGTCCATCACAGTTACAGCGATATGTTACTTGCTTTGTAAAAAAAGATGCGGGGCAGGGCTTATTTGATGATGACCGTGCCCAACTGACGGGTCAGTTCCTTCTCCACTTCCTTCAGGTGTTTGTGCACTTCATGCAACAGTTTGAAATCCTCGTAGGAGGCTTTTTCAATATCGCGCTGGTTCTCTTCGATCATTCTTTTGATCTTGCGGAGTTTGAAGTAGTTCACGCTCATCAGTACGTCCTGCATGCTGGTATCGCGATTTACGATATTCATGCTTTCCATCACTTCATCCCATTTCTGGCTTAGCTCATGTGGGGTTACACTGATACTGATCACGAGGTTGCGGATCGTTTCGTTCTCGTGGTACAGCAGGGTCTTGGTGGTAGGCTCCAGTCCGCGGGCATACCAGCTTTTGTATTCTTCGTACAGTTTTTCCAGTTCGGGGTTGTCGAAATGGAACTGTTCCAGCTCTTCAAAAATATAGTCGGCCATACTACGCTGTTCATCCCAGGTGCGCAGGCCGTATTCGAGCAATACGCGGAGTATGTTGCGCTCATAGGCTTCATCCTGGTTAAAGAGCAGGGTGGTATCGTCCAGTACATCCTCAGGTTGTGCGGCGGCTTCCTGCATCAGGAAATTGGCCTCGTCCTGCGACAGCTTTTTTTCCTCCTTGGTGATCTTGTCGCGTTTGTATTTGTTGACGAGGTTGGTCAGTCCCGTTTCATCGATCTTCAGCAGTGAAGCGCATTGGCGTATATAATCCTGCTGCCGGGTAAAATCCTCGGCTTTGCTGATGCGGCTCAGGGTTTCGGCTATCTGGTTCACCACGGAACTTTTCCGGCTCACGTCGCTGCCTGCTTCCTGCAGCATCACTTCCAGCTGAAAAATGATGAAGTCCTTTTTGGAAGTGGCCACGAACTCGTTGAATGCTGCGGCGCCAACTTTGTTCACATAACTATCCGGGTCCTCGTTGTCGGGTATCAGCACCAGTCTCACATTCAGGCCTTCTTCCAGTGCCATATCCAGTCCCCGCAAGGCAGCTTTCACGCCGGCCTTATCACCATCGTACACGATGGTGAGGTTGTTGGTATATTTTCTGATCAGCCGCAGTTGTTCGGTTGTTAATGACGTACCGCCACTGGCCACTACGTTCTCGATACCGGCCTGGTGCAGGCTTACCACATCGGTATACCCTTCTACCAGCAGGCATTCATCGGCCTTGTCAATGGCCATCCTGGCCTGGTACATTCCATAGAGGATCTTGCTTTTGCTATATACCTCGTTCTCGGGAGTGTTGATGTATTTGGGGCCGCGGTCGCTTTTGCCGATGACGCGGGCGCCAAAACCTATGATCTTACCCGTATGGTTATGGATAGGGAAGATGATACGTCCGCGATAATTGTCCACCAGTTCATCGCCATTACGTACCGATACCAGTCCCGTTTTGGGAAGCAGTTCTTTGTTGAACTGGTTCGAGAGCAGTGCCCTGGTCAGCCCATCCCGCGAATCGGGGTTATAGCCGATCTGGAACTTTTCGATCGTTTCGTTCCGGAAGCCTCGTTCGTGCAGGTAGGAGAGTGCGATGGCTTTCCCATCCTCCGTATTGAACAGGGCATTGGTAAAGAACTGCCTGGCGAAGTTGTTGATGATAAAGAGGCTGTCGGCCGTCTGGATCAGCTGTTTCTGTTCCGGGCTGGTCTCGGTTTCCTCTACTTCAATATTGTAACGCGCTGCCAGCCAGCGAAGGGCTTCCACATAATTGTACTTCTCATGTTCCATCAGGAACGTGATGGTATTACCGCTTTTGCCGCAGCCAAAACATTTGTAGATCTCCTTGGCGGGTGATACGGTGAAGGAAGGACTCTTTTCGTTGTGAAAAGGGCAGAGGCCCAGGTAATTGGTCCCTCTTTTCTTCAGCTTCACGAATTCGCCCACCACATCAATGATGTCGATACGGCTGGTGATCTGCTGAATGGTATTGGGACTGATCATAATTGCGGGCTGCTAAGGTAGGATAATGAGAGTTATGGAAAAAGGGGGGGGCTGGATGCTGGATACTAGTATCTAGTATCCAGCATCCAGAATCTACCGTCCAGCATCCAGCATCCAGCCCCCTCCATCTTTTCTGTGCTTTGTTTCAATACTATCCTTATTTTTAACTATGCTTAAGAAGGAACGACAGGCGTATATCATTCAGCAGATCAATGTACATAATAAAGTGCTCTCTTCAGACCTGAGTGAGCAGTTGGACGTATCGGAAGATACGGTGCGCCGCGATCTGCAGGAGCTGGCCGAAGAAGGGAAGCTGATCAAAGTGCATGGGGGGGCTTTGTCAAAGTCTTTCCATTTTACCCTGGAAAGTCCCACGATCTATTCGCTACCCGAGAAGAAGAGTATCGCTTACAAAGCCATCCAGCTGATCCAGGATGGCATGATGGTACTGTTATCGGGTGGCACCACCATCCGTGAGCTGGTAAAGTCGTTGCCACCAGACCTGAATGCTACCTTTATTACTGTAAGCGTGCCCATTGCACTGGAACTGCTGGAACATCCTACCAGTGAGGTCATTTTTGTGGGCAACAAGTTATTGAAGAATGCCCAGATGTCCGTAGGCGCCGAAGTGACCCAGCGGCTGGGACAGATCAAGGCCGATCTCTGTATCCTGGGAACCAACAGTATCGATGCCGAGTTTGGTATTTCCGACCTGGAATGGGAGATCATTGAAGTGAAAAGAGCCATGATCAAATGCGCCGGAAAAACCATTTCACTGGCGATATCCGAGAAGCTGAATACGATCCAGCGTTTGCAAGTCTGTAAGCCGGAGGATATCGATATACTCATCACGGAGCTCGACCCCGAAGACCCTGCACTTACCCCTTACCGTGAGAAAGGGATATCAATCTTATAGGCCTCTTGCTTTGATACCTAAAATTGCAGGTTTTTGCAGTTTTTCGACCTCCCCATTTTCGATTCACCGATGTGGAAAAAAAGCTCATCAAATAAATTCGTTAATCTGGTACACAAACTTTAACATTGCTATAGAATTTCTGTAGGCATGTTCCAACATTGATTTGTTTTTGCAGCTTTTTGCGTAAAAAAAATCCATAAAGGATGCAATGTTTTGCAGGGTTCTACTGTCTTTAAGGGGTTATAACAGTATTGTCATAACCTCCGGAACGAGTACTTACTGAATAAGAAACCAAAAAACTAGTTATGAGAAAAGTCGCTTCTTTGATGAAAGTGGTAGCTCTACTGCTTTTCATTTTCTCGTTGCCTGCTTTCGGGCAAAGCCAAACCGTATCCGGTACGATCCAGGATGCGGACAAAAAAACACCTTTGGCGGGTGTGACCATTCGTGTAGTGGGAACAACCAGTGTAACCCAGACCAATGACAAAGGTGCATTCACCATTAAAGCTTCCAATGGACAAACCCTGTTGATCACTTCAGTTGGTTTTGAAACCAGGAGGGTTCCGGTTACGGGTGCCAAGATGGACCTGGTGCTCAGGGCCGAAGTTGCCGAACTGGAAGAAGTGGTAGTAGCCATGGACATCAAAAAGAAGCCAAGGGAGCTTGGTTATTCTACCCAGTCTGTGAAGGGAAAGGAGATCGCTGAAACACAGCGTGAGAACTTCCTGAACAGCTTGCAGGGTAGGGTATCTGGTCTGACCATTACGCCAACAACTGGTTCTGCGGGTGCGTCTTCATAGATCGTACTGCGTGGTTTCAACTCTCTTTCATTGAGTAACTCACCACTGTTTGTTGTGGATGGTATCATCCTTGATAACCAGACCATCGACGAAACCTCCAATGGTGGTTCTGCATTGGGTCTGGCTTCTGACCGTCCCAACCGTAACAACGACTATACCAACCGTATCGCGGATATCAACCCTAACGATATCGAATCAGTGACCGTACTGAAAGGACCTGAGGCTACTGCCTTATATGGTAGCCAGGCAAGTTCCGGTGCGATCGTGATCACTACCAAAAAAGCAAGGATCGAAACAGGTCGTAAGATCAGCGTAAGTTATGATAATAGCTTCCGTCTGCAGAAAGTTACCCGTTTCCTTGAAACCAACGATAACTACAGTCCGGGTACCAATGGTGTTTCTCAGAACATCTTCAACAGTGGTTCCGGTACTTATTTTGGACCTGCTTATCCAGCTGATACCAAGAAATATGATAACCTGCATAATTTCTTCAGAACAGGTTTCACACAAACCCATAACCTGGGTCTGGATTTTGGTACACAAAAATCCTCTTACCGCGTTTCTCTTTCTTATGTAGGACAGTCTGGTGTGATCCCTACCAACGATTTCAAGAAATTCACGGTGCGTGTATCCAACTCTACCAAATTTGGTAAGTTCATGGATATCACGCCTTCTATCAATTTCACCAACACCATCAACGATAAACCACTGCGTGGTGCGGGTGGATACCTGCTGAACCTGTATGTGTGGCCTTCTGACAATAACATGCAGAACTACCAGGATGCGCTGGGTAACAAACAGACCCTGTATGCTGCCAGCCCTAACTCAGAGACCGATAACCCGCTGTTCAGTGTGAACAGGAACCACAGTAAGGATGAGACCAACCGTTATGTGGCTTCACTGGGTGTCAATATCTATCCTACCAACTGGCTGACCATCGCCGGACGTTTCGGATACGATACCTATAAGATGACCGGTTATACACGTTACCATCCGCAATCAAGCCAATACAGCTTGTCTACAGGTGGTGCACTGGATAACTACTGGAGAGAATATTATGGTTACAACCACACCATTACAGCTACTGCACGTAAAACGGTTGGCGACTTCTCGCTCCGTGGTATGGCAGGAACCATGTGGCAGGATTATGAGAGCCGCATGTTCGCGATCTTTGGTACAGGTTTGACCGATCCTTATGGAAATGACAGCAGCAATACCAAAGTGAACACAAGGGTTCGTCTGCTTCGTAACAACAATGGTGGTTATAACCTATCCATCTCCAGGCAGATGGCCTATTTCGGAGAAGCTGCCATTAGTTATAAGAACGTGATCTTCTTCAACTACACACATCGTTTCGAAGCAGCATCCATCTTTACTGCTGCCAATCGTAACTACAACTACCCCGGTGGTAGCTTGAGTGTGATCCTGACCGATATCTTCCCCGGATTGAAGAAAAGCGGCCTGCTGAACTACGCCAAACTAAGAACATCCTTGGCCAGCACCGCTCGTTTATCTGATCCTTACCGTAACCAGTCTGTATTCGTGAACAACTTCGCAAGTTCACCGATCACTGCTTACTCTTATGGTTTTGATAACAACAACCCTGACCTGAAACCTGAGCGTCAGAATACCTATGAAGTGGGAACCGAACTGAAAATGTTCGATAACAAACTTTCTATCGACGCGGCTTACTATAACACACTGGCCTACGACCAGATCAGCCAGGGTTTCCGTGCCAGTTATGGTACCGGTTTCATCCTGAATACGCAGAATGCAGCCACTACCCGTAACCAGGGTATCGAGCTGAGCCTGGATTATACTCCAATCAGGAAAAAAGACCTGAACTGGAACATCCGTTTCAATTTCGCCCACATGTGGAGCAAAGTGATGAAACTGCCTGAGTCCATCGCTTACGAATACTATATTGCTGATACCTGGTTGTATGGTAATGCAAGAGGTGGTCTGATCCGTGAATCATCTACCGGAACCATTACCTCTTTTGGTTATGCCAGGAATAACAATGGTGATATCCTGATCAACCCATCAACCGGTTTACCTGTGATCGATGGTACTTTCAAAGTACGCGGAGACAGAACGCCTAAGTTTACATTGGGTACCACCAACAATATCCGCTACAAGAACTGGAACCTGAGTTTCCTGTGGGATCTGAAAGTGGGTGGAGATGTGTTTAACGCAACAGAAATGTACCTGACCTACCAGGGTAGAAGTGCGATCCATACCGCAGACAGGACCACTCCAAGAGTTGTTCAGGGTGTGTTGAACGATGGATATCAGAATACCGCTAACCCTACCAAGAACACGATTGCGATCACTCCTTACTACAACCAGTTGTACTACACAACCATGCCCGAAGAAGAATTCATCGAGCGTAATGTGAACTGGCTGCGTTTGAGAGATGTTACCCTGAGTTACCAGTTTTCACCAGCGTCTATCCGTAAGATCAAAGGTCTGAAGTCGCTGAGCCTGTTCTTCACCGGAAACGACCTGTTGCTGTTCACCAACTATACTGGTGCAGATCCGGCATCCAATGGTAATACTGCAGCTTCAAAAGGTATTGGTGGTTTTGGTTTCGATTACGGAAACCTGCCAACGCCGATCAGTATGAACTTCGGATTAAGGGCTAATTTCTAAAACTGTTATTTCAGATCAACACATAAATGAGTTTGTATGAAAAATAAATTGATAAAATCTATTCTTACACTATCGGCTGTCAGCGCTATTGCGTTTACTTCCTGTAAGAAAAAATTAGATGACGCATACGCCAACCCGAACGCCACCACCCGCGTTCCGGTTGAATCTATACTGCCCGGTCTCATTGGTAACTTCGTAGGTAGCTCTGCCGCTGCCGGTAGTGCCTACGGTCTGGCCAACGATGGTTTGCTGGTAGGCCGTTATATCCAGTACTGGGAAACCAATACCACAGGTAACGCTTTCGACCAGATGGCAGGTGCCACAGGTGCTTCCGATAACATGGGATCCATCTGGGCCATGCACTATTTTGGACAGGGACAGAACCTGAACAGGATGGTAGAGTGGGCTGCGGAAGAGAAGAAATGGGACTATGTGGGAGTCGGTACTGCCATCCGTGCCTGGTCATGGCTGATGCTGACCAATCAATACGGTGAAGTGATCCTGAAGCAGGCCTTCAACACCCAGTTACAGCAGTTCCTGTATGATAACCAGAATGAGGTATACGATAGCGTAAGGGCACAGTGCTTCCGCGCATTGGATTACCTGAACATGACAGGCGGTGCTGTAAGTCCTGCTAACCTGGCCATCGGAGACGCGTATTTCAATGGTGGTGATGTGAACAAATGGAAAAAGTTTGTTTATGGCATCATGGCACGTTCTTATGGTTATCTGTCCAACAAGACCACTTATAACGCAGACTCTGTTGTGAAATATGCCAACCTGGCCATGTCCACGAATGCAGACAATGCTACGGCTAAATTTGCCAATACGGGTATCACTGGTACCTCCAACTACTATGGTATCTTAAGGGGTAACGTAGGTACGATCCGTCAGGGCGCCTATATCGCCGATCTGATGAGTGGCCTGAACCCAGATATTTTCACCGGAGTAGAGGATCCAAGGAACTGGTATATCCTGCGTGAGAACCCCAATGGAACCTTTAAGGGTACTAAGCCCAATAAAGGAACTTCCGGTTTGACCACCAATGACCAGCCAAGCAATTTCTGGGGCGGAACTTTTGCCACCACTGCGGGACCTGCCAATGAGAATAACTGCCGTTATATTTTCAGGAATGCTGCTGAGTTCCCCATCATGACAGCTGCTGAAATGCAGTTCCTGAAAGCGGAAGCCCTTTTCAGAAAAGGGGATAAGGCCGGTGCTCTGGCTGCTTATCAGAACGCCATCAGCCTGAATTTCGATATGCTGACCACCACTTATTCAACCAATGTTCCTGCTGCCAAGCAGATCACTGCTACCATCAAGGCGAATTTCCTGGCCCGTCCGGAGATCGTTCCAACTGCGGCTAACCTGACCCTGAGTCATATCATGCTGCAGAAATACATCGCACTGTATGGTTTCGGTATGCATGAGACCTGGGCTGATATGCGCAGATACCACTACAACAAGGACCTGGATCCCGTTAGTGGCAAACCGGTATATGTGGGCTTTACACCACCGTCAGGAGCTGACCTGTATCCGGATAACAATGGAAACCTTGTTTACCGTGCAAGACCACGTTACAACTCAGAATACCTGTATAATATCCCTGAGTTAACCAGGATCGGTGCCTTTCCGGGATTGGATTACCATACCAAAGAACCCTGGTTCACTCAAAAATAATTGTTAAGCTAAAAGATATCAATGATGAAAAAGATCACATTATATACAAGCCTTTTTGCTGCGGGGATATTGATGTTCTCTGCATGTAAAAAACAAGCTGATAAAACTGCCAACTACACGCTTTCGGACGAGTCTACGGCCTATGTGCGCGTGGTTCATGCGGCACCATCCTTCAGACAGATATTCAATGCTCCAGATTCATTCAACGTATATGTGAATGATATCAAGATGAATGCTCCGTTCCTGACCTATGGTGCCATCTTCCCGTCCAACGCTTCTTTTGGTTATGTTGCAGTTCAACCTGGTCTGAACCAGTTCAGGGTGAATATTCACGGTTTTGCTTCTGCATCGCCCGATTCTACCCGTTTGATCAACTTTACCAAAGTTTTTCAGGCCGGTCAATATTATACCCTGCTGATGACCGATTCGATCACATCAGGACGTGATTCCAGCCAGATGTTCCTGCCGGATGCTTATACCAAGCCACTGAATGGTTATTATGGTCTCCGTTTTGTTCATGCCGTATGGAATGATACAACCGGAAAAACCATTGATATCTACTCTGCAAGAAGGAATGCCAATATTTTCACCAGCGTAAAACCAGGTGAGATCAAAACATTCAACTCTTTTGCGTCCAATACACAGTTGAGCGATACATTGTATGTAAGAAGAAGTGGTACACAGATCACCCTTAGCCAGTTAAATGGTGTTTCTTTTGCTAACCAGCGTTCTTACACGCTTGTTTACAGAGGAGATGGTAACCTGGCAACCGGTACCAAAGCAAGGGCTTTGGCTACCTTCCTGCACAATTAATCAGGACAGATCTTATATACAAGGCCGCCGATACCATCGGCGGCCTTTTTATTTGCGGACAGAAAAATACAGCGCCAGACAGAACAGCAAGGCGATGGCCAGTGCTACTAGGGGCTTGTACCGGTTCCAGAAATGGTATTGCCGGTATTCCCTGATCTGTTTTTTGAAAGCTTCGGCAGTAAGGGTATATCGGTCGGCAAGTGGCTGCAGACGTTCAAAAATGGTATTGGATTGTGCTTGGGAAAGTTCCCTGGAAGCACCGCCAACCATGCCCAGAAACTGGAGCAAAAGGTCGGGGTCCTGATTTTGCTGCAGGAGCCCCAGGTTATGATCGGAAAGAAGGTCCATGACCTGCAGGAACAACTGGTCACGGTTCAGTCGGAAAGGGTCCTGCTGCAGGGTATTCCTGTATAGTTTTTGCCCCAGGTCACGTACTTCCTGGGCAGAAATGGCCTCTGGTATGGGAGTCAGTTTCGGTTGAAGCAGATGGCGGGCATAGTGATAGCGTACCCTCTCATTCGGATCGGAGAGTACCCGGTAGGCTTCCTGTATAAGAGCGAATATGGCCGCGGAGAGCTTTGGGTCCTGTGATGTATCGGGGTGATGGACCAGTGCCAGCCTGCGAAAGGCTTTTTTGATATCCTGGCTGCTGGCCGTAGGGGCGATCCCCAATATCTGATAATAATCTCTGGAGGGATTCATGTACCCGTTTATCCGTTATTTTCGAATTCCATGTCGTCGCCATCGAGTAATTCCCGTTCGATCTCTTCCATCTGCACAATATCCCATGCCTCACTTTCTGTAGGTGTAATATTCAGCAATTCAAGTAGTTCCAGTTTTTCCAGGCTTTCTTCTACGGCAGGTTGTAGGCAGCAGATCACAAAGGATGCGTGATTGTCGTAGAATGTCTGCTGCAGTTCTGCCAGGGTGCCGGCAGCGCCTTCTTCAATGCCTGCTACTTCACTAAGGTTTAACACAACGTTTTTTACCTCTTTTTGCAGTTGCCCGGTACAGGTCTCGGTCAGTTGTGCTGCTATATTGTCAGAGAGTTCCGGTCGAATCGGCGTTACAACCGTAAATTTTTCCTTGGTATCAATTTTGACTTCCATATCAGGTGGGTAAAACTGGGTTTTGGGCTGCGAGCCACGAGCTATGAGCTGCGAGCAGAAGGAGTTTCTTTCCGGCTCACAGCTCATAGCCCACAGCCTACAGCTTTCTAAATCAGATTAACAGTTGTGTATAAATGCAACACAACTTCACTCAAAAATATTCGTTATAATTGTATAAATCCAAATTAGGCCATGGATAATAATTTTTCAGCACAGGTTAAAGAGATCATTTCCTTCAGCAGGGAAGAGGCGCTCAGGTTAGGTAATGATTTTATCGGAACGGAGCATTTGCTGCTGGGGTTGATACGCGATGGGGACAATACGGCCATTAAAGTGTTAAAACAGCTTAATGTGGACCTGTATGAACTGCGCAAGGAAGTGGAACTTGCCGTAAAGGATAAAACAGGGAAGAATATTGCCAATATCAACAGTCTGCCCCTGACCAAACAGGCGGAAAAAGTGATCCGGGTGACCGTTCTGGAAGCAAAGGCCTTGAAAAGCCCACTGGTAGAAACGGAGCACCTGATGTTGAGCATCCTCAAGAACAAAGAAAATATTGCCACACAGATACTGAACCAGTTCGATGTGGACTATGACCTGTTCCGTAATGAATTGGGTATGGTGGGAACCACGAATCCTCCGCCACGCAGCGAATTTCCGGAAGAGGAGAATGATGAGTTCGAGGAGGAAAAACGGGGTGGTGCTTACCAGCAACGTACCGGCAAACAGGCCGGAGCCGCTAAGAGCAAGACCCCTGTATTGGATAATTTCGGTAGGGATATCACCAAACTGGCCGAGTCCGGAACCCTGGACCCGATCGTTGGACGCGAGGAAGAGATCGAACGTGTGAGCCAGATCCTGAGCCGCCGTAAAAAGAACAACCCGATCCTGATTGGTGAACCCGGTGTGGGTAAGACTGCCATTGTGGAAGGCCTCGCATTACGTATCGTACAAAGGAAAGTAAGCCGCGTACTGTTTGATAAAAGGGTGATCTCGCTTGACCTGGCGGCACTGGTTGCCGGTACCAAGTACCGTGGACAGTTCGAAGAAAGGATGAAAGCCATCATGAACGAACTGGAGAAGAACCGCGACGTGATCCTCTTCATTGATGAGATACATACCATCGTTGGTGCCGGTGGCGCCAGCGGTTCGCTGGATGCTTCCAATATCTTCAAACCGGCCCTGGCCAGGGGTGAACTGCAATGCATCGGTGCTTCCACGCTGGATGAATACCGTATGTACATTGAAAAAGATGGTGCCTTGGACCGTCGTTTCCAGAAAGTGTTGATCGAACCGCCAAGTGTGGAGGAAACCATTCAGATCCTGAACAATATCAAATCCAAATACGAGGACTTCCACAATGTAACTTATGGCGATGATGCCATTGATGCCTGTGTGAAGCTGAGCGACCGTTATATGACGGACAGGCTCCTGCCTGATAAAGCCATAGACGTGTTGGATGAAGTGGGCGCAAGGGTGCACCTGAAGAACATCAATGTGCCGCAGGATATCGTGGAACTGGAGAAGAAGATAGAAGATGTCAAGAACGAGAAGAATAAAGTAGTGAAGAGCCAGCGTTTTGAAGAAGCGGCCTCATTACGGGATACCGAGAAACGTTTGGGAGAGGAGCTCGAAAAAGCCAAGACACAGTGGGAGGAAGAGAGCAAACACAAACGTTTCCCCATTACGGAAGAGAATATAGCCGAAGTAGTGAGCATGATGACAGGGATCCCCGTAAAACGTATGGTGCAGGCAGAAACAGAGAAACTGCGCCGCATGAACGAGGATATGAAGGGCATGGTGGTTGGCCAGGATGAAGCCATCCAAAAAGTGGTGAAAGCTATACAGCGTAACCGCGTAGGACTGAAAGATCCCAAGAAGCCGATCGGTACGTTCATTTTCCTGGGGCCGACGGGGGTAGGTAAGACCGAGCTGGCAAGGGCCCTGGCAAGGTATATGTTCGATTCAGAGGATTCACTGATCCGGATCGATATGAGTGAATACATGGAAAAATTCACGGTAAGCCGCCTGATCGGTGCACCGCCCGGATATGTGGGTTATGAGGAAGGTGGTCAGCTGACTGAAAAGGTCCGCCGTAAACCCTACTGTGTGATCCTGTTGGACGAGATCGAGAAAGCGCATCCGGATATCTACAATATCCTGCTGCAGGTGCTGGATGATGGCCAGTTGACAGACGGGTTGGGAAGGAAAGTGGATTTCAAGAATACCATGATCATCATGACTTCCAATATCGGTGTACGCCAGTTGAAAGAGTTTGGTGATGGAGTGGGTTTTGCCACAGCTACCCGTATGCAGAATGCAGAGGAGAACAGCAAAGCCGTGATCGAAAAAGCTTTGAAGCGTACCTTCTCACCGGAGTTCCTGAACAGGATCGATGATGTGGTGGTGTTCAACTCGCTGAGCAAAGAAAATATCTTCAACATCATAGACATCCTGATGAAAGGCGTGAGCAAACGTTTGCTGAACCTGGGTTTCTCACTGGAACTGACCACAGAGGCGAAAGAGTTCATTGCCGACAAAGGCTACGACTCGCAGTTTGGCGCAAGGCCGCTGCACAGGGCCATCCAGAAATACCTGGAAGATCCTTTGGCAGAGGAGATCCTGAATTTCAATATTAAGGATGGTGATCTGTTGATCGCCGACCTGGACAAGGAACAGGGTAAACTGGTATTCCGTTTCCAGAAAAAAGTAGAAGAAGGCGCCAGCGCCTAAGAAATAAATTGGTAAGTATAGTACACAAGAAAGCCCCTGTGTTTACAGGGGCTTTTGAATGATGAATGATGAACAAGGAATGACGAAGTATAAAGGCGTCTGACCAATTCAACATTCATCATTCCTTGTTCATCATTCAACATTCCCCCGGCCCCAGCGAAAGGTGTTGAGGTCGAGTCCTGCAAGATCCAGTACACGGTCTACTACCGTGCATGCAACATCTTCGATGGTACGGGGATGGCTGTAGAAGGAGGGGGTAGCCGGGCAGATAATACCACCTGCCAATGTGATCAGCTCCATGTTCTTGATGTGAATCAGGCTGTAAGGAGTATCCCTGGCCACTAGGATGAGTTTTCTTCTTTCTTTCAGGATCACATCCGCGGCTCGGGTAACCAGGTCGTCGCTGATACCCTGTGCGATCCTGCCCAAAGTGCCCATGCTGCAGGGAACTACGATCATGATATTATATTTGGCCGAACCCGAGGCGAAGGGCGCGGAGAAATCGTGTTTTTCAAAATAACGGAAGGGATAGTTCAGGTAATCCTGGTTGCCCAGCTCCGAGGCCCAGATCTCTTGGGCATTCCGGCTCATGACAATGCCCACTTCCGTGAATTGGTCCTGTAAGGTAACCAGTTTGTCGAGAAGCAGTTTGGCGTATATCGCTCCGCTGGCACCGGTGATGGCCACCACGATCTTGTTAGACATAATTCCCTGTTTCATATCCTAACAAAGATAAAGCCATAAAGTTATCATACCGGCCTAAAGAAAAGCCCCTGCTTATGCAAGGGCTTTTGTCATTTTCTGAAAAGATCTGTTTCCGGTCTATTTGTACATGATCTCGTAGTATTCATGGGCCATCCGGTTACTGTCGAACTGGAAGCGTACATCACGCATACCATTTTTCTGGATCTGTCTCCAGGTTTCGTAATTATCATAGTACAATGGCAGTACCTGCTGTTCCAGTATCTCGTACATTTTGTTGAGATCGTATTCGTCCTGTTCGTGTACGGTCATGTTCGCATAATCGGCTTTGGGAACCACGAAACCATTGTTGCCATGGTTGATGAACTCAGGTATCCATCCGTCGTCGGTGGAAAAGTTCACAGCACCGTTCATGGCAGCGGTCATGCCGCTGGTTCCCGATGCTTCGCGGGGTACGCGTGGGTTGTTCAGCCAAATATCCGCGGCCTGTTTCAGGCGTTTGCTCAGGGTCAGCTCATAACCGATTAGTACCGCTACGTTTTTATAATTTTTACTCAGGTGCACCAGGTTGTTGAACTGCGAAATGGCCGGATAGTCCTGCGGATAAGGTTTTCCTGCCCAGATGATCTGTACCGGATATTTTGGATTGCTGAGCAGTTTTTCAAATCGTTCCATGTTGTAGGTAAGCATGTCTGCACGTTTGTATCCGGCAAAACGACGGGCCCATACAATCGTAAGCACATTGGGATCGAAGATCTTTCCCGTCTGGTCTGCTACGATCTCAAATGCCCGTTTTTTCAGGTAGTTCTTTCGGTCATCAAAGGCAAGGTCGTTGCCCTCTTCCATGGCTCTGTAGATCTGTTTATCGGCCCAGTAACGCCAGTTCTGTGCGTTGGTAATGGACGCGATGGGACAGATACCTTCGTAATGGGACCACATCTCGCGGCTTACCACACCATGCAGTGCAGATACGCCATTGGCCTTACGTGCAAAACGAAGGGCTGCCAGGGAGTGGCTGAACTGGTCATCATGAATGCCGGTCAGTTTACGGACCTCATCGATGCTGAGGCCGCAGAAATAACTCATCTTATGGCAGAGATAGATATCGTGTTTCTCGTTGCCGGCTTCTTCAGGGGTATGTGTGGTGAAAACCAGTCGCTCTTTCACTTTTTCAATACTCTTGTATTTATTAAGCAGGTAAAAGGCCGAGGAAAGGCCATGGGCTTCGTTCAAATGGTACACATCAGGGTTAAAACCCAGCTCATCCACCAGTTTGGCACCACCCACTCCAAGCAGAATGAACTGTGCCACTTTGGTAGCTACATTGGCATCGTATAAACGGTGCGTAATGGTTTGTGAAACATAATCGTTCTCAGGAAGATCGGTGCTTAGCAGGAACAATGGAGCGCTGTTGAAGGTGTCGGGGTTCAGGTACCAGGCTTTTACCCATACCGGGTGCTCATGGATCAGTATCTGGAATTTGATACCGGTATCTTCCAGGAAGCTGTAATATTTTTCCATGAAACTCACTTCCAGGGTCTGGTCCTGGTTGCGCTTCTGGTCGTAGTAGCCGTATTTCCAGAGGATACCGATACCGATCATGTTCTGCCGCAGTTCAAAAGCACTACGCAGGTGTGAACCTGCTAAAAAACCAAGTCCACCGCTATAGATCTTCAGGGGCTGATGTATCGCGAATTCCATAGAGAAATAAGCGGCTTTGGTAGCATACGCATCGTTGATCTGATAAGGGACCTGGTAATTACGAAAATTCATTGAATAGGGGTTTGGTGGTGATTAGCGGTGCAAGATACTTGTATTTTGCCAAAATGTATTTTATACACATTTGCATGTGCGTAACTGTTCCGAACAAACTGACCGTGGATCAGGCATTGTAAGGGGGCTGTCAGGTGCTTTTTTTCTTTTTACTGCTGCGAGGTTCTTTTTTACGGATGAAAGTGTCGTCGAAATAACATTTGATGCCACGATGATTGCCGCAACTCCCCGTTTCCTTCAGGGTGATCTCATTGCCCTCAAAACGGAAATCGATCAGGCAGGGATCGCCGTTCTCCTTGAATATGGCTGTGTTGGCCGACTGCATGGTCATTTCTCCCTTCAACTCGCCGGTGCAGCTGCCATTGTTCTTTTCGAAGTGGATGAAGAACTGGTACACATTCGGCTTTTTTGTATCCCGGATAGAAATGTAATTCTTCTTATCCTGCACATAATCGCCGCTGTATTTGTTCTTTCTGGGAAGGGTATCAATGGGGTTGATGACATCTGTCTTCGCAGGGTCCTCGTTGGAGTCGTTCACCACCACCATGAAACTGCCCTCACTGGTGTAAACCCAGCCGGTACGTGAGAATTTCAGGCTGTTATCCTTGCCCATCTTCTCCTTGCTTACGAGGAAAGTGGGTTCGCGGTTCACTGATACGGCATGCAGGTATTCATCATTGTTCTGTTGTGTCAGCAGTTCTTTGGAAGCCAGGTATTTGTTTTTCTTATCGAGTACGAAAACGGCCAGGTGAATATTCTTCTTTGGAACCACCAGGTTCACCAAGAGGTAATTTTCCTTTTCTTTTTCGATGATGCCTACCGGGTGTACCACGACTTTTTTGGCTGTACCGACGATCTGTTTCAGGGAACTGTCTGGGAAGAACTGCAGTAGTGCCTTATAACCGATGGTGACCGTATCGGCCACTTTCTGGATATTACTGTCGGCCACTGAATACGGCGGGTTGATCTTGGGAAATGCCGCGATAAAATCACTGACCTTGACCGGTGTTTCTCCGGAAAGGTCCACTTTCTTATCCTTGCAACCCCAGCTGATGACCAGTAGCAGGAGCCATGGCAGGCATTTTTTCATAACCGAATATTTCGATAAAAATACAGTTTTCAACACAAGTGCTCATAACCTGCATGATATAATCAAGAATTATTTTTAGATTTACCTAAAAATAATTTTAGAGTTTATGAGCTTCTCCATCACCGAAGAGAATTATATCAAAGCCATTTTTCACCTGCAACAAGCTGAGGGCAATGTTTCCACCAATGAATTGGCGGCAGAACTGCATACCAAAGCAGCTTCGGTTACCGATATGCTGAAGAAACTGAAGGCCAAAAAATTACTGAGTTATGAGAAATACAAAGGTGTCCGCTTAAGCAATGAAGGGAAAAAGCTGGCATTGGCCATTGTGCGCAAACACCGGTTGTGGGAATATTTCCTGGTCGACAAACTTCAGTTCGGCTGGGATGAAGTGCATGAAGTGGCAGAGGAACTGGAACATATCAGCAGTAAAAAACTGGTGGAGAAACTGGATGCTTTCCTGGGATATCCCAAGTTTGACCCGCATGGTGACCCCATTCCCGACAGTCATGGCAAGATGGCCGTGCAGGTGCAAGTGAACCTGATCGATCTGCCTGTGAACCGCCTGGCAGAAGTGAGCGGGGTGGGTAGCCAATCGACCGAACTGCTCGAATTACTGAAACACAAACATATTGGCATTGGAACCCGCCTGGAGATCAAAAGGAAATTCAGTTTCGATCATTCCATCGAGATCAAGATCCGGAACCAGAACCCGTTTACGATCAGTCAGCAACTGGCGCAGGCATTGTTTGTAAAACCCGTATAACATGATGAACCGTTCGCATACAGACCAATCGCTGAGTGAAGTTCACGAGTCGGTGGATACTACGGCCCCCCGCAAAGGATGGCGACGGGTGCTGGCCTATATCGGTCCGGCCTACCTGGTAAGTGTGGGTTATATGGACCCGGGTAACTGGGCAACTGACCTGCAGGGTGGTGCCAAATTCGGCTACCAGCTCATCTGGGTATTGTTAATGAGTAACCTGATGGCCTTGCTGCTCCAAAGCCTGAGCGCCCGGTTGGGCATTGTTCGCCGCCGCGACCTGGCACAGGCCAACCGGGAAGCGTATCCGCCGCTGGTGAATTTCTGCTTGTATGTACTGGCCGAACTGGCCATTGCGGCCTGCGACCTGGCAGAAGTGTTGGGTATGGCCATCGGTATCCACCTGCTTACCGGTTTGCCCCTGATCTGGGGAACGGCCATCACCGTACTGGATACCTTTCTGTTCCTGTTGTTGCAACGTTGGGGCATCCGTAAAATGGAAGCTTTCATCATTTGCCTGGTGGCCATCATCGGTGGTTCTTTCCTGATAGAGATCTTGTTGGCCAAGCCACAGCTGGGCCAGGTGGCAGAAGGATTCATTCCAACAGCGCTCAGCCATGAGGCCCTGTATATCGCAGTAGGTATCATTGGCGCCACCGTAATGCCGCATAACCTATACCTGCATTCTGCGCTGGTACAGACCCGTAAGATCAGCAACGATGAAGGTGGGATCCGCAAAGCCATCAAATACAACATCATTGATAGCACCATTGCCCTGAATGCCGCTTTTTTTGTGAATGCGGCCATCCTGGTACTGGCAGCAAGCGTCTTCTTTGCATCGGGTAATACCCAGGTGGCGCAGATACAGGATGCACATAAGCTGCTGGAGCCCCTGCTGGGCAGTAAACTTGCCCCTGTTCTATTTGCAGTGGCACTGATCGCTGCAGGGCAAAGCTCCACATTGACCGGTACACTTGCCGGACAGATCGTGATGGAAGGTTACCTGCAACTGCGTATCAATCCCTGGTTGCGCCGGTTGCTGACAAGGCTGATCGCCATTGTACCCGCAGTGGTGGTGATCCTGGTATATGGTGAGTCTGAAGTGGATAACCTGCTTGTGTTCAGCCAGGTGGTCCTGAGCCTGCAACTCGGTTTTGCCGTGATACCCCTGATCCATTTTGTGAGCGATAAAAAGACGATGGGGCAGTATGCCATCAAGAACTATGTGAAGCTGATCTCCTGGCTGGTGGCGCTGGTGCTGGTGTTCCTGAACGTTCGCCTGGTAGGGGAGGAAGCCTGGAAAGTATTTGAATCAGATACGGCCTGGTACTGGAAAAGTCTGCTGGTGATAGCGATACTAATCTTTGTATGGCTGTTCCTTACCATGACCTTCCTGCCGCTGATCCGGAAAAGTATGATGAAACACCGCGACAGCATGCACGGCGAAACCATTGCCCTCGATAACCTGCAGGTAAAACAGATCAACCGTATTGCGGTTGCCCTGGATTTCTCTCCTTCGGACGAAAAGTTGATCGCACATGCACTGGCCCAGGGAAATAAACAGGTTTCCTTTGTGCTGTTGCACGTGGTAGAAAGCGCCTCAGCCAGGTACCTGGGTGAATCCAGTGATGATGATGAGACCCGCCGCGATACGCTCCGTCTCGAAAACTACGCATCGCAACTGCAGCAGAAGGGGTATACGGCTGAAGCAGTGATCGGTTACCGAAGCCGGGTAAAAGAGATCGTCCGGATCGTAAAAGAGACCCGCTCGGACATGCTGGTGATGGGCGCGCATCGGCACTCGGGACTGAAAGATTATATTTTCGGGGAAACGATCGAAGATGTCCGACACCAGCTACCCATACCCGTGCTGATCGTGAATGTATGAGAACGCTGTTTTGCGGATTTTGTGATAAAAACTACCGTGCAGGATACAGCCCTCAAACCTGATAAAGTGCTACATTTGTTTACGTTTTATATTAACCAAAAGGAATTATTATGGCACAAAAAATCAAAGTGGCCAATCCGGTGGTAGAACTGGATGGTGACGAAATGACCCGTATTATCTGGAAGTTCATCAAAGACAAACTGATCCTTCCTTATCTGGAAGTGGATATCAAATATTATGATCTGGGAATGGAATACCGCGATGAGACCAACGACCAGGTCACTGTTGACGCAGCCAATGCCATCAAGCAATATGGCGTGGGTATCAAATGTGCCACTATCACACCCGATGAGCAACGCGTGGAAGAATTCAAACTGAAACAGATGTGGAAGAGCCCTAATGGAACCATCCGTAATATCCTGGATGGTACGGTGTTCCGCGAGCCGATCGTTTGTAAGAATGTACCACGTCTGGTCCCTAACTGGACCGCTCCGATCTGTATCGGCCGTCACGCATTCGGCGACCAGTACCGCGCCACGGATTTTGTCACCAAAGGAAAAGGTAAACTCACCATCAAGTTCGAAGGCGAGGATGGTACCACCCAGGAATACGAAGTGTTCAACTACAAAGGAGATGGTGTTGCCTTGGCCATGTACAATACAGACGAGAGCATCAAAGGGTTTGCCCGCAGCTGTTTCAATACGGCATTGAGCAAAAAATGGCCTTTGTATCTGTCTACCAAGAATACCATCCTGAAAAAATATGACGGACGTTTCAAAGATATTTTTGAAGAGATCTACCAGAAGGAATTCAAGGCCGCTTTTGATGCCGCTGGTATCACTTATGAGCATCGCCTGATCGATGACATGGTAGCCAGCGCTCTGAAATGGAACGGTAATTTTGTATGGGCCTGTAAGAACTACGATGGCGATGTACAGAGTGATACTGTTGCACAGGGATTCGGTTCACTGGGTCTGATGACTTCCACCCTGATCACTCCCGACGGTAAGATCATGGAAGCAGAAGCCGCTCATGGAACCGTTACCCGCCACTACCGTGAACATCAGAAGGGAAAACCCACATCCACCAACCCGATCGCTTCTATTTTTGCCTGGACAAGAGGGTTGGAGTTCCGCGGTAAACTGGATGGCAACCAGGAGCTGATCGATTTCTGTCATGCACTGGAGCAGGTTTGTGTGGAGACCGTAGAAAGCGGTAAGATGACCAAAGACCTGGCCATTTGTATCCATGGCAATAAAGTGAACCATGGTGAACACTACCTGTACACCGAAGAGTTCCTGGATGCGCTGGATCAGAACCTGAAAGCCAAACTGGCCAAATAAACCGGCTGGCGATCTCAAATAAAAAAAGCCATCCTGCTCTGTGCAGGATGGCTTTTTCTTTTGAACGGCTGAATTACATTTTTCCCTTTTTGTCCATCATTTTTTTACAGGCTTCTCCGCAGGTATGGCCTTTTTCACCGTGTGCATAAGCGTGTTTTTCCTTGGTGCACGCTTTGGTGCATTTGTGTTCCTTGGCAGTTTCCTTCTGTTGTGCCAAAGCTCCGGTGGCCAAAAAGCCTGTCATGAGCAGGACGGCGGCAAATGTTTTCATTGTTTTCATAAGTGTTTTTTGTAGTAGACGGGCCACCAAAGAAAAACTTACAGTACCTGTTCCTTTTTGTGATAAATCGGGAGAACGCCTATTTCATCACTTCTTCGATCACTTTGCCCACCGAACCGCTTGGCATCTGTATGTGTAGCATGGCGGCCAGTGTGGCGGCGATATCGGTCATATAGGTCTCCCGGTTGGTCTTCCCTTTTTTGATGCCCCATCCATACCATAACAAAGGAATATGTGCATCATACGGATACCATAAACCATGCGTAGTACCTGTGGCACCGCCTTCAATATAACCGGGTTTCAGTATCACCTGAACATCGCCGCTGCGTCTCGGGAAAAATCCATTGGCCAGCATTTCGCGCAGGGTCTTGTGTATGGGAGTGGTCATGATCTCGGAGGTAGGGAATACATTGGCCACTGCTTCGTTCTTTTTCAGGTACGATACGATCCAGCCTTTGATGGCTTCTATATCCTGCCTGGCAGAATCGATGGCCGGGTGATTGAGGTATGCCTGGTAATTGTACATGCTCACCACCGCATTGCTTACACCAAATTTCTCTTTCAGTTTTGCGTTCATGTCTTTCATGATGCCCATATCATCCATCACACCGCCTGGCAATTTGTTGTCTTTCATAAAACCGGGTACATGTGCTACAGCATGGTCGGCGGTCAGAAAAACGGTGTACTGGTTCTTGCCTACAGTTGCATCCAGGTAAGCCAGCAGCTTGCCGAGTTCCTCATCCAGGCGGATGTATCCGTCAACGGTTTCCCATGAGTTGGGGCCGAATGCGTGACCGATATAATCAGGCGAAGAAAAACTTACAGCCAGAAAATCGGTAGCTTCTCCTTTACCCAATTTTTCTGCTGCAATGGCCGCTTTGGCCATTTCCACGGTCAAAGTGTTCCCATGCGGGGTGGATGAGATCTTGCTGTAGTCCTTACCGATAAATTTCGAAAGATCATAAGGGAAACCGGTAGCATCTTTGCCGAAAGGTTTGCTCTCATACTCCTTAACGTCTTCCGTTGCAAATTGTGCATAGGTCTCTTTTGGTAGCACCAGGCTCCAGTTCAGTTTATAGAGAGAGTCGGTCAGTTTGCGGTCATTGAATTTTTTTACCCAGCCAGGTAATTCATTCATATAATAAGTGCTGGTGATGAAATTCCCGGACTTACCCTCATACCAATACGCCGCATTGGCTGCGTGTCCTGCGGGAAGAATGGAACCCCTGTCTTTCAGAGCCACACCGATCACTTTGCTCTTGAAATTGGTGGCCACTCTTAGCTCATCGCAGATGGTGGTGGTGAGCATGTTTTTAGGGCTCATCTGGCCATCTTCCTCGCTTTTTCCACCCACGCCTTTCACGGATTTGTCCTCACTGCAATATACCGGGCGCATCAGTTGGTTATCCCACCAGCTATTGCCGGTAATGCCATGAATGGCGGGAACGCTTCCTGTATAGGTGGCAGTATGTCCACAGGCGGTCACGGTCGGTGCATAGGGGATCAGTGTGTTCTCACAGGAAAACCCTTCGCCCAGCATCCTTTTGAAACCTCCATTCGCTTTGAACAGGGGATTGAAACGATAGAGATAGTCCCAGCGCATCTGGTCAACAACGATGCCCACCACCAGTTTGGGGCGTTGAACGGCATCCGTTGAACTGGGTTGTACGGGTTTCTGCGCCTGTACGGTGGAAACCAGTACACAGGCTAAAAAAGAGAAAATCAGTTTCTTCATGGGGTCAATTTGTTCGTTTTTGGGTTGTGAAGGGTCATCAACCCGGTCAATTAGGCTGTGAAGATAAGCCAAGGTGAATAATTGAGCTTGCCCTTTAGGGGCTAAAAGTTTACCTTTGCGTCGATTTTTCACTAAAGTAACGATTTGATAATATGGCAGACATCTTTGAAAAACTGTTAAAGAACTATGGTCCGCTGGGTCAGCACCGTGAGCGTGCGCATGGATATTTTGCATTCCCCAAACTGGAGGGAGAGATCGGTAACCGTATGGTGTTCCGTGGCAAGGAAATGATCGTTTGGAGCCTGAATAATTACCTGGGACTGGCCAATCATCCGGAGATCCGTAAGACCGATGCAGAAGCCGCTGCCAAATTCGGCCTTGCATTGCCGATGGGTGCGCGTATGATGAGCGGGAACAGCAATTACCATGAACAGTTGGAAAAGGAACTGGCCGCTTTTGAGAAGAAGGAGGACGCCATTCTCATGAACTTTGGTTACCAGGGTATCATGAGCGCTATCGATGCCATCTGTGGCCGCCACGATGTGATCGTTTACGATGCGGAAAGCCATGCCTGTATCATTGATGGACTGCGTTTGCATCCCGGTCACCGTTATGTGTTCAAACACAATGATGTGGAAGATTTTGAGAAGCAGATGGAAAGAGCCACCGCTCTGATAGAGAAACAGAAGACCGGCGGTATCCTGGTGATCACGGAAGGTGTGTTTGGAATGGCCGGTGATCAGGGTAAACTGAAAGAGATCGTTGACCTGAAAAAGAAATTCGAATTCCGTTTACTGGTGGATGATGCACATGGTTTTGGTACTCTCGGTAAGACCGGTGCCGGTGCAGGCGAGGAGCAGGGTTGTCAGGATGGGATCGACCTGTATTTCTCCACGTTTGCCAAGTCCATGGCATCTATTGGTGCTTTCATGGCGGGTGACAAGGCCATCATTGATTATATCCGTTACAATATCCGCTCACAGATCTTCGCCAAAAGTTTACCGATGCCGATCGTGATCGGAAACCTGAAAAGACTGGAACTGCTGCAAACACAACCCGAACTGAAGGAACGCTTGTGGAAGAATGCACTGAAGCTGCAGGCAGGGCTGAAAGAAAAGGGCTTTGATATCGGTAATACCAATACCATGGTAACACCCGTATACATGAAGGGAGGTGTGGAAGAAGCTACGGCCATGGTGATGGATCTCCGTGAGAATTACCGGATATTCTGTTCCATCGTGGTGTATCCGGTGATCCCGAAAGGGCATATCATTTATCGACTGATCCCGACGGCGGCCCATACGGATGCGGATATCGAAGAAACACTCAAAGCGTTCAGCGAAACCAAAGCCAAACTGGATGCAGGTGCCTATAAAGTGGAGAAGATCCCCGATATGGCCGAATCAAAATAAGCGAACAGTAATTATTGACAATACAGGCCCTCTTCGGAGGGCTTTTTTTATGAATGGCTTGCCCGGTGACAGGATTCTTTGTTCTTTTGATCAAACAAGACCCGCTTATGTATATTGAACACCTGGCCATCTGGTGCAAAGACCTTGAGGCAATGAAAGGTTTTTATAGCAAGTATTTTAATGCCCGATCCAATGCCCGCTATCATAATCCACAGAATCTTTTCAGTTCCTATTTTCTCAGTTTTGAGAAAGGTCCCAGGCTGGAACTGATGCAGATGCCCGGAATACCGGATAACCTGAATGATGTGCTGGCACAATTCTCCGGATTGATCCATTTTGCGGTATCAGTGGGTTCAGAAGATGCCGTGAATGCGATCACTGAGCAGTTGCGGAAAGATGGCATCCGCATTGTTGGCGAACCGCGCAAGACCGGGGATGGATATTACGAAAGTGCGGTACTGGATCCTGAAGGGAACCGCATCGAGATCACCATCTGATATATGAACCTTGTATTAAAGAAGAAGGGTTCCGGTATGTGCCGGAACCCTTCTTCTTTTTGGATAATATCCTAGGCGATTACCTATAATTTTTTGATCAGGTCGGTAGCCATGCGTACGTAATCGTCGTTCTTGGCTTCCTGGGCCAGTTCGATACATTTTTCAGCACTGGCTTTGGCAGCGGTCTTATCGCCCAGACCCTGCTGGATCCTTGCCTGCAACAGGAAGAGCCAGAAAGCTTTGGGATTGGCCTGTGTGGCTTTGGTGGCATTCACCAGGGCCTTGTTCAGGTCCTTGTCCCATTCATAATAAAAATTGGCAGCAGCCTGGTATGCACCGGGGTTAGGTGTTTCTGCGGCTAGCGCTTTCTCTACCTGTGCACGGATGCGGTCCTTTACGTTTACACTGATGGGAATGTTCACCAGTGTAGTGCCCCACAGGATCTGCAGGTTACAGCTTTCAGCCAGCACATTGTCGAACTGGATGGTGAAGGTCTCCACAGAGATGCCGTTCTTCTCCGCTTTCACCTTAAAACGGTTCACGTCCTCACTTTCCTTGTATCCGTCCAGTCCTGAATTCTTCAGGCCTTTGTTGATGATGATCTCCCAGTAGTCCTTTCCTGGGATGGTGTAGAGTACATAAGCGCCGGTATCCAGTAATTTTCCGCCCAT
This sequence comes from Chitinophagaceae bacterium, assembly GCA_020403425.1. Taxonomy (GTDB): domain Bacteria; phylum Bacteroidota; class Bacteroidia; order Chitinophagales; family Chitinophagaceae; genus Sediminibacterium. The sequence continues at coordinate 100,813 of JADBXR010000002.1, read as the reverse complement.
CATTACTCTGTCAGTAAAACTGATGCGGGTAGCGGCATTGGCGCCGGTACGCCACATTTTACCCAGCGGGGCCAGGTCGCTATTGTCTTTGAACAGACTGCGGCCTTTCAGTGCGGGGCGGGAATAATTCACTTCAATGGTGCCCAGACCGAATTCCTGTGTCAGTTTCTGTGCAGGACTTGGGGCCGGCATTCTTACCTGTGCAAAGCTGGAAACACTGCATGCAAGTGCAGCGATCAGGATGATTTTTTTCATACTTGTTTATTTTGATGTGACAAACATAAGTGATTTTGGGAAGTAGCAAACGGGAACAAATGTTAAGGTTTGTACAGCTGTTTGATACCGGTACCGTTTTCTTTCCCAGGCATTCTGAATCGCTATTCCTATCCGCGGTAAGCGGGATGGAAACGCTGCAATGTGTCTCGCAGGAAATCACGGTCCAGATGGGTGTATATCTCTGTGGTGGTGATGCTTTCATGCCCCAGCATTTCCTGAACGGCGCGAAGATCGGCGCCGCCTTCTACCAGGTGGGTGGCAAAGGAATGCCGGAAGGTGTGGGGTGATATCTGTTTGGTGATGCCTGCTTTCCGTGCCAGGTCGCGTATGATGTAAAAGATCATGATGCGGCTCAGCTTCCTGCCGTGTTTGTTGAGGAAGAGTATATCCTCAAAACCGGGTTTTACGGGCTGGTGTACGCGGATATCCTCTTTATAGATCCGGATATATTTGCTGGCTTCCCTGCCGATCGGTACCAGTCGTTCCTTATCGCCTTTACCGATCACTCGGATAAAACCAACATCCAGGTAGAGACAGGATATTTTCAGATTCACTACTTCACTTACGCGTAAGCCACAACTGTACATGGTTTCCAGGATGGCTTTGTTCCTGCCGCCCTCGGGTGTGCTTTGATCCAACTGGGCAATTACGGACTCGATCTCTTCGAAGCTGAGTACGTCCGGTAACTTTCTTCTTGTTTTAGGGGCTTCCAGCAGGGTGGAGGGGTCGGTTGCAGAGATCTGTTCCACCAGGCAATACCGGTAAAAACTCCGGATACCAGAGATGATACGGGCCTGCGACGTGGCCGTAAGCTCCAGTTCGCCGATCCACCGGATGAATGCCTGCAGGTCTTTCAGGGTAAGGTCTGCTGGTGCCACCATTTTCTGTACCGATTGCAGGTAGTCGGTAAGCTTGTTCACATCACGCAGGTAGGCCTCCACCGAATGGTCGCTCAGCGATTTCTCCAGCCGTAGCCAGGCTTTGTATCCTTTCTTATAGGCTTCCCACATGGATCTACGGATTAGCGATTTGTGGATAGAAGGGTTGAGACTGCGATGATCGCATAAAACTGTTTTTGGAATTGAAGTTAGGTTATTCGATATTGCCGGTTCTAAATTTTAATGACGAAACATTTGATCCATCATTCGTAATTCGACAATCCGTAATAATAATGCAAGTTAATCTCCGCTCTTTCAAACAAAAAGTACGCCATAACCAGAAAGCATTCAAACGTTATCTGGGAAAGATCGAAAAGAATCCGCCACGTCATCTCGATAAGATCGCCGAACAGATAGATGCGGAAGTGTGGCAGGAAGTGGATTGTTTGAGCTGTGCCAATTGCTGCAAAAGCATGACGCCCACTTTCACCAATAAGGATATCAAACGTATAGCGGCCCATTTTGACATGACCCCGAACGAGTTCAAAGAAAAATGGCTCGAGTTCGATAAGGAAGCCGGCGACTGGGTGAACGTGAAACAGCCCTGCCAGTTCCTGAATCTGCAAAATCATATGTGCAGCATCTACGAAGTGCGCCCCGAAGACTGTGCCGGATTCCCCCACCTGAAGAAAAAGAAAATGGTGGAATACATTCATGTACACCAGCAGAACATCGAGTACTGCCCTGCCACCTATAAGATGGTAGAGAAGATGATGGAGAGAGGGCTTAAATAGTTAGTACTTAGTAATTGCTGATTACGATCCGTTTGAGCGGTATCAGAAATACACGTCCTCTATCAGGAAGATCTCTTTGACCTCTTCGTTCAGCAGGGTGATGGCCATTACGTCGAACTGGATATATTTCCAATCCGGATGCAGGTATTGGTATTCTTCCGCCGCGTTGCGGAGATGGTTCATCTTCTCGCGGGTAATGCTTTCTTCCGGGCGGCCATACCGGAGCGAATACCTTGTTTTTACTTCAATGAAATGCAGGAAGCCGTTCTTCGAAGCAATGATGTCCACTTCCCAGTGCCGGAAACGCCAGTTCCGTTCCAGCAGGGTATAGCCCTGTTTTTCCAGGTAAGCGGCAGCGTATGACTCGCCCTGGTTGCCTTTTTGCTGGTTCTGTCCCATATGCGTTCCTAAACGTTAAAATTAGCCCTTGGTACACGAACCGCAGCATTTCAGCGTTATAGGAAAATACGTGTAATTAATACCTGATCAAAACCGTGGAAAGAATCTATAAATTAAAGGGCAGGACCAGGCAGTATGCCTGGGGTGGATTTGAATTTTTACCTCAATTCCTTGGGCTTAATAATACTGAACATCAGCCATTTGCGGAATATTGGATGGGATCCCATCCTTCTGCACCTTCCGACCTGCTGATGCGGGATGGCAACCGGTCGCTGTACACCGTTTGCCAAGAAACCCCGCAATCCGTATTGTCTGAAAAAGTGTACGACCGTTTTGGCGAGTTGCCCTACCTGTTCAAAGTGCTCGATGTTAGGAACATGCTATCCATACAGGTACACCCTACCAAGGAGGAGGCAGAGAAAGGTTTTGACAGGGAAGAGGCCGAAGGTATCCCTATCAACGCACCTAATCGCAATTATAAGGACAGGAACCATAAGCCGGAAGTAATGGTGGCACTGGGTGAGTTCTGGTTATTGCATGGCTTTACCTCTATCGCCGCCATTGAAAAAACGCTGGAGGAAGTTCCTGAATTCAATGTGCTGCTTCCTTATTTCCGCAAGGAGGGGCTGAAAGAGCTGTACCGGTTTGTGATGGAGATGCAGCAACCGGAGATCAATGCCTTGCTGGCCAACCTGATCAAAAGGGAGGTCCGTAAGAAAAAAGAAGGACTGCTTACTAGGGAACAGCCCGGATGGTGGGTGGCCAAATTGTATGAGAACAGGACCGAGATTGGGGATATAGACCGCGCTGTATTCTCCCTGTATCTTTTCAATATCGTGAAAGTGAATCCCGGCGAAGCGGTATTTCAAGGGGCAGGTGTTCCGCATGCCTATATGGAAGGCCAATGTATAGAACTGATGGCCAATAGCGACAATGTGCTCCGGGCCGGACTCACCGATAAACATATCGATGTTCCCGAGCTCATGAAACATACCCTGTTTGAAACCATTCAGCCGCAGGTGATGCCCGGTAACCAGGTATTGCCCGGAGAGCGGGTCTATCCCTGCCCGGTACCCGATTTCGGGATCGCCAGGATCGATCTTACCGCTACCATTGCCTACAGTAGCAAAGCTTCCTCACTGGAGATATGGGTGGTTGCCGAAGGGGGGGCTGTGGTGAATAACAGCCTGGCATTGAAACGGGGAGAATCTTTTGCTGTATTTGCCGATGAGTCCTATACGATTGAGGCGTCGGGGCATTGCACCCTGTTCAAGGCTTTTGTTCCGGTTTCCTGAAGCTTATACACAGTATGAGGAAAAATGCGGCGTCCATAATCGCCAGAAGGCCTATTTTTGTCCCGAAACTAATGACCAGATGAAAATCAACCGTTCACTTATTCTTTCGCTTGTAATCATGGTACTGGTAAGTGCTTTGTACCGTATCATGCCTAACCGTCCTATGGGTTTTGCACCCCAGATCGCCATTGGCCTGTTCAGTGGTGCCCTGTTCGTTGCAGATAAAAAATGGGCTTTTGCCTTGCCGCTCTTATCCATGTTCCTGTCCGATCTGCTGTACCAGGTATTATATATCAATGGCATGACCGATATCATGGGATTCTATGATGGTCAATGGATCAATTACCTGCTCTTTGCCGGTATCACCAGTTTTGGATTCCTGATCAGGAAAAATCGTGTAAGCAATGTGGTAGTGGCAGCGTTGGCCGCACCAACAACTTATTTCCTCGTATCCAATTTTCTGGTATGGGCCAGTGACCGTGGTTTTGGTCTCAACCGTCCTAAAACCTTCCAGGGATTGATGCTGACCTATGGTGATGCATTGCCTTTTTATGGAAACAGCCTGATGGCTACCGTTGTATTCTCTGCGGTACTGTTCGGAACCTATTATCTTGCCAAGAACTATTTAGCCCAGGAGAAACTGGCTTGATTTGATCGATAGTATTTAAAAAGAAACCCTTCCGTAAAAGAAGGGTTTCTTTGTTTAGGAACCGTATCGTTCAGGAAAGGGTCAGTTCGGTGAACCAATACCCGTTGTGCAGCAATTTTTTTCCGGCCTTCACTTTCAGTGCTTTGTTGAAAATGGGGCAATTCAGCACGAGTGTATGAAACTCCCCATTCTCACCGCATACGTCCACCCCTAAGGATTCCAGCTCGTTAACCAGTTCGGTAGTGAGCATTTTGCCAAGGAACCGTTCGCCCATGGTGGTGTTACAACTTACGATCATGGTTTCGATACCGGCATCCAGCATCTGGTATACCAATGTTTTTCTGTTCTGCTGCCAGAGTGGTAACAGGGCTGTCAGGCCGGCCTGGGCACATACTTTCTCTTCCCAGTCGCGGTGCGCCTGCAGGTCAATATCGCCAAACACGGCGTGGGTCAGGGAATATTGTTGGGTCAGTTGTTGTAATGCGCCTACAAATTTTGCCTCATATTCCTGCCAGCTGCTGCTGATCAGGTGTATGGGTAGTTGCATGGCAGCTGCCTGTGCCTGCAGGATGTTGGCAGGGATACCATGACTCCGGGATATACGGCCTTCTTCATTCAGCACATTCAGTAACACCTGCGGCCGGTAGCCCTCCTGTATGGCCTGTATTAGTGCAAAACAGCTGTCCTTGCCGCCGCTCCAACTGCAGAGGATATGTGCCTGGTCTGTCATGTGTTTTCTGCTTCGTATCCTTTGTCAACCAGCAAATGTTTACCATCGGCAGCGGCCGTGGCCAGTTCATCGCAGCGGTTGTTCATGGCGTTGCTGGCATGACCTTTCACCCAGTGAAAACGGACCCTGAAATGTTTGGACAGCTCATGGTAATGCATCCACAGGTCGCGGTTCTTTTTGCCACCCTTGAAGTCGGTGCGGATCCAGTTGTCGAGCCATTTTTTTTCAACAGTGTTCACCACATACTGGCTGTCGGTATAGATGGTAACGGGAATATGTTTCTTGGTAAGCGATTCCAGTGCAACGATCACGGCCATCAGTTCCATCCGGTTATTGGTGGTAAGGCGGTAACCTCCGGAAAGTTCCTTGCGTTTATCGCCCCATAAAAGAACGACACCGTATCCTCCCGGACCCGGGTTCCCGCGCGATGCGCCATCGGTGTATATGATCAGTTGGTGTCCTTTCTGTTCTGTACTCATCTTCGTTGTGTCACACACTGCAACAGCCGTTACGCTGGCCGGGGCAGGGAATGGTCAATGGTGAATGGTCAATTGTCAATGGGTATTGGAATGGGTGTAAATATAGGCAATTGCTTTCCTTGGTCAACAGCTGCCCTCGTCCATTCACGATAAGAAATAGGAACCCTTCATGTACAGAACGGCTTTGCCTGAAATGGTTACCCTGTCGCCAACGGCGCTGCACCAGAGATGTCCTTTTCTTTTAGAGAGCTGAACAGCTGTCAGGTCCTGTTTGTCCAGTTGCTGGGCCCAGTAAGGGATCAGGGTGGCATGTGCCGATCCGGTAACAGGATCTTCGCCGATCACGGAATTGGGTACAAAGAAGCGGGACACGAAATCCACTTCCTGTCCTTTTGCGGTAACGATCACGCCCAGTGTCTCTACCTGGTTCAGTTGCGAGAAATCGGGTACCAGTTGTTTGATCTCCTCTTCGCTGTTATATACCAGGAAATAATCCCTGGAGCGCAACACTTCTGCCGGTGGGATGTTGAACCCTTTCAGCAGTTCTGCCGGAGGGGTACAGGCCACTGGCATGCGGGCCGGAAAATTCATTTGCAGCAGGTCGCCTTTCTTCACAACCGTCAACTCACCGCTTTTGCAGTGAAAACGGATGGTATCAGATTCGTGTCCGATCTCGTTGAAGATGATATGGGCAGAAGCCAGGGTAGGATGTCCCGCCAGGTCAATTTCCAGCTCCGGGGTGAACCAGCGGATATCATAACTGCCGTCGGCTTTCTTCACAAAAAAAGCCGTCTCGGATAAATTGTTCTCATTGGCCAGTTGTTGCATGGTTGCAGCAGGCAGCCATTCCGTCAAAGGACAAACCGCTGCAGGGTTACCACCAAATACATGGTCCGTAAATGCATCAACGGTATAAATAGGATAGGACATAGTCTGTTTTTTTTGAACGGCAAAGTAACGGAAATGCCAACGGTTCCACCCCCCAATTCTTGATGAACGGCCCATACACTCATTCACTCATCCGCTCATACACTCATTCACTCATTCACTATTACACCTGAAACACCCCCGTCCTAAATACTTCCATTTCCGGGTTCTGGTTGGCAGCTGCAATGCTTTCGGCGATCGTTCTACGGGTCTCTATCGGGTCAATGATGGCATCCACCCATAAACGGGCCGCGGCATAATAGGGTGAGGTCTGTTTCTCATAACTGGCTTTGATGCGGTCCAGCAGTTCTTTCTCCACTTCAGCGCTAACTTCTTTGCCCTGTGCTTTCAGGTTGGCCACCTGTATCTGCAATAGGGTCTTGGCCGCCTGTTCTCCACCCATAACGGCGATCTTTGCCGAAGGCCATGCGTAAATGAAACGGGGATCATAGGCTTTACCGCACATGGCATAATTACCTGCCCCATAACTGTTGCCGATGATGATGGTGATCTTGGGTACCACTGAATTGGCCACGGCATTCACCAGTTTGGCGCCATCTTTAATGATGCCGCTGTGTTCGCTGCGGCTGCCCACCATGAAACCGGTAACGTCCTGCAGGAATACCAGCGGGATTTTTTTCTGGTTGCAGTTCATGATGAAACGTGCGGCCTTATCGGCACTATCGTTATAGATCACTCCGCCGATCTGCATTTCGCCTTTTTTGTTACGGCTGATCAGGCGCTGGTTGGCCACAATGCCTACGGCCCAGCCTTCTATGCGCGCATAACCGCAGAGGATGCTTTTGCCATAATCGGCCTTGAACTGTTCAAAAACGCTGTCATCAACGATCCGCTCGATGATCTCCAGCATGTCATAGGGTTTCAGATTACCTTCAGGCATAATGCTGTAGATCCCGTCCATTTCTTTTTTGGGCGGTACCGGCGCGATCCTGTTAAACCCGGCTTGGGCAGGAGCGCCCAGTTTGTTCATGATCTGTTTGATATGGTCCAGGCATTCCTGCTCTGTCTTGAATTTATAATCCGCAATACCACTGATCTCGGTATGGGTAACTGCGCCACCCAATGTCTCGTTATCGGTCTCTTCGCCAATGGCGGCTTTTACCAGGTAGGGGCCAGCCAGGAAAATACTCCCGTTGCCTTCCACCATCAGGGTCTCATCACTCATAATGGGTAAGTAGGCGCCACCTGCCACACAGGCACCCATCACAGCGGCGATCTGGGTAATGCCCATCGCGCTCATCCTGGCATTGTTGCGGAAGACCCGTCCAAAATGTTCCTTATCCGGAAAGATCTCATCCTGCATGGGAAGGAATACACCGGCACTGTCTACCAGGTAGATCACAGGCAACCTGTTCTCCATGGCGATCTCCTGCAGGCGCAGGTTCTTTTTGCCCGTAATAGGGAACCAGGCCCCGGCTTTTACGGTCTGGTCATTGGCCACGATCACACACTGGCGACCGCTCACATAACCCAGACCTGCCACTGTACCGCCAGCTGCACAACCGCCCTGTTCCTCATACATCTCAAAACCGGCAAATGCCCCGATCTCTATAAAGGGCTGGTCCTTGTCGCAGAGATAACTGATCCGTTCACGTGCGGTCAATTTGTTCCGTTCCCTTTGTTTTTCGATCGCTTTTTTACCTCCCCCCAGTTTTATTTTCTCATAATGCTGCTGGGTCTGGCTAACGGCCATTTTCATCCAGTCTTCGTTACGGTTCTGCGCAAGATTCATATGCGAACAATTGTTAGTATTGCAAATATAGTAGGCTGTAGGGTAAGTTACGGATTAATCATATGGGAATTCCGGGCATTGTTATCATTACATGAACCCTCTGCAGGGATGACAGCTATGATTCTTTTGGTTTATATTTAAAGTATGGCGTATGACTATATCATCATAGGTGCAGGTTCTGCCGGTTGTGTACTGGCCAACCGTTTGACGGAAGATCCCGCCTGCCGGGTTCTGTTGCTTGAAGCCGGTGCACCCGATACCAAACCGGAGATCCATATTCCGGGTGCGTATACGAAACTGAACCGGACATCGGTAGACTGGTCGTTCTGGACCGAACCCCAGTCGCATATCGAAAACCGCCGGTTATACATCCCCAGGGGCAAAACACTGGGCGGCAGCAGTGCCACCAATGCCATGGCCTATGTACGCGGCAATGCGGCCGATTTTAATGAATGGGCCGCACTGGGTAACCAGGGATGGAGTTATGAGGAGGTATTGCCCTATTTTAAAAGATCGGAGAACCATGAACAGCTGGGCGAACCGTATCATGGGGAAGGTGGACCTTTGAATGTGACATTTGCACAAGAACCCAGTGTGTTGGGCCCTGTGTTCCTGGATGCCTGCGCCGAAGCAGGTATTCCGCATAATCCGGATTATAATGGGGCAGAACAACTGGGTGCCAGTATGCTCCAGTTCACCATCAAAAAGAACCAGCGGCACAGTACGGCCGATGCTTTTTTGAAGCCAGTGAAACGAAGGCCCAATCTCACCATACGAACGAACACGCATGTTCGTTCCATCCTCATCGAAGATGGCAGGGCCGTGGGGGTAGAAGTGATCACATCGCATACGGATACTGAAAGGATCAATTGCAGTCAGGAAGTGATCCTTTCGGCGGGTGCCATCCAATCGCCGCACCTGCTGATGCTTTCGGGTATTGGCGATCCCAGCGAACTGAGTAAACAGGGACTGGATATCAAAGTTCCCCTGCCCGGTGTGGGTAAGAACCTGCAGGACCATGTGTGGACAGGTGTTTCAGGTCTGGCCAATCTTCCTACGGGTAATTCTTTGCTCCGGCCCTGGAACATGGCTGGTGCGCTATTGCAACACCTGTTGCTGAAAAAAGGGCCGCTGAGTAATAGTCCACTGGAGGCCAACGCCTTTATCAAAACGGATCCCTCCCTCACGCGACCGGATATACAGTTCCATTTTGTACCGTTGGGGATCAACGATGACTATAGCACCGATATCTACGACATAGGTACTTTTTCTAAGAGGGATGGATTCAGTATCATGGCCATCCTGATCCGGCCCGAGAGCAGGGGCTATGTGGGACTGAGAAGTTCCAAACCCAAGGATCCGCCGGTGATACAACCAGAAGTGTTATCGGATCCCCGTGACCGGCAGACACTGCTGGCAGGCTTGAAAAAAGCCATTGAGGTGATGCAAAGCCCAGCCTTCAGCGGCTATCTCACGGATGGCATCAGCTTCCCGAAAGAACTGGACGACGAAACCCTGCTGGCACATATGGACCGAAGTCTGGAAACGCTCTATCATCCGGTAGGTACCTGCAAAATGGGGAGTGACCCGCTATCGGTGGTAGATGACCAGCTTCGGGTGCATGGCGTAAAAGCCCTGCGCGTCATCGACGCCTCGGTCATGCCCACCATCATCTCCGGCAATACCAATGCAGCGGTCATCATGATCGGGGAAAAAGGGGCCGACCTGCTGCGTTCTTCCTGAACAATGCTGGCAGTCAACCCGCTACACCCACACTCATATTTTTCTTCAGCAGTCGTGTTTGATTTACACATTAGTTTCGTTACATTAGCAGTTCAAAACCTTCGACAATTGGCCATTGAGAAAACAACGGGCACATCCTTACCCGCAGTAAAAAGTACGCCTGCTACCGCCGCAGGTAGCAAGAAGCCGTCAACGAAAAAAACGGCTGCCAAGAGCACCGGTACTCCCCAACCAACTGCAGAAAAAAGACCGACTGTCAGTAGGGCCATGGCCAAAGACGAAAAACCGGTAAACGGTGGCGTAACCGTCACCAGGACCCGAAAAAGCGCTTCCAAAGCTGCCTCTCCTAAAAAAACAGCTACAAAGACTGCGAAAGCCAGCTCCCGGAAACCCGCTAAAAATGTTTTGCAGAAGATCATCTTCCAGATGCGTTTCCATACAACATTCGGACAGTCGCTCTATATCCTGGGTAATCATCCGTTGCTGGGAAATGGAGAAGAGGAAAAAGCAGTGCCCCTTCAATATTTCAATGATGAATACTGGTACCTCGTGCTTGAGCTTTCAGCGAAGGACCTGCTTGATCAGGAGATCACCTATCACTATATACTGCGTAATACGGACGGGGTGGTGAATTACGATTGGGGACAGGATAAAACGATCCATCCTTCCCGCATCAACGCGTCTGAATTGTTGATCACCGACTCCTGGAACTTTGCCGGATATTATGAGAACAGTTTCTACACCGAGCCGTTCGCAGAAGTTTTGTTAAAGGCAAACCATACAGCTGTTACCCTTACCGCGCCCAGGAAAAGTACGCATATACTGAAGGTGAAAACGCCTTTGCTTGCCAAAGGACAGACCCTTTGTGTGTTAGGTAGCTGCCCCGGTCTTGGTAACTGGGATACAGCAGCTGCTGTATTGATGAGCAGGGAGGCAGGGGAGGATTTCTACAGTGTTTCGCTGGATCTTTCCAATGAATCCTTTCCGATAGCATATAAATACGGCGTATACGATATGGACACCCGGCAGTTCCTGCGTTACGAAGATGGGAACAACCGGGTGCTCTTTGACCTGGGTAAAGCCGGCCGCTTAACAATGGTGAACGATGGTTTTGCGGTGTTGCCCAACAATACCTGGAAAGGTGCTGGTTTGGCCATACCGGTATTCAGCCTGCGTAGTAAGGAAAGTTTCGGTATTGGCGAGTTCTCGGATATGCGTTTGCTGGTGGACTGGGCAAAACAGGTAGGTTTAAAAATGATCCAGTTGTTGCCGGTCAATGATACAACGGCCACGCGCAGCTGGACGGATTCCTATCCTTATGCGGCCATATCCGCATTTGCCTTGCATCCTATGTATCTGAACCTCGAAAAAATTTCCGGGGTAGCTGGCCGCAAACGTTTGCAGCAGCTGGAGAAAGAAAGGCTGCGGCTGAATGCCCTGCCTGCGGTGGATTATGAGGCAGTGAACGCACTGAAATGGGAATTCATCAAGGACGCCTATGCAGAGACCGGCGATACGGTTCTCCGGAGCAAGGAATTCGCAGCTTATTTTGAACGCAACCGCCATTGGCTGGTCCCATATGCCGCTTTCTGTTACCTGCGCGACCAGTATGGTACGGTGGACTTCAGCAAATGGCCGGCTTTCAGGAAATTCAATGCAGAGGAGATCGCAGAACTGGCCGGAAAGAAGTCAAAAGCGTACGAAGAGATCGCGCTTCATTATTTCATACAGTACCAGCTTCATGTGCAGTTACAGGAAGCTACTGCATACGCACATGTCAATGGGATCATCGTAAAAGGGGATATCGCTATCGGCGTGTACCGGCATGGTGCAGATGCCTGGCAGAACCCGGAACTGTATCACCTCGATTTTCAGGCAGGCGCGCCGCCGGATGATTTTGCGATCACCGGTCAGAACTGGGGTTTCCCTACCTACAACTGGCAACGTATGCGCGAAGATGGTTTCTCCTGGTGGAAACAACGCTTTGAACAGATGAGTGATTATTTCGATGCTTTCCGTATCGATCATATCCTGGGCTTCTTCCGCATCTGGAGTATCCCCATGCATGCGGTGGAAGGTATTATGGGACATTTTGTTCCGGCCATACCGGTACATATCAATGAATTCAACAGCCAGGGCATCTGGTTCGACCATGCCCGTTATACCCGACCCTTCATTACGGAATCGGTATTGTGGGATGTTTTTGGTTACGATAATGAACTGGTGAAAAGCCTGTTCCTGAAGCAGGAGGGCGGCGGCAGTTATTCCCTGAAACCTGAATACAGCACCCAGCGACAGGTAGAACAGCATTTTGCAGGTCTGGATCAGGATGAACATCACCAAAAGATCAAACAGGGACTGTACAACCTCATCAGCAATGTGATCCTGTTTGAAGAACCGGGTAGCGACGGACAACAGTTCCATTTCCGTTTTGGTGTGGAAGGGACTTCGTCTTTCCGCAACCTGGAATGGCATACGCAGCAACAGTTGCGGGAACTGTATGTGCAGTATTTCTTCCGTCGCCAGGACGATTTCTGGATGAAAGAGGCCCTGCAGAAATTACCCGCCCTGAAAAGGGTGACCAATATGCTGGTTTGTGGCGAAGACCTGGGACTGGTTCCGGGTTGTGTACCCGAAGTGATGCGGCAGTTGGGACTACTGAGCCTGGAGATACAGCGTATGCCAAAAGATCCCAGCAAGGAGTTTTTCCATCCCAATGATGCACCTTATTTGAGTGTGGTGACCCCATCTACCCATGACATGAGCACCGTGCGTGGCTGGTGGGAGGAGGACAGGGAACGCATCCAGCGTTTCTACAACCACGAACTGGGACAGTGGGGCGATGCTCCGGCTTATTGCGAAGCGTGGATCAATAAGGCCATTGTATTACAGCACCTGTATTCTCCGGCCATGTGGACCGTATTTCAGCTACAGGACCTGATGGGTATGGACGAGCGTATCCGCCGTGAGAACCCGCACGAGGAACGCATCAATGTACCCGCTAATCCGAAACATTACTGGCAATACCGTATGCATATCGGCATTGAAGAACTATTGCAGGCACAGAGCTTCAATACCGACCTGAAAGCATCCATTGCCGCCAGCGGAAGATAGGGAGTGGGGGAACAGACGAACAGATGAACAGATGAGCAAGGAACAGATGATCGGAACGATATAAACTGGTGCCAGTCATCCATTCGGTATTCCTTTGTTCTTCGGTTCCTTGCTCATCTGTTCATCTGTTCGATTGTCGCATCAGCGCATTGGCGCATTAGCTGATTGGGGGTTTGCATTCAATGTTCATCATTCCTTGCTCATCATTCCTTGTTCGTCTGTTCATCTGTTCAATTCTGGTATTAGCGCATTGTCGGATTGTCTGATTGGGGTTTGCATTCAATGTTCATCATTCCTTGTTCATCATTCCTTGTTCATCATTCCTTGCTCATCATTCCTTGTTCATCTGTTCGTCTGTTCATCCGTTCTTTCGGTATATTTGCATCTTCCAATACCACAGAAGGTAATGGAGAGATATATGAAACTTAGTTATCGCCAGCAAAACCTACCTTTTCAATATCCTTTTACCATTTCGAATGGACGTACCAAAACACATCAGCCCGCGCTGGTAGTTGCGCTTGCATTAGGGCCGTTTGTGGGTGTGGGAGAAGCTCCTGCAATTGTGTATTATGATGTTACGGTAGAGAAAATGATCGCCGACCTGGAATCGAAGAGAGCTCTGGTGGAGAAATTCGCTTTTACCGAGCCGGAACGTTACTGGCACTACCTGCACCATTTGTTCCCGGATGACCCTTTCCTGGTATGTGCACTGGATATGGCCGGTTGGGACCTGTATGGGAAAATGAAGGGGAAACCCCTTTACGAACTATGGAACACACGCTGGGAGAACACACCTGTGACCGATTATACCATTGGCATCGATACCATTGATCAGATGGTAGCCAAAATGTAGGCCAAACCCTGGCCGGTTTACAAGATCAAACTGGGAACAACAGAAGATATCCAGATCATAGAAGCGTTACGCAAACATACCGATGCTGCGTTCCGTATCGATGCCAACGCTGGCTGGACGGTGGACGAAGCACTGGAAAAAATTCCACAGCTGGCCAGGCTTGGTGTTGAATTCATTGAACAGCCGTTGGCCAAGAATGACTGGGACGGTATGAAGGTCCTTTTTGAAAAATCACCACTGCCTCTGTATGCTGATGAAAGCTGTGTATTTGAGCAGGACGTGGAAAAATGTCACGGACATTTTCATGGCATCAATATCAAACTCACCAAGTGCAGCGGTATCACACCTGCCTTGCGCATGATACGGAAAGCGAGGGAGCTGAACCTGAAAGTGATGATGGGCAGTATGAACGAATGCACCATTGGCTCTGCGGCCATCGCCCATTTCCTGCCACAGATCGATCATGTGGATATGGATGGCCCACTGCTGTTGTCTGAAGATGCCGCCAGCGGGATCCAGTTCGATTTCGGTAAAGTCACCATCAGCAACCAGCCCGGTATGGGAATTACTTTGTTGTGAGTCCGATACCTGCAGGAGTGGTCATTGTACCTTAACAGAATTCTAACAATCTCATCTGTTTCTGGCATTGGCTTTGGCTTATACAGGGTATAAAACTTAGTACCATGAAAAAGTTACTACTCACATCCCTGATCGTTGGTGCCTTTCTTGCAGCAGAACAAACAGAAGCACAGGTACGTGTCAACCTCAATGTCAATATCGGAGCCAGACCTGCCTGGGGATTACCCGGTGGCTATGCCGGTGATTATTACTATCTGCCTGAGATCGATACCTATTATGATATTCCGCGGGGTCAGTTCATCTACTTCAATGGGGGTAATTGGGTGTTTGCAGCTGAATTGCCCTATATGTATCGCAGTTACGACCTGTATCGCGGTTACAAAGTGGTGATCAATGAACCCCGGCCATACCTGCATTGCGATGTGTACAGGAACCGGTACAGCAATTACTATAACAACTACCGCCGTCAGGTGATCTATACGCCGCAGCCGGTCTATCCGCGCAACCGTTATGAGATAGACCGTTATAACAGCGGCAGCAGGGGGTATTACCGCGACCGTGACGATGACCGCAGAGGCGACCGTGATGATGACGACCGTTTTGAACGAGGCAGAGGCAAAGGATGGGGCAATGGTCATGACCGAGGCCGCCATGGCAGAGACTGATATCTTTTTTGACAAAAGCATGAAATCCGGTTTCATGCTTTTTTGTTTTCTGGTAGCTCTTAGCGAATTTCGTTGCCTTATCGAATGCTTATGACACCGGAGAGAAGCGCCAAACTGTTACAGGTACTCAGCAAACGTCAGGCTGATCTGACCGTGGTAATGGAGAATGTAAATGATCCCCATAACATATCGGCTGTTATGCGAACCTGTGAGGCAGTAGGGATACAGGATATCTATGTGCTCACCACCCGGATCAGGCCGCACAAGAAATTCGGTGCCAAGAGCAGCAGCAGTGCTGCCAAATGGTTGACCATACACCAGCATACCGATGCGGTTGAATGTTTTGCCGAATTGCGTAAATACTACAATCAGATACTGACCACACACCTGGCCACGGATTCGGTGGGACTGTATGAGATCGATTTTACCAAACCTACCGCCCTGGTATTCGGTAATGAACACGATGGGGTGAGTGAGGAGATCAGGGCCATGGCCGATGGTAATTTCATCATCCCCCAGGTGGGCATCATACAGAGCCTGAACATTTCTGTTGCCTGCGCAGTGAGTATTTACGAAGCATTCCGCCAGAAGACCGTAGCGGGTCATTATGACCAGCCATCTTTATCCAACACAAGAAGGGAATCCTTGATGAAGGATTGGGGTTTCCTGGAAACCGATCAATAAAACAGGCATATGAAAAAGATATTGTTCGCCACGATGATCCTCCTGCTATCATGCCAGCTTGTATCGGCACAATCCATCAGGAAGCTGAAGATGGATCAGCTTCAGAAAATGATCGATACCAGTTCGGTACCCCTGGTGGTGAATTTCTGGGCCACCTGGTGTGGTCCCTGTGTACGGGAGATCCCCTGGTTCGAAAAACAGGTTGCTGCTTTTGCGGACAAAAAAATAAAACTGCTGCTCGTGAGTCTGGATTTTCCGGATGAGTACCCTGCAGGTATCAGCAGTTTTGCCAGGAAAAACGGCTACCGCTCGCAGATCGTTTGGCTGAATGAAACCGATGCGGCATCCTATTGCCCCAAAATAGACAAACAGTGGGAGGGTACCATACCGGTAACACTGATGGTGAACAACCGGACAGGCTACCGCCGGTTCTTTAACCAGCAATTGCCGGAACCCAGGCTGTTACAGGAATTGGCACAGCTGGTGCAATAAGGCGCAACTACCTGCTGTTGTTGTTCGCCTGACCAACAGCAGATCGTCCATCAAACAGTATTTCTGACCCTGCATTGATTTGTTTGACGCTTGTTCATTCAATAGCGTATTTGTTGGTCAGACGGCTACTACTGTGCGAAAGATAAATTACCAATTCACTACTTACCCCGACATTAGCCATACCATAGGACCCCGTTAGCGGCTGGGTCTCTACCGGACCAGCACCGAAGTATAACCGGATAGTACCCGGACAGGCATAGGTATAACTTAACTATAAGTTCGCTATAACTTAGCTATAAGTTAGCTATAACATCCTCCTTGCCTCGCCTTACAGGGTGCGGATGGTTTTTGAGGAATAAACCGGGCGAAAGGAATTGTTACAACTGGTGCGGGATATCAGTACTGTTCTGCCTCTTCCTCACGCTGAATGCGCTGCAGCTTCTGTATCAGGTGCAGCGAATAGGCGAAACTGACCATACTCCCCAAGGCCATTACCACGCCCCAGCTGCTGCCGTAATGCACACCATCTGCAAAAGCATACGTAATTAGGAAAATGATGCCAATGATAACTACTGTGCGAATGAATGGATGGATATTCATATAGCAGGTTTTGGTTATGCTATAATGAGATGCCGGCCGGCATAGAATCCATAAATCGGCCTAAGTTTTCAGGTGACTTGTTTTAGGGGGCCGCCTGTTTCTTCTTATCCTGCTCCGCTTTTTTTCTCTCTTCTGCCGCTTTGGTGAGGTAGGTGATACTGACATTCAGCTCGAACCCGATCAGTAGGATCAGGGAGTTGATATAGACCAGTACCATGATGATCAGCACGGTACCGATAGAGCCGTAGATCTTGTTGTAACTGGCGAAATTGTTGACCCAGTAGGAGAACAATAAAGTGGTCACCAGGGTAAGCGCCGTGGCCAGTAGCGATCCGGGCGATACGATCTTCCAGCGTTTCTTGATATTGGGTGCAAATTTGTAAATGAACGCGATGCCATAGAACAGCAGGCAAACAATGATGCCCCAGCGTACGCCGTTCCACCACGACAGCCTTTCGGCCCTTCGCATGTTGAATACATGGTTCAGCACATAACTGAGCTGTTGTTTGCCCAGGAACAGTGCCATGGCCGATACCAGTATCAGTACCAGTAAAATGAACGTTAAACGGATGGCCCTCCAACGCTGGTGAAGGAAGACGGTCTTTTTTTCCTGTATGGATTTATCGAATGTTCGGATGATGCCGATCATGGCATTGGAAGAGTAGAACAGCAATAAAAGAAAACCGAAAGAGAAGATACCGATATGCTGGTCCTCCAGCAGGTCGTTCAGTGTATTGGTGATGAAATGATAGGTGCTGGAATTGGGCGTGATATCCTTGAACAGTCCCATGATCTCCCTTCGCACATTGTCTGACCTGGGAACCAGTGGTATCAGCGAGAACAGCGACAGGATCGCGGCAGGTAGGGCCATGATGAGGTTAAAGGAAATGGCGGCGGCACGCTCATCCAGTCCCACCCGTTTTACCTGTTTCAGAAAAAAATCCACCACATCATACACCGGTAAACCCTGAAAACCGGGAATGACCCAGGTCTTGCTTTTCTTCAGCAGGAAAGCCACCGGGGGCCAGCGTAATATGATCCGTTCTAATCTGGTCAAGGTTTCTTGGCTTCTTTTTCCTGTTTACGGGCCATATAGGCATCCAATGCTTTCTGGTATTCTTTGGCATAACGGTCGTGTTCAGCGTAGTTGCTGCTGAAATGATGGTAACCGCTGAAATCGCTTTTTGCCACAAAATAGAGGTAGTCTGAATTGGGTGCATTCAGAACAATATCAATGGTTTTGGGCGATGGCGTACAGATAGGGCCGGGTGGAAGTCCTTTTACGCGATAGGTGTTATAAGGGGAGGGGTTGAACAGGTATTTTTCGTAGATACGGGTGAGCGTAAAATCCTTCATCGCATACTTGATGGTGGGGCATGCCTGCAGCGGCATCTGTTTTTTCAACCGGTTGATGTATACGCTGGCGATCTTATATTTATCGCTCTCATAATTGGTCTCTTCCTCCACGATCGATGCCAGTATATACACCTGCTCAGGTGTGAAATTCATTCTTCCAGCCTTGGCCAGCCGATCATTCTTGGCCCAGAAGCCCTTCTGTTCATCCGCCAGCCGGCGCAGGATGCGGGTGATAGAGGTATTCCAGTAAAAACTGTAGGTGTCCGGTATGATCAGTGTGAAGAGTTTGCTGGTATCCACCCCGAATTTTTTCAATGAGTCGTTGCTGTTCAGGTAACGCATCACGGATACGGAGTCGGGCGCAAAATTCTTGCTGATCAGGTGGGCCAGGTCCTCCTTGGTGCGGATCTTATTGATCACCAGTTTCAGTTCCGCCAAACGGCCGTTGCGCAGCATACGGGCAATCTTCCAGCTGCTCATGCCCTTTTTTACTTCGTATTTGCCGGGTTTGAGTTTGTTCCAGACATCCGTACGTGATGCCAGCAGTTTGAATACGGCAGGGTGCGACAGGATCTGCTCCTGTTCCATGGCTTCCAGTACGGCGGTTGGGTCGGTCTTGCCTTCTGGCACGATGAAATAACGGCTCTTCTCAGAAAAGCCTGTTCCGGAGCCCAGCACCAGCCAGGCAGTTACAGCGCCGGCGATGACCAGTACCAGCATTAGGGCGGAGACAACTCTTGACATGTATTCAAATTAAATAAAAAACCCTGTCTGAGGTGCAGACAGGGTGGTAAAATATCGTCAGTGAATTATTTCTTAACAGAATCTGTTGCAGTAGCGGTATTGGCCGGAACAGCAGCAGGGGCAGGAGCCGGAGCGGTCTGGTTGGTGTTCACTTTCTGCAGGATGGAGCTGTCAGCACCATCAGAACCACCGCCTTTCAGGAAGAGGGTAGAGAAGATGGCCAGCACTGCGATGATGCCTGAAAATAACCAGGTACCTTTTTCCAGTACATCGGTGGTTTGCTTCACACCCATCAGCTGGTTGCTGAAACCGCCAACATTACCGGATAAGCCACCACCTTTCGGGTTCTGTACCAGAACGATAAAACCCAGAGCAACGGCAGCGATCACGATCAGGATCAAAAACACAATAGTCATATTATATACCTTTTAATTGTTCTATTTTGGCAGCAAAATAACTGGATTTTTCAGGATTTATGAAACTTAATTTAATGTAGAGCTGGATGGCTTTTTCCACCTGCCCCTGTTTCTCCAGTACATCGGCCATGGTTTCGGTCAGCACTTCCCGGGTCTCATTGGAGTTTTTGGCGGTTTCAGCCACTGCTTTCTCCATTTCCAGGGTAGTACCAAGGTCATTTGGGGTGCCTTGTGCCTGTTTGATCTGTTTGAGCCAGTCGGTGAATTTGCGTAAATGTGCGGTCAGTTTATCCTGTGGGATAGCAGAAAGGTCCACTTTTATGCCCTGCGAGGCAAAATAATCGATGGTGTGCAGTTTTTTCTTTTCGGCGTCAATATCCAGCACAGCATCGGGTTCTACCGGTTTCTTAAAATCGGCCAACTGGTTAGAAAGTATGCCCGCGATCTTACTCTCGGTCTCTGTGGTAACTTCCTCATTTCCGTCCTCTTCCAGATAATCGTCGGGAGCAGGCTCGGTCTCCGGTTCTGTATCCATGGTCACATCTATCTGCCGCATCATTTCCCGCACATTCTCCACTGAAGGGATCACCATTGCAGCTGCTTTTGCTGGTTTCTCCTGTATGGTTGCATTTCCGTCCTGTATCCCTGCCATCTGGTATTGCAACCAGAGAGGGTTGGTGAAATAAAGATTGGTCTTTGCAACCGGAGTCTTATCGGTATTGCCCGATGCGGTACTGGCGAAAAAATGCGCTGGTGCAAAATATGGGGCTTCTGCAGACAGCTTTTGCCAGAATTCAGGTGTTACCTGGGCAAGCGATAGTTTGCCGGTAAGATGAAACAATACTTTTTCCTGCGTCAGGTTCATGTAGATAAAAGTAGGATTTGATTACCAGTTAGAGAAGATACGGTTAAAAATATCGTCCGATAAGGTCCTGACCACTTCATCCAGCAACTGGGCCTCTGCCTGCTGCAGCGAGAGGCTGGCCGAATAATCGAAGCTGCGGCTAACATCAAACTCCTCTGTTTCGTTGCTCTTGTTCTTTTTCAGTATCACGTGTAAACTAACGGTCAAACGGTTGGTAGTGGCTTGTTGGGCACTCACACCAACAGTTTGGGTGGCATCGTACCGGGTTATGGTACTGCTGATCACATAGTCGGCATTGTCATCGTTGGTGCGGGTAAGTTTGGTACCGCCAATGATCTTCTGCTGTATCTTGTCGAAGAATTTCTGGCTTAACTGCGGGTTCACATACGAGGCCCGGTTCTCTACGAACCCCACCTTCACTGTTTTCACATCCGCCGGTATCACCGCATCCCTGAACGAATACCGCACGCTGCAACCGGTGATCATTGCAAACACCATCACCAGTAAGCCCAACCAGTTCTTTTTTTTCATCAATATCAATATTTTCTCCTGCATAATAAATTGCCCTGAAACAAACCCATTCTATCATTCTATCATCCACTCATTCACTCATCCACTCATTCACTCATTGAATAACTTCACTCATCAATATCATATTCCTTCAGTTTCCTATACAAGGTCCGCTCACTGATACCGAGATCGAGCGATGCATCCCTTCTTTTGCCCTTATGTTTTTTCAGCGCTTTTACAATGAGTTCTTTCTCTTTGTCCATGATGTTCAGTGATTCCTCCACTTCTTCATGGTGGTGTAAATCCGAATCATGCAGCAGCACCGGTTGCTGGTTGCCTGCCGGCAGGAAAGAGGGCTGGTTCACGGCAGGTTGCTGAGCCGGTGGAGGTGCCATGATCGACTGGTTGGTATCATTGTTCCCATGGAAATCGTTCATCAGCGAGTCGCGGGTGAAATTGGCCGCAGTGCCTGCCAGGGCAGGGTTCTGCAGGATCTCCAGGAACATTTTTTTCAGCTCTGTCACATCTTTTTTCATATCGAAAAAGAGCTTGTACAGGATCTCGCGTTCATTGGCAAACTCACCCTGCGCAGGACCGCCTGCCAGTACCGGTAAACGGTTATGTGCCGCATCCGGAAGGAACCTGCGCATTTCTGCACCAGTGATCAGGCTGTTGGTACTGAGCACGGATATCTGCTCTGCAATGTTCTTCAATTCGCGGACATTACCCTGCCAGCTATGGTTAATTAACAGGCTTTTGGCTTCCTCGTCCAACTGCACCGGTGTGGTCTTGTAGCGCTCTGAGAAATCCACCACAAACTTGCGGAAGAGCAGCAGGATGTCTTCTTTCCTGTCGCGCAGCGCCGGTACCCGGATGGGTACCGTACTCAAACGATAGTACAGGTCCTCCCGGAAACGGCCTTTCTGTGTGAACTCCAACAGTTCCCGGTTGGTGGCGGCTATCACGCGTACATCGGTCTTCTGTACCTTGGATGATCCTACACGGATGAATTCGCCCGTTTCCAGTACCCGCAGTAATCGGGCCTGTGTACCCAGCGGCATTTCGCCGATCTCATCCATGAAAATGGTGCCGCCGTTAACGGTCTCAAAATATCCTTTACGGCTGTCCACCGCACCGGTGAAAGCGCCTTTCTCGTGACCAAACAATTCAGAATCGATGGTTCCTTCGGGAATGGCCCCGCAGTTGACTGCGATAAAGGGGTTGTGTTTGCGTGCAGAAAGGGCATGTATGATCTGCGAGAAGACCTCTTTACCCACACCACTTTCTCCCACGATCAGTACTGTAAGATCTGTGGCTGCCACCTGTGCCGCCGTATTTAGTGCATGGTTCAGCGCCGGAGAGTTACCGATGATGCCGAAGCGGTTTTTTATACTTTGTAGATCCATGAGGATAGCTGATAATTAAAAATGAATAATGGGAGGTGCTTAGCGTAGTACCGGTCGGCTGCTGTCTACTTTGCCCAACAGGGTTCCTGCCGTACAACTGTCTATATTCACCATTACATAGTCCCCTTTCTTGAGTTCGTATTGTTCTTTGGGGAAGATGACCACTTTGTTGTGATCGGTCCTTCCCTGCCAGTGCTCGTCGCTTTTTTTGGAGTTGCCCTCTATCAGTACCTGGAAACTCCTGTTCACATCGCGCTGCATGCTTTCGAGGGAGTGGATCCGGTGCAGGGCAATGATCTCCTGCAGCCGTCTTTTTTTCACCTCTTCCGGTACATCATCCTCGTACCTTCTCTCTGCCAGGGTTCCCGGCCTTTCGCTGTAATAGTACATGTAGGCAAGGTCGTATTTGCAATATTCCATCAGCGAATACGTGTCCTGGTGGTCTTCTTCTGTTTCTGTACAGAAACCGGAGATCATGTCGGTACTCAAACCGCAACCCGGCAATATTTCGCGTATGCGGTTCACCCGGCCAATGTACCATTCGCGGGTATAGGTACGGTTCATCAACTGCAGTATGCGGTTGCTGCCGCTTTGCACGGGCAGGTGTATGTATTTGCAGATATTATCGTACCTGGCCATGGTGTAGAGCACTTCATCTGTGATATCCTTGGGGTGGGAAGTGCTGAACCGTACCCGCAGCAGGGGAGATACCTGCGCCACTTTTTCAAGCAGCTTGGCAAATGTTACGGTATCGTCGTTCTGTTCATCTATCCAGTAATAACTATCCACATTCTGACCCAGCAGCGTCACTTCCCGGTAGCCGGCGGCAAAGAGTTGGGTCACTTCTTCTAGAATGGAATGTGCATCGCGACTGCGTTCGCGGCCCCGGGTAAAGGGTACCACACAGAAACTGCACATATTGTTGCAGCCCCGCATGATGGACACAAATGCGCAGACGCCGTTGCTGTCGAGCCTGATCGGGGCGATATCCCCATAGGTCTCATCCCGGCTAAGTAGTACATTCACAGCTTTTTGTCCTGTTTCGGCCTCCTCGATCAGGGAAGGTAGACTTCGGTAGGCATCGGGACCCACCACCAGGTCGACCAGTTTTTCCTCTTCCAGCCATTTCGATTTCAGACGTTCCGCCATACAGCCCAGTACGCCTACCAGCATGCCGGGCCTCTTTTTCTTCAGCGAACGGAATTCCGTCAGACGTTTTCTAACGGTCTGTTCGGCCTTTTCGCGGATAGAGCAGGTATTGATCAGTACCAGGTCGGCTTCTTCCTGGTTACGGGTAGCGCCAAAACCCTCAGCATTCAGGATGGAGGCCACCACTTCGCTGTCTGCGAAATTCATGGCGCAACCATAACTTTCTATGTAAAAATGTTTTTGGTAAGCTGTGGTATCCTTCACAATCGGATTGTAGGCCTCGCCCTGACGACTTTCGTCATGCGTTTTGCCTGCGAATTCCAATATTTCCATTCTGAACAGTTTAGTGTGCAAAAATACGAAAAATGTGTTTCATCGTGTCATATTGTCAGCATTCCTGACTTTAAAATTGATGATATCCATTAGATTTGCGAGGAAAATTTCCGATAGATGAAGAAAGCCCCCTTTGTTTTTTTCTTTCTGTGTTCCTTTTTGGTGGTACAAGGCCAGGATATAGCAGTCAACCGGTTACGTAACGAGACCTCCCGAACCATCAAAAAAGAGGCGGAT
Organism: Chitinophagaceae bacterium; assembly: GCA_020403425.1. GTDB lineage: Bacteria > Bacteroidota > Bacteroidia > Chitinophagales > Chitinophagaceae > Sediminibacterium. Next base: position 76,887 of record JADBXR010000002.1, on the reverse strand, counting down.
ACCAGTACCTGGAACTGGAAAAAAGGCGGATTGATGAGTTTTAACCTGGCCCAGGGCTCATTGAGCAACTGGGCTTCGGGTGGTGACAATTTTTCGTTGACCGTCAATGGCTATTTCAACTATTATTTTTTCTACAAGAAGAACCGGCACAGCTGGGACAACAATATCGACATCAATATGGGTTACGTGCAATCCACCAGCCTGGGTAGCCGTAAGAACGACGACCGTTTCGACTATCTAAGCAAATACGGTTATAAAATGGATACGGTGGGTAAATGGTATCTCTCCACCCTGTTCAACTTCCGCTCGCAGCTGTTCGATGGGTATACCTATTCAAACAATATCGGAACTTTTGCTTCCTCATTCCTATCGCCTGCCTATGTGATCCTGTCGGTGGGTTTCGACTGGAAAGCGGCGCAGAACCTGTCTGTGTTCTTCTCCCCGCTTACCTCTCGTTCTATTTTCCTGATGAACGATAAACTGGCCATGAAAGGAGGATACGGTATTCCGGCGGGTTCGCATTCGGTGAATGAGATAGGTGCTTTCGCAACGGTGAACTATAACAATACCATTGCCAAGAATGTAACGTATAAGGGCAGGGTAGACCTGTTCTCCAATTACCAGAATAAACCGGAGAATGTTGACCTGTATATGACCAACCTGTTCTCGTTCAAGATCAACCGTTTTTTTTCGGCAACCTATAGCCTGGATATGATCTATGATGATGATATCCGCTTATTTGGCCCAGAGAAGAAATCGCCAGGTTTGCAGACCAAAAGTCTCATTGGCATCGGTTTCCTGAAACCCCTGAACGTGGTCAAGATCCGCCACAGCAGTCCTGTCAGCACTATTTAAGCCTTTACTTTCAGCAGGTGTTTGATCTTGTTGGCCTTATAGGTAAGGTCCTGGTAATCTTTGTGTAAGATGGTCACATGCCCCATTTTACGGCCCGGTTTGGTTTGGGTCTTGCCGTAAAGGTGCACGAACACATTGTCCATGGCCATCACTTCTTCCAGTCCTTCGTATATGGCGCTTCCGGAAAAACCGTCTGCACCCAATATGTTCACGATGGCCGAAGGGAGAATGGGATCCGTATTACCCAGCGGGTATCCGAGAATGATGCGCCAAAGCATATCGTACTGGCTAGAATAATTGCCTTCGATGGTATGGTGGCCGCTGTTGTGAACACGTGGTGCGCTTTCGTTCACCAGTACTTCGTCGTTCTTGTCGATGAACAGTTCGATCGCGAACAGGCCGGGACTCTGCAGTTCCTTGACCACTTTGGTGGCGATGGCTTCAGCGCGCCAGAGGGTCTTTTCGGGTAAGATGGCCGGACTGAGCTGGTAATCCAGCAGGTTCCATACCGGATCAAAGATCATTTCTGCAGGAGGGTAGTGGGTGATCTCCCCCCTGGTATTCATGGCAACGATAATGGCGATCTCTTTTTTGATGGCCACTTTTTTTTCCAGTACGGCAGGGGCATCAAATCCCTTGCTGATATCGTTCTCTGATTCCAGTATGCTTACCCCTTTGCCGTCGTAACCACCCTGGCCGATCTTGTGCACTGCGGGTAAGAAGTCCTTGTGTAGTTCCAGTTCCGCCAGGTTATGGGTAATGACAAAGGCAGAAGTGGGGATCTCATGTTCTTTATAAAAAGCTTTCTGCACCACTTTGTTCTTGATGGTGCGTATCGCCGAAGGTTTGGGAATAACGGTGACCCCTTCGGCTTCCAGTTTCTCCAGTGCCTCCACATTCACAGCCTCAATCTCGATGGTGATGGCATCCAGTCCCTTGCCAAAAGCATATACGGTATCAAAATCAGTGATATCACCTTTGGTGAAATGGTGACAGAGATGGGCCGCCGGACAGTTCGGGTCATTTTCGAGTACATGTGTTTCCACCACATAGTTGCCTGCTGCCTGTAAGAGCATTCTGCCCAATTGGCCGCCACCAAGGATACCTACTTTCATAATTGAACAACTTAGGCGACGAAGATAGATAAGAGTTAATAGTTAAAAGTTAAAAGTTCATGGCGCCGGGAGTAACTTTTTGGGATTAACGATCGATTTTTCATCCAATTCCATAGATTTGTTCCGATGACGCCCGATTATCCACACAAGATCTTCAGCGATAAGCGCTTTTGCTACTGCCTGCTGATGGAAGCACTGGCCATGGATGCCGGTAGCTAGTTGGATTTCATCTGGTTGAAGGCCAGATCATTGTACTACCACATCATTACGTCATTACCTAAACTTTCGTATGGAAACAGTTGTAACTGCCGCCGCAGCGCAACCGGCAACGCAAGATTTTCTGCCATTGCAGGGAACAGATTATGTAGAATTCTATGTGGGCAATGCCAAACAGGCCGCCCATTTTTATAAAACAGCTTTCGGCTTCCAGAGCCTGGCCTATGCAGGTCCCGAAACAGGTGTGAAGGACAGGGCCAGTTATGTGGTCCGCCAGAACAAACTCACTTTCGTATTCACCACCCCGTTACGCAGCCAGAACCCCATGGCCGATCATATTTACAAACATGGCGATGGGGTAAAGATGCTGGCCCTGAAAGTAGCAGATGCTGCAGATGCCTGGAAACAGACCACTGCAAGGGGTGCCAGATCATACCAGGAACCCATAACATTGACCGATGCGGATGGGGAGCTGGTTCTCAGCGGTATTCATACCTACGGGGATACCGTTCACCTGTTCGTGGAAAGGAAAAATTACCGGGGCGCATTCATGCCCGGATTCCGTAAATGGGAAACCCTTTATCAGCCTGCTGAAACGGGATTGTTGTATGTGGACCACTGCGTAGGTAACGTAGGCTGGAACCAGATGAACCGCTGGGTGAAGTTTTATGAGGAAGTGATGGGTTTCCGGAATATCCTGAGTTTTGATGACAACGATATCTCTACCGAGTACTCGGCCCTGATGAGCAAAGTGATGAGCAATGGCAATGGTTTCGTGAAATTCCCCATCAATGAACCTGCCGAAGGCAAGAAGAAATCGCAGGTGGAGGAATACCTGGATTATTATGATGGAGAAGGCTGCCAGCATGTGGCGCTCGCCACCAACGATATTGTGAAGACCGTTACCGAACTCCGCAACCGTGGGGTGGAATTTCTGCAAGTGCCTTCTTCGTATTATGCTGACCTGCTGAGCAGGGTAGGGCATATTGACGAGGACCTGCGCCCGCTGGAGGAGCTGGGTATACTGGTCGACAGGGACGATGAGGGTTACCTGTTACAGATCTTCACCAAACCAGTGGAAGACAGGCCCACCCTGTTCTTTGAGATCATCCAGCGCAAAGGCGCCAAAAGTTTCGGAAAAGGCAACTTCAAGGCCCTGTTCGAAGCCATTGAACGTGAGCAGGAACTGCGGGGTAACCTGTAAACAGGTCCATGGTCCATTTGCCGGGCAGGTGGACCATGTACAATTTTAACAGTTCCCGAAACGTTAATTCTTAGGCCGGCCCTATTGGCTGTGTTGGCTCATTCCTTATTTTTGAAACCATGAAGCGGATAGCAGGTGTAATTCTTTTGTGGGTATTGGCAGTGCAGGCTCATGCGCAGGGACCCTTTATTTCTTTCCAGCGCCAGTTCCCGAAAGTGGTGAACGCGATGAAACTGAAAGAGGATTCCCTCAAAAAACAACTGGCGGCCATCAATATCTCCTGGCCTGTTAAACAGATGTACGTCCGCAGTTTCAAGTACGATAGCCAGCTGGAAGTATGGGTACGTAACCATAAGAACGAACCCTTTAAACTATTCAAAACCTACAAGGTATGTGCTTTGTCCGGGGCATTGGGCCCAAAACGTATCGAGGGCGATTACCAGGTGCCGGAAGGGTTCTACTATATCAATGAGTTCAATCCCAGGAGCAGTTATCATATGTCGCTGGGCCTGAACTATCCCAATGCATCCGATATGCTGCTGAGCGATTCCCTGAAGCCCGGTAATGATATCTTTATCCATGGAAGTTGTGTGACCGTAGGGTGTATCCCCATCCAGAATAACCAGATAGAGGAAGTATACCTGCTGGCCAGTTATGCCCACGACCAGGGACAGGATTTCATCCCTGTTCATATCTTTCCCGTACGGTATAATGTGGAGAAAAGCCGCGAATACCTGGCCCGTGCCAGTAAGGATGACCCTGCTTATCAAAGTTTCTCAGCCCGCCTGAAAGAGGTCTTCGATTATTTTGAACAAACCAAAAAGATCCCCCTCATCTCCGTCAACAAAAAAGGGGAATACATCCCCCTCTAAAAAAGCATTCACTCATTCACTCATCCACTCAATCACTCATTGCCTAATAAGCACCTGAACTGTATCTACCGTACGTTGCGTCAAGACGATCTCCTTACCTCTGGTGAGTTGTTCAAAGGTCTCAGTGTTGTAATGGCGGATCGTGAGCAGTGTCAGGTCTTTTTCTACCTGCACATCAAATAAGGCAGCAGCGGCTGCGGCCAGTTGTTCGATTTTTTCCGCACGGTAATCCATACACAACTGCACGTTGATGGCACCGGTCTGTATCAGGTTGGGTCTTGTTTTGATCTTGTGCAATAACGCATACAGCCAGCTCATGGGTTCTTCTCCCACAAAGGAAAAATCCTGGCTGTTCAGATGCAGTAAAGCCTGGTTCTCTTTTACCACGATGATGGGGGGCAGTCCCTTGCTGTTCTTCTTATGAATAAGGGTTCCCGGCAGTTCCGGATTCAGGAAGCATTTTACGTGTAAGGGAATGCCTTTGTTCTGCAGGGGTTTGATGGTCTTCGGGTGGATCACCTGCGCTCCATAATACGCCATCTCGATCACTTCGGTGAAGTTGAGTTCCTGCAACGGTTGAGCGTCGGGGAAACGTTTCGGGTCTGCACTCATTACGGCTTCTACATCTTTCCAGATAGTGAGACTTTCTGCGTTGAGGATATTGGCAAAAATGGCCGCTGTAAAATCACTACCCTCCCGACCGAGTGTGGTGCTTTCGTTGTCGGCGGTGCAGCCAATGAAACCTTGCGTCAGGTATATGCCGGGTCGGGAAACGGTATGCTTTACTCTTTCACTGGTGTAATCCCAGTCCACTGCGGCATCCCGGAATGTGTTGTCTGTTCGTAAGAGATCGCGCACGTCCAGCCATTCGTTGCTGATACCTGATTCATTCAGGTAATGACTGATGATGGCCGTACTGAGCAGTTCGCCAATACAAACCACCTGGTCGTAATAGTAATCATATTCCCTCACCGGTTTATCGTGCAATAGCCATTCTACTTCTGTAAAGAAATCGGTGAGCTGCAGCAGGCACTCATTGAACTGCTTCACCAGCAGGTATTTGGACATGTTGAGGTGGTGCTGTTTTACCACATCAAATAATTGAAGGGCCTCGTTCCTGTTGCCTGCATAAAAAGATTCTGCTACTTTTTCAAGGCTGTTGGTGGTCTTGCCCATCGCAGAGATGATGATGACAAGAGGCTGGTCCTGGTGACTTTTTACGATACCTGCCAGGTTCTGGATCCTTTCTACACTGTTAACGCTGGCCCCGCCGAATTTAAATACTTTCATTCCTTACCGGTTCTTTTTGATCAGGCAAAACTAGGTTAATTATCGCTTCTGCAGGGAGACTGTCAGGAGTTTACCGTGCAAATTGGTATGGTTGTTGTTTCATGCATGGAAAATGTGTATGCAGATGAATCCATGGGTTTTCAGGATAGGTTGCCTGGTATTGGGAGTTGGTCTGTTATCCTGCAGTCCGAGAACAGCAGGATCCCTTTCGGCAAACACCGGAAAAGAAACGATCGTGGTCGCAGGTATGGAAAATGCCATCCTGCAGTATATCAACCAGCACAGGTCCTCGATCGGGAAAGCTTCCCTGAAGTTGGCAACGGTTGCTTCTGAGCAGGCTTACCGCCATAGCCGTAACATGGGAAACCGGAAAACGGGTTTCGGTCATGAGGGATTCGACAACAGGATGGAAGCCATCAAAAAAAATGTGGGATGGATCTCCGCTTCTGCAGAAAATGTTGCCTATGGAAAACTGACCGCCCGTGAAGTGGTGCAGGGCTGGCTCAATAGCCCGGGACACAGGAAGAACATAGAAGGAGATTACCTGTACACGGGGATCGGTGTGTATCAGGATGCGAAAGGCATTCTTTTTTTCACCCAGATCTTTTACCGTAAATGAATGCCGTTATTGTGTATGGCTTACATCATGTATGGATAAAATTTATCAGATGAATTAGAGGTCGCACCCTAACTTTATCGAAATGATTGCCGCATGATCGTAAACAGGAACATCCTCACCCTGGATGAATTCACCCTTACCCAGTTAAGACAGTTTCCCACAGCCACCGGCGAATTGAGCCGCCTGCTCCGCGACCTGGCATTGGCGGCCAAACGCGTGAATGTGGAAGTGAACAAAGCCGGCCTGGTAGATATACTGGGTGATGCCGGAAGCATCAATGTACAAGGCGAGGATGTGAAAAAACTGGATGTGTTTGCCAATAACCAGTTCATGGGCGTATTGAAACATGGTATCAGTTGTGCGGGTATTGGCAGTGAGGAAATGGATGACTTTGTGGTGTTTGATGATGAGATCAGTAATAATAGTAAATATGTGGTCTTATTTGATCCCCTTGATGGCAGCGGCAATATTGATGTGAACGTATCCATCGGAACCATTTTCAGCGTCTATCGCCGGGTGAGTGAGTTAGGTAAACCCTGTCGCAAAGAGGATTTTCTGCAACCGGGCAATAAACAGGTGGCAGCTGGGTATGTGGTATACGGATCAAGCACCATGCTGGTGTATGCCACGCGCCGCGGGGTGAATGGTTTTACGCTCGACCCTTCGATAGGTGAGTTCTCATTGAGTCATCCGGATATCAAATGTCCCGATTCGGGCAAATTCTATTCCGTGAACCATGGGAATTTTTTCCAGTACGAAGAATCGGTTAGGAAATATATCGATGGCTGCCAGCGCAAGACCAGGGAGAATGGCGGGCCTTATACACAGCGTTATATTGGCAGTATGGTGGCGGATGTTCATCGTAACCTCATCAAAGGCGGTATCTTCATGTATCCCGGAACGCTGGATAAACCCAAGGGAAAACTTCGCTTACTGTATGAGGCCAATCCTTTTGCGTTCATTGTGGAAGTGGCGGGTGGACTGGCCACCAATGGCAAACAAAGGATACTGGATGTACAGCCTACCGAATTGCACCAGCGGACACCTTTGTTTATCGGCAGTCGCAAAATGATGGAAGAACTGAATACTTTTATGGGGATTTAACAGGATACCATGAAACGGATATATGTATTGTTTGTATTACTCACGGGCTTTTTCTGCGCATCGGCCCAGCAGCGTTTGGATAAAAAGGGGATGAGTTACCTGGTAGCGCCCAAACCCAATACGATCATTTACCATGATACGGTCTTCAGCGGCAGTAACCAGTTCACACAACTGTTTTACCGCTCACGGGACCCCCTGCTGATACAGTTGGTGGGTAAACACCAGTCGAATAAGATCGCTGGACAGGTATTGGGATTTACCGGTACCATTGCTACACTTATCGGGATCAGCAAGTTGTCGGGCACGGATAACAAAAGTCTGGGCTGGGCTTTACTGGGTGGCGGTTTCGGCCTCACACTGACGGGGGGCTATTTGACAGTTATGGGACAGAGAAATCTGCAAATGGCCGTAACTTTATTTAACCAGAGACAGAACCAGGCGGCATTGGGTATAGGTGTTGCCGGGCAGAAAGCAGGACTGGTGTATCAATTTTAGACCATGAGCAGAACCATCATACAGGTAAAAGACCTACGAAAAAAATACGGCGAATTTGAAGCCGTAAAAGGTATCAGTTTTGAAGTGCAGGAAGGGGAGATCTTCGGTTTGCTGGGCCCGAATGGGGCAGGCAAGTCCACTACCCTGGAGATCATGGAAACACTGCGCCAGAAGACCAGCGGCGAGATACGGGTAGACGGGTTCGACCTGGATAAATCTCCTAACGAGATCAAAAAGATCATCGGGGTGCAGCTGCAGACATCGGGTTACTATCCCAGCCTGAACCTGAGCGAACTGATCGACCTGTTTGCAGGTTTGTATAATGAAGACATAGATCCCCTTGAGCTGCTCGATAAAGTGAACCTGCGCGATAAGGCCAAAGCCAAATTCAAAGAATTGAGTGGCGGGCAGAAGCAACGTTTCTCTATTGCCACCACACTCATCAACCAGCCGCGCATCATATTCCTGGATGAACCCACTACCGGATTGGACCCGCAGGCACGAAGGAACCTTTGGGACCTGATCCGTAATATCCGCAACCAGGGTACTACCGTGATCATCACCACACATTATATGGATGAGGCAGAGGTATTGTGCGACAGGGTGGCCATCATTGACAGCGGGAAGATCATAGCGATCAATACGCCCGACAGGTTGATCGATGAGCTGGTGGAAGCCGGTTTTGAGAAACCCAAAGAGGTAAAACAGGCCAACCTGGAAGATGTGTTCATTCATTTGACTGGAAGGGCTTTACGCGATGATTGATTTACGACACCTTTTATAACCTCCCATATCCGTATATACTATGACAACAGATCCCCGCTATCCCATTGGGAAATATGAGCCGCAGGCTTTTTCGCAGGAGCAAAAAGAAAAATGGCTGCTGGATATCCGGTTCCTGCCAGAGGAACTGGAAAGGTCAGTACTGAACCTCGATATGGTACAGTTGCACACGCCTTACCGGGATGGTGGCTGGACGGTGCAGCAACTGGTACATCATGTGGCGGATAGCCATATGAATGCCTATATCCGGTTCAAACTGGCATTAACGGAGGAGACCCCGACCATCAAACCTTACGAAGAGAAACTGTGGGCGCAACTGCCCGACAATGAACTGCCGGTAAATATCTCCCTCACCTTACTGCATGCATTGCACCAGCGATGGTATGCAACCATCAGGAACCTCACACAGACAGACTGGGAAAGGATGGTGGTGCATCCTGAGCATGGCAGGAAGATGAGCCTCTGGTTCCTTTTGGGCATGTATGCGTGGCATGGAAAACACCATACGGCACATATCCATTCATTACGTGAAAGCAAAGGCTGGTAATGGAAAAGGAACACAAAGCGACGGACCTGGATTCGTTGAGGGATATGCGGTGGAAGACCTTATCCTCGAAATATATTTATGACGACCGCTGGTTCCGTGCACGCGCCGACAGCTGTGAGTTTCCCGATGGGCGGATCATTGAACCCTATTATGTGGTAGAACTTCCGAACTGGTGCAATACGATCGTGGTCACGGCCGAGGAACGGGTGATACTGGTCCGTCAATACCGTTACCCCATCGATCAAACGATCCTGGAATTACCTGGCGGCGTGATCGAAAAAGGAGAAGATCCAAAAGCTGCCGCCAAACGTGAAATGGTGGAGGAGACAGGATATACTTCCGATGATATCGAGTTCCTGATGCAATCGGCACCCAATCCTGCGGTAAATAACAATACGGCCTATTTTTTCCTGGCCAGGAATGCCGTACCTACGCCCAGTACCAATCCTGACCTGTTCGAAGACATCGATATCGTTTCTTTTTCCAGGCAGGAATTTATAGAACTGGTCAGGGATAACCGATTGTTGCATGGGGTGCAGGTGGGACCTGCTTATGCAGCACTGGTGAAACTGGGTTGGCTGCAGTTCGTATAAAGGTCTGTTACAGACCCTGACCGGTTATCGCGCAGGTGCATCATCTTTTTACTTCCCCCACAAGGAACACGCTTCCGCAGACCAGTACCAGGTCGTTCTTATGTGCATGTGCAAGTGCATGCTGCAAGGCCTCGTTCACATTTGGGTAGGTATTCCCTATCAATAGGTGTCCCGCTGCTTTTTGCTGCAGGGTCACGGCATCCAGTGCACGTGGTATCTGCGCCTGTGTAAAATAGTAAGTTGCGTCTTGTGGCAAGAGCGCCAGTACCGCATCCACATCCTTGTCTTTCACCATTCCGGTGATGATGTGCAGGTGGTCGTAATCGGTCAGTTCGAGCTGGCGTGAGAGCTGTTTTACGCCATCCACATTGTGCCCCACGTCAAGGATCACGGCGGGGTTGTTTTGTATCAACTCCCATCTTCCATGTAAGCCTGTTAGTTTTTTCACGTGTTGCAATGCTTTCTGAATTGTGGCGGTATCGGTTCTCCATCCCTGTAAATGCAGCTGGTGAGCTGCTTCCAGAACGGTCAGCAGGTTTTTGGTCTGGTAGATGCCCGGAAGGTCCAGTTGGTAGTGATGGTGTTCGTTGTTGGCTTTGTCAACCACTTCCACTTTCAGCAGGTGGTGCTCATAATCCCATCCTGCCATCCATCTTCTTTCCTGTGCATAAATGAGAGGGGCACTTGTGGCGTAGCTGTCAAATACAGGCCTCGTTTCGGGGATCACTTCGCCGATCACTGCTGGTATGCCCTTTTTGATGATACCTGCTTTTTCTGTGGCGATCTTTTCCAGCGTATCTCCCAGCAGGTTCATGTGATCCCAGCCGATATTGGTGATCACGCTTAATTCGGGAGTAATGATGTTGGTGCTGTCCAGCCGTCCGCCCAGACCCACTTCTATCACGGCCACATCAACACCCTGTTTTGCAAAATGATCGAAGGCCATGGCCACCGTGATCTCAAAGAAAGAAGGTTCTATCTCATTGATCAGGGGTTTGATGCGTTCCGTAAAATCGATCACGAATTCTTCCGAGCAGACCTGCCCGTTGATCTTGATCCGCTCCCTGAAATCCTTGAGGTGCGGTGAAGTATAGAGCCCCGTTTTGTAACCCGCTGTCTGCAAAATGGCCGCCAGCATATGGCTGGTAGAACCCTTGCCATTGGTGCCAGCGATATGGATGGTCTTGAACTTTTTCTGCGGATCGCCCAGTGCCCCACACAAACGGATGGTATTGGTGAGGTCTTTTTTATAAGCGTCCGTTCCAATACGGCTGAACATGGGCAGCCGGGTAAAAAGATAATGAAGTGTTTCCTGGTAAGTCATATACTGCCGCAAATTAGGCAACAATACTTATCCGCGTAGCTTGAAATTGAAGACCAGGGTGCCGGTTTGTTCTTCCGCAGTGCCGCTGTTCAGTTTCAGGCTGCGTGCCTTGCGCAGGGCAATATTGCGGATGGTCTGGTTGGTAGTGGTGGTGCCGCGCTGGTTGACAACGGCCTGTATCACATTTCCGGCTCTATCAACGGTGATGTCTACGGCCACTTTGGCATTTTCGTTGAATTCATCCTCGAAAGAAGGTAAGCGGGTGATCCTTCGGCCATCGAGCCCGCTGCGGATACTTACACCGCCCGAACTTCCATTGCCTCCACGACCACTGGCTGCATTACCCTGGTAACTATCTGAATTCGGATTGCCGTTGGGGTTGCCCTGGTCGCCTTTGCCACCGGCAATGCCCTGGTTTTGTACGCCATTGTAGCTGTCGGCCCGGTTACCGCTGTTAGCCGTACTGGTACCGCCTTTGAAAAGGGCTTTGGGTTTGGGTGGGGCAGGCGTTGGGTTGGTTACAGGGGTCGGGTTGATTTTCCGGGCATTGGTCGGTACTGTATTTACGGGCTTTGCCGCAGATTTTTCCGTTTTGTTCAGGGAAGGAGCGTCGCCATCATCGTATGCATCCGCATTGATCTTTGGCTGGTTGCCAGATTCAGCTACGGAACGGGGTGGTGCCGATCTGCTGTCCTCCGTTACCGAAGGCTCGCCCGGTAGCTGGGGGGCAATAGCACCTTCGCCGGTCTCACTGTTGCCGAGGTTCACTTCAATACCCTCACCAAAATCGGGCGGAGGGATCTGCGGAAGGGTCCATTTCAGGAAAAAGAATACCAGGAACACCAAAACACAAACCATGGCTGTGTAGGCAGATGCTTTCAGGTTCTTTTCTTTCTCGAATGAGGCTGACATGGATGAATGATTGCTCATATCAAATGTACAGGTATCGGCTTAGGGAATACCCGATGTTGAAAATTACCGCATTTACTGCCGGGTAATCCACTTTTGGGGTATAAAGAAAGGTTAAGGTTGGGGGGACAGGAGTTAAAATGGTTTTAAAGGAGTTGTGGGACTCTAATGTAACCACTTTGACTCTTTTACAAATGTCAACAAACAGGCTTATCTGAAAAAGGCATCGTACCCAAAACGGAGAAGGGTCGCCGTGATGACGAGCAGAAAGAATACCCGTATGAAACGATTGCCCCGGGTAATGGCTAAACGGGCGCCTGTGATGCCGCCGATGCCGTTGCAGATGGCCATAGGCACCGCGATCTGCCAGAGTATCGAGCCTTTGAGCAGGAACAGGGTAATGGAGCCCATATTGGTGGCCAGGTTGATCAGTTTGGCATTGGCACTGGCATGCAGGAAATCAAATCCCAGCAGTGAGATAAAAGCGAGTACCAGGAAACTTCCGGCACCCGGTCCGATAAAGCCATCATAAAAACCGATGATCAGGCTGATGAGTATGGCATAGAGCCATTCACGCCGGGAGGAATGGTCCTTCTGTGTGTGCAGACCGAAATTCTTCTTGGTATAGGTATAGATGGCCACGCCGATCAGCACCACGAAGATCACCGGTTTCATGTAGCGGTTACTGATCATGGTCAGCACTTCTGAGCCCGCGAATGCAGCGATGAATGCCAGCACACACATAACTGCCGCCATCGTCCAGTTCACAGACACTTTTCGGAGGTATTGCACCGTGGCAAAAGCGGTACCTGTAAAAGAAGGGATCTTCAACGAACCTATCACGGTGGCAACAGGGAATTGCGGAAGCATTACCAGTGATGCGGGCGTCTGTATCAGTCCGCCACCGCCAACAATAGCGTCTACAAATCCGGCGGAGAAGGCAAAACAACACAATAAAATGAGGGTAAGGGAGTCCATCGGAGAGCAAGATAAGTACTGCGTTATTTCCCGGCCTTGTTTTTTTGTACAGTATTGGCCAGTATCAATCCCAGGATCACGAGCGAGCCGCTGATGATATGGATCCTGTTGATCTTTTCACCTAGCAGCCAGACCGCTTCCAGTACACTGAATACGGGTATGAGGTTCCCGAACAGAACGGTTCGGCCGGCGCCGATCTTTTGTATGGAGAGGTTCCAGCATAAGAACGCGGTCACAGAAGCGCCGGCGCCCAGGTAAAGGATGATACCCCACAATGACAGGCTCCATGCAGCCGGAGCCGCTGTCAGCTGTTCCGCCACAAAGAACGGGACCAATAGCAAAGTGCCCGCTGCAAAGATCACGAACAGGAAATTGATCGATGAGAGGCCTGCTGGTTTTTTTCTTACCAGGGTACTGTAGGCTGCAAAAGCAATGGCGCCGGTAAGCACCCAAAGATCGCCGGTAGAGAAACGGAATGACTGCAGTGTTTGCCAGCTGCCGCGTGACAAAAGCAGCAGGATGCCTGACAAGCAGATGAGCATGCCGGTGATGCGAAGCCTGCCGGGCCTGTCTTTCAGGAATACAGCGGCGAACACTGTAGCAAAAATGGGAGAGGATGTGGTGCCGATCAATGCCATATTGATGGCGCTGGTATAATGTCCCGCAATATAGATACAGGTATTGAAGATGGTGATACCGCTTATGGCCACCCAGATCAGGTATTTTGCGTGGGTCCTGACAACTTGCTTTTCCTCTTTAAAGCGCCGCCAGGCAAAGGGGGCAATGAGCAGGGTTGCGGTGAACCATCGGAAAAAAGCCAGGCTCACGGGGCCGATATGTTCACTCACCCCTTTTGCTACTACAAAATTCCCCGACCAGATGACTGCTGCCAGAACAGCCAGTGCGATACCGGCATAGGTGTCATTTTTTGTGTGAGATGTCTTTATGGTCAATTGCGTTTAGGTCTGCAAAATAGGTAAAACTATTGCGGCAAATACGCTATTTTCTTTTGAACACGTTGTCTATTTTTCTGAAAAAATGGCAAAGACTTCTGTATGGATACATGCTGTGTGGGGAACCAAAAAAAGAGACAGGGTATTGTTATCAGATCAACGGGCAATCATATGCCGTCACATCATTCAGAATGCACAGGAGAAGGGGTTTTACGTTGATATGGTGGATGGATACCTGGATCATTTACATTGTCTGATGATCCTGAAGCCGGGCTGGACTATTGCCAAACAAATGCAGATGATCAAAGGAGAATCGGCATACTGGATAAATAAAAACAAATTGCTGGAACAGAAATTGGAATGGGCGGATGGCTACTTCGCAGCATCGGTCAGCATGGGGAAACTGGATATTGTGAGAAATTATATCCTGCACCAGGAAGCGCATCATCGTAAATGTAGTTTTGAAGAGGCGTACGCTCAATTTATAGCCAGTCTGGAATTGGATGAGGGCTGAAGCCTGGAATCTATCAGGAAGCAGAAATCAATGATCTCTTTATCATAGGCCAAAGTGCCCCATCATACCCTAGCTTTTAAGCCAGGCAAAATACGCAACTAGAATCCATGACCTTCGCATGTCATCTGCCGGGACCTTGTGTATGGGGCAGGGCTAAAGCCCGAAGCACAGTAGGTGTTTTGTAGCCCCAGCTTAAAAGCTGGGGTTGAAGTGGCGCAAGGAGGTATGTGATAGAGCGTTTAGGGGCTATATATTTCTGGTCAGATCGATTACTCCGGCTTGCCAGCTTGAGGAAACCTTTATCGGGATCAGGGCTAAAGCCTGAAGCGTAGTAGCGTGTTTTGTAGCCTCCCAGCTTGAAAGCTGGGGTAGAAGTGCTACAGAGATGTATGTAATAGATAGGTTAAAGGGCTGCAATGGTGAGATCTATAACCCCGGCTTTTAAGCCGGGGGCCATCTGTAATAGATAAATACGGGCTTTAGCCCCAGCATATTCGTTAGGCTGTAAGTTCTCCACCCGCAAAATCATGCTCATAGTCGCCTTTGATCCTTTCCATGGAAGGATTGAAATAGCCGAAACGCAGTTTGGGGAACTCTTCCCTGAGCAGGTCCATCAGCTGTTTCACGCCCAGCATTTCGCCGGTCTCGTGTACGCCGATCTTGCCCATGTACCAGTCGGGGTCGATGTTGAAATTCCGCCATTGGATCATGCTGAGGTCCGTATCGATGATCAGTTTGCGCAAAGCCTCATATTCCTCCACGGTATCGGTCATGCCGGGGAACACGAAATAATTGATGCTGGCCCAGCCGCCATAACCACGCACCACTTTCAGGCTCTCAACAATATCCTCGAAACGGTAATTGTTGGGGCGGTAATAGGGTTCGTAAATGTGTTTTCTGGCAGAGTTGGTGCTCACACGTATGCTGTTCAGCCCGGCTTCGCACAATGCTTTTACGGCATCGGGTCTGGAGCCGTTGGTATTGATGTTGATGCTACCCCTGGGCGTATGCTTACGGATCTCAATGATGGCTTCGCGGATGGTCTCCCACATCAGTAAGGGCTCTCCTTCACAACCCTGGCCAAAACTGACAATGGGGAAAGGGGCATTCATGAGGTGGGGTACGGTGAATTCCACGATCTCTTCTGCCAGCGGTTTAAAGGTAAGCCTGTCCTGCGTGGATACGATCGTCTCTTCTTCCGGCTGGAATGAGATGCAGCCGATACAGTTGGCATTACAGGCCGGTGAGGTAGGCACGGGACATTCCCATCTGCCCAGTGAAAAATTGCGGGCAGCCGGACAATGATACGTCATGCAGCAGTTCTCCATGAGGTGCTTCACCAGTCTGTTCTCCGGGTAAGCTTTCAGCAGATGTTGCGCCCCTGCTTCTATCTTCTCGTCATCATAACCGGCACATTCCTGCCGGATATCTTTTTCTATTCGTACTGCCGGTACATAATGTTTGTTATCATACCAGCCCACTGCCGTATAGCAGAACAGGGGTAGGGTAGGCGCATCGGGTAGTGTCTCATAGGCGGCAATGTATAAGCCGGTATGCGCAGGAGGAATGAATGCCGCAACGGCCCAGCCTTTTTCGCACAAACGCATTTCTCCCGTTTTTACATCGATACCGATGCCGCGTCTTCCCGGTAATTCGTATAAATTACCTCCGTCGGGTAATGCTATCCATTCTTCGGTGGGTATGGGAAAAGCGTCCCAGCCGGCGCGACCTGCTGCATACAGCGTGTCGTCTTCAAAAATATTCCCATTTCCGTCTGAATACAGCAGGAAGGGTGATTGTGTAATGGCCATGTGTGAATTGTAAGTATGAAAGCTAAGCTCCGGCGTTCTGCATCATGCAAGCATCCGGGCCCTGCAAAACTCGTTAAATTCCGCCTCTTCTTTGGCAGAACTGCTGGATTCTATTTCTTTCTGTATGAGTTTATTGTTTTTCAGGTCAATGGTCAGGATCCCGTCTTTCAGCACCACATTCCCGATCTCTTGCCAGCTGTAACGTTTTTTTGGGAGGGAGTTGATCACGATCCCCTCGTCATGAAAAGCGATCTCCTGCGGGAATTTTACCTGTTTTTCCGAAACGACTGCCAGAAAATACAGGATGGGGATCCAGTGCAGCTGGAACAGGGACCCCAGTCCGATGGTGGCAAAAAGCAGTCCCAGCCGGTAATACGGGATCCCGCCTTTGTTGGCCTGGATGGTGCAGCGGATCCACCAGCCGGCAATACCAGCGATCAGAACGATCAGAAACATGCTGAACCAGCCGAAAGGTATCCAGAATACCGTATAACCCAGTATGGCAATGGCGATCATCAGCATGAAACGGCTGATCAGGTCTACCAGCAGGTAACCGGGTCTGCGCAGTACAATGATGTAGTCGTATACTTTCATGCCGGTAAGTTAGGATTGATTATTGACCAGCAGGTTACACAAGCGCCACAAAATGCGGGCACCCACGTTGCTGTCCCAATCGGTTTGCCCCACAGCGATCTCCACCAGGTCAAAGCCGATCAGCTTTCGTCCGCTGGCAGTGATCTTTTTGATGAGATAGAAGATCTCTTCCGTTTCGAAACCACCGGGCACCGGCGTACCGGTATTGGGACAGTATTTTCTGTCCAGACCATCTATATCGAAGCTGATGTATACCTGCTGTGGCAGGTGTTCAATAATCTCGTCAACGATTTGTTTCCAGGTCTCGCCCTCGAACAGCCGCTCCTTAATGTGTTTTTCCTGGTAAGCGATCACTTTGAAGTTGCTGTTGCAGATCAGGTTCCATTCCTCCTCCGAATAATCGCGGATACCTACCTGTACCAGTTTACTCAGCGAGGGTATTTCCTGCAGGGCGTTGTACATGACGGATGCGTGGGAATAGGTGAAATCTTCGTATGCCTTACGCAGGTCGCAATGGGCATCGAGCTGCAGCACCCCAAAATCGCCATATCGTTCCCCCAGGGCCTTCATGTACCCCAAAGAAGTACTGTGGTCACCGCCAAGCAGCCCCACCAGTTTATCCTTGCCCAATAGCTCTTTGCACTGGTCGAACACCCATTGGTTCATCATGCGACTACCCTCATTGATATCTTTCAGGCTTTTACACATGAATTTATTCTTGTCTATCAACTCGCCGCGGGAGATATAATCAATGTACAGTTCTGCTTCTTTGCGGAGGTAATCGCTTTTCATGAGCACTTTCCTGTCAACACCGCGCATGAAAAAACCTTGTTTCCAGCCATGATCGCCATCCACATCGAAAAGGTCTACCTGTTTGCTGGCCTTGAAAATATGTTCCGCTGCGCGGGATGTGCCGGCGCCATAACTCACGGTCACTTCCCAGGGTACGGGTAGTATGATCAGGCGGGCATCATCTTCTGAAAAGGGGAGGCCAAAAATGTTGTTATTGGGGTTGCCAACACCGTTGGGGTCAAATTGCGATAGATCGGCCATGGTAGTATCTTATAATTGCAAACAGCCCGCAAATTTAGCGGCTATTTTCCGAATTCGGCCAAGATTAATCTGTTTAAGCAAACAGGCGAAAAAGCTTACACAAAATGTCCGGTTTTGGCAGGCAGACAAGGGGTAGGGAAAATGATAACAGATTTTAACAACCCGGTGAATAATCAGCCGCTCTTACCAACTCATTTTGGGCTACTTTTGCAGCATAAAGGGAACGCTATGAAGAAAACGCATATCATCGTACTCGTGTGTATTGCTGCTGCCATCGTGGTGCTGATCAGTTATACCGGCGATCTGACAACTTATGAGACCATCGCTTCTGCCAAGGAGAAAGAGGGTAAGTTCGTGAACCTGATCGTTAAACTGGACAAAGCACAGCCGCTCGAATATGATGCCGTTAAGAATCCCAATTATTTAACATTTACCGCAGTAGATACACTGGGCAACAATATCAAAGTGGTGTATCACAACAATAAGCCTACGGATATGGAAAAAAGTGAACGCCTGGTGCTGAAAGGCCGCGTTCAGGGCGATCATTTTGAATGTAAGGATATCCTGCTGAAATGTCCTTCCAAGTACAAAGACGATCCGAAAGCCAATAAGAACGTACAGGCCGCATCCTAAAACTGCAAGAGCAAGCTGTTATTCAGTCCTGCATTTCCTTACCAGAACCTACGCTACATGAACTATATCGGAGAACATTTATTGCCGGGACAGATCGGGCATTTTTTTGCCGTACTTTCCCTGGTGGCTTCCTTATTGGCTACCATCGCTTATGCGCTTGCTTTCAGAACCCGCGAACTAACGGATAAGCAGAGCTGGATCCGGCTGGCACGTGGATTGTTCCTGGCAGAGAGCATCAGTGTGTTGGCCATGTTCATCACACTGTATTATATCATCTCGCATCATCTATTCGAGTATAAATATGCATTCACCCACAGTGACAGGAGTTTGCAGGTGGAATACCTGCTGGCCTGTTTCTGGGAAGGGCAGGAAGGTAGTTTCATGTTATGGAGCTTCTGGCATTGTGTGCTCGGTTGGATCCTGATCTGGAAGTCGAAGGAATGGGAGAGTGGCGTGATGATGGTGATCAGTTTTGCGCAGTTCTGTCTTGCTTCCATGATCATCGGGATCTATTTCTTCGGTAACAAAGTGGGCAGTAGTCCCTTTGTGTTATCGCGCAATGAAGGCTTCTTTGACCAGGCGCCGATCTTTAAGGACATGATGACGGGCGCCTTACGGGCAGATTATCTTACCCTTATCAAAGACGGTTCGGGCTTAAACACCCTGCTGCAGAATTACTGGATGGTGATACATCCGCCAGTGCTCTTCCTTGGTTTTGCTTCTACCATTGTTCCATTTGCGTATGCGATAGCGGGCCTGTTATCCCGTAAACATGAATGGATCAAACCTACTTTACCCTGGGCCTCTTTTTCTGCAGCCATGCTGGGAACCGGTGTCATGATGGGTGCTGCCTGGGCGTATGAAAGTTTGTCCTTCGGTGGTTATTGGGCATGGGATCCTGTTGAAAATGCCTCATTGGTGCCCTGGCTGACCCTGGTGGCGGGATTGCATACCAACCTGATCTACCGGAATAGCGGTTACTCACTCAGGCCAACCTATTTCTTCTATATCATCAGTTTTATCCTGGTATTGTATTCGACCTTCCTTACCCGTAGCGGTATCCTGGGCGATACTTCGGTGCATGCGTTTACCGACCTGGGTATGAATGTGCAACTGCTTCTTTTTGTACTGGTATTCCTGCTGCCTGCATTGTTCCTGTATTTCAGGGAATACAAAACGATCCCTGCCATTGCGAAGGAGGAAAATACCTATAGCCGTGAGTTCTGGATCTTTATTGGATCGCTGGTGCTGTTCCTGTCGGGTATCATCATCATATCCAAAACATCTGTACCGGTGGTGAACAAGGTCTTGGGAACCAATATTGCTCCGCCGGAAGATGTAGAGTTCGCGTATAACCAGATACAGATCTTTGTGGCCATCGTGGTGGGAATACTTACCGCGATTACGCAATACCTTAAATATAAGGACACTTCCAAGGCTTTCTTTGGGAAAAAGATATGGGTACCTACCCTGATCTCCGTTCTGATCAGTCTATCCATCAGCCTCTTTGCGGATGTGAACTACGACAAAAAAGGACCAGGTTTCCTTTTTGCAATCCATATGGCCATTTTTGCTTCGGTATATGCCGTGGTGGCCAATGCCTTGTATATCTGGAAGGGATTGAACGGTAAGATCAAGGCCGCCGGGGCATCCGTGGCCCACGTTGGTTTCGGATTGGTGCTGGTGGGCATCCTGATCTCTTCCAGTAAAAAGACGGTGCTGAGCTGGAACACCACCGGTATCACCCCTTTGCAGGGCGATCCCAAAGCCAAGGGTAATCCAGCCGGCGATCCCGCAGAGAACATTACACTGTTCAAAACAGTGGCAACGGATATGGGTAAATTCATGGTGACCTATACAAAAGATACCCTGAACCCACTTGATCGTAAACGTTATTTTGAGATAGATTTTGTTGCCAAGAAAGGTGGGGAACATTTCAAGCTGTACCCCGATGTGATCAAACAGAACAAGGGTGGTGAAGGATTCTCGGCCAATCCTGCCGCCAAACATTACTGGCACAAGGATATTTTTGTATACATCACTTCCTTCCAGGAGAACAACCGAGAGGATACGACCACTTTCCGCAACCGGGAGGCCAAAGTGGGCGATACCCTGTTCTACGGCAACGGTTTTATGATCCTGAACAAAGTGGAAATAAACCCTGCTGAACTCCAGCGCAAAGTGTTACCGGGCGAAACTTCGCTGTTCCTGGATATGACCGTGATCTCCAAAGATGGCCGCAGATATCCCGTTAAACCGGGTATCGCCCTCAAAGGCATGGAACTGCGCAGTTTGCCTGATTCGGTGCTTTCGCAAAGCCTGGTACTCAAGTTCAACCGCGTACTTGACCAGAATACCGGCAAACTGGAGATCGGTGTAAAGGAAAGTGGCGCTATTACCGATCTGATCACCCTGAAAGTATATGAATTCCCCATGATCAATGTGTTATGGTTGGGCGTGGTAGTGATGGTACTGGGTTTTGTGATGTCCATCCGCCAGCGACTCAGGGAGTCGGGCAGGGGGGCTTTACGGGTTTCTTAACATCTGATCAGGTTACTTTTTGGGGTCAGACAGCATTAATAAGCGCAGAACTGTCTATTTTTAAGTCGTTTGAAGCGTTTATTGTCACATATCATCCTTCCCTGTATGCTGGCAGCCGGCGGGTTGTATCCCGGTAAACTGGCCGCACAGACCCATGGTATTTACGATACCGTAAAAGTGTACGCATATGTTACGCCAGAGGGGGATACCATCCCTTATGGCGGTTATCTCCCTTCCGTGGAAGTGTATGGTCGTATGTCGAAACAATGGCGCAATTACTGGGCCGACTGGACCCGCCTTCGCAATGCCGTGTACGTTACCTATCCTTATGCCAAGAGGGCCGGTTTTATCATGAATGAGATCAATGCGAAGCTGGTCAATGTATCAGACCGCAAACAACGGAAGGCCATCATCAAGTCGAGGGAGCGGGAACTGAAAAAAGAGTTCACAGACAAGCTCACCAATCTCTCTGTGTACCAGGGAAAAGTGCTGATGAAGCTGATCTACCGCGAAACGGGGAATAATTGTTACGAGATCATTGATGAATACAAAGGGTTTATCAGCGCTGCTTTCTGGCAGACCGTGGCGGTATTGTTCGGGAGTAACCTGAAACAGAACTATGATCCTCGCGGTAAGGACCTTGACATGGAAAAGATCGTACGTGATGTGGAGCGGATGTATGGTTACCGCAGCTCCGCCCCGTGATCCTGTAATGCTTGCAGGAATGCTGTTCTGGGGATCATTTCGGCACCCAGGCTGGCTAGATGATCTGTATACACCTGGCAATCGATCAGGTGGACATTTTCTTCCCTGAGTTGTTGTACAAAAAGAAGGAATGCAAACTTGCTGGCGTTGCTGGCTTTGCTGAACATGCTTTCACCAAAGAACAGTCTGCCCATTTTGATCCCGTACAAACCTCCCACCAGTTCATCCCCGAGCCAGGCTTCTGCGCTGTGGGCATATCCCATTAGGTGTAATTGTTTCACGGAAGCCTCCAGTTCATCAGTGATCCAGGTGCCTTCCTGTCCGGGCCGCTGCAGTTCTTTGCAGTTCTTTATCACCAGCGGGAATGCCTCATTTACGGAAAACCGGAATGTTTTTTTCCGGATCAGTGCCTGCATGCTCTTGCTCACTCTCAATTTGTCCGGAAATAATACAAAACGCGGATCAGGGCTCCACCAGAGTGGTGTGTCATCACTGTACCAGGGAAAGATCCCCTTTTGATAAGCCAGTAAGAGTCGCTCGGCACTGACATCTCCGCCTATAGCCAATAAACCATCCTCCAGCGCATCTTCTACCGGAGGGAACCAAACTGTGTTATTGAGAACATGAAGAGGCAAGGGACAGGGTTGATTGATAATTAAGAATTAATGCTTGAGAATGCGTGATAGATGAAGTAGGCACGTCGAGTAAGCAAGTCTGATGCATACTATTTACAGGTTATTGATTTTCAATTGCCCGTCACTGCTTCGATCGTTGCACCAATACCTCTGTCGGTGATGGCGTCACACATGGGTTTCAGGGTGTCGTAGTCACCTTTTTTTACAGCGTATTTGCCTTGTGTATGGATGAGCAGGGCACATTGCTCAGCCTGTTCTTCAGTATGGCCACAGACCCGGATCAGGGTTTCGATCACCCATTCAAAAGTGTTGACCTCATCATTCCATACCACCAACTGGTAGGAAGTTGCCAGTTCGGTCAGGGTGTCCTGCTCACTTTCCTGCCAGGGTCTGGTAGCTGCATCATAACTCTGCCACATCATGCTGCAAATTTAATTCCTATCCAGTTTACTGGAAAAAAAGTTCAGGGGTTTATGTGACCCGCTAGCCGATAATGGAAGTGGGGGGAGACATTGAGTCTGGATTGATCCTAGCCACAGCCTGAATTTTGGATGCCATTCTCTGATCGGCTGTTGTATAAAATATGGCAGGCAGCCATATAAGATGGACTGCCTGCCTTTGTAAACTCATTTGTGTCGATCATTCAATTCCAGCCGCCGCCCAAGGCTTTATAGATATTCACCTTGGCTTCCAGTTGTTTCAGTTTGATCTCGATCAGATCTATCTTGGAATCCAGGGCCTCCCGCTGCGTCAATAACACTTCGATATAGTCGGCCCTTGCAGAGCGGAAAAGGTTGTTTGAGATATCGACCGATTGCGTCAGGATCTCCACTTCCCTGGCTTTTGTTTCATAACTGCGGGTAAAGTTCTCTATTTGGGAAAGTTGGTTCACTACTTCTATATGCGCATTCAGGATCGATCTTTCAAATTGATAAGCAGACTGGATCTGCCTGGCATTGGCATTCAAATAACTGGCTTTGATGGCATTCTTGTTCACCAGTGGTGCCACCAGCTCGCCACCTACATTATAAAGGATCGATGCAGGCCTGATCAGGTATAACGGGTTGTAGGCCTGGAATCCCAGTCCTGCCTTAAGGCTGAAAGAAGGATAGAAATTGGCTTTAGCAACCGTAACATCCAATTTGGCCGCTGCCAGTTCTAATTCTGCCTGACGGATATCAGGACGATTCGCCAGCAGTTGTGAAGGGACCCCCGCAAAGATCGGATCGTAAACCAGGTTGTTGAAATCAGCGGTATTCCTGGCGATGGGTTGTGGGAAACGGCCTGTTAAAAAGTTGATCCTGTTCTCTGCTTCTACTATTTTCTGCCGGATCTCGTATTGCATATTCTTTGTGTTGAGCAATTGGGCTTCGAACCTGTTCACCGCCAATTGGGTCACCTTCGCCGCTTCTTTCTCCAGCTTCACCAACTGCAGGGCATTCTTTTGCAATTCAACGTTCTGCTGTATGATCAGCAAGAGGTTATCAAGTCCCATTAACTCGTAATAGGAGCTGGCGATCTCTGCAATGATATGGGTGACGGCAAAATTCCTTCCCTCAACACTTGACAGGTACCTGAGAGCAGCCGCTTTTTTGGCATTGTGTAATTTATTCCACACATCGAGTTCCCATGAGAAAAAGGTCCCAGCCATGAAGTCGCCGAAGTATCTGGGACCCTTGTCCGGATTGTTCTTCAGGTCCTCTTCTGACAGACCGTTCCAGGTATACTTGCCTTCCTTCACCCGGGCTGCACTTCCTCCAATATTCAGGAATGGAAGGTATTCTCCTTTTCTTGCCATCACTTCATTTTGGCTCATCTCAATTTCCTGCAGGGTGATATTGAGTTCCTGGTTATTCTTCAATGCGGTATCTATCAATGCGATCAGATAAGGGTCCCTGAAATAATTGGCCCATTTGATAGTGGCGATGTTGACAGTGTCCTGCGAATTGGTATAAGCCGCCGGTGTCATCCTGTTCTCTGTTTTACCTGTAATGGCAGGTGTTTTGCAGGCGATCAGCAAAACGATGCCAAGCATGGGTAAACCGTACTTATGTATGTTCTTGTTCGTCATTTTCTGTTTCTGATTCGTTTGATAATTTTTTGGATCTGTTTGCTGAGGGCGCTGTCGGAATGGTTCTCTACGAAATCCTCGCTCAGTGGATTTTTGTCTTCATCCCAGATCAGGCTTTTGCCTTCCTGCAGTTTCCCGAATATGAAGTAGAGTCCGGGAACGATGATCACACCGAAGATGGTTCCGAATAACATACCCCCCAGCGCGGAAGCGCCAATGGTATGGTTGCCGACCGCACCTGGTCCTGTTGCTATGACCAATGGTATCAAACCTGCGATAAAAGCAAAGGAGGTCATTAGGATAGGTCGGAACCTGGCTTTGGCACCTTCGATTGCAGATTGAAGAATGGTGGCACCCTGGTTGTTCTTCTGAACGGCATATTCAACGATCAGTACGGCGTTCTTCCCAAGCAATCCGACAAGCATGATGATACCTATCTGCGCATACACATCATTCGCCAATCCCATTGATTTGAGCAACATAAGTGATCCGAATATGCCGGGAGGGAGAGAGAGCAATACCGCAAAGGGCAGGATAAGGCTTTCATATTGCGCGGCCAGTATCACATATACGAAGAACAGCACAACGAGAAACAGATATAGTGCTTCATTACCTTTTTTGGCCTCATCGTATGAGATCCCTTCCCATGCAATATCATAACCCCGCGGCAGGGATTGTGCGGCCACTTCTTTAATGGCCCTGATGGCATCGCCGGAAGAGTATCCTTTTGCAGGCATACCGTTGATCAATGACGAGATGTACAGGTTGTACCGCGATATCTCATTCGGTCCCTGTGTCTTCTTAATGGTCATGAACGCGGAGTATGGAACCATTTCGCCATGATCATTTTTGATGAACATGTTCAAGAGGTCTGATGGCTGTTTCCTGAATTCAGGTCCGGCCTGCGTATACACCTTATAGAAGTTGTTAAAACGAATGAACCCCTGTTCGTAGGTGCTACCGATCATGATGTTCAGGTTTTCCATGGCATCGCCAATAGAAACGCCTTTTTGCATGGCCAGCTTGTTGTCTACCAGGATCTCATATTGCGGATACTTGGCCGAGTAAAAAGCGAACAGTCCATTCAGCTCCTTTCTTTTCTGCAGTGCCGCAAGGAAAGCCTGATTCACTCTGTCGAACTCCTGGTAATCCGGGTCGCTGCTTTTGTCCAACAGCCGCAGCGCGAATCCGTCTGAAGCACCATACCCCGGTACTGCAGGAGGCTCAAAATACTCGATATGGGCTGGCAGGTCATTTGATTTCTCCTCTAACTCTCTGATGATCTCCTTCACGGATTGTTTCCTTTCAGACCAGTCTTTCAGGTTGATCAGACAGGTTCCGGCATTGGATCCTCTTCCCTCTGTGAGGATCTCGTAACCGGCAAGTGCGGTAACAGATGAGACCCCTTCCACTTGTTTTGCTATCAGCTGAAGTTTCCTGGATATTTCATTGGTCCGCTCCAGTGTTGTACCCGGAGGGGTTTGGATGATGGCATAGATCTGTCCCTGGTCCTCATTGGGAATGAAACCAGCAGGTAGGGTCTTGTTGATCCCCATAATTCCTAAGACGAATGCGATCAGGACCCCGTAAGTGATGAGTTTCCGGTTCACGATCAGGGAAAGGAAACGGGTATACCTGCCTGTGACCCTTTCGAACTTTTTGTTGAACCAATCAATGAACAGGGTGACCGGTGTTTTCCTTTTCGGTTTTTTATGTGCATTCTTCAGCAGGATGGCGCATAAAACAGGTGTGAGGGTGAGCGCCACAAAACCTGATATCAAAATGGCGCTGGCCATTGTCAATGAGAACTGGCGGTAGAGCACACCCACTGGACCCGGCATGAATGCTACCGGAACAAATACGGAAGTCATCACCAGGGTAATGGCAATGATGGCACCACTGATCTCCCCAACCACTTTTTTCACTGCCGCAAATGCGGATAGGTTCTCTTCTTCCATCTTCACGTGCACGGCCTCCACCACCACGATGGCATCGTCCACTACGACACCGATCGCCAATACCAGTGCGAACAGGGAGATCAGGTTGATGCTGACACCAAAGAAACTCATCAGGGTGAATGCTCCGATCAGCGATACGGGAACAGCCAGGATAGGAATGATCGTAGAGCGGAGGTCGCCCAGGAAAATGAATACGACGATGGCTACCAGTACGAAGGCTTCCAGTAAAGTGTGTAATACTTTTTCAATGGAGGCGTCCACGAACTTCGATACGTCGTAATTGATCTCGTAATCTATCCCCGGAGGGAAGTCCTTTTTCAACTCCTCCAGTTTGGCCTTCACTTCATTGATCACCATGCTGGCATTACTGCCCGGGTTCTGTTTCAGCACCAGAGACGCTGAAGGGTGACCATCTTTATTCGAGTAGATATCCACAAATTCACTTCCGATCTCAACTTCCGCTATATCCTTCAATTTTATGGCTTCCCCATCAGGATTGGCCTTGATAATGATATTCTCATACTGCTCAGGCTTGTTGTACCATCCTTTGTAGGTGAAAACATATTCCTGCGATTGTGCCTTTTTTCCCGAACTCAGACCCACTCTTCCGGGCCTGGCAAGTACGCTTTGTTCGTCGATGGCTTTCAATACTTCGTCGGCAGATATGTTATAGGCCCTCATCCGTTCAGGATTCAACCATACGCGTATGGCGATGCGCGGCTACCGATCGCCTGGGCAAAGCCCATACCCTTGATACGCTGCAGCTCAGGTAACACGAATGTATTGGCGTAGTTGAATAAGAATTTCTCATCAACCCGGTTACTCTTGCTGTAGAGGTTCAGATACATCAGCATGCTTGGCTGTAAAGGGGAGATGATGACCCCTTCGCGTTGCACCAGTGGCGGAAGATTGGTCATTACCTGGTCAACCCTTGATTTGACCCTAACAGCGGCCAGCGTGGGGTCGGTTCCCGGTTCAAACACGATATCGATACTGGCTTCGCTGGCACTGGTTGCATCAGACAGCATGTATTGCATCCCTTGTACGCCGTTGATGGCGCGTTCCAGGATGGTGAGAGTGGATTTTACCAGTACATCCGCATTGGATCCGGGGAATTCGATGAAAATGGTCACCCTGGGAGGTGCGATCTCAGGGAATTGTGCTACAGGCGATGATTTGATCGCCAATAAACCTGTGAAAATGATCAGCACAGATAAGGCAATGGCAAGAACAGGCCTTTTAATAAACTTATTAAACATTATTCAGTTTTTTGGGGTTCTTGCCTTACTCGGCATGTAATTTTTTTAATTCCATCAATTCCTTTTCAAAAGGAACAAACTCATATTTGATTTTCTGTTTGTCACGAACTTTTCCCAAGCCTTCTGCAAGGATCTTGTCTTTTGGCCCAAGGCCTGAGGCTACGATATACACGTGTGGTAATTCCTGAGCGATGGTGATCTGTCTGGCTTCCAGTACATTGTTCTCATTGACCACATACACGAACTTCTTATCGAGTACATCGAATGTTGCTTTTTGTGGTATGAGTATGGCTTTCTTCAGGGAAACGGGCATCCGTATATTCCCTGTTTCACCGTGGCGCAGTATGCCTTTCGGGTTGGGGAATGCTGCCCTGAAAGCAATGTTGCCGGTTTCATTGTTAAAATCCGCTTCGATCGTTTCTACCACACCGGGTAAATGAAACAGTTCGCCATTGGCCATCTGCAGTTGTACCTGTTGCCTGCTTTGGGGTTTCGCCTTCTGTATGTAGTTCAGGTATTCTGCTTCCGGTACATTGAAATATACCCACATCTTACTATTGTCGGACAGGGTAGTAAGCAGTTCCCCTTCATCGATCAGGCTGCCCAGCCGTTTGTAAAAACGGTCCATGAAACCATTGAAGGGAGCACGGATCTCTGTAAAACTCAGGTGCGCTTTTGCCAATGCCAGTTCGGCCTTTGCTTTGTTGAGTTTGGCCTTATTCAGCGATAGCTCGTTCTGGGAAACCACATTATTGTCGGCCAAAGCCCTGGCATTGTTGTATTCGATCTCTGCGAAATCCGTTTCAGCCTTTGCCTTCTCCACTTCTGCCTGGTAGATAACGGGCATGATCTTGAACATGAGCTGCCCCTTTGTAATGTACTGACCTTCGTCTACAAAGATCTTTTCGAGGTATCCCTTTTCCTGGGACCTCAACTCGATATGGCTGGAAGAGCGAATCTGTCCAACATACTCGTTGTAAATAACTGTATCCGTTTCAGCTGGCGAGGTGACCAGAAATTTGCTTTCTGTTTCTGCCTCTTCTTTTTTCTCTGTGCAGGATGAATACAAAAGGCAAGTGGCCACAAAGGCGAGAATGAAAATCCGCTTCATTAAAGTAGTGATTGTATTGAAATGAATGATGATTGTGTTTATAGGAATATCCTATGCTGATGCATACGCATACCTGCGTATTTGAGAAGCGCTCCTAGTATGAGAGGGCTCAATGGGGAACTGTATTAAGCGATATGATTCTTCCAGGAATGGTGGAGAATGAAAAAGGGGATCAGCGGTTGTTGCTGAACGGAGGAATTTATTTGTAAATACCGGATCTTCTGTATGTGATCGTGGCCAAGCTGGTCTTTGGGATATTGCAGGCCGGAACTGCTGTAAAATTCCGGTTCATGATCTTGCTTGTCATCATCCTCATCTTCATCCGATTCCATTTCTGTTGCATCATGCACAGGTTCCTGGGTAAGCAGGGAGGATTCCCCCTGTGCCTGTTTTGTGCTAAGCAGTCTGGAAGATGTTTTCTGGCCACCGGCCATATTGCCGGAAAAAGAAAAAAGGTGGAACTGCTGAAGAAAAAAAGTTAAGGTGAAAACGACCAGGAAAAATTGTTTCATGATCGATGCAGCGACCGATAAGCTTTGTTGGCTTAGGGGGATATGTGTGAACTTTTTTTGCATCCAGCGGGCGAAAGTACTATAAATCCCATAAAAGATCATTTTCGGTGCCAGGGTCGTTATTGACTTTAATAAATGTTTAAGGGCGCTGAGAATGTTAACAAATCTATAGTAGTCAAAAATGTGGGTGAGGGGAGTGCCTGTATGGTGAGGGCGTCGAATGTATAGGTAGAAATAAAAAAGCGTTTACAGATTTCGGTCTTGTAAACGCTTTTATTCTGTGGGAGCACACGGGTTCGAACCGCGGACCCTCTGCTTGTAAGGCAGATGCTCTAAACCAGCTGAGCTATGCTCCCTTTTTTGTTGGGAGTGCAAAAATAGGGTCTGGACCGTATCCTCCAAAAAAAAGTTTCATTTTTTTTGAAATTAATTTAGTTGCACTGCAGGTAGGCGGTAATGCTGGCTGTCGTACACGAATAATTCCTCAATATGATAGTTCCAGTATTTGTACAGCGGTGATTTGGCCAGGTAGCCGTCTGCCTCTGCTTTGGTTTCCGTATGTAACGTGATCCAGCAGGTCTGGCTTTCCATACTTACGGCATAACTGTCAATGATACCCTTATTGATCAGATAATTGATATAGGTGCGGTGGGGCGGAACAAACGACATGAACTGGTCATCCATCGTAAACCTGATTATTGCCTGGAATTTCTTCATGCTGCTTCATTTTACTGTTTTACTGCTGCAAGATTCGTGCAGCGGTGGTGTCAGATGGCAAACTGGCAATTGCTAGGCCGTTGAACTGCATTTATAGCAGTATTTTAGCATCACCCTAAAATACAGAATATATGTTGAGAACTGTCGGACTGCTTTTATTATCCAATATTTTCATGACGTTTGCCTGGTATGGGCACTTGAAAGACAAGGGATTACCGCTCTGGAAAGCCATCCTTGTGAGCTGGGGTATCGCTTTTTTCGAGTATTGCCTGATGGTACCTGCCAACCGGGCGGGTTTTGCCAACGGCATGAATGGTTTCCAGTTAAAGATCACCCAGGAAGTAATCACGTTGCTGGTGTTTTCGGTCTTTGCGGTCTGGTACCTCAAGGAACCATTTCAGACCAAATACCTGATCAGTTTCCTGTTCCTGGTAGGGGCTGTTTACTTTGCTTTCCGGAAATAAAATAACAAGGGGCATCCCGTTGCCGGTCTGCCCCCGTTTTACCCTGCTGCATAAGAAAAACTTTAGCCGTTGGAGGCTTGTTTCTGGTCTTTTATTTTCTTCCGTAAACGTAATTTCTGCTCAGGACCCAGGCTATCCGCCCGGTTCTTCATTTTCTCTTTCAGTACCGCTCTTTCTTCCGGGGACATCTTTTGGAGTTTCTCTCTCATTTCTTTCTTCTTCACGGCCATACTGTCTGCCCGATGTTTCATCTTTTCCTTGAATGCGGCTTTTTGTTCGGGAGACAGGCTATCGAGTTTGGCGCGCATTTTTTCCCGCATATCTTTTCTTTTGCCCATCATGCTGTCTGCCCGATGCTTCATCTTCTCTTTAAGAGCTGTTTTCTGTTCGGGCGATAAGCTGTCGAACCTGGCACGCATCTTTTCTCTCATCTCTTTCCGCTGTTCCATTCGGACACTGTCCCTCATGCCTTTATGACTGCCTTTTTGTGCAGACACCTGCAAAAAGCCGGCACCTGCCAGTAACGTGAGAACGATCAGTTTCTTCATATCCTTTTTTTAATGAGACGGGTGTTGGGGTAAAAGGTTTAATCCGGGTTGAACAGAGATATTTTTTACCGAAGAGCAACAGAGGGGCGGGGAGAAGTGCAGGGCATCAGTCTTGGTTCTCAGGGGCTTTGCAGTGTACAGGTAGACTTGCAGAGGATGAGTTCTCTGGCAAACACATTCGATCTCAGCGACTCAGCTGTGAAAAAAGATCACCAGACAAGTTTCGCGATCCTGCCATTGCTACCCGCCAGGAAAACGGCCTTGCCCTTTTTGGCTTTCTGGCATACATGGTAACTTTCCCGGGAGATCAGTTCCCAGTTGTTGCCGCCATCTTTGGAAATATCGACACCCGATGTACCGCAGGTGAGCAGGTCGTTCTTATCAAGATAGATCACACAGGAACGGTAGCCATGGGGCGGGGTTTGCGGGGTGCTCATATTGATCGTATTCGAAAATTCCAGCAATACACAGTTATTACTGCCAATTGTATCCTTTGTAAAATCACCTCCCACTACAACACCTCTTGAGTAGTCGCTATTTATTGCGAGGGAGTTTGCTCCGGTGGATTGAGCCCCTTGCATTATGGGTAATGGATATTTGGTCCAGGTAAACATGTCCCAAAGTGCAGATACTTTGCCGCCGGATACTGCATATAAGGTAGGGTGAAAATCTTTTTTGTCAAAAAGAATAACATTGGTGCCACTGGATGCAAAGAACGCTTCTCCTTCTGTAACTGCAGGAATGTTTTTTTGAGCTTCAGCATGGGGTCTTTCCCATGTTTCACCAGCGTCAAATGTTAATGCATAAAATATTTGTCCCTTTATCGGGTCCCCAACCAATGCACCTGCAAGTTTGTTTGATTTATCATAACTAAAGTTCATAGCATCCCAAAAAGCCCCCTTCGTGGTGTCTTCAAAAACCTTTCTCCAGGTAAGACCGCCATCGGTCGTTTTTAAGATGGCTGCGGGTTCTGTGATGGCCATGATGAGGGCCGTGTTGTCATCAAAAGCTTCGATATCCCTGAAATCATTCTTCTCATAACCCGGAACGGTGGTCCAGGTAAAGTTTTTGCCCCCGTCTGTTGAACGGGCCACCGATCCCTTACTGCCGCTGGCCCAGATCACCTGGTCATTTACCACACTCAGACCGCGGATACTGATCTTTTTACCCGATTCCAGTACTTGTATCACAGGTGTTTGTGCTGCTACACCCAAAGAAAGATTTATCAGCACCGCCAGTGAAAATATTTTTATAAACCGCATAGGAA
The DNA here is from genome assembly GCA_020403425.1 of Chitinophagaceae bacterium. Lineage (GTDB taxonomy): Bacteria > Bacteroidota > Bacteroidia > Chitinophagales > Chitinophagaceae > Sediminibacterium. The sequence continues at coordinate 44,637 of JADBXR010000002.1, read as the reverse complement.
CTACATTTTTGCAAACTAATATACTGTATTTCGAACTGAGAACTCTGTAAACCGTACCTGTCATGATCCCTTACTGGATGAGCCGTACCCAGCTGCTGTTGGGTGATGAAAAGATTGAGAAGCTACTGTCTAAACACGTACTGGTGGTGGGACTGGGTGGGGTAGGCGGTATCTGTGCAGAAATGATCGCCCGTGCCGGTGTGGGAAAAATGACGATCGTGGATGCGGATACGGTGGACCTGAGCAATGCCAACCGGCAGATCCCCGCATTGCATTCCACTGCAGGCAAGGGCAAGGCCGAAGTGATGGCAGAACGTTTGAAAGACATCAACCCTGACCTGGAACTTACCGTGTTATCGGTATATATCAAGGAAGAGCTGACCCGCGAGATACTGGACCAGGGTCATTTTGACTATGCAGTGGATTGCATCGACACGCTTTCGCCCAAAGTACATTTCATCAAAGCCTGCAAGGAAAGGAATATTCCCATCGTGAGTTCCCTGGGTGCAGGCGGTAAAGTAGATCCTTCGCAGGTGATGATCACAGATATTTCCAAGACCTATCAATGCAACCTGGCCACGTATGTCCGCAAAAAACTGCGTTACCTCGGTATCCGCAAAGGATTGAAGGTAGTGTTCAGTCCCGAACCCGTGGATCAGGAGCGTATACTCGTCACTGAAAAAGCCTATCCCAAAAAATCCATCATTGGTACCATCAGTTATATGCCGGCCATTTTTGGCTGCATGTTAGCCAGTGTGGTGATCAGGGATTTGGGAGAGATAAAGGCGTTGAACAGATGAACTGATGAGCAAGGAACAGACGAACTGATAAATTAGGAAGAACGATAGAAAGAGTTCAACATAAATGCTACATCATCAGTTCCTTGCTCATCAGTTCATCTGTTCCTTTCCTTGTTAATACAGTAAATATTTTTCTACTTCCTTCTTCCATCCTTTGCATTGCGTGAGCCGGGTTGTTTCTGCGATGAATCTGGGAAGGGGAAGTTCGAACAGGGCCTCACTGTTGGCGATGCCGAGCAGTTTGTCGAGATGCTGTTGTCCGTCGGGGTTTACCAGGGTGACATAGGGTTTCCAGGCAAACTGTTTCGGGTATAGTTCCTTGATCAGGCGGATCAGGATCATGCCATAAGAGACGGACTGAAAATAACCGGGTTCATGTACTTCCAGTTGCACGCCACTGCAGGTCTCTCCAAAATATTTTGTGTTCTTGTCGGATGAGCGGAAATCAATAGCTGTGACCGACACATCATCGAGCCCCATTTCGTTCAGGATGCCGGCAATGGATCTTCCCTGCAGCCAGGGTGCTCCCGCAGCGCGGAAACTGTATTCGGTTCCCCGTCCTTCGCTGATATTGGTGGCTTCCAGCAGGCAAAGGCCAGGATATAACAGCATGCTTTCGAAACTTTGTATGGCAGGGGAAGTGGCTACGAATGGTATGCCCCAATCGGGCTGGAACTGGTTGCGTTGCCAGCTCTGGCAGCGGATCACTTCCAGTTCACAATGAATGTTCCGGCTGGCATTAAAGTACAGGGCCAGCTCTCCCAATGTGCAGCTATGACGTATGGGTATGGCCCAGCGGCCTATGAAAGATGCCAGTGCCTCATCCAGTATCGGCCCTTCGGCCAGTTCCAGGTTGCCGGAAATGGGGTTGGGCCGGTCGAGCACCACTAATTTTTTCCCGTGCCGGGCACAGGCTTCCATCAGGTGGGTCAGCGTCCATAAATAGGTGTAAAAGCGGCTGCCGATATCCGGTATATCAAATAACAGCAGGTCCAGTTTTGCCAGGTCCTCTGCATCGGGTGCCAGTTTGTGGCTATATAAACTGATCACCGGCAAACCGGTCAGGCCATCTGTTCCGTCCTGGATCTGGTGTCCATCTGCGCCTCTTACATCCAGCCCATGTTCGGGAGAAAAAAGCGTTGTGATGTTGAATTGCTGCTGCAGTAACACTTCACGTGAAGGGGCCAGGCTCTGGGTGGTAGCAGCATGGTTGGTGACCAGGCCAATGCGTTGGGTCTTCCAGGAAGGTGGATCGGCCAGGAGAACATCTATTCCAAAATGGATCATTCCGTAAAGATAGGGGTTAGCGAGCCTGCATTGCAGAGGGTCAGGATGGCCGGGTAGTGACGGGATCCCGCTCGAACGACATTTCATCTTTCAGTTGCTCCACCACGTTAAAGATGATGGGGCATCGTTCATAGTGCATGAATGTGGTGAACATCCTTTGTTTGAAATGCGGCAAGTGCAGTGCCGGGAACTCCTTGCAACCCTCAAAACGATGTTCATACACACTGCATTTCCGATCGATCAGGAAGGGACAGGGCATGCGGTTCATGATCATGAGCCCGTTGCTGCCTTTTTCCAGGTAAGCCTGGTCAAAATCTTCCCGGCTCTGACCCAGGTGTCGTGACAGGTTATCGGCTTCCGTATCGTTGATCAGCACCATCAGGCTCTTGCAGCAATTGCCGCAATCGGTACAGTTGATGCGTGGACTGATCCGTTGGTCCAAGCGGGAGACCATCTGGTCTATCTGCTCGTCGTTCCGCTCTTTTACAAAATCCTTGAACCGGTCATTCTCAGCTGCATGAGCAGCGGAAAAGGCGGCAATTTTTTCCAGGTCGGTCTCGATATGGGAACTTGCAGTTTCGATGCCGCAAAACTAAGTGGTATCGGTTGCAGAAAAGGGATTAATTCAGGTTTTTGGGCGATTTATCCACATTCTGAGCCCATTTGTAGAAAAGTAAAATTGTGCCGCGGTGGGAGGTGGTTAGATTTGCGGGTTGGGGGGTGAGAATGAGCGGATGGAAGGACTGAATACCAGATTTGACGGTGCATGGGTCGCCGGATATGAACGGGAAGACCAAACCAGTTCCGTCAAGCCCCCAAAATAGCTGATCATATAAACAACGACTGAGACATGGCTGAAGAGAAGAATGTTTTTGAGTACAATGAGGAATCGATCAGATCGCTCGACTGGAAGGAACATATACGCCTGCGCCCGGGTATGTATATCGGTAAACTGGGCGACGGGTCTGCTCCGGATGATGGGGTATATGTACTGATCAAGGAAGTGATCGATAACTGTATCGATGAATACACGATGGGGTACGGTAAACAGGTAGAGCTGACCATCGAGGGCAAAACGGTCACCGTGCGCGACTATGGCCGCGGTATCCCTTTGGGTAAAGTGGTGGATGTGGTGAGTAAGATCAATACCGGCGCCAAATACGACAGCAAAGCATTCCAGAAAAGTGTGGGTCTGAATGGTGTGGGTACCAAAGCAGTGAATGCCCTTAGCCAGTATTTCAAGGTAACGGCCTACCGTGACGGGAAAGAAAAAACCGCAGAGTTCGAAAAAGGGGTGTTGGTGAAGGAGCACAAAGAGGCCAAGACCAACGAACCCAACGGTACCCGGGTAGAATTCACCCCTGATGATACCGTGTTCCGTAATTTCCATTACATACATGAGTACCTGGATAACCAGTTGTGGAACTATTGTTACCTGAATGCAGGACTGGCCATGCATTTCAACGGTAAGAAATATGTGAGCAAGAACGGGTTGCTCGATCTCTTGCAGCGTAAGACCAATTCGGAGGAATTGCGTTATCCCATCATTCACCTGAAGGGGGATGATATAGAAGTGGCCTTGTCGCATAACAACGATTATGGCGAGGATATCTTTTCCTTCGTCAATGGGCAGTACACCACACAGGGTGGTACGCACCAGCAGGCATTCCGTGAAGCTTATGTGAAAGTGGTGCGCGATTTCTTCAAAAAGGATTATGAGGCATCCGACATCCGGACCAGTATCGTAGCCGCCATTTCTGTGCGGGTGCAGGAGCCGGTGTTTGAGAGTCAGACCAAGACCAAACTGGGCTCACAGAACGTGTATGAGGGAGGCCCAAGCATGAAGAATTTCGTGTTGGATTTCCTGGCGCGTGAACTGGATAATTTCCTGCACAGGAATCCTGCAGTGGCAGATGCTCTGAAAAAGAGGATAGAACAGAATGAAAGGGAGCGTAAGGAGTTGGCAGGCATTAAAAAACTGGCCAATGAACGCGCCAAAAAAGCCAACCTGCACAATAAAAAACTGCGCGACTGCCGCGTGCATCTGAATGATGATGTTCCGGCAAAGAACAAAGAAGAGTTCATCGCTTTACAGAATAACTCTACCATATTCATTACCGAAGGTGATAGCGCAAGTGGTAGCATCACCAAATCGCGCAACGTGGATTCGCAGGCGGTGTTCAGCCTGCGGGGTAAACCGTTGAATTCATTCGGACTGACCAAAAAAGTGGTGTATGAGAATGAAGAGTTCAATCTGTTACAGCATGCGTTGAATATTGAGGATGGTCTGGAAGGATTGCGTTACAACAATATTGTGATCGCCACTGATGCCGATGTGGATGGTATGCACATCCGTTTACTGATGATGACCTTTTTTCTCCAGTTCTTCCCAGACCTCGTAAAACGGGGCCATGTTTACATATTGGAAACCCCGTTGTTCCGTGTCAGGAACAAACAGGAGACCATTTACTGTTACGATGAGAATGAAAAACAGGCAGCGGTGAAGAAACTGGGCGGTAAACCGGAGATCACCCGATTCAAGGGGCTGGGAGAGATCTCTCCGGAAGAATTCGGAAGGTTCATTGGCCAGGATATCCGCTTGCAACCCGTGATACTGGAGCAGGGCGACCACATACAACAACTGCTGGAATATTACATGGGTAAGAATACCATGGAACGACAGGAATTCATCATCAATAACCTGAAGTTCGAGCTGGATCTGGTGGAGAGCTAAGAAATCAAAGGTCAAAAATCAACATTTGTGCTGTGGGTTATGGCTTTGTGTCCTGGAGGAAAAATGAAAATTATTAATTCCTAATCACTAACAACTAAGTAAAACAATGCTTCATATTGTATTTGAACAAGCCAACGTAGATGCCCTGCAGAAAGCGATGGAACTGGACGAGAGTTTACAGGGAGAGATCGTCGAGATCAAGGATGATTTTGCCGTTGGACCGTTGGGAGACATTTACGGTGCGGAAGGTTACCAGGAGCGGCGCGACTGGTGGAAAAACCTGCTCGAATATTCGCCTTATACCGAACAGTTGAATATTGTAGACGATAAACTGGCCGTTCACAACCTGCTGAAAAGGATTGATGAGGAGACCGAAGAGCAGGTATGGATCTGGATGGGACAGAATGCGCATGATGTATGCGGTTATTACTGGCTGATGAGCCAGCTGAAAGAATACCAGGGACGGGTACAGGTATTGTACCTGAATAACCTTCCTTTCATCAATGAGAAAGGGAATATCTTTTATCCGACCAACTTGTGGGAGATACAGCCCAAAGAGTTCCTGAAAGCAAAGAAATTGGCCAGACCCATTACGCTAAGCGAGTTTGAAGTGGACCCGGATGAGTGGAAGAAGACCTGCCAGGAGAATAGTCTGGTACGTTTTCTGGAAGGCGGTAAAAAACTGGTGGGTAAGGATGTGGATTTTTATGATAAGGATATCCTTGTCAACGTAACCAAGGAGTCGCAGAAACTGAATAAAGTGCTGAGCAACACCCTTAACAAGATGAAAGTGAAGACTGGTGATGTTTTCCTGGTATGGCGCATGCGCGAAATGGCTGCAGCAGGAAAACTGGAACTAAGCGGCGACTGGAATAAGGGATGGAAGGAGATCACTGTCACGTTACCTGGAGGAACAGCTTCTGCAGAAACACCAGAAACAGAAGCCTGATGCTGCAGTTGCAAGCCATACACCATGTAGCCATCCTTACCAGTTCAAACCTGTATGCGGAAAGTAAACGGTTTTATACGGAAGTATTGGGTTTCACGGTGCTGGCAGAACATTTCAGGGAGGAAAGGAACTCCTACAAACTGGACCTAGCCCTGAATGGTAAATACCAGGTAGAACTGTTCTCTTTCCCCGATCACCGGGAGCGGGCCTCTTTTCCGGAAGCCAAAGGATTGCGGCACCTGGCTTTTGCGGTGACCGATGTGGAAGAAGGGTATGCCTGGTTGACAAAAAAATCGGTGAAAGTGGAAGAGATACGCGTGGATGAACATACCGGTAAACGTTTTTTATTTTTTTACGATCCCAACGGACAACCGCTGGAATTGTATGAGCTATAATTTTTGAGCTATGATCGAGATCAGACCCTTACCCAAAGTGGCAGAAGATGAACGCGGACCCACCCATTATTTTGATACGGACAGGACGGGACAGTTCGTGTGCGGTTTCAGGAAAGCAGGTTCGGTGAGTGCCAAACATTATCACAAAGGTTTGTCGGTAGGTAAGAATCCGGAAGTGCTGGTGCTGTTCCAGGGAGAGCTCACCATCAACTGGTTCGATGTGCGGAACCCTGAGATCCGGGGCACGGAAAAAGTAACGGCTCCCGCACTGGTGACCGTATACCCGTATGCCTGGCATGAAGTGATCGCTGATACAGATATGATATTTTTAGAACAGAATACATTGGAAGACGGTAAGACAGACACTTACTGGTTGGAAGAAACAGTGGCCCAAGGGCAGAAATAGTTTACTATGGCGAAAGAAAAAAAAGAGAACAGGATATTTGAGAACGAGACCGGTGTGCAGGGCCAGTACAAGAACTGGTTCCTGGATTATGCATCGTACGTGATACTGGAACGTGCCGTGCCAGCCATTGAAGATGGATTGAAACCGGTACAACGCCGTATCCTTCATGCCATGAAGGATATGGACGACGGTCGCTTCAACAAAGTGGCCAATATCATCGGGCAAAGTATGCAGTACCACCCGCATGGTGACGCCAGTATCGGGGATGCATTGGTGAATATGGGGCAGAAAGACCTGCTGATCGAGACCCAGGGTAACTGGGGTGATGTAAGGACCGGGGATGAAGCGGCTGCATCGCGATATATTGAGGCACGTTTGTCAAAGTTCGCATTGGAAGTGGCGTTCAACCACAAGACCACCGAATGGCAGCTGAGTTACGACGGGCGAAAGAATGAACCGGTGACCTTACCCATGAAGTTCCCGTTATTGCTGGCACAGGGGGCTGATGGTATTGCGGTGGGTTTGTCCACCAAGATCCTGCCGCATAATTTCTGCGAACTGATAGAGGCCTCTATCAAATGTCTGCGTGGAAAGAAATTTGAGCTCTATCCTGATTTCCAGACCGCGGGCATGATCGATGTGTCCAATTACAACGATGGTAAACGAGGCGGTAAAGTACGGGTGCGCGCTCATGTGGAGGAGCTGGATAAGAAAACGCTCGTGATCCGCGATGTGCCCTATGGTGTTACCACCACCCAACTGATGGAAAGCATCACCAAGGCCAATGACCAGGGCAAGATCAAGATCAAAAAAGTGACGGATGTTACGGCAGCGGATGTGGAGATACAGATAGACCTGGCGCCTGGCATTTCACCCGATATCACCATCGATGCCTTATATGCGTTCACCGATTGTGAGATCAGCATCTCGCCCAATGCCTGTGTGATCGTGAACAACAAACCCCATTTCCTTACGGCGCATGAATTGCTGCAGGTATCTACCGAGAACACCAAAGCGCTGCTGAAGCGAGAACTGGAGATCAAACTGGCCGAGCTGGAAGACAAATGGCATTACACATCACTGGAAAAGATCTTCTTCGAGGAAAAGATATACAAGGAGCTGGAGCAGAAACATGCTACCTGGGATGCGGTGATCGACGCCATCGATAAGGCTTTCACGCCATTCAAGAAAAAACTTAAGCGGCCCATCGAACGGGAAGATATCCTGAAGCTGACCGAAAAACCGGTAAGAAGGATCTACCGGTTGGATATCAATGAACTGAACGAGCAGATCAAAGCCATTGAGGCCGAGATCAAACAGGTCAAATATGACCTGGATAACCTCACCGATTTTGCAGTGGCTTATTTTGAGATGCTGCTGAAGAAATACGGTAAGGGACGCGAGCGTAAGACTGAGATCAGGGAATTCGATACCATCCAGGTGAAACAGGTGGCCATCGCCAATACCAAATTATACCTGAACCGTTCCGAAGGTTTTATCGGAACCGGTCTGAAAAAAGATGAGTTCCTCTGCGAATGCTCCGACTATGATGATATCATCGCATTTACCCGTGCCGGTATCATGAAAGTGGTGAAAGTGTCCGACAAGGTATTCATCGGTAAGGACATCATACATGCCGCTGTGTTCCAGAAGAACGATGAACGGACCACGTATAATATGATCTACCTCGATGGAAAATCGGGGGTCAGTTATGCCAAACGTTTTAACGTGACGGGTGTCACCCGCGATAAGGAGTATGATCTCACCAAGGGGTCGGAAAAAAGTAAGGTACATTATTTCACGGCCAACCTGAATGGTGAGGCAGAAGTGGTGAAAGTGATCCTGAGCCCGAACTGTACCGCACGTATCAAGGAATTCGACTTCTTCTTTGAGGAGCTGGAGATCAAGGGACGTGGCAGTATGGGGAACCAGGTGACCAAGTATCCTGTAAAGACCGTCAAGTTCAAGGAAGCAGGAAGAAGTACGCTCGCCGGAAGAAAACTCTGGTTCGATGATAAGTTCGGAAGGCTGAATACGGAAGAGAAGGGCCAGTACCTGGGAAGTTTTGAAGACGAGAAAGTGATCGTATTCTATCACGACGGTTCCTACGAACTGACGGATACGGAACTGACCCAGCGTTTCGAGCCGGACAAGATCGCATTGATCGAGAAATTCGATCCAGACAAAGTGATCACTGCTGTGTACCTGGATACGGATAAACAGCAATACAATATCAAACGTTTCAAGGTAGAGACCACTACTTTGAAGACCCAGTTCACTTTCATCAAGGAAGGAGAGGGGAACCGCCTGGAAGCAGTGACCACCGATCCGGAACCGATATTGGAAGTGCAGAGTGGCCGTGGTCAAACCATCCGCAAGGCCAAATTCAAAGTGGCCAAAATGGTGGAAGTGATGGGCTGGAAGGCGGTAGGGGCCAAACTGACCGATTACAATAAGACCATTGAAATGCAGTGGGAACAGAAACACCGGGAAGACAACGCACAACCTGAGCTGTTCGGGTAAACCCCGGCCCGTTGTTTGCCGTATAACTATGGAATGTATGGCCAAACAATATGTTTTCATAACCCGCTGGCAGATCAAAGCGCCCTTACACCAGGTATGGAACGCCATTGAGGATTCACTCAACTGGCCCAACTGGTGGAAGGGCGTTGTTGCTGTAAAAGAGCTGGATAAAGGCGATGCAGAAGGATTGGGTGGCGTTCGCTGTTATACCTGGCGCAGCGTATTACCTTACCGTCTGGCCTTTCACATGCAGCTGACCGAGCTGGAAAAATACAGGCGCCTCAAAGGCATCGCTACCGGAGAACTGGAGGGAGAGGGCGAGTGGCTCTTTGAAGAACAGAACGGTATCACCTATATCCATTATCATTGGACCGTGTTCACCAATAAATCATGGATGAACCATTGGGCTTTCCTGCTAAGACCTGCGTTCAGTTATAACCACGATGTGGTCATGCGCTGGGGTGCCAAAGGACTGGCCCGGAAACTGAAGGCTGAGCTGGTGAGTTATCAGTAAGAGAGCCTGACGAGATGGGAGCTTATGGTTTCTTCTTCAGTTTCAGCGTGGCGCTTTTACTCAGGTCGCTGCTCAACAGGGTCTCATAACGGGTAGCCCCATCGTACAGAATTAATGCGGCGGTATTGGGTGGTTTGGTACCCAGGTTCTCTGCAAACATGCTCAACTCATTGAATGGCAGGGAAGGATCCAGGTTGATCGTAAGCCTGACAGCCCTGTGTGTCAGCGATACTTTGGGCAAAACCAGCTTGTTGTTCAGGTACAGCGATACCATATCGCCGTCTATCTCACCATTATCATAGATCTCGATCCGGACCACATTGTTTTCCAGTTCCAGTTCCTTGGTGTATACTTTGCTTCTTTTGGCAAATTCGTCTGAGGGTGTTTCCTGTATGTCCGGGGTGGTTGGTATGGTAACTGCTGTATCGGCCTTTGCGGGTATATCTTCGGTCATTACCAGGTCGGTGGTATCGTTGGAAAGTGTGAACCGGTAGTTGATCTCGGGAACAGTATACCTGTGGTCGTTATCGGGCAAAAGGCTGCCGGTCAATACTGATCCGGTTTTCGATACCAGCAGGTTGAAATTTCCCGACATGTTCACATCGATACTGTTCCTGGCGCTCTGCGAGAGATAGTAGATCATGGAAAAAGGCTGTAGGCTAAGTCTGCGGCTGACTGCATCAAAACTTCCCTTCACCGGAACCTTTACCAGGCTGTCCCTGAAATAATAATCCAGTTCACCCCATACCTGTTTGCCCTTTTGCCGCAGAATGAGTTCTGATAGATAGTTGTGGTACTCACGTGTGTTCTGCATCTTTCCGATACCGTACCAATGTCCGTTTACCTGCTGTGAAAACAAGGGGCCGATGACAGATAAACAGCCCAGTAAGCATAAGATCCTGTATTTCGCTACCATATTGGGCGCAAAATATCGAATGACGGCTTTGTGTCGGTTTGAAAGTTGCTAACATCTGAATAAAACAGGCGGAATTCCCTTGAAAAAGGGGTTGGTGCAAATAAGCGTACCTTTGCAGCACGGAATAACCTGTTTATCTATGCAACCAGTACAAGTTGGTCAATACAATACCCTCAAAGTAAGTCGGAAAGTTGATTTTGGATTTTACCTCGAAGACGGAGGAGAAGGCATATTGCTGCCCAAACGTTTTGCACCCCGAACCCTTCGTGTGGGTGACGAGCTGGAGGTATTTGTTTACCACGATTCGGACAACCGTCTGATCGCCACCACCCAAAAAGCCAAAGCCGTGGTGGGTGAGATCGCCAGGATGAAATGTGTATCGGTCACCGGCCAGGGCGCTTTTCTTGACTGGGGGCTGATGAAAGACCTGTTCGTACCCAAGACCAAACAGTTGGGTGGTATGCGTGAAGGTGCCGAATACCTGGTGAAACTGTACATAGACGAGCAGACCGGCAGGGTTGCCGCTGCAGAGAAAATTGAAGCACTGCTCAGTAATGATGAACTTACCGTAAAGGAAATGGATCTGGTGGACCTGCTCGTTTACCGCCAGTCGGAGCTGGGGTATGTGATGATCGTGAACAACCGGCACATAGCCATCCTGCACAGCAATGAAGTGTTCGCTACGCTGCATATCGGCGATAAACTGAAGGGTTTTGTGAAGACCATCCGCCCCGACCATAAGATGGATGTGGTATTGGGCAAACCCGGATTTCAGAAAGTGGAAGATGAGGCAGGCAAGATCCTGCGTCTACTGCAGGAACATAACGGTTACCTGCCGTATCACGACAAATCAGATCCGCAGGAGATCTATGATTTCTTTGGGATGAGCAAGAAAACGTTCAAAATGACCACCGGAAACCTCTATAAACAACACAAGATCGTTTTCACTAAGACCGGTATACAACTGGTCAGCGATGGCGAATAATGCTTGCCGGTTCGCCACTAACAATTGTTAGTGTTATTTCATATCTTAGCGCAAATCAAAGTTTACAGTAATGGTCTATATCGTTTCAGCCGTACGTACACCCATCGGTAGTTTCGGTGGCAGTTTAAAAGATTTCAGCGCGCCACAACTGGGTGCCATCGTGATTAAAGCGGCCGTTGAACGAGCCGGAATTCAGCCAGCCGATGTTCAGGAAGTGCTGATGGGTTGTGTGATCCAGGCCAATACCGGTCAGGCCCCTGCAAGGCAGGCAGCAAAATTCGCTGGTCTGCCCGATCAGGTCATCTGTACCACGGTGAACAAGGTTTGCGCAAGCGGCATGAAAGCCATCGCACAGGGCGCACAGAGCATTTTGCTGGGTGATGCGGATATCGTAGTGGCAGGAGGTATGGAGAGCATGAGCAATGTTCCTTATTACAGTCCCAACCTCCGTTGGGGAAACAAATATGGTAACGTATCCATGATCGATGGACTGGCAAAAGACGGCCTTACTGATGTGTACCATAACTACGCCATGGGTAATGCTGCTGAACTCTGTGCCAAAGAATGCGGCGTATCTCGCGAAGCGCAGGATGCTTTTGCCGTAGAAAGCTACCAGCGCAGCCAGGCTGCCTGGGCCAAGGGGACATTTGATGCAGAGATCGTTCCCGTACCGATTCCGCAGCGCAAGGGAGATCCCATCCTGTTCGCCAAAGATGAGGAAGCCTTCAATGTGAAATTCGATAAGATCCCTGAACTCAAACCAGCTTTTACCAAGGATGGTACGGTCACAGCAGCCAATGCTTCCACCATGAACGATGGCGCTGCAGCAGTGGTGTTAATGAGTAAGGCAAAGGCCGATGCCATGGGTATCAAACCCCTGGCCATCATCCGCAGTTATGCCGATGCGGAACAGGCGCCTGAATGGTTCACTACAACACCTTCACTAGCCGTACCCAAAGCCGTGGCCAAAGCTGGTCTCAAGATGAGCGATATAGACTATACCGAACTGAACGAAGCGTTTTCTGTGGTAGGTATCGTGAATGCACAGAAAATGCAGTTAGATCCCGCCAGAGTGAACGTACATGGCGGAGCGGTATCCTTGGGGCACCCACTGGGTTGCAGTGGTGCACGTATCGTCGTTACCCTGATCAACGTATTGAAGCAACAGGGCGGAAAGATCGGTGCGGCAGGTATCTGTAATGGTGGAGGAGGCGCGAGTGCCATGGTGGTGGAACTGGTCAATAATTAACCAATAGCAATCGGTAATTGATAATTACTAATGAAAATCTTGTTTGCTGCGGAGGATGGGATCGCTCTTAGTGCGTCCTGTTTTCCGCAGTGATTTTTTTTATGATCCAGATCAAATCAATTGAACCGACAGATGCCGGACTGATTGCAGATATCAGCCGGGAGACATTTTATGATACATTCGCCATACACAATACCAAGGCGGATATGGACAAGTTCCTGGCTGAACAGTTCAGCAGGGAACAACTGATGAAAGAAGTGTTGGAACCGGGTAATACTTTTTTTCTGGCCTGTGTTGATGGGATCCCTGCCGGTTATCTTTTTCTAAAAGACCGTTCACATCATTTGCTCGGTACTGCTGCTGCTATGGAGATATCCCGGTTGTATGTCCGGAAACCCTTCATTGGCAAAGGTGTGGGGAAATTACTGATGCAGCACGCGATCGATCATGCCGGCCAGATACAGAAAGATACGGTCTGGCTCGGCGTATGGGAGCACAACCAGCCTGCCATAACCTTCTACACTTCTTTTGGTTACCAGAAATTCGGGGAACACGATTTTATCCTGGGCGATGATGTACAGCGCGACTGGCTGATGCAGCGGCCGGTGAATTTATAAACGGGTGGATGCCGTTTTCCAGGGACCAAATTTGTGCTGTTGTTCAGACATACTATCCGCATAAGGACCAAAGGGATGATCGAAAGGTTTGGTTCGGATATCGGGCCAGTCATTCCTGGTATCTTTTACGGGCCTTGGTTGCGAGTTCACAAAAGCTGCAACATCCCATGCCTGTTCGTCCGTTAACTGCGGCTGGTGATAGTTACAGGGATTGGGCATATTGTTCTTCACAAACCCTGCAAACCTCGACAACCGGAATAATCCAGCACCCGTGTTATAACTGTGCGGCCCCCATAATGGCGGGTATTCATAACCTGTCTCATTTTTTTTCAACTGCCCTTCACCATTGCTGCCATGGCAGCGTTGACAGGTAGAGATATACACGATGGCGCCCTTTGCAGGGTCGGCTGCTCTTGCCAGGAACGGTAGCTGCATAATGCCGGAGCCTTTGGGACTGGTGCCTTTGGGTACATCCTTGCCCAGCCATTGCAGGTAGGCAACAAGGGCGCGCATTTCACGGCTGCTGCTGTCAAGTGGTTGCCCGTTCAGGCTTCGCTCTATACAATCGTTCACCCTTTTTTCAATGCTCTCTATGCTTCCGGACCTGTCGCGGTATTTGGGATAATTGGCAGCCACGGCTCCATAATTGTTGCCCCAGGGTTTGGTGCCTGCTTCCAGGTGGCAGTTCTGGCAGTTCATGCCATTGCTGATCTGTGTTACATTGCCTTTCGGGCCCAGGTATTGTGCCGTATGCACGATGAGTTCCCTTCCATAGCGGATGAGAGAATCTTCTGAACCAACCGGTAACTGGTTGGCGCCGGCGCCAGTCCAGCAATCAGCTTCTCCTGTGACCTTGTTAACAGTTTCGGGTGGGGGCGTTTTCCACAATACGGCCATCATCACTGTCGTGACCAAAACCGTAAGAAGCAATAACCATTTATAACGCTGCCACATCTTAATGGGGTAATTTTTCTCTCACCGATCCATACACCCAGGTTCCGGCGATAGCGCTGAACAGGGTGGCTATCACCACGGTCGCACCTGTACCGATCTGCGCGAACAGCGGGCCGGGGCAGGCACCTGTCATCGCCCAGCCGAACCCGAACATGAGTCCGCCAATGATCTGGCCTTTGTTAAAGGGGCGGTCGTGCAGGTCAATCTTTTCGCCGTAGATGGTCCTGATATCGAATTTCTTGATGATGAACACGGAGAGTGCGCCAACTGCCACAGCGGAGCCTATCACGCCGAACATGTGAAAACTCTGTAAGCGGAACATTTCCTGTATCCGGAACCAGGAGATCACTTCGGCCTTGGTCAGGATGATGCCGAACAGCAATCCGGTGGCCAGGTATTTGAGGTTGAACCACCAGGGATGCGTGAGTTCACTGCTGTTCACACAGACCGCATCTAGTGAACGGGTCTCAAAATCGGTGTTCGTTTCTTGTATGGGGGCACTCATAATTGCAGGATAAAGGGTAAGATAAGATTGGCCATGATGAAACCTCCGGCCATGAAACAGATCGTTGCCACCAGGGATCCCGGCTGCAGGTTGCTCAGTCCCATGATGGAATGTCCGGAAGTACATCCACCCGCATACCTTGTTCCAAAACCTACCAGGAAACCGCCAACGATCATCAGGATGCATCCTCTGATGGTTGCCAGTGCTGGCCAGTTGAAGAGTTCCACCGGCATCATGCTGCTATGGTCGGTGATGCCGTATCCCTGTAATTCGGTCAGCAGTTTTTCATGCACCGCTATGGGTTCAGGATTGCCGAGGAAAGTAGCGGCCAGGAAACCACCCCCTAGCACACCGGTCACAAAGAACAGGTTCCAGATCTCTTTTTTCCAGTCGTATCGGAAGAAAGGGATCCTGGCCGGTAAACAGGCCGCACAAACATGCCTGAGAGAAGAAGAGATCCCCAGTGTTTTATTACCGATGAGTAAAAGTAAAGGTACCATCAGTCCGATCAGGGGGCCTGCCACATACCAGGGCCAGGGCTTTTGTAACCATTCAAGCATAGATTCGTATTTGGGTACAGAGGTTGTTGCGAGACCGTAAATTATAAAAAAAACTCCGTGTAACGTTGCCGGCTGCGCGAAAGGGCTTTGAAACAACGGTTATTTGAGGATGAGCTCGTGCAGGATGATATAGATCCCCATGACCAACACGAACCAGCCGAACCATTTTTTCAGTTTCTCTCCCGGAAGGTCCTGGCCCAGCCTGCGACCGATGAATGTTCCGGTAATGGCAATAGCGGTAATGGGTAAGAGCAGCAGCCAGTCGAATGTTTGGTGAAACAGGTCACCCGCAAAACCGAATAAGGAATTCATAGCAATGATCAGCAGGGAAGTGCCGATGGCTTCTTTCATAGACAGGTGGAAAGAGAAGATCAGGACAGGTATGATGATAAAACCTCCGCCTGCACCCAGCAAACCCGTCAGAATGCCCACCTGTACCCCTTTGATCAGGGCTTTCGGCAGATGGATGGGTTGGTTCTTTTCCTCTTCTGACAGCACGGGCTGTTTACGGACCATGTTCAATGCGGCAATGATCATGATCACCGCGAACAGCAACATGGTGGCCAGTGATTTGGTGAGGGTGAGAAAGCCCAGGTCCAGCAGGTGTTCCGGTATCACCGGTATCAGGAATTTCCGGATCAGCACCACGGTAAGGATGGACGTGATACCGAAATAGAAAGCGGCCTGCATATTGATGTTCCCCCTGCGGTAATTCTTATACGCGCCGGCCAGGCTGCTGCAGCATACAACGAACAGGGAATAACCGGTAGCAATAGTAGGAGGGATCTGGAACAGGTAAACAAGCACAGGGATCGTAAGGATAGAACCACCACCACCGATCAATCCAAGAGACACGCCTATCAGCAAAGCGGCCAGGTAGCCTGCAATTTCCATGTACTTGTTATTAAGCAGCAAAGATGCTGAATATTCATCCAGCAATGGTGGATGAAAGAAAATTTATTGGGTGATCAGGCAGATGCCTGTTCCGCCAACTCGTCCATGGTAATGGCCATATGACTTTCGTCGTACACACATTCCCCGTTCCGGATCACCAGCGCCTGTGGTGATTCATGGTGTACCTGGAATAGTTCGGCCACCTGGTTGGACAAAGGCCGGTACGCCAGCAGGTCCAGATAATAGAAATCTGTATTGGCAGGCACTTCAGACCGCTCCAGTCGGTTCAATACCATACTGCTGGTACTGCAACGGGTGCTGTGTTTGAAAATGATCTGCGGGGTGGTGAATGATCTTTCCTTGATCAGCTGCAGCTGGTCTTCTGAAGTGAGCGGGATCCAGTTCATGTAAGGTCTTTCGGTTATAACAACAGGGGGTACCAAAGGTTCAGCCTACCATTGCCTGAAATACTTGGGATTGGTTGTTGGACAACCTTTGCGGCTGGGTGCGCAGGAGCTGAAGATGACCGCGGCCACTAAAAAGGTGAGACAGACAAGAGCAATCTTTTTCATGCTTGGTGTTTAAATAAGAGTTTAGGCTGTATTTTGCAATCAGGTCAAAGATAAACTTTCAGATGTAAACGTTGCTTATCTCGCGTTCACATTTTGTTAATTTACCTACCGGAACTAAATAATAACGTATGCGGGTTCATTTTATTTCAATAGGGGGCAGTGTAATGCACCAGTTGGCCATTGCTTTACACAGGAAAGGGTATCAGGTAACAGGTACAGACGATGAGATCTTTGAGCCTGCCAAGGGTAACCTGGCTGCAGAAGGTTTGCTACCGGTACAGATTGGTTGGCAACCTGCATTGATTACCAAGGATATAGATGCTGTGATCCTGGGTATGCATGCCAAAAGCGACAATCCGGAACTGGCCCGGGCACAGGAACTTGGATTGAAGATCTATTCCTTCCCCGAATATATTTATCATGAGAGCCGCCAGAAAAAGCGTGTGGTAGTGGGCGGCAGCCATGGAAAGACCACCACCACCAGCATGATCATGCATGTGCTGAAGCAACTGGGACAGGATTTTGACTATCTGGTAGGGGCCAGGCTGGAGGGGTTCGATCAATCGGTGAACATTACCGATGCACCGGTCATCGTCTGTGAGGGCGACGAATATCCTGCCAGCACCCTGGAAAAAAAGCCCAAGTTCCATTTCCTGTATCCGCATGTGGCCATCCTCACGGGGATCGCCTGGGACCATATCAACGTATTTCCCACTTTTCCATTTTACCTGGAGCAGTTCGTGATCTTTATCCGAAAGATCGAAGAGGGCGGCCTGCTCATCTACAACGAGTCCGATCCCGTATTGCGGAAACTGGTGGAAGAGAACCGGCGGGAGGATATCCGCTACCAACCCTATGCGGTCCCGGAACATACCATCACCAACGGACAGACATCCGTTACCATAGAAGGCGTCACCGGCACCCTGAAAGTGTTTGGTAACCATAACCTCATGAACCTGACCGCTGCTTATTACGCCTGTCGGGAACTGGGCGTCAGCGCTGAAGCATTTGTACAGGCCATCTCCGGTTTTACCGGTGCCGCCAAACGTCTGGAATTACTGGCATCCGGTTCCACCACGAATGTGTACCGCGACTTTGCACATGCACCCAGTAAGGTAAAAGCCACCATCGAAGCTGTTAAACAGCAGTACCCCGACCGCAAACTGGTGGCTGTGCTGGAACTGCATACCTACAGCAGCCTGAACGAGCAGTTCATGCAGGAGTACCAGGGAGCCATGGACAAGGCCGATGCGGCCGTGGTATTTTATTCCCAACATGCACTGGAACTGAAACGTATGCCCAACCTGCCCGCTGAAAAAGTGATCGCCGGTTTTGGCAAAAAAGGACTGCTGGTGATGAACCGCAGGGAAGAACTGCAGGATTGGCTTCAGAAACAGTCATTTGAGAACAGTAACCTCGTTTTAATGAGTAGTGGTAATTATGATGGCATAGATATGCTTACTTTTGCCCGACAGATCACCCAATAAGAAAAGAACTGTACCCTGCTAATGAAATTGCAATTAACCCGTCCGATCGCTTTTGTCGATCTGGAAACCACCGGTATCAACATCAGTACCGACCGTATCGTAGAGATCGCGATCGTTAAGATATCGCCCGATGGCAGCCGCCAGGTAAAGCGTAAACTGATCAATCCCGAAATGCCGATCCCGCAGGCTTCGAGTGATATACACGGTATTACGGATGAAATGGTGAAAGACGCACCCACTTTCAAACAAGCCGCCAATGAATTGAAACAGTTCATCGAGAACTGTGACCTGGGCGGTTATAACAGTAACCGTTTCGATATACCCATGCTGATCGAAGAGTTCCTGCGTATCGGGATGGATTTCAATATCGATGGCCGTAAGTTGGTGGATGTACAGAAAGTGTTTCACATGATGGAGCAGCGTACCCTGAGCGCAGCCTATAAGTTCTATTGCCAGAAAAGTCTCGATGGCGCCCACAGTGCCGAAGTGGATGCAATAGCTACCTGGGAAGTGCTGGAAGCACAGGTGGAGCGTTACCCGCAGATCGGTAATACCGTGGAGAGCATCGTGAAGTTCACGGGAGAAGATGATATCGTTGACTTTGCCCGCAGGTTCATCAAGGACAAAGGAGTGGAAATATTCAACTTCGGAAAACACAAGGGCAAACCCGTTGTGCAGGTACTGAAGGAAGAACCCCAGTATTATGACTGGATGATGAAGGGTGACTTTGCCATGAACACCAAACAGAAGCTGACCGAAATACTGAACCGTACGCTGCTTAAGAAACCCTGATAGAAAATAGCAATTTCTGAGAATACTTTTCCCATCCGAAAACGATCTTAATTGTAACTTAGCCACTCATACATACCCCCATACCTGGAAAAAATAGTTATCATACCCACGTACAATGAGAAGGAAAACATTTCCGCTATCATTACGGCCGTTTTCGATCTCGGCCAGGGTTACCATGTATTGGTGATCGATGACGGGTCTCCCGATGGTACGGCCAACATCGTACGGGAGCTGATGACCCGTTATCCCGGTCAACTGTTCCTGGAAGAAAGAAAAGGTAAACTGGGGCTGGGTACCGCTTATATCCATGGATTCAAGTGGAGCCTCGCCCGCGGATATGCCTATATTTTTGAGATGGATGCCGATTTCTCGCACAATCCCGCCGACCTGGAACGACTATATCATGCCTGTAAACAGGAGGGCGCCGATCTGGCTGTTGGTAGTCGCTATGTGCCTGGTGGTAAAACAGAGAACTGGCCCTGGGACAGGCAACTGTATTCCCGCGGCGGCGCTTTGTACACCAAAATACTTACCTGGATGCCGGTGAACGATCCTACTGCCGGCTTCGTGTGTTACTCAAGAAAAGTACTGGAAGCGATCAATTTTGATATGATCCAGTTTGTAGGATATGCTTTCCAGATCGAGATGAAATTCGCCGCCTGGAAACTGGGCTTCAAGATCAAGGAAGTGCCCATCACATTTGTTGACCGTAAGATCGGTATCAGCAAAATGAGCAAGGGTATCATTAAAGAAGGGGTATTGGGTGTGCTCCGTATCCAGTTGAAGAGCCTTTTCAGTAATTACCGCAAGCGATTGAAGAACGCCTGAACCCAGCGTTTCTTATTCGTACCTCCGTTCCCCGATGAATTATGTTCAGTGATCCTTACAGATTGCGTGTCTGTCCGTGAATATTCGTTTTCTTTGGCCTATGAAGCAGGCACTCATCAAATTACACCTGGCCATATTTCTTGCAGGTTTTACCGGCATCCTTGGTAAACTCATAGGCCTGAATGAGGGCTTGCTCGTATGGTACCGGATCGCCATCACTGTGGTCACATTGTATGCCTGGCTTCGGTACAGGAAACAATTGGGTAAGGTTACTGCCGCTGCAGTATACCGTTTGATGGGTGTAGGAAGTCTGATCGCATTACACTGGGTATTTTTTTACGGCAGCATCAAAATGGCCAATGTGTCCATCGGGCTGGTCTGTTTTGCTTCTGTCGGTTTTTTCACCGCTTTGCTGGAGCCACTGTTCACCGCCAAAAAGATCAGCCGTGCCGAGATAGGACTGGGTTTGTTGAGCCTGCTGGGTATTTACCTGATCTTTCATTTTGATATGCGCTACCGTTCGGGCATACTGGTAGGTCTGTTGTCGGCCATCCTGGCCGCTCTTTTCTCGGTATTGAACAAACGTTATGTGACCGTTACCGATTCCAAGACCATGATGCTGTATGAACTGAGCGGCGGTTTGCTGCTACTTACCCTGGGTATGCCGCTATACCTGCATTATTTTCCACCCGTCTATCTATTGCCCACGGCCGGCGACTGGCTCTGGCTCCTGATCCTCAGCTGGCTTTGTACGGTGCTGGCGATGGACCTGATGTTGCAGTCCCTCAAAAAAGTATCCGCTTTTACCCAGAACCTGAGCCTGAACCTGGAACCTGTGTATGGGATCCTGATGGCTTTCTTCTTGTTCCATGAAAATGCGTCCCTCTCGCCCTCTTTTTACCCGGGCGTGGGACTGATCGCCCTGTCGGTGGTGCTACAGATGCTGCGGGTGAGAAGGACTCGTGAGTAGTGAGTAGTGAGTAGTCTGTGGGGAGTGATGGTGAATGGGCAATTGTCAATAGTGAATGGCAAGACGGATGGACCCGAAAGCCCGCCCTGCAATAACCATCCACCCCCGCAGCGTTCCCTCACTACTCACTACTCACTACTCACTACTCACTACTCACTACTCACTACTCACTACTCACTACTCACTACTCACGATGGCCTATTCACCGGTCACCATCCTCATTCATCCAAATCTCCCCCTTCGTTTCCATTGTTTGGTTATCTTCGGAACTCTACAAAACACTGTTATGAAAAAGAAGTTCCTGTTTTTCTTTTCCTTTCTTTCTGTTGTCGCTTTTGCACAGAAGAAACCCCTGGATCATTCTGTTTACGATGCCTGGCAAAGTATTGGTGAACGTTTGATCAGTTCCGATGGTAAATACCTGGCGTATTCGGTGACCCCGCAGGAAGGGGATGCGGTACTGTACATTCAATCCACCGATGGTCTCTATAAGAAACAGATCGCCCGGGGGTATGCGGCGGTCATGACGGATGACAGCCGTTACCTGGTATGTCGTATCAAACCCGCTTTCAAGGATACGCGTGATGCCAGGATCAAGAAGAAGAAGGCAGATGAGATGCCCAAAGATAGTCTGGTCATTGTGGAACTGGGTAAGGAGAACCTCACCAAAGTTCCCCGGATCAAGAGTTTCAAAGTGCCCGATGATTCTGGTAATTGGCTGGCATATCTATTGGAAAAACCACTGGCGGAACCGGCAAAAAAAACTGAGCAGGATTCACTGGCTCGTTTGACCACCATGCTGAATATGGCCGATAGCCTGGCACGTGTGGCAGATAGCATCCGTAACAAGGCCAACGAGGCCAAACTGAATGGATTGTCCGTTCTGCGTGGACCCAGAGGCAGCGCGTCGGCACCCAAAGCTCCCGAAGAACCTTTTGAGGAAGGTACAGAGTTGGTGGTCAGAAACCTGGTGACCGGTGAGCAGAAGACCTATAAACTGGTGAGCGAATACTTCTTCAATAAAAAGGGCACGGTGCTGGTGATAGAGACCACCCGTAAGACAGGCGATGCCAGGTCACAGGCTTCGGTGACCCGTATAGACCTGGCCAGTGGCAACAGCACAACCGTATTCAAAAGATTCAACGATGCCAAAGGGTACCGGTTGGATGAGGACGGTACACAACTGGCATTTGTGGCCGAGCGTGACAGCAGCAGTAAATCGCTGCAGAAATTTTATAAGCTGTATTATTACAAACAGGGCATGGATAGTGCCATACTGCTGGCCGACAGGAACAGCAATGGACTGGCAGCTAACTGGACCGTTAGTGAAAATGGTGCTATCAGCTTCAGTAAAAGCGGAAAACGTCTGTTTGCGGGTACTGCGGCCATTCTGCCTGTGAAAGATACCAGCCTGCCAGATTTTGACCGGGTAAGCGTAGACGTATGGCATTACAATGATGATTATGTTCAGCCAGTGCAGTTGAAGAACCTGGAAAATGATCTGCGCAAGAATTATCCTGCCCGCATCGATATGGAAAGTAAACAACTGGTACAGCTGATCAACGAAAAATTCCGTGGGTTGTTACAGACAAAGGAAGGGGATGGGGATGTGTTTTATGCCTCTTCGGATTATGGTAAAAAGGTAGCCAGTCAATGGCAGGGTTTCGTATACAATGATATTTACCGTGTAAATCCTGAGACCGGCGCTTCAGAACTGATCGAAAAGGATTTCAAGGGGAACCTGTTGCAGGCTTCCTATTCGGGTAAATACCTGTTGTACTATGATGAGCGTAAAGCCGGTTATTTTGTATATAATTCCGATACCCGCAAAACATACCCTATCGCCAAAGACATCAAAACTTCTCTGAGCGACGAAGAGAATGATGTACCCGACGATCCGAATGCTTACGGCGTAGCCAGGTGGATGGAAGATGAGAAACACGTGCTGATCTATGACCGTTACGATATCTGGCGGGTGGATATAGCTGGTGCGGAGCCCTCTGTATGTCTCACCAATGGCAGAAAAGATAAGATAAGCTATCGTTATGTAAGCTCCGACCCGGATGAGAAATTCCTGAAGGCCGATCAGAAATTACTGCTGCGTTTGTTTGATGAGAAGGATAAGTCCGCTGGTCTGGGTTTCCTGGACCTGGGTAAGAACAACGCGCTGTCCGTACTGTTTAAAGAGCCTGTGAGCATGGGGTTTGCCATACAGAAAGCCAAGAATGCGGATGTGTTGCTCTACAGCAAAGAAACATTCACCCGGTCAACCAATATGTATGTGCACCCGGTAGGAAGCGCTGCGGTGCAGTTGTCCAATACCAACCCGCAACAGGCAGACTATAACTGGGGAACAGCAGAACTGTTCAAGTGGAAAGCCTATACGGGTAAGGAAGCGGAAGGGATCCTGTATAAACCAGAAGGGTTCGATCCCAAAAAGAAATACCCGATGATCGTGTATTTCTATGAGCGTAACAACAATACACTGCACAATTACCTGGCGCCCGCGCCAACGCCATCGCGTTTGAATATTCCGTTCTTTGTGAGTAGGGGATATGTGGTATTGGTTCCGGATATCTGGTATAAGACAGGTTATCCAGGCCAGGGTGCATACGATTATATCGTCAGTGGAACCAGGGCCGTGGTGAAACAGGGATATGTGGATAGCACCAAGATCGGTTTGCAGGGACAAAGCTGGGGAGGGTACCAGATCGTGTACCTGATCACCAAGACCAACCTCTATGCTGCAGCATGGGCGGGTGCGCCTGTTGCCAATATGACCAGCGCCTATGGCGGTATCCGTTGGGGTACCGGTCTGCTGCGCCAGTTCCAGTATGAGAAAACACAGAGCCGTATCGGTGGTACCTTGTGGGAGAAACCCAACCTGTATCTCCAGAACTCGGCATTGTTCTCACTACCCAAAGTAACCACCCCATTGGTGATCATGCACAACGATGCGGATGATGCTGTGCCCTGGTACCAGGGAATTGAAATGTATGCCGGCATGCGCAGGCTGGGCAAAAAAGTATGGATGCTGAACTACAATGGCGAAGCGCATAACCTGATCGAACGTAAGAACCGGAAAGATATCCAGATCCGCGAGCAGCAGTTCTTCGACTATCTGTTAAAAGGAGAGAAACCTGCCAAATGGATCTCAGAAGGGGTTCCCGCTGTGTTAAAAGGCAGGGACCTGGGGCTGGGCACCAATTAAACGGTCAGTAGATAATATCATCAAAAGAGGCACTCGCAGTAGTGCCTCTTTTTGGTGTATATTAGGATACAGATTTAATCCACGCTTATGTATCTGCTTCAGCTTAGCGGGTCTTTCCTGCATCTTCCGTATGTGGGCGTCGCCATCCGGTCACTGGCGGTGTACCTGTTCATCATTGTGGCCATCCGGATATTTGGTAAGAAAGAATTGGCCCAATTGTCCGTGATCGACCTGGTCTTCATCCTGCTGATCAGTAATGCCGTTCAGAATGCCATGGTCGGACCGGATACTTCGCTGGAAGGAGGACTGGTGGCAGCAGCTGCCTTATTTGCCGCCAACTTCACGTTAAAGAAATTGCTGTATCGCAACCGTTTTCTCAGTAGCCTGATGCAGGGAGATGCCATGTTACTGATCTACAAGGGAAAAGTGAACCAGGCACATTGCCGTGAGGCAGAGATCACGTTGGAAGAACTGACCGCAGCGGTCCGCGAACATGGTGCCGCCGGTATTTCGGATGTGGATATTGCCATGCTGGAAGTGGATGGTAATATCAGCGTGGTAAGTAATGGATTTCAACGAAGATCGCAGGTTGTACATCCCCGAATGCATAAAATGAAGGGTAAGTTCAGTAAGCGGTGAGACTCCATATACTTCGGTGAAAAACGCAGCTGTTTACCTTTCTGTTGAATGTCCTGTACCGGTGTTGATGTTTAGTAGGCGAGGATGTCGAACTTGGTCTTGGGCCTGATCGCATCCAGCCACCTGAACCCCCGTATTTTGAGTTCTTCATGGTTCACCTCACGCATGGGGTAGGAGGTTCCGTCGAAACTCCGGATAAAGGAAACGCGTTTGGGTTTCTTGTCCTCGAACAGCATATCGATCACATCCGATGTGGACCGGCTCACACCAATAAAACGGTTCTGTTCATCCTGTCCGTAATATACGTTCTCGGCATTGCCTTTGGCACGCATATAGTAGATATTGCCATCTTCAAACAGGGCATTGATGGTGGTGCTTTTCAGCTGGTTGAAGTATTGCGTGCTGTCTACTCGGCTAATGGCCATGGCATTCTCGAACACATACATGCGCTCCGGTTTCTTGTTCTTGACGTAGAGATAGATGGTATCGCCCGTGATCTGGTTCTCCTTGGCCCAGATCACCGGGTTACGGAACAAACGGAAAACAGAATCCTGCAGCGAATAGAACAGGCTGTCGCCCACAGCCTGCAGCGAATCGGAGAAGATCCGCACATTGAAATAGGCCTCAAAATATTTGTTGTTGCTGCTGTCAGATCGGTTGGTCGAATCCAATAAGGGTTTCACGGATGAGGAGTCGCGTATCACAGGTACTTTCCGGGTTTTCATCAGGTCCGACAGCCTCGCCGTATACAAAGTGTCCGCAGATATATAGATCGAATCCCTTCCCTGTTTGATCAGCAGGATCGGTTTTTCCGTGGCCAGCAGGATGTCTTTTTTCCGGTCGGTCTTGATGTTGTTGGCGATCATATCAAAACCCTGTGCCGTATCTTTTCCCCGGTACACCGCATTGCCCCTGAACTCACTGAGTTTGGTAGAGTCATCCACCGCCATGTCGTCTGCGGTAAAAGTATAGGTGCTGTCTTCCACCACCGAACGTTTGTTCAGGATACCCCGTTTGTTCTTCATATCAAAATATCCCTGACGGGTCTTGATCACCCTGCGGCCACTGTCGCTGTAAATCGTGGTGGGAGAGGTGAACGTGGCGATCTCAGTTCCCGTATTGTACTGCAGCGTATCGGTCACCACTTTGTATTCAGGGTCCACCAACACTACTTTTTTCTTGAAGATCACGTCCTTGGTATCCCCGTAATAATATCCCTCCGTACTGGTCAGGGTCGTTTTTTTGTTCACCAGTTTACCGCCTTTCAGGTAGGTGCCGATCTTCAGGGTCACATCATACACCAGTGTATCAGTGGTCAGCACCCCTTTGCCATCGGTGAGCCTTACTTTTTTACTGAGGAACGCTTTTTTCTCCTTACCCAGGTATTTCAGGTACTGTGCGTAGGTATGCACACTGTCTGCATCGTTGATATGGATATTGCCAAAAGCTTCCAGCGAATTGTCGATCTCGTTCAGTACGGCGCTGTCGGCATAGAAATCGGTGTTCTCCTGTTTCACATGCGCTTTGCCTACGAGTGAAACGTATTTATGCAAGGAATCCACCACCTGCATATTCAGGCGGTCGGCATAGATGATCTCTAATAGTTTCCCCTCTGTCTTACCGGTATCCTGGGCAGGACGTTGCGCCATGCCCGTTTGTACCAATAACAGGAGAAGCCAGGTGTATATGGATCTCATTCTCAACATCAGGCTATTTCTTCTGCAGGGTGTCGTTCAGGGGAGCCGTTAAGGGAATGCTTTTATCCTTTCTGCCGAACACAGAAACATTGATATACCGTTTGGGATGTACGCGCAGGTCATCCAGCAATATGTTGGCGCTGCGTACAGTATTGGTCAGGTTGTCGTAAAGGGCTTTGTCGTTCATCAGTTTACCCATCGATCCCTCGGTGGAATTCATTTTCTGCAGTACCGTATTCAGGCTGGTGACCGTGGTCCTGAGCTTGTCGATGGTTCCGGCAAGGTCCGCTTTGGCCAGGTTGTCGGTGGTCTTCTCCACGTTACCCAGCATTTTGGTCACTTTATCGTTGTTATCCGCCAGGTTCTTGGTAAAGCTGGCCACATTGCTCATTGATTGTGCGATGGTGCCGGTCTGCTGGTTCAGCATGGCCTGCAAGGAGGCGGACGATACCGCCAGGCTGGCCGTGGTCTTGTTGATGTTGGCGATCACCTGCTGCAGGTTGTTCTTGGTGGTGGGATCAAAAATGGTATTGATGTTCTTCAGTACGCTGTCCAGCGAATGCACCGTGGTCTTCAACTGGTCACCCACAGGCCCCAGTTGTTTCATCAGGTTGCCCATCAGGCCATCGGCATTGCCGGTGACCAGGGTGTCGCCTACATGCAGGTATTGTTTCGAATCTCCCAGGGCAATGGTGATGCTGGCCGGACCCAGTGGGTTCTCCTTGATGGTGGCCACAGAATTGACAGGGATATTATAGCTGCTTTTTAGTTTGATGGTGACCACGATACTGCTCAGGTTCTCGTCAAGATTCTCGATATCGTCCACCGCACCCACCTGGAATCCGTTGATGTAAACGGGGTTGGAGACCATGATACCCTTGGTATTCTCATATTTGGCATGCAGGTAATTACCCGTTTTGAACAGGGTTTTCCCTTTCAGGAAGTTAAAGCCCAGAATCATCAGCGTAATGGCAATGGCGGTCAGTGCCCCTACCTTGGTCTCGTTCGAAATTTTCATAATACAAATCTAGGGTTTCTTGGCCTGACGCCATAACGGAAGCCTGGTTAAATGAAGAGTGGTCGGTTACCTGCTACCGGTATTCATCAGTTGTTTTTCCAGCGAATATTTGTAACGTTTCAATGCCCTTACCAATACTTCACAGATTTGGCGCTGGCCTTCTTCGCTGTTCAGGTAAGCTTCTTCTTCGGGGTTGGAGATGAAACCGGTCTCTACCAGTACGGCAGGCATGGCCACTGCCTGTAATACCCAGATCCCTTTCTGTCTTTGTTTGGCTTCGCGACTAATGCGGCCTACTTTCTGGAACTCTTCTTCAATGGTGAGGGCCAGGTTGGCACTGCGTGAGAAATAGGTCTGTGTTTTCATGTTGATGATCATCATCTTAGCCGGATCTGTTGGATTAAAATCCTTCAGTTCTTTGGCCGAAATGCTGTCCATATACATGTCTTCATTGGCCCGCAAAGCCGCTTTGGCATCGTTGCTTTTATCCACCCCATAAATAAAGGTCTCCGTGCCCTTGGCCGGGTTGGGGGTGGTCCAGGTACGGTATTCCTTTACTTTAGCGGTGTAGGCCTTTCTTTTTTTGCCCTTGCCCCGATAGCGGGTTTCTTCCTTGTAACCGATGAACTCGCGGTGTCGTATGGGACCACCACCTTCGTTCACATGGATGCAGACAAACAGGTCACCTTTTTCGCGGTTGGCGATCTGGGCCTTGCGGGTCACCGGGTCAAAAACATCCGTGGTGCGGGTGAGGTAGGTCTCCACATCGGGGATCTCGGTCCGAATCATCTGGTCCAGTTTCAGTGAAATGGCCAGCGCAATGTCCTTTTCATGTGAAAATTCGCCGGAAGCGCCAAAATCACTTCCGCCATGCCCCGGATCAATGATGATCTTGCGCAGGGGTTGTTTCTGGAAAGGCGCACCAGGACCGGGTTTCGGGGTAAAGGAAGAAAGACCAATAAAAACCAGACTTAACAAAATCAATGCAGCGGATTGTCTTCTCATCATATCATTTCGTTAAAGGATTTTGCCAGGAATAGCTTTTACACCGGCAAGACCCTATTTTTGCCCTTGTAAACATGAGCCAGCTTCGCAAATTTACTACAAAATCAGCCCCCGCTATGGCAGTTGCCGGCTGTTTGCTCATATTAACATTTTGTGTGCGGGCGGCGGTTCACCAGGTACCCGGGCTTGGTTACCGTTTATTCGTACTCACCGATACCGTTCCGGTGAAAAAAAGCAAGGATAGTACCCCGGTTTCCCGTCTTTCTTCCTCAACTGCGGATACGGTGGGGGGAAAACCCTTGTCAGATTCAGTGGTGCGGGTAGACAGTATTCGGATATCGAAAGACTCGGTCGATGCCATTATCAAGTACCATGCGGATGATTCGGGTGTGTTGATCATCGCCACCAAGGACCTGTTCCTGTACGGAAAGGCCAAGACAGATTATAAGGACCTGAAACTGGAAGCGGCCACCATACAGTACGAACAAAAGACGCAAACGGTAAAAGCCTATGGCGCCACCGATAGCACCGGTGATATCGCAAGCAAACCCCAGTTTACCCAGGGTGAGCTCAAAACGATCAGCGATTCCATCTTCTATAACCTGGGTACACAGAAAGCCTATACCAAGAATACGTTCTTCCAGGAAGGGGAAGTGTTTGTGAATGCCCGCTTCCTGAAAAAGATCAGTGCGGATGAAGTGTTTGCCCGCGACGCCCGTTTCACCACCTGTAACCTGGATACCCCGCATTTCGCCTTCCGATCCCGGAAGATGAAGATCATCAATAACAAACTGGGGGTTACCGGTAGGGTATACCCCGAGATCGAATCGGTGCCCATACCCATGGTGTTCCTGCCGTTCGGCCTGTTCCCGCTGAACCGGGCCAGGCATTCCGGGATATTGTTCCCTGCGTTCACTTCCAGTGAGGATTTTGGATTGGGACTGGAAGGACTGGGCTATTACAAGACCTTCGGCGATCATGTGGATGTGACCACCCGCGCCAACCTGTATTCCTATGGCGGCTGGAACCTGAACGTGAGTTCCAAATACCTGATGCGGTACAAGTACACCGGAAGCCTGAACATCACTTTCCAGAACACCAAAACGCTGAACCGCAACGCTTTTTCGGAGGAGGAGTTCTCCAATTCGAAATCGTATATGATCAACTGGAGCCATAGCCGCGATAGCAGGGCCAGGCCCGGTACCAATTTTTCAGCGAACGTGAATTTCGGTAGCACGCGATTCAACCGCTCGCTGCTGAACAACCCTTACCAGAATTTCCAGAACCAGATCAGTTCTTCCATCAGCTATTCCAAGGACTGGCGGGGTAAGTATAACCTGTCGCTGAACCTGAACCATAACCAGAACAGCGTGTCGCGACTGGTGAACCTGAACCTGCCCACGGCCGCATTCAATGTGGTCACTTTTTATCCCTTCCAGAAAAAAGAGTCGATTGGTACGGGCAAATGGTACGAGAAGATCGGCATCGGTTACAATGGTAGTTTTCAGAACCAGGCCTCTTTCTATGACAGCGCTTTCAATTTCAAACGCCTGATCGATACGGTGCAGTGGGGCGCCACACACAATATACCGATCACGCTGAGCCTGCCTGCATTGGGACCGGTTGTGCTGGCGCCCAGTATCTCTTATGAGGAACGCTGGTATGGTCAGCGCAATTTCAAAAGATGGAACCCGCTTACTTCCAAGGTGGATACCACGGTAGAGAAAGGTCTGTATACCGCAAGACAGATGTCGTTCGGTATGGGCATCAATACCAGGGTGTTCGGTATGTATAAGTTCTCTCCCAAAAGTAATATCATCGCCATCCGTCATGAGATCAGGCCCAATATCTCTGTCAGTTATCACCCTGATTTCGCGGCCAAATACCATTATACCACTCAGGTGGATGCTACCGGCCGTACACAGCGATTCTCACAGTACGACGGTGGTATCATTGGTTCATTCTCAGAGGGTGCATTCGGCGGTATCGGTTTCGGTATCGATAATATCCTGGAAATGCGGGTGAAGGATAAGGGCGATACCTCGCTCAAGGGCCGGACCGTTGGTAAGAAGGTGAAACTGATCGAAGGTTTTGGCTTCAATTCATCCTATAACCTGATGGCGGATAGTTTTGCGCTGGGTAATTTCTCCCTGTATGCAAGAAGCACCCTGTTCGAGAAACTCAATATCACCGCATCTGCCAATCTGGACCCATATGAAAGGGACAGCAAAGGCTTCCGGGTCAACAGGATCGCCTTCGATCCGCGCCGTTTCAAATTCGGAATGATCACCGCAGGTAATATCGCCTTGTCCACTTCTTTCGCCAGCAAGTCCAAGGATGGCAAGGATAAGAACAAGGAACTGCCGGTGGATCCCTTCATGACACCTGATGAGCAGCAGCGCCAGCTACAGTTCGCACGTGCCAATCCCGCTGAGTTCACCGATTTCAATATTCCCTGGACACTGACCTTTTCCTACTCGCTCAATTTTTCGCGGTTCATGAAACCTGATTACAGCGGTTACCAGACGCAGACCAGTTCCAGTCTGAATTTCAACGGGGACTTCAGCCTCACACCCAAATGGAAAGTAGGTGCCACCGGTTTCTACGATGTGTCCAACCGTTCGCTGCAACAGCTGAGTACCTTCATTACCCGCGAAATGCATTGCTGGCAGTTATCCATCAATGTAACGCCGATAGGCCTGTACCGTTCCTTCAAGATCATGTTCAGTCCCAAATCGGGTATCCTGCGCGACCTGCGTATCAACCGCAGCCGTACCTTCTCCAGTTACTGATGATCGTTGGCGAGGTAGTAGTCCCACATCATCCGGAATATTTGCTCTTTCAGTTCATCACTGGACAAGTCCACCGAAGTCACTGCCGGCAGAAAATGCATTTCCAGCCTGTGGGGCAGCAGGTAAAAGAATTTGTTAGGAGGTAATACTTTTTTCGTGTGAAAGAGGATGGCGGGCAGTATGGGTTTGCCCGTATCGGTGGCCAGACGGAAAGCACCATCATAGAAACTCTTTAACGGATCACCTGTGCGGTTACGGGTGCCTTCTGGATAGATGAGCATGTCCAGGCCGATGGCAAGTATGTTCTTCATGTCCTCGATACTTTTCCGCCGGCTGGCATCATTCTTTCGGTCAACCAGTACACTTCCGAACTGATAGATCCATCCGAAGATGGGTATCTTGGCAAAACTTTTTTTGGCGATGGTCTTATTGGCCCTTGGCATGAACGGGGTGCTCACCGGAACATCCATCAGGCTGTTGTGGTTGCAGACGATCACATAGTTCTGTCCTTTCTTGAAATGTTCTTTCCCCCTGATGCGCAGCGGGCAGCCGATCAGGTTCAGGTAAATGAACATCCAGACCCTGGATACATGCCTGTGCCAGCGCGCTTTGTAGGGTTCTTTCAGTAAAAAACAGGGCAGGTAAAAAAGGATCGCGATGATCAGCGAACCAATGAATAGTACCAGGGCCCAGCTTGCCCAGAGCCTGGCAAACAGGTTGATCAGCATATTTTCTTTGGTAGGTGTTGTTGCGGGTTGTTGCATGTGCTTCTTTTCTGCGTCTGAGGTTTTATGTTCATCCGACCGGGTTCCAGTCAATGGCTTCCAGTCCCTGTTTCATCAACGCTTCATTGGCCCTGCTGAAATGACGGCAGCCAAAAAATCCTTTGTCGGCGCTGAAGGGAGAGGGGTGTGCAGCTTTTAGAACAGTATGTCTGGTCTCGTCGATCAATACCTGTTTCTCTTGTGCAAATTTCCCCCATAACAGGAATACCAGTCCCGTTTTTTCGGTGGAGAGTTTACGGATCACTGCATCGGTAAAGTCCATCCAGCCGATCTTGGAATGACTGGCTGGCTCATTGGCCCTTACCGTAAGGATGGCGTTCAGCAGAAATACGCCCTGCTGGGTCCAGCGGGTAAGATTGCCCGTTTTCGGAATGGGCATGCCGATATCGGTATGCAGTTCCTTGTAGATATTTACCAGCGAAGGGGGCGGTGGTACACCGTCGGGTACTGAAAAACTCAGTCCATGTGCCTGCCCGGGATTATGATAGGGGTCCTGGCCCAGGATCACCACTTTCACCTGGTGGAAGGGTGTACAGTTGAAAGCGTTAAAGATCAGCGGGCCGGGAGGATATACCACGGCTCCGGTGGCTTTCTCTGTTTTCAGATGGGTGACCACCTGCAGAAAATAAGGTTTGCTGAATTCCTGTTTCAGCACTTCTTTCCAACTGGGTTCGATTTTTACATCCATCTGTTCTGATTGGGTACGAATTTTCGTGCCGAAGATACTGAAAGCAGGCATACCGGGATCGTTCAACCAGCCCTTAGTGCAGCAGGGTCACACTGCCCGATATCGGTGTTCTGCCCGGAGCAAGCCAGATGAGGTAGTAGTAAGTTCCTGCGGCCAATGGTCGGCCCTTGTAGCGGCCATCCCAGGCCTGTCCATAGCCGGTTGAGCGGAACAGGCTTTGCCCGGAACGATGGAATATCTCAACGATACAATCAGGATAATAATACAGAATGGGTATCTGCCAGGTATCGTGTATGCCGTCGTTGTTGGGACTGAAAGCATTTGGCGGCACCACCGGCGGATCAATGATCTGCACGTTCACGGAGCGGGTGGCACTGCAGCCAAATGCGTTGGTGGCCTTAATGAAATACCTGCCGCTCAGCGCCAGGGTAAACGGGTTGAGCAACGCTTGTGTTGTCAGTGTATCCTTCCAGTATGAATAGGTCCAGTTGCTGTTTGCCGGAACAGTGGTGGATAGGTCCACCGTAGCGGGCCTGGTGGTGGGTGGCGGATCGTTGACCGTGAATGAGGGTACCGGGTGTATGGTCACTGTAACAGGTTTCACCAACTCGCATCCTGATATTGCTTTCGCTTTTACATAGAATAGGCTGCTGGAACTAAAGATCTGCGAAGCGGGCAATGCCTGTGTAGCTGCTGCATCCAGCCAATAACTGAACTGAACGGCGGGGTCGCTGCCACTGGTGGGTTGCGCTGTTGTCAACACCAGATCGCCGCAGGAAACCAGGTCCTTGAGGGCAATGACCGGTGCCGGACCGATATTCACGGTCACCGGTGCAACGCTATAACAGCCATTGGCCTGCGTTCCTTTGATGAAATATTTTCCGGACTTGTTCACCTGCGCAGGATCTTTCAGTAAGGATGTTGCCAGAGAGTCCTGCCAATAACTGAAACTGAGTCCGGCACTGCTGCCGCCCGTAATGGCCGGGCTAGTGAGATCGGCGGTGCCGGGAGCACATACCGGAGCGGGTGCATTGGCCACGACCAGTGGAGGCGGGTTGATGCGTACGTTGATGACATTGGTCTCGGTACAGCCCGAAGCGCCGGTCGCTTTGATATAATATTGCCCCGATTTGGTCACTGCTGCTGCATTATCGATAAAGCTCGTCTCATTGATGTCCGTAAAATACTGCAATTGTAAACCGGGTGTACTTCCGTCGGTGATATAGGGCAGCGTTAGATCCGCGCCGGGCGAGGAGCAGGCCGTTACGGTGTCTACGGTCCTCAGCTTCATGAAATCATTGCTCGAGATGACGGTGGTATGCAATGTATCCTGACAGCCCTGCCCGGGAAAAGGAACGATCTGCAGACTGTAGGGTGTATTCCCTGGTGGCGGTGGGTTCAGGCTCAGCGTATTGCCTTTGCCCACCAGTTGGCCATTGCCATCGAACCAACTGTATTCTTTAAACCCATACGGCGCTTTCAGTACCACAGCGCCAGTGCCTTTGCAATAGGTGTTACCGGTGATCGGCGTGGTGCAGTTCTCATCCACATCCAGGTAGGCGTATCCGAAATGCACTTTTTTGGTGCAGTCGTTCACCGCAAATTCGAGCCGGATGGTCTTGCCCGCATATCCGCTGAGTTTGATGGTCACCGGCGCCCAGTCCTTGTAAAAGATATTGGGCTCCACGGGTGATTCCTTGAAACCCGGCAGGTTGGGTGCGGCAATGAACTGGAAGGAACCGCATTCAAGGTATTTGTTGGCCGATACATCGAACACTTTGGAAGTGAACTGTGGTTGCTCGAACCAGGCATGGTCTGCGGGGTTCTGCAATACCACGGCGTAATTGTAAATGATACTATAATCATCCTGTCCGGCCGGTATGGTGAAGGTATAGGAAACACCCTGTGCTTCGGCCCCTGCGCCACCATTGCCCAGCTTGATGGAATACCCGCTGCCGTTGGGACAATTCACCGGGAATCCGCCAAATGTGTCCCTTGCCTGTGGGGCCACATTTTTCATCAGGGTATGTTTGCCGTTGATGGGCTGTGATTGCGTGAATGAGATCAGGCCATTCGCATTCACAAAACCATCCTGGCAAAGCCAGTTGGTGAAATTGCCATTCTCGAAACCGATGTTCACAGGACAACTGCTTTGTGCCGGAAGCTGGCTGGTCATTACGGTAACCAGCAGACAAACCCATAAGCATTTTGCGATCTGGAGCATGGTTGTGGAATAAGCAGTTCTGACACAATAAAAATAGACAAGTCCCGGGTATCCGCCTCATTCATCAGCCGGTCTTTTTATGCATCAAATGCTGTGCCGTGGATAGTTTGTGTTACCGCAGGATCGTAACGCTGCCTCCGACCGCGGCTAATTCTGCCGATGGTTTGATCACATAATAGTAAGTGGCCACAGGCTGGTCGATGCCCTTGTACTTTCCATCCCAGGGTTTGTTATACCCTACAGACCTGAACAGCAATTGCCCCAGCCGGTTATAGATACTGACCAAACAATCGGGATACATATCTGTCAGCAGCGGGATCTCCCAGTAGTCGTGCACCCCATCGCCGTTGGGCGAAAAAGCATTGGGCGGCACCAATGGCGGATCGTTCACCAGCACTTCCACAGCGGCCACCAGCGAACAGCCACCTTCGTTCACCCCTTTGATATAATAGATGCCCGAACGGTTGATGTTTTTCGGATCGGCTACGGGTATGGTGGTCTGAGCATCTTTCCAGAAACTGAATTTTATCCCGCTGGTATCGCCACCAATGGCCGTATAGAGGTTTACCAGTGTGGGCCTGATGGTGGGTATCGGATTGGTCATGGTAACACCCGGCGAGTTGAACATATTCAGCACCACCGGTCTGGTACTGGTACAACCCGCATTGTTGGTGGCCCGGATATAATAGGTGCCGCTGCTCGTAACCTTTTTGGGGATCGCCACATATTGCGTATGCGCAGGGTCTGTAAAATATTCGAAGTTCAATCCAGGGGTACTGCCGGCAGTGATCAGGGGCGCTGTCAGGTCCACACCGTTGTTAACGCAACCGGCAATGGGTGCAGTGGGTGTTTTCAGCTGTATGATCTCCGGGGATTTTTCGATGGTGGTATATACCGTGTCCACACAGCCCTGGTCGGGGTAGGGCGTCACTTCAACCGCAAATGTGGTATTGGGTGCAGGCGGCGGACTGAAACTGAGCGTACCCGATGTACCCAGTAATTTGGAGAAATCACTGGTGAACCAACGGTAACCCGCGAAACCGAAAGGAGCGGTCAATACCTGTGTGCTATCAGAAATACATTGCACATTACCCGATACGGGAGAAGAGCAGTTCTCATTCACATCCACATAGGCATAGCCGAAATGGCCGCCGCGCGTACAGTCATTGGTGGTGAACTCGATGCGGATGGTACGGCCGGCATAACCGGATAATTTGATGGTGACCGGCGTCCAGGTCTTATAGAAGACACTGTCTTTGAAAGGTGATTGTTTAAAGCCCGGCAGTCCGGAAGCGGCAGCATATGAAAAGGAACTGCAGCCAATATAATCGCCCTTGGTCACGTCAAATACATTGGCGGTGAATTTAGGTTGTTCCCAGTCTGCATGCCCGGGGTTCTGGAACACCACGGCATAATTGTAAATGAGGCTGTAGTTGTTCTGGTTGGCCGGTATGGTAAAGGTATAACTGACCTGTTCTGCCATCCTTCCTGTTCCCGGGTTGCCTAACTGGATAGAATAACCACTGCCGTTGGGACAACTCATCGGGAAACCGCCATACGTGTCCAGTAGGGTGGGATCACCGCTCTTGATAATGGTATGTCTGCCGTCGGTAGGTGCGGTAGATTGTAAAGAGATCTTACCATCGTTCATGCCGATAGAACCGCTTTTGCATTCCCAGTTGGTGAAATCGCCGGATTCAAAACCGATATTGGCAGGACATTGTGCACAAACCCTGGTTGCCAGTAGCAGACAGGCCTGAATCAACAGCAGTTGTATCGCCCTAAAGAAACGTTGATCCATACAGCGCCAGGTAAAAATTCGAACGGGATAACAAGATACAAAATAACCCAGTACCAAAATTTTGCAGGATGTATGACCGGTGGAAAAAAGGGATCAGTGCCTGATCTGTTATCTCAGGCCGTTGAACCAGGAGATAATGGAGATCCAGTCATTTTCCGTGGTAAGGGTAAGGTGGTTCTCCTCGATGTATCTATTCACTAAGGGCCAGCGGGTAGCCAGGTCAGAAGTGGTTTTGGTGAACACGGAATCGAGGGACTGTCGGGAGAGGGATACCTGGACCGGCTTGCGGTTATTGAAACCCGCATCGTTCTTCTGCAGGCTGTATATGGCTATGAAATCTTTGCCGCCTTCGATCTGTTTGAATGATTTGTTCAGGGTCAGCGTTCCCTGTACCAGCGAGGTCTCAAAACCACTGGGCGTAACCGTTGCCTGGTTCTTGGTGCCGGTGGAACTGGTCTTTGTTTGCGCGTAACCGGTCAGGGTCAAAACGCAGCATACGGCTGGAAGAAGGAATGATCTCATAAGGGAACAGGATTGATCGTTGTACAAATATCGGCTTCTGTACCGGGAACCGGTTATAAATTTAGTTAAAAGCGGTATCACCTTGGGGTTGCATGTGCCAACTGCAGGTAAATGGTATCGCCCACGCTAAGGGGATCAGGGTCCATGGTTTTGATGACGATGGTAGTGCCGGCCACTGTTGCCAGTATCTCTGAGAACGCACCCCAGAAGCGCAGTTGTTGGATAACGGCCTTTACCGCACCTGCCTGTTTAGGAACGATCCTGAACTGTTCGGGGCGCACCAGGTATTTTCCATGGATGAGGGGTTGCGACCGGTTGGTGGTGAACAGCGATAAAACGGCTTCGGACAGAAGCAGGTAGGAGCCCAGTAAACCCGCCACGTATTCGTTCTCCGGATGGTAGTACAGTTGTTGGGGTGAGCCTTTCTGTACCAGTTGTCCGCCCCGCAT
This sequence comes from Chitinophagaceae bacterium, assembly GCA_020403425.1. Lineage (GTDB taxonomy): Bacteria > Bacteroidota > Bacteroidia > Chitinophagales > Chitinophagaceae > Sediminibacterium. The sequence continues at coordinate 6,869 of JADBXR010000002.1, read as the reverse complement.
CACCAATAGCTCATCGGCCCAGGACAGTGTGTCCTGAGGATCGTGCGAGGTCAGGATGCAGGAGATGTGGAGCCGGTTGCCAATATCATCCAATACCTGTTTCAGGATCTGTTTGTGAATGGGATCGAGGTTGGAGAAGGGTTCATCCAGCAACAATAATTCCGGCGTACCGATCAGTAACCTGCACAGGGCGATGCGTTGTTTTTCGCCACCCGATAACTGATCGGTCTTGCGGCTGATGAGATGGTCTATCCGGCAGATCCTGAACAGGGCATCCGCATCGGACTGCGGCAGGCGGTTGGCCATGTCCAGCCATTCCTCCACCCGGTAATTGTTCCTGAGTTCATAATGCTGCGAGAGATAGGCGATGCCCGGGTGTCCCGGGATCAGTTGGAACAGGGGACCCAGTACTTTCTGTCCTTTGAAGAGGATCTGACCGGCATCCGGTTGCTCCAGCCCGGCGATCATTTTCAGTAACGTGCTTTTCCCCGAACCGGTCTCGCCGGCAATGGCCAGTTTCTGAGAACGGCGCTGCGAAAAACTGATATCGTGCACCACCGTGTTCTGCTGTAGTTTCCTGGAAATGCCCGATACTTCTAAGAGATCCATATATGCCTGGTAGTTGATAAGGGTGATGCAACTGTGTAAAGATAACTGCCGGTTTTCATTATCTTGGGAATTCAATTCCTGCACATGAGAAAATGCCTGATCGCATCGGTACTATTGGTTTGGGTATTGATGGCATTCGTCTTTCCTCCCAAGACCGCCCGCCCGCTGTTCACCATCATACCGGCAGCGCCTGTGTATTTCAAATCCTTTGTGGACTGCAATATGGCCGAAGCCTGGGTGGGCGATACCTTCCGGATCTTCCCCGGCAAATATGGCGAGGACCCTTTGTGGGGCGATGCGCGCGACCTGAAATATGCCGACGGAAAAACCGCCGAAGAAGCTTTCAACCGCCGTTTCGAAGCATTCACAGAACCGGTGATGCCGCCCAATGTGGCCCCAGACCAGGAGGGACTGCATGGTGCCGTATGGTTTGAGACCGTTTACCAGGACCCCAAAGATGCCAGCGGCAAGACCTTATATGCCCTTTATCATAACGAGAACTATCCCAATACCTATCCCTACCGGACAAAAACAGGTAAAGGGTATATAGACAAAGACTGGCCACAGGGCCTGACCGGTGAAAGAACACCCGCAGCGGTCTGTCGCATCGGCATCATGAAATCGACCAATGGCGGGCATAGCTGGGAGAACAAGGGCATTGTACTGGAAGATGACCAGCCCCGCATGATCCTGAAACCGCACAATACCTCCGTGACCTTCGCCGGTGGCGTGGGCGATCCCTCCGCGATCGCGAACGATGGGTATCTCTATATCTTTTATGGTGAATACGGCTATCCCGGAAATTACCGCTCCGCCACCTATGATCCCATCAAAGAATATTCAGGCCAGTGCATCAGCATGGCCCGGATAGCGCTGACCGACCTGGATGCTCCCACCGGTAAAGCCCGGCGTTGGGATGGGAAGGGTTTTACGGTAGCGTATGATGGGGTGGGGCAACCCATCCGTTCGTTGCAGATCCCGGTGGCGGAAGGCGGCGGACCCACTTCTTCTCCCAGCAGCAAATATTACTGGGGGCCCTCCGTTAGCTGGAATACCTGGCTCAAGGCCTGGGTCATGCTGATGGCCCGTTCCGAAGGTCCTTCCTGGAAAGGGTCCAACGTGTACCTTTCATTCAATACCAATCCCTCTTTGGTGGGAGCCGCCGGACAGGAATGGAGCAAACCGCAACTGCTGGCCAGCAAACCCGGACATACCATCTGGTATCCCTCCCTACAGCCGATCGGCAGTGATAATGAGCGGGGTAACAGGAATACCTGTCTGAAGCTGGGGCAGATAGCCCGTCTCTTCTACAAGGATAACGCCCCGGATACGGCCGTGTACCTATCGGAATACGAGATCCGTTTTGAGCGCAACCGCTAAACCGTGGGCAGATCGCTGATATTAGGGAACCGCATTCTTACAGAGTAGATTACCTTTGCATGCCCGTATAACAGTCTGGGGCAAAACAGTAGTGAATGAAGCAACAACAACAGGGATCGGCAGATAATATGCAGTTGTTAGAACTGAACAGGATACTCGACCTGTCTTCTGATATCATAGCCATTGTGACTCCGCAGGGTGAGCGCAGATCTGTGAATAAGGCCGCCGCAGACTTACTGGGATATACGCAGCAGGAACTGATAGGCGGTTCCATATTCGATATCGTGTACGAGGCCGACAGGGAAGCGACAAAGGAGGCCTTTTTTGCTGTTCCCACTGCTAAAAGAAAGAACGGTTTTGAGAACCGGATCCTGCGCAGGGATGGTACACAGGTATCGATGGTCTGGGATTATGTTTGGGACGATCAGACCAGTGTGATCTATGCGATCGGTAAGGATATTACCGAGCAGAAAAAGCAGGAAGAACAGTTGCGCAACAATGAAAAACATTACCAGTCGCTGATCAAGAACCTGAAGATCGGTGTACTGAAACAGGAGAAGGATTCTCGCATCTCGGTATCGAATGATGCGGCGCTGGAAATGCTCGGGCTTACCGAGGATCAGTTGCTGGGCAAGACCTCCTTCGATCCCGACTGGAATGTGATCCACAGCGATGGAACGGATTTTCCGGGGTCAGAACACCCGGTACCGGTGGCCATTGCCACACAGAAACCGGTGCGCGATGTGGTCATGGGCGTGTACCGTCCCAAGACCAAGGACCGCTCCTGGCTGCTGGTGAATGCGGAACCGCAGTTTGACCTGGCCGGAGAATTCGATCATGTGATCTGCACGTTCACCGATATCACTAATGAAAGAAGGTCCCTGGTGCAGAAACAGGAAGCACTGATCGATATCCTGGATAATACCGAAGCTTTTTTTGCCACATTCGACCTCAATTTCAGGTTCACTTTCATGAACCGGGCCATGCGGAAAGCCCTGGGTGTGCATGATACAATGGATGTGAATACCATCAGCATCGCAGATATCCCCATACTGGATGCGCGCTATTCGCAGGAAGAGCGTCTGAAGATCTTACTCTCGGAAGGTTCCTGGTCAGGCTCCAACCGCATTCAGACCCATGATGGCAAGGAGATCACCATCTGGCTGGTATTGCTGATGCACCGAAACGAGAGCGGGATACCTACCCATATCTCCGTATCGGCCATCGACATATCGGACAGTGAGGCACTGAAAGAGGAGCGTAACCTCAACAAGATACAGACCGAATTCGTGAACATGGTCTCGCACGAGTTCCGAACACCGCTCACCATCTTCCGTACCAGCATAGAACTATTCCAGCTATACCTGCAGCAACTGCAGATCACCCTGCCCGAGAAACTGGGGCAGCGGCTGGAGATCATGGACAAGGAGATCGACAGGCTCATCAACGTGATCGCCGACCTGATCACCATCGGCAAAGTGAATAGCGGCAGCCTGCGTGTGAACAAACAGGAAGGATCCATTTTGACACTGATACAGCAATGCATTGACAGGAACCACCTTACCCAACAGGATAACCGGGTGATCCGTTTGACCAGCAGGGGAACGGAGCGCAACGTGATGATCGACGCATTCCTCATGACGCATGTGATGGACAATATGATCTCCAACGTCATCAAATACTCTCCTGGTGCACCGGCTCCCGAAATAGAAGTGCTTTTCGAGAAACACCATTTCGAGATCCTGGTCAGGGACTATGGTATGGGACTTACTCCGGCCGACCAGGAAAAAGTGTTCACCTCCTTTTTCAGGGGTACCAATGCAGAACATATTCCCGGAACGGGTCTGGGACTGGTGATCATTAAAAAGTTCATCGACCTGCATGGCGGCAAACTAAGCTTACAGAGTGAGCCGGGCAAACAGACGGAGTTCCGGATCAGGTTGTATTATTAGAATGCTTCCTTTTATTTTATGCGCATCCCGATCATTTTTCTGCCGGATGGTAGGAACTGGTCTCTTTTTCCGTTGGATTGTAAAAATAGGTCTCTACCACCTTTACAATACCGCCGCCATCTTTCGGGTAATACATTTCCTCGATCATTAAGCCGTACTTGCCTTCCACCCACAGATAGCGGTTGGCTGTTGCCCCGGTAATGTGCAAAGGGGTTATGATGGGATCAAGAAGAAAGATATCTGTATAGGTCTTGACCAGCGGAGCGGTGCTGGCTACATTAATATCGTAAGCATTTTTTGCGCCGTTGAAGACCAAAGAAAACGTGGTGATTAATTTCTGGTAACCGATAACTTTCCCATCTTTCACATACACCCCTAATATGGTGAATGGATTATCGGATTTATTGATGGAAAGGGTAGAGAAGAATGGAAAATCAGCAGTGTTGAAGATGTATGTCGGGTTGTGATAAAGAGCCACAGTGGGCGACAGTTGATCCGCGATCCACTTTTTTACTTTCCATTTCGGGTTGGCTTTGTCCAATTCTTCCAGCGTAATATTGAACTGCCGGTAAAAGTTGACCGTATTAATGATGGCGTCTTTATGTATCTGCGTTCTTGCCTTCGCCATCGAATCGATCCGTCTTTCCTTGGCAAGATTTATTTCCGTAAGTCTGTCCGTAACGGCCTTTTGTTCCAGTTTGATGAGGAGCTTCAGTTTGGTGATCTCCAGGGATTTCTCTTCGTTGAAGTCCGCGTAATCGGCACTTTTTTCGAATGCAACGATCAAGGGGTGCAATTTACTGTTGAGGCTGGTGTCCATTGCGTACAGCTCACGGGTGGCCATGATCTGCAGGTACAGTACCTTGCAATTCGTGCCCCCAAGTGCCTCACGTGCCTGGCGCAGGAATTCCAAGGTGGTCTTATAATCTCCTTTTCCATAACTTTCTTCCGCCAGCAGGTAGGCAGCTTTGGCTTCGTTCGCATTGGTTTGTGCTGTCAGTTGCGTAAAGTGCAGCAAAAGGAGGCCGAATAATATATATATCTTCATGGGGTATATTATCTGTTATTGTCCGAAGGATAGTATCCAACATAACGTAGCAGTTTTGCTGCACGGTTCCCTTTTTTGGTGGGAAAGGAAACCTGAAAATCATAGATCACATAAGTGCCCGATAGACCTTTATATGTCCATTCATATGCCGGAGCATGAGGACCGCTGATGTGCTTACTGTAGTATTTGTTTCCAGCTGGAACAATCCCCGTCTTTTCGGTCACTTCGTCGCTGGCCTTTTTCATCTCAGGGGGTATGTCTCCATGATCGGCACCCTCATAATCGATCACATAGCTGTAATACCCGCGCAACATTCCGTCAGTAAATACAATGCCGCTTATCTTCCCTGCAAGTGAGGTATCACCGCTGTTTGTTTTCGTGAATGGGTAGGAAGACCTGCTGTACGCAACTGATCTGGGATGATAGATCACCGATCCAAGCAGCTCAAATTTTTCCCATGTCTTTATGCCCCAGTCAGGGTGGGCAGCATCCGCCTCATCTAAGGATATCCCGAACCTTCCCCATTTGTTCACCAGGTCCGATACCTGTTTCTCTGTCTCCGCCCTGCGCCTGTTCTCGGTATCCCTTTGCTGGTTCCCGGCATCAGCTTGCTCTTGTGCTGTTCTCATTTCCTTTTTCACCAACAATTTCAACTTGGTGATCTCCAGGGATTTCTCTTCGTTGAAATCGGCGTAGTCGGCACTTTTTTCGAATGCAAATATCAAGGGGAGCAGTTTGCTGTTGAGGCTGGTGTCCTTTGCGTACAGCTCACGTGTGGCCATGATCTGCAGATACAACACTTTACAATTGTTGCCTCCCAGCGCCTCCCGTGCCTGCTGCAGGAATTCCAGTGCGGATTTATAGTCTCCTTTTCCATAGCTCTCTTCCGCCAGCAGGTAGGCGGCTTTGGCCTCAGCGGCATTTGATTGCGCCTGTATTGCCTGTACGGAAAAACAGAGAAGACAGATCAGCAGTATCTTTTTCAACATGTTTTTAATTTAATAGTAGGGGCGGGATGGTTTTCTGCCAGCGAAAAATCTGTAGGCCACTTGCTGGCTTTCTGTTCTCTTCTCTTTTGGCTGTTGGCTGATCCCGTTCGCCTGTTTGTATGATCGTCGGGTGAAGTGTTGATGAACCTAACTTATTCTGCAATGAGGTGGATCACCTGTCGGTATTTGTTTTCTTCCTTTTTTTTGCGTGAAGTAAACTGCTGATCGATCCTGTTGTATTCCGGTTTCTCCATTGGAGATAGGAGGGACAGAGGGAGGTTCATAGAATAGACTTTGTGGCATTTCATAGTTAGATTCTAATATTTGAGATATAATTTTCTTAAATGTAAGAATATTTCAAGATTATTCTTAGTGCTCAAAATACTCGGTTTCTGAAGTGGCCTTTCCATGATCGTTCTACGTAGTTGTCTCCCCGGAGGGTGTCTGCGGAGACCGTTTATATCCGAGGGTGTAAGCGTACGCTGTGGAGATAGACATACTCTTACTGTCGCCTGAGAGATTGTAGTTTAATGCATAGGATTGATGAGTATCTACAATGGTTGCCCAAAATGAAAAAGCCTCATAAGTATTTAACTTACAAGGCTTTTATCAGATGTTCGTGAACCGGATTGGATTCGAACCAATGACCTGCTGCTTAGAAGGCAGCTGCTCTATCCAGCTGAGCTACCGGTCCATTTTAATTCAAAGGTCAAAAGGCAAAAATCAAAAGTGGAATGCCAAAATGAAATTCACCATTGCCCATTGCCCATTGCCCATTGCCCATTGCCCATTGCCCATTGCCCATTGCCCATTGCCCATTGCCCATTGCCCATTGCCCTTGAACGGGCTGCAAAATAAGGGAAAAAAAGGTTTGGAACCAAGCGGGAGCAG
>JADBXR010000019.1 GCA_020403425.1 Chitinophagaceae bacterium | reverse complement strand
AGCCAATTGTTCCAGTCGCTCAGAGGGTATTAGACGAATCAGGGCATCTACTTTCATCTTCCTTAAACGATCAAATACCCATAAATCGTGTTTAAATGCCTATTTCTTCCGAACACCTGTGGTCAGGCGACCAACAACGGCAGCCGGATACTGTTGTCGATCAATAACCTCTCTCCCTCACTTCATCATTCCTTGCTCAATATTCATCATTCAACATTCCCTCATCCTGCCCATCCTTCCCTGTCCAAACTCCTGAACTGTATTGCTTCCGCCAGGTGTTCGGGTTTGATGTCCGCACTTCCTGCGAGGTCGGCAATGGTGCGGCTCACTTTTAGGATACGGTCATAGGCGCGGGCGCTCAGGTGTAATCGTTCCATCGCTTTCTTTAACAGGTTCTCTCCCACGGTGCTGATGATACAGATCTCGCGCAGCAGTTTACTGCTCATCTGGGCGTTATTGTAGATGCCGGTATGTGCCAGGTATCTTTCTGCCTGTATTTCCCTTGCTTTGATCACCCGTTCACGGATGGTGGCCGAATCTTCTGCCGTTTGCTGGCTGCTGAGTTCACTGAAAGCCACCGGCGTTACTTCCACATGCAGATCAATGCGGTCAAGCAGGGGGCCGGATACTTTGTTCAGGTATTTCTGTACCGTTCCCGGAGGACAGGTGCATTCTTTTTCCGGGTGATTATAATATCCGCAGGCGCAGGGATTCATGGAAGCGATCAACATAAAATTGGCCGGAAAATCAAGGGCCATTTTGGCACGCGAAATGGTGACCCTTCTTTCTTCCATAGGTTGACGCATCACTTCCAGTACTGTGCGTTTGAATTCGGGTAGTTCGTCCAGGAACAGGACGCCGTTATGTGCCAGCGATATTTCGCCGGGTTGGGGTGTGCCGCCACCACCTACCAGGGCAACATCGGAAATGGTATGGTGTGGTGAACGGAAGGGCCGTTTACTGATGAGTGCACTGTTTTCGGGAAGTTTGCCGGCCACACTGTGTATTTTGGTGGTCTCCAGTGCTTCCAGCAGACTGAGTGGCGGCAGTATGGTAGGTAATCGTTTGGCAAGCATTGTTTTGCCGGCGCCCGGTGGACCTATCAGGATGGCGTTATGTCCGCCTGCAGCCGCTATCTCCATGGCCCGTTTGATGTTCTCCTGGCCTTTCACTTCACTGAAATCGATATCGAACTCATATTGGTTGCTGAAAAATTCTTCGCGGGTATTCACCACCACGGGTTTCAGGTAGCTCTCATCCTCAAAGAAGCTTACCACATCTGTCAGGTGTTCTACACCATATACCTCTAGGTTGTTCACCATACCCGCTTCCCGTTCATTGGCTTTGGGTACGATCAGCCCGGCAAATCCTTCCTTACGTGCTTGTATGGCAATGGGCAAAGCGCCTTTTATGGGTTGTACGGTACCATCGAGACCAAGCTCGCCCATGATCACGTAGCGCTGTAATCTTTCTGGCATAGCTATCTGTTCGCTGGCGCCCAGAATGCCAATGGCAATGGGCAGGTCAAAAGCAGAACCGCTTTTACGGATATCTGCCGGGGCCAGATTCACCACGATCTTGGTGCGTGGCATAAAGAAGTTGTTGGTCTTGATGGCGCTTTCGGTTCGCTGCAGGCTCTCCCGTACGGCATTGTCGGGCAGGCCGACGATGGTGTAGTGCTGCCCCATGCTTACGTTCACCTCAATGGTGATATTGATGGCTTCTACACCATAAACGGCGCTGCCAAATGTTTTTACGAGCATGCGGCTTTTTTTCAGCTGGCAAGATAAGCCGGTTGCCCGAACCGGGATAGCGTATTTATACCTGATTTGTGTAACGGCTGATCAGGTGGTCAGTTCCACTGAATGGCAAAATAGAGGCAGGGCGTATCGCCAATATTGCTCAGGTTGTGCAGTATATTGGAACCCAGCCATACCACATCGCCGGGCTCGGCTTTCTGGTGATCGGTGCCTATCTGCATTTCTGCATGGCCATCCAGCATTAGTATGATCTCCTCGTTGGTATGGGTGTGCGGGTCGTGACTTTTGAGTCCCTGGTTCAGTTGTGTTACATGAATATCAAAACGGTTGAGCATGGTGGTCTGCCTGTCGAACAACTGCCGAATGCCGCCCTTGTTGTGGGGTTTGAATACCATGTCGTTCCAGTTCATCGCAAAGGATGCACCTGCTTTACTGCCTCTGGTGTTATCGGGCCGGGCAATGGAGCGGTGGTGCATTTCGTATACCTGTACCGTGTTGCTGCTCTTGTTTTCGATACTTACCTCGTCGCCAGGCAATACAAATACCACAGAGCCCCTGTCCAGTTGGCTATGTTGTTCATTCAGGTGAACCGTGACCGGTCCGTTCTTGATGACGAAGAAAAGCTCATCATCGCTGGGACCTGTCTTGTACCTGATGATTTTTCCTTTCTCTATGCTGATAACAGCGATAGTTTGTTTGGCAAGGATGGCACCAGAGCCGGACAAGATTTCTTTGCGGCTGCCGGTCTTTGTTTTGGTTTCCGGGCTATTATTCAGCACATACACCTGTGAGGCAAGAGGCAGTTGTGCAAACAATTGAATGTTGAACAGTAAGGCAGCGAAAAGGGCTGTCAGTCTCATATAGCATCTATTTGTGCCCTAAAAGATACTTATAATTTATCCAGCAGATCCACCACGCCTTCTTTTTTCAGGATCAGGTACCCCAGCCTGTCGTTGCTGATCCCCTGTTTCAATTGGTAGCTGAATACAAGCTGGTCGTCTTGTACCGAGGTCTCAAAGTAATGGAACTGGATATTCTCATATTTCCTGAGATCGTCTCCGATCTCGTACAGGTGTGTCGATAATACGAATAGGGCGTTCTGCATTTTCCGCAGACCTTCGATCACCGTGGTGCTGCATTTGACAGCGTCCTGCTGGTTGGTCCCCTTGAACAGTTCATCGATCAGGATGAGCCAGTTCCTGCCATCGCTGATCTTTTCGATAGTGTTCTTGATGCGTTGTACCTCGTTGAAGAAAAAACTTTCTCCCTTGATGATATTGTCCACCACCTGTATGTTGCTCAGTAACCCGTCGAACAGGCTCAGCTGCATTTGCTGTGCAGGTACGCCCATTCCCAGGTGTGCCAGGTATACGGCCACCCCTACGGCTTTGATGAACGTGCTCTTACCGGCCATGTTAGCGCCGGTAAGGAAAAGGAAATTCCTGTCTTTGGTAAGTTCAATGTCATATGAAACAGGTGTCTGCAGCAACATATGGTGCAGACCTTTCGATTTGATGAAAGGTTCTTTGCTTTCGGTGATCTCCGGAAAACAGAATCCGTACTTCCTGCACGACCATGCGATGCTCAGATAGGCATCCAGGCGGCTGTACAGGTCTACCAGTTCTGCACTCTGGTTCTTGAAATGGAAACGGATGACGCCACCATAGTACAGCACCTGTTCCGGCTGCAAGGCCTTTTTGTCTTCTCTTATGAGTTCCTGGATCGCATTTTTCCCGAGCAGCATCGACATACGGGTGATCCAGGTGGTGAGCTGTTTGCTCAGGTTGGGTTGTTTTTGTAACAGGTCCACGATCTTTTGCAGCCCTGCCGTAAAGTCGATGGCATGTTCCACCGTATAACGGATCAACGAATAGTCCGGGCCATTCAGGATCTTGTAAAAAAGACTGTTCACCCTGTTGGGATGATCGGGGAATGTGTTGATCTGCGAGTCGTAGAACCTTTCGATCACCATGATGGTCCCGTTGGTGACCGTTACAGGCCATTCTGTTGCTACAGCCATCAGCTGTTGTATGGTGAGTTGTGTGTCCCTGATCTCGTTTATGGTAACCAAAGGATGTGCCAACAGGTATCTGAGGTGCTCCCTCCCGCCATTGGTCTGGGTATGATTCAGGTGATGAAAAACGGACTGCTCCTCTTCACTGTGAAAGATGGAGAGATCGGCAAGGGTGATTTTGTCTACCTGCATAAGGTTAGTTGGAAGTTAGAAGTCTTGTCTGAAGTTAGTTGTTGTTTGGCAATCATCCACCCCAGCTTGCTGCTTCTTTATCGTTCAAACTGCATTCTTTGTCCCTTCTGTGATTCATCGAATACCCCATTTCCATAAACCAGGTGACCATTTACAAACGTATGAGTGACCGATGCCGGAAAATGGAAACCTTCCAGCGGGCTCCAGCCGCATTTGTACAGGATATTTTCTTTGGTCACGGTATTGCCCTGGTTCATGTTCACCAGTACCAGGTCGGCATGGTAGCCTTCCCTGATATAACCGCGTTCTTTGATCTGGAAACAGGTTGCTACGGCGTGGCTCATTTTCTCCACTACCTTCTCTATACTGATCTTTCCTTCCTTCACATAGTGAAGCATGAGCTGCAGGGAATGCTGTACCAGTGGCAGGCCGGCATGTGCATGTTCGTAATCCTCCTGTTTCTCTTCCCAGGTATGCGGGGCATGGTCGGTGGCGATGATATCCAGCCTGTCGTCGAGTAATGCCTCCCACAGCGCTTTGCGGTTATGGGGTGCTTTGATGGCGGGGTTGCATTTGATCTGGTTGCCCAGTGTTGCATAATCCTCGCTGGTAAAATGCAGGTGGTGCACACATACTTCGGCTGTGATCCTTTTTTCAGCCAGGGGCAGCATATTGCCGAACAGCTGTAATTCCTTTTCCGTGCTGATATGGAGTATGTGTAAGCGGCTATCATACTTTTTGGCATACTGGATAGCGCGGAAAGAGGATTCAAAACAACCTTCCTCATTGCGGATGACGGGGTGATCGGAGGGTTCCAGTTTTGCTTTCCGGCTTTTCAGCGCCTGCAGGTTGGCTTTGATGATGGATTCATCCTCGCAATGTGTGGCAATCAGCAGCTCGGAACCGGCAAATATTTTCTCGAGGGTCAGCGGGTTATCTACCAGCAGGTTGCCGGTAGATGAGCCCATGAATATCTTTACACCGCAGATATCCTGTTTTCTTTCGTTGGTCCTCAACACTTCTTCCAGGTTATCGTTGGAAGTACCCATGAAAAATGAATAGTTGGCAAGTGAGGTGTTTCGGCCTATCTCGTATTTGTCTTCCAGTAAAGCATGTGTGAAAGCGGGGGGATTGGTATTGGGCATTTCCATAAAACTGGTAATACCACCCGCTACCGCTGCCCTGGCCTCTGTATAGATGGTGGCTTTGTGTGTAAGCCCGGGCTCGCGAAAATGTACCTGGTCATCGATCACACCCGGCAACAGATACCGGTCGCTGGCAACCAGTTCTGTGCTGTTTTCCCGGGTAGTAATGTTTGCGGCGATCTTTTCGATCCTGCCGTTCTTCACTAATACATCAGCATGTACCTGTTTTCCTTCGTTGACGATGCAGGCATCTTTCAGGAGATATGTTTTCATGAACGCAAGTTATTAAATAGTCGTGAGTAGTGAGTGGGCAATGGGCAATGGTGAATTGGCAATGGTGAATGGGCAATGGGTATGTGCCGGGGTGGATACCGGATATGTTCTTCCCCGCCTAACTACTCCCTACTCCCTACTCACCACTCACTATTGCCCATTGCCCATTGCCCCTTCCCCTCTTAATCCTCAAAATGGATCGAGAATACGATCATACGGGACAGGATCTGGTCGAGCGCGCGTGAATATTTCAGGTTGGGGTCCACTTTGTGCAGGTTGCTCAGTCCATTGCTGATCTTGATCTCCGGAGAGATGGTCACGAACGGCAGGTAGAAATTAAAGCCGATACCGAGCTCAAAGCCCAGGTCGTTTCGTTTGATCTTGATGATATCATCTGCGTTACGGGCCGTGGAATTACTGGAGAGGTCCGTATCGAATTTGATGCCTCCCAACAGGTAGGTCCGGAAATTGCCGATACGATCTGAGTTGAATTTTAGCTGGAAAGGAAAACTCACCAGTGTGGTAGGTAAGGTCTGGTTCTGGAAACTGGCTTCCCCGGGCTGGGTCTTACTGAGTGTGTAGGCGATGTATTTGGAGCCGCCGATGATCAGTTGCGGGTTGGCACGCACCTGCCAGTGGTCACTGAGCCTGGCCGTGGCCAATAATCCCATGGCAATACCGCCACTGGAGCCAGGTTCGGCCGACATGATGGAATCGTTCTGCAGGAAATAGGGTGATTTGCTGATGTGCAGCGAGGAGAAATTATATCCCAGCGTAAGGCCGAAATAATACGGCATATCGTCGTGGTTACGGCGATAGATCTCCTGCTGCGCAGATACGCGGGATGCACAACAAATAAGCACAAAGAAAAACAGGACTACTTGCTTCCGCAATAGATAGTGCATATTCCTAAACTAAGTTTTTTCAGATAAGTTTGGGTAAATCCTGCTTCATTCATGATGTTTAAAAAGGTTTGTCCTTCAGGGAAGGCCTGAACACTATCGTTCAGGTATTGGTATGCGTCTTTGTTTCTTGCAAAAAACTTTCCGATGGCCGGTGTTACCTTGTTCATATAGAAATTGAACAATACCGATAATACACCAGCGTCGGCCTTTGAGAATTCCAGTACCACCAGTTTGCCTCCCGGGCGCAATACCCGGCGCATTTCCTGCAGCCCCTTTTCCAGGTTTTGGAAATTACGTACCCCAAAAGCTACGGTAATGGCATCAAAACTGTTATCGGCAAATGGAAGTGCCTCACTATCGCCTTCCTGTAGTTCGATCTTACCGGTCAGTCCCAGTTTTTCGATCTTTTTCCTGCCCAGTTCCAGCATGCCTGCCGATATATCTATCCCGGTGATCTTTTCCGGTTGCAGCATGCGCCAGGTCATGATGGCAACATCGCCGGTTCCGGTGGCTACGTCCAGGATCTGTTTGGGAGCCAGTTTCTTTAACTGACTGATCGCTTTTTTCCGCCACCACACATCAATACCCACACTCAGAAAACGGTTCATGAAATCATACCGGTAAGCGATACTGTTGAACATATCGGCCACCTGTTCTTTCTTTTCCTGCCGGCTGTTTTGGTAAGGAACAACCTCGTCATGCGCAAATTTCGCCATAGAGAGCGAAGATATTGATTTTCTGCTGCCTGTATCTTTGTGTTCAGGTGTTTCAGGGAGGTAAGGGGTTAATATTTCGCAAAATTTGCCCATAAACGGGCTTTCTTTTCTGTAACAGATGATTTTCAGGGCAGTATCTTCGCTGTTCATGAAAGCCCGCATCTATAAATCAACCGGTTCCTGGTATGTGGCCAAAGGGTCGGACGGGAAACTGTACAATGCCCGTATCAAAGGGATCTTCAAGATCGATGAGATCACTTCTACCAATCCCATAGCCGTGGGCGATGAAGTGGAGATGGTGGTGGAGGATGTACAGGAGGAATCGGCCATGATCGATCATATTTACGACCGGAAGAATTACGTGGCGCGGGTATCACCACACAACAAAAGGCAACACCATATCATTGCTTCCAACCTGGACCAAAGTATCCTGTTTGCCACACTGAAAGAACCCAAGACCTCGCAGGGTTTCATCGACAGGTTCCTGATCTCCTGCGAATCGTATCATATCCCGGCCATCATCGTTTTCAACAAAGCCGATCTCTATAAGAAGAAGGAGATGGAGAAGTTCGAAACGCTCAGGGAGATCTATGAATCCATCGGGTATCAGGTGGTATTGGCCAGCGTACACACAGGGCAGGGGGTTGATGAAGTGAAGCAGCTGCTGCACAACAAGACCACTTTGCTCAGCGGACATAGCGGCGTGGGTAAGTCCACTTTCATCAATGCCGTGTTCCCGCAGTTCAACCTGCGTACACAGGAAGTGAGTGGCTGGAGCGGTAAGGGAATGCATACCACCACTTTTGCGGAGATGTTCGACCTGGATGGCGGACAGATCATTGACACACCGGGTGTGCGCGAGTTCGGGCTGGTAGATATCAGTAAACAGGAATTATCGCATTTCTTTCCCGAGATGCGGGCGCTGATCAATGACTGCCAGTTCAACAACTGCATGCACATCAATGAACCCGGTTGTGCCGTAAAAGCGGCAGTGAATGCCGGAACGGTTTCGGTAGACAGGTACGCCAGTTATCTTTCCATACTGGATACCATGGAAGAGAAAATGTATTAAGGGGGTTTCGTTGCTTTATTTTGTTCCGCTCACTTCATTGCATTCGCTGAACCAGGAAGAATATTTTACGTAGTTGTTGGCGATCCGATCGATCTCGCCATGTATCATGTCCTGAGAGATGTCTTTCACTTTTTTAGCCGGAACACCTGCGTATATGCTGCCAGCTTCCACCACGGTGCCTTCCAGTACCACGGCACCTGCAGCAATGATGGCATTGCTGTGAACCACACAGCGGTCCATCACAATGGCACCCATGCCGATCAGTACGTCATCCTGGATGGTGCAGCCATGCACCAGCGCATTATGGCCGATGGATACGTTATTGCCGATCACGGTCGGGTTTTTCTGGTAAGTGCAATGGATCACTGCGCCATCCTGAATATTCACTTTATTGCCCATTTTGATGAAATGAACATCACCCCTGATCACGGCATTGAACCATACGCTGCAATCATCACCCATCACTACATCTCCCACGATGGTGGCATTGGGCGCCACAAAACAATTTTGACCGAATTGGGGATGTTTTCCGAGAACAGGTAGTATGGTTGCCATATTTATGCGATTTTTACAGAATAAATTTCGCGTATAAAGTTGAGGAATACCAAAAAAGATGAGTGGAATTTCAAATAGGCAATTATTTCTCGCACATGTGGCGCAGACCTCATCTGCGCCTATTGGTATTGAAATGGTGAAAGCCGCCGGCATTCATCTGTGGGATGCGGAAGGGAAAAAATATGTGGACCTCATTTCGGGTTTCAGTGTCTGTAATATCGGCCACTCACATCCCAAAGTGGTGAAAGCGGTGCAGGACCAGGCCGCTGAATATATGCACCTGATCGTGTATGGTGAGTTCATAGAGTTGCCCCAGACCGCTTATGCAAAATTCCTGACAGACCTGTTGCCCCCATCACTCGATTGCGTATACTTTACCAACAGCGGAGCCGAAGCCACTGAGGGTGCCATGAAACTGGCTAAAAGGGTCACGGGCCGTACAAGGATCCTTGCCTGTCACAAAGCCTACCATGGCAGTACGCAGGGTGCTTTGAGTGTGATGGGTGATGAATACTGGCGCAATGCATTCCGGCCATTGCTGCCGGATGTGTATCATTACGATTACAATGAGCCGGATTTGCCCACTGCCATTGATGCGCAGACAGCCTGTGTGATAGTGGAGACCGTGCAGGCAGAAAGCGGTATCATACGACCTTCTGCTGAATGGCTGCAGACCATCCGGAAGAAATGCGATGAACAGGGGGCATTACTGATCCTGGACGAGATACAGGCCGGGTTTGGTCGTACGGGCTCTCTGTGGGCTTTTGAACAGATGCAGGTGGTGCCCGATGTGTTGTTGCTGGGGAAAGCCCTGGGTGGCGGTATGCCCCTGGGTGCATTCGTTGCCGGTCATAGCAGGATGCAGCTGCTGACAAAGGATCCTGTATTGGGTCATATCACCACATTTGGCGGGCATCCTGTTTCCTGTGCTGCCGGTAAAGCTGCGCTGGAAGTATTACTGGATGGTCATTATATAGAAACGGTAAAAGCGAAGGAACAACTATTGCTGGATAAACTGGTACATCCCGCCATCGTTTCAAGGCGAAGTGCCGGTCTGTGGATGTCGTTGCAGTTCGCATCAGATAAGATTGCCCAGGCAGTCGTACATCAATGTGTGCGGAACGGGCTGATCACCGACTGGTTCCTGTTCGCCCCCGACCGCATGCGTATCGCACCGCCGTTGATCATAACAGAAGCAGAACTGGCCGAAGTATGCCAAGTCATCCTCAGGAGTATCGATGAGGTTACAGGCAAAGCCTGATCATCCAACTTACCTGCTGCAGGTATCCATCCGGCAAAAACGGCTGTATAATTTTTCGTAAACGGGGATGATGTTCTTGATATCGAAACGGCAGGCCTGTTCATAAGCGGCTTCTTTCATGGCTGCCAGTTTATTGTCATCTTTCAGCAGTTCAATGGTATAACGGCTCATGGCGGCCACATCGCCCACATCGGACATATAACCGGTTTTTCCCTGGATATTGATCTCTGATAGACCTCCCGCATTGGTACTTATCACCACGGCCCTGGCTGCCATGGCTTCGAGTGCGGCCAGACCAAAACTCTCGTATTCAGAAGGCAGCAGGAACACATCACTGACCGCCAGTATGTCTTCCATCTGTTCCTGTTTTCCCAGGAAACGGATATCTTCCTCGCGGCCCAGGGCACGTGCCATTTCTTCGGCAGTATGTCTTTCGGGTCCGTCACCCACCATCAGTAATTTGGCGGGCATCTCTTTTCGCACTGCATCAAAAACGTTGATAACATCATCCACCCTTTTCACCTTGCGGAAATTGGAAGCGTGCACCAGGATCTTTTCTCCGGCAGGAGCGATCACTTTCCGGAAAGCATCGATGGGTTTTTTGTTGAAACGTGCTACGTCCACAAAGTTGTGGATCACGTCGATCTCTTTGGTGATGGCGAAGGACTTGTAGGTCTCATCCTTCAGGTTCTGTGACACCGCTGTTATGGCATCACTTTCATTGATGGAAAAAGTGACAACGGGTTCGTAGGTCTTGTCCCTGCCCACCAGCGTAATATCGGTACCATGCAGGGTGGTGATCACCGGAACATCCCTTCCGTTCTTCTTTTTTACGATCTGTTTGGCCATATAGGCAGCCGAAGCGTGCGGAATGGCGTAGTGCACGTGCAGCAGGTCAAGATCGTGGTTGATGATCACATCCACCATGGTACTGGCCAGTGCCACTTCATAGGGTGGATAGTCGAACAACGGATAGGTGGGTACCCGTACCTCGTGGTAAAATATATTGGCATTGAATACATTGAGCCTTACCGGTTGCTGGTAAGTGATAAAATGCACTTCATGACCCTCATCGGCCAGTGCTTTACCCAGTTCTGTCGCCAGAACACCACTTCCACCAAAAGTGGGATAACAGACAATCCCTATACGCATGACTTTCAGAAGTTTTGGGCGCAGTGCCGAAGCAGGGTGTTTTGATCAGCCAGCTGCTTCAGATAAGGCGCCAATTGTATTGCAAGTAACAATTATTTCTTCATTTGGCCTTTCCGTTTATCCCGGTTGCTGAAATACCACAAATGGTTAACTTTAGCCCTATGAAAAAAACACTCACGGCTTTATTGTTCTTACCACTGGTAGGTATGGCACAGACTGGCGATGAAGCCAGGATCAAACAACTTTCAGACGAGATCATACGCAATGGCAAAGCCTACGAACTGCTTCGCCAGTTGACCAAGGATATTGGTGGCAGGTTGTCCGGTTCGCCCCAGTTTGCCAAAGCAGTGCAGTGGGGTAAACTTTCCATGGAACAGAATGGTGCCGATAAAGTGTATCTGCAGGAGTGCATGATACCACATTGGGTAAGAGGCGGTCAGGATAAGGCCTACCTGGTAGAGATCGATAAAAAGAAGGCCAGCCAGAAGCTGGATGTGCTGGCATTGGGTAACTCCCTTGGCAGCGGAACAGTGACCGGCGAACTGCTGGCCGTGGCTGATTTCGATGAGCTCGAAAAAAGAAAGGACGAAGTAAAAGGAAAGATCGTTTATTACAACAGCGGTTTCAATCCTACCAATATCAAGCCCTTTGTTTCCTATGGTGAATCGGGCATTTACCGTCGCTGGGGTGCCAGCCGTGCTGCCAAATACGGGGCTATCGGCGTTATGATCCGCTCGCTCACCGAATCAACGGCCAACGATCCGCATACGGGAGGTATGGCCTATATCGATTCTTTTCCGAAGATCCCGGCCATTGCCGTAGGACCGAGGGATGCGGATAAAGTATGGGCCATGAGCAAAACGTCGAACATGAAATTGTCCATGACCACCAACGGTCACTTCCTGCCGGATACCATCGGTCATAATGTGATCGCCGAATTGACGGGTACCGAATTTCCTGATCAGATCATTACGGTAGGCGGTCACCTGGATAGCTGGGATGTGAACGAAGGGGCACATGATGATGGTACCGGCGTAGTACAGACCATCGAGATCATGCGTGCCCTGAAAGCGATCGGATACCAACCTAAACACACCATCCGTTTTGTACTGTTCGCCAATGAGGAGAACGGGTTACGCGGTGGTACCAAATATGCGGCAGAAGCCAAGGCCAAAGGCGAGAAACATGTGTTTGCACTGGAAAGTGATGCAGGTGGTTTTACACCCAGAGGTTTTTCTATCCAGGCCAGTAAAGCACAGCTGGAAAAACTAAGAAGCTGGATCCCGCTGCTTTCCCCGTATGGTTCTTTCGAGATCACGGGTGATGGCGGTGGCGCGGATATCGGTCCCCTGAACAGGACCTTCGGCATACCCGTAGGGGAACTGCTGCCCGATCCACAACGGTACTTTGACCTGCACCATGCCCGCAGCGATGTTTTTGAGAACGTGAACAAGCGGGAACTGCTGCTGGGCGCAGTGAATATGGCAGGCCTGATTTATCTGGTTGATAAATACGGGCTGTAGTAAGTAAATGAGTGGATGAGTGAATGAGTGGATGAGTGAATGGATGACCGCACTGTTCATTTTTAAATGACAGGTACTGAAAAATCATTGCCCATTCACCACTCACCACTAACGATTCACATCATGCGTGCAGCAGGAAGATGGCCAGCCTTTTATGGATATCCGGTACTTCCTGTTTCCATTTTTTAACTGATTTGGTCCGGATGGATTCTGCGGGTGCGGTGATGTCTACAGCAATACACAAACGGGTCTCTTCGCGGCAGCTGTCCAGGATGTCTTTGATCAGCGGATTGTTGCGGTAAGGGGTCTCAATGAAGATCTGGGTGCAGTTTCTTTTGTGCGAGTCGGTTTCCAGTTCGCGTAATTTCTTTTTTCTTTCTATGGTATCAATGGGTAGGTATCCATGAAACTGGAAACATTGTCCGTTCATGCCACTGGCCATCAATGCCAGCAGGAGGGAGCTTGGACCAACCAGCGGTTTGATGGTGATGCCCGCCTGTTGGGCAGCTTCGGTCAACACCTGGCCGGGATCTGCCACACCCGGACAACCCGCCTCACTGATGATGCCGATATTTTTCCCCGCTTTCAGCAACTGCAGGAATTGTGATCGTACCTCTTCCTCTGCCTTATGTATGGTGAACCACTGGTAATCGTCGATCACCATTTCGCGCCAGATCTTCTTCAGGAAACGGCGGGCGGTCTTTTCATTCTCTGTAAAGAATACGGAGCAGTCTTTCACGGCATTCAGCAGGTAGGCCGGAATGGTTTCCAGTGCTTCCTCATGCAGTACGGTAGGTATCAGGTAAACTTTGCCTTGGCTCATAACGTGACTGCCATTTATTTTTCGGCCTTTTTCAGCGGGTACATACTTAGTGTGGCGGCGATCACCGAATAAGCGGGTGCGAGTACCCATCCTACGATCGGAAGCAGGTGCATCATGTAAAAGATGAGTCCGTTACCTACGGCCAGTCCTTTGTGGTTGCCAATGAAGAAAATGCTTTGTGCGGGCGTACGTTTGTGCCGCTCCATACTGTAATCGAGCATGGAGAACCCGTAATAATAACATTCCACCAATACGGCAAGGATAGGTGTTAACCAGCCGATCAGGGGTATGAGACTGAGCAGCAGGATGGATAAAGTGTATACGGTTTGCCAGAGACTGTTCCTTACGGCAATGATGACACCCCTTTTCATATCTTTCAGCAGTTGCCGAAAACTGAAGGGATATTCCTTTCCTTCGATGATCGATTCCGTTTTTTCGCTCAGGTAGGCGAACAGGGGTGAACCAACGATGAGGAACACATATTTGAAAAGCGAAAAATAGAACAGCATCAGGATCAGCCAGAGCAGGAGGTTGCCGATGATGAAGATGAAACCCAGGAATCCATTGTCCAGCTTGTTGAGCCAGCTGGCCAGCCCGGTACGGTAACTCATCCACTCAAAGAATTCGCTGGATGTCTGGCTGAAGAAATACATACCGAATACGAACAAAACCGCGTAAATGATGCCTGGTATGATGATCCATTTCCACAGCTTATGCTCCCGGATGAACCGGTGGGCCTGGAAAAAAGCCTGGATGCCAATGATCATTTCTTTCAGCACAGCTGGGGGATTTAGGTTCGTAAAGTTAACACAATCCTTAGTTTTATGCCTATGAAAGCTATAACGCTCGGACAGTATGATAAATTGCCCGTCGATTTTTACCGGCAGAAGAATGTCTGTACTGTAGCCAAAGCCTTACTGGGTAAATTACTGGTCACTTCACAGGGCAACGGGCTTACCATTGGCCGAATTGTGGAAACGGAAGCGTATAATGGCATTACAGACAAGGCCTCACATGCCTGGGGCAACCGCAGAACGAAGCGTACAGAAGTGATGTATGCCGCGGGAGGTGTTTCTTATGTATATCTCTGTTATGGCATACATCATCTGTTCAATGTGGTGACCAATGAGGTGGATGTTCCTCATGCTGTGCTGGTGCGTGCCCTTGAACCGGTATCGGGCGTGGAGCATATGCTGGCCCGGACAAAGATGCGGCGCCCCGATGTTTCTCTCACCCGCGGGCCAGGGAAACTCTCCAAAGCCATGGGCATCACCACGGCTGATACGGGTGTCAGCCTGTTGGGAGATCGTTTATTCATTGCGGATGATGGTTTCCCTGTCAGAACTTCACAGATACTGGCCACGCCACGGATCGGTGTGGATTATGCGGGCGAAGATGCGAGACTGCCCTACCGCTTCCTGTTGAAAAACAATCTGTATGTTAGTGGTCTGAGATCCTGACCGGTCATGACCTTATTTACCTCATATACACCGCTTATGAAGACAGTTGTGTTATTTTTTCTTTCCTGCTGGGCAGGCCTTGCTGTTTATGCGCAGCCGGGTAAGATCATCCGGTTCAGCTCCGCCCATGCCATGTTCCCCGATACCGCAAGGGCCAACGGACACAGCTATAATGGCAAACAGTATCCGGCATCAGTGCATTACAGCGATAGTTCCGTACTCATCTATGTGCCGGACCACTTTTCTCCCAAAGGAAAGATCAACCTGGTATTCTGGTTTCATGGGTGGGGTAACAATATCGATACGGCATTGAAACAATACCAGGTACTCGAACAGTTTTATGCATCTGGACGAAATGCGGTGTTTGTATTTCCGCAGGGACCGAAGAATGCTCCCGATAGTTATGGCGGTAAACTGGAGCAGCCGGCAGTGTTCCAGGCGTTGGTGAAGGAAGTGACGGAGAAACTGCGGGCAGCCCGGCTGATCAGGTCTTCCAAAACATTCCGGCTGAATGATTACAGCATCAGCCTGGCTGGCCACAGCGGTGCTTATCGTGTCATCAGCCGTATCATCAACCAAACACCGGTTGAAGAAGTGATCCTGTTCGATGCCATGTATGGCGGCAACGATCAATACCTGCAATGGTTAACGGCTCCCGAACACCGGTTCATCAATATCTATACAAAAGAAGGGGGTACATTCGATAACAGCCATCTCATCATGAAACAACTGACCGATTCCCTGTCTGTTCCTTTTTTAGCCATTACTGAAGAAGCCTTAACTGATGGGCTCTTGCGAAGCAACACCAAACTCTTTATCTACAGCAATAAAAAACACAATGAAGTGATCACCCACAACCGCAATTGGGAACGTTTTCTGAAAAGCAGTGGGAACGATTAGAATTTGGGACAATTCACCGGCCTGTCAGTGGAAGGCCGGCGTATGTAGATCAGTGATAACTCTATTCCGCCGCGGTTCTGCGAAGCGGTCTTTAAGGAAGAAGAATTATAATCGTAGGTGACCCCCAGCCGGAAATCATCAAACTCAAGACCGAAATATGGGATGATGGCATCATTGAACCTGACCCAGCTGCCAAAATAAAAGCTGGTGGGTTTGGGCACATCCGGCGTAGCGGTCAGTTGTACGGCGCCACCCAGGATGGTGGCAGACGCGCCTCCCTGAAACATCTGCTGGGCGCTTACATGCAGCGTGGTATTCTGCCCGATAGGAAAATAACCACCGCCATGGAATGTGGTCCTTGGGTTCAGTACATATTGGGCACCGGTAAAACTTTGCTGCGGGCGGTTGATATGGTACATGCTCACGCCGAAATAAAAATTATTCTGCTCGGAAGTGCTGCCGTTATACAGGATCCCCGCATTCACATCAATGTAATTCGATTTCAGCGTGGCTCCATTAAAGACCTCTGAGGTAACCCCTGTAAAACCCGAACTGGTGAGCTGATCCTCGAATTTCAGCTGGGCGGTATTGATGAGCATATTGGCATAGGTGACCTGGAAACCACCTCCCAGAGTGTGCATGCCGTCTTCATCAAGTCCCTTGTGATAGGCTGTGGACAGTGAAGCATAGTTGAATTTAACAGCTCCGTTGGCGCTGTTGTCGTTATATCCCACTACGCCTAAGCCCCAGGTATCATTGCTGGCGATCCGGTTCTGCAGTATGTGAAAATCGGCAGAAACAGTGGCCGTTGTAAAAGCATTGTTGATAGAGGGCCACTGGTTGCGGTAATTTCCGGCAATACGGTAAGAGCCAAAGAATTTACCCGTTAAAGCAGGATTCAAGGTGAGCGGTGAGCTGAAGAATTGTGAGAAATGCGGGTCCTGTGCATTGGCAGAAGCCAATACCAGAGATACACAGCAACAAATGAACAGTTTTCGTATCAGCATCCGTAACATCGAATTTAGGTGAATCCGCTGAAGTTGGTGATCCACATAACAAATATTAAAGCTGTCTTAACTATTTGCCCGTTACGGGTGCGGGAAACAAACAGAAGTGGATCAGGACTGCATTTTTGTGCCAAAAGCCAGGTCTCCGGCATCGCCCAGACCGGGAACGATATAACCTTTGGCCGTCAGCTCTTCATCGATATCCCCACACCAGATATGGATATCATCCCCACATTCGCGCTGGATATACTCAATGCCCATGGTACAGGCAATGGCCACCACCACGTGAATTTCTTTGGGTGTTCCCTCATCCTTCATGTACTGAATGGTCTTTACGATGGATGCGCCGGTAGCCAGCATGGGATCACTGATGATCACGATGCGGTTCTCCAGCGAAGGGCAACTCATATATTCCAGGCTGATCTCAAAACTGCCGTCACGGTGATGTTTCCGATAGGCGGAGATGAAAGCATTATCGGCCTTATCGAAATAATTCAGCATGCCATTGTGCATGGGCAAACCTGCCCGCAGAATGGTGGCCAGCACCGGCTGGAACTCCAGCACTTTACTGTCATGTGTGCCCAGAGGGGTAGGTATTTCAACTGTTTTGTGTGGTAAACGTTTGCTGATCTCATAGGCAGCCACTTCTCCAATACGCTCCAGGTTGCGGCGGAAACGCATACGGTCGCCCTGCACATTGACATCTCTGAGTTCAGAAACCCAGTTACTGACCAGGCTGTGTTGTTCACTTAAATTAACTATCATGGCACCAGGGAATTACAGGGTAATTTGATCCCCCAAAACTAAATTCTATCGGCTGGAATGGGAAATTTATGTTTTTACGCAACAAATGCGAACCGGTCACCATCAAAAAGCCCTTTATCGCTCAGTTTCAGGTGGGGTATCACCAGTAAAGCCATGAAACTGAGGGTCATGAACGGTGCACCCAGTGATGATCCCAAGGCTTTGGCCATGGCGTCGATCTCCGTGTATGCCGCTGCTACCTGGTAACCATCGTTGGCGCTCATTAATCCTGCTACGGGCAGCCCCAGTACTTTTTCGGTGCTGCCGTTCACACAACTTACGCCCCCTCTTTCCCTGATCACCAGGTTAATGGCCCGGGCGATACTTGCGTCGTCCGTGCCTACCGCTACAATATTATGGCTGTCGTGCGCCACGGAAGATGCGATCGCCCCCTCCCTGAATCCGAAATTCCGGATAAAACATTTGGCCACCGGCGCACTATGGTAACGGTTAACGACCACCATCTTCAACACATCCTTGGTCACATCGCTTACCCAGGCGCCATCGATCTCTTTGCCCGGCAGGTCCAGCCGGTTGGTGATGAGTTGGCCGTCCAATGCTTCCATCACCGGTATATTGCCCTGGGAGGAGGGATATTCATTTGTTCGGATCACCAGTTGTTCAGCCATTACAGGATCGCAATGAAACTGGTTAATGGGGGTGGTTGCCACGGAAGGGATAAAGGACTGTCCGTTCTCTGCCACCAGTCTGCCGTCGATAAAGGTCTTCAGCACCTTGAAGTTCACCAGGTCCTCTGCCACAATGAAATCTGCCGGGTCGCCCACACGAAGCAATCCGATGGGCAACTGGTAATGCAATACGGGATTGACACAGGCTGCACGAACCACATTGAAAATATCATGCCCCTTGGCAATGGCACGGGCACAGAGCTGGTTCAGGTGACCTTCTACCAGGCTGTCGGGGTGTTTGTCATCGCTGCAGAACATGATCATTTTGGGATGGTCTTCCAACAGGTCTATCAGGGCCTCGAAATTCTTGGCGGCGCTTCCTTCACGGATCAGTATCTGCATACCATGCGAAAGTTTGTCCACCGCTTCCTCCGCCGTAAAACATTCATGATCGGTGGAAATACCTGCTTCAATATATTGTTTCGCCTGTTCGCCTCTCAGCCCGGGTGCATGTCCATCCACCGGTTTACCGGCAGCATGTGCCGCTGCGATCTTTTTCATCACTTCAGGGTCTTTGAACAGTACTCCCGGAAAATTCATCATTTCGCTCAGGTACCGGATCTCTTCCTTGGCCAGCAGTTGTACAACATCGTCACTGGTAATGGCCGCGCCGGCCGTTTCAAATACAGTGGCTGGAACACAGCTGGGTGCGCCAAAATTGAATTTGAAAGGTGTCTGCTTTCCGTTCTCGATCATAAATTCCACACCGGGCATCCCGCATACGTTGGCGATCTCGTGCGGATCACTCACCGTACCCACGGAACCATGCACTACAGCCAGTCTGGCAAATTCGCTGGGTATGAGCATACTGCTTTCAATGTGTACATGACTGTCTACAAATCCCGGCAGTAAAAATGTACCGACTGTTGACGCTTCTTCGCCGATTTGGGTAATGGCACTGATGATGCCGTTCTCTACTTTTATTGCTGCAGGGTAGATGGCTTTTTTCCATACATCTACCAGGTTGCCGGTGATCGTGAATGAAGTGGATTGCATGACAAGAAAATCTTAAATGAAAGATAAAACTCGGTTATACCTGTTCCTGCCCATTGTTTCGCAAGTACATTTGAAAACCTAAACGAAATTAGACCATATGAAAAAAATATTCGCAGGTTTGTTTTTGCTGCTGGGAGGACTGCAGGCACAATCGCAGACAGTGGAAGAGATCCTGGCCAAATATGAGGCTGCCGCAGGTGGCCGCGAAAAGCTGGAAGCAATCCGCTACCTGGAAGTGCTGGGTAATGTAAAACTGGGTGTCATGGGGCAGAACATTGAACTGCCGCTTACGCTGGTCAGGGAAAAAGGAAAACTCTTCCGCAGGCAGATAGGGGGTGTCATGGGGATGGGCGATAGTTATACGATGGTAACAGATACTTCCGGTGTGATCTATATTCCCGCTATGCGTGGTTTTGGTGGTCCGCCCGGAGGTGGTTTTGGCGGCATGTCTAGCGGCTCCGAACCCAATATCACCCGTATGAGTACGGCAGAAGTGAATGCCCAGCAATATGAACTTGACTGCGCAGGTGCTTTTGGTGAACTGGTGAACTATGCTGCCAAAGGACATACGGCCGAACTCAATGGAACGGCCAAAGTGAATAAAGTGACCTGTTATAAAGTGAAACTGACCTTGAAGACGGGACAAACCGTGATGTATTACATAGATGCCCAGACCTTCCTGGTAAAACAGGTGGAAGCCACGGGCGATATGGCGCTTAACCTGACAGGTTTTGGCCCCATGATGAAAGCCTTTGGCAGTAGGTTGGGAAAAGATACCAAAGCCAGTCTGCTGGTGAAGGAATATAAAGAATTCAAAGGCATCCAGTACCCGGTAAAAGCGGTGCTGAGTTTCGGACCGGTAGAATCGGAGCTGGAGAACATGACGGTGAACATCAACGAAGGGCTGGAGGAAAAGTGGTACCATGTAAAATAAGTGCCGTTACACATAGTTACCGCGCCTTTGCGCCTTTGCGGGCAAACTTTCTCGCAAAGGCGCAAAGGCGCGGCCATTTATGGGGGATGAATCCGATTTTTTTCTGATGGAATACTAAAGTAACTTACTCTCCCAATTCTAGCGATTATGAGAAAATCAATCCTTCTGTTACAGGCAGTGCTTTTGCTGTCTGTGGGCTTGTTCGCGCAGAAAACGAACAAAGTCAAAAGCGCTTCACCTGTTACGGTCAAACAGGATAACAGCGATTCTGTTCTATACTCCAGGCAACGTTACCGTTTGGTAGGGCCCTTCCGGGGCGGCCGTAGTGGCGCTGTTGCCGGCAGTTACAAGAACCGGAACACATTCTATTTTGGGGGTACCGGTGGTGGTGTATGGAAAACACAGGATGGCGGAAGTAACTGGAAAAATATCACTGACAAATATTTCGGAGGCACCATCGGTGCCGTAGCAGTGGCTCCGAGCGATGAGACCGTGGTATACGTAGGCGAAGGTGAGAACACCATGCGCGGAAATGTGGCGGAAGGTTTGGGCGGTATCTGGCGCAGTGATGATGGCGGTAAGAACTGGCGTAACCTGGGATTGAAGGATGGCCGTCATATCATCCGCATCGTTGTTCACCCGAAAGATCCGAATACGGTATGGGTGGCCGTGATGGGGCATTTGTTCGGACCCAATGAAGAACGTGGTGTATACAAGACCACCGATGGCGGTAAGACCTGGAAAAAGACCTTATTCGTCAATAACCAGACAGGTTGTTCAGACCTGGTAATGGAACCCGGTAACCCTTCGGTATGGTACGCAGGTATGTGGCGCGTGATCCGCACTCCGCACAGCATGGAAAGTGGCGGTGAAGGAAGCGGTCTGTACAAATCTGTTGATGGTGGCGAAACCTGGACAAACCTGTCCTCCAAAAAAGGATTGCCCAAAGGAACCTGGGGTATCGTGGGCGTGGCCGTAGCCCCATCCAATACTGATAAGATCTATACGATCATCGAGAATGCCAACGGCGGACTGTTCATGAGTGCCGATGGCGGCGATAGCTGGACACTGACCAGCAACGATAACAATATCCGCCAGCGTGCCTGGTATTACAGCAAAGTGTTTGTGGATCCTAAGAATGAGAACCTGGTATATTGTCCCAATGTTGAGTTCATGCGCAGCCGCGATGGTGGCAGAACCTTCCAGGCGATGAATACGCCACATGGTGATCACCATGATCTCTGGATCGATCCCGAAGATGGCAACCGCATGATCGTGGCAGACGATGGCGGCGCACAGGTGAGTTTTGATGGAGCCAATAACTGGAGCACCATGAACAACCAACCAACCGGCCAGTTCTACCGGGTATCTACCGATAATGCCTTCCCTTACCGAATTTTGGGGGCGCAGCAGGACAATTCAACTGTGCGCATCAAGAGCCGTACCTCAGGAGCAGGTATCACAGAGAGGGACTGGGACATCACCGCAGGTTCTGAAAGCGGGTATGTACAGGCCGATCCGCTGAATCCGGATATTGTGTATGGGGGTAATTATGGCGGGTATCTGTCAAGACTGGACCACAGGACCGGAGAGAACCGCGCGATCAACGTATGGCCCGATAATCCCATGGGAGCTGGTGCCGATGTGCTGAAATACCGTTTCCAGTGGAACTTCCCGTTCTTCTTTTCTCCGCATAATCCCAAACGTTTGTATGCAGGCGGTAACCACCTGTTTGTTACTGAGAATGAAGGACAGAGTTGGGAGACCATCAGTCCGGACCTTACTACCAATGATAAATCAAGACAAGCATCCAGCGGAGGTCCCATCACCAAGGACAATACTTCAGTTGAATATTACTGTACCATTTTTACCGCAGCGGAATCAGCGTTGGAGAAAGACCTGTTGTGGACAGGCAGTGATGATGGCTTGATACACGTAAGCAAGGATGGTGGAAAGAACTGGGAGAATGTGACCCCGGCCGAAGCAGGAAAATGGATGATGTGGAACTGCATTGAAACAGATCCCTTCAAAAAAGGAACCGCATATTTTGTGGGAACCAAATACAAGCTGGATGATTTTGCACCGTATATCTTCAAAACAGAAGACTATGGTAAGACCTGGAAACGAATCACCAATGGTATTGATAACATGCATTTCACCAGGGCGTTGCGTGCTGATAAAAAACGTCCCGGTCTGTTGTATGCAGGTACCGAATATGGTATGTACATCAGTTACGATGATGGCGCCAACTGGAAAAAGTTCCAGCTGAACCTGCCTATCGTTCCGATCACCGATCTCACCATTAAAGAGAATGACCTCATTGTTGCTACACAGGGCCGTTCTTTCTGGGTGCTGGATGACCTGAGTGTGATACAGCAGAAAGATGCCGAACTGCTTAATAAGAACCTGCATGTATTTGCCGTGAATGACGCGTATCGCACAGAAGGAGGCGGAGGTCGAAGGATGCGTGGACAGGCGGGTTCACAGCCCAATATGGGAGAGAATCCTGCTTCCGGTGTGGTATTCAACTACTACCTGAAAGGGGCCGATGATTCTTCCAAAGTGTCCATTACCGTATTTGACAAACAGGGCAAACCCATCAAGACCTTCAGTAAAAACGCGAAAGCGGTTACGGATAAGATCGATTTCAACAGCGGCATGAACCAGTTCGTATGGGATATGAATTATCCACCGGCAGAAACCGTTGAAGGACTGATCTTATGGAATGGCAGGATCAGTACGGCCAAAGCGGCGCCTGGCAAGTACAGTGCCCGTTTCCGTTATGGTAAGGACTCGGTGGATGTTCCTTTTGTGATCAAGGCCGATCCTAACTATAAGATGACGGAAGCCGATTATGATGCACAGGTAGACTTCCTGCTGCAGGTAAGGGATAAGTTCAGTGAGGTACAGGTGGCTATCAAGAACATCCGCTCATTGAGGAGCCAGATCAATGAGTTCACTGCCAAACTGGAACCAGGTGAAAGTAGTAAGGAGATCAAAAAAATGGCCGACAGCATCAATAAACAGATGACAGCGGTGGAAGAAGCATTGTACCAGACCAAATCAAAAAGCGGACAGGATGTATTGAACTTCCCGATACGCCTGAACGATAAGCTGGCCGGACTGTATGGTGTGGCTTCCAGCGGTCAGAATCCGCCCAGCAAACAGGCACGTGAGGTATTTGCTGACCTGGGTGCACAATCTGATGTGCAGCTGACCAAATTGAAAAAGATCATGGACACAGACCTGAAAGCGTTCAACAAGATGATCAATGATAAACAACTGCCGGTGATCGGGGTGAAGAAATAAACTTCATTCCCGGATTACGGATCGGCGGATCAGCGGATTGTGTTAACAGTCTGTTGATCCGCCTTTTTTTATCGATCCATCAATTCGTAATCCGCTAATCTTCCAACATATCCGGTCTTCTCTCCCTGGTACGGAGCAATGATTGCTCGTGCCGCCATTCTTCCACTTTTTTGGGATCGCCCTGGGTAAGTATCTCGGGCACTTTATCGCCGCGGAAATCGGCCGGACGGGTATATACTGGTGGGGCGAGCAGATTGTCCTGAAAGGAATCAAACAGCGCAGAGGTCTCATCATTCAATACGCCGGGGATCAACCGGCCAATGGCATCCACCACTACGGCAGCGGCCAGTTCACCGCCACTCAGTACATAATCGCCGATGGAGATCTCCATGGTCACATAACGTTGGCGAATACGTTCGTCTATGCCTTTGTAATGACCGCAGATGATCAGGATATTCTCTTTCAGTGATAAGTTGTTCGCGGTCTTTTGGGTAAAGGGTTTCCCGTCGGGGGTCATGAAAATGATCTCATCGTATTTGCCATCCTGTTGCAGTTCATCAATGGCATTGGCCAGGGGCTCGGGCATGATCACCATGCCGGCACCACCGCCAAACTGGTAGTCATCTACCTGCATGTGTTTGTTGATGGCCCATTTGCGGAGGTTGTGCACATTTACCTGCAGCAGGCCTTTTTCGCGGGCGCGTTTCAGAATGCTGTGACTGAAAGGGCTTTCCAGCAGGTCGGGTACCACGGTGAGTATATCGATCTTCATGCTGCAAACATACTGAATACCTGCAGAGGCTGCAACCGACGTGGTGTTGAGCGGGTTCAGATATCCATGAATCCTTCCAGGTCGCGGCGTTCGCGTTTGGTAGGGCGGCCGATCTTACTCAGGCGTTTACCGGTGTGGAAGCTGGCTGCCTCAAACCGAATGCGGTCCAGTTCTTCGGCGGGTGTCAGATCAATATAATAGTTGATGGCTTCTGCATACTGCACGCGGCTGTGCAGCAGCCCCGAAACTTTCACCACCCATTTGCGCGCCTCCGTTTTTACCTCATATTCATCACCGATGCACACGATACGCGAAGCTTTTACGGCCATGCCGTTCATCTTCACCTTTCCTTTGTCGCAGGCATCACCGGCCTGGCTCCTGGTCTTGAATAACCGGATGGCCCAGAGGTATTTGTCGATGCGGAGTTTTTCTTTTTGCTCGCTCATGGTTGAAAAAACTTTGGGAAAGTCAGTACACTTTCCCAAAGCAGCTTATTTGTCATTATTTCATCTCAGCGTAGAACTGGTGGAAATAAGGGATGGTCTCGATACCCTTGTAGAAGTTCACCAGGTCATATTTTTCATTCGGACTGTGCAGGTTGTCGCTGTCAAGGCCAAAGCCCATGAACACGATCTTCAGTCCCAGTTCTTTCTCAAATAATGAGCAGATAGGGATACTGCCACCACCCCGAACCGGAATGGGCTCTTTGCCGAATGTGGCATGAATGGCTTTGGACGCTGCTTTATAGGCGTCCGAATCGATCGGTGTCATATACGGCTCGCCACCATGATGTTCCTCTGCTTTCACCGTTACACCGGCGGGAGCAATGCTCTTGAAATAGTTCAGGATCTTTTCGGTCATCTTTACGGATGACTGGTTGGGCACCAGGCGACAGGAGATCTTCGCAAATGCCTTTGAAGGCAATACGGTCTTGGCACCCTCGCCTGTATAGCCTCCCCAGATACCATTCACTTCCAGGGTAGGACGGATCCCGGTCCTTTCATTGGTGGTATATCCTTTTTCGCCCCAGAGCTCTTGAACGCCCAGGTCGGTCTTGTATTCTTCTTCGTTGAAAGGGGCCTGTGCCATTTTCTCCCTCTCGGCAGGGGTAGATTCCACCACATCGTCGTAAAAACCGGGAATGGTGATGTGGTTGTTCTCATCATGACAGGAGGCGATCATCCTGGCCAGCATGGTAATGGGGTTGGCCACGGCACCACCGTATACGCCACTGTGCAGGTCGCGGTTGGGGCCGGTCACTTCCAGCTCAATATAACTCAGTCCGCGTACACCAATATCGATGGATGGTGTATCCATACTCAGCATGGAGGTATCGCTGATCAGGATCACATCGGCTTTTAATAAAGTTTTGTTGGCCTTAACGAATGTGGCCAGGTTCGGACTTCCCACTTCTTCTTCGCCTTCTATCAGGAACTTCACGTTGCCGGGTAAAGTATTTGTCTTTACCATGGTCTCCAGCGCTTTTACGTGCATGTAGAACTGTCCCTTGTCATCGGCAGAACCACGGGCAAATATTTTTCCGTCCTTGATCACCGGATCGAACGGACCACTGTTCCAGAGTTCCAGCGGATCGGCGGGTTGCACGTCGTAGTGTCCATATACGAGTACGGTGGGTTTGGAAGGGTCGATGATCTTTTCCCCGTAAACGATGGGAGGTCCCTCTGTAGGATAGATGGTCACGGTATCGGCACCGGCTTCCAGCAATCGCTGTTTTACGGCTTCGGCGCAATGGTTCATATCTGTTTTGTGCTCGCTGCGGGCGCTAACGCTGGGGATGCGCAATAATTCCAGTAATTCGTTCAGGAAACGCTCTTTGTGCTGTTCCTGGTACTCTTTCCAAACCTTCATGATCGTTGATTTTATATGATGGATAGTTTGATCTTACGGTTGCCCCGCAAAGGTAAGCAGGTTTTCGCGATTCATGGCCTTGACAAATGCCTGCTCATCTCGGGTCCGGTACATTCATGACTGGTGTTTCTGGTTCGACAGGATGTTCTCCATGCTCCAGGTCAGTCTTTCTTTCATAGGCTGCTGGCGCACACTGCAATCTGTTCTGGTGCAGATGGTACAACTGAAAGGCAGACAGCCATCGGTATGTACGAACAGTTCAATGGCATCGCCGAACTCTTTTTTGATGAGGTCCGCAAGGGCATCGATCTCTTTATGTGCTTCGTGTACGTTCAGGTACCAGGGTACGGTCAGGTGACAATCGATATGGAGTAAAGCGCCATACTTGATCACCCGCAGGTTATGCAGGTCTATCCAGTTGGCGTGCCGGTTACGGTTCAACACAGCGATGAAATTATCGAGCAGTTGCAGGTCGGCCTCATCCATAATGCCAGCCAGGGAAGTACGGATGATGCGGTAGCCGTTATAGATGACGAGTACGCTCATGCCCAGAGCGATCACTTTGTCCAGCCAGAGCAGCTGGGTAACCAGTATGATCACCAGGCCGGCAATGATACCGATGGTGGAGTAGGTATCCACCTGCAGATGTTTGCCACTGGCCTGTAAGGCCAGTGATGAATTCTTTTTGCCGATCCGTATGCATACCGTACCTGCGATGTAATTGATGACCGCAGTGGCGCCCACCAGTATCAGGCCGGTATCCAGTTTCTGCAGGGGACTTTCGTGCAGGAAGTTCATCACGGTCTCATAGATGATCATGATACCTGCCGCAACGATCAGGCCCCCTTCAATGGCCGCAGAAACGAATTCGGCCTTGCCATGGCCATACGGATGCTCCCTGTCGCGGGGTTTGGCGGCCACATACAGGCTGTACAGGCCGATGAAACCGGCTATCACGTTCACGATGCTTTCCAGCGCATCGGAAAGTATGGCAAGTGAGTGCGTGAAATAATAGGCAATGATCTTGGTGAGGAACAATACCACGCTCAGTACGGTGATCCAGAGCTGTACACGGAAATTCTGTTTGGCTGACTGCAGAAAAAAGGTTTCTGCAAAGGTATCTGTAAATCGGGAAGAAAGGACCGGTTATCTCAGCTTGTTCGCTGACACGCCTTCCTGTGTGATGGTGACAGGTTTGATCAAACCATTCTCATCGAAATACAGATTCTCTATGCAGGTGACGCGAGCATTGGCATCCGTTTCTCCCTTTGGCCGGCGATGGTATACAATGTACCACTGGTCTGTACCCGGCACACGTATCACGGAATGATGCCCCGCACCGGTAGCAATGGCAGGATCCTGCTGTAAGATTTTTCCGATGCGTTTGAAAGGACCCATGGGTGAATCGGCCATGGCGTAGGCTACGCTGTAATTGGGGCCGGTCCAGCCGCCTTCCGACCACATGAAATAATATTTGCCATTCCGGATGAACATGAATGGACCTTCCACATACCCTTCCGGTGTGATCTCCTGGAAAGTATTGCCGTCCTTGAACGGAACAAAACCGGTAAAGTCAGCATTGAGCTTTCCGATATTGCAATGCCTCCATCCGCCATAGATAAGGTAATGCTGCCCGTCCTTATCCGCAAATACGAACTGGTCGATGGGTTGGGCGCCGTTGTAAAACTGGTCCACCAATGGTTTGCCCAGGTGATCTTTGAAAGGTCCGGCCGGGTTATCGGCCACTGCCACACCAATGCCCCCTTTTTCCTGGTTGCTCTGGATATCGTTGGCGCCAAAGAACAGAAAATACTTTTTCCTGTACTGTATGATAGAAGGTGCCCACATGGCACGCCTGGCCCATTTGATGCTGGCTGTGTCCAGTATACGGCTATGTTTGGTCCAGTTCACCAGGTCAGGAGAGGAGAATGCATCGAGGAAAACCTGTTTGTCGTAAGGAGCAGAGTACGTAGGATAGATCCAGTAGCGATTGCCAAAGATCGTTCCTTCGGGATCTGCGTACCAGCCCGGGAACACCGGGTTGTTGTTTTTTACAGCAGATGGTGTTTCCTGGGCATGCAACAATACTTGCATAGTCAGGAAAGCAACGAGTAACAGCGGTTTGTTCGGCATGGTATAAAATGACCGTCTTTTCAGCAATCAGATTAATTCAATGGTATGACTGATATTGCAATGTTTGGCCAGCATGGCAGAGATGCCGCAATATTTTTCCTGCGAGAGGTCTACGGCTCTTTTTACTTTATCCAGGTCTTCCGGACTGGCATCAATGCGGTATGTCATTTTGATGAAGGTGAAGGTCTTGGGATGGTCTTCTGTTTGCTCGGCTTCAGCCACTATCTCAAATTTGCTGAAAGCCACTTTCATCTTCTTCAGGATCTCCACTACGTCCATACCACTGCAGCCGTTCAATGCGCCCAGTAACATTTTTTTGGGATTCATGCCACTCGCAGTTCCTCCACCTTCTACGGTGGTGTCAATTCTAACGGTCTGGCCGGTATCGGCTGTGGCATCAAACGCCATTCCTCCTGCCCATTTGGTTACGGTTTTCATCTGTCTTTATTTAAGTGAAAAGTCAAAAATCAAAAGTCAAAAGTAACCAGTGTATTTTGGCTTGTTACTTTTGACTTTTGCATTCATCTTATCCCAGTTCATATCTCTTCTGAACAAATTCCCAGTTCACCACATTCCACCAGTTATTGATGTAGTCGGGGCGTTTGTTCTGGTATTTGAGGTAATAGGCATGTTCCCAAACATCCAGTCCCAGCAAGGGGGTTCCTTTCAGATCACTGATATCCATCAAAGGGTTGTCCTGATTCGGGGTTGAGCCGATGGCCAGTTTTTTATCTGCGGTCAGCACTAGCCAGGCCCATCCACTTCCGAAACGGTTTTTGCCGGCATCGGTGAATTGTGTCTTGAATGCTTCAAAGGACCCGAAACTCTGGTCAATGGCCGTTGCCAGTTTGCCTGCAGGTTTGGAGGCTGCTCCCGGTCTCATGCACTGCCAGAAAAGTTCGTGGTTATAATGGCCACCGCCATTGTTGCGCATTTTAGCTGAATATTTGGATGCATTGCGTAATACGTCTTCCAGTTTGGCGCTGTTCGTATCCACTTTTTCAGCGGCACAGGCTTCTGCCAGGTTTTTAGCATACGCCGCCGCATGTTTGGAGTAGTGGATCTCCATGGTCATGGCATCGATCACTGGTTCCAGCGCTTTGTAATCATAGGGCAGAGGTTGCTGCGAAAAAGGGTTGCCTGCTGCAATAGGTGCTGCCTGCAGGAAACCGGGAAGCACGGTAAGCCCAATACCGGTTACACCCGTGGTCTTGATGAACGCACGACGACTTTTGTTATGTGTAGTCATAAAATAGGGTTTAGGATTTTTTAGAGAAACTAAAATTAGCCAAAAATCTCCGCAACTGTTTGAAAGAACGGTAGTAGAATTCCTGGTTGAAGAGTTGTGAATCGCGCATGGCCTTATAGGTAAGGAAAGCGCCGATGGGAATAAGAACGAAAGTGGAGAGCCACATGCCCATCAGCGGGCTTGCCTGTTCCGATTTAACGAATTTCTCACCGAATGTGTTGAATAAGTGGAAGATGACAAAGAAAATGATCGCAAATACCAGCGGTGTGCCCAGTCCACCTTTCCGGATAATGGAACCCAGCGGTGCGCCGATCAGGAACAGCACGATACAGGCAGCCGACAGAGTCAACTTCCTGTGCCACTCGATCTCATGCAGGCGGAGTGATTTCTGGCGCTCCTTGTAATCGGCTTCCAATACGGCAATATTTCCTTTGACACTCTGTAACTGGCTGATGGCTGCATCAGTTACGCTTTGTTTGATCGAATCAGCGATCAGTTCATCAAAATGTTTGATCTTTTTTAGCGAGTCGGGTTTAATCAGGGCCCAACCGGTATCGCGGAAACGGGTAAAACGCAGATAAGGCGATACTTCCCGTTCGGTACGCTTCAAATAGAAGCTATCAAGGCTTTGCAATGAGTCGATGGCGCCATTCAACTGTCGGAGACTCAGCATTTTGGGATCGTAAAAAGCACTGTCGCCCGATTTGTTCATCTGGAAACTTTTCAGGTCGAACACTTTCTTATATTCCTGGAACCCCATGCGGGTGAATTCGGTATTGGTGGTAGAACGCTGTCCCTTTTCCTCGTATCGCCAGCCTTTCTTGAGGATGAATTCCAGAAAACGTTTGTCCTGGGTGATCCGCATCACCCCGCTCTCAGCGATCAGCATATTGTCCTGCAGGCCGTTCTTCTTTTCAAAGATCACCACATTGTGGATCACGCTGTCGTTCTTTTCCTTTTTGCCAAGTTTGATCACGTACCCTTCTATCTTGTCATAAAAGATCCCTTCTTTGATGTCGAAAGCAGGCTTTGAAACGATGATATCATACTTCAGGGCCGACAGTTTCAACTGGGTCACCGGAATGATGTTGTTGGCAAACAGGAAGGCCAGTCCACTGATGAATATGGTGATGATCAGCAGGGGCCGCATAAAACGGAGCAAAGGGATACCGGCTGCCTTGATGGCCACCAGCTCAAAAGTTTCTCCCAGGTTCCCGAAGGTCATGATGGAAGAGAACAGCAAAGCCAGGGGCAAAGCGGTAGGCACCCAGAACAGGGTCACCAGGCCTACCAGCTTCAGAATGGTGAAGAGGTCAAGCCCTTTTCCCACCAGGTCATCGATGTACAGCCAGAAGAACTGCATGGTAAGCACGAAGAGGGAAATGGCGAATGCGGCGATAAAAGGACCGATAAAGGAGCGGATAACGAGTATATCGAGTTTTTTAATCACGGGTCCTTGCTTAATATTGTTTTATGAGCCCTGCAAAAGTAATGCTTTCACCAAAGGAACGGGAACTGGTAACCGATGCCGGTTGGATTTTAACAAAGAACCGGATCATCGGTAAAGTGTACACGCTATTTGGTCACCTGAGCGAGCAATACCGGGTATTATGGCAACAGTACCCCATGCTGGCTGGAACAGGATCCGGTTTTCATTCTCCCAAAATATCAAAGGGGGAACAATACCGGGGTTTACCTTGGGTGATGCTGGACCAGCCACGCCATTTTACGGCAACTGAAAGTTTTGCGATCCGTAATTTTTTCTGGTGGGGGAATTTTTGCAGCATCACTTTACAACTGTCGGGGAAATACCAGATTCAATATGCCGCAGGATTGCAGGAATATTTCCGTTTATACCCCGAAAAGCAGGCTGGCTGGTATCTGGCGGTGGGGGAAGACGCCTGGGAACACCATTTTGAAACGGATAACTATGCACCGCTTTCCGAACAGATGGATATCGTATGGACCGATGTACCCTTTCTGAAACTGGCAAAAAAAATCCCATTACAGGAATGGGATGGATTGACTGATTTTTTTGAACGCACCTACCAGGAGATGCTGCAGATGCTCGCTGTCAGCTGCTATTAAGCGCTGCCCAACCGGTGAAACAGGTCTTTGATCTGGTAACCCCATAACTGGCTCTGGTCCTTGATCTCGTTCTTTTCCGCAAAATCCTTGATCACCAGGATCGTCTGGTTGGAGATCTCTGTCTTTTCGATACGGAATTCGAAATATTCGTTCTTATCGCTATGCTGCCAGTGGAAACGGATGAATTTGTCTTCCTCCTTGTCAACCACATCAGCTTTATCGGGCGTACCACCGTTCCATGAAAAGCTGTACACATTCTCCCATTCGTCTACTTTATCGGCAAACCACTCCTGTAAACCTGCAGGTGTAGCTAAAAATTCAAATAAAATCGTTGGTGAACATCTGACCGGGAATTCCAACGTAAATAGTTGCTTCTTACTCATTACAATCTCTTTAACCTACAGTCCGTCGTAGGCCTGCAATAATATTAAATAATCCTTCGCTTCCAAATGTTTTTTTGGTTACACAGATGAATTCCGCTATTCAGGAATGCGTCTATGAAAAAGGAATTATTTAATATGCTGATTATCAATATTTTGTAGAAAATATATTTTTTGATAAGTTTTCGGAATTTGTTAAATTGCTTAACAACAGACCCTGTGGCGTAGTGTTTGGTTTTTATGACCTAGTAAGCTCGGTTCCTATCACCTATATAACCACTATCTAAAATCCGATCATTATGAGTATGCGCCAGCTCAAGATAACCAAGTCTATCACGAATCGTGAGTCGCAAAGTCTGGAGAAATATTTACAGGAAATCGGTAAAGTGGACCTGATCAGTCCCGAAGAAGAAGTACAGCTGGCCATGCGCATCCGTGAAGGAAGCCAGGCGGCTCTCGACAGGCTGGTGAAAGCCAATCTCAGGTTTGTGGTGTCCGTGGCCAAACAGTACCAGAATCAGGGGCTTACCTTACCGGATCTCATCAACGAGGGTAACCTGGGCCTGATCAAAGCCGCCCTGCGATTTGATGAGACCCGTGGTTTCAAATTCATTTCCTATGCTGTATGGTGGATCCGCCAAAGCATATTACAATCATTGGCTGAGCAAAGCCGCATCGTTCGTTTACCCCTGAACAAGGTAGGACTTACCAACCGCATCAGTAAAGCCTATCAGCAGCTGGAGCAGGAATTCGAACGTGAGCCCACACCCGAAGAACTGGCCGATCTGCTGGAGATCGGCATCGAGGAAGTTACCGCTACCATGAGCGTGGGTTTCAGGCACATAAGCATGGATACCCCTTTGTCTGATGGTGAGGATGGCACCCTGCTCGACCTGATGGAAAACCCCAATGCCGATAAGACCGATGAGAACCTGGTGCACCATGAGTCGCTCCGAATGGAAATAGAACGCAGTCTCTGCACACTTACCGAACGGCAGAAAGATGTGGTGTGTTATTTTTTCGGGATCGGTGTAGACCATCCGCTGAGCCTGGAAGATATCGGGGAAAGATTTCACCTCACCAGGGAAAGGGTAAGGCAGATCAAGGACAAGGCGATCACGAAGCTCAGAAGTACCAACCGGTCCAAACACCTGCGTTTTTATCTCGGATAGCTCAGATGGTATGATTTTTTATGATTTATATGATCTGGGCCTGTTGGGCGGCTATTGTTGTCAGGGTTTAGGTGTATATACGCAGGATTAATACTGTTTCCGGGAAAATCTGCGCATTAATCGTTTCTTGAATTTATATTTGCAACCAGTTAAGTGGGTATGACCTTTGTCGTATTCACTTTTTTATTTATCGGTTATGGTAGATAACTATAAGTATGCAAGCATAACGGAGAAGATCATTGGGGCGGCGATGACAGTACACAGAAACCTTGGTGGAGGTAATTTTACGGAAAACATCTTTCACAGGGCTTTGTTACTTGAATTAACCGATATGGGAATGCTTTTTGAGAGCGAAAAGGAGTTGCCTGTTCATTATAAAGGAAAGCTGATTGGAAAGAAAAGGATAGATGTATTGGTGGATGAAAAAGTATTGGTAGAATTAAAGACCGTCAATCAATTAGAGAAGATTCATTTCAACCAGGTCATCAACTACCTTAAACTATTCAACCTGGAAGTCGGACTGTTAGTGAACTTTGGAACAGAAAGCCTTCAGATAAAACGTTTTGTAAATAACCATTTGTAAGTATCAGCAGTAACAAAAGATTCTGCGGAATCATACGAACAATCATAAAATCAGTGATGTATGTTTAACTCTCTCAGCGAGAAGCTCGAATCGGCCTTTAAGAACCTCAAAGGGGAGGCAAGGATCAATGACCTCAATATTGCCAATACGGTAAAAGATATCCGTCGTGCTCTGATCGATGCGGATGTGAATTTCAAGATTGCTAAGGAGTTCACCGATAAGGTAAAGGAAAAAGCCACTGGTGAAAAAGTGATCAATGCGATCAGTCCCGGACAACTGATGGTGAAGATCGTTCAGGATGAGCTGACCGAACTGATGGGTGGATCCGAAGCGCAGTTCAATGTGTCGGGTAACCCGGCCATCATACTGGTTGCGGGTCTGCAGGGTAGCGGTAAGACCACGTTCACCGGTAAACTGGCCAATTACCTGAAGACCAAAAAAGGTAAATCGGTATTGCTGGTGGCAGCAGATATCTACCGCCCCGCGGCGATAGACCAGCTGACCGTACTGGCAGAGCAGGTTGGCGTGGACGTATACAGCGAAAGGGAGAACAAAGACGCGGTTGCCATTGCACAGAACGCGATCAAGGAAGCGAAAGCAAAGAATAAGAATGTGATCATCATCGATACCGCCGGCCGCTTGGCCATTGATGAGGCGATGATGACAGAAGTGGCCAATATCAAATCTGCCGTGAATCCGGCCGAGATACTGTTCGTAGTGGATTCCATGACGGGCCAGGATGCGGTGAACACTGCCAAAGCCTTCAATGACCGCTTGGATTTCACCGGTGTGGTACTGACCAAACTGGATGGCGATACCCGGGGTGGTGCGGCACTCTCGATCAAGTACACGGTTAACAAACCGATCAAGTTCGTGAGCAGCGGCGAGAAGATGGATACACTGGATGTGTTCTATCCCGATCGTATGGCGCAGCGTATCCTGGGTATGGGAGATATCACCAGCCTGGTAGAGAAAGCGCAGGCCCAGTACGATGAGGCAGAAGCCAAAAAACTGGAGAAGAAGATCCGGAAGAACCAGTTCGATTTCCAGGATTTTATGGACCAGCTGCAGCA
The DNA here is from genome assembly GCA_020403425.1 of Chitinophagaceae bacterium. Taxonomy (GTDB): domain Bacteria; phylum Bacteroidota; class Bacteroidia; order Chitinophagales; family Chitinophagaceae; genus Sediminibacterium. The sequence goes on along the minus strand of JADBXR010000019.1, from coordinate 48,689 downwards.
GATCAAAAAAATGGGTAACCTGAAAGACCTGATGGGCATGATACCCGGTGTGGGCAAAGCCATGAAGGACATCGATATCAAGGATGACGCGTTCAAAGGGATCGAAGCGATGATCAGTTCCATGACACCTTTCGAAAGGGCCAACCCCGATTCACTCACTCCCTCACGCCGTCAGCGGATCGCGAAAGGCAGTGGTAAGGATATGGCCGAAGTGAATGCATTCATGAAACAGTTCGAGCAGATGAAGCAGATGATGAAGATGATGAACAATATGCCGATGGGTGGCCGGTTCCCGGGTATGAAAAGGTAGGGAATGTTGAACGGAGGAGCAAGGAACAGATGAATGTTGAGGGGAGGTACTGCCCGCAGCAGGAATGGGACGGCAGATAACCGGACCCTTTGCGTTACCTCCGGTTCTCCCCGGCTCTGCGGTGAAAATGCCATACCACACTATAGCCCAATTGGCCCTCCAAAGCCGAACTGTGCGACGCAAGGGGTGCCTAAATGCTGCACAAGCGCCTGGGAAACAATAATTTAATAATTCCTTGACAGACGGTCTTGGAAAAATTCTCTTTTCCCTTTACATTTGCCGTCCGGTTATTCTTAGCCGGATTAACCAATTTCTTAACGCCTTTAAATTTCTATTTAACATGGCAGTCAAAATCAGACTACAGCGTCACGGCAGCAAAAAGCGTCCGTTCTACTTCATCGTAGTGGCCGATGCCCGTGCACCAAGAGATGGTAAGTTCATCCAGAAGGTTGGAACTTACAACCCGCTTACAGTACCAGCAACCATTCAGTTGGACCGTCAGAAGGCCCTGGAGTGGCTGAACAAAGGTGCTCAACCCACCGATACTGTACGCCGAATCCTCTCTTTCAAGGGAGTATTGTACCTGAAGCACCTGCTGAGAGGTGTGAGCCTGGGATTGTTCGACCAGGCCGCGGCTATGACCAAATTCCAGGCATGGCACGAAGCGCATGAAGCTAACGTTACACGTCGTTCTAACGAGCACAAGAACACGCAGAGAGCTAAGAAAGCTTACGTTCCCGTTGTAAAAAAAGTGGAAGTTAAGCAGGAAGAAGCCCCCTCTGAAGGTGCTGCTGAAGCACCAGCTGAAGCTTAGTAAGTACGACTTACAATATTCCAGCCAAAAGCCCGATTCGAAAGTTTCGGGCTTTTGTGTGTAAAACCCGGCCCTGAAGGGAAAATTTGCTTGCAAAGACGCAAAGGCCCGCTTTATGGGGGATTAAAGTAACTTGCATATCGATGAAAGATTACATCAACATAGGACGTATCGTAGCAGCCTTTGGGTTGCAGGGAGAAGTGATCCTGAAACATGCATTGGGAAAAAAAACGGTGCTGAAAGATATAGAAGCCATATTCATTGAGGAACATAAGGGGTCTTATCTGCCCTATTTCGTTGAGTCGTCGAAGGCAAAGGATACCGAAGAGACCTATGTGAAACTGGAAGGAGTGAATACGCGCGAGACAGCAGCGAGAGTGACCTCAAAGAATGTATGGTTATTGGATGAGGACTTCCGGAAACTGGCCGGCAAAACGGCGCCGATCTCCCTGCTGGGATTCGAAGTGATCACGGATGAGGATGAGAACCTGGGACCGATAGAGGAAGTGATAGAACAACCCCACCAGGTACTGCTGCGCATCAGTCTCGACGGTAAAGAAGCCCTGATACCCTTACATGCAGAATCACTCGACAGGATCGACCACCAGAAAAAGCAGGTATATGTGATTTTGCCCGATGGCCTGCTTGATATCTACAGATAGTCCTTTTATCATAACAGTCCATGGAACCAGGTCCCGTATTTGAGTATCGCATCAAAGTGATGCAGGAGCATATCGATGAACTTGAGCACGTCAACAATGTGGTCTACGTACAGTTCATGCAGGATGTGGCTGATAAACATTGGCATAGTATCGCTTTAAGTGATCAGGAAAAAGAAGTGGTGTGGGTGGTACGCCGCCATGAGATCGATTACCTGCACCCGGCCGTGCTGGGCGATGAACTCCTGATCCGTACCTGGACAGGCGAACATGGTACCGTTAGCTGGGACAGACACTACGAGATCATCCGCCCTGCCGACCAGAAAAGGATCATCACAGCAAAAAGTGTCTGGGTACTTCTTGATAAGGTCACCGGCCGCCCCCGGCGCATTGAGGAACCGATGCTCAGAAGATTTTTGTGAATGGATTGACGGATTGGCAACACGCTCCCATCGCCTCTTCGATCAATCCGCCAATCCATAATCCGGTAATCCATCATTTCATCATTTCACCCCTTACTGCAAACCCGTCCAGCTTTTTTAAGGGAACTCCTGCATTTTGCAAGGCACGCTCTGCCTGCAGGATATGCCGGTAGTTGTGGGCGATCAGGAAGAGGAAGATGTCTCCCAGTTTCAGTTTGATAAAGGTGGCGATGGAGATGGGTATCCTGACCTTGTTAAGATCAACCTGTTTGGCTTTCCGTAATAGGCGTAACAGTTTTTCCTGCTGCTCAATGAATTCAGCGATCACTGCATAGCTGTCCTCATTGCTTTTGGGCGTATGCTCTTTTGGAGCCGACATTTTTTTGGCGGGAACTCCGGTCTCTTTCGGAAGCATCATCTGTGTGAAATAATTACCCAGCCAGCCGGCAGTAAAACGGATAGCGGGTTGCTGTTGCTGCTGTATGGCATCCTCAATGGCTTTTTCTATTTTGGGCAGGTAATAACGACCATAACTGTTCAGGTGCATCAGGCACTGGTTGGCGCTCCATTTTTCCGGAGAGGTCTTATAGGCGAACTGGTGATGGGGCAGCATCTGCCACTCGCTTACGGCTTTGTTCAGAAAAGCATCTGTCTGGTCGATCAGCGAATCGGTCAAGGTTTGTGATAGGTAAACTGGCATGTCATTTTGTTTTTGATACCACAAAACTGGCGCCGGGCCGGGGAATAATTCTTGGTGTAGACCAAGATTTTATTGTTCTGTTGTCAATAGGTTCTTTTATTCATTCCTGTTTTTCTTATACTCTCACCGTCCCGAGCAATTTGCTGAAGGTAGTGGCATCAATACCCAGATAGGAGGCCAGGTATTTATGTGGGATGAGTGTAAGCACATGCGGACTTCGCTTTAAAAGGGTCCTGAATTTTTGCTCTGCAGAAAAACACTGCAGTTCTATCTGTCGTTCCAGTACACCTGCCATCGTATAACTGGTGGCTTTCCGGATCAGCCGTTCAAAATTGTGGTAGCGGTCCAGCAGGTCCTGCACCTGTTGGTAAGTGGTCCGGATGAACTCGCTTTTGGTAAGGGTCTCCAGGTGGTATTTGGAAGGCTGCTGCAGTAAGAACGAATCTGCCACACCTGAAAAAGAAAAGGGATAGGTGAAAACAATGGTGGCCTCCTTATCATCCTCGGCCAGGTAAAAAGCGCGCTGCACCCCTTCTGTAACAAAATAGAGGTATTTCTCTGTTTCACCGGCTGCTGTCAGCAGTTCCTTACGTTTGGCCGAGAAAGGTTGCCAGATCGATGCAAATGCGGTCCATTCCTCTTCCGTTAAAGGATGGATCGGGTCTATGAACTGTTTTAGTTGTTCAATGGCTACAGTGGTATTCACGGATTGGCGGATCTCAGATGGCATGATTCGGCTATTGCTTCTTCAACCAATTTACGGCGCTTTCCAGAACCGGGTCCTTTTTTTCTTTCAGATCTCTGGAGCTTGGTTTTACCAGTATGTCCGGCAGTATCGGATCAAAATTATTCTCGTCACCATCGGCCCTGGTGAACATCTTGGTAGAGGCCCTGGCAATGATGTGTGAATGTGGAAGCATGAACTGGTACATCTCCCCGAAATCGTTACCCGGTTCACCGGTGGGTTCCCCGAACAGGGTAGCCAGCCGGTAGGATCTGATGCCGTCTGCCAACATATTGGCGCTTGAAAAAGTATTCGGACCGATCAGCACCGCTGTTCTGCCTGTGAAGGTCAATGCTGAATTAAGCGGCTTACGTTTTTGCTTGTTCACGTACGAATACGTGTCGCCATCTTTGATGGAATTGTAGAAACGCGTATCCATGTTCACTCCGCTTTGTTGCAGCAGCCGTTGGTATTCTTTGTAGTGGCTACTGCTTTTCCATTTCATTCCACCGGAAAGCATATAGGGTGTGGTGGAGAAATAACCGATCAGTGAATCACCAAAGACAGAATTACCGCCGCCATTCTCACGGAGGTCTATGATGAGACCGATGGCATTGGCCTCTTTGATCTTTGTAAAACTGTTATACAGGAATGTGGAGAAAGGCAATGTGGATGGCGATACCATATGCCGGTAATTGATATAGGCAATATTATCGGGCAGCATCGTGAAAGTGTACGGATCACCGGGATTGCTGACGGTTGCGGTCAGTACCTTATTCAGGCTGTCTGCCTGTTGCCTGGAATATCCTTGTACCATATAATCGATCAGTGTACCGTCTTCCTTGCGGGCTTTGATCCGGTAAGGGCTCCCGATGCCGTGCAGGAATAATAATTTTCGGACATAAGAGGCGATCTGCTGTTTGCGCCAGGTTTCCAGTCCGCCATAATATTCCCTGAACTGTTGGTTGAGTTCTGTTACGGACCTGCCATTCACTTCGAGTATCGCTGCGTTTATGCCCAGCCTTTGTTCAGTGCTGAGGTCCCGATCCACGATCCATTGATCATCTTCCGCTTTTTGCAACAGAAAAGGGAAACGGAGCGAGTTGGCATACTGGCTGTCCGTAACGGCATTGGAAGGCATACCGATATGCCCTTCGTTGAGCGCAGCCGAAAGTTTACCCAAAAGCAGAACCGCATCCGTTTGTGCAATGCTGTCTGCATACTGGTTCAGTAGTTCTGTTTCCATTTTTCCGAGCGCTTCCCTGCTGATGGTGTGGTAGAGGTTCACATGCGATTCTTCCATCACTTTGTGCCAAAAGCGGATATCTTCCGCCAACTGTACTTTGGCTATTTTCCGGAAGCCGTCGCCCGGTGCAGGTTCCTTTGCATACACGACACCTCTCTGTGCCCGGAGCGTACCGAATGAGAGGCTCATCAAAACCAGGAAAACTATTTTCATGGGTAATGCTTGAAGTGACTAAAATAGCGGGTTTCCCGTCATTTTCCGTTCACATAAAAGGGTGATTTACAGAAGGCGAAAACAGGGAACTTTGCTAACTTTCCCGCAGGATGAACGGTCCCCAACGTTATATTGCCCATTTTGACCTTGACTCATTTTTTGTGAGTGTAGAGGTATTGAACGACCCTTCCCTCAAAGGCAAACCAGTGATCGTGGGTGGCTCGCGCGAGCGGGGTGTGGTCACCAGCTGTAGTTATGAGGCCCGGAAATTCGGTGTGCACAGCGCCATGCCCATGAACCGGGCCATGAAGTTATGTCCCCATGCCATCGTGGTCCGTGGTACACGTGGGGAGTATAGCCGGTATTCACGCTGGGTCACCGATATCATTGCTGCCAAAGCGCCGCTGTTCGAAAAAGCTTCCATCGATGAGTTCTACCTGGACCTTACGGGGATGGACAGGTTCTTCGATCCCTATCAATGGACGATAGACCTTCGCTCCGAGATCATTGAGAAAACACAGTTGCCGATCTCTTTCGGTCTTGCTACCAATAAGATGATCGCCAAGATCGCTACCGATGAGGCCAAACCCAATGGCTACCTGTTTGTGCAGCCCGGTATGGAGAAACAATTCCTGGCTCCCTTGCCTGTCAATAAATTTCCCGGTGTGGGCGAACATACTTTTCTTACGCTTAAGTCGATGGGGATCCATACCATCCGCGACCTTGCCAATACACCGGTGGCCATGCTGGAGAAAAAGTTGGGGAAGTATGGCGCCGATCTATGGCAAAAATCACAAGGCAGGCATTTTGGGGAAGTACATGCGTACCATGAGGCCAAATCTATCTCGACGGAAAATACCTTCGAGGAGAACATCACGGATGAGGAACGTTTACTGAGTGAGTTGGTTCGCATGACCGAAAAAGTGGCTTTTGAACTCCGGCAGGATGAGAAACTCACGGGTTGTATCGCTGTAAAGGTCCGGTACCCTGATTTTGAGACCACTTCCCGTCAGACAACCATTGATTATACTTTGCGCGATGATGAGCTGATACCAGTCGCAATCGACCTCTTCCATAAACTATACCGAAAAGGACAACCCGTTCGGTTGCTCGGTGTGCGTTTGAGTGAACTCACACAGCACCCGGTGCAGGCCAGTTTGTTCGATGATGCGGAAAAGAAGAACAAACTCTATAAAGCCATCGATGATGTGAAGAACACATTCGGAAAAACATCCCTCAAAAAAGCCAGGACACTCGGTTCCGGAAAACGTGCTGATAAATAACCCACAACAGGCATATGCTAACAGCTGTTATTTTTTTACCTGAAAAATTAGTCTATCATTTTAATAGGAAATTGTTATTTTCGCCACACAAAATCAAAGAACATGAGTTTACGTTTAGGGGATATTGCTCCCAACTTCAAGGCAAAGACAACTATCGGTGAGATCGATTTTCATGAATACCTGGGTAATGGATGGGGGATACTTTTCTCTCACCCTGCCGATTATACGCCGGTCTGTACCACGGAGCTGGGCCGTACTGCATCATTGCAGGCAGAATTTGAGAAACGTAATGTGAAAGTGCTGGCACTGAGCGTTGATTCGGTGGAGAGCCATAAGAACTGGATCAGCGATATCAATGAGACCCAGCATGTGTCTGTGGGTTTCCCCATCATTGCTGACGAAGACAAAAGCATCGCCCACGCCTATGATATGATCCATCCGAATGCATCCGAAACCTTCACGGTGCGTTCATTGTTCATCATTGGTCCTGATAAAAAGATAAAACTCATGATCACTTACCCCGCTTCTACCGGAAGGAATTTTGTAGAGGTCTTACGTGTGATCGATTCACTGCAGCTGACCTCTGGTTACAGTGTGGCCACACCTGCCGACTGGAAAGAAGGTGAGGACGTGATCGTTGGCCTGAATGTGACGACCGATGACGCAGTGAAGAAATTCCCGAAAGGGGTGAAAGTGGTGAAACCTTACCTGCGGTACACGCCGCAGCCCAATAAATAAGCAGGCAATCGTTTATTTATTTTTCGTACTTGTTCCGGCCCCGATGTCTATCGGGGCTTTTTTATGGGGTTTCAGGCGGATATCTTTATCTTTCTGTAAAATAACACCCCATGAGAAAATTATCCCTGTTGCTGGCGTCGGTTCTGTTGATGAACTTTTTATTCGCTCAGCGAACCATCCTGCATTGCGGACAACTGATCGATGTCAAGAACCTGCAGGTGCAGAAAGAGATGTCTGTGATCATCCAGGGAAACAGGATCGCCGAAGTGCAGAAAGGATATGTGGCAGTAGCTGCGGGCGATAAACTGGTTGACCTGAGGAACGCAACCGTTATGCCAGGTCTGATCGATATGCACGTGCACATGGAAAGTGAGACCAACCCGGCCAACTATCTCAATGGCTTTACCTGGAACGGTCCTGACTATGCGTTTCAGTCCGTTGTATTCGCTGAGAGAACCCTGATGGCCGGTTTCACCACCGTGCGCGATCTGGGCGGAAGCGGTGCCAACATATCGCTGCGTAATGCGATCAACAAGGAATGGATCAAAGGCCCCCGTGTATACACTGCTGGGAAATCCATTGCCACCACCGGCGGACATGCTGATCCCACCAATAATTACCGTAAGGACCTGATGGGCGATCCGGGCCCGAAAGAAGGGGTGGTGAACGGCGTGGATGATTGTGCCAAAGCGGTGCGCCAGCGTTATAAGGAAGGTTCGGATGTGATCAAGATCACGGCCACAGGTGGTGTGCTGAGCATGGCCAAAGACGGCAGTGGTGCCCAGTTCACCGTGGAAGAGGTGAAAGCGATCGTGGCCACCGCGAAAGATTATGGTTTCAAGGTAGCGGCCCATGCACACGGTGCAGAAGGCATGAAACGTGCCGTATTGGGTGGCGTCAATTCCATTGAACATGGAACCTATATGAGTGAGGAAGTGATGGAGCTGATGAAAGAAAGAGGTACGTACCTGGTACCCACCATCATTGCCGGTAAATCATCGGCAGACTCCGCAAAGAAACCTGGTTATTATCCGGAGATCGTTCGTGCCAAAGCAAGTGTAGTGGGTAACTATATACAGGCCACATTTGCCAAAGCTTACAAGGCAGGGGTGAAGATAGCTTTTGGCACTGACGCTGGTGTATACGCACATGGTAAGAACTGGATGGAATTTGTGTACATGACAGAAGCGGGTATGCCCATTCTCGAAGCTATCCGTTCTGCTACCTTATCTGCATCTGATCTGTTGGGCGATGACAGGCTGGGCCTGATCGAAAAAGACAAACTTGCCGATATCATCGCGGTGGACGGTGACCCGGTAAAAGATGTGAAAGCCATGGGCCGTGTGAAATTCGTTATGAAGAACGGGGCGGTGTATAAGAATGAGTGAATGATAGAATGATAGCATGATAGAATGTGGATCATTCACTCATTCTATCATGCTATCATTCTATCATTGATTATCCTTTCCATTTGCGCAGCTGCTGCAGTACTGCTTTCAGGTCTTTGGGCAGGGGGGCTTCGAGTTCGAATTTTTCTCCGTTCAGGCTGAAACTCAGTCTATGCGAATGCAGGGCCAGGCGGGAGAGAATGGGTTTCTCTTCTTCAGCCGTTTTGGATAGTTTGAAATTCTTTTTGAGCGATGACAGAAGGATGGGTTTTGCATCACCATAGATCTCATCGCACACAATGGAATGCCCGATATGCTGCATGTGCACCCGGATCTGGTGTGTGCGGCCGGTATGGATCCGGAACTGCACCCAGGAATAGAGACGGAAAGATTCCAGCACATCATAATCGGTAAGTGAGGGCTTCCCCTTGGCATGTGTCATCATTTTGGATGTTTTGCCGGGATGCTCCATGATGGGTGCGTCAATACTGCCGGAAGGGTTCACCATCTGTCCATACACCAATCCTACGTAATATTTTTCCATGTCCCTTCCTTCAAACAGCTGGGATAATTCTTTATGGGCTTCCTCGGTCTTGGCAAACACAATGATGCCGCTGGTATCTCGGTCAAGGCGATGGACCGTATAGATATTTCCAAACTTCTCTTTCAGGATGTCTTTTAACGAGGGCTCCTGTCCAAGCCTGTCGGGTATACTGAGCAGACCGGAAGGTTTGTTGACCGCTATGAACCGGTCGTTCTCAAAAATGATATCGGGATGCATGATCGTAAAGTTGTGTGTCGGTTCTAACAAAGGTTACAGGGCGGCATTCTAGGTATTCAGTGATTATTCCGCTTCTCCTGAATGCCGTTGTTTGGGGTCTTTGTTTTTTCTCAGGAACGACTGGTTCATGAATTTCAGCAACCTTACTTCCTTCTCCTGCAGGAAACGCCATTTACCGCGCTCCACATTTTTTTTGGTGAGGTTGGCAAACATTACCCTGTCGAGTCCTTTTACGTCATACCCCAGGTGTTCAAATATGCGTCGCACAATACGGTTACGCCCGCTGTGGATCTCGATGCCGATCACATGTTTGTCCTTTGGATCTGCATACCCTGCGGCGTCGGCTTTCACAAAGCCATCTTCCAGGGTCACGCCTTCGAGGATCGATTCCAGGTCTTTTTTGGTAACGGGTTTGTCGAGCGTTACTTCATAGATCTTTTTGATCTCGAAAGAAGGGTGGGTGAGTTTCTGCGCCAGTTCCCCATCGTTCGTCAATAACAACACGCCAGTGGTATTCCGGTCTAAACGGCCTACGGGGTATACCCTTTCCGGTGTTGCCTGTTTTACCAGGTCCATCACGGTCTTTCTGCCTTGTGGATCATTGGCGGTGGTAATGAAGTCCTTGGGTTTGTTAAGCAGGATGTATACGGAATTACGCTGCAGGAAAACGGGCTTGCCTTTTACCACTACTTTGTCTTTACCGCTTACTTTATAACCGGGTTCAAATACCTTATCACCATTCACGGTCACTTTCCCTTCTTTTACCAGCTCTGCTGCCTCGCGTCTTCCGCAAACACCTGAATGTGCGATGAACTTATTCAGCGGCATCAACTCAGAACTAACCTTCTGGTTCTCCGGTTTTCCTTCATTTGTCTTCTGGGACCTTTCCGCATAGGGTTTTCTGCCGCTTCTCTCTTTTCCAGGAGCAGGTTTGCGGCCCGTCTTACTATGTGCAGGTCGACCATCGTTACGTGTTTCCCATTGTTTGGCTGGGTTGTCCTGTTTCCGGGACCCGGGTTTTTGAGATCTGGGCTCTTCGTCCCTCACAATGCCACGCATTTTGTCGATCTTCTTTTTCCGCATTTCTTCACCTGCGGCGCGGGCTTCCTGTTTGATCTTTTTCTTTTCCTGGCGGAAAGCTTCTTTAATGGCGCTGCCCCTTGTTTTATTGGCAAACTTGTCGAAGTTGTCGGTTCTTTTTTTCATGAAGTGTTGTTTATGCTGTTTTTCAACAGGAAACGCAAAGGTAGCGCATTAAGAATAAATGTCACATAAAGCCGAAAACGGGGGAGTCTGGAACAGACGAACAAGTAATGATGAATGCCGAAGTCCACCTCCGATCAACATTCACCATTCCTTGCTCAATATTCAATATTCTACTTGCCTTTGTTGGCCAGCTGTCCGCAGGCTGCATCAATATCCTTGCCCCGGCTGCGGCGTAAACGTGCGTTCACTTTATTGGCTTCCAGAATGCCCATGAACTGCTGTATGCCTTCTTCGTCCGGTTTGGTGAATTTGAAAGCGTCAATGGGGTTGTATTCGATGATGTTCACCAGGTCGGCCGGCACCTGTCGGTAAATGCGTGTCAGCTCTTCCGCATCTTTTGCTGAATCATTCAGGTTCTTGAAGAGGATATATTCCAGTGTGATCTCGTTGCCGGTCTGTTTGTAAAAATAGTTCAGCGCCTCTATCAGCACTTTGATGTTGTTGCTTTCATTGATGGGCATGATCTCGTTACGCTTGGCATCATTGGCCGCGTGCAATGAGAGCGCCAGTTTGAAGCGGACCTGGTCATCGCCGAGTTTTTTGATCTGTTTGGCAACACCTGCAGTGGATACGGTGATGCGTTTGGGACTCATGAACAGTCCATCTTCAGCAGTGATCCTTTCAATGGCTTTGAGAACATTGCTGTAGTTCATCAACGGCTCACCCATGCCCATGAATACGATATTGGACAATTTTTTTTCGTAAGTGGCCTCACTTTGCTGGTTGATGAGAACCACCTGGTCGTAGATCTCATCGTATGTAAGGTTCCTTTTGCGGTCGAGGTAACCGGTTGCACAGAATTTACAGCTCAGGCTGCAACCGATCTGGGAGGACACACAGGCGGTCTTACGTTCATCGGTAGGGATCAGTACCCCTTCTATCAGATGGTTGTCGAAGGTCTTAAAACGGCTTTTGATGGTGCCGTCATCGCTGAACTGGGTAGCATCCACCCGAAGGGCCGGCAGGCTGAAGTCGGTGGCCAGTTTGGCGCGCAGGTCCTTGCTCAGGTTCGTCATATCGTCGAAACGGTGCGCATGTTTCTGCCAGATCCATTCCCATACCTGTTTTACACGGAACTTCTTATCGCCGATGGAGGTAAAATAAGTCTCCAGGTCGGCAATACTCTGGTGGCGTATATTGGGTAATTCAGCGTTCATCCGGCAAAGATACCGCCAAAGCCCCTGAAGGGGGGAATTTTTGTGCCACAAACTCTATCTTGCGCAGGTATTTTAACGATTATACGCAACCGGAATTCCTACGAACTATGAAAACATGTTATGTAATTGATGCTGTGAGAACGCCCATTGGCAGGTATGGTGGGAAACTGAGTTCCATCCGTCCAGACGATCTGCTGGCGCATACCCTTGTGTCACTGCTGCAACGCAATGAAGGCATAGATGTCTCCCGTATTGAAGATGTGATCGCAGGCGCTGCCAACCAGGCCGGTGAAGATAACCGCGATGTGGCCCGTATGGCGGCCCTACTGGCCGGTCTGCCCGTATCTGTGGGAGGTAATACGGTTAACCGTTTGTGTGCCAGTGGCTTGCAGGCTGTTATGGATGCCGCTCGTGCCATCATGTGCGGAGAGGGTATGCTGTACATAGCCTGTGGTGTGGAAAGTATGACACGTGCCCCTTTTGTGACAGCTAAAAGCGACGGTGCCTGGAACCGGAAAGTAGAAACTTACGACACTACCATCGGCTGGCGTTTCACCAATAAGAAACTGGCAGAAATGTACCATCCGTACAGTATGGGCGAGACCGCCGAGAACGTGGCGCGCGAATGGAATATCGGTCGTGAGGAACAGGACCGTTTTGCCTTGGCATCCCAGCAGAAATATTTTGCGGCCAGGGAAGCGGGCAAATGGGATGCGGAGATCACGGCGATTGAAATGATCAACGACCGCCTCATTACCTGGTTCAATGAAGATGAACATCCGCGGCAGACCTCGATCGAGAAACTGGCCGGTTTAAAACCCGCATTCGCCAAAGATGGCACTGTTACCGCCGGAAACTCTTCCGGTATCAATGATGGCGCTGCGGCCATGCTGCTGGCCAGTGAGGAAGCTGTGAAATTGTTTAACCTGCAACCCATGGCCCGTGTGGTCAGTATGGGGGTGGCGGGTGTGGACCCAGCCATTATGGGAATGGGCCCGGTTCCTGCATCGCAGAAAGCGCTGCAGCGTGCAGGACTCTCCGTGGCAGACCTTGACCTGGTGGAACTGAATGAGGCCTTTGCTTCGCAGAGCCTGGCCTGCATCAAAGAGCTGCAACTGGATGAGGGTAAAGTAAATGTGAACGGTGGTTCCATTGCCATCGGCCATCCGTTGGGATGCAGTGGCGTTCGTATATCGGCCACTTTACTGCACGAAATGTCGCGCAGGAGATCCAGGTACGGATTGGCCACGATGTGTGTTGGGGTAGGACAGGGCGCCGCTGTGGTATACGAGGGTCTGTAACCGTATGACTAAGGAAAATTTAAGGTTGCGAAAATTTTGAGATATCGCAAATAACACTAAATTGGAACCACTAAAAATATACTATGAAGAAATGGTTGCTGTTTTTCGTTCTTTCCATGGGGCTGGTAACAATGGCCCAGGCGCAGCAGAATCCGGCGCCTGCAAAGGATACCGCTGCTTTACAACAGTATGTTGGCAAGTACACATTTCCTGAGGGAAGTGTAGTGCCGGATGTGACCGTTACGATCGAGGACGGTGCACTGGTGATGGCATCTTCACAGGGGAACTCATCATTGGAAAAGCAGGGAGAAGACCTGTATACCATCGTTCAGTTCCAGGGTACGGCCAAATTCAACAGGGATGCCAATAAAAAGATCATCGGCGTAAGCATCAATGCCATGGGCTACCAGTTGGAAGGCACTAAGGCAGAGGCCAAAACGATTGCGCTGATCAGCATACAAAAACACCAGGGTCAACTGTTCACTACAGCGATGACCCGTTAAGAGACCGATTGCTTGCAGTACATACAAAAGGCTGGGATCATGATCCCGGCTTTTTTATTGGTAATAGGTCTCATCCAGGTAAAACAATCCGTCCTCTTTTTGCCAGTACCAGAACTTCTTTTTAAAGATCACGTATACACCGCGGGCGGATTTCTGTGTCAGTTTTTCGGGAACATACAATACCCTCGGCGGCACCATCTGGAACCGATAGATCAGGTTCTTTCGCTGGGCAGGCGTAAAGGAACGGGTGATACTCCGGTAATTTGTCTTTTCTGCAATGGCCGGCGGTAATTGGCTGCGTGAGGTCACGATATTTCCGTTGGCATCGATCACGATCATCGGGTCCGGAAAAGGGTCCGGTGCTGCTGTTGCATTGGTGGCAGGCGGTACCACTTCGGTCCTGTTTTCCGGAACGGTCTTCCAGGGGGTGATCACGGCATTGTTTTTGGCCGTTGCGGGCGATGCCGCCGGTTGTGTTTTTCTGCTGCAGGCTGCCAATACCAATACAGCCAGGAAGATCCATGGGTTTTTCATGATACCGGTTTGGTATCTGTTATGAAAAAACTATGCCAAAAAGGAGCCTGGGCTCAAAATGGCTCAGGTTGTGAAAGTGAAGCCGATCAGTTTGTCCTGTGCCAGGCTTTGTTGTTCACCTTTGCGTAGATCTTTCACCAGGCAGGTACTGTTGGTCAACTCTTCACTACCCAGTATGACCACGTAGGGAATGTTCTTCTTTTCTGCGTATTTGAATTGTTTGTCGAATTTGGTGTTCTCGTGAAACAGTTCGCAGGCAATGCCATGGTTGCGCAATTGCTGCATCAGGCCAAATGCCTGTTTGCTCTCCGCTTCGCCCAGGTTAAAGAACAGGACCCTGGTACCGGCCTGCACTTCATCGGGAAAACAATTGAGCTCTTCCATCACATCATAGATCCTGTCTACGCCAAAGCTGATCCCCACGCCCGGTACATTGGGCACTCCAAATAGACCGGTCAGGTCATCATAACGACCGCCGCCGCCGATACTGCCCATCTGCACCTGTTTTGCCTTCACTTCAAAGATGATGCCTGTGTAGTAGTTCAGTCCTCGGGCAAGGGTGAAATCGGTAACGAGTGGTGAGTGGTGAGTGGTGAGTGGGTAGTGTAACACGTATTCGATCTCTTCAATGCCTTTCAAACCGGTTTCATTGTTGCCGATGAGTTGTTTGAGTGCGGCTATTTTTTCTTCGTTGCTTCCGGATATGGAGAGGTACCGCTCAATGGTGGCGATCTGTGCATCGGACAATCCTCTGGCAGTAAGTTCTGCCTTTACTTTGTCCAACCCTATCTTGTCCAGTTTGTCAATGGCAACGGTGATATCCACCATCTTATCGGCGCCGCCGCATAACTCTGCCAGGGCGGCCAATATTTTTCTGCTGTTGATCTTGATCTCCACCTCGATGCCCAGTTTCTCGAATACAGTAGCGTAGATGCCGGCAAGTTCCACTTCGTTTAACAGTGATCTGCTGCCAACCACATCTGCATCACACTGGTAGAACTCACGGTAGCGGCCTTTCTGGGGTCTGTCGGCGCGCCATACCGGCTGCACCTGGTAACGTTTGAACGGAAGGGTGAGCTGCCCGTAATTCATGGCCACATATCTTGCAAAGGGGATGGTAAGGTCGTAACGTAATGCCCTTTCCGTAATGCCCTTGGTGTTCTTACCTGAGAGCACTTTTTCAAAATCTGCTTTGGCCTGCTCGTGTTTTTCAGGATTGTCGAGGCCATTGTTCAGGATCTTGAAAATGAGTTTATCGCCCTCTTCCCCATACTTGCCCATCAGGGTATCCAGGTTCTCCATGGCAGGCGTTTCCAGTGGCTGAAAGCCGTAACGCTCGAATACGGAACGGATGGTCTGAAAAATATAATTGCGCTTGTGTACAACAGCTGCGCTGAAATCTCTGGTTCCTTGTGGTAAGCCGGGTTTGCTCATGGGTGGGCGTTCATTAAGTAATTAGTTCCTGTTAGGTGGCTGCGGCCATCCTTCCATCTTCGGTTTTATGATTCCTGCCGGTATGCTGCTATCAGTTTATCGCAGGCCTTCTCCAGCATGTCGTATACTGCATGATAATCTTTTTCGGTTCCGTACCAGGGATCAGGCACTTCCCGTTGTTCTCCCGGGTACAGTAGGTCAAGGAGAAATGTCACTTTCCTGTCATTTTTTGCTGCATGCCAGCTTTCGCCGAAGATCCTTTTTACGGCTGCATAATTGTCGCGGTCCATCACAAAGATCCTGTCGAAACGATGGATATCCTCTTTCACCAATCTTCTGCATCGCTGCCCGCTGATATCGATCCCGTGAAGTTTTGCCACCTGCTGTGATAACACATGAGGCTGCTCCCCAATATGAAAACCGTTGGTACCCGCACTGTCTATCTCCCAGTCAAGTCCTGCCTCATTTGCCTTTTGCGCGAGTATGCCTTCTGCCAATGGACTCCTGCAGATATTTCCCAGGCAAACCATCAAAATTCTCATGTGCGCAAAGATAGTGTTGTGGCTGCAATTATCGTCTGCACAGGGCCTCGTCATGCATGCTAATGGCCGTTAGCCACTAGAGGCTTCATATTATGGAATTGTTGCTGCGTATGCATCCTATAAAAGAGATAACCGGCGAATTGTTTCAAATTGTCGGCCACAATTGTTGCAGACAAATAAAATTATTGCCTAAATTGCCCATCCCTGTTTTAATTGAATGTTAAATGGAAAACGATTTCAGAGCTAAACAGAAGAAAAGCTATAATTTGATGCGCATGTCATACGATTTCACCATCGCAGTTCTACTGCTGGGAATGGCGGTCGTGATGTTGTTCGCAGACAAACTGAACATCGAGCAACTGTTGGACGAGGACAACGAATTTTTCAGGTATTTTTTTGGTATTCTTTGTCTTTTATATGGAAGTTTTCGATTATACAGAGGATTCAAGCGTGATGAAGTAAGATGAAAAAGAGTGTGTTATACAGTTTTTTGGGGGGCATGTTATTGTTCTTTGTTTCTTGTAACAGATCGGGGAAAAAAGAAGATCCCCGCGATACACCTACCAAGGGGTTCATCAGGATCAGCGTGGACGAGAGTTTCAAGCCGGTGATCGAAGAACAGCTGAAAGTGCATCACTCCTCTTTTCCGAATACCCGGATCGAGGTCAGCTACAAATCGGAAGCAGCCTGTTTCAGGGACCTGCAGTCCGACAGCACCCGGATGATCATAGTGGCCAAGGGCCTCACGGATAAGGAAGCGGAGATCTTTGAGAACAGCCTGTCTTTCAAGCCCCAATACGGGATCCTGGCTTATGATGCCGTGACCGCTATTGTGAACAGGGCCGCGAAGGACAGTGTGTTCACGATCGCGCAGCTGAAAGATATCCTCAGCGGAAGGAACAATATCACCGCAGTGATGGATGGGAAGAATGCGACCAGCACCATCCGCTATCTGCAGGACAGTGTTCTGCGGGGTGAACCGCTGGGAAAGAACGTGGTGGCGGCTCAAAACAGCGATGAAGTGATCGAAGTGGTATCGAATAACCCCAATGTGATCGGTTTTGTAGGACTAAGCTGGGTGGGAGACAGTTACGACCCCAAACAGGTGGCGCAACTGAAAAAGATACGTACGGCGCTGGTAGAATGTGTTAAATGTGAGGAAAAGGACCTGTTTGCCAAGCCTTCGCAGGCATCACTGGCATATGGTCAATACCCGCTGGCACGCCCCTTGTATTACATATTGAAAGAGAATTCGGCAGGACTGGGCACAGGTTTCATGAATTTTATGAGCCTGGAACGGGGACAGCTGATATTCAGAAGATCTTTCCTGGTACCGGCCAAAATGGGATTCAATAACCGGGTAGGGAAAATAAAAGAGTCGGCAGATTGACACTATAATAATAAAAAACGAAAAATGAAGAAGACCGTTTCTTTAATGTTGACAGCGATGCTTGCTGCACAGTGTTTGATGGCCCAGATACCGGCTGGGATCAAATTTCTGAATTACGAAAAGAACAAGAGTGCAAAAGAAGCATTTCAGAAAGCTTATGATGCCAATCCGAAAGATCCGCAGGCTATCTACTGGCTGGGTCAGGCCATGCTGGCAACAGACGGTGCAAGTGAACCTTCAAAAGAACAGATCGCAGAGGTTAAAGCACTGTACCAGAAAGGATTACAGGAAGTGGGCAGTGATGCCTGGTTACTGGTGGGAATGGGACATGTGGGTATCCTGGAAAAAGAGGACATCAACTCTGTAAAGCAGAAATTTGAGCAGGCGATCACTTCTACCATCGAAACGAAAGGTAAGAACAAGGGTAAACCCAATCCTGCCATCCTGAATGCTATTGGCCGCGCCAATGCAGAAGTGGGCAGCGATCAGGGCGATCATAATTATGCGATCGAAAAACTGAAACAGGCGGCAGCCATCGATCTGACCGATCCGGATATCCTGATCAATATGGGGATCAACTACCTGAAAATGGGTGGTGAAAACGGCGGTGATGCGGTAAAAGCCTACCAGGAAGCCCTCGCCAGGGACCCTAAGAATGCCCGTGCCTTCTACCGTATCGGTAAGATCTACCAGAGCCAGAACAACAAGGAACTGTTCGAGCAGAACTTTGCCAGCGCCATGGAGGCCGATCCCGCTTACCCACCGGTATACTTCAATTACTACGACTACTATGCTTCCCGCGACGTGAACCGCGCGAAAGAATACCTGGATAAATACATTGCAACAGCCGATAAGGACCCGATGCTGGACCTGGTAATGGCCGATTACCTGTTCCGTTCAGGAAAAAATGAGGAGTCACTGGCCAAAGTAAAGGAGCTGGAAACGGCCGTGGGTATCAAAGCGTTGCCCAAACTGGATGTGCTGTATGCCTTCAACTACGACAGGACCGGTGATTCCGTACAGGCCAAGAATGCGCTGACCCGATATTTCAGCACTGCGCCCGTAAGCAAGATAGCCCCCGGCGATTATGAGCTGGCCGTGAAGGTATTCTCTAAATTCCCCGGTAGCGAACTGCAGGCCGTAGGTTACCTGGAGAAGGCATTGAGCAACGATACTTCCAAAGTGAATAAACTGGCATATATGGGCCAGGCGGCGGAACTGTTCGGAAAGGCCAAGATGTACGACAAGCAGATCGAATGGCTGCAGAAGCAGGCAGCCCTGAAAGGCGGTACTTTGAGCGAGTTCGACTACTACAAATTGACCAGCACAGCGTTCACTGCCAAGAATTACCCGCTCACCATTGAGCTGGCAAAAAAATACATGATCGATTTCCCGGGTAAACCACAGCCGTACACTTTCTTCAAAAGGGCGGCGCTGGCCTCAGATCCGGATACCACCAGCGGTCTGGCTGCCACACACCTGATGTACCTCGATTCGATCTATACCGTGCTGGACAAGGAGAAGTATAAGAAAGATATCTTCCTGAACCAGTACTATATCCTGAACTACTACATCAAGAAGATCACTACATTAAAGAACAATCCTGACTTCAAGATCACTACCGATGGCCGTAAAACAGCTGTGGTGGACGAATACCTGGCCGTTTGTCAGAAAGCGGTGGAAGTTACCGACAGCATGATCGTGGCTTACCCCGATCCGAATGATGATAACAATAAATTTGCACAGGGCGCTAGAGCAGAGATCCAGAAAAGGATCGATTACTACAGCAAACCTCCGGTTCCTGCCAAAAAGGGTGGAAATACCGGCGGAAACAGCACTCCCGGCAAAGGATAATACAAGATAGCTTAAGAAAAAACTCTCCGTGACCGGGGAGTTTTTTCTTTTATTTATATGCCCCACAAGTGTATTTTTGCAGCACTTTAATTATTTCACATGAGTTGGCTTTCCTTGTTATCCGATGCCAGTGCATCCCAGTCTGCGGCGAATTATTTTCCGATAGGGGTTCAGTTGATCTTTGCGGCTGGTTTTGTGGCGCTTATGCTTGGGGTATCTGCCTGGGTAGGACCCAAACGCCGGACCAGCGATAAACTGGAGAATTTTGCCAGCGGTATCGAGACCCATGGAAATGCCCGCCAGCCAATGGCCATCAAATACTTCCTGGTGGCGATCCTGTTCGTTTTGTTTGATGTGGAAGTGATCTTTTTCTATCCTTACGCGGTTAATTTCCGGGAACTGGGTTGGGGTGGATTCAGTGCCGTACTGATGTTCGTCGCTTTTTTCATGGTAGGCTTCATCTATATCATCAAAAAAGGGGCTTTGACCTGGGAAGACTAGTAGAAAAAGGTAATTAACAGCCAATTGATCTTCAGGCCTGAACCAATGCAACGCCTAAAGGTTATTATAACAGGATCTGCTCAATTACCCATTATTAATTACTAATCATCAATTTATCATATGCGTCCTGTACGTTTCAATATTCACCCGAAAGAACCCATGATCAGAGAGGCGGTTTCTATGGTAGATGCGCCCGAGGGTTATTCAGGAGAAGGTTTCTTTACTACCAAACTGAGCGATGTGGTGGGCCTGGCCCGCAAGAATTCTATGTGGCCCCTGCCTTTTGCCACTTCCTGCTGTGGTATCGAGTTCATGGCAACCATGGCATCTCACTATGATCTGGCCCGTTTTGGTTCCGAAAGGGTGGGTTTTTCTCCCCGCCAGTGCGACCTGCTCATGGTGATGGGGACCATTGCCAAAAAAATGGGACCGGTACTGCGCCAGGTATACCTGCAGATGGCGGAACCCCGCTGGGTGATCGCCGTGGGTGCCTGCGCTTCCAGTGGCGGTATCTTTGACAGCTACAGCGTATTACAGGGGATCGATCAGATCATCCCGGTGGATGTTTATGTGCCCGGCTGTCCGCCCCGCCCGGAAGCCATCCTGGATGGTTTTATGAAAGTGCAGGAGCTGGTGGGACAGGAAAGTATCCGCCGCAGGAACAGTGAGCAGTACAAGGCACTGATGAACGGATACGGAATAGAATAACAGTATGTCGGCATACGGGTGCATGAAACGGCCCGTAGCCTTATAATAGTGTAAATCCTTGTTACCCGGTACGCCGGATGACTTGAACCTGATAGAAATGGCCTTAACCAACGAAAGAATTCAACAACGGCTCACCGAGAAATTCGGAGACCTGGTCTTCGGTTTCGAAGAGTCGTATGGCCTGCTCAGCTTTGAAGCAGCCAAAGAGAATAACCTGAAAGTACTCCAGTTCCTGAACGATGACGAGGAACTGGGTTTCCGTTTCCTGACCGATCTCTGTGCAGTCAACTATCCCGACCAGGCCGGTCGTGAACTGGCCGTGGTATACCACCTGCACAACCTGGCTGAGAATGTGCGCCTGCGTTTCAAAGTGTTCACCAATATCCAGACTCCGGATGTGTTCACCGCATCAAAATTGTTCAACAGCGCTAACTGGATGGAGCGTGAGACCTATGATTTCTTCGGAGTGAATTTTGTGGGGCACCCGAACCTGAAGCGCATCCTGAATGTGGACGAGATGGACTATTTCCCCATGCGCAAGGAGTTCCCGCTGGAAGACCAGACGCGGGTGGACAAGGATGACGAGATGTTTGGGCGGGGATAGGATTGGCGAATCGGCGTATGACGTATTTGCGAATTACAAAAGATTACCATCCGTAAATCCGTCATCCGATAATCCGTGAATCAATGATAAGCGAACCGGATATACCGGTGAGTGATCACGCCAAAGTCGGGACAGGCACAACGAAGTTGATTAAAGATATATAGCAGAATATATAATGACAGAGCATCACCAACATATCAAACTGCCGGAAGGCTCGATAGAGAAACAGACCACCACGCTGAACGTGGGTCCTACGCACCCTGCCACACACGGTGTGTTCCAGAATATCATGGAACTGGACGGGGAGCGTATCGTATCTACAGAGTCCACGGTAGGGTATATTCACCGTGCTTTTGAAAAGATCGCTGAGCGCAGACCTTTGTACCAGATCACGCCGCTGACAGATCGTTTGAATTATTGCAGCAGTCCCATCAATAACATGGGATGGCATCTTACCTGCGAGAAACTGCTGAACGTGAAAACACCCAAGCGGGTGGATTACCTGCGGGTGATCATCATGGAGCTGGCGAGGATCGCGGATCACCTGATCTGTAACTCCATCGTAGGGGTGGATACCGGCGCCTATACCGGTTTCCTGTATGTGATGCAGTACCGAGAATTAATCTATGAGATATATGAAGAAGTATGTGGGTCCCGTCTTACTACTAATATTGGGCGTATTGGCGGCTTTGAAAGGAATTTCTCAAATACAGCGTTTACGAAACTCGAGAAATTCTTAAAAGAGTATCCTTCCGTATTGAAGGAGTTCGAGAACCTGTTCACCCGCAACCGCATTTTCATGGACCGTACCATGGGTACCGGAGCCATCAGCGCGGAGCGTGCCATGAACTACGGGTTCACTGGTCCGAACCTGCGTGCGGCCGGTGTTGACTACGATGTGCGGGTGCATGCACCTTACAGCAGTTACGAAGATTTTGATTTCAGCATACCGGTTGGTAAAACCGGCGACAATTACGATCGTTTCCTGGTGCGTAACGAGGAAATGTGGCAGAGCC
Organism: Chitinophagaceae bacterium; assembly: GCA_020403425.1. Taxonomy (GTDB): domain Bacteria; phylum Bacteroidota; class Bacteroidia; order Chitinophagales; family Chitinophagaceae; genus Sediminibacterium. The sequence continues at coordinate 26,601 of JADBXR010000019.1, read as the reverse complement.
TGGGCATCATCCAGCAGGCTTACCAGAAGATACAGGAGTTCAAAGGAGAGGAGGCAGAAGTATATCATGCCAATGTTCCCGAATACTACCTGCCTAAAAAAGAGGACGTATACACCAAGATGGAGGCCCTGATCTGGCATTTCAAGATCATCATGGGTGAGGTGGATATGCCCAAAGGTGAAGTGTATCATTCAGTGGAAGGCGCCAACGGTGAACTGGGTTTTTACCTGATCAGTGATGGAGGACGTGCCCCGTTCCGCCTGCATTTCCGCAGACCCTGCTTTATCTATTACCAGGCTTATCCGGAACTGGTGACCGGCGGTATGCTGAGCGATGCGATCGTGACAATGAGTAGCCTGAACCTGATCGCAGGAGAGATGGATGCGTAAAACATATGATTTGAGAATGTGGCAATTTGAAAATTCGAAAATGGAAGGCTGCCAGCCTGCCGGTTTTCATTTTCAAATTTTCAAATTTTCAAATTTCCAAATTTGAAGAATAGTATGTCGAAATTTTCAGAAACACAGTTAGCGGAAGTAAAACGCCTCGTGGCACGTTACCCGGAAGGCAAGCAGAAAAGTGCTTTGTTGCCGGTACTGCACCTGGCACAGGATTCTTTTGGCGGATGGCTGAGTACCGAAACGATGGATTATGTGGCAGAGTTGCTGAACATCACACCGATTGAAGTATACGAAGTGGCCACTTTCTACAGCATGTACAACCTGAAACCAGTGGGCAAATACCTGTTCGAGGTGTGCCAGACAGGTCCCTGTATGCTGCGTGGCAGTGATGATATCGTTGCGTATATCGGCGAGAAACTGGGTATTAAACCAGGTGAGACGACCGCAGATGGTCTGTTCACTTTAAAAACGGTGGAGTGTCTGGGCGCCTGCGGTTATGCACCGATGATGCAGTTGGGCAAACATTACCGCGAACACCTGACAAAAGAAAAAGTGGACGCGATCATTGCAGAGTGTACGAAAAACGCTGCAGCCAATAATTAATTAAAAAGTAAAAATTAAAAAGTAAAAAATTAAGGGTTGACTTTTGACTTTTAACTTTTGACTTTTGACTTTTCAATATGGGTGTAAAATTATTATTAGAGAAAGCACATGTTGAAGGCATCCGCTCCTACGAAGTGTACCGCCGCGAAGGTGGTTACCGCAGTGTGGAGAAAGCCCTGAAGACCATGAGTCCCGAAGCCATTGTGGAGGAAGTGAAGAAGAGCGGATTGCGTGGAAGGGGCGGTGCCGGTTTCCCTGCCGGTATGAAGTGGAGTTTTATCGCCAAACCGGAAGGAGTGCCCCGTCACCTGGTATGTAACGCCGATGAGAGCGAGCCGGGAACCTTCAAGGACAGGTACCTGATGGAGAACATCCCGCACCTGCTGATCGAAGGACTGATCGTGGCTTCTTTTGCCTTGGGCAGTAATGATACCTATATCTATATCCGCGGTGAATATGCGTGGATCGTGGATATCCTGGAACAGGCCATTGGCGAGGCCAGGGCCAACGGGTTCCTGGGAAAAAATATCCTGGGAAGCGGTTTTGATTGTGAGATACATGTACAACGTGGTGCCGGAGCTTATATCTGCGGAGAAGAGACCGCGCTGATCGAATCACTGGAAGGTAAGCGTGGTAACCCGCGCATCAAACCTCCGTTCCCGGCCATCCAGGGATTGTGGATGCGTCCAACGGTGGTGAATAATGTGGAAACGCTTTCAGCCGTGGTGCCCATCATCAATATGGGTGGAGAGGAATATGCCAAGATCGGTGTGGGTAAATCCACCGGTACCAAGCTGATCTCCGCTTGTGGCAACATCAATAAACCCGGTGTATACGAGATCGATATGACCATCTCTGTGGAAGAGTTCATCTACAGCGATGAATATTGTGGCGGCATTGCCAACGGTAAAAGGCTGAAAGCCTGTATCCCCGGTGGTTCTTCCGTACCTATTCTGCCAGCTAACCTGTTATTGAAAACAGCCAAGGGTGAGACCCGTTATATGAACTACGAGAGCCTGAGCGACGGTGGTTTTGCCACCGGGACCATGATGGGCTCGGGAGGGTTCATTGTACTGGATGAAGACCAGTGTGTGGTGAAGAACACTTATACATTTGCACGCTTCTACCGTCACGAAAGCTGCGGACAGTGTTCACCCTGTCGGGAAGGTACCGGCTGGATGGAGAAATTATTACTGCGCCTGGATAAAGGACAGGGCAAGTCGAGCGATATCGACCTGTTATGGGATATCCAGCGTAAGATAGAAGGAAATACGATCTGCCCGTTGGGCGATGCGGCGGCCTGGCCCGTAGCAGCAGCCATCAGGCATTTCCGGGATGAGTTCGAATGGCATGTGACCCATCCGGAAGAAGCGCAGAAAAGGAATTTTGGATTGGCGCATTATGCGGATCCGATCCATGTGCCGGTTGGGTGATCAATTCAAAGGTCAAAATTCAAAATTCAAAAATATGGAGGACGAATTTGACAACTTTGAATTGAATGAAGAGCAGAGACCATTTGATATCAGGCACAGGTGTTTTTTCTTTTCGAAGGAGATCATTGTGTTTGTCGGGCGTTGTGATTATGACAGGATATATAGTTCTTTATTTGATCAGTTATTGAGAAGTGGTACTTCGATCGGTGCAAATGTTGTAGAGGCCAGAGCTGGCAGTTCTATAAAAGATTGGAAGAACTATCTCGTAATTGCATTGAAGTCGGCCAACGAAACCAAATACTGGTTGTGTCTTATCAGGGATACAATGGGTGTAGATAAAGAGAAGATTAATGGACTGATAAAAGAAGCGGATGAGATATCAAAAATCCTCGCTTCTATTATTCTAAAAGCCAAGTAGTGATTTTGGCTTTTGAATTTTGACTTTTGAATTTTGAATTATGTCGGAGCAACCCTTATTGAAAGTGACCATCGACAACATCACCATCGAGGTGCCTGCCGGGACCACCATCCTGAATGCAGCCCGTAAGATCGGTGGCGAAGTGGCACCGCCCGCTATGTGCTATTACAGCAAATTGCAGGGTAGTGGTGGTAAATGCCGTACCTGCCTGGTAGAAGTGAGCAAAGGTTCAGAAAAAGACCCGCGCCCCATGCCCAAGCTGGTGGCATCCTGCCGTACCACGGTGATGGATGGGATGGAAGTGAAAAATATCACCAGCCCGAAAGTGCTGGACGCCCGTGCCGGTGTGGTGGAATTCCTGCTGATCAATCACCCCCTGGATTGCCCTATCTGCGACCAGGCCGGTGAATGTCACCTGCAGGACCTGAGTTATGAACACGGTTCGGAAGGAACGCGTTTCGAGTTCCAGAAACGGGTATTCAAGAAACATGACCTGGGTCCCTATATCCAGCTGCACATGACCCGTTGCATACTCTGCTACCGTTGTGTATTCACGGCCGACCAGCTTACCAATAAAAGGGAGCATGGCGTACTGGACAGGGGCGACCATGCAGAGATCGCCACGTTCATTGAAAAGAACCTCGATAATGATTTTATCGGCAACGTGATCGATGTTTGTCCGGTAGGTGCACTGACCGATAAGACCTTCCGTTTCAAGAACCGAGTATGGTTCCTGAAACCGATGAATGCACACCGCGATTGTCCCAACTGTTCCGGTAAGGTCACTTTATGGAACCGGGGCGATGAAGTGTTCCGCGTTACCGCCCGTAAGGATGAATGGGGTGAGGTGGAAAATACAGAGGACGGCAAAACCGCCTGGATCTGTAATACCTGCCGCTTTGATAAGAAGAAGACCAGCGACTGGGTGATAGAGGGCCCGCGCGAGATCAACCGTCATTCCGTGATCTCACAGGGACATTATGCCGGAAAGATCGGTACTACCCAACCCAAAGAGACCTTCACCGCAGTGCATGATGGCCGACAGCCGAAACTGCTGATGGACATACACTCGGTGAGTGAAGTGAACCGCCCGAATATCGAACTGAGTTTGATCAACGGACCGGCGCATTCCGCTGATTTTAATAAGAAGAACGACTAATAGCTATATAACACATGACACTACTTGCTATTGACTGGATATTACTGATCGAAAAACTGATCCTGATCGCGATCATCGTATTTGCGAGCCTGGGTATTGCCCTGTATACCACATTCGCAGAACGTAAAGTGGCGGCGATCCTGCAGGACAGGCCGGGACCGAATCGTGCGGGCCCGTTCGGACTGTTCCAACCTTTTGCGGATGGTCTGAAACTGATCATGAAAGAAGAGATCATTCCGAATACCGCTAATAAATTCTTGTTCGTACTGGGTCCGGGACTGGCCATGACGGCTGCCCTGATGACCTGTGCCGTGATACCCTGGAGCAGCCAGGTACATATCTTCGACAGGACCATCGATCTGCAGGTGGCGGATATCAATATCGGTATCCTCTATGTGTTCGGTGTGGTGAGCATGGGTGTGTACGGTATCATGATCGGTGGCTGGGCCTCAAACAATAAGTTCTCATTGATGGCGGCATTACGTGGCGCATCACAGGCCATCAGTTATGAGCTGGCCATGGGCTTATCGCTTATCGCTGTGCTGATGCTCTCCGGCTCATTGAGTCTGAAGACCATCGTGGACCAGCAGATGGCTCCCGGCCATTTATGGAACGTAGCTTACCAGCCACTGGGGTTCCTGATCTTTTTCATCTGTGCACTGGCTGAGTGTAACCGTACTCCTTTCGACCTGCCTGAGGCAGAGAATGAGCTGAACTTTGGTTACCACCAGGAATATTCCTCCATGAAACTGGGTTTTTACCTGTTCTCAGAATATGTGAACATGATCATGAGCAGCGCCATCATGGCTTCCCTGTTCTTTGGTGGTTTTGATATCCCGTTCCTGGATGAGTCCACACTGGCGCCCAACCTGGCGGCAGGACTGGGTGTACTCGCTTTACTGGTCAAGATCGTGATCTTCATCTTTGTATTCATGTGGATCCGCTGGACGGTTCCGAGGTTCCGTTATGACCAGCTGATGAACCTGGGATGGAAGAAAATGATCCCACTGGCATTGGTGAATATGCTGATCACAGGCGCGGTGATCCTGTGGTTGCAGGGCAAATAGGTATTTGCGGATGAACAGATCCCGGATCAACGAATGCAGCATCCGAGTTCTGTGATCCGGAGCGGCTAAAAACGATACATCATTTTGCAGGCCTGGCCTGCCAAAAGAAAGATAAACATGCAAGCATTAACGAACAGATCAAAAGAGGTAAGTCGCAAACCCATCAGTTTCCTGGAGAGTTTGTACCTGCCGGCTATCTTTAAGGGTATGGCCATCACGTTCAGCCATATGTTCAAGAAACAGCCCACGATTCATTATCCTGAACAGAAACGCCCGTTCAGTCCCGTATTCCGTGGCCTGCACGTGCTGAACCGTGATGAGGAAGGCCGTGAAAGATGTACCGCCTGTGGTCTGTGCGCTGTGGCTTGTCCTGCCGAAGCCATTACCATGGAAGCTGCAGAGCGTATGCCTGGCGAAGAGAACAAATACCGCGAAGAGAAATATGCGGCCAGGTACGAGATCAACATGCTGCGTTGTATTTTCTGTGGTCTGTGCGAAGAGGCCTGTCCGAAGGATGCCATCTACCTGAGTGAGACCTTTGCACCGGCCAACTTTACGCGCAAAGGATTCATCTATGGCAAGAGCGACCTGCTGATCCCGGATCCGAAAACAGAACCGGAAGCATATGCGAAGGCATTGGGGAAAGGAGAGAAAACAACTGCATCAACAACGAATTGATACTTAATAATTGGTGATGAGTAATTGGGTAACCGATCCTGATCACTCCTTATTAATTGACTAACTACTGATTAATTATGAGTACGATAGAAATATTATTCTTTTTCCTCAGCGCACTTGCCGTTTTCAGTGCCATCATGGTGCTGGTGAGCAAGAACCCGGTGCATAGTGTGCTGTGGCTGATCGCTGTATTCTTTGCCATATCCGGTCACTATGTGCTGCTCAACGCGCAGTTCCTGGCCATTGTGAACCTCATCGTGTATGCGGGCGCCATCATGGTATTGTTCCTCTTTGTGATCATGCTGATGAACCTGAATTCGGAGACCGAGCCCCAGAAACATATCTGGATGAAACTGGCCGGTGTGATCTCGGGAGGTTGTTTTTTGATGATGCTGATCTCGCTGGTGCGCCAGGCCGTTGAAATGGGCGGACGTAAGGCCATGATGGCCGAAGGGGATACCGGCCTAATCAAGAACCTGGGTAAAGTGCTGTTCAGCGAATATGTGGTGCCGTTCGAGATCACCAGTGTACTGTTCCTGAGTGCCATGGTAGGTGCAGTGGTGATAGGTAAGAAAAACTAAAGAAATACCTGCTGCGCAAGGCCCCGGCCGAACGCGGTGAAACTATATAAAGATTATAAAACTGCGGTGCGCCCAAAGCGTTCCGCACCAAGCGAAGAAAATGCCGATACAATATTATATCTACCTCTGTTTGACCCTGTTCAGCATCGGGATCATTGGTGTGCTGACAAGGCGCAATGCGATCATCGTATTCATGTGTGTGGAGCTGATGCTGAACGCAGTGAACCTGTTGCTGGTGGCTTTCTCAAAAATGCACCATGCCACAGCAGCTGTGGGCAACACTGCTACCACCACCGGTATCGAAGGTCAGTTATTCGTATTCTTTATCATGGTGGTGGCCGCAGCGGAAGTGAGTGTGGGACTGGCCATCATCGTCATGATGTACCGGAATACGCATTCAGTGGATATTAACTTTTTGAACAGATTAAAAAACTAAACAACGCCCAATGCCGAATGCCAGGCACAGAACGCATATCATGTTCCGTGTTTCGCTGCCAGCTTTGAACGTTCAGACTGATTGATATGAGCAAACTTGTTTATTTAGTTCCATTGTTTCCCCTGCTGGGATTCCTGATCAACGGGCTTGGCAGGAAGTCGATGTCAAAATCATTGATCGGTATCGTGGGCAGCGGTTCCATCCTGGCTTCCTTTGTGGTGAGCCTGCTGATCTTTTTTGATGTGAAGGCCACCGGTGGCAGCGTGGTCACCCTGTTCAACTTCATTAAGGTGGATAGCTTCACCATACCGTTCGCTTTCCAGGTAGACCAGTTGTCATCTCTCTTCCTGCTGATCATCACCGGTATCGGTTTCCTGATACACCTGTATTCTTCCGCCTATATGCACGAAGAGGAGCCACAGCATTTCGGACGCTATTTTGCCTATCTGAATCTGTTCGTGTTCTCCATGTTACTGCTGGTGCTGGGCGCCAACTATGTGATCATGTTCATCGGCTGGGAAGGCGTGGGTCTCTGCTCTTATCTGCTGATCGGGTTCTGGTTCAAGAACGACAATTATAACTACGCCGCCAAAAAAGCCTTTGTGATGAACCGCATTGGCGACCTCGGTTTCCTGCTGGCATTGTTCTGGCTGTTGCTGAAACTGGGCACTGCCAGCTATGGTGATGTATTCGCCAATGTGTCCAAACTCAGTAGTTTCGACATTACTGCCATCACCATGTTATTATTCGTAGGAGCCATGGGTAAGAGCGCGCAGATCCCGCTGTATACCTGGTTGCCTGATGCGATGGCCGGTCCCACACCGGTATCGGCACTGATCCACGCCGCAACGATGGTGACTGCCGGTATTTACATGATCGCGCGCAGTAATATCCTCTATACCATGGCGCCCGCAACCCAAACGCTGGTGGCCGTGATCGGATTGGCAACGGCCATTTTTGCCGCCACCATTGCGCTGAAACAGAACGACATTAAAAAAGTGCTGGCATACTCAACTGTTAGCCAGCTGGGATATATGTTCCTGGGCCTGGGCGTAGGTGCCTATACCGGTGCCGTGTTCCATGTAATGACGCACGCTTTCTTCAAGGCCCTGTTGTTCCTGGCTGCCGGCTCTGTGATACATGCCATGCACCATGAACAGGATATCCGCAAAATGGGCGGACTGAAAAAATACCTGCCCATCACACATATTACATTCCTGCTGGGTTGCCTGGCCATAGCCGGTATCCCTCCGTTCTCAGGTTTCTTCTCGAAAGATGAGATCCTGACCGCGGCATTTGCTCAGAATCCGCTCTATTACTTTATTGGGGTGGCAGGTGCTTTGATGACCGCCTTTTATATGTTCCGTTTGTACACCCTCACTTTCCTCGGACAGTTCAGGGGTACCCACGAACAGGAACACCACCTGCATGAGAGTCCCTGGCAGATGACATTCCCACTGATCGTACTGGCCATTCTATCCGTCGTTGGTGGATGGGTAGGTATACCCGAAGTGTTTGCCGAGCATGCGCATAGCCTGGAGCATTTCCTGGCGCCGATCTTTGCCGAATCAGCTAAGTTGGCAGAGCAACACCATCTATCCGCTTCACAGGAATACCTGATGATGGGAGCTTCCACCGCCGCCATCGTTGTGGTGATCCTGCTTGCCATCAACAGTTATAAAAAATACCAGGCCAGTGATGAGGCAGCAGCCAGCGGTCTGGGTAAGGTACTTGAGAATAAATGGTATATCGATGAACTCTACGATGCCGTGGTGGTGAATCCATTGCACAGCATTGCCGGATTCTTCAAGAACATCATTGAGAAGAGTGGTATCGACGGACTGGTGAACGGTGTGGGTAAGCTGGTGGGCTATGGTTCACGTCAGTTGCGTCTGGTGCAGAGCGGACAGGTGGGCAATTATATCCTCATCATGGTGTTGTGCATGGTGGTGTTCTTCCTGATATGGTTCAACGATGCCACCATTGTTCGTTTTATCAGTAAATTATTTTAAACAGCTTGTTGCGTTAAAGAAAGCATATGATCCCTGTTTCACTCATATTGATCCCATTGATTACCGGACTGGCCGCTTTTTTCCTGAAGGGAGAGAATGCTGCCAAAAACTGGGCGCTGCTGTCTTCGGCGATCACGCTGGCCGTTGCAGTAGCCGGTATCTTTTTCCTGCCTGCACATGACCTTTCTTATGATGCGGCCTGGTTACCCCAATTGGGCAGCCGTTTCAGCCTGATGACCGATGGCATGGGCAAGATGCTGGTGTTACTCACCACTATCGCCTTCCCTGTGATCATTATCGCAACTGCCAGGAACCAGTATAAGAACCCGGGCAGTTTCTATGCTTTGCTGCTGCTGTCGCAGACAGGCCTGCTGGGCGTATTCCTGGCGGCAGATGCGTTGGTATTCTATTTCTTCTGGGAGCTGGCGCTGGTGCCGGTCTATTTCCTCTGTTCGATCTGGGGTGGTGAAAAGAGGATCGCGGCCACTTTCAAATTCTTTGTGTACACATTCCTGGGTTCACTGCTGATGCTGGCGGGTATCCTGTACCTGTATTTCCAGTCGGCCGACCATTCTTTCGCTTTACAATCTTTCTACCATATCAAACTGAGCGCCGGCCAGGAGGCATTGATCTTCTGGTTGTTCTTCATCGCTTTCGCGATCAAGATGCCGGTGTTCCCTTTCCATACCTGGCAGCCCGATGCGTATGAGCAATCGCCTACAGCTGTTACCATGATCCTGAGCGGCGTTATGGTGAAGATGGGCATTTTTGCGCTGCTGCGCTGGCTGCTGCCGGTGTTCCCGCATGCTTCTGCACAATATGCGCATCTCATCATCATCCTTTCAGTGATCGGTATGCTGTATGCATCATTGATCGCTATCCGCCAGGATGATATCAAGCGTTTGATCGCGTATTCTTCCATTGCGCATATCGGGCTGATGAGTGCTGCGGTATTTGCCCATCAGCAGACAGGCCTGGAAGGAGTGATGATACAGATGTTCAATCACGGCATCAATGTGATCGGACTCTGGATCGTGGCCGATGTGATCGAGCAGCAGTTAGGAACGCGTAAGTTCAGTGACCTGGGCGGACTGGCACAGAAAGCCCCTGCCATGGCCATTCTGCTGGTGGTAATGGCGTTTGCGAACATCGCCCTGCCGCTCACCAATGCGTTCGTGGGAGAGTTCCTGATGTTCAATGGCTTGTTCCGTTATAATATCTGGATCGCGGCAGTGGCCTGTATCAGTATCATACTGGCAGCCGTGTATACCTTGAACATGGTACAGAAGGTATTGTACGGAAGCACAACCGGGGTTACAGCAAATGCCAGGGAGATCGGAGGCAATGTGCAGTGGATGCTGGCGATACTGGTGATCATCATCATTGCACTGGGTGTGTACCCGCAACCGATGATCGACCTTACCAAAGATACCGTTCAGGCAATACTGGCTAATCGTTAATAATGAAATAGATCCGTAGCCGATGCTGCGGTTTCAAGATAAGTTTGTTTTATGAATGCAATCATAGTTTCTGCTTTATTGGGTGTGGTCATGATGTTCAGTGGCATCATTGTAAAGAACCGCTCATACCATACGGTAATAGCTGCCGGTGGACTGCTGCTGTTGCTGTTGGCCAACCTGCTGAACAGTTATGGCATCTGGGTGATCAAGGTGGACACCCATAACATGTTCAATTTTGAGCAATTCGGCATGTACTTCAACACCATTGCCATTGCTGCCACTTTGATCTATGTGTTACTGAGCGGTAAAGCGGTTGAGAAGATCGGCTCGTACAGCGCGGACTATTATGCCCTGATCTTTTTTGTATTGTGTGGTGTTTCCATTCTGTCGGCCTTCAACAGCCTGCTTATCCTGTTCCTGGGTATCGAGATCCTGACCATTCCATTATACATACTTACCGGCGCCGATAAGCGCAACCTGAAAAGCAACGAAGCTTCCCTCAAATATTTCCTGATGGGATGTTTCTCTACAGGTATCATGCTGATGGGTGTTACCCTGATCTATGGCGGTACCGGAAGTTTCATACTGGGAGAGAGCAAAGTGCCCGAAAGCGCACTGATGCCCAAAACCTCATTCCTGGAGATCGCGGGTATGATCCTGCTGTTCGTCTCCATGTGTTTCAAAGTATCCGCAGCGCCCTTCCATTTCTGGACACCCGATGTGTACGATGGGGCCCCCGGCGTATTCACTTCCTTCATGGCCACCATTGTAAAAGCGGCCGGATTCATTGCATTTGTGCGCCTGTTCGACCAGCATACCGAATTACTGGGCCCCAGCTGGAAGATCCTGCTGTCGTTCGTGATCATCGCTACTTTGCTTGTCGGAAATATCACGGCGGTATTTCAGCAGAGTGTGAAACGCATGCTGGCCTATTCCTCCATCGCGCAGGCAGGTTTCATGCTGTTCTCCTTATACGGTGCCAATGACCTGGCCCGTGAAGGCATCCTCCTGTATTCCGTAGCATATAGCCTGGCTACGATCGGCATTTTTGCGGTGCTCATCAAGATGAAGGATTACACTTTTGAAGGATTCAATGGCCTGGCCAAAACACAGCCGGTACTGGCGCTGTCTACGGCCATCTGCCTCTTGTCATTGGCCGGTATCCCACTGACAGCCGGTTTCTTTGCCAAATATTATATGCTGGCCTCTGCCGTAAAGGCCGGAGGATCCCTGTGGCTGGTAGTGATCGCGGTGCTGTTTGCAGCGGTAAGCGTATACTACTATTTCCGCGTGATCCAGGCCATGTACTTCAAAGATGGCGAACCCGAAACAGAGGAGATCACCGGACCATTCAAACTGGGCCTGCTGGTAGTGGCCGCACTGGTGATCCTGGTCGGCATATTCCCATCATTGGTCCTGAACTGGTTCTATTTTTAACCGCTCTTCACATTTCTTGCCCGGGGATGGACATGTTCGGCAATCTCAATTATCTTTATAAGGTTGATCATTGGAGGAACCTGTATGAAAGGCATGACTACCCTGGATTCCCTTACGCTGGCATGGCGCACCGTTCGCAGCAATAAATTGCGTACCGGTATCACTGTGGCCATTATTGCCTTCGGTATCATGGCCCTGATCGGAATCATCACGGCCATTGAGGCCATGAACCAGAGCCTGCGGGAGAGTTTCACCTCCATGGGCGCCAACGCTTTCAGTATCCGTTATAAAGACTCAAGGGTCAGGATGGGCGGAGGTAACAGACAGGCATTCACCAAAACAAAAAGAGGCAAGCGCGAAAAGAAATCCAATCTCGATAAACCCATTCGTAAAGAGGAAGCCGAATTCTTCAAGAAGAACTTCAACTATCCCGGCGCACAGGTCAGCATCTACCGTCGTGGCCCAGGTGCACAGGAAGTGCATTATGGTGATAAGAAGACCAACCCGCAGATCACTTTGTGGGGCGGCGATGAGAACTATCTTTCCGTGAACGGTTATTCAGTCCAGTTAGGACGTAACCTGAACAGCCTCGATATTGAAAGTGGCCGCAGCGTATGTTTGCTGGGCAGCAATGTGGCCACCAAACTGTTTGGCGACAAACCCGAGAAATGTATCGATAAAGTGATCCGTGTGGGCAGCCTGCCTTACCGCGTCATCGGCCTCCTGAAAAGTAAGGGCTCCAGTGCCATGATGCGACAGGATGATATGATCCTCACTTCCTACACCAATGTGCGCCGTTTCGAGAATGCCAATCCTTCCTATCTGGTAGGTGTGATGGTGAGCAATGTGAAGGAACTTGATGTGGCATCAGATGAGGCCACATCCGTTTTCCGCGCCGTACGAAAACTGGAACCGGTGGAAGAGATCAATTTTGTGATCGAGCGCAGCGATAAGTTCGCAGAAATGTTCATCGGGTTCCTTAGCAGTATCACCGGGTCTGCCGGCGCCATTGGCCTGATCACCCTCATCGGTGCAGCCATTGGTCTGATGAATATCATGCTGGTTGCGGTGAATGAACGTACCAAGGAAGTAGGACTGATCAAAGCCATCGGCGGCAAGAGCAAGAACGTACGTCAGCAATTCCTTTTCGAAAGTATGATCATCAGCCTGCTGGGCGCACTGTTCGGGATCCTCCTGGGTGTGCTGGTAGGTAATCTGTTCTCCATCGTATTGAAGACCGGTTTCGTGGTTCCCTGGATGTGGGTACTCATCGGTATCGTTATCTGTTCCGTAGTAGGTCTGGCCGCAGGTATCTACCCCGCCATGAAAGCCGCCCGCCTGAACCCGATCGTAGCCTTGCGCTATGAGTAGGGAGTGGGGAGTGGTGAATGGGCAATGGTGAATGGAGGCATTTGTCTTGTAACTACCTACTCCCCACTCACTACTCACTACTCACGATCTCACCTATCTTTTAAAGAACAATTTCAGCTTCTCATTGATATAATACTTCACATCTTCTTCCGACCTGTTCCTGCGCAGCCATTCGCTGGTGGGGCGGTATAGTTGCATGAACTGTTGGAGCTCCTCATTCTTTAAACCACTGTATTGGGTCACCAGGGAAGCGGGGAAACGATAGTTGATATAGGCTTCCTTTTCATTGGTCTCAAAAAAAGCAAAGGCCTTGCGTTTGTTCTTCTCATGTTTCGAGAACCGGTCCAGGTTCAACGCGATACCCGCACCGGAATTGGCCTGTGATACGGTGGGGATGGTATAATTGACGATGTCCTGCAGAAAGTCCTTTCTTCTTTCGATACTGTCCAGCTGGTAACGGCTCATGCCTTTTGCGGTAACGGTCACATTGCCGAGGTTATGTGCCAGTGGACTCAGCAACAAAGTCAGGGTATCCTGCAACAGCAGCTGGTTGCTGTAATGGATCGTATCAAAATGATACCCTACCGCGGCAAAGGACAATACCTGGTTCTCTGACAGTTCTATCTTAAAACGGCCGGTGGCGCTGGTCATCACTGTGTTTTGCGTATTCAGGTTGGTCACACTGGCCAGTACGATCGGTTCACGGGTGATGCTGTCCCTGAGGTAACCCCAGCGTTCATTTTTCTTCTGTGCGTTGGCCATCAATCCGGTCAGCAGTAACAAGATGCCTATATAATGTTTCATAACAGCGTTTGTACAAAGGTACATCATCGTTGCTGCTGTTGGCGTAACATGAAAAAGTCCCGCCATTTGGCGGGACTTTTTTTAAGGATCTATCAGATAGATCAGGACCGTTGCGAAACAGCTGGTCCGATCTTATTTGGGGTCCAGTGCTTTTTTGATCTTTTCAGACAGGTCCTGCAGATGGATCTTGCTCATGCGGTCGGTGGCAGAGCCAGCTGCGGCTGATACCTGGGAACGTAACTGTACCAGCTGTGCACGGGCAATGCTGTACACATCGCTGCGGGTGGTCAAACCGGTAGCATATGGGTTCGGGCGGCTGCCAGGGAACGTGATGGTCATGGTAGCATTCGTTGCAGGTGGATTGATCAGGTTATCCAGTTTCTCTACATAACTCTTCTGCAACATCCTGCGGTAACCGTCAATGGCTTTGTTGGACCTCAGTTCGCTGAACAGGTCGGCCTGCAGTTCGCTGAGCATATCCAGGGCGCTATAGGCCTTATCGGCACCAAAACGCTCCACGCAATACTGCATGCGGTTCAGCCTGTCGCCGGACAGAATGCCGGCCAGGGCAGATTCCTGCGCATTGGCGATCGGGTCAACGGTTCCGGGAGGATTGATCTTGTCCCAGATCTTCTTGTCGATCAGCCATTTCGGGGTCTGGAACAGCTGCCTGTTCAGGAAGCCCAATGCATCGCGCTGCATGGTTTTGGGAGTGATCTCGTAAACGGGTTCGTCCTGCTCGGCGGTCTTGAAGGTCTCGTATACACCACCGATGTTACGGGAAACATGTCCCACATACCTGCGGAACTGGCCCAGTAACTGGCCGTACATCACTTCAATATTGTCGTTCAGGTCGCCTTCCTCTTTTGTCCACTCAGGCAGTTTTACCAGGATGCGCTGCAGGTTCTTCACGCCATAATCACTGGCTACAACAGCGTTATCACTCAGGTCCTCGCTCTGGCTTCTGGGATCCGCCTGGTTACCGGATTCGTAAGTACCGAACCAGGTGCGCGGATTGGCTTTCAGGGTCTCGGTGATCAGCTTGCTGCTGTTCTTCTTCACTTCTTCCTCAGAATTGCCGGGGATATATCCATAACCCCATTTCATGGCCCACTGGTCGTAGTCGCCGATGCGGGGGTACAGGCCTTCCTTGCTGATATTGTCTTCCGGCTGAGCCACATAGTTGAAACGGGCATAGTCCATGATGGAAGCGGTGTGACCGTTGGCTTCCACCCAGGCTTTGTCGCGCAGTTTGGCCACCGGTGTCTTGCTGCTGCTTCCCATGTTATGACGCAGACCCAGTGTATGGCCCACTTCGTGAGAAGAAACGAAACGGATCAGGTCGCCCATCAGCTCATCGTCGAATTTCATTTTGCGGGCGCGTGGGTCAACGGCAGCGGTTTGCACCATGTACCAGTCGTGCACCAGTTTCATCACATTGTGGTACCAGCCAATATGGCTTTCCAGGATCTCACCGCTTCTGGGGTCGTGTACGTTAGGACCGTAAGCGTTCTCGGTGCTGGAAGCAAAGTAACGGATCACAGAATAACGGGCATCTTCCATGCTCATGGTGGTGTCGTTCTCTGGCCATTCCTTACCCATGATGGCGTTCTTGAAACCGGCTTTCTCAAAAGCTTTCTGCCAGTCGTTCACACCCAGGATCAGGTGTTTCCTCCACTGTTTGGGCGTGGCAGGATCGATATAGTAAATGATGGGTTTCTTGGGTTCCACCAGTTCACCTCTTTTCCATTTCTCTACGTCTTCGTCTTTGGGTTCCAGTCTCCAGCGAACGGCAAATTCCTTGTTCTCCACTTTCTGCTGGTCATCGCTGAACAGAACATAATCGTCAGTAAAGAAACCTACGCGTTTGTCGGCAATGCGTGGTGTCATGGGTTTCTCAGGCAATAACAGCAGGGAGGTATTCAGTTCCAGGGTAACTGCGCCGGCTGCATTGGCAGCAGGAACGCTGGTACCGCCACCGGGAATACTGATGGCGCCGAAGCTGGTACCGCCCGGAGTGGCTGTAAAGGTCTTCACAGTGCGAACCTCCACATTGATCGGGTAGGGGGCCAGTTTCTGGATATAGGACCTGTCGGGGGCGATCTGTGCCAGTCCCAGGTTCCTTTTCACACCACTGTTGATGCTTACCACCTGGTTGTCACCTTTGAAGAAATCGGTCACTTCGATCACCACAGCGGAGCTGTCTTTAGAGAAAGCAGCGATCGGGAAAGCGGCCGTGATGGCATTCAGGTTCGAATTGGAAACGGCTTTGTAGATATCGTCCTTGGGATCAGCGGCATTCACCAGCGTGATCACACGCAGAAAGATGTTGTTGCTGGGTCCTTTCTCGAAGGCCAGTGTTTGCTGGTTGGCGATCTCACCACCGTAAACACCGCGTCCACCGCCATTGGCAGGCACTTTGATGTAACGGGTCACGGCCAGGATCTCGCGGCCCAGCATGGCATTGCTGATCTCGAAATAATACTTGTCCTCCACCTTGTGAACGGTGAACATACCTTTTTTGGATACGGCTTTATCAGTGATTATCTCACGGTAAGGACGGGGCGTTTGTCTGGCGGCACCGGCAGCCTGGCCAAAAGCCGCGCCCAGTGCTCCTCTGGCTCCACCACCATTGGGGATCGAATCTCTCTGTTGGGCAGTGGCCAGGGTTCCGGCCAGCAATGCCACAACTAACAGTTGTTGTTTCATAAGCAGTAAGAAATAGTTTAAGATGAATCCTTAAAGATAAGCGTACCAGGTAAAAACAGAACAAATTATATTGGCTGATATATGAATGGTGGAAGACGGTTTTTAGTCGGTGAAAACTTAGGGGGATAAGGGGTTTTGCAGTATCTTACGCTCCCATGAAAAACCCCGGGGAGGGCCCTATTATTTGCCGAAATCTTAATTTGCCGCTTTCGAAATAATACCTAATTTGTACTCCCTTTTTATACTGATTCCAAGAATGTTTTGTTAATTCAAAACATTTTTCAGTAGAATTGCGGAAACTTTTTTAAATCAACTGTAATTTTTAAAAAACCAAAAATCAATTGAATCATGGCTGAGACAAAACCAACTGCAGGTGCTGCTGCAAAAAGCCCATCTTCTGCACAACCTAAGAAGAGCAGTAACTCGATTTCATGGCTGGCGCCACTGTTATGTGTGATCATCGGTTTCATTATCTGGCGCTTCGTGTTGGGTAGCCCGAGTAACTTTACCAATCCTGATCCCGCTGGTGGTTTTTGGCCTAATCACAAAGGACCTAAAGGAACATGGCCTAAGATGTACGAAGGTGGTATCATCGTACCGATCCTGATCGCCTGTTTCTTAACTGTACTGACTTTCGTGATCGAAAGGTTCCTGACCGTTTCTAAAGCTGCCGGTAACGGAAGCATCGCTGAGTTCGTACGCACCGTACAGTTCCACCTGGCTAACAAAGAAGTGGACAAAGCGATCGCTGCCTGCGACAAGCAGAAAGGTTCTGTAGGTAATGTGATGAAGTCCGGCCTGCACAAATACAAAGAAATGATCACCAATACCGAACTCACTACCGAGCAGAAAGTATTGAATATCCAGAAAGAAGTAGAAGAAGCTACCGCACTGGAGCTGCCTATGCTGGAGAAGAACCTGGTGTTCCTGTCTACCATCGCATCAGTAGCTACCCTGTTGGGTCTGTTGGGTACGGTAATGGGTATGATCAAATCATTCTCTGCCCTCGGTGATGAAGGTGGTGGTGATGCTGCTCGTGAACTGTCAAAAGGTATCTCTGAGGCCCTGTTCAACACCGCCCTGGGTATCGGTACTTCAGCTATCGCGATCATCATGTACAACATTTTCACAACCCGTATCGATGGTATCACTTACGGTATCGATGAATCTGGTTTCACTTTAACACAAAGCTTTGCTGCCAACTACAAATAATCTTTTAGATTTTTTGTGGAATTGACCAAGTTTTGAATCATTAATGTGAAATATTAAATAATAAACAATGGGTAGAGCCAAATTACCTCGTAAGAGTACCAGCATCGATATGACGGCGATGTGTGACGTGGCCTTTCTGTTGTTGTCATTCTTTATCTTAACAACGAAGTTCAAGCCCTCCGAGGCCATCGCTGTTACGATCCCGAAATCGGTAGCCGCCAAAGTGGCCCCGACCAAGGATATTGTCCAGGTAATCATTGACAAGGACGGAAAAGTGTTTCTGGAAATGGATGACGAAGAAGTGAAGGAAACCATGGCCAATACGCTGAATACCACCAAGAACCTGGGACTGGATGTGAAAGCATTCAAAAAGAGCCCATTCTTCGGTGCTTCCTTCGGCGGCCTCAAAGCTTTCCTGGCCCTTCCGGAAGACCAGCGCAAGGGTAACCTGCTGCCAGGAATTCCTGTAAAGGATAGTTCCAATAACGAGCTGACCGAATGGATGACACTGGTAAGGGACGCGTACCAGGGAAAAAAACCTAACCTTCTCTTAAAAGGAGATAACCTGGCCAAGTTCCCTGCTTTCAAAAGCGTGATCACTGCTTTCAAAAAGAACGACTTCCTGAAATTCCAGATGGTGACCAATCCGGAAGCTGTTCCAGTAGGAACCGAACTGTGGAAGAAAGCCCAGTCAGGTGAGAAGCGTGAAGAGTAAATTAATTGCTAACGAAAACTAAATTCTACCGACATGGCAGAAATGGATACCTCGAGTGGCGGTGGCCATAAAAAAGGCCCCGGGGTCAAGAAAGGGAAGAAGCTGTCGACCCGAGTTGACCTGACGCCCATGGTGGACCTGGGCTTCCTACTCATCACCTTTTTTATCTTCACCACAACCATGAGCCAGGCAACAGCTATGAAGCTGATCCTGCCCAAGGACGCGGATAAACCGGAAGATCAGAATAAGGCCAAGCAGTCGGGTGTGATTACCATCCTGTTAGGAAAAGACAATAACGTCTTTTACTATGAGGGAGAACTGGATAATACCGCATCTAACTTCAAGTCATCTAATTTTCATGATATCCGTGAAGTGCTGATCAATAAAAAGAACAGCGTAAGGGACGTTAAGGATTTCGTAGTGATACTGAAACCCTCAGACGAGTGTACTTACAAGAACGTGGTAGATATTTTGGATGAAATGACGATCAACGTGTGTACGCGTTACGCCCTGGTCGACATCACCGACATTGAAGCACAGTTGGTGATGAAATCGGAGGCGATGGCTGCGGCCGCACCGGCGAACTAATCGTGAAATTTCATCAAAGAAACTAATTACAAAAGAACCAGATCATGGAGATAAACAAAATTTTATCCGCTGATATTCTTGATATCCTTTTTGACGGAAGGAATAAGGACTACGGTGCTTATGAACTCCGCAAAACGTATAACAAGCGTATCAAGATCTCTATAGGCGGAATGGTACTGATCTGCGCAGTTTTATTGGTGGGCTCGCTGGTGGCGAACTCTACCAAGAAAAAGCAGGCGGAGATCATTGTGGCCGATATGTCGCTGGAGAACGTAAACAAGGAGGAGAAAAAACCGGAGCCACCACCTCCGCCACCTCCGCCAAAACAGGAGCCACCCAAAGTGGAGATCACCAAATTCACCCCTCCCAAGATCGTGAAGGATGAAGAAGTGAAACCTGATGAGGAAATCAAGGAAGTGGAAAAACTGGAAGATACCAAGATCGGTACCATCAACCAGGAAGGTGCGAAAGACGAAGGTGTGGTAGCCCCTCCCGTTGAAAAAGGAACCGGTGTGGTAGAAGCCCCTAAAGTGGAAGAAGACTACGATAAGGTATTCACCGTAGTACAGATCCCCGCGGAATTCCCCGGTGGTCTGCCTCAGTGGACCAAATACCTGGAGCGTAACCTGAACAGGGACCTCCCTGTTGAGAACGGTGCACCTCCGGGAAAATATACCGTAGTGGTATCTTTCATCGTGGCCAAGGACGGAAGCATCAGTGATGTAGCAGCGGAGAACGATCCCGGCTACGGAACCAAAGCAGAAGCGATGCGCGTGATCACCAAAGGTCCCAAATGGAAACCCGCGGTGCAGAACGGACGTAACGTTATCTACCGTCACAAACAAAGCATCACATTCGTAGTATCAGAAGAATAATTCTGAACAACGATAAAAATAAAACGCCCCGCAAATAATAATGCGGGGCGTTTTTATTGAATGAGTGAATGAGTGGATGAGTGGATGAGTGAATGAGGGATCGTGAGGCGTCAGTCGTGAGTGGTGAATTGTGAATGGGCAATTGTGAATGGTGAATTGTCAATGGGGAAGGGACTGGCTCTGCCGCTACCTATTGCCTATTGCCCATTGCCGATTGCCTATTGCCCATTCACCATTGCCACTACTCATTATTCCCTCCCTACTCACCACTCACCACTCACATCCATTCATTCATTCACTCATCCACTCATTGCCCCTTATGGAATTTCCATAAAATTTACTCACCGTTTTCACCTGTGGATTTTTCCCTTCGTAAGAATCATAGTAGAAACTCACTACTATGGAAAAGTCACAGATCCTATCCGCGGATATTCTGGACATCCTCTTTGATGGAAGGAATAAATTGTATGGCGCCTATGAATTGCGCAAGACCTATCAGAAACGGATCCTGTTTGCCTTGTCGGCCATGCTGTTGCTTTGCCTGCTGGCAGTAGGGGGCTCCCTGCTGGCCAATGGCAAGAAGAACCGGACGCCAACAGAACTGGTGACCGTTGTGGAACTCGAGAATTTCAAACAGGAGGAACCCAAACCCGAACAGCCCAAACCCATCCCCAAAGAACAGCCACCCAAAGTGGAAATGGCCAAAGTGACCCCACCCAGGATCGTGGCCGACGACCAGGTAACGGCAGAGGATGAAGTGAAAGAGATCGACCAGCTGGACAATACCCGTATCGGCACCCTCAACCAGGAAGGCGCTAAGGACGAAGGGGTGGTGGCCCCTCCCATTGAAAAAGGGACCGGCGTGGTAGAAGCCCCCCGGCAGGAGGAGGACATCGACAAAGTATTCGCCTCCGTGCAGATAGAGGCCCAGTTCCTGGGCGGGATCGCCGCCTGGCGCAAATACCTGGAAAGGAACCTCAACCAGGACATCGCCGCCCAGAATGGGGCTCCCCCGGCCGATTATTCGGTGGTGGTCTCCTTCATCGTTGACCGCGAAGGCAATATCAGCGACGTACGTGCCGAGAACGACCCCGGCTACGGTACCAGGGCCGAAGCCATCCGCGTCATCCAGAAAAGCCCCCGCTGGACACCCGCCGTACAGAACGGCCGCCACGTCATCTACCGGCAGAAACAGAAGATCACGTTCAGGGTGGAAGAACAATGAGTGAATGAGTGAATGAGTGGATGAGTGAATGGGCAAGGGGCAATGGTGAATGGGCAATGGTGAATTGGCAGGGGGGCTTGCGCTGCCGTTACCTATTGCCCATTGCCCATTCACCATTGCCCACTCATTATCCCCTCCCTACTCACCACTCACTACTCCCCCCATTCACTCATTCTATCATTCTATCATTCTGCCATTCCCTCCCATTGTTCTATTTTTGCCTCGAAAACAGGCACTATGAGCACACACTTGCGGGGATGGGACGATACGATCGTGGCGCTGGCTACACCGCCGGGTGTGGGGGCCATCGGGGTGATACGGGTCAGCGGAAAAGATACTTTCCGGGTACTGGATGAGATGTTCCCCTCGAAGGACCTGTTCAAACAACAGTCACATACCATACAGGTGGGGCTGCTGCAGCACCAGGGACAATTGCTGGATGAAGTGGTGCTGTCACTGTTCAAAGGCCCCAGATCGTACACAGGAGAAGATGTGATCGAGATCAGCTGTCATGGTTCGCCTTTCATACAGGAGAACATCATCCGTGCCATTACCAGTAAAGGCGTGCGAATGGCCAAACCGGGTGAGTTCACCCAGCGGGCCTTCCTCAATGGAAAACTGGACCTTACCCAGGCCGAAGCCGTGGCCGACCTGATCGCCAGTAATACGGAAGCCAGTCGCAGGGCCGCATTGCACAGCATGCGCGGGGGCTTTTCGTCGGACCTGCAGCAACTGCGTGAGCAGCTCATCCGTTTTTCGGCCATGATAGAACTGGAACTCGATTTTTCGCAGGAAGATGTGGAGTTCGCCGACAGGGCCGCTTTGCAGAGCCTGGTGAGCCAGCTGGCGGTATCCACGCACCAGCTCATCAGTTCCTTCCAGCTGGGTAATGTGATCAAGAACGGGGTACAGGTGGCCATCATCGGTAAACCCAATGCAGGTAAATCCACGCTGCTCAATACCTTACTGAACGAGAACCGCGCCATCGTAAGTGATATTGCCGGAACCACGCGTGATACCATCGAAGAGATCCTGAACATCAAAGGCATCCTGTTCCGGCTGATCGATACGGCGGGCATACGCGAACATACGCATGATGTGATCGAAAGCATCGGCGTGGAGAAGAGTCTAGAAAAGATGCGCTCCGCTAATATCGTGCTGTACCTCTTTGATGTGAATGAGATCACCGAAACGGACCTGCAGCAGGTGGTGGATACTTTTGAGAAAGAACAGATCTGCTACCTGCTGGTGGGCAATAAGGTGGACGGACAGAACGCAGCTGCACAGCAGCGTTTTGCCGCATTTGCAGATACGGTATTCATTTCCGCCAAAGAACATACCCATATCGAGCACCTGAAAGAGGCGCTGGTGAGCAAAGCCATTGATGGCGATATCTATGCCGAGTCCACCATCGTTACCAATGCCCGCCACTACGAGGCTTTGCAGCATCTGGCCAAAGCCCTGGCCGATGTGCAGCGGGGACTGGAAGACAAAGTACCCGGCGACCTGCTGGCCATTGATATCCGCCAGTGCCTGCATTACCTGGGCACCATCACCGGCCAGATCACCAATGAGGACCAGCTGGATTATATCTTTTCGAAGTTCTGTATCGGGAAATGATCTACTGAAAAGAGGTCACCCTGCCATCGACGTTATAACTGGTTGAGTCTCATCACCTGATCACGCGAATACTGACCGGAACCAACCATGACTGCAAAACTGGTCAACCCTAGGCCCACCGTCATCCCGACGAAGGAGGGATCTTCTGAAGAAAGATTAATTGACTCAGTATCAGTCACTTTGTAGGCCTCACTACTTTTCAGTAGCCATTCTTGTTCACTTTTCTGTGACTACTTTTTTATTGTACCTGATTTGGGAAGTGAGGGATGAATTATGGGTAACAATGATACAGTATGATACGCAATGATGCAGTTGAGTTGATTGTATTTGCGATTTTGAAGTGGTCTCTATAAAAAATTAAAAGGATTCTGTATATTGGATCTTACCCCTATTGCTCGTTAACCAACAATCGCAGTATCATGGATTTCGGTATTTTATTACTTACTATTATAGGCGTTTCCTTATTAATCTTGCTAATTTGGAATTTAGCTTCTATTCGGCAATTGAAAAATCGTAGTAAGACAGATCGAAATCTAGATGATCCTAGATATTATGAACTTAAATATAAGCAAGAGTTTTTTGTTGCAACGGTTTCTCTCGTGGGAACTGTGCTCGTAATTTTCGGCTATAATAGTTTACAAAATGTTGAAAAAGCTCTAAAGGATGATTTTACAATAAAAAATGCGATGATGTCCAAAAGGACGGATTCAATCATTAGTTATTTTGATACCGCCATTAACAAAAGAATTAGCGCAACTGACAAAAGCTTGCAGACTATCTCCGCATCTTCAATGCATCTGCTTCAAAAGACTACTTCTCAATTGCAAAATACTCAAAATACGCTTGAAGGATATAAGCATAATCTAGAAATGTTATCTTCCCAACAAGCTGTTGTTGATGATAAAGTTAAAAATGTACAAGGTCGAATAACGGATATCAATGCAAAAAATATTTTAAAACAAAATTTCTATCTAGTTGATAGTTTATTCTTTGATACCAGGATCATGGACACAGCAAAAAGTGAAGAGAGTTACTATACAAAATATTACTTTAAAGATATGAAGACTCTAAATGGTGATAAACTTCCACAGTTTAAAAAGCCGCCATTCCTCATTACCTCAGTTGAAGATATGCCGGTTGGCCAAACCGGGACAGTTAAAGATGTGACAACAGAGTCATTTAAGTTTAATCTACCTTCATGGCGAGAAGAGCGAAGTAGAATTTTTCGATTTAGTATTTTTATTTCTGAAAAACCATAATATAACAATCGAACCTTTGGTCATTTATTAGTCTTTATCATTATAAATAGTATTGGACGTTGTTAATGTCACCTCCAACAGATTATATAGGTGTATCCTCACCTCGACAAGCCTCACATCCTCAAAGAATTGCCTGATTGTAACAGGTAACGGGTCTTGCTTCTCTTCTTCTGTTAACAGTATAGGTTGTTTGTAAAACTCAGAATACAAATTGAAATCAAGCATGGCAAATGGTTTTGCCTTTACTATCGCATAAGGTTGTTAACTGCAGAAAATTGCGGAAGCTGTACATAAAAGCACCCCAACACAATGAACACCCATATGCACATTGAAAGCGTTTGCAGGTCTATAACAGCAAATTCATAGTAAGAAGGCGCCTGGGCTCATATATGGTAAATAATGATATAATAAGGATAAATGAAGCTATTTTGAGATGCTGCTATGTTTCGTCAAAAATAGGTCCCCCGAAAATAATACGCATAAATTAAAATCATGCGTATATTTGACCTATGAAAGCGAGATTGAACCTGACCATTGAGGATAGTTTGCTTGAAAATGTAAAGAACTATGCCGCAAAACAACAGCAGAGTGTCTCTGAACTGGTGGAAGGTTATTTTAAGACCGTTACCAAACCCTCCAAGCGTAAGAATATCCTGCATCTGGTTGAAAAACTGGACAAACCTGTTATTGCAGAAGAAGCAGATCTAAAGGAACTGTACTATAAAGAAAATGCGAAGAAGTATGGCTTCTAAAGTATTTCTTGATGCGAACATATTGCTGGACCTCACCTTAAAGCGTGAGGCGTATGAAGAATCCCGCAGGATCATTGAATGGGCAGTGAACGGAACCATTCAGGCGTTCATTACGCCTTCAATTGTACATATTGTTGGCTACTGGTTAACGAAAGCCTACGGTAATGCCAAAGCCAAAGAATTACTGTTGACCCTTATGGCAGATGTAACGGTGATCGATCTGCCACACGAAATTGTATTGAATGCCCTTCATTCAAAGATAACCGATATAGAAGATGCCTTACAATACTATACAGCCGTACACCATAAACTGGATTATTTCATATCACGAGACAAGCAGTTACAAAAACAAGGCATTCCTGTATTACCCGTTTATACGCCCGGAGAGCTGTTGATCGAGATCGCCGGATGACAGGAAGTGTGTAACCAAAGTTTTGGTCAGGGTCTGTTACTATGCTGACACCACTTTTTATTTTGAAGAGAAGGGCGATGAATTATAGGTAACTTACAGATTATAAATCAGTACGCTACCAGAATCATAGCTTATGGAGGGGAACATAGACAGGAGCCAGCCTACAACATTGACACATAATATCTCCAATTTCGAATATCCTCTATGGCTGATGCGCTATCCCCGGCTCATATACATCCTGTATATGGTCAATTATTTCTTCCATTTCCGGAAATGGTATGTGATGCCAGCCATCAGGCGGGAGATCAGGTTGCTGGGACAAAGCGGATCATGGATGGATATCGGCTGCGGTGAAGGACAATATTTGATCCCGGTCAGCCGCAGTTACCGGTCCTTACATTGCACCGGCATGGATATGCGGCGATCCAATATTGATTTCCTGCAACGGCTGGCCCCAGGCCGGAACATGCGTTTGCTGGTCGGCAACATTGAAACATGGCAGGAACAGGAAACAACAGATGTCCTGAGCTGCATAGGCGTATTACAATACATCAGGGATGACGCGCAGGCACTGCGGAATATGCTGTCGATCGTGAAGCCTGGTGGCAAAATGTTGTTATATGTACCCGTGAATGGAAAGATACATACCTCCTTGTACCAGCGCCTGTTGAACAGCCGTGAACATTACGAGACGATCAACGACAGAAAAAGGATCTACCGGTCCGAAGAGATCAGGAACAAAGTGCAGGAAGCTGGTTGGCAGATACAGCAGCTGCAGTATACGTATGGATACTGTGGAAGGCTCAGTCACGAGATCACCAATAGCCTGCTGTTATTGATCATGTCGTCAGGTTGGTTGTACAAGATCCTGTACACAATGGTATTACTGGCCATTTCGCCATTTATCCTGCTGCTGATGTTGATCGATCATAGCAGGCCCCATTCCACCGGTAACGGATTATTGATAACCGCCGTAAAGCCGACAACTGTAGTGCTTTAGCGATCATGTATGACCCATCCGTAACCTGTTCAAATGCTAACGGTTTCAGGTAGTACCCCAACCTATGAACCCAACTGCGCCATGGCGCCCCTGCGAGCCAATTTTCTCGCCAGGGTGCCAAGCCGCGGCTGTTAGAACCTACCCAACCCCTCTCATCTCGATCGGCCCATAACGCCTATTCACAAACCCTATTCTGTTTCGTTGGTACTGATTCTCAGCAGGTTCTGTCTCTTCCTGTCTCTTCCTGAAATCACTTTACATATTTCGAACTAAATATGTAAACTTGATTAATTATGAAGGTTCCCCAAAAGCAAAAAGGTCGTGAACATCTGTACGAACCTGCTCTAAAGATTGCCCTTGCGCAAGAGTATTTT
>JADBXR010000018.1 GCA_020403425.1 Chitinophagaceae bacterium | reverse complement strand
TAAAATACTCTTGCGCAAGGGCAATCTTTAGGGCAGGTTCGTACACATGTTCACGACCTTTTTGCTTTTGGGGAACCTTCATAATTAATCAAGTTTACATATTTAGTTCGAAATATGTAAAGTGATTTCAGGAAGAGACAGGGGTTGGGAGTTTGGGGTTGGATTATATCATGAACGCATCCGGACCAGTCTTTCAAAAATGACGAGTTACAACCAATTAGTTATCATTACCGTAGAGGTTACGAAGTTTCCGAATAGTCTAAAAACCCTACTTCATCATTCCTTGTTCATCTGTTCATCTGTTCGTTTGTTCATCTGTTCAATTTCTCCACCGTTTTTTCTACGGTTTCCGGAAAATACCGGTGTTCCAGTGCATGGATCTTTTGGGCCAGCTGTTCGGGAGTATCACCGGGTTCTACGGGGCAGCGGGCCTGGAAAATAGGGGCCCCCTCATCAAAATGCTCATTAACATAATGTATAGTGATCCCGCTTTCATTTTCGCCGGCGGCAATGACTGCTTCGTGAACCCGCATGCCATACATGCCCTTGCCGCCATATTTGGGCAACAGGGCCGGGTGTATGTTGATGATCTTGTCCGGGTAGGCTTTGATCAGCGCATCGGGCACTTTCCAGAGAAAACCGGCCAGTACGATGAAGCGGATCTGATAGTTCTGTAATTCGGCCAGGTAGGCATCGCCCCTGAAAAAACGCTCTTTTTCGATCAGCAGGGTAGGGATCCCATGGGTTTTGGCAATGGAAAGTACACCGGCATCGGGTTTATTGCATACGATCAGAGCCACCTGCATGGAAACATGTCCTTTCAGGTGTTCGATGATCTTTTGGGCGTTGGAGCCTGCACCGGAGGCGAAAATGGCGATGGGAACTTTGGGGTTAGGGATTTGGAGTTTGGGGTTTGGGGTTTGGGGTTTGGGGGCAACCACTCCAGACTCCAGACGCCAAATGCCTAACCTGACCAGCAGTTTTTTCTCGTATTTCCAGAAAAAGGCCCACTGGCCCAGCAGGAAACCGTAGGTGAGCAGGATCACCTGGTAGCCAAAAAGCAGCATGCCTACCCGTAACAGCAGTTTCCAGAGCCAGAAACTGGTTTCATCCATGCCTAACCAACTGGTAATGTATCGGGTAAGCATGGCCGTGGTAGTTCCGGTAAGACCAAAAATTATGAAAAGTATCCAGAACTGTCGGGTGCTTACCCCCCATTTCTGTTGCAGGCGTTTAAACATGGGTCAAAAATGGGATAAAAATCTGACTAATCTTTTGCCACTTCGTAAATAAGCGGCTCCGATCAATATCGTTCCAATTTCATGACATGTTTTGAAAGGACCCGGCCCGAATCGGCTGAAATGCAGGCCTGGTAAGGATAAAAAAATTTTTTAGCCTTGGAGTTTTTGTCAGCTTCCTGTCATATTTTTGCAGCCGTTCACGGATATTTTTCCACACCAAGAACCACAGTTTGTGAATATGATATCTTTTAGACGTTTCGCCAAAACATGCCTCACCGGAACTATTCTTTTCCTGAGTTTTTCTCTGGGTACTACTGCAAATGCACAAGACGGAAAAACGCTTTTCCAGACCAATTGTGCGGCTTGTCACGCAGTACATAAAAAGTCCACCGGACCGGCCCTGACGGGTGTGGAAGATCGTTGGACCGACAAGGCCAAACTGCACGCCTGGATCAAGAACAGTGCTGCCGTGTTAAAGTCGGGCGACAAGTACGCCAATGACCTGTACCTGGAGTACAATAAGACCGCGATGCCGGCTTTCTCAAGCCTGTCAGACGGCGATATTGATGCGATCCTGGCCTATATCAAGTCTGTACCTGCCCCTGGTGCCGCTGCACCTGGAGCGGCCGTAGCTGCTGCACCGGCTGCCGAGGGCGACAATACCTTATTATTCGGTATCCTGACCCTGATCCTGGCCGTTGTGGCCCTGATCCTGTTGCAGGTGAATGCCAACCTGAAGAAATTATCTGACGAGCGCGAAGGGTTTGCGCCCGTTGAGCCGGTTCCTTTCTGGAGAAACAAAGCGTATATCGCTTTTGTGACCGTGATCCTGTTCATCGTAGGTGGTTACCTGACCTCCAAAGGCGCCATGGCCCTGGGACGGAGCAAGGATTACCAGCCCGTTCAGCCGATCTACTACTCACATAAGGTGCACGCAGGTGTTAACCAGATCAACTGTCAGTATTGCCATACCGGTGTTTACCAGGGCAAACAGGCCACCATCCCTTCTGTGAACGTTTGTATGAACTGTCACATGAACATCAACGAGTACAAGGGAGAGAAACTGTACGATGAGGAAGGTAAAGAGGTAGATGGTACCGCCGAGATTAAAAAATTATACAAATACGCAGGATTCGAAGAGGGGAAACCCTGGGATGCCACACAGGCCAAGCCGATCGAGTGGGCCCGTATCCACAACCTGCCCGACCACGTATATTTC
This sequence comes from Chitinophagaceae bacterium, assembly GCA_020403425.1. Classification (GTDB taxonomy): domain Bacteria; phylum Bacteroidota; class Bacteroidia; order Chitinophagales; family Chitinophagaceae; genus Sediminibacterium. The sequence goes on along the minus strand of JADBXR010000018.1, from coordinate 186,519 downwards.
AATCACTCACAGCACGTAAAAGCAGGACAGGTTGCCTGTCAGACCTGCCACGGCGAGATCCAGAAAATGGACGAAGTGAAACAGTTCTCTGACCTGAGCATGGGTTGGTGCGTAAACTGTCACCGCGAGACCAAAGTGCAATTCAAGGACAACGGTTTTTACAGTATTTACGAGAAATACCATCAGGACCTGAAGTCTGGCAAGATCGACAGCACGAAAGGTATTACCGTAGAGAAGATCGGTGGCACAGAGTGTCAGAAATGTCACTATTGATCAGCTGATGACCGGAGGTTTGAGGGTCTGATTGGGTTTTCAAACCTTTGTTTTCAAAAGAATTTTTAGAAAAGCAGTATCATAATAGTATTAAAGAAAGAGAGAATTTTTGAAAGGCTTGTTCAGCATTTTCAAATTTTCAAATTCTCAAATTTTCAAATTAGCATATGGAGCAAAAAAAGCACTGGCAAAGTTTTGGAGAGCTGAATCAGTCAGACGCATACAACAAGGATGTGAAAGATGAATTCAGGGAAGAACTACCTTTTGTTGCCGATGAAAGCAAAAGCACCAGCTTTTTAGAAGCAAAAGCGCCCAGGAGAGACTTTTTAAAGTATCTCGGTTTCAGCACCGCCGCTGCCGCTGCAGCAGCCAGTTGTGAAATGCCGGTAAAAAAGGCCATCCCTTTTGCCAATAAGCCGGAAGATGTAGTGCCGGGTGTTTCCAAATACTATGCTACCACCTACGTTCAGGACGGTGATGTGGTAAGTGTTCTTGCCAAGGTCCGCGACGGACGTCCCATCAAAATTGAAGGTAATGACCTGAGCCCGATCACCAAAGGCGGTACTTCCGCCCGTGTGCAGGCCTCTGTGCTCGACCTGTACGATACCGCCCGCCTGCGTTTCCCTACCATCGACGGTAAGGAAGTGACCTTTGAGGCGATCGACAAAGCCGTTGCCGGTGCCATTTCCGGTCCGGTGGTTGTGTTGACCAGCACCATTACCTCTCCTTCTACCAAAGCGGCCATTGACCAGTTCGTTGCCAAATACCCCGGAAGTCGCCACGTTACCTACGATGCGATCTCTTATAGCGGTATGCTGCTGGCCAATGAAGCCACTTACGGTAAAAAAGCCATTCCATCCTATCATTTCGAGAACGCCAAAGCGATCGTAAGCATTGGCGCCGATTTCCTGGGAACCTGGCTGAGTCCGGTAGAATTTGCCAGACAATATGCAACCGGTAAGAAATTGGACGAGAAGAACCCCGAGATGAGCAAACACATTCATTTTGAAACTGTGGCCAGTCTCACCGGTTCCAACGCCGATGAAAAATATTTACACCGCCCATCTGAAACAGGAGCGGTGGTTGCTGCTTTATTGAGTGCCGTTAATGGCCAGGCAGTAACCCTTTCTGATGCCAAGCTGAAAGCGGGTGTTGAGAAAGCAGCCAAAGTACTGAACGAGAACAAAGGCGCGGCCCTGGTAGTTTGCGGAAGCAATGATGTGAACATCCAGATCATCGTGAACGCCATCAATGAGGCAATCGGTGCCGGTGGTAAAACCATCGACTGGTCCGTTACCGTGAATACCCGCCAGGGTGTGGATGCGGATTTTGCCCAACTGGTGGCAGATATGAATGCCGGTTCAGTAGGTACCCTGCTGATCCATGGCGCCAATCCTGCCTATAGCTGGTTTGATGCCGAGCAATTCAAAGCTGGTCTGAAAAAAGTAAGGACGACCGTTTCTTTCAATACCAAACTGGATGAGACCACGGAACTGTGCAAATACGTGGTTCCTGATCATCATTACCTGGAAAGCTGGGGTGATGCTGAGCCCGTTACCGGTCATTATTCCTTTATCCAGCCTACCATCTATCCATTGTTCAAGACCCGCCAGTGGCAGGACAGTCTCCTGAAATGGAGCGGCGCCACCACGGATTACCTGGCATTCCTGAAAGCATTCTGGGGTGCAAAAGTGGGAGGCGAGACCGGTTGGGATAAAGCCCTGCAGGATGGTGTGATCAACCCAACGGCCGGTGTGCTGACGGGTGCAGCCTTTAACGGTGCTGGCGTTGCCGCTGCGGTGGCTGCAGTGGGTACCGCTAAAAAAGGCGGCGAAGTGGAACTGGTTCTCTATGAAAAAGTGGCGATCGGTGCCGGACAAGGTGCCGCTAACCCATGGTTGCAGGAGTTGCCCGACCCGGTTACCCGCGCTACCTGGGATAACTACGTGATCGTATCACCGGCCCTGGCAAGGACCCTGTTGAACATTGACCTGAACAACGGCGGCCAGGCGGATGCTTACGAAGTGAACCCTCCGAAGAAAGTTGTAAAAGTTACCGTGAATGGCAAGAGCGTTGAGCTGCCTGCCCTGATCATACCCGGAACCCATCCGAATACCATTGGTATCGCGGTTGGTTACGGAAGAAGCGAGAAACTGGGTAAAGCTGTGGTTGGAACCGGTAAGAACGTGTTCCCGATGGCTTCCCTGAACGGTGCCACCGTAAGCTTCACCAATGCAAATGTTACCGTTACTGCCACCGGCGATAAATACCCGGTAGCATTGACCCAGACACATAGCCGCTACGATACCACACAGGGTAACCGTACGGAAGTGATGAAAGAACTGACACTGGCCGAATACAAGGCACATCCTACAGAGATCCGCGAAGAGCGCGATGCTGAGTTGAAACCATGGGGTGGACTGGAGAAATTCGAAAGCCAGGGTACCATTTATCCTGTGTACGACAGACCAGGTATCAAATGGGGCATGAGCGTAGACCTGAACACCTGTAACGGTTGTGGCGCCTGCGTGGTGGCCTGTACCGCAGAGAACAACGTTTCTGTGGTAGGTAAACCGGAAGTACTGCGTGGACACGAAATGCAGTGGCTGCGTATCGACCGCTATTTCAGCGGTGATATGGACAACCCGAACGTGGTGTTCCAGCCAATGATGTGCCAGCACTGTGATAACGCTCCTTGTGAGAACGTTTGTCCGGTGGCCGCTACCAACCACAGCAGCGAAGGTCTGAACCAGATGACCTATAACCGTTGTATCGGTACCAGGTATTGTGCCAACAACTGTCCGTATAAAGTACGTCGTTTCAACTGGGCCGATTACAGCGGTTCCGACAGCTTCCCTGATAACCAGGAAGGTATTGTGAACGATGTGGTGCTGGATATGAACGATGACCTGACCCGTATGGTGCTGAACCCGGATGTTACGGTGCGTTCCCGTGGTGTGATCGAAAAATGTTCTTTCTGCGTACAGCGTTTACAGGCCAGCAAACTGGCTGCCAAGAACGACAGCAGACCGATGGTTGACAGCGATATCAAAGTAGCTTGCCAGCAGGCTTGTCCTACCAACGCCATCACATTCGGTAACGCGAATGATGCCAACAGCGCGATCACCAAAGCGAGGAAAGAGAATCCGAACCGCCAGTTCTATGTTCTGGAGCAGCTGCACGTATTGCCCAATGTGACCTACATGGCAAAAGTGCGTAACCTGGAAGAAGAACATCATGCAGCCGGCGCTAAGGCAGAAGGAGCCGAGAAAAAAGAAGCAGCGGCGCATCACTAGTGTGAATGGTGAATGGGCAATTGTGAATGTTATACTGACCATTCACCATTCACAATTCACAAAGCCAAGTAGCGATCCATCGTACAAGTGTGCGACGCAACGAAGCTGAAGAAAGAAGAAAAGTTGATTCAATAAAAATACTGTTCCGCTGCAAGCGGGATGGACCCATAAACAAGACCAGATGCATTTAAAGTACGAATCACAGCTCAGGGAACCATTGGTGAATGGCGACAAAAACTATCACCAGGTTACAGAAGACATCGTTCGCCCTATTGAAGCGAAGCCTTCCCGACTTTGGTATGTCGGTTTTTACATAGCTGTCGCATTGTTGCTGTTTGGTGTATATTCCATTTACCGGGATGTTACCTACGGTATCGGCCAGTGGAACCTGAATAAGACCGTTGGTTGGGGTTGGGACATCACCAACTTCGTGTGGTGGGTAGGTATCGGTCACGCCGGTACCCTGATCTCAGCGATCCTGTTGCTGTTCCGCCAGGGATGGAGAACCGGTGTGAACCGTGCGGCGGAAGCGATGACCATCTTTGCGGTAATGTGTGCGGGCCAGTTCCCGATCTGGCACATGGGCCGTGTGTGGATGGCTTTCTTTGTATTGCCTTACCCGAATACCCGTGGTCCGCTGTGGGTGAACTTCAACTCACCCCTGTTATGGGACGTGTTTGCGATCTCCACTTACTTCACCGTATCGTTGCTGTTCTGGTACAGCGGTCTGATCCCCGATCTGGCCACTGTGCGTGACCGCGCTTTCACCAAACTGCGCAAACGTTTATACGGTATCGCTTCTTTTGGCTGGACAGGTTCCACCAAACACTGGCAGCGCCACGAGAGCCTGTCACTGGTACTGGCCGGTTTAAGTACGCCGCTGGTATTGTCAGTACACACCATTGTATCCTTCGACTTCGCCACATCCGTTATTCCGGGTTGGCATACCACCATCTTCCCTCCTTACTTCGTTGCCGGTGCCATCTTCTCCGGTTTTGCCATGGTGCAGACCCTGATGGTGATCATCCGCAAAGTGTTCCAGATGGAAGACTATATCACCCTCGGTCACATTGAGGCAATGAACAAGGTGATCGTGCTTACGGGTTCTATCGTAGGTATCGCTTACCTGACCGAGCTGTTCATGGGATGGTATAGCCAGAACAAATACGAGGGATACACTTTCTGGTACAGCCGTGCTTACCTGTTCAGTCCTTATGGCTGGAGCTACTGGGGTATGATGGCTTGTAACGTATTGAGTCCCCAGATCTTCTGGTTCCGCAAGATGAGAAGGAACCTGTTCGTGACCTTCTTCATGAGTATTATCGTGAACATCGGTATGTGGTTCGAGCGTTTTGTGATCATCGTTACCTCCCTGTACCGCGACTACCTGCCTTCCAGCTGGTCTGTTTACTACAGTCCTACTATCTGGGAGATCGGTTTCTACGCCGGTACCTTCGGTCTGTTCTTTACCTGCTTCTTCCTGTTTGCCAAATACATGCCGGTGATCGCGGTTGCCGAGATCAAGTATGTACTGAAAACATCCGGTGAGAACTTCAAAGGAAAAATGGATAAACTGGAAGAGGAAGGTGTTGAGAAATTTGCTCACGATCACGCACACTAATTAATTCCGGCCTCACAGGAGGCTGTGATACAGATAAAGAAGTTTGAAAAAAAGCTGGTAGCTCACAGCTAAAAGCTAAAAGCTAAAAACAATGGCAAAAAAGAAATTCGTAGTAGGCTGCTTTGATGACGAAGCTGTTTTATTTCCCGCGGTGAAGAAAGTTCGTACATCGGGATATAAGATCCATGATGTGTACACGCCGTTTGCGGTACACGGACTGGACCATGCACTGGGTCTGAGAGAAACCAGTCTGCATACAGCAGGATTCATCTATGGTATCACCGGTACAGCCACCGCACTGGGTTCGATCAGTTGGATCCTGGCAAAGGACTGGCCGCTGAACTTTGGTGGTAAACCGCATTTTGCCTTACCGGCATGGATCCCGATCACTTTCGAGTTAACGGTGTTGTTCTCTGCGGTAGGTATGGTACTCACTTTCTGCTACCTGTGCCAGCTGGCCCCGTTCGTGAAGAAACACCACTTCCATGCACGTGCCACTGACGACCTGTTTGTGATGGTGATCGAGTGTACCGAGAAGACCAATGCGGACGATCTGAAAGCGTTCCTGGCCAGTAACGGTGCCATTGAGACCGATATCCAGGTGGCGGAAGAAGGCTGGTGGTTAGGACGTTACGATAAGGACGAACATCCATTCCAGAACAAACAAACCGTAGTAGCTTAATCTTACTTTTTAGAATAGATATATGATGAAGAAATTATCAATCATAACTGTTTTGTCTGCTGCCGTAGTGATCGTGAGCTGCAGCGATGTAAAACGTACCCCAGGCAATATCTACATGCCGGATATGGCTTACAGCCGCGCTTATGAAACCTACGCAGACCACAGCAACCTGGCGGAAAAAGGTATCCACTACACGGCCATGCCGGTTGCAGGGACCATTTCGCGTGAAGAAGAAATGCCTTTCCACCTGACCAAGGATGCTCCGGGTGATTCTACCAACTATGTGGCTTCCAAACTGGTGAAGAATCCGATCGATTCCTTATCGGCCAAGGATGAGGCAGAAGCAGAAAGACTGTACCTGGTCAACTGCGGTATCTGCCATGGTGCCAAGCTGAATGGTAACGGACCGCTGTACAAGGACGGTAACGGACCTTATGCCGCCAAACCTGCCACCCTGGTGGGTGATGCCAAGTATGAAGCCATGCCTGAGGGACAGATGTTCTATTCTGTGGCCTACGGAAAGAACATGATGGGCTCTTACGCTTCACAAATGAGTCGTAAGCAGCGCTGGATGGTGATCAGGTATATCAAGGATCAACAAGCAAAAGCAAAATCAACTGCCACTGCCGCACCCGCAGCAGCTGCAGTAACCAAATAAATTCACCTTGTGCCGCTGGGCGCAAGAAAAGTACTAACTGATATAAAAGAGTATAACGATGGCATCTATCAGAGAGCAATTTGAGATTCCCGGAAAGATGAAAACCTGGTCAATGGCATTGATCGGTGTTGGTCTGGTTGCATTGGTTTTGGGCGCAGTGACCAAAGGTTTCAGCTCCGATGAACATGAGCAGGCACATTTCTGGGGAACCCTCATGTACAATACGATCTTCTGGACATTGATCTGTAATGCCAGTATGTTCTTTATCTGTGTAACCACATTGGCCATGGGTGGCTGGCAGCAGTCGTTCAAAAGGATCCCTGAGGCCATTTCTACCATGGTACCCATTTTCGGTTCCATCACTTTCCTGGTATTGATCTATGTTGTTGTCAGCGATAAACACCATATCTACCACTGGCTGGATACAGAAGCGGTGGCCAAGGACCCGATCCTGTCTGGTAAAGCCGGTTTCCTGAACGCGAAATTCTTCATCATCTGGACAACACTGGCCATTGGCCTCTGGAGTTTACTGGGCTGGAGAATGCGTCAGATCAGCCGCGAAGCGGACGAGGCTCCGATGGACCAGCAGACAGGCGCTTCCTATATCTGGAGAAGTACGGTACGTGCCGCACTCTTCACCGTATGGTTTGCTCTGACCGTAGGTTCTACCATCCCCTGGTTATGGATGATGAGCATTGATGCACACTGGTACTCTACCATGTATAGCTGGTATACTTTTGCAAGTTCATTCGTTTCCGGTATGTCACTGATCGCCCTGTGGGTGATCTACCTGAAGAACAAGGGTTACCTGGAACTCACCAATCAGGAGCACCTGCAGGATATCGGTAAGTTCATGTTCGCATTCTCTATTTTCTGGACCTATCTCTGGTTCTCACAGTATATGCTGATCTGGTATGCCAATATCCCTGAAGAGACCGTTTATTTCAAACACCGTGTACAGGGACCTTATAAAGGCATCTTCTTCCTGAACCTGATCATCAACTTTATCTGCCCGCTGTTGATCCTGATGAAGCGTTCTTCCAAAAGAAATTATACATTGGTCACTTTTATGGCAGTTTTGATCATCTTTGGCCACTGGATCGATTTTTACCAGATGGTGATGGGTAGCCTGTCCAAAGAACATGTGACCCTGGGCTGGCTCGATTTTGGTATCCTGAGCCTGTTCGTGGGACTGATGATCCTGTTCGTGGGTCGCGCACTCGCCAGCAAACCATTGATTTCCAAGTACCATCCGTTCCTGAAAGAAAGTATTATACACCAGGTATAATTGTATTGTAGCTTTAATTGTTAGATTAAGATAATATTGATAGCATTATGACAATGTTTTTAACCATAGCAGTAATTGTCCTGATTTTTGTAGTGATCTTCCAGATCGCCAAAGCCAGCGAATACGTATCTGTACTGAAAGGCGAAGATGTGAGCCGTAAACAGAACAACAAGATCAACGGTTTCCTGATGGTGGTGTTCCTGGTGCTGGGTATGATCGGTGTTTGGTACTGCAACAAACTCTACTTCGGCAAGACCCTGCTGGCAGTTGATTCGGCCAGTGTGGAAGGCGCCCGCGTGGACTCCATGTTATGGATCACACTTGCCGTAACCGGTATCGTGTTCATCGCTACCCAGATCCTGCTTTTCTGGTTCGCATACAAATACCAGGAGAGTGATAAACGTAAAGTATTTTACTTCCCACATGATAACCGCCTGGAAGTGCTGTGGACCATCATTCCTGCGATCGTTCTGACCATCCTGGTGGTGATCGGTCTGCGTAACTGGTTCCTGTTCACAGGCGAACCTCCCAAAGAAGCGATGGTGGTGGAAGTGACCGGAAAACAGTTCAACTGGATCTTCCGTTACCCTGGAAAGGATGGTGCTTTCGGAAAGAAATATTACAAGAACATTGATGATGCATCCGGCAATGCCCTGGGTGTGCTTTGGGATGATAAATTAAGTCACGACGATATCGTTACCGATAAAATGGTACTGGTAAAAGGACGTCCTGTAAAACTGATCATCGGCGCAAGGGATGTGATCCATGACGTGGGTCTCTCTCATTTCCGTATGAAGATGGATGCGGTACCGGGTATCCCTACCACCATGTGGTTCACTCCGAAGTACACCACCAAGGAAATGAAGGAACTGACCAAGAACCCTGATTTTGTTTACGAGATCAGCTGCGACCAGATGTGTGGTAACGGTCACTACTCAATGAAAGGTATCATTGAAGTGCTGGACCAGGAAGAATACGATATCTGGCTGGCCAAACAGAAACCGCAATACCTGGTGGCCAATCCGGACAAGGATCCTGAGAATGCCAAACCCGCTGCAGCAGATACTGCCAAAGCTGCAACCAAAGTAGTCGCTAAATTGTAATTAAAATAACTGGTCCCGTTTTGCGGGGTCATCAGTGAACAGAAAATATATTAAAGAAAACAGAGTATGAGTAACGAAGCTGTTTTACATGCACATTCAGATGCTGCAGCACATGATGCACATGGTGATCATCACCACGAACACCATCATCATGAGACCTTCATCAGTAAATACGTGTTCAGCCAGGACCACAAGATGATCGCGAAGCAATTCCTGATCACCGGTATGTTCTGGGCGGTACTGGGAGGTTTGATGAGTGTGTTATTCCGTTTGCAACTGGGTTATCCAGATGCTACTTTCCCCTGGCTGGAAGACATCCTGGGTAAATGGGCAAAAGGCGGACGTATCACCCCCGAAGCATACTATGCGCTGGTTACCACACACGGTACCGTACTGGTATTCTTTGTATTGACCGCCGGTTTGAGCGGAACCTTCGCCAACTTCCTGATCCCACTGCAGATCGGAGCAAGGGATATGGCTTCTCCTTTCATGAACATGTTGAGCTACTGGTTCTTCTTTGCAGCCAGTATTGTAATGATCTCCTCCATCTTTGTTGAAACAGGCCCCTTCAGCGGTGGCTGGACGGCCTATCCTCCGTTAAGTGCCCTGGGCGATGCGTCGCCGGGTTCTAAAACAGGTATGGACCTCTGGATGATCTCCATGGCATTGTTCGTAGTGTCTTCACTGCTGGGTGGTCTGAACTATATCGCCACCGTATTGAACATGCGTACCAAAGGTATGAGCATGACCCGTTTGCCACTGACCATCTGGGCCCTGTTCTTCACTGCGGTCCTGGGTGTATTGTCATTCCCTGTATTGTTCTCAGGTTTCATCCTGCTGATCTTCGATAGAAACTTCGGTACCAGCTTCTACCTGTCTGATATCTTTATCAGCGGCGTAGGGGCCTTGCCCAACGAGGGTGGTAGTGCCATCCTGTACCAGCACTTGTTCTGGTTCCTGGGTCACCCCGAGGTATACATCATCCTGTTACCTGCCATGGGTATGGTTTCAGAGATCCTGTCCGTGAACTCACGTAAGCCTATTTTCGGTTATATGGCCATGATCGGTTCCATGTTTGCGATCGCGGTACTGGCATTCCTGGTATGGGCGCACCACATGTTCGTTACCGGACTGAACCCATTCCTCGGATCTATCTTCGTATTGCTGACCCTGCTGATCGCGGTTCCATCTGCCATCAAAGTGTTCAACTGGCTCACCACACTGTGGAGAGGTAATATCCGCTTCACCCCGGGCATGATGTTCGCGATCGGATTTGTAAGTTTATTCATCTCAGGAGGTCTTACCGGTATCTGGTTGGGTAACTCAGCCCTGGATATTCACCTGCACGATACCTATTTCGTAATTGCACACTTCCACATTGTAATGGGTGTTGCTTCTATGTTCGGTATGTTCGCCGGTATCTATCACTGGTTCCCTAAAATGTATGGCCGTTACCTGAACAACTCAATGGGCTACATCCATTTCTGGGTGACCATTGCAGGTGCTTACCTGATCTTCTGGCCCATGCACTATGAAGGTCTGGCCGGTATGCCACGTCGTTACTACGACTACAGCATCTGGGAAAGCTTCAAACAGTTCGCAGAGCTGAACCGTTTCATCAGCACCGTAGCGATGATCGTATTCGCCGTACAACTGTTGTTCCTGTTCAACTTCTTCTACTCTATTTTCAAAGGAAGGAAAGTAACCGTGCAGAACCCATGGAATGCCAATACACTTGAGTGGACCGCACCTATCCGTCCCGGTCACGGTAACTGGGTGGGCGAGATCCCTGAGGTACACCGTTGGGCATATGATTACGGTAAAGATGGTAAAGAGTTCATTCCGCAGACCACACCGGTTGGAGCAGACGAAAGCCATCACTAAAAAATACCTTGTAGGACTGGTACTATATACACCGGTTTAACAATAGCGGCAATGCTCCCGGTTACCGGGAGCATTGTTTTTAACTGCGAGTAAAACGAGAAGGGAGTGGCCCGGCATAGTGCTGCATCCCCTTTTCATCAAAAGCAACATGACAGGAACGGTAAAAACATCCACTTCTTTTTCACTGGCATCCAAAGTGAAGGACTATTTTCAGCTGATCAAGTTCACGCTGAGCTTCACCGTTGTGTTCTCCTGTATCATCTGTTATTTACTGGCACCGAATGTGGTGGAATTTGACTGGTGGATGATCTTTTTGCTGTTTGTGGCCGGTATGCTGATCACCGGCAGTGCCAACGCCATTAACCAGGCGGTGGAGAAAGATACCGATGCAGTGATGAAACGCACCGCTACCCGCCCGGTGGCAGATGGCAGGATGAGCCAGCAGGAAGCCTACACTTTTGCCATACTGGCCGGTACCGTGGGTGTATTCATGATGGGCTGGTTCTTTAAAAGTGATGAGAACGCGTTCAACTGGAATGCCGCTTTGTTATCTGCTTTCAGCCTGTTCCTGTACGCTTTTATCTATACCCCGTTAAAGAAGATCAATTCCATAGCGGTGCTGGTGGGTGCATTCCCGGGCGCTTTGCCCTGCCTCATCGGCTGGGTGGCGGCCACCAATATGATCGACCCGCTCGGAACCGTGGTGGCCAATGGCAAACAGTTCTCCAATGCAGGCGGATGGATCCTGTTTGCGATACAGTTTCTCTGGCAGTTCCCGCATTTCTGGGCCATCGCCTGGGTGGCGCACGGCGATTACAGCAAAGCAGGTTTTAAACTGCTGCCGGCCGATAAGGGCCCGACCCGTTTTACGGCCGTACAGGGTATCATGTATTCCGTACTGATGATCCCTGTGGGCATACTGCCCTTTTATTTTGGAATGACGGGTATGGTAAGCATGTGGATACTGGTGGTCTGTAACCTGTTCATGGTGTTCCAGAGTATCCGCTTGTACCGGGAGATGAATGCGAAAGCCGCGAGACGTGTGATGTTCAGCAGCTATATCTATCTACCTATTGTATTATTGGCCCTTTTGGCAGATAAAATAAGATAATAACTAAATAAATGAACGTGACGATGACAACAGTGCAGACAAACGAACCCCAGCGGATCCATCCGTATAAGTTTACCCTTTGGGTAGGCCTGGGTAGTATCGTAATGATGTTCGCAGGTTTGACCAGTGCCTATGTGGTCAAAAAGAACCAGAGCAGTTGGCTCGAGTTCGACCTGCCGCAGGTTTTCTGGTATTCCACTTTTGTGATCCTGCTCAGCAGTGTCACCATTCACCTGGCCGCAAAAGCTTTCAAAGCGCGCGACATGGGCCGTTACCGTACCCTGATCACCGTTACGGCAGCGCTGGGTGTAGCATTCCTGCTGATGCAGACATGGGGCTTTTTTGAACTGGAGGCTAAGAATATCGCCCTGGTCGGTCCCAAAAGCAATTCAGCTGCATCTTTCCTGTTCGTGATCACCGGCCTGCACATGCTGCACGTACTGGGTGGCGTGATTGCCCTGCTGGTGATCTTTGCACGCGCCTATTCCGTAAAAGTGAAGAGTTACAGTAACCTGCCCATACAGCTGGCAGCCACTTACTGGCACTTTGTAGATGTACTTTGGATCTATTTATTCATCTTTTACAACTGGATCGGGTAGTCTAAGAAAAAGTTGGGGTTTATTCACCTTTTTTGAACACTAGCCAATATTTTTGTAACGAAATTTTAGATAACTCATGTCAACAGCAACAGTTACACCCACCAAACTGTGGGGCGGCGGAAAAAGCCCATTTAATGTAGAGTACGGCAAATTGATGATGTGGTACTTCCTGATGAGTGACGCCTTCACATTTGGCGCTTTCCTGATCTCTTACGGCACCATCCGTTTTTCAACCAATGGATGGCCTGACCCGAACGAAGTATTCAAAAGCTTCCCTTTTGCCCCGGAAGGTGTACATGCGCCACTGGTGTTTGTGAGTATCATGACCTTTATCCTGATCATCAGCTCCGTTACCATGGTACTGGCGGTACATGCCGGACATAATATGGACAAAAAAGGTGTGGTGAAGAATCTGATCCTGACCATCGTCGGCGGTATCGCGTTCCTGAGCTGCCAGGCCTGGGAGTGGAACCACCTGTACCACGAAGGTGCCTGGTGGGGAAGTAACCCTTTCCTGAACCATGACGGAACGGCCTCTTCTACCAACTTTACCAACTACTTCTTTACCATCACAGGTTTCCACGGCTTCCACGTGTTCTCGGGTGTGGTGATCAACATCATTATGCTGATCATGACCCTGATGGACAAGTTCGAGCAGCGTGGCCATTACCTGATGATCGAGAAAGCTGGTCTGTACTGGCACTTTGTAGACCTGGTATGGGTATTCGTATTCACCTGTTTTTACCTGATCTAAGTTTTATCTAATTCGTCAATTCATTAAGCAACATACTTATGGAACATACAGTAGCACACGAAGAACACAGCGGTGGAGGAACCAAAGAGATCGTTAGGGTAACCGTTATCCTTTCGGTATTGACCATTATTGAACTTGCCCTGGGTTTCTGGATGATCGACATGCCGCTGGAAAGCAGCCTGCGCCTGGCTGTTAAAGGAGCCATCATCATCCTGATGCTGGCCAAGGCTTTTTATATCGTAGCGTATTTCATGCACCTGAAACACGAGTTAAAGAACATGATCATGACCATCGTGGTTCCTTTGGCACTGTTTGTATGGTTCATCACGGCTTTCCTGTACGATGGTAACTCGTTCCGCAACCTGCGTAATACCTACGATCCACACTTTAAGGAGCAGAGCACCATCAAGGTAGAGAAGAAAGCAGAGAGTAAACACGGCGAAAGCAAACACGAAGAAGCCAAACCTGCAGCCGAGAAAAAAGCGGTGGAATAAAGGATAGGTCACAACTTCATTCAATCATATCTAAACCATCGTATGTTGTCATCCGATGGTTTTTTTATACTGATACCTTATGAATAAAAAAGCATTGTTAGGCCTGTCGGTGGCTTTGTTGCTGCCGATCTGCTGTTACCTGATCCTCAAATATGCCAGTGTTTCGGCTGTGGATATGCCGAGAAGGTACCTGCTGGATACCGTGGTAGAACGTGTGGAGAAGGGTAAGATGATCACGGACACCCTCTGGCACCAGACCTCCAATATCCGTTTGCAGAACCAGTTGGGCGATACGGTGAGCCTGTATGATAAAAAAGGAAAGATCCTGGTAGTGGATTTCTTCTTCACACACTGCGGAAGTATCTGCCCCAAGCTCACCTCCAACATGGCCACTTTGCAGCAATCCTTCATCCGCGGCGGTAACCTGCGTAAAAAGATCGATACTTCTATAGTACAGTTCGTATCGTTTACGGTGGATCCGGAGCGCGACAGCGTGCCGGTGCTCAAGGCCTATGCCGACCGTTTTGGTGTGAACCACGATAACTGGTGGATGTTGACCGGCAACCGCGATTCCATTTACCGTTTTGCTTTTGAAGAACTGAAAGTAGATAAGTTCAGCACCGAACCGGTGAGTCCCGATTTTGTGCATACGAGCCGTTTTGTTCTGATCGATAAGGAATACCGGGTCCGTGGTTATTACAATGGTCTGGATTCGGTTTCCATCGGTAAACTGGCCCGCGACATTGGCCTGCTGATGCTGGAAAAGGACAAGAAGCAAAAAAGTGCCGTTTTTTCACAAATCATCGACCTGAGCTGGCTCTGGTTCATCATTATCGTGCTCGTGATCTTTTTTGTGACCTATCTGCGCAGCAGGAGAAAACTAAACGGCTAGAAATTTGTTTATCTATTACCAGTGACCGGTTTTCCGGGAACCGGATACATTACATAAACCAGACCATAACCCATAAACGACCCATGCTACAAGCCTCTCTTACCAAGAACGATAAAAAGGCCTCCTGGCTCATCGGAATCTTTTCTGTTATTGTTTTTACTGCCGTTGTATTGCTGGGTCGAGTGAAATTGGAACTGGACCTGGGTTTCGACGTACATATTTTCGCAACCATCAATGCCTTCATCAATTCAGCGATCGCTGTCTTGCTGGTGGCTGCGCTGTGGGCCGTAAAAAATAAAAATTACCAGCTGCACCGGAAACTGATGATGATCGCATTGGTATTATCCATCCTTTTCCTGGTTTCCTATATTGCCCACCACCTGCTGGCCGGCGAGGCAAGGTTTGGCGATAGTAACCATGATGGCCTGGTGAGTGACGAAGAGAAATTACAGGCGGGCACGATCCGTATGGTATATTATTTTATCCTGGGTACCCATATCGTATTGGCCGCTTTGATACTGCCGCTGATCCTGTTTACGGCCTATCGTGCCTTAACAGCCGAATTTCCCGCACATAAAAAACTGGCGAGGATCACCTGGCCCCTATGGTTCTATGTAGCCGTTACCGGGCCGGTGGTGTATTGGATGATCAGCCCTTATTATCATTAATTTGAAAATTTGAGAATGTGGTAATTTGAAAATGCTGGGATCATTTTCAAATTTTCAAATTTTCAAATTGCCAATTCTACCGCAGGATCCCAGAATTTCTTTTCAAAATCGACTACCCTGTCATCCACAACCCTGATCTTTTCTTTTTTGAGGAGTTCCTCCATGCGTGTAGGGGTGGCAAAATGCATTTTACCTGAGAGCATACCGTTGCGGTTCACTACGCGGTGTGCGGGAATATCTTTCTGGGCGGATGCGCCGTTCATGGCCCAGCCCACCATGCGGGCGCTCATCTTAGTGCCGAGATAAGCGGCAATGGCACCATAGGAAGTTACGCGACCACGGGGTATCTGCCGGGCAACATCGTATACCTGTTCAAAAAAGGAACTGTCTTTTTTGCCACTGGGTAAGAGAGCGGCAGGTTTTTCAGAAGATTTTCGGGTAGCCACAGATGCTGGTTTAGTAACAGCAATTTACTGTTTCGTGGCAGAATCGTTTTCTTTTTGATCTAGTAATTGAGAACGGCGGGGTTCGGGTACGCATTCATACCGGTAAGGACAGTGCCGGCAACCATGGCCACAGCAATGCCCTTTTTCCAGGTGGTATTTTTCGGTGAAAACGGTATACCCGTTCCCGTCAAGATAATAATGGAGGCCTTCAATCAGATTCTGACTCACTGAGTAACTGTTTTAATACTTCGTCCTTTGCCAATGGCAGTTCCCGGTTGATACGGAAACAGAGATAATGTATGCGGTTACTTCCGGCAATATCCAACCCTTCGTAATGCGTTTTGATCAGTAATTCTGGTTTGATACTGGCCTGGGCATACACATTGTCTGATTTTTCTAACAATTCCAGTTCAAATAAGTTGATTACGGCCAGTGTAAACTGGTACAGATCGGGACTATCTGTTTTCAGGTGAACCAGTCCGCCCGGCTGCAGTATTCTTTGGTACAAGCGCAGAAAACGGGGGTGCGTCAATCTTTTTTTGGCCCTGGAGCCCCGTAGCTGAGGGTCTGGGAATGTGATCCAGATCTCGGAAACCTCCCCGTTCTGGAAATAGTCGGTGATCTTGTCAATATGGGAGCGTACGAACGCCACATTGGCCAATCCCTCATCGAGTGCGGTTTTGGCTCCGCGCCAGATGCGGTTGCCCTTCAGGTCGATACCGATAAAATTGCGTTCGGGGAACATCCGACCCAATCCTACGGCATATTCGCCTTTGCCACAGGCCAGTTCCAGCGTGAGCTGTCCATCGTTCTTAAAAAAGTCTTTCCATTTACCCTGCATATCCTGCGGGTATTCCAGTACGTTGGAGAAATGTTTGATGGCTTCGAAGCGGATGAGTTTTTTCTGTCCCATGGGGGGCAAAAGTACTGTAAAAAGCTATGTGTATCCCCGGTTGACAGTATCAGTTGACCCGGTGCATGGTTACAATGAGGGAGGGCACCGCAGGCCTGGTAGGCGTTGTTCGCGGACCTTGTTTTTCCATAGTGATCCCTATCTCCTGGATACTCCATACGATCTCAACGTAATCACCTGCTGCCAGGTCAAAGAAATAATTCCAGGCAGCTACTTCCAGAGCAGTATTACCGGATAAGTTAAAGTCTGTAGCGGAGTTGGGAACGTCTGTACCATTTTTCCTGAACCAGATCGTAACATCTGAAGCGCCATTAGTTGATTTAGACATCTGCGCGGAGAACTGCAGGTTATAGATACCGGCATTGTCCACTTTTATTTGTGAAGTGCCTACCAGGCTGACCCCGTGCCCACCAATTTCGGTTGTGTTTAAGGTCATTACCGTAGCGGTATTGATGGCAGCGGGGGTTTGCGTGGTATTATCTGAGAAACTACCAAAATAGGGACCGACTGGCGTGAAACCCAGGGCCGTAATGACATTGGAGGAACTGAGTGCTGAGGAGCGCAATACTCCTGCACTAGTGGATTGAACGAACCCCGTAGTGGTAAAACTGCTGATGGTAGTCGTGCCACTGACCGTTAATCCGGTAAGTGTGCCCACACTGGTGATGCTGTTTTGCGTAGGGGTGCTGAGTGTACCGTTAATAGTGGCAGCACTGAGCGTTCCTACGGTGGCGGTGCCTGTAACATTCAGAGAGGTTAACGTACCTACACTGGTGATGCTGTTTTGCGTTGGTGTACTTAAGGTACCGTTGATGGTTGCAGCACTAAGTGTTCCGGCAGTAGCGGTTCCGGTAACGTTCAGTGAGGTAAGCGTGCCAACGCTGGTGATGCTATTTTGCGTAGGGGTGCTGAGTGTACCGTTAATAGTGGCAGCGCTGAGCGTTCCTGCGGTGGCGGTGCCTGTAACATTCAGAGAGGTAAGTGTACCAACGCTGGTGATGCTGTTTTGCGTAGGGGTGCTGAGTGTACCGTTAATAGTGGCAGCACTGAGCGTTCCTGCGGTGGCGGTGCCTGTAACATTCAGAGAGGTTAACGTACCTACACTGGTAATGCTATTTTGAGTAGGAGTGCTAAGTGTACCGTTAATGGTGGTTGCACTGAGTGTTCCTGCAGTGGCGGTTCCTGTAACATTCAGTGCATTAAGTGTACCAACGCTGGTGATATTGTTTTGTGTTTCCGTACCTAGTGTACCATTAATGGTGGTAGCACTCAAAGTTGAAGCGGTAACGGTTCCGTTCACATTCAGCGAATTCAGCGTACCTACACTGGTGATGTTATTTTGTGTGGCTGTACTGAGTGTACCGTTAATGGTAGTGGCACTCAAAGTTGAAGCGGTAACGGTTCCGTTCACATTCAGAGAATTCAGCGTACCTACACTGGTGATGTTATTTTGAGTGGCTGTACTGAGTGTACCGTTAATGGTAGTGGCACTCAAAGTTGAAGCGGTAACGGTTCCGTTCACATTCAGAGAATTCAGTGTACCCACGCTGGTGATGTTATTTTGTGTTTCCGTACCTAGTGTACCATTAATGGTGGTAGCACTCAAAGTTGAAGCGGTAACGGTTCCGTTCACATTCAGAGAATTCAGTGTACCCACGCTGGTGATGTTATTTTGAGTGGCTGTACTGAGTGTACCGTTAATGGTAGTGGCACTCAAAGTTGAAGCGGTAACGGTTCCGTTTACATTCAGAGAATTCAGCGTACCTACGCTGGTGATGTTATTTTGGGTGGCTGTACTGAGGGTACCATTAATGGTGGTAGCACTCAAAGTTGAAGCGGTAACGGTTCCGTTTACATTCAGAGAATTCAGCGTGCCTACACTGGTGATGTTATTTTGAGTGGCTGTACTGAGTGTGCCGTTAATGGTGGTGGCACTTAAAGTTGAAGCGGTAACGGTTCCGTTCACATTCAGCGAATTCAGTGTACCCAGACTGGTGATAAGGGGTTGTGCTGCCTCAGTAACTGTAGCTGCAGTATTGGCTGCTGTTGCGGTACTGGCATTGCCGGATAATGCGCCTGAAAAAACAGTGGCCGTAATGGTTCCGGCCGAAAAATCGCCGGCAGCATCCCTTCTGACGATCGTATTGGCCGTATTGTCCCTGGTAGCGGAATTGGCAAGGTCAGTAGCAGTGGCGATATTGGCAGCAGTGGCCCCGCCAACCGTTCTAACGGAGGGAGCGGCGGCGGTCCCTGAAAGGTCACCTGCTAACTGTACGATGCCTTTTGCACTGGTGCTGGCATCAGGTAAAGCGCTGGTAACAGCATTTGATACGAATGCAGTAGTGGCCAATTTTGTTGAATTGTCACCAGCAGAAGCGGTCACACCTGTGGCCCCTGAGGGTAATGACAGTGTACCACTGATCGTTGGTGAGGTGATCACAGGTGCGGTAAGGGTCTTATTGGTGAAGGTCTCAGTTCCCTGTAAAGTGGCCAATGTTCCACTGACCGGCAAATTGAGATCGGTGGTTCCATTGACGGTCAAAGTGGTTACGAATGCTCCCTGTGTAACGAGGTTGCCTCCCAGTGTAATGGTCTTACCGGCATTGGAAACACCGGTTCCTCCATTTTCTCCGGAAACGGGTACGGCTATACTGCCCGTAGAGGTTACCCAGCTTACATTGGTACCGTCGGTTTGAAGGAACCTGCCCGCATTACCCGTTTGAGGGGGCAGCAACGCATTTAATCCGGCGGCAGCGGAACTGGCACCGGTCCCTCCATTGGCAACAGAGAGGGGGAGATCGGTCAGCGATAATTTACTCAGTAAGGCAGCGGTCACGTTCGCTTTTGTAGAGATCAGCGAAGTGTCGACCTTCAGTGTGCCAAATGTGGTGATTGGACCGCCGGTCAGTGTTCTATCCGTTGTGACACTGGTTACACTGCCCAAACCGCTTCCTGATGCACTGATCGCACCATTGGCATCTATGAAGATATTGTTGCCGATCTTTACGCCACCCAATACAGTGGCGGATGCCATTGGCAGATTGAACACAGAGGGCTTGTTACGCAGATCATTGTAATCACCGCTGATGGCCACAGTTGCCAGTGAGGGCTTATTCAGGATCTGTACGATACCGCTGGTGGCATTCCAGTCTACATTTACCTGTGGTGCCGGGATCCGGGCATCGATGGCATCTGCATAGGATTTCACGGCCTTCACACTTGGATATTTGACATCCGAAGCAGCATCATTCGTGATATTATTGCTTTTGTTGGCGAGGGATTCTTTGTATCGAGGGCCGATTGAACGGGATTGCTGACCGGTTTGTCCATGTCACTGGTGTTATCGGCTTTATCGAGTTGTAAATTGACTTTCAGGTCGAGCAGGTTGTTACTGCCGGTTCCGCCCTGGTCAATGGATAATACGCCAGAGATATTTCTGGCGGCCACACCATTGGCATAGAGTGCAAAGGGGACAAAATTGATCTTCTGGCTACCCAATGAGATAAAATCGATCCCGCCTGTAGGATCAATGTCTATCTGCAGGTATTTATTACCGGTACTCCAGTTGATGCCCGCATAGGAACCCGTAATGATGGTGGAGGGGGGACCCGGATCTCCCAACACCAGTACAAATAAACCAACAGCGTTGGTCACCGTTGCTTTGATCTCACTGTATTCCAGAAAACCGGTGGGAGATCCCTCCCTTACAGACATCCTGACCGTGATTTTTCTGTTGGCGATCACTGTTCCTGCAGCATTCCTTGCCACTGCCTGAAAATTGATGCCATTCACCAGTTGGGCATCAACCACAGCGCTGAGGCAACAGAGCATACAAAATATCAGGAAAGCCTTTTTCATGAATTACTGTTTAATGATCTTATAAGTGCTTGTTTTCATGGCTTGCCCATTGATGAGATAAGTGATGACCAGGTTATAAAAACCACTGGGATAACTTTGCAGGTTCAGTTGTTTCTGGTAATTGATGCCTTCATAGGCCTCTTCTGTCTTCAGCAGCGCTACCCCTGTCATAGTGGTGAGTAAGATGCGGATCCTGCCTGGTTCGATCAGGGTGGAACGGATGGTAAGCAAAGACCTGGTGGGATTGGGTCCGGCAAAAATTCTGTTGGAATCTGCCGGGCCGATGGGATTGAATGGCGTCAATGCATCCAGTTTGGATTGCAGGAAGCCTGTGGTGATAATGAAATCTGACCCGGAGCTGAGGGTCTGTACCGAGATCAATTCTCCAAAACTCCAGTCAAATAACAGGTCTTGCCCGGTATAATAACCACCACCTGCATTTATCACCCGTGGTTCTTTCTGTTGAGCTGTTACTGACAACTGTAGCAGCAAACTTACCAGAACTGGTAGAAGTCGTTCATATGATCTACTGAAAAGCATGTCATATTTTTTGCTGATCGCGGTGTATGGGGATGCCGTGATAGAATACTTGTTATAAAAAGCGGGGGCTGCTTTTTAATTCGGTGGATATCAGATTCTGCAGACCGTTTCCTTGGTATATAGCCGGTATTGCAAACGTTGTTTTTCTGATGGTCTGATTAACAAGTCCAGGTGCTAATGCTGCATAAAGGTAAAATGAATCAATAGCTTGTTTTATGACATTCATCATCCCTTTAAAAATCATTAAAGATGTAACAATTTGATTATCATTATATTATGAAACACATACTGAAAAAATTTACTTTTTGAACGTAATGACAGAAAATGACCATAGTCGGGAAGAATATTGAATATTGAGCAAGGAATGTTGAATGATGAAGTTGTTCATCATTCAGTGCTCAGAGTTCGATATTCAATATTCAAAAGCCGCCCGCAGAAAATAAAAGCCGCAACCAATTCTGTTGCGGCTTTTGCTGCTGTCGAGTGAGAGGGGGAGAGGGGGAGAATGTTGAATCATGAGCAAGGAATGTTGAATGATGAAGTTGTTGTTCATCCATCATTCAGTGTTCCTTGTTCGATATTCGATATTCAAAAGCTGCTGCAGAAAATAAAAAGCCACAACTGTTTCTGTTGCGGCTTTTGCTGCTGTCGAGGGAAGGGGGAAGAATGTTGAATTATGAGCAAGGAATGTTGAATGATGAAGTTGTTGTTGATTCATCATTCAGTGTTCCTTGTTCGATATTCGATATTCAAAAGCCGGTGCAGAAAATAAAAAAGCCGCAACCAATTCTGTTGCGGCTTTTGCTGCTGTAGGGGGAGGGGTCGAACCTCCACGAGGCAGTTAGTTGTAGCACAAAGTTCAGTGGTCGACCCTGGTCGTCACGCCGAAACGTGACGGCTCTATGCTATATTTATCCTGTTATCCTCACCCCCGAGACAAGAGGGCATGTCTGCCAAAAATTTCATCACCCCACAGTGTAGAAGAACTTGTCATTGTTACATTGACAACACAATATTAAGACAAATCCCCTATTTATTGTAAATATTTCAACAAATATTTTGATAATATAGAAAATATATAATAAATTTGGTTTATTATTGAATAAATTTAAAAAACCGGACTAATATGGGAGTAAAATTGAATCTTGACAAATTGGATTTCCAGATCATCCAGGAAATGATGGAAGATGCGGAGATATCCTATGCCGACCTGGGTAAGAAACTCTTTGTTTCGGGTGGTACCATACATGTGCGCATCAAGAAACTGGAAGAGCTAAACGTGGTGAAAGGTAAAAAATTATCGGTAGATCTCAAATCACTGGGATATGATGTGATCGCCTTTATCGGGGTGTACCTGGAAAAAAGCTCCCTGTACGACAGTGTGGCCAAAGAGCTAAAGAAGATCCCGCAGATCGTGCGGTTAAACTATACCACGGGCAATTACAGCATGTTCGCCGAGATCGTTTGTAAGGATATCCAGGAACTTCGCTTCGTACTGCATGATGAACTGCAGAAGATCAAGGGTATCGAGCGTACGGAAACCTTTATTTCTCTGGAAGAAAGTTTCGACCGCAATGTGGTGGTGGCACCGCAGTCGTGACGGGAATAAATTGTATTTTCAATGTCTATGTCCGATCCTTCTTTTAACCTGCTCACCGTCGTTGCCGTTTTGCGCAAACGCTGGACCCTGATCGTTTTTTTTGTGGTGGCCAGTGTGGTGGTGGCCGCTATCACGGTATATGTGGTGCCGGCCTATTACCGATCGACCGCTACCGTGGTTTCGGCCAACCCGGCCCTGGCAGATAAGGCCCGACTGTTCAATACGAATATCCAGGGTCTCTATTCCTATTTTGGTTCGGGTGATGACCTCGACAGGATCTATGGTGTGGCGGATATGGATACCACGTACAAACAATTGGTGGACGAATTCTCGCTGGTGGATTATTACCGTTTGACGGGGGATAGTTTCCCCCTGCTTCGACGAAAAGCCGTATTGCGCCTTCGCAAAGACCTGGACCTGCAAAAGACGGACAAGAATCAGTTGTTGATCCGGGTATGGACACGCGACAGGCAATTGTCTGCCAATATCGTAAACCGCATGGTGGCCATTATTGAAGCAACGGAGAATGCTGTATGGCAAGACCACTATCGCCGGTCCATGGAGCAACTGGAGGCTTCGATCGGTGCCATGGAGACACATTACGTTCAACTGAGTGATAGTATTTCACGGGCCGATCTTGCACGTAAAACATTATTAGTGGCACGTCAGGCTTCCTTGCTTGATCAGTTACAACAATACCAAAAGACCCGCGATGAGTTCAGGCTGGCCGCACAGATATCTCCCGCCGTACTGTATGTAATGGAAAAAGCAGTACCTGCTGCCAAAGCGGAAAGGCCAGATAAGGTAGCCGTATTGCTGGCTACCAGCCTGCTGTCTTTTGTTTTTATCTGTTTGCTGGTATTGGTGAATGACAGGAAAAAAAACGCCTGATATGTTTCGGATCGGCCGGCCATATCTGTTAGACCTTGTACTTCCCTCACTTTTATTCCTGTTATGTGGTGTATTTGCCATCAGTTGCGCACAACCACTGTACCTCTGTATCCCCTTTGCCTGGATATTGATGCCGCCGGTGATCGATGTACTGTTGTATCGACCGGGTAAACTGTTCTGGTTATTGCTGATCTGTTTGCCGCTCTCTACGGAACTCAATATCACACCCCAACTGGGACTCGATTTTCCGGACGAACCCTTGCTGATCATTTTGACCGGTCTGGTGTTGTTCCGGTGGATACACCAACCCAAATGGGTTCCTTACGATCTGGTGAAACATCCGCTGTTCCTGGTGCTGGTGATCTACCTGTGCTGGTTGCTGTTGACGGTGCTGTACTCAACGGAAATGGTGCTGTCTGCCAAATACCTGCTGGCCAAGATCTGGTATGTCTTTCCTTTTGTGGTATTGCCGCAGTTGTTGCTGGCAGAAAAAAAGGATCTAAGCAGATCGGCCATCTGTTTGCTCATTCCTATGGCAGCGGTGGTGTTGCAAAGTCTGGGCAGGCATGCGATGTATGGTTTCTCTTTTGCTTCGGTACAGAAAACGCTGGCGCCTTTTTTCCGTAACCATGTCAACTATTCGGCCATGCTGGTTTGCCTGCTGCCGGTAGGCTGGTGCGTATGGAAATTGACCGATGCCGCTGATGAACGCCGCAAATGGTTGTTGTATGGATTGCTGCTGGGACTGGTGGGTCTGTTCTTTGCCTACAGCCGCGGTGCCTGGGTGGCTTTGCTGGCCGGCCTTGCTGTAGTGCCTGTTGTTCGTAGTAAACGAATGGTGTTCGTAGTGGTGATCGCTGTGACCGCCGTGGTGGCATCCAGCGCCTGGCTGATCACGGATGACCGTTACCTGCAGTTTGCACCGGATCATGACCGGACCATTTTTCATACGGATTTCGGTGATCATATGCGCGCCACGGTGGAGCTGAAAGATGTTTCTACCGCAGAACGTTTTTATCGCTGGATCGCCGGCTTCAGAATGCTGGCTGAGAAGCCGGTCACAGGTTTCGGTCCCAATAGTTTTTACCTGCATTACCGTCCGTATACCGTTAGCAGTTTTGAGACCTGGGTGAGTGATAACCCCGAACATTCTACCGTACACAATTATTTCATCCTGCTGGCGCTGGAGCAGGGCCTGATCGGATTGATCCTGTTCTGTATCCTGTATTTTGGTATGCTGTTCCGTTTGCAGAACCTATATCACCGTTTACAGGATCCGTTCTACCGAACCATTGCCCTGACGGTTGCCGTGATACTGGTGATGATCGGCGTCATCAACAGCATGAGCGATATGATCGAGACCGATAAGATAGGAAGCCTGTTCTGGTTATGTTTGGGTATGGTGATCTGGCTGGAGATGAAAAGCCGGCAAGAGCGGGAGCTGCTGGCAGCCGAGGGGGAATATGGAATGATGAACAAGGAATGTTGAATGATGAAGTGAGAGGGAACAGATGAACAGATGAGCAAGGAACAGAAGAAGGCGTATCGAATCACTGCTGTACTTGGCGTTTATCGGACAGTACTGATTCAATATTCCTTGTTCGTCTGTTCATCTGTTCATCATTCCTAGAGTTTGCTTCTTACGTTGAGTGCATCCCTTAGGCCATTCCCTAATAAATTGAAGGCAAGTACGAGTAGCATGATGGCGATGCCGGGTGCCAGGGCCAGCATGGGGTTATGGGTGATGATGAAGTTGTAGTTCTCTTTGATCATGAGTCCCCAGCTGGGTTGGGGTGGCTGTACGCCCACGCCGAGAAAACTCAGTCCTGCTTCCATCACGATCGCCGAAGCGAAATTGCTGGCGGCGATCACCATGACCGGCCCGAGAATATTGGGCAGTATGTGTCGGAAAATGGTCCTTGTATGCGAATAGCCCAGGGCTTTGGTGGCTTCTAAATATTCCAGTTCTCTAACGGCAAGTACCTGGCCCCTTACCAGTCGGGCCACGTTTACCCACATGGTGAGTCCCACCGCAATGAATACCTGCCAGAAACCTTTGCCCAGTGCCAGTGTAATGGCGAATACGAGCAGGAGGGTGGGGATGCTCCAGATCACGTTGATGAGCCACATGATCACGTCGTCAACCCAGCCCCTGAAATAACCCGCCAGTGCCCCCAGCAGTATGCCGATGGTGAGGGAGATGAGCACGGCCACCA
The DNA here is from genome assembly GCA_020403425.1 of Chitinophagaceae bacterium. Lineage (GTDB taxonomy): Bacteria > Bacteroidota > Bacteroidia > Chitinophagales > Chitinophagaceae > Sediminibacterium. The sequence continues at coordinate 160,732 of JADBXR010000018.1, read as the reverse complement.
GTCCCACGCTCAGGCTTACCCGTACACCGATCAGTAAACGACTCAGGATATCCCTGCCGAATTTGTCGGTTCCCAGATAATACTTGGCCTGGACCACGGCCGGATCGCCCGTTTGTGTCCGGAGTATCGCATTTCTTTCGGTCACGTTATCATCTACGTATTTCTGGTAAATGAGGCTGTCCCGGGCAACCTCATAGCTGGTAATGGCGATATACTGATAACTTTCTTCGGTGCCGTTCAGCATCCGGTCAAAAAAACCGGCACGATGTATGTTCTTATCTCTCCTGATCCGCAGCAGGGAGCAGGTAAAGCCCGGTCTCTTGCTTCCGATCTCGGGGATCATACGGTTGGCGTTGGGAGAGGGGTCGGGTGCCAAAAAATAACAGAACAGTGCAAGCAGCAAACTCAACACAATCAGTATCAATCCAAAGTAAGCGCCCCGGTTCTTGAATAAACGGCGGGTAAAGGCAGAAGAAGTGAAAATAGGTTGCACTTGCGAAAATTAAGAAATAAACAGCTTCACCGAATATTTGGCTTTTTCTACCGAAATGAGACGAATGCTGGTATACATATGATAATTTTTTGAGTCCTAATAACAACCAAATCCGATAGTATGGCACGTGTATTTAAATTCTTATTCTCTCTGGTAGCCCTGATCCCCTTACTGGTATATGCCTGGTGGCCGGAGCCGGAAGACCTGAAATGATCAGTTCACCGTTCTGCCTTTCCACTGGTAGCTGCCAAATTTACCCAGCCAGCCTGCTATTACGGTATACAGGATATGGAAAGGCTGCATAAAAGGGAACCAGGCCAAAACTGCCCTTTTTTGGAAAAAATCTGCGGCTGGGATCATCAGGCTTAGTTCTACCAGGGTTTTTAAAGCGATCAGTAACAGCCAGTTCGTCCATCCCCCCTTCACAAAGCCCCCCCAGGTCAACAATAGTAACAGCAAAGCATTTACTGCCAGCACCAGTGCCAGTACCGGAAAAATAGACCTGTCCTGGTACTTGTCCGCTTTGCTGGCCCAGCGGATGCGTTGGTTGAGAAAACTCTTCCAATCATGCATGGGTTCCGTAGTAACAATGGCCTTTTGGCTGAACAGATAACCCAGCCGGTGTGGGTATGCCTGTTTGATCTTATGCATCAGCAGCATGTCGTCGCCACTGGCGATCTGGTCGATGCCCCTGAACTGCCCAACTTCGTAAAACACATCTTTCCGGTACGCGATATTGGCCCCGTTGCACATGCTGTGGTATCCCGCCGATACGGCTGCGGCGGTAATGCCCTGCAGGCTGATGAAGTCCAGCAGCTGGAAGGCAGACAGAAAACTCCCGGTATGTCTGAACATGACAGGTGCCGCCACGAATACAGGGTCCTTTTCCTGGATAAAATGATCGTACATCAGTAACCAATCTGGCCCCACTGTGCAATCCGCATCGGTTGTGACGATCCAGTTGCCGGTGCTTTCCGCGATGGCCAGTTCAATGGCTTTTTTCTTGTAGGCGTTCAGTTTTTCGCCGTTCAGCAGCTCGTTCAGGTTCAGCACGCGCAAATTAGGATGATGTTGCTGAAAAGAATGGACCACAGCTTCTGTCCGATCGGTAGAATGGTCGTTGATCACGATCACCTCAAAAAAATCCGCAGGGTATGATTGTGCAAACAGCGAGCTCAAACAGTTGCCTATATGGTCTTCTTCGTTCCTTGCCGGGATGATGACGGAGAAATGGGTACGGGCCTCTTTTGTATTGCTGCTGAACTGTGGGGAACGCAGCAGCCAGCGCCGGTATAGCAGGATCAGCAGACAATAAGCCAGCAGCAGAACGATCGTGATCACGAAAAAAAACTGGTACATGGGTAACAAAGAAAGCCAATATTATTTAACCAGGAAACGGGCAATGGCGGCTGCATATTTTTCGCGCAGTAACTGGTGGCCGGCTTCCAGTTCTGTCAGTGATATGAGTCCATCGGATCTTTTACTGAAAGCGGCGCCATAGCGGGTCAGGATCACAGGGTCGTATCGGCCGAATACCAGCTGTACCGGTATCCTGTTCTGAAGGATGATCTTTTTCGACAGCTCCCTCTTGGGTTTGAACTTACGCAGGGTAAGCCAGCGTTTATACAGCAACTCGCGCTGCGGGGCTTCGTCGAGGTAGTAATGCACGAATTTCAGCAGGTTGCGGTTGTACAGTCGCAGTTTAGCGGCCGTGTCAAGAGCTGCCAATAACCATCCCGGACGGTTCATGACCTGTGTAAAGACCTGTTTGCCCATCCATGTGCCCGTAGCCAGGCGTTGCCAGATCTTCCGGTGCAGTCCGTCAGGCGCTACCAGCAGAATGGACCTGACCTCGGCAGGTACCAGTTGCAGCAACTGTAAGGATACCCTTCCTCCCATGCTGTATCCCAGCAGGTGAAACTTTTGGCCCTGCGGCCTGATCTGGTCGATGATATTCAGCAGTTCTGCCGGCTCGAAGGAAAGTCCCTCCTGCCATTGGGTACCGCCATGAAAGGGCAGGTCGATGGCAATGACGGTATACTGATCCTCCAGTGTTTTTTCGAGGAAATGGAAAGAACTGCTTTCCTCACCATAACCATGGAAACAGAACAGCCATTCCGGTCCGCTTCCCCAACGGGTGTAGTGGATGGTGGAGTTACGGTACCTGAGCTGTTGTGATGTGGCTGCCAAAGCGGAAAATTTAGCGTTTTATTCTTGGTAGTATCAAAGAAACGAACTTATTTTGAAATTAGTTGCATAACTAACTATATGTCAAACAACCAATTTAAACGGGGCGAGCTGTACAGCGTCATCAACGGCATGGCCTCAACGGCTGTGGCCCGGAGATTGCAGAAGAATTTCAGGCAGGCCGGTTTGGAGATCACGATCGAGCAGTGGAGCGTTCTATACCATTTGTGGAAAGAGGATTGTTTGAGTCAGCAGGAATTGTGCAACCGTACTTTCCGCGATAAACCCAGCATCACCCGTTTGATCGACAACCTGGAAAAACAGAAACTGGTGAAACGTACGGCATCACAGACGGACAGGCGCATCAATCTGGTCTGTTTGACGGATGCGGCCAAGGAGCTGCAGAGCCAGACCATCGATCTTGCCAACCAGACCATGAATGAAGCGCTGGTAGGCGTTACCAAAGATGAGATCGAAACGGTGAAGCAGGTGTTCCAGCGGGTGTATGATAATTTGACGTGATAGAATGATTGAATGAGTGAATGAGTGGATGAGTGAATGAGTGAATGTGAAAGAGACCCATAAACCAATAATCGAATAAACCAATAAACTTTCCTACCATGGAATCCACTAAACAGACCAATGCGCTCAAAGGCGGCGAATGGTTGATCAAAGAAAGCAACCCATTAGATACGTTCATTCCGGAAGATATGAACGAAGAACAGAAGATGGTGATGGACATGTGTTCGCAGTTCCTTGATACGGAGATCCTTCCGGTTCTCGACAGGATCGACAAACTGGAACCGGGCCTGATGCCTTCCCTGCTGGAGAAAGCAGGCGAACAGGGATTGTTGTCCACTTCCATGCCCGAGCAGTATGGTGGATTGGGAAAAGATTTTGTGACGTCCACCCTGGTGAATGAAGGACTGGGTGGTGGTTATTCTTTTTCCGTAGCGGTAGCGGCCCATACCGGTATCGGCACTTTACCGATCCTGTATTTTGGAACTGAGGCGCAGAAGCAGAAATATATTCCCAAACTGGCCACCGGTGAGTGGAAGGGGGCTTATGGTCTGACGGAACCGAACAGCGGCAGCGATGCCCTGGGTGCCAAAACAATGGCCAAACTGAGCGATGACGGGAAATACTATATCCTGAACGGACAGAAATGCTGGATCACCAATGGTGGTTTTGCAGATGTGTATACGGTGTTTGCCAAGATCGATGGCGACAAGTTCACCGGCTTTATTGTGGAGCGTGGTTTTGAAGGCTTTACACAGGGTCCGGAAGAACATAAAATGGGTATCAAAGGTTCTTCTACCGTTCAGTTGTATTTCCAGGATTGTAAAGTGCCGGTAGAGAACCTGCTGGGTGAAGTTGGTAAAGGACACCTGATCGCTTTTAATATCCTGAACATCGGCCGTTTGAAATTATGCGCTGCCGCATTGGGCGGTTCAAAAAGAGCGGCCACCACTTCCATCCAGTATGCCAAGACCCGTGAGCAGTTCAAACTGCCGATCGCAAAATTTGGTGCGATCCGCCATAAGATGGCAGAAATGGCCATCCGCATGTGGGTTTGTGAAACGGCTTTATACCGTACCGCAAAATGGATCGATAATCAGGAACATACTTTATCTGCCGAAGGCAAATCCTTTGCTGAAGCCTTACTGGGCGGAGCCGAAGAATATGCCATCGAGTGTTCGATACTGAAAGTGTACGGTAGTGAAGTGCTTGACTTTGTGGTGGACGAGGGTGTACAGATCCATGGTGGTAATGGTTTCAGCGATGAATACGTGATCTCGAAGGGTTACCGTGACAGCCGCATCAACCGTATTTACGAAGGAACCAACGAGATCAACCGTTTGCTCACCGTGGACATGGTATTGAAACGTGCCATGAAAGGCAAACTCGACCTGATGACACCTGCTATGGCGGTGCAGAAAGAACTGATGAGCATCCCTGATTTTGGTGCTGAGGAAGAAGGCGCGTTCGCTAAAGAGCGCAAATACATAGCGAACTTCAAAAAAGCCATACTGATGGTAGCGGGCGCCGCCGTTCAGAAGCTGATGATGCAGCTGGATAAGGAACAGGAGATACTCATGAACATTGCCGACATGGCCATTGAGACCTTCAACGCTGAAAGTGCCCTGTTACGGGTGATGAAACTGGCCGAAACCCAGGGAGAAGCTGCCGTTAGCCTGCAGTCAGACATCATGCGCACCTACCTCTACGATGCGGCAGACCGCATCAACAAAGCCGGTAAGGATGCCCTGAACAGTTTTTCAGAAGGGGATGAACTGCGTATGATGCATATTGGCCTGAAGCGCTTTACCAAGGTAGAGCCCTTCAACACCAAAGATGCCCGCAGGCGTATCTCTGACAGGCTGGTGGCCGATGACGGATATCATTTATGAGCAGCCCAAAAAAAATTATTAGAATTCGTAAAGTTTTTTAATATTTGACCATTGTTTTTCGGTTGCTTGCTTACAACAAAGCCTCATTACCGTGATTGGTGATGAGGTTTTTTTATGCTGCACAGTTCCCCGGAATGGCCTGAATCAGATTTATCTTTTTATCTTCAACAGATGAAGATCCCCCTGATCGCCTGTTTTGTTTTGATGGTTTGTCAAACAACGGCACAAAACCCGGCACAACCTTACCTGCTCACCCGCACCACCGGTAAACTGCCCGCATTGTCTTATGGACTGGGTGAGGACAGGCTGGGCGGAGCCAAAATAGGGTATGTGGATTCCAATGTGCTGATGCGGGTGGTGGATTCTACCAGGGATATGTATACGGTGCAGTTGTCGAAGTTCCACAAAGCCTATATCGAGAGGTCGTACCTGAAGCCGGACAGCGCGCAGAAGGAGAAGCCTTTTTACCTCACCAATTCCTTCAGTGTAAAGGGCGATTCGCTGTATGATTATGTGGGCATCAGTATGGAAGAGAAACTTCCTTACCGGAGTTATATGGAGATCAATCCTTCGCGTATCGTGGTGGATATTTACGGGGTACAGAGCAATACCAACTGGATCACCCAGCTGAAATCGCTGAAAGAGATCAAGAATGTGTATTACAATCAGGTAGAAGACGATGTACTCCGCATATTCATTGAACTGCAGCACAGGCAACACTGGGGATACAGTATCGGCTACAAAGGGAAGAATCTGGTGGTAAAGGTGAAAAGACAACCCCAGAAACTGGACCTGCGTTACCTGACCATTGCCATCGATGCAGGTCATGGCGGAACCAACACCGGTACAGGGGGTATCAACGCTAAATACGAAGAGAAATATTACACGCTGCTGTTTGCCAAGGCACTGGAAAAACAATTGCGGAAAAGAGGGGTGAAAAAGATCATCATGACCCGAATAACGGATACCACTTTCGATAATAAGGACCGCATTCTGTTTCTGCAGCAGCAGGACCCTGATCTCCTGATCAGCCTACACCTGAACTCAAGCAATAACCGGGATGTGAATGGGGTGAGCACGTATTATAAACACATTGGTTACCGACCCCTCACACAATCTATCCTGAACCGGATGCTGGAATTGAAGCTGAACGAATTCGGTAATGTGGGCAGTTTCAATTTTGCGATGAATGCCCCGACCGATTTCCCGAACTGTTTGCTGGAGATCGCCTTCCTGAGCAATGAGGCCGACGAAAAAAAGATCATCCGCAGCCAATTTCACGACGATGTTGCCAAAAAAGTATATACAGGAATGCTGGATTGGCTGAAGGCATTGAAATAAGTTTCCTGAATAACGATGGGGGAGTTTTGAAACGGACAGTTCACATGAATTGCTGCCCGTTTCAAAACTCCCCCATTTTTTGTGCCGGTAATGAACCGGCCGTTTGTTGTTAGTGTTTGATGAAGCGTTCAAAGAATTCGATCGTACGTAACATCTGATCGATCCGTTGGCGGTTATTGCCGCTGCGGGTCAATTCGTGTGTGCCACCGGGGTGACGAACATATTCTACCGTTCGGCCCAGCACTTTCAGGCTTCTGTATAACATCTCTCCCTGGATCACGCCTGTTCGCAAATCGTTCTCTCCATGGAAAATGATATAAGGCGTATGAATATTCTGTACGTAGGTAATGGGTGATTCCCTTTCCAGAATGGGTTTGACGGCGGGTTCCCATGGGTAACCGCCAAAATAATTCGGGACCAGGCGCCAGGCATTTCCTTCTCCGAAGAATGTGCCCAGGTCATACACCCCTCTTTGTGAACAGGCGGCTTTGAAACGCTGGTCGTGGGCAATGATCCAGGCCACCAGATAACCGGCATACGAGCCACCGGTAACGGCCAGTTTAGCGGTATCGATGAAACCGGCTTCACTGGCTTTGTCCAGATAGGTAAGTACATCACTGGTAGGACCTGTGCCCCAGTCGTTGATGTTGGCACGGAGAAATGCAGAACCATAACCACCGGAGCCCCGTGGGTTACCATATACCACCACATATCCTTTGGCTGCATAATACTGGAACTCGTGCCACATGGAGCTTTCGCCGGGTCCCCACATGGCGGTGGGGCCGCCGTGTATGTTCAGGATAGTGGGATATTTTTTGCCGGGTTCAAAGTTGGCGGGTTTCATTACCCAGTACTCCACTGTTAAACCTTTTTCATTCACGAAACTTTTTTTCTCGGGGAAACTGAGTTTCTTGTTCTTGATCCAATCGTAATTGAAACTGCTGATGCGGATCGCATTCTTCATGGCCGCATCGGCCGCATACAGTTCGAAGGGATTGGCCACTTCTGTTTTTACAAAGACCAGTTTGCCATTGCGGAGGTCGAATGAGCTGATGCCCGCGTTCACATCTGATAGGGCTTCTACCTGTTTGGTCCTTACATCGACCCGATATACAGGAGCGCCACCATTGCTCTGAGCGGCGAAGTAGATGTATTTCTCATCCGCACTCCATGTCAGGTTGCCTTTGTTCCTGTCGAAGGGGATATTCACTATATCTTTCGCTGTTCCGTTAACGGGCATGATGGCCAGCATCGGCACATCCACAAAAGAGGTATTGCCATACTGGAAAGCCAGCCATTTGCCTGAAGGGGAGAGTCTGGCGCTATTATAACTTTTGCCTTCGGCACCCAGCAGCAGTTTCGGGTTCTGGCCGTTGGCATCTGTGAGGTAGATCTCCGATTCCAGTGATCGGTCGGGATGTTCGGTGTCGTCAGCATCTCCTGTTATGATCAGTTGTTTGCCATCTGGCGTAAAATCGACACTGCTGAAACGGTAAAAACCATGGGTAACGGCAACCGGTTGGGCCCCGGGTTCCGCATTCATCACAAAAAAATGACCGAAACTCATTTCGGAACTGGTGGTGGCCTCTTCCTGGAAATTGAGTTTGTTGATCACTTTGGCCTTTTTGTCGTTGGCGTTGTTCTCCAGGTAGGCCCTGATCTCATCCCAGTTGCCATCGGGGTCGGGTTTGGCGGTATTGGGGAGCAGTTGCGTGTTCTTGTCGAATCCTGGCTTTTCATAAGGCCATTTGGGCACCTCTTTTCCGGGATTGAGTTCCGCGTCCTTCAACAGTTCTTTCAGGGAAACGCTGGCCGCGAACAGTATCTTTTTGCCGTCGGGGCTCCATTTGGGAGCGCTCGCCCCATATTTGTGGCGGGTATACTGAATGGGTTCCCCTCCATCGAATGACAGTACGAATACCTGGGGTTTGCCGTCTGCCAGCCGCACAAATGCCAATTGCCTGCCATCGGGACTCCAGGCTGGCTGGGAAGCCGATTCTTTGGCGGTAAGGGCCCGGGGGGCGGCTGAGCCATCGGTAGGGGTCACATACAGCTGATTCTGGTATTTGTATTCCCATTTGCTGTCGCCATCGGGTTCGATCTGGTTCACCACAAAAGCCACTTTGCTGCCATCGGGACTAAGGGTTACGCTGTTGATCTGTTTGATCTTGAGCATGTCGGTCACTTTCACCAGCTCGGTTCCATTCTGTGCCCCTGCAAACCGGGCGCCGAACAGAACGAGTAAAAGGAGGATTTTCTTCATAACAGTTGGTTTGAACGGTTAAAATACAAAGAAATGACAAGCTCTAGGGGGCGCTGCCGTATTTTTGCCTCCTAAAAACCGTGATATGAGTCCATTAGTACAAGAGTTCAACGATTACCGTGAAAAGATGAACGAAGTGATCCTCAGTAAGAACAACCTGGTGATGAAACGCCTCTGGAACCTGGATACCAACACCTATGAGGAGGGTGCCCTTGACAAAAAGACCAAGGAAATGCTGGGACTGGTGGCCAGTATGGTCTTGCGCTGCGATGACTGCATCAAATACCACCTGGGTAAGAGCCATGAACTGGGGGTGAATACGGAAGAGATGTATGAGATCTTTGCCGTGGCGAATATCGTGGGTGGCACGATCGTGATACCCCATACCCGCCGTGCGGCCGAGTATTGGGAAGAATTGCAGAATAATTCCTGACAGGACGTTTATAATTGGCAATTATTCAGGATATTTATACCCCAATTTCAAATAGAAGGTCCCTGTTTTGGTCAGGGATCGATAATTACTAAGAATCATGTCAGAAACAGCTACAGCAGTCCCACAGTTAACCGCCAAAGATTTTGCAACAGACCAGGAAGTTCGCTGGTGCCCCGGTTGTGGTGATTATTCCATTCTTGCCCAGGTGCAGAAAGTAATGCCAACCATTGGTATCCCTAAAGAAAATATTGTGATCATCAGCGGTATCGGCTGTAGCAGCCGTTTCCCGTATTATATGAATACCTATGGTATGCACAGCATCCACGGTCGTGCTACGGCCATTGCCAGTGGACTGAAAGCCAGCAGGCCCGAACTGAGCGTGTGGATCGTTACCGGTGACGGTGACGGATTGAGCATCGGCGGTAACCATACCATTCACCTGCTGCGTAGGAACCTTGATGTGAATGTGTTGTTGTTCAACAACCAGATCTATGGCCTGACCAAAGGACAATATTCGCCTACTTCTGAAACCAATAAAGTAACCAAGAGCACGCCTTTTGGTAGCATCGATCATCCTTTTAACCCTTTGGCGCTGGCGATGGGTGCTGATGCCACATTTGTTGCCAGGACGATGGATCGTGATCCCAAACATATGCAGAACATGCTTACCCGTTCTTACCAGCATAAGGGATCTTCTTTCCTTGAGATCTACCAGAACTGTATCATCTTCAATGATGGTGCGTTTGAGATATTTACTGAAAAATCTACCAAACCCGAAGAAGCACTGTTCCTGGAACAGGGTAAACCATTGATCTTCGGAGCCAACCAGGATAAGGGCATCAAGCTGGATGGTATGAAACCGGTGGTAGTGGAACTGGGCAATGGCGTAAGTGCCGATGACCTGTGGATCCATGATGAGCATGATTTCTACAAAGGACAGACCCTGGTGCGCATGTTCGACGATCCTGCACAGTCCGGTATCCATTTCCCAAGACCATTCGGTGTGTTTTACCAGACAGACCGTCCTTGTTACGAAGAAATGATGGCCCTGCAGTTGGAAGAAGCCATTGCCAGCAAGGGCAAAGGCAACCTGGACAAACTGATCCGCGGAAAAGAAGTGTGGGAGATCATCTGATCATTTCTTTATCATATTATCGGCAAGGTCCCCGCATTGCGGGGATCTTGCATTAAGGGATATGAAGAAAAAAAGTCAGATCCTCGCGATACCATTCCGGAAAGCAAATAAAACCAATCCGATACGGGAGATGACCTGTGTTTTTTCGAACAGGAGGTCGCGATAACCGTCGACCGTTCTGGGGCTGAGGCACATTTCGGTGGCGATCTCCCTATAGGATTTCTCCGTACAGATCAGGCGGAGGAACTCTTTTTCCCGTTCGCTCAGGTTCATAGCGGTCTCCCATTCATTGGCCTGAACCGTTTCAGGGTCCTGGTTGATCGTATGCACGATCCTCTTATAAAGGATTTCGTTGATATACAGCCCTTTGTTGGCTACTTCGTTGAGGCCCCTTCGCAGGTCTTCCAGGTCCGTTTCTTTCAGCATGAAGCCCTTGGCCCCGTTGCGTAACATACGGATCACGGTCCACTCTTCCCGTTGCATACTTAAGGCGATCACGCGTACTTCGGGATAATTCTGGTTCAGCCAACGGGTGGTTTCGAAACCGTTCATAACGGGCATGCTCACATCCATCAGTACAATATCCGGCAGGTCATCGGGGTCAAGCACTTGTATGAAATGCCTGCCGTTATTGGCCTGGAACAAAACCTCGTAACCGGGGAAGGTCTTGATCACATTGGCCAATGCGTTACGCAGTAGGGAATGGTCGTCAACCAGCGCTATTTTAGGCATGATAAGGCTGTTTTAATTGGTATGACTGCGGTTGCCAATAATTGGGATGAACAAATTGCGGGTTTTTGGTGAGCAAAACAACCGTTAAAACACCCATTTTTTTGCGTAGAACTTACCTTGACACGAAAGGGCCGGGCAAGTAGTTTTACCGGTAGAAAAAGTGAAGACGACTTTTTCACTATTCAGTTTTCACGGGGTTACAGACAAACCGAAGGCGGCACAAGGCCGCCTTTTGGTTTGTGTATAGGTAAGATGATTTACATTTTTACAATGCCTTACCTGCATTATCGAAAATGCGTTTCCTTTTCCAGTTGTACCAGGGTTGGGGCAGGGTCTTTTTCATGACCGTATCAATGGTACGCATACCGAACAGGTTCCATACGCCGGTAAGTTTACCTGTGATGGAAGGTTGCAGGGCGCGCAGGCTCATGGCAAAACCGCTATCGAGGTACTCCATATGGTGCCAGTAACCTGCGGGCATGAACAGCGTTTCGCCATGATTGAGTGTAAGATCGAAACCATGGGCTTTTGTCAGTGCAGGAAATCTCTGATAATCCAGTTTGCTTTTTGCGGGGTCGTAATAGTTGCTGAAATCTGCCAGGCTCAATACTTCAAAAGGTTTCCGGTATAACCTATCCGATTCGCTGTGCGGAAAAAGCAGGATACGTTTTCTGCCGGCGAACTGGGTATGCAGGATATGGCTCAGGTCAATGTCGAAATGCATATGCGTAATGGAAGTGGCGCCACCCGTGAACAGCATGGGATATTTCTTCACGAAGCCCTTCATCAGGTGTTCGGGCCAGGTGAAATCCTGTGTAAGCTGTGGGGCATGATCGAATATGTTGAACAGGAAGATGCGCCAGGCGGCAGGCCCCTGTTTGATCATGTCGATATATTCTCCAAAGGTCTTGTAATCGTCGGCGGTATTGATAGGGGTGTATGCGTCGCTTTTGGTGTTGTTGTACAGCGCTACTCGCTGATCGCCCACCAGTTCCTTAAAATAGTTCCAGTTCCATTTTTCGTAGGCAGGCCAGGTTTTGGCAAGGTTCCTGATGACCAATGGTCGCATGGGTAGATAGTACTGTTGTCTGAAATCGTCCGCACTGATCTCATCTACAACATCAACAGGTTGTAATTGCATAGGAATGCTATTGGTTTTTACAAAAATACTGGTAACGATGTATTTGACCGGTATAGAATCGTTAAAGTGTAGTGGGGTATTTTGAATTTTTGCCAAAGAAAATATTTGCCGCGTCCTTTAGGGCGCGGCAAAATGACTTAAACTGGCCCACTTCCGGTAAAGTGTTTACAGGGAAATGCTTTCGGATGACGTAACTTGCAGTATGCTACTGCATATACATCCGGATAATCCCAATCCGAGACATATCAAGACCGTGATCGAATGCCTGCTGGATGGCGGGGTGATCATTTATCCCACCGATACCATTTATGGTTTGGGTTGTGATATTTTTCAGCACAAAGCGGTTGAGCGGATCGCACGGATCAAACAGGTAGATCCTTCTCGTTCTCAGATGAGTTTTGTTTGCTATGATCTGAGCGATCTGAGCAAGTACACAAAAAGTATTTCCACACCACTCTATCGCTTATTAAAAACATACTTGCCGGGCCCCTATACTTTTATCCTGCCAGCCAGCAAGGAAGTGCCCAAGATCCTGCACAGTAAAAAAAGCACCATCGGTTTACGTGTGCCCGATAACAATATTGCCCGGACCATTGTGCATGAGCTCACCCATCCGATCCTTTCCACTTCCTTACCCGGAGAAATGGTGGAAGAATACACCGATCCTGAAATCATGTATGCCAATTTTTCGAAACTGGTCGATATCGTGGTCGATGGCGGCATTGGTGGTATGGTGCCTTCCACCATTGTGGATTGCACCAACGATACCTATACGGTTGTGAGAGAGGGTGCCGGCGTCTGGAATGAATGACCCACTTCTTACCGGTCTTAGATCTTGTAACTTTTTCGATGGTATTTACACAATCCGTATGTTTCAATGGCCTTTCTGTGTTCGGCCGTTCCGTAACCTTTGTTATTGTCCCAGCCGTATTGCGGAAATTCTTCGTGTAACTCCAGCAGGTAAGCATCCCGGTGCGTTTTGGCCAGGATACTGGCCGCGGCGATGGAGGCGAATTTCCCATCGCCTTTGATGATGCAGTGATGTGGTGTTTGTGCATATGGGGCAAAGCGGTTGCCATCGATCAGCAGAAGGCCCGGTGGCGGCGTTAAACGGCTGATGGCGAGATGCATGGCTTTAAAAGAAGCCTGTAAGATATTGATCCGGTCGATCTCTTCATTGTCTACGCTGGCCACTGCCCAGCTGATCGCTTCGGCTTCGATCACTTCGCGAAGGGTCTCACGATGCCGGGCAGTCACCTGTTTGCTGTCGTTCAGCAAGGGATGGTAAAAACCTTCGGGTAAGATCACGGCTGCAGCAAATACGGGACCGGCATAACAGCCGCGGCCCGCTTCATCCACACCCGCTTCGGGCTGTTCTGTTTGATAAAAGAGGGATAACATGACGGTAAAATTCAATCATACCTGGCATACTTACCAAATTCATTTTACAAAACAAGGGCAGGGTCTGTTATACTGTTACCTTTGTCAACATATAGAAAAAGCATCGTTATGGACACAGCAGCACGTTCTTCCAGGCTGGTAGCGACCTGGTTACTGATAGGAGTGGGGATGACGGTCATCCAGGTGGCACTGGGGGGCATTACCCGCCTGACCGGAAGTGGTCTATCCATTACTCAGTGGGATGTGATCACCGGTACTCTGCCGCCGCTGAATGAACAGCAGTGGATGGCTGAGTTTGCCAAATACCGGCAGACCCCGCAGTTCCAGCTGCTGAATTTTGAATTCACCCTGTCTGATTTCAAATTCATCTTTTTCTGGGAATGGTTCCATCGTTTATGGGCCCGTACCATTGGCCTGGTATTCGCCTTCGGTTTTATCTGGTTCCTGGTGAAGAAACATTTCAAGAAAGAAATGATCACTCCGTTGGTGGTGCTGTTCTTTTTGGGGGCTTTACAGGGTGCCATTGGCTGGATCATGGTGGCCAGCGGACTTACCGGCGACGCGGTATACGTAAAACCCACCCGCCTGGCCTTACATTTCATCTTTGCATTGGGGCTGCTCTGTTATTGTTTCTGGTTTGCCCTTCAGTTACTGGTAAAAAAAGAAGCCATCGTCCGAAACGCATCACTCAGAAAATGGAACCTGGCTATTTTGCTGCTCCTGGTCATACAGTTACTGTACGGGGCTTTGATGGCCGGGCACAAGGCGGCTACCATAGCGCCAACCTGGCCAACCATCAATGGCGACTGGGTGCCGTCCAGTTTGTTCATCGACGAGCCCTTCCTGCTGAATTTTATCGACAATAAGATACTGATACATTTTATACACCGCGGACTTGCCTACCTGCTGTTGCTGCTGATCGTTCTATGGTCGGTGAAAATGATACGTACGCGGGGTTCTGCCTTATTCGAACAGACCAAAAGATGGCCCTTGTATATTGTATTGGGTCAGGTGTTGTTGGGTGTCGCTTCTGTATTGACCAGTACGGGTATCATACCCGGTCATTGGGGCGCTTTTGAATGGATGGCCCAGTTACACCAGCTAACCGGCATGCTGTTGCTGTTATCCCTCGTCTGGATATTGTATCTTGTAAGGGATTGATCGATCGCGGAGTGACGGGGTCTCCCCTGCATTCGCCGATTCGTCAATTGGCTCATTCCAAAGTCATGCTATTATGAAAAAATACCTGGCGGGTATCTTTTATTCGTTGCCGTTGCAGCTGTTCCTGCTGCATTTCCGCAGGTACCAGGTGTTTCTCCTATTCTGGTACATTTTGTTTGCCACCGTGGCAGGTGAGTTCATGTTCACTTTCGGCGCCAACACCCTGTTCCTGGCCCCTGAATATTTTGGAAGCATCACTCCATTGAGTATGGCCATACTGGGTGTTGCGATGGGCATATTCATCATGAGCTGGAATATTACCACTTTCATCCTGCATAGTAAGAACATCCGTTTTCTGGCCACTACCGCACAACCCTTTCTGAAATACTGCATCAACAATTCGCTTCTCCCCACTGCCTTCCTGGTGTTTTACCTGGTAAGGACCATACATTATGCACGTTACCAGGAATTGTTTCCGGCAGGGGAAGTGTTATGGCTGGTGGCGGGTTTTACGGGTGGCATATTCTTGTCTATCCTGGTCGCCTTCCTGTATTTTTTTGGGGCGGATAAGACCATTTATTTTACGATGGGCGACGTGATCAAGTCGGCCAATACCCGGTACAAAAGGATCTCGGGCAGGAAGGTATTGCCCAGTGAACGTTCTGAAATGCGGGTTGACTGGTTCCTGAGTGCGAGGTTCAGTCTGCGCAAACCCCGTGATGTAAGGCATTATAGTCAGGATTTCCTGGACACAGTGTTCAAACGGCACCATGTGGCCGCAGTGATCGCTATCCTGATCGCTTTTGTTTTCCTGATACTGGTAGGATATACTTCTGACAGCCGGCTGTTTCAATTACCTGCCGCTGCCAGTATCACGATCTTTTTTGCCATACTGATCGCTTTGGCAGGTGCGGTGTCATTGTTCCTGCATACCTGGAGTATCCCATTGGTAGTGGTGGTATACATCGTGATGAACCTGCTGTACCAGAAAGAGATCATCGACCCGAGGAACAAAGCCTATGGACTGAATTACCTGAATAAAAATGAACGGCCGGTATATAACCGCGATTCTGTGCAGGCACTGGCCAGTGAAGTGAATATAGATGCGGACCGAAAACATTTCATCGAAGTACTGGATAGATGGAAAGCCAGGCAGCGGTCGGACAAACCTGTCATGTACCTGATCAGTACCAGTGGTGGTGGTGCCAGGAGTGCGGCGTTCACTATGAATACCTTACAACGACTGGATAGTTTACTGGGCGGTCAGCTGATGCGGCAGACCATGCTCATCAACGGAGCATCAGGCGGAATGCTGGGAGCAGCGTACTTCAGGGAATTGTATCATGAGAAGATCATGGGTGCGGATATTGACCTGCAGAACAAACAGTATGTGGAGAACATCACACAGGACCTGCTGAATCCCTTATTTTCCTCTTTTGTTACCAGGGACATGATCGGGCCGGTACAGAAATTCAGTGTGAATGGCTATGCATATGCCAAAGACCGGGGATATGCTTTTGAACAGAAGCTGAACGAGAATACCGGGGGTATACTCTCGAAGACCCTGAAGGATTACGTACAGGCCGAGGCCAATGCAGAGATACCGACCATGTTCTTCAATTCGGTGATCACCCGCGACGGACGTAAGATGATCATCAGTACCCATCCTGCACGTTTTCTGATGAAGCCGCTGACCGACAGCGCGGACCTTACCGTTGTTGATCCGGATGCGGTCGATTTTAATTCCTTTTTTGCCAAACAGGATGCGATGAACCTGCGGGTGCTTTCTGCCCTGCGTATGAACGCCACGTTCCCATATGTATTGCCCAATGTATGGTTGCCCACCAGCCCCATCATCGATGTGATGGATGCCGGACTGCGTGATAATTTCGGGCAGGAAGCCTGTCTGCGCTTCATCTATACATTCAAAGACTGGCTCAAAGCCAATACCAGCAAAGTGATCTTGCTGCAGCTGCGCGACAGGAGCCTGGCAGACTGGGATAAACCTTTTGAAGGTAATTCACTGGTCAGCATGATGACGAAACCCTTCCTGATACTGCAGAACAACTGGTATAAGATGCAGGACTATTACCAGCACGACCAGCTTCATTTCCTGGCAGGTGCCTATGGTGCGGGATTTCACAGCATCACTTTCCAGTACGTTCCTTCCAAACAGGATGCGCCTGCCAGTTTGAGTTTTCATTTAACTGCCGCAGAGAAAAAAGATATTTCCAGGGCCTTGTATAACCAGGTGAATGAAAAGGAGTTCCAGCGGCTCAGGCGTTTGGTAAGACCTTAGGGGTCGGCATCCCTATTCATGGATACACAGATACTTCATCAGGCCTGGATCAGTTCAAAACAATCTTTCAGGATCTGGATGCTGAACTCCTCCGTGGTCTCCCTGGGTTCTCCATCAATATGCAGCGGTGCGTGTTTCAGGTTGCGTATGGTGATGGAAGGCGTTTGGAAATAAAGGATGTTCTTTCCAGTCATATCTTCTACCATTTGTTGCAGTTTGTTATTACCCCGTATCTGCTGCAGGATGGCAAATGGCAGTTTGGCCTTATTCATTTTCTGAACGATCACAATATCAAGTAAACCATCATTCAGACTGGCCTGCGGCGCAATGGTGACGTTATTGCCAAACTGGTTACTGTTGGCAATGCTGATGAAAAAGGCATCTGTAAAAAACGAAAAATTATCCAGCAGTATCTGGAACTGGTAAGGATGTGCCTTGAAATAATTGATGATACTTTGTTGTGTATAGGTCATCAATCCCCTGCTGGCCTTACTGGCAAAATCATGTGCCACCTGTGCGTCAAAACCGATGCCGCTGAGCATGCAGGAAAAATGGTCATTGATCAGGAACGCATCCACTTTCCGTGGGGTACCTGTAAATATCAGCGACAGTGACTGTTGCGGTTTCATGGGAATACACGCCGCCCTTGCCAGTCCGTTACCCGAACCTACGGGAATGATCCCGAACCTTACCGGCAGGTCATGCAGTGTCCTGGTCACCTGGTTCACGGTGCCGTCTCCACCTACCATCACGATATCTGTATACTGTTCGCGCAGTATCCAATCCTTGATGTGTTCGTAATTACCGCCGGCATTGGTTTCCTCGATGATGAATGGGATGCCCTGCGCGCTTGTCTCCCTTTCGATCAGTTTTCGGATACCTTCTTTTTGGGAGGTCCCGGATATGGGATTGATCAGGTAAATGATTTTTCTATCGGTCATCACAATACTCAATGGCTTTTAATAGTGAACAGGGTGGCAATGGCCACCTGCCGTATCGGGTAATTGCCGTAAAATGCGGTTGCAAGATGGGCTTACCACTTGATCAAAGCGCTGGCCCAGGTAAACCCGCTGCCAAAAGCAGCCAGGCATACCAGGTCACCCTCTTTGATCTTTCCTTTTTCCCATGCTTCACACAAAGCTAGGGGAACAGAAGCTGCCGTAGTGTTACCGAAATGTTGAATATTGTTGTACACCTGGTCATCGCTCAGGTGGAGTTTCTGCTGTACGAACTGCGCTATCCGCAGGTTGGCCTGGTGAGGTATGAGCATATTGATATCGGAGGGCTGGTACCCGTTTGCCGTAAGTGATTCCATGATCACTTCCGGGAACTTCACGATCGCTTTTTTGAAGACCGCCTGCCCGTCCATATAGGGGAAGTTCTGCGCATTATCGATCATGGCATGGCTCATGAACATGTTGGCAATGGGGGCATCGTCGAAATCAGCGTAGTTATGGGTGCCCCAGTGATTGGCATGGGTGCCGGGATTATACATGGCCAGTATCTCTGCAGACTCTCCATCACTGTGCAGGTGTGTGCTCAGGATGCCCTGGTCCTCTTTTTCGGTGGGTTGCAACACCACGGCACCGGCGCCATCGCCAAAGATCACAGAGATATTTCTGCCCCGGGTACTGAAATCAAGCCCGAAAGAATGTTTCTCGCTGCCCACTACCAGTATATTCCTGTACATGCCGGTCTTGATGAACTGGTCGGCCACACTCAACGCATACAGAAAGCCGCTGCATTGGTTGCGTACATCAAGTGCCCCCACTTCTTTCATCTTCAGGGCGCGCTGTAACATGACCCCGCAACCCGGGAAATAATAGTCGGGAGACAGTGTGGCGAACACGATAAAATCAATATCGTTAGCAGTGGTTCCTGCCCTTTCAATGGCCATTTTGGCTGCTTCTACCGCCATGGTAGTGGTGGTCTCTTCGGTGCGGTGCGCGTAACGGCGCTCTTTGATGCCGGTCCTTTCCTGTATCCACTCGTCTGTGGTGTCCATATACTGCATCAGGTCCTTATTGGTAACAACGTTGCTGGGCACGTATTTACCGATACCGGCTATTCTACTGCGTGGCATAGTAATCGTTTTTGTTTGAGCAGGATGAAGATAAGGAAAGTTGTGGCTCCAGCCTTGTGTATGGGAAGTTTGGCACCACCCAACTTATTGATAAGCCGGGTGGTAGCTGGGCTGTTGCGCATTACTGCACTGGTTTCAGCTGCAGCATATTCTTCAGGAACTCTGCGGTCTCTTTCTCCACGCTCAGGATATCTTTCGATTGGATAGGCGAGGCCAGTACATGACTGCCGGCATTGGGTATGGCCACCATTTCTTCCTTTTCCACCGGTGTGCCCAGTGAAGCCATCATCTTTTTGATGGCGCTTACTTTCACTACAGGGTCCTGGTTGTTCTCATCTTTATAATAGTAGAGCGACAGTACGGGTTGTTTCACTTTTTCAAAGGTCTTTTTGGTCATGGTGGTCTCCAGTAATTCCTCCAATTGTACCAGGGCTTCCAGTCGGTATTCCTGGTTCCAGTATTGTTTGTATTCGGGTGTTTTCTTGGGGATCACGTTATAATAGGAACCTTTTACCTTACGTGCTATCTGTAGACCCCAGGGGTTGTTCAGCAGCCAGGCATTGGGATCGTTGATCTCGATATTGGGAGAATATAAGACCAGTGCGGCAATATCGGGGTAGGCTGCTGCCAGTTGCAGGGCCAGTGTTCCTCCAGTAGAAGTGCCCATCAGGATCACTTTATGACCCAGCTGTTTGCCAATGGCATACGCCTGTTTGGCCGATTCCCAGAGGTTTTCGGCGGTCAGGTTGACCAACGCATCACTGGTGTCGATGCCATGTTGCGAAAGTCTTGCCAGGTATAGGTTACAGCCAAATTGCCGGGCGATCTTCCTGTGTACCGGGTTGCCTTCTTCCTGGCTGGCACTAAAGCCGTGCAGGTATACGATGGCGTATTCGGTTTTCTGCTTCAGTGTATCATCGAACCATACGATTCTGGCTTCATTGTCGGGCTTGATCTTATGAGGGGCTTCCTGTTCCAGTATATAGGTCTCCAGGGCCGAATCGCCGGAAGGTATTTCAGGTAATACGGTACTGTACACCGGGGTAGTAGGGTTGGGGCCGAGAAGATATACCGCAGCCAGTACCACCAGGATCGCGAGCAATATTTTGAGGAAGCGCATAAAAGATCGTTTCCTTAAAACTACAAATTTGTTGCCAGTATTCACAGGTGCCGGAATCCGCGTACAAAATCCTATATTAGAAACTCCAAACAGCTGCCATGACCACCAACACACAACGATTTCCCGCGCTGGATGTATTCCGCGGCCTCACCATCTGTTTAATGATCATTGTCAATACGCCTGGCGACGGCTCGGTCACGTTTGCACCGTTGCTGCACGCGAACTGGCATGGGTTCACACCTACCGACCTGGTATTCCCGTCTTTTCTGTTCGCGGTGGGTAATGCCATGAGTTTTGTGATGCGCAAATGGGAGGCGATGACTACCGCCGAAGTACTGGGTAAGATCTTCAAACGGACCGTATTGATATTTTTATTGGGTTACCTGATGTACTGGTTCCCCTTTGTGCGGATGGAAGAGGGGCATTGGTCACTGTCGCCCATCTCTCATACCCGTATCCTGGGGGTGCTGCAACGTATTGCCCTTTGTTATGGGTTTGCTTCGCTGATGGTGTATTTCCTGAAAACCAGGACCGTGGTGGTATTGAGTACCGCCTTCCTGTTATTGTATTGGGGCCTCTGTTTCTGGTTTGGCGATCCTGCCGACCCGCTTAGTTTACAGGGCAATGCCGGACTGAAACTGGATCTATGGTTATTGGGTGAGAACCACCTGTACCATGGTGAGGGTGTGGCATTTGATCCCGAAGGGCTGCTGAGTACTTTACCGGCCATTGTCAATGTGGTGGCCGGTTACCTGGTGGGCAAACATGTGCAGCAAAGCGGGAAAACCTATGAGGGACTGACCAAACTGATACTGGCCGGTTTTGTGTTAGTGGTGATCGCTCATTTCTGGAACTATATCTTCCCCATCAACAAAAAACTGTGGACCAGCTCTTTTGTGTTGCATACGGTGGGACTGGACTGTATGATCCTCGGCGGAGTGATCTACCTGATGGATATGCAGCATAAAACGCGGGGCGCCTGGTTCTTTGAAGTGGTGGGTAAGAATCCGCTGGCCATTTACCTGCTGTCCGAGCTGCTGGTGATCCTGCTGTATACTTTCCAGGTGGGGGATGAGTCGCTGTTCAGGGCGATCTACCTGGCTGTGTTCAGTCATGCAGGTGATTACTGGGGCTCCCTCTTGTTCGCCCTGGCCTATATGTTATTGTGTTGGTCGGTGGGGTACTGGATGGACAGGAAAAAGATATATATCCGGGTTTAGATACCCGGAACTGCCTGAAAACCACCGGTTTCGGTAGGGGGTGGTACCAAACTACCCGATTCTGTTCCAAAACATTGTTTTTCAGCAGGTTGTGTTATGTTTCTGCTAACTCTTTGCCCTCCCGTGGTAAAGCTGTACCTTTGCAGCCTTAAAATTTTACATGGAAATAAGAAACATTGCCATTATCGCACACGTAGACCATGGCAAAACAACACTGGTAGACAGGATCCTGCAAACTACCAAGGTATTCAGGGACAACCAGGAGACCGGTGAACTGATCATGGATAGCAACGACCTGGAAAGGGAGCGTGGTATCACCATCTTCAGTAAAAATGCGGCCGTAACTTATAACGACGTTAAGATTAATGTGATTGATACACCCGGCCACAGTGATTTTGGTGGTGAGGTAGAGCGAGTGCTAAAGATGGCCGATGGTGTGATCCTGCTGGTGGATGCTTTTGAAGGCCCCATGCCGCAGACCCGTTTCGTATTGCAGAAAGCCTTACAACTGAACCTGCACCCCATTGTGGTGATCAACAAGGTTGATAAGCCCAACTGCCGTCCGGATGAAGTGCATGACGCCGTATTTGAACTCTTCTTTAATCTGGATGCTACCGAAGAACAGCTCGACTTCCCTACCTATTATGGCAGCGGTAAGAATGGCTGGTTCAACGACAGCCTGACCCCTACCGATAATATCCTGGCATTGATGGATGGTATCATCAAACATGTACCGCCACCAAAAGTGAACGAAGGTTTCCTGCAGATGCAGATCACTTCGCTGGATTACTCTTCTTTCCTGGGACGTATCGCCATCGGTAAAGTAACCCGCGGAACCATCAAGGAGAACCAACCTATTGCGCTGGTACAGGCAGATGGCTCTATCAAGAAAAGCCGTGTGAAGGAACTGTATGTGTTTGAAGGAATGGGTAAACGCCGGGTAACGGAAGTAATTGCCGGTGACCTGTGTGCGGTGGTAGGACTGGAAGACTTCAATATCGGAGATACCATTGCAGATATCGACAACCCCGAGGGTTTGCCGGTGATCAGCGTGGATGAGCCGACCATGAGTATGACCTTCAGCATCAACAACTCACCTTTCTTTGGTAAGGATGGTAAGTTCGTAACCTCACGCCACCTGCGTGACCGTTTGATGAAGGAGACCGAAAAGAACCTGGCATTACGTGTGGAAGATACGGATAGTGCGGATAGTTTCCTGGTGTTTGGGCGTGGTATCCTGCACCTGGGTATCCTGATCGAGACCATGCGCCGCGAAGGGTATGAGTTGACCGTGGGTAATCCGCAGGTGTTGGTGAAGACCATTGATGGTAAAAAGCACGAACCTTATGAGAACCTGGTGGTGGACGTGCCTGCTGAATTCAGCGGTAAAGTGATCGACCTGGTTACACAGCGTAAAGGAGAGATGCAGGTCATGGAAAGTAAGGGCGAGATGCAGCACCTGGAATTCGAGATCCCTTCCAGAGGATTGATCGGACTACGTTCCCAGATGCTGACCAATACTGCGGGTGAAGCTGTGATGGCGCACCGTTTCATAGATTACAAACCATGGAAAGGACCCATCCCTGGCAGAAATAATGGTGTACTGATCGCCAAATTCGGCGGAACCACCACTGCGTATTCCATTGATAAGCTGCAGGACCGGGGAAGTTTCTTTGTTGATCCGGGAGAAGAAGTATATGTGGGTCAGGTCATTGCCGAACACATCAAACCCGGTGATCTGAACGTGAACGCGGTGGAAATGAAAAAGCTGACCAACCACCGTGCCAGCGGAAGTGACGATGCGGTTCGCATCACACCCAAACTGCAGTTCACACTGGAAGAGTGTATGGAATACATACAGCAGGACGAATGTATCGAGGTCACTCCCAAGAACATTCGTATGCGTAAAGTGATCCTGAATGAAGAAGAAAGGAAGAAAAGCAGTAAGAGCATGCAGAGTGAGGCAGTAGGCGGATAATCCACCACTGTTCATACCATATCAGAGCCATCCTGTGTGATAACAGGGTGGCTTTTTTGTTGGGGAGTTTCCTGTAATAAGTGGTTGGTGCTGCAATTGTCACCATCGCAACAGGGAAGTGCATTGGTAAAACATACGGGACATTGGTAATGCCCGTGTACGTGCACCAGTTGCACCAGATGGCCGCAGAACAAACATTGCTGGGGTTGCATCTCATGAAATTATCAGATTCGGCAGAAATGGCCCACCATAAGTTTTCAACATTGGGTTGGCCAAAAAAAAGCCACAGTCAATGAATACTCAATAACTGTGGCTGGATGGTTGTAGTGAATAGCTTAATTAGTTCTTGCTTACTACCACGTCTTCGATCACCTGGGTCTTGATGTTCACATCAAACTTCTGTTTGAAGGAATCTTTACCGTCTTCGATCACGAAGGTCAGTTTGCTTACTTCAGATTTTGGCAATTTGAAGGTTTTGTCAAATTGTTTGTCGCCATAAAAACCTCTGAAAAGCAGCTCACCGTTCTCGTCCAGGACGGTCAGGTTAAAAGTATTACCGGTAGGGTTGCTGTATTTTACGTTGAAAGATAACTGGTTGTATTTATCAACCCCGGTGTACTTGATCTCTGCTTTGTCATTGGCGGGGTTAATGGTAGCAGCGTTGGCAGAAAGGAATACTGTAGCGGCCAACAGGTTACCTAAGAAAAATCTTTTTGCGATGGTTTGGATTGACTGTTTTTTCATGGTGTACTTACATTTTTAGTTTGAAATAATAGTATGTCTGTTTGTGTAATGGGCACAATGGTACCGCATGGCTCACAAAAGAAGTTTACATGGGAAATAAGCAATCAGAAGAATACAGGGGCTACCGTAACGGTGAAGTGAATTGGCAAATTCAGCAATAGATGTACATCAAAAACCCGTGTGTATACCAGTTAATACCCGGTGGAGGTAAAAGGTAACCCTTAGTGTAATGTTAACACAATGTTACTGATTTGATAAACTAACGTTTGTTTACGATGATAAGATCACACGCTATATGGTACATGTGATGACTGCGTGATAAGATGTAAGCACAAAATCTTATCACGCAGTCGTGCATTGAATAATGTACTGGTTATACTGCCGGTTTGTTCAGTGTTTGCCAGAGCAGGTCTTTCAGTTCTGTCAGTCCTTTGTTGGTAACAGAAGATATGAAGAGGTGTGGAATATGGGCAGGTAATTCTTTGCTGATGGCTTCTTTCAGTTCGTCATCCAGCATATCGCTTTTACTGATGGCGATGATGAAATCCTTTTGCAGCATTTCCGGGTTGTATACTTCGAGCTCATGCCGCAGGATCTCGAATTCTTTTTTATGGTCATCACTGTCTGCAGGTATCAGGAACAGCAGTACCGAGTTTCTTTCAATATGCCGCAGAAAACGGTGTCCCAGTCCTTTGCCTTCGGCAGCCCCTTCAATGATACCCGGAAGGTCGGCGATGCAGAAGGATCGGTTATCGCGATAGGCAACCATGCCCAGCTGTGGCACTAGTGTGGTAAATGCATAGTTGGCGATCTTGGGTTTGGCGGCGGTGATGACTGACAACAGGGTGGATTTACCTGCGTTGGGGAAACCTACCAGTCCCACATCGGCCAGTACTTTCAGTTCTATGTTCTTCCATCCTTCCACACCGGGTTCGCCGGGTTGCGAATGTTCGGGGGCCTGGTTGGTGGGTGTGGCGAAGTTGCTGTTGCCGAGTCCGCCGCGGCCGCCCCTCATCCAGATCACTTCCTGTCCGTCTTCCAGTATCTCTGCTTCTTTCTCACCGGTCTCTTCATTGCGTGCCACGGTGCCCAGGGGTACTTCAATGATGATATCTTTTCCATCACGTCCGGTACAATTGTTCTTGCTGCCGTTCTCCCCATTCTCGGCCAATACGTTCTTGAAATAACGCAGGTGTAAGAGGGTCCAGAGGTTGCTGTTACCACGCAGGATGATATGGCCTCCGCGGCCGCCGTCGCCACCATCGGGACCACCCATAGCGGTCAGTTTGTTGCGCATGAAATGCGTAGAGCCCGCACCGCCATGTCCGCTGCGTGCAAAGATCCGGATATAATCAATGAAGTTGTTTCTTTCTGACACTTGTAAAGGATTAGCTGCAAATGTACGCCAATGTTATTTGCCGGGCGATTCTCTTAATTCATTCCAGGTGCGGTAACTGTTCTGCTGCTCCGGTAGGTTTTTGGGCACTTCCCTCAGGGGTTCCACGGGTTCCCGGTACGTCTGCATCTCTTTGGGTAAGGACTGGTAAAACCGGGTACCCTCGGTTTTCCAGCGGATCATTTCATCGCTCACGTCCTTGATCTTTTTGGCGGGATTACCAACGATCAGGCTGCGGCTTTCGAATTTCTCATCGGCTTTCACCAGGCTCAAGGCGCCAACGATACATTCATCACCCAGTTCCACATGGTCCATGATGACGCTGTTCATACCCACCAGGCAATTCCTGCCGATAACGGCGCCATGTATCACAGCGCCATGACCGATATGCGCGCCTTCTTGCAGGATAACGGTAACACCGGGAAACATATGTATGGTGCAGTTCTCCTGCACATTACAGCCGTCTTCGATGATGATAGCTCCCCAGTCGCCGCGGATGGCTGCTCCGGGGCCGATGTATACATCCCTGCCAATGATCACATTGCCGGTAACGGCAGCCTGAGGATGGATGAAGGAGGATTCATGAACAACGGGAATGTACTCTTTGAATTGGTAGATCATGATCTAGGCTTCTGGATGAATAAGTGGTTTCTTCATTCTGAAACAAGTTCCCTTGAAGATCGCTACGACCTCCTGTTGCTGGTTGGTGATGGTGATATGATATAGGCCGGTGCTTTTGCCGTTATGGACCTCCGTGGCTTCTGCCATAAGTGTATCACCCACCTGAACGGCTTTGGTGAAGTTGATGGAAGTGTCGAGCGCCACAGAAAGGTTGTTACGGTTGTTGCAGGCAAAAGCGAATGCGCTATCGGCCAGCGAAAAAGCGATGCCGCCATGCACAATGCCAAAACCATTCACCATTTCCTCCCGGATGGTCATCTGGATTTTGCTGTATCCTTCCCTGATCTCCAGCAACTGTATGCCCAGCCACTGTGAGAACCTGTCGTGTAACATCATGTGTTCGACCACCTGCCGGGCCAATACATCTTCCTGTTTCATGTTATTCTCCTTTGAAATTGGGTGAACGTTTTTCCAGAAAAGCCTGTACCCCTTCCGCAAAATCTGCTGTGGCAGCTGCTTTCTGCTGATAACGGTCTTCCAGCAATAACTGCTCTTCCAGGTTATAGGATAAGGAATGGTTCAGTGCATGTTTGATATATGCCAATGCACGGGTAGGCATCTGGGCCAATGTGGCAGCTATTTTTTTGCTTTCTTCCGCAAAGGAATCATCGCTGAATACTTTGTACAACATGCCCATCTGTAAAGCATCTGCTGCCGATACTTTGTCGCCCAGCATCATCAATGCACTTGCCCGCTGAAAACCGATGAGCCTGGGCAGATGGAACGTACCTCCGCTGTCGGGTATCAAACCGATCTTTGAAAATGCCTGAATGAATGAAGCTGATTGTGTGGCCACCACTACATCGCAGGCCAAAGCGATATTGGCCCCTGCTCCTGCAGCTACTCCGTTCACCGCGGCTATGACCGGTTTGGGCATATTGCGTAAACGGTTGATGATGGGATTATAGTGTTCACTTAATATTTTTTGCATACCGGGACCATCAGGGTCCACTACTTCGGCAAGGTCTTGTCCTGCACAAAATCCTTTACCCGAACCGGTAAGGTACACACAACGGATCTCGGGTAGAGAGGCGCATTCGTCCAATCGGTTTTGTAGCAGCAAAGCCATTTCCCGGTTAAAGGAGTTGAGTTTGTCGGGGCGGTTTAGCGTGATGGTGGCGGTGTTGTTTTCTATGGTGAACAGGATCGAGGACATGGCTGTATGGTTTTAACGAAGATACTGATTAGGGGATTGGCGGATTAACGGATTAGTGGATTTGTCGATTCGGAAATTCCTTGGATTTTCGGATCAACGGATGGTGAAAGTATATCCAACCGCTGAGCAGCAGAGCGGCGGAGGTCTCGCACAGATCTTTTTGATCCGGAATCCGCTGATCCGTCATCCGTTAATCCGTCATTCAATGACACTTGAAATAATCGAATGGCTCCTTACAATCATTACACTGATACAATGCCTTACAAGCAGTACTTCCGAATTGTGATACCAGCCGGGTGTGGTAGGAATTACAACGCGGACAAGGTATGGCCTCTTCCTGCTGAAAACTGTCCGGTGTGCAGACCATCTGTTTGTGCTGTGGTGGTGCTATACCATAGGCCTTGAGTTTGTCTTTGCCGGCTTGGGTCATCCAGTCGGTTGTCCAGGCGGGAGACAGTACCTGCGTAAAATCAACATCCCTGAAACCAGCCTGTACCAGTGCCAGTCGCATGTTCATCTTCATGACATCCATTGCGGGACAACCTGTATAGGTGGGTGTATAGGAAACAACGATCTTCCAGTTCTCCGGGGGCTGTGCAGTGATTGCCTGTACTTTTCGCACAACGCCCAGATCGATCACGGATAATACAGGCACTTCGGGGTCAGAGACAAGTTCCAATAGGGACCATACCTCTTTTTCTATCTCTTCAGGGGTCTTGATCGTGCTGTTATGTTGGTTGGGTATCTCCATATATGATTTCCTTTCGGAAGCTGGTTTGCATCACCACTCGGCTCCGGGATAGGCTCGCTGTAAAAATTGCATTTCTGCCAGTATGAATCCCAGGTGTTCTGTGTGTATGCCTTTTTTGCCGCCTGACTGCATCCATATGTTTGCTGCAGGTATGGGTAGGGTAGCTTCTTCGAATACCAGTCCCACTTTTTTCATCCAGCTATGCTGGATCTCCTGAAAGGCCACGCCATATCCGTCATTCACGGACTGTTGTTCATAGGTGGTTGCTTCAAACAGTTCTCCGGTAAAACTCCAAAGTTCCTCTATTGCGTGTAACATGCGTTCCCTGCTTTCTTCAGTACCATCGCCCAGGCGGATCACCCATTCGCTGCTCCAGCGGAGATGGTAGGTCACTTCTTTGAAAGCTTTTTCTGCAATGGCCGCCAGTTGCTGATCGGTGCTTTGTTGCAGTTGCTGATACAGGAAATACTGATAAGCGCTGAAGAAGAACTGGCGCAATATGGTCTGTGCCCAGTCTCCGTTAGGAAGTTCTGTCAACAGACAGTTCTTAAAATCGATGGCATCGCGCAGGTAGGCCAGTGAATCTTCTGTGGCTCCGTTTCCGATGAGTGCTGCTGCATATTGGTAAAAGTTCCTTGCCTGTCCAATATAATCCAGTGCGATATTCGAGATCGCTATGTCCTGTTCCAGGATAGGTCCATGTCCGCACCACTCGCTGTTACGATGTCCGATGATCAGTGCATTGTCTGCAAGCTGAAGTGTGTAATCGATCAATGCTTGTTTGTCCATAATCGTGTTACCCTTTAATGGGTTACATATGTTTCAGTTCGTCAGGTAAATGGTAGAAAGTTGGGTGACGGTAGGCCTTGTCATTGGCAGGATCGTACAAAGCGCCTGCCTCGGTCGGGTTACTGGCATGAATGTTTTTGCTTTCTACCACCCAAATACTTACGCCCTCCATCCTTCGGGTATACACGTCCCTGGCATTTTCAATGGCCATCTGCGCATCGGCTGCATGCAGGCTGCCCACATGTTTATGATCGAGCCCCTGTTTGCTACGGATGAATACTTCCCAGAGAGACCATTCGGTATTTGACATGGTTTATTTGTTTATTAGGAGTTGTTGAATTAATTGTTACAAACTGTTCATCTCTCTGCGAAAACTCCGCTTCTCTTCTTCTTAGCGGTTGGATGGAGTTTATACCAACCGCAGCGCTGCTGAGAACAGGGAGTTTTCGCAGAGAAAAACCATTGCAATATCTTAATGAATTCACTGCAATCGCTTCTTAGTTTATTGGTTTACTTGTTAACCGGTTTATTCACAAATGCTTATTACTCATAAGCCCGCAAACCAGTAAACCCATCAACAAAAACTACGCTGCCGTTACAGTTTGACGCTGTTTTCTTTTTTCAGCATAGGCGTTAGCGGCTTCCCTTACCCAGGCACCTTCTTCCCATGCTTTTTTGCGGGTCTCCAGTCTTTGTTTGTTGCAGGGGCCATTTCCCTGTACCACCTGCCAGAACTCATCCCAGTTGATCTTGCCAAAATCATAATGCCCGGTTGATTCGTTCCATTTCAGGTCTTTGTCGGGAATGACCAGCCCCAGCACTTTGATCTGTTCGGCACATACATCAATGAATTTCTGGCGAAGTTCATCGTTGGTAAAACGTTTGATCTTCCATTGCATGCTTTGCAGGGTATTCGGGCTTTCATCGTCTGTAGGACCGAACATCATGATGCTGGGCCACCACCACCGGTCAATGGCATCCTGGGCCATTCTTTTCTGCGCCTCGGTTCCTTTGCTTAGTGTAAGCAGTATTTCAAATCCCTGGCGCTGGTGAAAACTTTCTTCTTTGCAGATACGCACCATGGCCCTGGCATAGGGTCCGAAACTGGTTCTGCAAAGTGGAACCTGGTTCATAATGGCGGCACCATCCACCAGCCAACCAATGGCGCCTATGTCGGCCCAGGTCAGGGTAGGATAATTGAAGATGGAAGAATATTTGGCTTTGCCGCTATGCAGCTGTTCGTACATCTCATCGCGCGAAATGCCGAGTGTTTCGGCGGCGGAATACAGGTAAAGGCCATGACCCGCTTCGTCCTGTACTTTGGCCAGCAGGATGGCTTTGCGCCGGAGGTTGGGTGCGCGGGTGATCCAGTTCCCTTCCGGTAACATACCTACGATCTCACTATGCGCATGCTGACTGATCTGGCGGATCAATGTCTGCCGGTATTTCTCCGGCATCCAGTCCCTGGGTTCGATCTTGATCTCCTGGTCGATCTTATCCTGGAATATCTTCTCGAAATCTTTTTCCATCGGGTATCGATTAGTGTCCAAAAATAGGGAAAGATATACAATGCTAACGTATGTTAGCTTGGATTATATGTAAAATTCTGCAGCCCGTTAGCTTGTTCAATATAACCCGTGAAAACGGGTGTTAGCGCTTAACACACCACAATGCTTTACTGGGTCTTTACATTATTAAGACTAGCCATGCGACCTGTCAAGCAACTGACGGTAAATCTGTATTCAGCTTATTTGCTATCAAAATCCACCATCACTTTTTCGGTCCGGGGATGCGATTGACAGGTGAGTATGAAACCCTGTTCTATTTCATCTGCTTCCAGGCCATAGTTGACATCCATATTGACCTCACCTTCTATCAGTTTAGCGCGGCAGGTACAGCAAACCCCGCCTTTACAGGCATAGGGCAGGTCGGCACCGTGCTGCAGTGCGGCATCCAGGATGGACTTGTCTTCAAAGCCCAGGTCAAAATCAAAGGATACGCCATCCAGTTTAATGGTGATCTTACTTTTGATATCCTGCTGATGGCTGTTGGGTGCTTTTTGTTCCGTGTGCTTCTTAGCTCCGGGTGTGGTAAATAATTCGAAATGGATCTTTTTTTTGTCGACACCCAGGTTCTCCAATTGTTCCTTTACAGAGAAGATCATCTCTTCCGGACCACATAAGAAAAACGCATCTGTATTTTGGGCATTAATGGCTTTTTCGCAAAGTGCGGCGCATTTTGCACCGTCAATTCGGCCGAAGTTGATGGGGGCATCCGTTTTTTCTCTGGAGAGGATATAGATCACCCGGAAACGGTCCATGTACAGATTCTTCAAAGCTTCCAGATCTTCCTTAAAGAGGATGGCATGACGGTTCCGATTGCCGTATACCAGTGTGAAGCTGCTGTTGGGTTCTGTGCGTAAAGTGGTTTTGATGATGGATAGAACAGGTGTGATGCCGCTGCCGGCCGCAAAACCCACATATCCCTTTGCCTGTGCCGGATCCAGTTCTGTAAAGAACTTACCCAGAGGTGGTAGCACATCGAGTGTATCCCCTTTTTTCAGGGTGTGGTTGGCATAGGTGGAGAACGATCCGCCAGCTACCTGTTTTACCGCTACACGGAGTTCATGATCGAGCGGGCTGCTGCAAACCGAATAGGAGCGACGGATTTCCTGTCCATTGATATGTGTACGGAGGGTGATGTATTGACCCTGTTTGTATTGAAAGGTCTCTGCCAGCGCTGCGGGAATGCTAAATGCAATGGACACACAATCGCTGGTCTCTCTTCTTACTTCGGTTACGGTCAGGGGGTGAAAATGTATTGACATGTGTGGTGAGTGGTGAGTAGTGAGTAGTCAGTCGTGAGGCGTGAGTCGTGAGGCGTGAATGGTGAATTGGCAATGGTGAATGGGGCAACAGTTATGTGAATGCTACCGATCAATGATCCTTCACTCCCTACTCCCTACTCACCACTCACGATTTCCTTAGCGATTCACCAATCCTCCTACCAGGATGGTGATCATGTTCTCTTCCAGTTCTTCTGCACCGATCTTCTGGGTGGAGCGGTGCCAGCTTTCAATACCGCTGATGGCATGCAGCATGATGAGTACCGCTGTGGGTGCGTCAATTTTTTTGATCTCCTTGTTGCGGATACCTGCTTCTATGATGGCGGCAAAACGTTTGCGGTAAATGCGGCGCTGGTTCTGGAAGTTGGATAGGTAGGGATCGGCCAGGTGTTTCCATTCACGGTCGCTCACATACACTTCCTCATAATGGTTGATCATTTCGTGGATGTGAAAACGGAGTAGTTTCTCCACTTTCTGGATAGAATTGATCGGTTCGGCTTCGATCTCGTCGATCTTGTGCGTGAAACGGTTGGCTACACTGAAACAGAGTTCGTGCAGCAGTTCCGTTTTGGATTTGATGTGGTTGTACAGGCTGGCGGCTTCTACACCTACGGCCTCTGCCAGGTCGCGCATACTGGCAGCTTTGAATCCTTTTTCGCGAAACAATGCCGCGGCTTTGGTTACGATCACATCCTTGCGCGAGATGTTTTTATCGGTTTTTATTCTTGCCATGGAACGAAGATAAAACAACTAACGAATGTTAGCAATATATTTAGAGATAAAATCTTATTATGTTAGTTTTGGAGGAATTGCAAATTACGGATCGGCGGATTCCGGATCTTGGGGAGGAGGTCAAATGAGCCGGATCTTTACCAGCATGATTAATCCGCCAATCCGCGAATCCGTCATACATTAATCCGCCAATCGCCCCTCCCCGCCCCGAACGTTGAAGTGCTTGCGACGCAACAGGCGATGCCGGCGGGTAGGTTGCTGGTAGTAAAATAAATCGCTGTATTACGGGCTTTTAGGCCGTTATGAACTAATTTCGCCCACCGATAACAAAACCTATTTTATGTCTTTAGTTGTAGTAGGGTCCATGGCTTTTGATGCTATTGAGACCCCCTTTGGTAAAAGTGATAAAATTGTGGGTGGGGCCGGCACTTATATTGCCTGGTGTGCTTCCAATTTTACCCCGGTAAAACAGATCTCCGTTGTAGGGGGCGATTTTCCGCAAGCGGAACTCGACGCTTTGGCCAACCGTAAAGTGAACCTGGAAGGGGTTCAGATCAAAAAAGAGGAAAAGACCTTTTTCTGGAGCGGACGTTACCATATGGATATGAATACCCGCGATACGCTGGATACCCAACTGAACGTGCTGGCCAATTTTGAGCCCGTGGTTCCGGAAAGCTACCAGGATTGTGAGTTCCTGATGCTGGGTAACCTGGTGCCTGCGGTACAGGCCAGTGTGATCGCGCAACTGAAGAAGCGTCCTAAGCTGATCGTGATGGATACCATGAATTTCTGGATGGAGATCGCTATGGACGATCTGCGCAAGACCATTTCGATGGTGGATGTGCTGATGGTGAACGATAGTGAAGCCCGCCAGTTGAGCGGCGACTATTCACTGGTGAGGGCCGCAGCTACCATCATGAAAATGGGACCCAAATACCTGATCATCAAAAAAGGGGAACATGGTGCCCTGCTGTTCCACGATAACCAGGTATTCTTTGCACCTGCCTTACCGCTGGAAGACGTGTTTGACCCAACTGGCGCTGGCGATACTTTTGCCGGAGGTTTTATGGGTCATCTGGCCAAAACCGGCGATATCTCTTTTGAGAACATGAAGACCGCCATCATCGTAGGAAGTGCCATGGCATCTTATTGTGTAGAGCGTTTTGGTACAGAACGTTTACGCGAGATCACCAAAGCTGACATCGACAACCGACTGGCAGAATTCGTGCAGTTGGTAAACTTTGATATTGACCTGGTAGGGTAGCCGATGCTGCTGAACACTAACAGTAGTTAGTGTTTTCATGAAAATAGTTTTGGTAAAACTGGTGCTTCATAATATTTTCGCACAGCAATGATGAATTTGAAACATACAAAACGTATTAAGAAACCTCTCTAACGGGAAGTGCTTTACGTTTGTGTATACTCATATACTTGAAGCCTTCCCGAACCGGGGAGGCTTTTTTAATTGCCGGACAACCATAACAAGTAACCATAAACAAAAACAAACAAAATGAAAGTAGCCGTAGTAGGTGCCACAGGACTGGTGGGTACCAAAATGTTGCAGGTATTGGCAGAACGTAATTTCCCGGTAACGGAACTGGTTCCCGTAGCTTCAGAAAGATCTGTAGGCAAGGAAGTGGAATTCAAAGGAAAAAAGTACAAAGTGGTGAGCATGAGTGATGGTATTGCCGCCAAACCTGCTGTGGCTATCTTTTCCGCCGGAGGCGGCACTTCACTGGAATGGGCCCCCAAATTCGCAGAAGCCGGTATCCGTGTCATTGATAACTCATCTGCCTGGCGCATGGACCCTACCAAAAAATTAGTGGTACCAGAAGTGAATGCCGATGTGCTCACCAAAGATGATATGATCATTGCCAACCCCAACTGTTCCACCATACAGATGGTGGTTGCCTTGCAGCCGCTGCATAAGAAATACCAGATCAAACGTGTTGTGGTAAGCACCTACCAAAGTGTGACCGGTACCGGTAAAAAGGCCGTGGACCAGCTGTTCAACGAAAGAAAAGGGGTGGAAGGTGATATGGCTTACAAATACCAGATAGACCTGAATGTGATCCCACAGATCGATGTGTTCCTGGATAACGGTTACACCAAGGAAGAAATGAAGATGGTGAAAGAGACCAACAAGATCATGGGCGATGATTCGATCCGTGTTACTGCTACCACCGTACGTATTCCCGTGGTGGGCGGACACAGCGAAAGCGTGAACGTGGAATTTGCCAATGATTTTGACCTGGCCGAAGTAAAAGACCTGCTGAGCAAAGCGCCCGGAGTGATCGTTCAGGACGACCCTGCGCAGGCATTGTATCCCATGCCATTGTGGGCACACGAAAAAGATGAGGTTTTTGTTGGCCGTTTACGCCGTGATGAAACACAGGCCAATACCCTGAATATGTGGATCGTCAGCGATAACCTGCGCAAAGGCGCCGCCACCAACGCAGTCCAGATCGCTGAATACCTGATGGGTAAAGGATTGCTGTAAATATTTTGTGAGTGAGTAGTACCAGGTGCCGGCGTTGTAAAACGTTGGCACTTTTTGTCAGTGGTGAGTGGTGAGTCGTCAGTCGTGAGTGGGCAATAGGTAGTGGTGAGTTGTATAACCTCATTGCCTATTGCCCATTGACCATTCACCATTCACAATTCTGCCGTACTCCCTACTACCTACTCACCACTCACTCATACAACGCCTCGTTCAGGAAAATGATCATAGGTTGTAAGGCCTCGAATGCGTTGGTGATCTTTTTGACCAGGCCCTTTTCTGTGAGATCGCTGTCAGCAAGCGGTGTGGTGGCCACCCAGCTTTTCAGTTTGATGTAATCGATAGCGGGATTATCTTTCTCGTAACCTTTCGGTTCACGTACCAGGCTCATGCCTTCACTTTTGTCGAGATCCCCGTAACAGGACCTGAATTTTTTATGCTGTATGATGGCTTTGAATGTATCCCAGTTATAATCGATCTCCTGCCGGATCTTTTTTATCTGATCCGGCTCCGGCATATAACAACCCCCACCCATGAAACAGGCGCCGGGCTCAATATGGAAATAATACCCCGCCAGGGATGACTTCTTGCCACCCGCAACGATATAGGCGCCCATATTGCTCTTGTAGGGGGCTTTGTTCTTACTGAAACGCACGTCGCGGTTAATGCGGAAAGTGCAGTCCTTCGCTGTGAGGTGCGCGATCGTCTTGTCTTTTTTGGCGAATTCGGCGATCACTGCATTCACCAGTGCGGCCATATCAGCCTTGGCGGCTTCATATACTTTCCGGTTCTTCTCGAACCATTCTCGGTTATTGTTCTTTTTCAGGTCTTTCAGGAACTTGATGGTGGACGCTTGTAACATAACGGTTCATGTATTTGAATCGCGGATTCGTGTAACTGATGTCTTACACAAAAGCACGGTTTAGTTGGCTATCAATTGTAAGAATTCGTCTTCCGTCAGGATCTTGACGGTATGGATCTTTTTGGCTTTCTCCAGTTTGCTGCCGGCGTCTTCACCCACTACCAGGTAATTGAGTTTGGCACTTACGCCACTGACTATCACACCCCCTTGTGCTTCGGCCAGTGCTTCTGCTTCGCTGCGTTTCAGTTTGGACAGGGTTCCGGTGAACAGGAAGGTCTGGCCGGTCAGTGCACCTGCAACCACAGCCGCTTTTTTCTCGTTGTTCATCTGCAGGCCCAGTTCCTCCAACTGGTGCAGCATATCAATATTCTGTTCGTTCTGAAAGAACTGAAAAATGCTTCTGGCCACTTTTACACCTACATCTTCGAGTTGCAGCAGGTCCTCTTCTGTCTTACCTGTAAAATCAAACAGGTTCTCTACGGAGTTGGCCAGCGTTTTGGCTGTGGTCTCACCCACAAATCGGATACCCAATGCATAGATCAGTCGGTGCAGTGGTTGTTTTTTGGATGCTTCGATAGCGGTTTTCAGATTGTCGAGACTTTTTTTGCCGAAACCTTCCAGCTTGCCGATCTGCTCATAATCCAGTTGATAGATACCCGGAATGTCTTGTAGCAGGCCCAGCTCATAGAACTTACGCACATTGGCTTCGCCAAAACTTTTGATATCCATGGCATCTTTACTTACAAAATGGATCATCTTCTCCACTACCTGGGCCTCGCATTCAATATTGATACAACGCCATACGGCTTCGGTCTCTTCTTTATAGAGTTCGCTTTTGCAAACCGGGCAGTTTTTGGGAAAGAGGATGATCTCCTCGCTGCCATCCCTCAATTCTGGTAAGGATTTTACGATCTGCGGTATCACATCGCCTGCGCGTTCTATCAGAACGGCATCACCGATCTTAAGGTCCTTTTCCCTGATGTATTCTTCGTTGTGTACTGAAATACTTGAAACAGTTACCCCGCCAAGATACACAGGGTCTAGCTTGGCAACCGGTGTAACGGCGCCGGTCCTTCCCACCTGGAATTCTATGGCCCTCAGCCGGGTAGTGGCCTGCCGGGCTTTGAACTTGAAGGCAATGGCCCAACGTGGATGGTGAGACGTCATACCCAGTTTTTCCTGCACTACGGTATCATCCGCTTTTACCACCATGCCATCTATTTCATAGGGCAGGTTGTCTCGCCCGGCTTCAAAATCCAGGCAATAATCGATCACAGGCTGGATGCCTTTTACAACACGTTTCTCTTTTTCGGGGGATCGGAATCCAAGGTCCCATAATAATTTGAGGGAACCCGAATGGCTTGCCAGCGGGTCGTGGCTGTCGGCATTGTGCCAGTTGGTATCCCTTACAAAATAGCTGATATGGTACAGGAAAGCATCCAGGTTGCGCTCAGCCACTTCTCTGGGGTCTTTCATACGCAGGCTTCCAGACGCCGCATTCCGCGGATTGGCCAGCGGGGGCAGGTTCTGTGAGGCGAGTAGTTCGTTGTATTTGGCAAATGACTGTTTGCTCATGATGATCTCGCCGCGGATCTCTACCTGACGGATGCCATATTTTGAAAAAGCGGCCGACAAGGGGATGGAGCGGATCTGTTTGATGTTGGTGGTGATGTCTTCACCCTCCACACCATCGCCCCGGGTAGCGGCACGTACCAGTTGGTCGTTCTCATAGATCAGTGATATGCTGGCCCCGTCGAACTTGGGTTCGATGCAATATTCGATACTGTCCAGTCCACTTAGCTCGCGGGCTTTGCGATCAAAATCAGTCAGGTCCTCCGCATTGTAACTGTTATCAAGACTTAGCATGGGAACTAGGTGCTGTACGGTAACAAAATTCTGGTTCAGGCTGCTGCCCACGCGCTGGGTGGGAGAGTCGGAGGTAACGGATCCGGGATTCGCTTGCTCTGTTCTTTGCAGTAACTGGTACAGGCGATCATATTCGTAATCAGATAACAGCGGCTCGTTCAATACATAGTAACGATATTCATGAAAGCGCAACACATCCCTTAAATCGGGGATCGCTGCCAATGGAACGGTCTCTGCCGTTTGCGACAGGAAATCCAATGATCGTTTCTGTAGTAGCTGTATCTGTTCTTTGTTATACATAGACCTTGATTACCGGATAAAGGTAAGCTGCTGTAGCATGAAAGAGAAACCACTGTTAAAAATGTGGCTCCCATTGTGAAACTTTGTATCTTGTCGGCATTGAAAAACAGGGATCAGGCCCTGTTGTTTTTTTAATGAACTGTCATGATGAAAAAGAATGCCGTGCCTGCCACACATGAGCAACAACAGATGCGGGAAGCCACTGCCCTGGTGCAATCCTATCCCAAAGTACCGGTAACGGTCGACTGTGTGATCTTTGGTTTTGAAGAGAACAAGTTGAAAGTACTACTGATCAAGAGCGATCTGGAATTGTTCAACGGGCGTCTTTCGCTGCTGGGCGATATTGTTCAGAGCAACGAGGAGCTGGATAATGCCGCTTACCGGGTGCTGAAAGAGAGGACCGGGATGAACGATGTGTTCCTTGAGCAGGTGCGCACATTCGGCAGCCCCAAACGTCACCCAGGCGGCCGGGTGATCACCGTGGCCTATTGTTCTTTGCTGAATATCAACCACCATGAATTGAAGATCCTGGATAACGAACTGCACTGGCACCCTGTGGCCAGCCTGAAGGAAATGGCTTTTGACCACAAAGAGATCGTGGATGCCTGTTATGCATGGCTGCAGAAAAGGATACAGGAACACCCGCTGGGTTTCAACCTGTTGCCGGATAAATTCTCCTTACGCGAACTGCAGAACCTGTACGAGGCCATATTGGGTGTTTCGCTCGATAGGCGCAATTTCCGTAAGAAATTCGCCTCCATGGACCTGCTTATCGATATTGATGAAATGGAACAGGATGTACCACACAGGCCTGGTAAATTATATAAATTCAACTTCGAGAAATACGAAAAGAACAAACGGAAATGGGTAGGTATCGATTTCTGATAACGGGTCTGTCTGGTTACCCCCTTCTCACCCTTACATCTTTTTAGCTAGTATCCCCTTGTTGGGTTACTTTTACCAAATAAAGATCCCGGTATGTTACATTCAATGACAGGTTACGGAAGGGCAGAGCAGACATTGGCCGATAAGACCTATCTGGTGGAAGTGCGCTCCCTCAATGGCAAACAATTCGATCTCCGTTTGAACATACCCGCCTTGTTGAAACCTTTTGAATTTGAAGTGAGGAACCTTTTGAACGAAGGGCTACAGCGGGGCAGTGTAGAATGCAATATCAGTATCAAACAGAACGGAGCCAGTAAGCCCGTATCTATCAATACAGACCTGGCAAAAGCCTATTTTGAACCGGTAGCGCAATTGGCCAACGAACTGAAGCTGGAGACCGGTGATATACTCAGTACTATCCTGAAACTGCCGGATGTGATCACTCCTTCAACGGAAATGCTCACAGATGAGGAGTGGAAATTTTTTGAGAAGATCCTGAAAGAGGCCATCCAGCACCTGAACAACCATCGGATGGATGAGGGAAGGTCTATAGAGAACGATCTGTTGCTGCGGATCGGCAATATTGAGACCCAGCAGAAAGAGATCGAAAAACTGGAGCCACTGCGCAGGACCAAGATCAAAGAGGGGCTGGTAAAAGTACTGGAAGAGAATGTGGGAAAAGAAAGCTACGATGCCAACCGTTTGGAGCAGGAACTGATCTATTATATAGAAAAGATCGATATCAGTGAAGAACAGGTCCGTTTAAGGAACCATTGTGATTATTTCAGGGCGATACTGGCCGAGAAAGAGACCAGTAAAGGAAAAAAACTTTCTTTCATCCTGCAGGAATTTGGCCGTGAGATCAACACCACCGGCTCCAAAGCCTATGATGCCGCCATCCAGAAATGTGTGATCCTGATGAAGGATGAGCTGGAGAAGGCAAAAGAACAGATACTGAATGTACTGTAACAACCGGCTTTACTATCTTTGTAAAAATCACCTGTGTGAAACAAATCCTTTCGTTTTTCCTGTTGACAATGGCGTTAGCCTCCTGTCAGACACTGGATGTATTTGAAAAGACGGCTTTTTTCCCCGATCATGAGTGGGCAAGCAGCCGCAAACCTTCTTTTACCTTTGCGATCGAAGATACTGCCGCCGCTTACCATATTTCGGTGGTGTTCCGCCATGAGGACGCCTATCATTTCAACAATATCTGGCTCAATGTTACCACCCAGGCCCCAGGCGATACGGCCAAAACACAACTGGTGAATGTTACCCTGGCAAACAATAAAAAAGGCTGGCTCGGAACGGGTATGGGAGATGTGTTCGACCATCGGGCCCGGATAACCCGTATGCCGGTGAAGCTGAAAAAAGGAAATTATACTTTCATCCTGCAGCAGCACATGCGCGAAGAACCCCTTCAGTACGTACTGAATGCAGGGATACGCGTTGAAAAAGTGAAACCATGAGAACAAAGCTGATGCCGCAGAAACTGGTGGTGGTTTCCCTGGTTTACTGGGTATTGCTTACGTATATGGTAGCAGCGCTGCTCTGGTGGTTCATTGCACTCGAAAAACAGAACCGCGACATTACACAGATCCGCATAGCGGAGCTGATGAAGGACGATCCATCTTTTGAGACCAAATACGAGGCCATCATCAAGGCCCAAAAACGAAAGACGACCCAGTATATAGGCGAAGGGTCTACTTTTCTTGCCCTGATACTGCTCGGTGCCGTATTTGTTTACCGTGCCACCAGGCGCCAGCTGAAGCTGTCGCAGCAGCAGCAGAATTTCATGATGGCCATTACCCATGAACTGAAAACCCCCATTGCCGTCACACAGCTGAACCTGGAGACCCTGCAGAAAAGGAAACTGGACGAGGAAAAGCAGCAGAAGCTCATCAACAATACCTTGCAGGAAGCCAATCGCCTGAACAGCCTTTGTAATAATATCCTCCTGGCTTCGCAACTGGATGCCGGCAACTATTTGCGGGGCGAGGAAGAAGTGAACCTGTCTGACCTGGCCGAAGGCTGTGTGGATGATTTCCGGACCCGTTTTCCGCAGAGGCAGATCCATGAGGCAATAGGAGCGTCCCTGTACCTGAATGGGGAACCATTATTACTGCAGATGCTGGTGAATAACCTGTTGGAGAACGCGCTAAAATATTCACCTAAGGAAAAACCGGTGACCATTGCTTTAGCCGAGGTGAACGATAAGATCGTACTTACGGTAAGTGATGAGGGACAAGGCATACCCGCAGGTGAAAAAAAGCGGATATTCGAGAAGTTTTACCGTGCGGGCGATGAGAATACCCGGAAATCCAAAGGAACCGGACTGGGACTGTATCTTTGCAGTAAGATCGCGGAAAACCACAAAGGCTACATTTCTGTGACAGATAATTCTCCTTCGGGCAGTAGTTTTACGGTCACATTCCCTTTAGTATGAAAGAGTCTAAGGCAATCATATTGTTGGTAGAGGATGAAGAGAACCTTCACGAAGCACTCAAGCTCAATCTTGAGATGGAAGGCTATGAAGTGGTATCGGCTTTTACCGGTAACGAAGCATTGGCAAAGATCGGTAACGAATATTTCGACCTCATCATCATGGACATCATGTTGCCTGAAGTAGATGGTATCAGTATCACCGAATCGGTCCGCATCAACAATAACGAAGTGCCCATCCTGATGCTGAGTGCCAAGAACAGCGGTGCAGACAGGGTATTGGGACTGAAAAAAGGCGCGGATGATTACCTCACCAAGCCATTCAACCTGGAAGAGCTGTTGCTGCGGGTTGACAAACTCATCGATAAGAATAAAAAGATCCAGGTAAAAGAGTCGGTGGGCGATGTGTAT
The DNA here is from genome assembly GCA_020403425.1 of Chitinophagaceae bacterium. Classification (GTDB taxonomy): domain Bacteria; phylum Bacteroidota; class Bacteroidia; order Chitinophagales; family Chitinophagaceae; genus Sediminibacterium. Next base: position 118,977 of record JADBXR010000018.1, on the reverse strand, counting down.
GAGTTCGGCAATAACCGGATAGACTTCAAGGCGCAGGATGCGATCACCTGGAACGGCCAGCAGGTAGAGCTCAGTAAAAAAGAAGCTATGCTGCTGAAACTGCTGATCGAGAACAAGGGCGATGTGGTTACCCGCGAAAAGATATTGCAGGTGGTTTGGGGATACAATGTTTACCCCACTACCCGTACCATCGATAATTTCATCCTCAGCTTCCGGAAATATTTTGAGGAGGACAGCCGTAATCCCCGTTATTTCCATTCTGTAAGGGGAGTGGGCTATAAATATACAGATTAGGAAGCAGGTTGACTGAATAGGTACCCTTTGCTTACACCAGCCGCAGAGGACAGGGAGTTTTCGCTGAGAAAAGAATATGGAGGTATGTCACGTAATCAACACAAACAGCTTTTAAGCTACTCAGAGCTCCCCGATTCATAGATGAAAATGGGGGTGCTGTAACAATAATCAGCCCGTATCAGCGTTAAATGTTTGCAAACTCTGCTTACATGTCGCTACAAACATTAATCGATTTTCTCGAGCCGGTCAATATCGCACAGATCTCCAACGACGAAGGGTTCAAGGACACGCAGTTAGGAAAACACATTACGGTGTATGATGAAGAGTTTCCCGATATCTCGGAAGCTGATATGGTGCTCATAGGCTGTGGTGAAATGCGTGGGGCAGGCATGCAGCATACCAACACGGACTCTCCTGACGCTATCCGCGCAGAATTCTATAAACTGTTTCACTGGCATACCGATGTAACTGTGGCCGACCTGGGCAATGTAAAATGCGGTGCCTCCCTGCAGGACAGTTATGCTGCACTCCGTACCGTGGTGCAGGAACTGGTAGAGCAGGGGAAGAAAGTGGTGGTCATCGGCGGATCGCACGACAATACACTGGCGCAATACCAGGCATACGGGTCCATGAACAGGATCATCGATGCAGTTTGTGTGGACTCGCGCATCGACCTGGATATGGACAGTGTGTTGCCGGCAGATAATTTCCTGGTAGAGATGTTCACGGGTGTGCCCAATCACCTGAGGCATTATACCCATATTGGTTTCCAGAGCTATTTCATGCACCCGCAGATGCTGGAGACGATCGATAAACTGGGATTCGATTGCTACCGAGTGGGTAAGGTGAAAGAGGCCATAGAAGAAATGGAGCCCGCCATCCGCAACAGCGACCTGTTCAGTTTTGATATTGCAGCGATACAATATGCCCATGCACCTGCCAATCATATCACCCCCAATGGGTTCAACGGTGAAGAGGCCTGTACCTTGCTCCAATACGCGGGCATGAGTAAGAGCTGCAGCAGCATTGGTATTTACGGGTATATACCGGTACAGGACCAGCACCAGCTTACCGCCAAACAGGTATCACATATGTTGTGGTATGTGATGGACGGGATCCAGAAAGGCAAAAACGAAGCCTCCCTCGATAACCGCAGCAGTTTTGATGAGTTCACCATCGCATTTGCAGAAGTGGAGATGGATTTTCTGCGCAGCAAAAGAACAGGCAGGTGGTGGATGAAACTGCATGATGGCAAATATGCCGCCTGCAGTTACCAGGATTACTTGGTTGCCAGCCGCAACGATATCCCTGAAAGATGGATGCGCGCCGTAGAGAGAAGTTAGAAACAGACAGTTGATATATATGATCAAAGCCCGAGACGATCGGGCTTTGGTATTTCTTATGCCGGATGATCCTGCACATGCAACAATCCTGTAAATTACAGCTCCCTAATGAACGGTTTATGAAAAGACAACTGAGCCCATTCCTGCCGCTATTGGCATTATTGGTATTCGCCTCCTCCTGCAGCCTGCAGAAACAGATCGCCAGGGAAGCAAAGAAAGATATGCTGGCACAACCTGATTTCACCCCGGCACATGTGGGCATCAGTATTTACGATCCTGCTGCACAGCAATACCTGTATAATTACCAGTCTGATAAATATTTTGTACCGGCTAGTAATACCAAACTGTTTTCCTGTTATGCCGCTTTGAAATACCTGGGCGACAGCCTGGTGGGGATCCGTTATGTGGACAAAGGCAACGGTGTCGTGGAAGTGGAAGCGAACGGGGACGCCAGTTTCCTGCATCCTGATTTTAAGGACCAGCCCGTGTTCGATTTTCTGCGCAGGCAAAAGAAGGTGTTGCTTACGGACGATAACTGGAGAGACAATGCCCTTGGTGCCGGCTGGGCATGGGATGATTATAACAGCGATTACATGGCTGAGAGAAGTATGATGCCCATTTATGGCAATGTGGTACGTTTTACCTATGCGGGCTCCCTCAGGGCATCGGTCCCGTATTTTCAACAGCAGTTACAGGAAACGGCCGCTGCAGCCAAGGGGACGTTTATGGTAAGGAGGTCTTTTGGGACCAACCAGTTCTTTACAAGACCGGCAACGGGTAAGTTCTCGGCAACGGATATCCCATTTTATACTTCAGACAAAACATTATTGGCCCGACTATTGGCAGATACCCTGAAAACAGAGGTGGAACCCGTGCATGTTAAGATAGATCGGTTGCCGGATGTGGTGAAACTGTATTCGCAACCTACCGATTCATTACTGAAGATCATGATGCATCGAAGTGATAATTTCTTTGCTGAACAGACCCTGTTGATGGTGGGTAATGAAAAACTGGCTGTGATGAATACGGCAAAGATCATCGATACCCTTCTCAAGACAGACCTGAAAGACCTACCCCAGAAACCCAAATGGGTGGATGGCAGTGGACTGAGCCGCTATAATCTTTTTACGCCCCAGGATTTTGTATGGCTACTTACCCAAATGAAGAATGAATTCAACTGGGAGCGCATCAAGACCATTTTACCAACAGGTGGAACCGGAACCCTGAGTGGGCTCTATAAAAATTATGAAGGCCGCATCTTTGCCAAGACCGGAACACTCAGTAACCATGTGGCGCTGAGCGGTTATATACTTACCAGGAAAGGCAAACAACTGGTGTTCTCAGTGCTGGTAAATGCGCACCAGACCTCTGCTGCCAATGTGCGTAAAGGGATCGAGAAATTCCTGACCACGCTCATCGACAAATATTAGCGCATACAGGATCTTCCTGTCAAAAAGTTTATCTGCCGAACATCCTGTCGAGGTAATCTTCTTTGAATTCCAGGTAAGTGGGACTTCCGGTGGGGGTAACGTTAGGGCTGTTACAGGTGAACAGCTCTTCAACCAGTACCAGCATTTCCTTCTGCGTTAAAGCCTGTCCTGCCTTGATGGCCTGTTGCCTCGCCATACAGCGAACCAGTTTCTCGCGTTTACTGAATTTGATATCACTGCTGAAATGTTTGAACTGTTCTATCAGCAGTTCAATGGCGTGCTTCTCATTGCCGGGCAATACATCGGCAGGGATACCCTGTATCACAAAACTATTGTTACCAAAAGGTTCTACCTGGTAGCCAATGGCCAGCAGGTCGGGTAGTAGATCGGTGAGCAAAGCAGCATCTGAGCCGGCCACTTCCAGTGTCACAGGGAACAGGCTTTGCTGTGTGGCCATCTGTTGCCCGTGTGCAGCCAGTCCGTAACGTTCGTAGAGTATCCGTTCATGCGCCAGTTGCTGGTGCACCAGTAAAAAACCGCTGTTGGTAGAAGCAATGATATACGTATTGTGCAATTGCAACAAAGGGGTGTCGGGCAATACACGTAACCCGGTTTGCGGTTTGGGACCAGAGGTTTGCAACTGCTGCGGCAAAGCGCGTTCTGTTTGCTGTGTTGTGCTTTCGGTATCGGCGGGGTTGTAAAACTCTTTCCAGTGTTTCAGTTCGCTCTTCTCCCGCTGATCGTTCCGTTCTATGAAATGCGCCTGGTTCTTCTGTGTGAAGGTCTTGAACAGGTTGGAGGAGGATGCGGCATCTTTTTTATCAGTTGTGAAGGGTTTGCTTACTGCGTCAAGTCCCTGTATTTCCGGGTTCAGGGTAAAGTCCAGCGAGGGTGCGATACTGAACTGAGCCAACGCATGTTTCACCGCCGCCTGCACAAATGCATAGATGATCTTTTCATCCTCGAACTTGATCTCCTGTTTGGTGGGATGTACATTGATATCTACCTGCGAAGGGTCCAGATCAATGTACAGCACATAACTCGGAAAACTGTCTTTGGCGATCATCTCCTCAAAAGCACTGTTCACTGCATGATTCAGGTAAGCGCTTTTGATGAAACGGTTGTTCACAAAGAAGTACTGGTCGCCCCTGGTTTTGCGCGCCGTTTCCGGTTTACCTACAAAACCATAGATATTCATATAATCGGTCTCTTCATTCACACTCACCAGTTTGGCGTTGTAGGAAGAGCCTAGGATCTGTACGATGCGTTGTTTCAGGTTGCCTGCTTCCAGGTGAAATACCTCCTGACCGTTGCTGGTGAGCGAGAAAAAGATACCCGGGAATGCCATGGCCACACGGGTAAACTCGTCCACGATATGCCGCATTTCTGCTGCATTGCTTTTCAAAAAATTCCTGCGGGCGGGTACGTTGAAGAAAAGATTCTTCATGCTGATGCTGGTTCCCGCTGCGCAGGCACAGGGTTCCTGTTTCACCACCTTGCTGTTCTCTATCTCAAGATAAGTGCCCAGTTCATCTTCGGCACGCCGTGTTTTCAATTCTACCTGTGCCACTGCTGCCACAGAGGCCAGAGCCTCGCCCCGGAAACCCATGGTCTTGATGCGGAACAGGTCCTCGATATTCCGGATCTTGCTGGTGGCATGACGCTCAAATGCCATACGGGCATCTGTTTCGCTCATGCCGCGGCCATTGTCGATCACCTGTATCAGCGCTTTACCTGCATCGGTCACGAACAGGCGGATCTCGGTGGCACCGGCATCGGCGGCATTTTCCAGTAATTCCTTAACGGCACTGGCCGGGCGCTGGATCACTTCTCCCGCCGCTATCTGGTTCGCAATATTGTCCGGTAATAACTGTATGATATCCGCCACTACAAATCCTGGTTTGATAAAGGGAGCAAAAATACCACTCTCCTTTAACTTTTGGAAAGTTTTAAAACTTTCTCAAAGTTGGCCCCTTGGCGTAAATTTGCCGTTCTAAACAGCCTGAATATGACATTGAGCGCAGATATTAAGAAACTGGAACGCCATTTTGTTCCCAAGGATTTTGTGGTGACCGACTGGGCCTCCCTGGAGCCTTTTTTCAAGGACCTGTCCGAAAGGAAGCTGGAATCCCGGCCCGACCTGGAGAAATGGCTGAAGGACATGAGTGAGATCGAAGCCGTGGTGAGCGAGGACGCCTGCTGGCGCCAGATCAAAATGACCTGCGATACCACCGATAAATCGCTGGAAGAGGCTTTTACCTATTTCTGCATGGAGATACAGCCCAAACTACAACCCTATGCCGACCTGCTGAACCGGAAACTGGTAAACTGCCCATTCACCCAAGAACTGGACCAGCAGAAATATTTCACCTACCTGCGTAGTGTAAAAAAGAACATCGACCTGTTCCGCGAAGCCAATATACCGCTGCAGGCAGAACTGAGCGTAATGCAACAGCAATATGGGGCCATTGCCGGCAAAATGACGGTGGAAGTGAGCGGGCAGGAATATACCCTGCAACAGGCGGCCAAATTCCTGGAAAGCCACGACCGCAAATTGCGTGAGGAAGTATACCGTAAGATCCAGGAGAGAAGACTGCAGGATAAACAGGCCATGCATGACCTGTATACGCAGCTCATTCATAAAAGGAACGAAGTGGCCAAAAACGCCGGGTTTGCCAATTATCGCGATTACAAGTTTGTGGAGCTGGGCCGTTTCGACTACACCAAGGAAGACTGTTTCCAGTTCCATGAAGCGGTGAAATTGCACGTGCTGCCACTGATAGAGAAGATATACCGGAAGAAAAAAGAGAAACTGCAACTCGATACCCTGCGCCCGTGGGATACAGAAGCGGAGCCGGAAGGAGTGGAGCCGCTGAAACCTTTCACCAATGGCAGCGATCTTTATGAAAAATCAGTGAAGTGTTTTGAGCAGATGAATCCGTTTTTTGCCGATTGTCTGCGTAAAATGAATGAACTGAAACATTTTGATCTCGAAAGCCGAAAAGGCAAAGCTCCGGGTGGGTATAACTGCCCCTTGTCTGAAAGTGGTGCACCATTCATCTTCATGAATGCCGCCGGTCAGATGAGCGATGTGACCACCATGGTACATGAAGGTGGACATGCCATACATTCTTTCCTGGCACATGAACTGGAACTGAGTGCTTTCAAAGAATACCCGATGGAGATCGCCGAAGTGGCCAGCATGAGTATGGAGCTGTTCAGCATGAATCAATGGGAAGCGTTCTTCGATAACCCAGAAGACCTCAAACGCGCCAAAGAACACCAGCTCGAAAGGACCATCACCATTTTCCCCTGGATCGCCATCATTGATAAGTTCCAGCACTGGGTATACGAGAATCCAGGCCATACCATCGAAGAGAGAACAACAGAGTGGATGAAGATCCTGAACGAATTCTCTACCAACAGTATCGATTATACCGGCCTCGATATGTTCCGCGAAATAGGCTGGCAGCGTCAGTTGCACCTGTTCGAAGTGCCTTTCTATTACATTGAATACGGCATTGCCCAGTTGGGTGCCATTGGCATGTGGATGCAGTATCAGCAAAACCCGCAACGGGCTTTGCAGAATTACATCAATGCCCTGAGTCTGGGCGGCACTAAAACCTTACCGGAATTATACAAAGCGGCCGGTCTGAAATTCGACCTGTCTCCTGAGCATATCAAAACGCTGATGGAATTCACCGCAACCGAAATGGATAAGCTGTAGCAAAGAAGCCCATATAGGAAGACCTCTTTCACTCTTTTTCTTCGTTGCTCTCTTATCTTAATCTTACAACACCCATAACAAAAACGCCACCGATCGGTGGCGTTTTACTTGATATTAATTTTCTTTAGGAGGTTCCTGTTTAGGAGGTCCCTGTTGTGGTCTGGGTCCCTGTGGTCTTGGCCCCTGGTTCCTTTGTCCTCCCTGCTGGCCTCCCCGGTTTTGTTGCGGTGGTCTTTGTCCCTGAGGCCTTTGTTCTTTTTGGCCGGGTTGTTTGGGTGTCTGTCCGCCACTTTGCTGTTGTCCTCCACGGTTTTGTTGCGGTGGCCTGCTACCTTGTTTCTGGCCTTGTCCACCAGCATCTCTTTGTCCCTGTGGCCGGCCACCCTGGTTTCTACCTCCTTGTTGTCTTTGTCCCTGTTGGTTACCACGGTTGCCACGTTCCTGGTCTCTTCTGCGGCGATCATTCCTTTCCAGTGTTCTTAAGCTGATCTGTCCTACCAGGTCAACGAATGCGGCCGGTTCATTTTCTTCTCTCTGTTTACTGCTCACAATTTCAATGGCCTGTAATTCATCTACTTTCTGGCCCTCGCGGTTCAGGCGTTTGATCTCTTTTACGCGTTGTATGGTCAGTGGGTAGTGTTTGGTGTTGTTGGGTAACACATACCACATCAGGTTCTTGAAAATATCCTTTTTGATCAGGTGAGCGGTACCCATGGCGGTATCCAGTGTCTCTGCATAATCAGGGAACTGCTGCAGCGCATCCAGGTAGGTGTCCAGTTCGTAGTTCAGGCAGCATTTCAGCCTGCCGCACTGGCCGCTGAGTTTGGTCTGATTGATGGAGAGGTTCTGGTAACGGGCGGCGGTGGTATTCACGCTCTTGAACTCGTTCAGCCAGGTACTGCAGCACAATTCGCGGCCACAGCTTCCGATACCGCCCACTTTGGCTGCTTCCTGGCGGATACCGATCTGGCGCATTTCCACTTTTACCTTAAAATCGCTGGCATATACTTTGATCAGTTCACGAAAATCCACACGATCATCGGCGGTATAAAAGAAGGTACCCTTTTTACCATCGGCCTGTATCTCCACTTCGCTCAGTTTCATTTGTACATTCAACTGACGGGCAATGGCTCGGCTGCGGGCCAGGATCTCTTTTTCCCGGCTTTTACTGATATGGAAGGTCTCAATATCCCTTTCTGAACTCCGGCGCAGGATCTTTTTCATCTCGGGACTGAACTCATCAACCCCTTTTTTCTTCATCTGCAGGCGTACCAGTTCGCCGGTCAGGCTTACTTCACCTACGTCAAAACCGCTCACCCCTTCTACAGTTACGTAATCGCCTTTTTCAAAATATTGTAATGTGGTATTACGGTAGAATTCTTTGCGGCTTCCCTGTTTAAAAGTGACTTCAATGACCTTACAATTGCTTTCGGGGTCGCTGAAAGGAAGATTTAACAACCAGTCATGCACATTCATCCGGTTACAGCCACCTGTGCTGCAACCTCCGTTGCTTTTGCATCCCCCCGGTTTTCCCCCGTTTTTGGAGGAACTACATGATCCACAGCCCATATTGAACAGATAAGTTGTTAGTTAATAAAAGAGAGGGACTGTTTGGGCGGGCGATGGTACTGCTATGATGCGCTGGTTGTGTCACTCACGTCAGGGTCCGGGGCGTTCATCGGCCACGGCTGGTACAAACGTGATGTTCGCATCTGCCTTCAAAATATATTGATAAGCGTAAAACAGTGCAATGTGTACGACTGGGAACCGGTTTCAGGCCACCCCCAAACCTTACACAAACCCACACAAAATCCTTCTCACTGCCTGGCTGCCAGGTAGGGTCGGGCATACGCCCTCCAATACCGGCCTTCAAAGGCTAGTTCATCAAAATTAGGGTTTTGTTCTGAATGATGTGGTACAGTTTAATGCTGAGCGCCTGGAACAGCATTTTGGCATTGGCATTCCGCTCTATATAGTAAGCGGCCCGGTCAAGTTCCTCAATAATGGCCTGTTGCTGGCTTACAGAAGCTATTTTGTTCAGTCTTTGGGCAAAATCCTTCTCATTATCACCCAAAAACACGCCATCCGGCCCCAATATCTTGATCCGGATACTCTGTTCGAGCAGGTGGTTAAAATAGCGGAGGAACTGTTTTTGTTTCTCCCGGCCTAATTTGGCGGCTTCTTCGGTAAATTTTACCTGCGCCATGGGGCCGCCTTTCAAAGTGGCATTCAACCATTCCCGCAGCAGACTCTGCCAGTCCTGGTCGGCATGTTGTATCAGTTGGAGGGCTTCCCGGTAGTTTCCCTCACAGATCCCGGCTATTTGGCGGGCAGCATCCGGGGTCAGTTTAGCCCTTTCTATGAGCGCCTGCTCTATCTCGCTGTTGTCGGGCATGGGGATCTTCACCAGCTGGCAGCGACTCAATATGGTTGGCAGGATCTGTTCATCGTTCTCGGCCACCAGGATGAATAAGGTATTGGGTGGGGGCTCTTCTATTAGTTTCAACAACTTATTGCCTTCCTTGCCGAGGTATTCCGGCATCCAGAGTACCAGCACTTTGTATTCGCTTTCAAAACTCTTCAGGCTCAGTTGCCGGTTGATCTCGTTGCATTCTTCTGCGGTGATATTGCCCTGTTTGTTCTCAGCGCCAATGAATTGCAGCCAGTCGTACACATTGCCGTAAGGGTAATTTTTCAGGAACTCCCTCCACTCGGCTATATAATCCGAACTGACGGGTTTGTCACCCGATTTTTTGGGGATCACGGGGTAGGTGAAATGAAGGTCCGGATGGATCAGCTGTTCCGCGCGTTGAAAAGCCGGCTGGTCGGCAATGGCATCCGGATGAATATAGGTGGGGGTAGGTTCCAGTGCCGTCATGCCTCCGAACAGGTCTTCCACTACCGGCGCAGGTTGCGGAAGTGAAACGATGTATTGCGCAAAAGCCAATGCCAGTGGCAGCGCACCGCTTCCCTCCTTTCCCAGGAACAGCAAAGCATGGCTCAAACGGTTCTGTTCCACCATTTCGGCCAGGTGTTGTTTGACCGCCTGCTGACCTATCACATCTTTGAATAACATTGCGGATTACGGATTTGCGGATTGCCGGATTCTCGGGTGTCAAAAGTAAAGGTTCCTGAAAAGAAAAAGGAGAATGTTTGTTAACAAACATTGCGGATTACGGATTTGCGGATTGCCGGATTCTCGGGCGTCAAAAGTGAAGGTTCCTGAAAAGAAAAGAGGCTGTCTCAAAATCCGAGACAGCCTCTTATTAAATATAAGATCCGCTAATTCGTCATCCGCCAATCCGCTAATTAATTCAGGTATTTCAGAATTTCTTCGCTGTCGGGTTTTACTTTGCTTTCAAAATAAGCGATCATTTTTCCATTCTCATCCAGCAGGAATTTGTTAAAGTTCCATTTGATCTCTGCATCCAGTACACCGTTCTGGTTTTTGTGGGTAAGCCACTGGTAGATGGGGGCGGTGTCATCTCCTTTCACACTTATTTTGCTGGCAAGCGGGAAGGTAACGCCAAAACGGGCTTTGCAGAATTCCTGGATCTCCCCATCGCTACCTGGTTCCTGTCCGCCAAAATTATTGGCCGGGAAACCTACGATCACGAGTTTGTCCTTGTATTGTTCATACACTTTTTCCAAAGCCTCGTACTGGGGAGTATACCCACATTTCGAAGCTGTGTTCACCACCAGTATCTTCTTGCCCTTGAACTTGGAGAAATCAATGGTTCCGCCTTCAATGGATTTTACTTTAAAACTGTGTATGGACGGGTTGCCCGGTAAGGTAAAAGCACTCAGCATCACTGCAATGGCAATGGTCAGATAGTATTTCATGGTTGGTTGTTTTTGTAAATAACAGATAAATATAAAAAAGGTTACGCATTATTTATTGTTTGGGGTTGGGGGGTTGGAGTTTGGGGTTGATTCTGTTTGACCTAACTCCAAACCCCAAACTTCACCCCCCCCTTAACTCCCCGTATACCCCACCGCCGCCACACTCAATCTGCTTCCGGGTACCTGCAGTATAGACGATCCGCAGGCTTCGAGGGTTGCCCCGGTGGTGATCACGTCATCCACAAGAAGGATATGTCTGTTGGTCAGCGATTCCGGCTGCGTAACTGCGAATACGTTTTCCATATTCTGCCAGCGATCCAACCGGTTACGATGCGTTTGTGTTTCCGTAAAGCGCACCCGGGTCATGGCATTTGCAAGAACCGGTTTTTTCCATATCTCCCTGATGCCTTCGCATAACAGGAATGACTGGTTATAACCACGGATGAATTCTTTTTTGGGATTCAGCGGCAGTGGCACCAGTGCTTCTACCTCCTTGAACCTTTCGGCTTTTGACAGAGCATGCCCCAGCATCCTGCCTAAAAAATAGCCTGCTTCCCGGTTACCCTTATATTTCAGCTGAACCAGCAGGTGCTGGAGTAAGGAAGCTTTGGTAAAATAGTAAACTGCTGCAGCATGATGCAAGGATAATCTACCGTAGAATGTTTTTTCTACCGGATTACCCTGTTTGTCAAAGAATCCGGTTGTAGGTAAACGGTGTATACATCGGGTGCAGAGGAACTGCGCATCCGATACCAGGGCCGAGCCACAACCCTCACAGTTATGCGGGTAAAAAAGATGCAACAGGGAAGAGAGCCATTTGTTACCAGAGCTGGTCATGATACAAATGTCCTTTGCCCTTGCATTCGGAAATCAGGTATTTACCGCAAGTAGTGGGTGAGTGTCAATGGTGAATGGTCAATGGTCAATGATGAATGGTCAATAGTCAATGGTGAATGGTCAATAGTCAATGGTGAATGGTCAATAGTCAGTAGAGGACAGCAGACTCACTACTCACCATTCACTACTCACTACTCACCATTGTTTAAAACAGTTGCTGGTATACCTCATCCACCCTGCTCAGGGCCACTACCTGTATCTTATAAGCTTTGGGATCGAAGCTCTTTTTGTTGTATTTGGATACGATGATCTTTTCAAAACCCAGTTTTTCTGCTTCAGCGATCCTTTGTTCAATACGGTTTACGGCACGGATCTCGCCATTCAGACCCACTTCTCCGGCAAAGCAGATATGTGCGGGCAGGGGCGAGTCTTCGTAGGAGGAAAGCAGGGCGCAGATCACTGCCAGGTCGATGGAAGGGTCCTCTACCTTAATGCCGCCGGCTATGTTCACAAAAACGTCTTTCATGCCGAACTGGAACCCTCCTCTTTTCTCCAGCACGGCCAGTAATAATTGTAAGCGGCGAAGGTCAAAACCGCTAACGGTTCTTTGCGGGGTGCCATACACACTTTGTGTTACCAGTGCCTGCACCTCTATCAACAATGGGCGCATACCTTCCAGTGTAGCTGCAATGGCGCTGCCGCTCAACTGCTCTTCTCTTTGGGCGATGAGTATCTCGGAAGGGTTGGCAACGATGCGCATACCGTCCCCTGTCATTTCATAGATGCCTAATTCCGCGGTGCTTCCGAACCGGTTCTTCAGGGTACGAAGGATCCGATACGCATAATGCCGGTCACCTTCAAACTGAAGCACGGTATCTACCATATGCTCCAGTATTTTCGGTCCTGCGATGGCCCCGTCCTTGGTGATATGACCGATCAGAAAAACAGGTGTATTGGTCTCTTTGGCAAAGCGTTGAAATTCCGCCGCGCATTCCCTGATCTGCGACACGCTGCCTGCCGATGAATCGATGAGGTTGGATTGTAAGGTCTGTATCGAATCTACGATCACCAGCTGGGGCTTCAGTTTTCTGATCTCCTGAAAGATGGTCTGGGTGCTGGTTTCCGTGAGTAAATAAAAATGATCATTGTGGATCTTCAAACGGTCTGCACGCATTTTGATCTGTTGTTCACTCTCTTCCCCGCTGATATACAGAACGCGCAATTGATCGATCAGCAGACCGTTCTGCAGGAACAGCGTGCTTTTTCCGATACCGGGTTCGCCTGCCACCAATATGATACTTCCGGGAACGATGCCTCCACCCAGTACACGGTTCAGTTCTGTATCTTTTGTGGCGATTCTTTTTTCCGTGGTGCTGATGACATCCTGCAAAGCAACCGTTTTGCTGCTCCGCTTTTCAGTGTTGTAATTGTTCCAGTTCTCTTCTTTGTTGGTTCCTTTATCAAGAATTTCTTCCGTGAACGTGTTCCATTGTGAGCAGCCCGGGCACTTACCGATCCATTTCGCACTTTCATATCCGCAGTTGCTGCAGAAAAATGCTGTTTTTATTTTACTCATGCTATAAAGATAAACTGAGTTGCGTATGTGTTGACAAAGCGGAAACCAAAACGGTGAAAGAAAGGAATCGGTACAGGATACTAAACCGGAAAAACAAACGTTGACAACCGTTAAAACAGGATTTTCAAGGCCGTATTTCCAAAATGTAAAAGGGCCAACATTGCTGTTGACCCCGTTACTTACTAACCCATTAAATTCTTCCACTAAATTACAATAATGGGGCAGATTCCAAAATTATTTTTTACCACACAGTACAAAATTCCCTTCTCCGAAAATCTGTCGCTCTGATTGATTTACTTAATTATATAATTTTTAATTAATTGATTATTAATATTTTATATACTATTTTTTCAGAACCTCTCTTTTTTCTTCTCCTGGCTGTCAAGTAATAAAGTGATTATGAATTGCTTAAACATCGACTAGAATTATATAAAAATATAATTAATATGTTAATGGAATCATAAGCTATTCAGCCGCTCTTTCAGAACCCACTATCAATGCTTTTCTGGTGGGTTGGATTTTTATATATTAAATAAAGTATACATATAAATATAATATGGATTTTGCCCTCCTTTTTTTAGATGATAAATGCGAAATCAAATTTTTTTTATGGAGATAGCTGATTTTCCCGATCAAGGTAAAATACTGGTCTGGGGAGGATATCCCCGATATGACCTTTAAAAGGTTAGGGATACTTACAGCGTGGCAACTTTGATTTCACCGATAAAAAAAGCCATTTTACCCCAAAATAAAGGGTGATTTTAACACATATTTAAGATTAAAAATAGATTAAAATGTGCTAATAAAAAAGGCCGAAGCGCAGCTTTTCTTTTACTTAGGTGGTCAGAAAGGCTGATAAACGGCCACTTTCAAAAAAATCACAACATGAGAAAAAAACTGCTAATGACAGTTTGTGCATATGCCATGGCCATTCTGGTCGGCTTTGCACAGACAACTGTAACCGGTAAGGTTATGGATGACAAAGGGTCTCCTGTAGCGGGAGCCACTGTGTTAGAAAAAGGTACCAAGAACGGTGTCAGTGCCGGTAACGATGGGGCTTTTTCTATTAAAGTAAAGAATGGCGCATCGCTGGTGGTTTCTGCACTGGGTTTTGAAACCAGGACCATTGCGGCCAATTCCTCCAACCTGATGGTTCAGCTGGTAACCGATATCCGCTCCCTGAGCGAGGTGGTGGTAACCGGTGTGGGCGCTGCCACCAGTAAGAAAAAACTGGGTATCGCTGTTGAGGCAGTTAACGTAGGTAACCAGGTAAAAGTTCCCTCTGGCGATGTTGGCCAACAGCTGGTTGGTCAGGTTGCCGGAGCGCAGATCTCTTCTACCAATGGTAACCCCGGTCAGCCGCTGAACATCCTCTTGCGTGGTATCAATACCATCCAGGGGGGAACTTTCCCGATGATCCTCGTGGATGGTCTGGAAGTGCGTGCCACTGACCTCGGTTCTATCGACGTGAACATCATCGAGAGAGTGGAAGTGGTACAGGGTGCCGCTGCTGCATCTTTATATGGTGCCCAGGGTGCGAACGGTGTAATCCAGTTATTCACTAAGAAAGCGAAAGCCGGCCGACTGAACATTGATGTCAGCAGCAGCGCCACTACCAACGAACTGCTGAACGTAGGTGGCCTGTCTAAATCCAGATTCCACGCTTTTGCCACCGACGCAAGCAATAATGTCATCAAGGCAAATGGTCAGCCTCTGGTATTTGATCCTGCTTTGAGCGTATATGATGCGAACGTTCAGTACAGTGCTTTGAACGTAGCCAGCTTTGCCAACAAAGCCTACGATAAAAATCTGCAATACTACGATCACTACAAGATGTTCCTGAAGAAAGGATATGTGCTGAACAACTCTGTTACCATCTCTGGCAGCAGGGAGAAAGTAGATTTCCTGTTGTCTGCTTCTTACAACAAGCAGAACTCCAACTTTAAGGACAACGGAGACTATGCACGTTCCAACTTAACAAGTAAACTGAGTGTAGAACTGGCCAAGAACCTGAAACTGACCAGCTTGACCCAGTTGGTGTATACCAAGAACACACTGAACGACCAGAGCGGTCGTGGCATCTTCTACAGTATCAACAACTCACGTCCTTTTGCCAACTACGACTACAGGGATCCGGATGGTAACTACGGTGTATACTTTGGTGATGCCGTGGGTGTGAACGGTGCGAACCCCAACTTTGTGAACCAGTATACCAGTACACTGATCAACAAAGTGGATATTGTTCAGAACTTCAACCTGAACTACCGCTTTGCCCGTTACCTGGAACTGGATGCCAAGTACAGCCTGAACGTATCGAACAGCAACACCACTTACCGTTACGAAGATCAGTCGCTGAACAAGAACGCGGTCTATAACGATTACTTCTACAGTAACTATAACCCCAACTCTTCTCCAACCAGCACTGGTGAGATCGACAACTATGTGGACCGTACCACTTTCCAGAACTTTGTAGGTACTGCTACCGTGCGTACTGACTTTGATAAGGATTTTGGACTGAAGGTTCCTGTGAAAACAGTTACCACTGTTGCCTTTGATTATCGTAAGAACAACTACAGGCAGTTTGCTGCTTATGGATACGATGCGCCTGGTTAAAACCCATGGAATGCTTCGCAGGCAGCTGTATATAAAGTGATCTCTGATTATGTAGAACCTTTCATCACTTATGGTTTCCTGGCCAACCAGCGCTTTGAATGGAGCGACCTGGCCGGTGTGGCAGTAGGTGTGAGAAGTGACTATTCTTCTGCTTTCGGAAGCGGTGCTACCGCACAGACCTTCCCAAGAGGAGATGCGTTCCTGAACATTTCACGCTTTAAGTTCTGGGAGAATTCAAAGATCTCCAATGTGATCTCTGACTTCAAGATCAGGGCCGCTTATGGTGAAGCGGGTATCCAGCCAGGCGCTTTCCAGCGTTTCCCTGTACTGGGTGCTTCTAACCTGGGCTCCAACAGCGTGTTCAGGTTCCCAACCACCAGTCCCAATCCAAACCTGGCGGTGGAACTGTCTAAAGAAACTGAATTCGGTTTCGACCTCGGTTTCAACCTGCTGAAGGGCGACTGGCTGAAAAATGCCAACTTCTCTTTCACATACTGGAAAAGAAATACGGATAACGCGATCTATCGTGTGGATGCCGCTCCTTCTACCGGTGTAGGTAGCATCCTGAACAATGCATTCGGTCTGGGATCAAATGGTATCCAGGCTTCCTTGAACCTGAATGTATTGTCCAAGAAAGACTTTAGCTGGGATTTCACCACTAACTTCTCTAAACAGACTTCAGAGATCACCAGTGTAACAGGTGCCGATGTGGTGGTTCTTTCTGCTGCAGGAAGTACCGGTTTGACCCTGAAGCCAGGTTTGAAGATCGGTCAGATCTTCGGCTTCCTGGTGCTGAGGTCAGTTGATCAGGTAGATCCTAATACCGGTCAGCCTTTCATCGCAAAAGCCAACCAGGGTAACTACGAAGTGGCCAGCAATGGCTGGGTAGTGAACAAGACCACCAAACAGCCGATCAGTTCTCCTGGTCAGTACAGCTTTGGTGATCCTAACCCTAAGTTCAATATGAGCTTCATCAATAATTTCAACTACAAAGGATTCCTGTCACTGAGCATGCAGTGGGATTGGGTAAACGGAAGCCACCTGTACAACCAGACCAAAGAATGGATGTACCGCGATGGTATTCACTCTGACTATTCAGTGCCATTGACCATTGATGGTGTGAGCCAGGCCTATACCGCTTTCTATCGTGGTATTTATCAGGTTGGACAGAACAACGGTACTAAGGACTACTTCTATGAAGATGCTTCTTTTGCCCGTTTGAGGAACCTGTCTGTAGGTATCGATTTCTCGAAATTGCTTAAGATCAAAACATTCCAGCGTTTACAACTGGTGCTGTCAGGACGTAACCTGGTAACCTTCACCAAGTACACAGGTATGGATCCGGAAGTAAGTTCAGGTGCATCCAACTCTTCATTTGACCGTGGAGTTGACCATAACACGCTTCCTAACACCAAAGCCTATACCATTGGTTTGAATGTTGGATTTTAATCTTAATCATAAAATTTAGAAGACATGAAGAATAATAAAATTCTGGTTGGGATACTGGGTGTTGCTTTGAGCATGACTGCTTGTAAGAAGGACCTGGATATCTCCAATACCAATCAACCTACGCCAGAGAGCGCACAGAACGAAGCCGGTGTGATATCGCTGGCTCAGGGTTCTATCTACAGAAACGGTTTTTATGACCTCAAATATTCCGATGGTGTTTACGGACGTTTCTGGGCCGGTGCTACCGGATTCCAGGAAATGATGGGTGATATCATCGGTGCGGAGGCTGCGAATGCCTTTATGAACCAGATCGGATGTCCGAACAAAGTGACCCTCGATAACGGTACCGTTGTACTGAACCCAAGCGCCATCAATACGCAGTATGCGTTGCTGCGCAACATCAATAACAACCAGCAGCAGGGTAGTAATGCCACTTATTATGAGTGGGCTTACATGTACAACATGATCACTGCCGCCAACTCGATCCTGAAGATCGCTGAGAGTACCACATTCACCGGTGCAGGTGCCGCTACCAAAAAAGCAACGGTTCAGGCCTGGGCTTACTGGTGGAAAGGATATGCGTATGCAAGGATCGGTTCCATCTATTATGCCGGTCTCATACAGAATGCAGGTACCACCGATGCAAGCACCAATGGTAACTATGTGACCAAAGAGGCCATCATCACTGAGTCGAATGCGAATTTCGACAAGTGTGCGGCTGCACTGGCTGCTGCCACTTCCGCTACTGACTATTCTGCTGTGCTGGCGCAATTGCTGCCCTCATTCGTACAGAAAGGAAAGGGTGGTGTACTGACCACTGCTATGTGGCAGCGTAACATCAATACCATGAAGGCCCGCAACATCCTGGTGAATACGCCCAAATCAGCGATGACCGCTACCCAGTGGCAGTCTATACTGACCTTGGTGAACAACGGTATCACAGCTACCGACTACATCTTCACCGGTCGTACCGATCCTAATGGAGATTTCCTGGGAACCACCATCGCCGACAAGATTCAGTCCCAAGGTAATGCTACCAATACTTACAAACTCAGTGAGCGTTGGGTTCAGGAGTTCAGGGCTGGTGACAAGCGTAAAGACAATAACGTTCGTACACTGCCAAACGTAGGTATCTTCAATACAGACCGTGGTAACGCTTTCAATACCCGCTTCAGTCTGACCAATGGCGGTTCTGGCCTTCCGGGTGTGATCGTGTATGCTAACCTGGTGGCAGGTGCCAATGAGATCAGCCTTTGCGGTACCTATGAAGAGAATGAACTGATGAAAGCAGAAGCACTGATACAGACCAACCAGATCGACCTGGGTGTGAAATCCATTGATAATGTAAGGGCTTACCAGGGTGCCGGCCTTGCCGCTCTGCCTGCTGGTATGACACAGGCTGCCGCTTACGAGGAACTGCGCAGTGAAAGAAGGATCGCCCTGGCTTTCAAAGGACTGTCTTTCTACGATGCACGTCGCTGGGAGATCATTGCCCCGGACAAGTCACGTACCGGATGTAATGTGATCTCTGCTGCTGGTGTACTGAACACCAATGCTACCATCGTATACGGATTCCTGGATTACTGGGATGTTCCGGATAATGAGCTGGCTTACAATCCGCCAGCAGCCGGTTCTGCAGCGGTCAAGAATCCTAAGCAGTAATCTGTTGAACATAATTTCCTGGAAACAGGATGCATCAAGGCCCTTAATTGGGCCTTGATTGTTTTAGGGAAGGTTGTAACTTACCCGTATAAATCCGATCTATGCGCACCTGTTTAGTCCAGAGTTTTCTCCTGCTTTTCATCAGCAACAGTATTGCGGCCCAGAGTAATGGCCTGGTGGTAAAAGGTAAGTGGCCCAGCCAGGTTTTTATCAGCGATGTTAACGGGCGCCCTTTTGAAAGCCGCTTTGACGATGTAAGTGGCACCCCTTATTTCAATGCGTCATATAAATATGGAGATATCACTCTGAAACAGGGCAGGAAATTCACCCAGGTCAAAATGAAGATTAACCTGGTCACGCAGGAAACCGTTTTTGTATCGGCGAACGGTATTGAAGGTTATATGGAGGCTGGTATGGTGAAAGAAATCAGTTATGCGGATACTACTGCTGGTGGTGTACTGCTGTACAAGTTTCAAACTGGTTTTCCGGCGGTAGACAGGCAGAATGATAAGCATTTTTACCAGGTATTGGCAGAGGGACGCTGCAGTTTCCTCAGGTCGATCGTAAAAAAAGTGATCGAACGACGTAATGAGTTATCAGGCGAAGTGGCCAAGGAATTTGAATCAACCGAAAATGTTTACCTGTATATAAACGGGGAGATGAAACGGTTCAAAAAGGATAAGGAGGCTGTTCTGTCGATACTTTCGGATAAACAGGCCGAGCTGAACCAGTATGTATCTGAACACAAAACTAATTTCAAAAATCTGGAACAGGTGGTGCTTTTATTGAATTACTATAATTCGCTATGATCTATTACTGACATAAAAAAACTCAGGTTCAACTACCTGAGTTTTTTTATGCCCGATGTGGCTATCAGAATTTGATCTCCTCTTCGTGTTCGTTAAAGAATTTGAACTCGATCAGGTGATAATTGGTATTGGCCTGTGCCTTCAGATTGGTCTTGTATTTACGCTTCCATTTTTTGATGATGGAAGTGAAGAATCCTTTGGTTAGGTAAGAGTATACGATCGGATGCACCACCAATGTCAGGTTCTTATGTGCGTGGGTGATCAGGTAATGCAGGCGTTTTTCGATCTCATCTTCCAGTAACAGCGTTGATGTGATCTTGCCGGTACCGTTACAGGCCGGGCAGTTCTCAGAAGTGTTGATATTCACTTCCGGACGCATACGCTGGCGGGTGATCTGCAGTAGACCGAATTTGGAGATAGGCAGTACGGAATGTTTGGCGCGGTCGGTTTTCATATAACCTTCCATGGCTTCCTGCACCTTTCTTTTGTTGTCGGGCAGCTTCATATCGATAAAATCCACCACAATGATGCCGCCTATATCTCTTAAACGAAGCTGGCGTGCAATTTCCTCGGCTGCTTCCAGATTGGTTTCAAGGGCATTGTCTTCCTGGTTATTGCTCACGCTTTTGTAACCGCTGTTCACATCGATCACATGCAGGGCCTCTGTATGTTCGATGATCAGGTAAGCGCCGCTGGGAAGATTTACCGTTTTGCCAAAAGATGATTTCACCTGTTTGGTAACACCAAACTGGTCGAAGATGGGCAGGCCGTTGTTCTGGTACAGGCTTACGATATCCGTTTTATCCGGCGCTATTCGCTGAATATAACTCTGTGTTACCGTGAACAGGCTTTTATCGTTCACCACCACTTTGTTGAAATCGGCGCTGAGTAGATCGCGCAGTATGCTGGTGGTCTTGTTCTCCTCACTCAGTATCCTTACGGGGGCCACGGCGCCTTTCAGGTTGGTCTTGATGGTTTTCCAGGTCTCCTGCAGTGCCAGCAGGTCCTGGTGCAGTTCGGCGGTGCTTTTACCCTCGGCTGCGGTCCTTACGATCACGCCAAAGTTCTTCGGGCGTATGGCTTCCACGATCTTATGTAAACGTTTCCGTTCTTCTGAAGAATGGATCTTTTTGGAAACGGCAACGATCTCATTGAAAGGGGTCAGTACCACAAACCTGCCGGGAAGTGATAATTCGCAACTCAGGCGGGGACCTTTGGCAGCGATCGGCTCTTTCAGGATCTGTACCAGTACATGCGGTTTCCCGTTCAGTACCTCGTTGATCTTACCGGTTTTAACGATCTCCGGTTCTGAATGGAATTTGGCAAAATCGAACCCGTTCGGCTCTTTGTCGTTCATGGCCAGTTGGGTGAATTTCAGGATGGAGCGTACATAAGGGCTGAGGTCGGTATAGTGAAGAAAGGCATCTTTTTCAAACCCCACATCCACGAACGCAGCATTCAGTCCCGGGATCAGTTTTTTAACCTTCCCGAGATAGAGGTCGCCAACGGCGAAACTGGCATCCGTTTTCTCGTTATGCAGCTCAACCAGTTTTTTATCCTCCAGGAATGCGATCTCCACACCTGTTGGACTGGCATTAATGATTAGTTCTTTGTTCACAAAATGGCAACTTTTACATACAAAATAACAGCCGGGTATGCGGCAGACGAACACACACTTATATCCGTATCACTCGTCACCAGATCAGGAAGGAAAAGGAAAAGTTGCAGCGTAGAAAGGTAGTGACGATATCCTGGAAAGTGTCAAAAGCAGTCACACCGTGGCGTGACTGCTTTTTATAAAGGTCAGATGAAAGAACAGGATTACTTGTTCTTCTTCTTATGACGATTCTTCCTTAAACGTTTTTTACGTTTGTGGGTCGCAATTTTATGACGCTTTCTCTTCTTACCACAAGGCATACTCTTAGTAATTTTGTTTGTTAATGAATAGATTTATTTTTTCAATTCGGTAATCCTTTTGTCAAGCTCTTTCTGTGCTTCCGGTATCTTCACCAATGTCTTCACTGTTTCGTACCATTTCACAGCATTGGCCTTATCTCCTTTTGCTTCGTAACATTCGGCAAGGTTGAAAATGGCTTCCAGGTTATCAGGTTGTTTCTGAACAACGATGGAGAACCGTTCAATGGCTTTGTCGAACTGTCCGCTTCTTTTTCCTCCCATGCCTAATACCATCTGGGCATATATATTGCCCGGATCTTTCTGCGCGATCTCCCGGACAGCCAGGATGCCTTCCATTGGATTGTCGGAAATATTGCCGAACAGGTAACAGGCCCCGATGCCGATTCGGCTGGAATCATTGGCGGGGTTCAGAACCAGTGCTTTTTCTAAAAGAACTTTGGCATTGCTGGCCAGCCAGTTTTGCATGGCCGGTTGCCCTTCTGTCATCAGGTTATCTAAAAACAGATGGGCGGCAAAGGTGAGGCTTTTTTCAGAATTTTCCAACTTAGCAGCCTCAGCCGTATAATAAGCATAGGGTTCGAACATACGGGCAGAATCTTTCCAGAAGCGGGCCAACTGGTGGTAAACATGTAATTGTTGCTCTTTTACATCGCCCCGGATGACGGAATTCTCCAGTTTCAGGAGGCGTTGGTTCTGGGCAGGACTGATCTTTTCCTTGGCTTTTGCCAGGATCTCTTCAAATTTAATTGATTGATGCTCAGTGTGTTGCTCTTGTTTTGCTTCTGTAGCAGGTTGTTTTGGGGGGATGGTTTTTCCAAAAGAATACAGAAGGACAAATAAAAGGAGGCCGGCTCCGACCAATAAATATTGCTTTTTTTTCACGCCAGGTTGCTTTGCGCAAAGTTAGTCAGGCTTTCGTTTGCTTTTTACTTCGCTAACAAATTCTTTCGCCGGTTTAAAAGCAGGTATGTAGTGTTCAGGTATTTCAACAGCCACATTCTTTTTGATATTACGCCCGATCTTGGCAGCACGCTTTTTGGTAATAAAGCTGCCAAACCCACGTATATAGATGTTTTGGCCGTTCGACAGGCTTTCTTTCACTTCTTTGAACATGGTTTCCAGCGTCACCAATACATCCACTTTCGGTATACCGGTTTTGTCTGAGATCTGGTTGATGAGATCTGATTTTCGCATTGTAAATGGTTTTTAAGTAGGTACAGACCTTAAAATAAGATAAAAATATCGAATAATGCAAGAAAGATGGCGTAAATATTATAGACGTTACTAATTGATAGATAAAAGGTTCAATAATCGTGCCCAGGGGCTCGTTTGATATTTAATAATATTATCATGTATTTTAATTTTTAACCATTCAAGTTCTGAGCTGTTGTTTTGAGCCATATTTGTGCTTCTGGCTATGGAAAAAACGTTTACAAATACATTATTGCGCTGGCATAAACAGCATAATGTCCGCGAAATGCCCTGGAAAGGGGAGAAGGACCCCTATAAAATATGGCTCAGCGAGGTCATTTTGCAACAGACCCGTGTGGCCCAGGGATGGCAATACTACAATAACTTCATCCGTAAATATCCTACTATCCAAAACCTGGCCAAAGCGCCTGATCAGGAAGTTTTTAAATTATGGGAGGGATTGGGTTATTACAATCGATGCAAAAACCTGCTTTTTACCGCCCGACAGATCGTGAAGGAGCGAAAAGGTGTTTTCCCGGATCGATACGAAGATATTCTTGCCTTGAAGGGGGTTGGACCTTATACAGCTGCCGCCATTGCATCTTTTGCGTATAACCTTCCCTATGCTGTGGTCGACGGGAATGTATTCAGGGTATTGTCACGTTTTTTCGGAATAGAAGAAGCGATAGACTCCACCAAAGGCAAACAGCTGTTTACGGAACTGGCCACCCGGGTGCTTGCCACAAAAGAAGCTGGGCTGTATAACCAGGCTATCATGGATTTTGGTGCCACCGTCTGTAAACCTTTTGCTCCCGCCTGCATCCATTGCCCGCTGAACAGGCATTGCAAGGCTTTTGCAGAAGCCAGGGTTAACCGGTTACCCGTTAAAGAAAAGACACTGTTACGGAAGAACCGCTGGTTTTATTATTTTCTCTTCAGTCATAAAGGCAAATATTTGTTGAACCAGCGCAGGGCCAATGATATCTGGGAGAACCTGTTCGAGTTTTACCTGTTGGAAACGGAAGAGCAGGTGAGTTGGGATGAAACAAGAGTGATGCAATGGTTACAGGAGCAGGTAGGCGTTAGTAAAGCGAGGGTAAGTAGGATATCTCCTGTGCACAAGCAACAACTGACACACCAGCAGATCAGGGGGCAGTTCATCCGTGTGGAACTGGAAACTCTTCCCCGTTTCCTGGCGAATTACCGTTGGGAAACACCAAAAAGCCTGCAAAAACTGGCATTCCCGAAATTCATCACCGCTTATCTGGAACAAGAGAGTGTATAAAAAGTATTCCCGACTGCCATAACAGCTTTGTTTAACGTTCGTGAAATTTTCTGACCCGCTTCTTTTCTTTCTTAAAAAAAGTTATTTTTAAGAGAGATTCAACCTTCGACGAACTTAAAACCTATCGTATGAGAGGCGTTAACAGAGTAATGTTGATCGGTAACCTTGGGAAAGACCCGGATGTGCAGCACCTGGAAGGAAATATCGCGGTGGCCAAATTCCCGCTGGCGACCACAGAAACCTACAAAGACAGGTCGGGCAAACTGGTATCTCAAACAGAGTGGCACACGGTGGTATTGTGGCGGGGCTTGGCGGAACTGGCGCAGAAGTATCTGCACAAGGGAAGCCTGATCTATGTGGAAGGAAGGTTGCGTACCCGCAGTTGGGAAGACAAGGAGGGCAACAAGAAATTTGCAACAGAAGTGGTAGGCGATAACCTGATCATGCTGGATAAAAGAGGAGAAGGCCATGGCGCCCATGGGGCACATGATCCGCTGGAGGGATATCCGGGAGATGAGATACCGCCCATCACCGACCCGGGGGAAAGCCTGCCTTTCTGATCAAACCTCTAAAAACTATACTTTTGGTAAACAGAATCAGGTTGCGATGCTCCTGATATGCTGATCGTTCATTAAAAATGCTGGCTTTGGATCATCACCCGGTTCTTCAGATATTCTCACATCCTACTTTACTGGCAGCCATACAGGCACAGGGTACCACTGTTCTGGTAATGATCCTATTCCTGTTACTGTTCCTGTCATTCGTATTGTCTGGTTCGGAAGTCGCTTTCTTCTCGCTTACCTATAAAGACATCAATAACCTGAAATCGAAGCAACAACCTGCTTACAAAAGGATCGTTGACCTGCTGGAAGAGCCCAAGGTTTTATTGGCATCCCTGCTAATCGCCAACAGTTTCATCAATATTTCCATCATCATCATATCCAACCTGCTGATCGATAACATGTTCAATTTTGAACAGTTCGATGCAGTCTGGGTCGAGTTCCTGATCAAAGTGATCGTAGTATCGTTCCTGCTGGTCCTGTTCGGGGAAGTGATGCCGAAAGTACTGGCCACGCAGAACAATGTCCGGTTCGCCAAAGATTTTGGAGGTATCGTGCAGGCCATTTCTTATACCTGTGCCGGATTGAGTAAAAAACTGGTGAAATATTCGGATATCATTGAAAGAAAGCTGGCCAACCGTCCGGGTGGTTCGTACAGTCTGGAAGAACTGGATCATGCCATTGATCTGACCACACAGAATACCGCATCGGAAAATGAAAAGAATATCCTGAAAGGAATTGTCAAGTTCGGGAACATCACCGTGAAACAGATCATGAAAACAAGGGTGGATGTTCATGGGGTGGACCACAGTATCCGTTTCGGGGAACTGATAGCCACGGCCAGAGAACTCAATTACAGCCGTTTGCCGGTATACAAGGAAGACCTGGATAATGTTGTGGGTATGATCCATACCAAGGACCTGATCGCCTACCTGAATGAGCCGGACGATTATAACTGGCACCCATTGATGCGCCAGCCCTATTTTGTACACGAACAGAAATTTATTGAGGACCTGCTGAAAGAGTTCCAGTCTAAAAGGATCCATTTTGCAGTGGTAGTAGACGAATTTGGCGGAACCAGTGGTATCGTTACGCTGGAAGATATCCTGGAGGAAGTGATCGGTGAGATCAAGGATGAGTTCGACGAGGAGGAAACAGGTTACAGAAAACTGGATGAGTACAATTATATCTTTGAAGGAAGGACCATGATCAATGACGTATGTAAGATCATGGATATACCTACCGATACTTTTGATGTGATCAAAGGAGAAAGTGATTCGCTGGCCGGACTGGTGCTGGAGCTGGCGGGAGAAATTCCGCAACCCGCAAAAGTGCTGCAATCGGGTGACTTTGAATTCACCGTACTGGAAGTGGAGAAGAACCGCATACAGAAAGTGAAAGTATCGATCAAGCCACAGTTACCATTATGATGAAATCAGTGAATCGTGTATGGCAGAACTGCCATATTGTGTCCCCAAAGTTACGTGCAGTTATGAGTACCGTTGGTTGTCTCTTTCTCTTGTCTGCTATCCTTTCTTCGTGCAACAGTACCTTCACGCCGAAGCCTACGGGTTATTACAGGATCGATTTTCCGGAAAAGAGATACCGGCTGTTCAACGCACCCGGTTATCCCTATTCTTTCGAATATCCGGTATACGGACGGGTGGTAAAAGACAGCACATTTTTTGGAGGGGCTACAGAGAACCCCTGGTGGATCAATGTTGATTTCCCGCAATTCAATGGTCGCATCTATATAAGCTATAAAGAGATCGGCAAGAACAATTTTGACACGCTCGTGAAACATTCGTTCGCCTTGACGGGTAAACATACGGCCAAAGCCTATTCGATAGATGATACACTGATCGCCACTCCGAATGGGGTCCATGGGGTCTTTTTTACAGTGGGGGGAGATGTGGCAACGGCCAACCAGTTCTTTGTGACCGATTCCACCCGCCATTTTTTGCGTGGGGCACTTTATTTCGATGCCACACCCAATGCCGATTCGCTGGGTATCGTGAACCGTTTTCTGCTGGATGATATGAAACACCTGATCAATACGTTCCGCTGGAAGAAATGACTTCCGGGTACCCTGAACATTCCGTAACGGCAAAAGCCGCCCTGGAAAAGGCGGCCGTAAGGCAAACGGCACACCCTGCTGGTGACCTGTTTCCCATGTAACGCATGATGGCCGACAGGGTTACGTTCGAAATGTTAATTCTTTCAGGGTCCCGGACCGCGAATGCTGCCTGAATGGGGTTATCTTTGAAAGCGAATAATACCTGACAGATAGATGATAGCGATTGACAATAAACTCATCAGCGATGAAGTGCTGGAAGAGCAGTTCGTTTGTGACCTCACCAAATGCAAGGGTGGCTGTTGTGAGGATGGTGATGCCGGTGCGCCCATGGAAAAATGGGAACTGGAGAAACTCAAGGAATATTATGAAGTGATCAAACCCTACATGACCGAAGAAGGGATCCGTGAAGTGGAAAGGCAGGGTAAGTATATCTATGATAAAGAATTCGGCTGGGTAACCCCCACCATCAATGGCGCGATCTGCGTGTACGGCTACCGCGACCAGCAGGGTGTGATCAAGTGCGGGATAGAGCAGGCCTATAATGAGGGTAAACTGGATTGGAAGAAACCGATCAGCTGTCACCTGTTCCCAATTAAGATCCAGAAAAGCAAACGGGACCCGGATATGGAATATGTGAATTATGAACCTAGGGAGGATCTCTGTGCCGCAGCCTGTGCGCTGGGTAAGAAACTGAAAGTGCCCGTGTATGTCTTCCTGAAAGATTCACTGATCAGGAAATACGGCGAGGAGTTCTATGCAACATTGGAAGCCACTGCCGCACACCTGAATAAAAACAAGTAACCCTAAGAACCTGGCTGATAACCCAATACCATCTCACATGAAAGATACTGCAGCATCCTTCATTGCCAAGAGCACGATCAAAGCGGCCGACCTGGAACACAGGCGGAAGATCAATTTCAATATCAGTAAATACAATGCGGTGGTACCGCAGGGCAAACAGCAATTTGGCGGCCATGTGATGGATGCGCGTGAACTTGCGAAGAACCGTAAGTGGGATGCTATTGAACATCTTGACCAGTACCTTCTGGAATTTGAGATAAAGATCACCGCCCGAGGTGCCAAAGTGATCTGGGCCGAGAATGCCGCAGAGGCCACAGATGCCATCGGCAGGATCTGTCAGGAGAAACAGTGTAAGACCCTTGTCAAGAGCAAGAGTATGGTCACCGAAGAGATACACCTGAACCATTATCTGGAATCGATGGGTATTGAAAGTGTGGAAACGGATCTCGGTGAATACATCCAGCAACTGGACGGGGAACCTCCTTATCACATTGTAACTCCGGCCATGCACAAAAGCAAGGAAGATGTGGCCCGGTTGTTTGCCGATAAACTCGGTGTGCCTGCAGGACTCTCACCCGAAGAACTTACGCTTGTTGCCCGCAGGATACTTCGCGAAAAATATGTAGAAGCAGAAGTGGGTGTTACCGGCGCCAATTTTATTGTGGCCGATGTGGGCGGTATTGCCGTAACTGAAAATGAGGGCAACGCGCGTTTAAGCTGTGGTATGCCCAAAACACATATAGTGGTGGTAGGTATTGAAAAAGTGATACCCTCCATCAATGACCTCGCATTATTCTGGCCCCTGCTGGCCACTTATGGTACCGGACAGCGGGTCACATCCTACAATACGCTGGTTTCTGGTCCCCGCCAGGAAGGCGAAACCGACGGACCGGAAGAGATGTACGTGATACTGCTGGATAATGGCAGGACCAACCTGCTGAAAAGTCCTGTGTCGCGAGAGGCATTGTACTGCATCCGCTGCGGCGCATGTTTGAATGCCTGCCCGGTATATAAGAATATCGGAGGACACTCCTACGAGACCACGTATAGCGGTCCGATCGGTAAAGTGATCACGCCTCACCTGAGTGGGATGGATGAGTACAAACACCTGAGTTATGCATCTTCATTGTGCGGCAACTGTACGGAGGTCTGCCCGGTGCGTATCAACCTGCACGAATTGCTGCTGGATAACCGACACGAAGCTGTGATGAGCGGATCCAGCTCTTTGGCTGAGCGTCTGGCCTGGAAAATGTGGAAAACAGCCAGCATGAATCGAGGTATGATGAATATGGGTACGGGCAAGATGAAGAACTGGGTAGTGAATAAAGTGTTCAAAGGCTGGACGACCCACAGGAGCGACTTGGATTTCAGTGCGAAGACCTTCAATGAGATGTGGAGGGAGAAATACCGATAACCATCATACAATCATCATCCATTGCAAAGCAGTAGCGTTGATACGGTAGTGGTGTACACAACGCGTATGACAGCGCGGTTGAGATATGTTTTGCAGACCCTGTTTTCCGATGTACTGCTGACAGATTCGATCGAGGTCTTTCCAGATAGGTCTGCGGTATATATCAATTATTCAGATAAACCTGTAGAGGGTTATTTCTCAATTGTGCCTGCTGGCCTGTTAACAGAAGAAGGTATTTGTGAGCAGTCCATTGATGCTGCCTACTGGGAAGGTCTTCCCATATTTTTTCAGACGCCGGGCGATCTGCCCTTCGATATTTTCTCTGCTTCTTTCTATCTGCTGTCCAGGTACGAGGAATACCTGCCTTATGAGCCGGACCAGTATGGCCGGTATCCGTATACAAGCAGTATCGCATACAAAGGAGGTTTCCTGAAACAACCATTGGTCAACCAGTGGCTGCACAAACTGCAACAGGTATTGTGTACACGCATGCATTGGCCGGCACTCAGGTTGTGCCCATCCGCATTCCGTTTTATCCCTACCTACGATGTTGATGAGGCATTCAGTTACCTCCACAAACCCATCTGGAAAAATGTATTGGGTTTTTATCGAGATCTGCTGCAGGGCAGGTTTGAGCAGGTGATGGAAAGAGGGAACGTATACAGCGGAAGGAAAAAGGACCCCTATGACACATTTGACTGGATAGAAGCACAACACAGACGCCTGAGTATAGCACCGATCTATTTCTTTCTGACGATCCTGGAGAGAGGTAGGTACGATAAAAATTTACCGGCTACTTCCGGGCACTTGCAAGGTCTGTACAGACAACTGTCGGCGAAACATCAAGCGGGGTTACATCCTTCCTGGCAGAGTGGTACAGAAGAGGGATTGTTGGAGAAAGAACTGCAGGTTTTACAAAAGATCATTCAGAAACGGGTATCCGTTTCTCGCAATCATTATCTGCGCTTCCGTTTACCCGATACCTACCGGCGACTGCTTGCGGCTGGCATTTCTGAAGAATATTCTATGGCATATGGAAGCGCAAACGGTTTCAGAGCCTCCTACTGTCAACCTTTTTACTGGTACGATCTGGAAAAAGAAACCGCGACCGACCTTCAGGTACATCCCTTTTGTTTTATGGATGCCACATCTTTTTTCGGCCAGGGATATGGTGCTGCAGAAGCGGCGGAAGAACTGCAATACTATCACGATATGGTAAAAGGACTGGGAGGCGAGTTCATCACGGTCTTTCACAACCATTTCCTGACGGAACAACCGCAATGGATACCGTGGCGGGAGATGTATCGGGATTTCCTGGAAAAGAATTTCGGGTAAACAGTTGCTGTTCAGGAGCAATGGTTACATCGCGTCAGCGTCCGTTGTTTGTGTCAGGATCTCTTTCTGTTTCCGCAGGCTCTGGTTCACCAGGTATACACCCAGCAGCGTGATCAGTGAACCGACGATGATACTGACCGTGATCTTTTCATTCATCACCAGCGATCCTACAAAAATGGCCACGATGGGGTTGATGTAGGCATATAGCGCCGCCACTGCCGGCTCCAGGTGTTTCATCGTGTAAATGAATGCAGCAAAAGTGATGAGATTGCTGGCGATGACCAGGTAAGCGATTGCCCCCCAGGTTTCGGCAGGGATATCTGCTACGGGGATATGGTCACCCGAGATCAGTAACATGAGGTACAGGATAACAGCACTGATCAGCATCTGCCAACCGGTGGCGTTGTAGGCGTTCATCTTCATCTTGGTACGCGAGAGTACAATGGTTCCCACACTCCAGCTCAACATGGCCAGTGCAGAGAGGATGATACCCCATACATACCCTTCTGTATGGTTGTGAAAGGCATTATCGTAGAATACGACCGCAATACCACCAATACCAAGGAACAGTCCGATGAAAGTGCCTGTTGTGATCTTAGTGTTCCTGAAGAAGATCCTTTCGATGATGACCACCGAAAGCGGGTATAATGCTGAGATCAGGGCACCCATACCACTGGGTACATATTTCAGCGCAACCGTGGCAATGCCATTGGCCGAAAGGAAGAGCAGCACGGCCATCATGGTCAGCCACCGAAACTCTTTCCAGGTGGGCATCTTCTCACCCTTTGCCAGGAAAAATGCGACCAGTATGATGCCTGCAATGAACTGCCTGATGGAAGCCACTTCCAGTCCGGGAACTTTCTGCACGCCGATCTTACTGGCGATCCAGCTGGTTCCCCAGACGATGCTGGTAAGTGTTAAACCGATATAAGCTTTCTGCTTGGTGGTCATATATAGGCTACCGCCATCTTCCCGTAGGTAGATGGCGGTATGCTTGGATTAGTGTTTGAAGTGGCGCATTCCTGTCATAACCATGGCCAAACCATTGGTAACGCAATAGTCAACGCTGTCCTTATCTCTTACCGATCCACCGGGCTGAATAAAGGCTTCGATGCCTGCAGCGTGAGCAATCTGTACACAGTCATTGAATGGGAAAAATGCGTCGGAAGCCAGTACGGCCCCTTTCAGGTCAAAATTGAACTGCCTGGATTTATCGATGGCCTGGCGCAGTGAATCGATACGGCTGGTCTGTCCACAACCCTTGCCCACCAGCTGTTTGTTCTTGATCAGTGCGATGGCATTACTTTTCAGGTGTTTGCAGACCAGGTTGCCGAAGATGAGGTCCTCTTTTTCTGCGTCGGTCGAAGGGCGTCCGCCTACTTCTTCCCATTTGCTGTAGTTGCCCACGTCGGCACCCTGTTCCAGCACACCATTCAGCAGCGACTTGGAAGGTGCTTTCAGTTGGGCATCCAGTGTTTTCAGTTGCAGTAGTATGCGGTTCTTCTTGCTTTTCAGTACTTCCAGTGCATCTGCATCGAATGCAGGGGCGATCAGCACTTCGAAGAAGATCTCGTTGATGGCATCTGCAGTGGCTTTGTCGATGCTATTGTTGCAAACCAGTACACCGCCGAAAGCACTTTCGGGGTCGCCGGCTAGGGCCGCATCCCAGCTTTGTTTTACGGTGGCTCTTTCAGCGATTCCGCAAACATTGGTGTGTTTGATGATGCCGAAAACGGATTGTTTGGATCCGGTGAATTCCTGTATCAGCTGAACAGCAGCATCCACATCGACCAGGTTGTTATAGGAAAGCTCCTTGCCGTTCAATTGTGTAAATAATTCTGAGAGGTTGCCATGGAAAGTGGCCGACTGGTGCGGGTTCTCGCCATAACGCAATACCTGCTGCATGCCGGGGTTAAAATAGTTGCTGATGGCGATATCGTAATGCATCACCACTTCAAAAGCCTTGGCCGCATAGGCTTTGCGCTGTTCAAGAGTGGTCTCTCCTTTTTGTTCGGTCAGTAATTTTTCGAAAGAAGCGTAGTCGTCCTTGGCGGCGATCACCACCAGGTCGCGGAAGTTTTTGGCGGCGGCGCGGATCATGGATGGTCCGCCGATATCGATCTTCTCAATGATCAGTTTTTCTTCGCTGGTGGTGCGCAGGGTCTCTTCAAAGGGGTACAGGTCAACGATCACCAGGTCGATCTCGGGGATCTTGTATTCTTTCATCTCTGCCAGGTCCTGTGCTTCATATCTTCTGCCCAGGATACCTCCGAAAATTGCCGGGTGTAAGGTCTTTACCCTACCACCAAGTATGGATGGGTAAGTCGTCAGGCTTTCTACGGGTACACAGGTAACGCCGAGGTCCTCCAGGAATTTCTGGGTTCCGCCGGTAGAATAGATCGTGATTCCGAGCTCCTGTAATTTTTTGGCAATGGGTTCCAGTCCGTCTTTATAAAAAACGGAGATCAGGGCAGATTGAATTTTCTTTTGCATGTTGCGGTATTTAACCCGGTGGGGTTGGATGAAATAAGAATGGCAATCGTTCTCAGAGATCCATCTCATAAGCTCCCTGCTCAGAAATGGTATGGTGCCGCAAATGTAGGCTGTCGGCAGCTTTTTTCCAGTACCGTATTTTCCACAATGGGTTACTACTGTCAAATATATATTCTGCACATGTGAACCGGCTTGCCAACTGCCCCAGATCGATGTCGGGATCTCCACCGAGGATGATGAGATCCACCCTGATCTTTCTGACGGGTACAGGGAGGGTGACCGGTTGGTTGATCACCAGGACCTTTTTGTGCGGCCCTGCCACCAGTGTTCCCGATACTTCTATACGGTCGAGGTATTTCCGTTCAGAAACACCGTAAAGTGTCCGGGCAGGTAGCAGGTGATAGCTGATAAGGCTGGTATTGGTACGCAGGCGTGCATCGCCCAGAAACAGGCAGTGAGCACCATCCAGTATATCGATGGCGCGGTAATGGGGGATATTGTATACGATAAGTTTTTGTTGCTGTTTTTGCCTGATCCGGGTAAAGCTACCCGCCAGGAACAGGGTGGCGGCACAACCAAGACCGCCAATGAGCCAGGCTGGTCTTCGGTAAAACAACCAGGCAGTTATGCCGGTCAATGCCCCATACAGTAACCAGAATTGTAGCAGGCTGAACGGGATATTACCGGTTACAGCAAAGGGCAGCCGACTCGTCTGCTCTATCAGCCGGTTAAGCAGGTTGATGAAAAAGCTGAGTGCCGAACCTGTCAACTGGTTCAGCAGGTCAACAGGATACACTAACAGCAGGAGCATCTCACCATATAAAATGATACCGGATAATGGCACGGCGATAAAATTGGTGAACAGGAACAGATTGGGAAATTGGTGAAAATAGTACAGTACCAATGGCAGTGTGAACACCTGGGCCGAAAGGGTGATGGCGCTGAGTTGCCAGGCTGCTTTGAGGAGCTGATTGTTGAAATACAGACAGCGATACAGGGGTTTCATGAAAATAACAATACTGAGCACAGCGGTGTAGGAAAGCTGAAAGCCCACATCCCAGAGGAAATAGGGGTAATATAGCAGCAGGCAGCAGGCGGATGCGGCCAATGTATTGTGGATATGGCTTTTTCGCCCCAGGCTCTCACCGACCACGATGAACGAGAACATGACAACGGATCGCAGGATGGAAGCGCCGGCACCGGCCAGCAAACTGAATCCCCAGAGTACCGATACAATGATCAGGGGTCTACCCCAGTGCAGCCAGCGCTTTTTTCGGAAAGGTTTCAACAATAGCAGCAGCAGGCCATAGATCATGCCAAGATGCAGGCCACTGATGGCTATGATATGAACCACGCCGGTATTGCTGTAGGCAAGCACCAGTTCTTTGTCAAGATCATCCCGGTACCCGATCAGCAAAGCTTCGGCAACACTATACGTTTGTGCAGACGGGATCGCTTTACGGATGATGGTAAGAACTGCATTGCGGGTACGGATGAGGAAGGCAGTTACCGTATTTGCATTGGATCTATCCAGTACCGAATAGGAGCCCTTTCTCAGGAATGCCTGATAATGGATATCCTGCCGGGCGCAGTAAGTGGCATAATCAAATGATCCCGGGTTCCCGCTGCCGGTGATCCGCTGCAATGGTTGGCGCAGGATCAGAACAGATCCATACCGGATCGGGGGCGGAGTGCTGTCTTTTGCGAAATATAACAGGACATGGCCACTGACGCGTTCCCATCCCTGTTTGCGGTATAGCCAGTTGATGCTGGCCAGCGATCTGTAAGAATTGCTTTTGCTGACAAGTGGTTCCTGCAGGGTAACGATGAGTTTTGAGGTATCTGTCAGATAATGGCCTATCCAGTTTGCGCGGGAACTGCTTTGTTGTAACTGCATCCGGATTGCACCTACACTTAACAGCAACAGGTTCAAACATATACCTGTGATCCATCTCCATTGGTATTTTCTGACAACCGGGAGCCATTGCATCAACAGGAACAGCAGCAGGAACATGATGCTGGTAATGCAAGTGAATCCGGCAGATAATCCTGTGTATTCTGCCAGTACCATGCCGGTCACGAACGGGATCAGTAACCGTACCATGGGAGCGGAGCGCCAGAAAGGGATGCCGTATGGCCGCATGTTTAAACCTAAACAAAACAGCCGGCCTTTTTGGGGACCAGCTGTTCGATCAGGTATAAATACGGTGTAAAACTACTGTGTCATCACCTTAGGGCTTATCGGCTCAGGTTCATACTTCTTTCCTTGTACAGGGTACGGAAGTAAGGGTCCCTCAGGTCTTTGATAAAGCGGATGGCTTCGCCGGTACTCTTCATTTCAGGCCCCAATTCCTTATTCACACCCGGGAATTTTTCAAAGCTGAATACAGGTTCTTTGATCGCGTAACCGTCCAGTTTTTTCTCCATGGTGAAGTCGGTCAGTTTGGCCGCGCCAAGCATCACTTTGGTAGCGATATTCAGGTAAGGGATCTGGTAGGCTTTGGCGATGAAGGGTGTGGTACGTGAAGCCCTTGGATTGGCTTCGATCACATATACCTTACCATCTTTAATAGCAAACTGGATATTGATCAGGCCTTTGATCTTCAGGGCCCTGGCAAGTTTCTCTGAATAATATTCCATGGTCTCCACCACCAGTGGGGTCAGGTTGAATGCAGGCAATACCGCGTTGCTGTCGCCACTGTGGATACCTGCCGGTTCAATATGTTCCATCACACCCATGATATGGAAATTCTCTCCGTCGAAAATGGCATCCACTTCCGCTTCCTGGCAACGGTCAAGGAAGTGGTCGATCAGGATCTTGTTTCCCGGAAGGTGTTTCAGCAGGCTGATCACGGCTTTCTCCACTTCTTCATCGTTGATCACGATACGCATACGTTGTCCGCCGATCACATAACTGGGTCTTACCAGTACCGGATACCCTACACGGTTCGCTACGGAAATGGCTTCATCAGCATCCATGGCGGTACCATATTCCGGATAGGGGATGTTCAGTTCCTTCAGCAGGTCACTGAAACGGCCGCGATCTTCGGCGATATCCATGTCCTCGAAATGGGTACCGATAATCTTGACTCCGTTCTCGTGTAAACGTTTGGCCAGTTTCAAAGCGGTTTGACCGCCCAGCTGTACGATCACCCCCTCTGGTTTTTCCAGTTCAATGATCTCCCAAAGGTGTTCCCAGTATACCGGTTCGAAATAGAGCTTATCTGCCATATCGAAATCGGTGGATACGGTTTCAGGGTTACAATTCACCATAATGGCTTCATAACCACACTCTTTTATGGCCAGTAAGCCATGTACACAACAGTAGTCAAATTCAATTCCCTGGCCAATACGGTTAGGGCCACTGCCCAAAACGATGACTTTTTTCTTTTGCGAAGGGATCGATTCGTTGGAGTTCAATGTAGGGTTCATTTCTGCGAGGAATTGCGCAAAATTAGGGTTACAGGAGAATTTTGGGCGATTTTTTTTGAATGGTCCTGGAAATTCAATGCCATCGGGGCCTCTGACGTTGTGCCCAGGCCTCCGATGGCAGGAATCTGACAGATACTGTTGACCTGTCCGTTACTAACAACAGTTCGTTTTGTTCTTGCCGGAACCATCCTGGTCTTTAACCCCGGCAGCTTTGAGTATGAGCTCCAGTGGGCAGAAGCGGGTAAAAGATGATTGCAGCAGGTTGGCCCCTACGAATGCGGCAAGCCATAACCACTGGATGTTGACATTGAATGCCAGGATCACACTGGTAAGTACAAAAGTGCCGGCAACGGCGCGAACGATTCTTTCTTTCATAAGGTATCTGTGTTTTTTATTTTGAAAAATTATCTACGGGTACGATAAAGGCCCGCAACGGGAAATCCTCTGCCAGACTATGGTTGTATTCTTCGATCAGTTTCAGGGCAGCGGTAGCCTTTTCTTCTGTGGTCAAAGAGAATACAAGTACCGAGTCGAAACGGGCTTCCCCTGCGGTGAACCAGTCGTCCAGCAGGTTATGACTGCTCCCGTCCTTGAACCCGCTGATGTCCGTGGCGCTGAATACATGTATCTCTGCTTTCTTCAGGAGAGCAGCGGCCTGGTCGCTGTATTCTTTCAGGGCGGTGATGATAAGTAGTTTCATGGTGTATGTTTTTATTTGGTTTTGTTGCGCATCATTTTATAATAGAGCAGTGGTACTACCAGCAGCGTGAGGAAGGTGGAGGTGATGGTTCCTCCCATCAGCGAGATGGCCAGTCCCTGGAAGATCGGATCAAAGAGAATGATCACAGCACCCAGTACTACAGCACCTGCGGTCAGCAGGATAGGCGTGGTTCTTACAGCGCCTGCCTCAATGATCGCCTGCTTCAGTGGGATGTTCTCTCGTAAACGGATATTGATGAAATCGATCAGCAGTATCGAGTTCCGCACCATCACACCCGCCAGAGCAATGAAACCGATCATGGATGTGGCAGTGAAATAGGCGCCCATTACCCAGTGACCCAGCAGGATACCGATCAGGGATAATGGTATGGCCGCCAGCATGACCACCGGAACGGTGAAATTCTGGAACCAGCCCACAATCAGCATATAGATGATGATGATCACGGCTGCAAAGGCAATACCCAGATCTCGGAACACTTCATAAGTGATCTGCCACTCACCATCCCATTTCAGGGTGTATACATCTTCGTTCTCAGGCTGGTGGGTATATTCTTCTGCCAATGCGGTATATCCTGCCGGCAGTTTGATGTTCTTCAGGCTGTCGGATATTTTAGAGATGGCATAGAAGGGGCTCTCCAGCTGACCGGCCATGTCTGCCAGTACATACACCACTTCCTTCTGGTTCTTACGGTAAATGCTCTTGTCTTTTTTCGTTGTATGTACGGTCACCACATCGCGCAGCGCCACCTGGTTGCCTTGCATACCGGTCACCTGCAGGTCAAGCACCTGGCTGATATTGCTTTTGTCCGCATCTTTCAGCTGCAGACGGATCGGCACCTGGTTAAATGCATGGGGCAGGTTCAGGTTACCGGACGGCATACCCGATAAGGCAGCCTGAACGGTAGCGGTCACCTGCGCAGTGGCTACACCATGACGCATGGCTTTTTCTTTGTCAACCGTTACCTGATATTCGTTTTGGTCGTCCTCCACCATCCAGTCGATATCCACCACATCAGCGGTTGATGTCATCATTTGTTTGATCTGACGACCGATGGCTATCTGCTGGTCATAGTCTGGTCCATACACTTCTGCCACCAGTGTAGAGAGAACGGGAGGGCCTGGAGGTACTTCCACTACTTTCACGTTGGCATTGTATTTGGCCGCGATCTGCTGAATAGGTCCACGCATTTCTTTCGCGATATCATGACTCTGTTTGCTGCGCTCTGTCTTGTCTACCAGATTCACCTGTATATCCGCTACATTATCTCCTCTTCTCAGGTCGTAGTGACGCACCAGTCCGTTAAAACTGATCGGAGCTGAGGTGCCCACATATCCTTCATAGTTCTTTACCAGGGGTTGTGCCGCCACATAACTGGCGATATCGGCTGCTACTGCTTGTGTCTTTTCGAGTGTGGTTCCTTCGGGCATGTCGATCACTACCTGGAACTCATTCTTATTATCAAAGGGCAGCATTTTTACAGCTACTGATTTGGTATAGAACAACACCATCGATCCCAGCAGTATCACAACGGTACCCATGATGAAGGCCCATCTTTTCCAACGTGTTTCCAGCATGGGCAGCAGGAAGGAGGTATAGATCTTGTAGATCCTGCTCTCTTCCAGTTTTTCGCCATGATGGTCTTCGTGGGCAGCTCCTTTTTTCTCTTTCTCGCGGAGGAAGAGGTAACCCAGATAGGGGGTGAGCGTCAGCGCCACGATCAGAGATAATAACATAGCAATGGATGCACCGATCGGCATAGGACTCATGTAAGGTCCCATCAGTCCGGATACAAAAGCCATCGGTAAAACAGCAGCAACTACCGTGAAGGTTGCCAGGATGGTTGGATTACCTACCTCATTGATGGCATAGATGGCTGCCTGTAATGGCGGCAGTTTACGCATCTTGAAATGGCGGTGCATGTTCTCGGCGATGATGATGGAATCGTCAACCACGATACCAGTGATGAATACCAGTGCGAACAGGGTGATCCGGTTCAGCGTGTAATCCGTCATGTAATAGCTGAATAAGGTCAGGGCAAATGTGACAGGTACTGAGAGGAATACCACGAGTCCGCCGCGCCATCCCATGGCCAGCATCACGAACAGGGTCACCACCACGATAGAGATAAAGAGGTGGAACAACAGTTCCGATACTTTATGCGATGCGGTATCGCCATAGTTGCGGGTCTCGCTTACCTGCACATCGGAAGGGATCAGACCCTTTTTCAGGTGTTCTACTTTCGCTTTCACCTGTGTGGCCAGTTTCATGGCATCGGCGCCTTTTTTCTTGCCGATGGCCAGGGTTACGGCTGGGTATGAAGCTTTGTATTTCTTGTAGCCGGCAGTGTCTGCCTTCCCATATCCATAAAATACATATTGTGATGCGGTGGAAGGGGCTTCCTCTACTTTGGCTACCTGTTTCAGGTACACGGGCTGACCGGCTTTCATGCCTACCACCAGCCTGGCCACATCTTCTGCACTGTTCAGGAAGTCGCCTGTCTGTACAGAAAAGGCGGAATCGGTCTGTACCAGCGTGCCCGCATCGGTCTGTGTGTTGCCTGCCTGTATGGCTTTGCTGATGGTGAGGAAATCAACCCCGTTCACTGCCATCAGTGATTTGTTCAGTACCACTTTCACTTCCCGGTTCCTGCCGCCTGATAGGCTGATGTCGGCAACATCCGGTACTTTCTTCAATTCGTTGGACAGCTCCTGACCGATCAGCTTTAAACGGTAATCGTCGTACTGTTCGCCCCATAAGGTGAGCGCCATTACCGGCACATCATCAATGGCCCTTGTTTTGATCAGCGGCAATGTGGTACCCTGCGGCATCGCATCCATGTGTTTCATGAGTTCACTGTACAACTTCACCAGTGAACGCTCCACGTCTTCTCCCACATAGAACTGAACGATCAACATGGCCTGTCCCTTCATGGAAGTAGAGTACACATATTCCACACCTTTGATGTTGGAGATGAATTTTTCCAGGGGTGCGGCAACTTTGGTCTCCACTTCTTTGGGCGAAGCGCCCGGGTAACCGATAAAGATATCGGCCATCGGGACCTGTATCTGCGGCTCTTCTTCACGCGGCATCAGGAAAGTACTGTATGCGCCGATGAGGAGGAAAGCGAACATCAGCAGGATGGTCAGCTTTGACTGTAAAAATGCTTTGGCTATATTACCTGATAGTCCTTTTTCCATAGATTATTTTTTGATGGTTACAGGCGCACCGTTGTATAAGTTGCCTTCTGCTGACAGAATAAAGGTTTCGTTAGCGGCGAGTCCGGATAATACTTCTACCTGGTCGCCGGTAGTGTTGCCCAGTCGCAACCAGCGCAGCAGCGCTGTATTCTGTGAGCTTACGGTGTACACGCCTGATAACTGGTCGCGGTTTACAATGGCTTTGGTGGGGATCAGGATCTTGCCTGCCTCTTTTGCAGCAGTTGGCATATTTCCTTTCACCGGTATGCTCAGATGCACGTACATGCCTGCATATAATGCTTTGGCCTCAGTAGCAGGAACAGAGATCTTGACGATATATTGTCCGCCTGTGAACTGTGAAGAGGGGTTGATCTGTATTACCTTACCTGTAATGATCTTATTTGCAGACTCGATGGACATTTTCACTTCATCGCCCAGTTTTACGGAAGCGATCTGG
The DNA here is from genome assembly GCA_020403425.1 of Chitinophagaceae bacterium. Lineage (GTDB taxonomy): Bacteria > Bacteroidota > Bacteroidia > Chitinophagales > Chitinophagaceae > Sediminibacterium. The sequence continues at coordinate 78,514 of JADBXR010000018.1, read as the reverse complement.
TTCTCCGGAATGGAGGCACTTACCTGCAGGTTGCCGGATTGCTCCAGTGTCAGTACCGGCATGCCCGGGTTGGCCATGCTGCCTGCGTCGGCCAGCTTTTGGGTAATGGTGCCGGAGAAGGGTGCGGTCACATGCGCATAGGTCATCTGTGCATTCACTTCGTTACGCATTTGCCTGGCAGCATCTACGCTGGCTTTGGCCGATTGGTATTGTAAGGTTACTTGGTCCAGTTCTTTGGCACTGGCACTTTGTTGTTTGTACAGGGCTGTGTACCTGTCAAGATCCTTTTGTGCAGAGCGCAGGGCGGCTTCTGCCTGTGCAATCATGGCATCGGTCTGCGCCCTTTTAGCGGTGATGTCTGTGCTGTTGACAGAAAAAAGTAACTGCCCTGCAGAAACACGGTCGCCCACTTTCACTTTCATCTGGGTGATATAACCCATTACGCGGGTACTGATATTAACGGATTGGCCGGCTTCTACCTGCCCGCTGGCTTCAATAACACCTGCCTGTATGGAGGAACCGCCTGCAGTGGCTGTTTGTACCGTTATGGGTGCTTCACTTTTGGCGGCTGTCTCTGTTGTATTACCGGAGCAGGCTGCCAGGGAGATCACTGCCGCAGCGGCCAGCAGGGAAAGATTGAGTCTATTAACTATCATAGCAATGTATTTGCGGGTTAATTATTTGGATGTGGTCAAGAATTGTAAATAGGTAAGTGTGCTTTTCTGCATGAACTGAGCCTGTGCCAGTAACATTTTCTGCTGTGCCAGCTGGTTTTGAGCCAGCAGTACATCAGTGGTGTTCACCAGGCCCTGGTTATAGCGGTTGCGGATGATGCGTAAAGCTTCTTCTGCCTGTTCAGCAGCAGTGGTCTGCTGGCTGATCCGGTAACGGGTATCTTCCAGCTGGCGTTTGGTCTTACGGATCTCGACCGTACCCTGTTGCAGTTGTTCCTGCAGTTGTTCCTGTAGTTTTGTTTTTTCGAGTGTCTGGGTGGCGGCCTTGTTCTTTGCCTGGTTGCCTTTGAAGATATCCCATGACAACTGGATACCTGCGAAGTAGGCATTGGCACCGAATCCGAAGACCTTTTTATCGTTCAGCTGGTAGTTGCCAAAAGCATTCAGTTTGGGCAACATGGAGTTTCGGGTGCTTTTAATGGCCAGATCATAGGCCGATACGGCCGTATTCATGGCCCTGATATCGGAACGTTCGGTTGAAACGCTGTCGGAATAGTCGGCCACGGATAATACAACGGGTTCCGTGCTGTACACCTGTCTGGCTTCCGTATTCATTAACTGGCTCAGCTGGTCCGAGATGTTGCTGATCTGTGATCGGGCCTCTGCAAGTTGTGTCTCAACTGTTTTTACCTGTACTTCCACCTGCAACAGGTCTGATCTCTGCAGTAATCCCTGCTGATAGCGGTCGTTGGTGAACCGGTAGATCTCTTTTACGGTGGCCAGTGCGTCCTGCAAGACCTTTACGGCTTCGTAGGCAAACTCGAGCTGCAGGTAAGTGTTGGTGACCTGCATGGTGATCGCTTCCCTGGTGCGTTGGGTTTTGAAAGCGTATACTTCTGACTCTTTTAAAGCTGCTTTGCGCAGGAAGGTCATATCTGGGTTGAAGAGGGGCTGTTGTACACTCAACTGTGTCATCACGTTGGATGTGGCGCCAGGATTGTTCAGTACGGCAGGGTTAAAATCGCTTGCCTGCACCTGTGCCTGCTGCAGCTTGAATCCAAAGGCATTCAGGGGCTGATTGGTCGTAAAACCTGTATAGGAAAGGTTTACCTGTGGCAGCCAGATGGCTTCTGTTTGTTTGAACTGGGAAAGGGAGATCTTTTCAGCGGTTTTGGCAATGGTCACCTGGCTGTTCTGCTCTTGTGCCAGTTTGATGGCATCGCTGAGCAGCAGGGCTTTGGGGTTGCTCTGGGCTGTAGCGGCTACGGCAGAAAATACCGTTACCAGGGAGAGCGTCCAAGTACGCAGAAAATAAGAAATACGGCTTTTATATGTCATATGCTTCTTTTTGTGGAAGCAAAAGTACCAGCCCAAAAAAGCCTGTACTGTAACATATGTCACATATCCGTAAGTGGGTAAGTGAACCTTAATCCTGCAGTTCCTCGCAGTAGTAACCGGCTTGCTGCAGCAGGTCTTCAACCGACCGGGCCGACAGTTCTCCGGCTTCTATTCGGAGTACATTGTCGCAGTCGTGCATGTCTACATTCCAGCGATGTATACCAGGAATGGTTTGTAAAACCTTTCTGGCCTGGTCAACCAGTTCGGGATTGTGCAGATTGGTCTTGAAAACGAGGATATTCATGGTAGGGATCTTATGATATCTGGTATTGTCTGTCAGATCGGAGAACAGGGATGGCCTGTTTGTGCTAATGGATACCTGAATCGGCATCATGGTCCGTTTTGCCCCACATGCGGCAACGGTTTCGCCATTCCTGTTTGATCCGCTCTTTTTCTTCGGGTGTCATTCCCTGCCATTTCTCCTTGATCTCCTGTTTCCGGTGACCGTTTTTCGGACGGCAGCCCCATCCGCCAATGCCCCCGAATAGGATCTTGCTCAGCAGCAGTAGACCCAATGCCTGCCAGAAGCTGATCTCCGAAACGCCACTGACGGCCAGCGCCAGTACCTGGTTCCACAATAACATCACCACGTAACCCAGTAGGCCACCGAACAGTAGGGCCAGTACAATGAAACCTGCGATCTTTTTTATCCAGAATTTTTGATTCATGGTAATCTCGTTTATGTAAATAATAATTCGTTCCGCAAACTGCCAAGCCTTTCCCTCAAATGAAGTACGGCGTATCGTTTACGACTGAGTAAGGTATTGATGCTGTCTCCCGTCTGTTCCGAGAGGGTCTTGAACGGGATGCCTTCTATCTCATTTAATATGAATACGTCCCGTTGTGCCTGCGGCAGTTCGTTCAGTGCATCGTGAAGTGCTTCCCAGAAAAGGTTACGCAGGTAAGCGGTTTCAGGATTGTTCGATTCGTCGAAGAACAGGTTGGTCCAGTCAAAACTGGATTCCTCATCGGCTTCCGTATACACATCTTCGAGCAGGTCGGGTTTTCGTTTGCGCTGCCGGTCGGTGATCTTATTGCGGGTTACGGTAAATAACCAGGCCGTCAGTTGTTCAATGTGTTGGGTATTGCCGATGAACTGGTAGAACACATCCTGCAGAATATCTTCGGCATCCGCTTCATTGTTCACCCTTTTACGGATAAAACCCATCAACCGTTTGCTGTACGTGTTGATGACGTCGGTGATCGTATTCCTTCGGGTTTCGGCCATTTGGGCAGGTATCGTCAATGCCTTATTCATCTATAAGAACGGTAGACGGGTAAGGCAAGATAATATTTTAGCCCGGAAAATATTTTTAACGGGGTAGAGAGGGGAATATCGAATACTGAGCAAGGAATGATGAATGTTGACCGAATTGTCACTTCAACATTCATCATTCCTTGTTCGTCTGTTCAATATTCCATTCCTCACCTGAGTTCTCCTGCGGCTTCATGGTCGTCGTATTGGTTGCGCAGGCGGAGCAGTTCTTTTTTCATATCGGCCAGGATGCCCTGGTACTGTTGATCGTTCACCAGGTTGGTGAGTTCTGCCGGGTCTTTCTGTAGGTCAAATAGCTGCCATTCGTTTACGGTGTAGAAATAGAGCAGTTTGTAACGGTCGGTCCTAACACCAACGTGTTGTAATACGGTATGGTCTGCCTTGTATTCATAAAAATGATAGTAGAGACTGTTCCTGGGCAATGTTTTGGCAGGATTTTCGAGCACAGGCCGCAGGCTCAATCCCTGCATGTTGGCAGGTATGGGGGTTCCCGCAACATCCAGGATAGTGGGTGCGTAATCGATATTCTGCACCATGGTGTTGGTCTTGCTTCCGGGTTTGATATGGCCGGGCCATCTTGCCAGCAGGGGAGAGCGCATGGAAATATCGTACATCCATCTCTTATCGAACCAGCCGTTCTGGCCAAGGTAAAAACCCTGGTCTGAAGTGTAGATCACCAGCGTATTGCGGGCCAGCCCGCTTTTGTCCAGGTAGTCCAGTACCCTGCCGATGTTCTCGTCAACCGATGCCACACAGGCCAGGTAGTCCTGCATGTACCATTGGTATTTCAGTCGTAACAGCTCTTTTCCCTGCGGACGCAGTTTACGGATGGTTTCGCCACGTTCCTTGTAGATCTCAATGAAACGTTTTCTTTCTGCAGCAGGTACGCGGTTAAAGATGGCGCGGTAATAATTGATCTCTGCAGAATCGGGTTTTAGCCAGGGGATATCCATCAGGTAAGCGGGATCCACTTTCAGGTCGCTGGATAGTTTCATGTCGGGCAGGATGCTCATGGTTTGCAACCGCCAGGCAGCACCCCGTCCTGTGGTATCGGTGTACAGGCTTGCCGGTTCGGGGAAGGTCTTGGTATGGTATAATTCCAGGTAGTGCAGGGAAGGGAAGAAATAACGATGCGGTGCTTTGTGGTGTAACAACAGCATGAAGGGTTTGCTACTGTCTCTTTTTTCCTGCAGCCACTGTAAGGATTCATCCGTGATCACATCGGTGGCATAGCCATGATAGGTGCTGGTATCACCATTCATGTGGATGATGCGGGGTTCATAGTATTGCCCCTGTCCTGGCAGTATCTTCCAGTAATCAAACCCGGTAGGATAGGTGCTGAGATGCCATTTGCCGATCACGGCCGTCTGGTAACCGGCCTGCTGCATCAGTTTGGGCATGGTCTGCTGTGAACCGTCAAAGCGGGAACGGTTATCGATAAAACCGTTCTTGTGCGAATGAAGGCCTGTGAGCAGGGTGGCCCTTGCGGGTCCGCAGATGGAATTGCCCACGAATGATCGGGTAAAGAGGATGCCCTCTTTTGCCAGCCTGTCGATATTGGGCGTCTGGATCAGTGTTTTGTTATAGGCACTGATGGCGTTGGCGTCATGGTCATCACTCATGATATAGAGGATGTTGGGTCTTTGCTGACCAAGCGCCAGTAAGGGAAACAGGCCAAGCAGGATGAAGAGTTGTTTCATGATAGGGGGTGTTCGGGGTTGTGAATGGGCAATGGTGAATCGTCGGGCGTGAGTGGTGAGTGGTGAGTAGGGAGTAGGAGAATGCATATGAATGACGGGGACTATACATCATTCACGCCTCATGCCTCACGCCTCACGCCTCACGCCTCACGCCTCACGCCTCACGCCTCACGCCTCACGATTCACACGAAACAAATTACTGCTTTTATGATAACGACGTAACTTTAGGATCTGAAAAACAGTCTTATGGAATTTGGCCGTGTGCCCGAATCAGAATTGGGAAATATTGAATTTCGTTTGCCGGCCGAACCCGTTTTTAACCAGTCGGTGCTGCCGGGTAAACCGGTTGCCGATCCCAAAGTGTACCTGGGCTGTGCCAAATGGGGAAGGTCCGAATGGGTAGGGAAGATCTATCCACCCAAGACAAAAGAAAAAGATTTTCTGTCGCATTACGTAAAACATTACAACAGTATTGAACTGAATGCCACGCATTATAAGGTTTATGGTGCTGAAGGCATTGCCAAATGGGCCGAGAAGGCGGGCGACAGGGATTTTGTGTTCTGCCCAAAAATGTACCAGGGCGTTACGCACAGGGGTAGCTTGCTGAACAAGGATTTTATCACATCCGAGTTCCTTCGTGGTATTGTGGCTTTTGAAAAACACCTGGGTCCTGTATTCGTTCAGGTGAGTGATGCTTTCAGTACCCGGCGTCAGGAGGAGCTGTTCAGTTTTCTGCGATCGCTGCCCACGGATATGCAGTTCTTCCTGGAGTTGAGGCACCCCGATTGGTTTTCGGATGAACAGGTGCGGACAGAGCTGTTTGATTTTCTCCGATCCATCGGGATGGGGATCGTGGTCACCGATACCAGTGGCAGGAGGGACTGTGCACATATGCACCTGACGGTGCCCAAAGCGTTTATCCGGTATGTGGGCAACAGCCTGCATCCGACGGATTATACCCGGGTGGACGACTGGATCAGCCGTATGCAGTACTGGTTAAGCAACGGGTTGCAGGAACTGTATTTTTTCATGCATATGCACGACGAGGCCTATTCGCCCGAACTGACAGTGTACATGGTGGATAAGCTGAATGCTGCCTGCGGACTGAACCTCATTAAGCCGGCATTCTTGCCACCGACCACTTTATTCTGATCATATAAAAAATGTTGTATGAAAAAATATCTGATCGTGTCTCTGATACTACTGTTGGCCGGTTGTTCCGGCACACGGGTCCTGCATACCGAAACAGGTGATAATGCAGACCTGACCAGGTACCAGAGCTTTGATTTTTTTCAGGTGAAAGCATCCGGCGATACGGTAAGTGCCTTGTTTACCGAGCGGATCAATGTATTAAAAGAAGCCATTACGGTGGAAATGGAGCGCCGGGGGTATCATTACACTACTAACCATCCGCAGTTGCTGGTCAATATCGGGATCCGTATCAAAGAAGAAGTGCAGACACGGGAGACCGACTGGCGTACCGATGGCGCCCCCCGTTATATCGGGCAGCGTAATTACAGCTGGAAAAGCGAAGTGATAGAAGTGGGACGCTACCATGAAGGCACGGTTGCCATTCACCTGGTGGATGCCGCCGAGAACAAAATGGTGTGGAGAGGTATCGTACGCGGCATTGTTCCGGAGAACCAGAAGAATGTACAGGCCGAAGTGCAGAAAGGCATCAGTATGCTGTTCGATAAGTTCCCTGTTCCGAAAAAACAATAAAGGTCCCTGTTTTACCTGATCTCATACAATTCTTCCCAACGTGTGGTGTAGCGGGGGCTGCGCAGCTCCTGTCGCATCTTCCAGTTGCGGGTAGTGCCCGAAGCGGCGAACTTGAGTACGTCATCGCGCATGGCAAAGTTCACATTGTCGATCATGCTCATCAGCATGCGGTTCCTGTTACCGGAGGGTTCATTAAAAAGATTGCCCTGTATGGAACTATCGGGTACAATGCCGCTTAACATAACCCCTGCTTTTTTGTACACTTTTGTGTGATCGTATAACCGTTCTGCCAGCGATACGGCTGGTTTGATGAGTTCATGTGTACAGGAAGTGGCCAGTGGCAGGATGATATGGCTGCTGATGGTGGGCCCATGCCTGAAATGGGTGCTGTTCGTCTGCTCGCGCGGCACCACGAATACGCTGATGGTACTGGCCGCACTGTGCTGCCTGCGTAATTTCTCTGCAGCGCGGGAGGTATAGGTGGCGATCGCTTCCTTGATGTCTTTTAGGTCTTTTACCGGGCTACCGAACATACGCGTGGTGGCGATCATTTTTTTATTCACCAGTTCATCCAGCATCTGTATGCTCTCGATGCCCTTGAGTTCGCGTACCAGTCTGGCACCGGTTACCCCACCCAGGTGTTTGGTGGCCCAGTTGACGTCTTTGATGCTGAGGTCATACGCATTGTTGATGTTGCTGTTGCGGAGTTTTACCGAATACTGGTGCCCAATGCCCCATACATCTTCAATGGGTGTGCGTTGCAGTGCCTGTTCTGTTTTCCGGGGTGTATCGAGCACGAGCACGCAGTCGGTGAGCTTTTTGTGTTTTTTGGCCAGACGGTTGGCCACTTTGCTCAGCACTTTGGTGGGGGCTACGCCGATGGATACCTGTATACCTGTCCATCGTTCCACGGTCCTGCGCAGGTGCAGGGCAAATGCCGGCAGTTCTCCGACGGGTATATGTGAGAGATCGAGAAAACATTCGTCGACAGAATATACTTCCACAGAATTCTGGGGCAGCAGCATGCGCAGGGTCTCCATCACACGCCAGCTGAGGTCTCCGTACAGGTTGTAGTTGGATGAAAAAGTGGCCACACCATGTTTTTCTATCAGTGGTTTGGCCTTGAAATAAGGGCCGGCCATCTCAACGCCCAACGCTTTGGCTTCATCACTTCGAGAGATGATGCAACCGTCGTTGTTGCTGAGCACCACCACGGGCCGGTGCTGCAGGTCCGGCCGGAACAGGCGTTCACAGGAGCAATAAAAACTGTTGCAGTCGACGATGGCTTTCATGGCAATGGTTGATGATAATTGGTGAAATGGTTGTCAGACCAGGCGTGTTCCCGATCTGCTGGAATAGGGCCGGAACGGTGCCGTGTGCGACGCAACGGATGCTGCACACGGCACGGTGGCCGGGCCCTGTCAAATGGTCCTGATGGAATGTACGACCACGCCCCATACCGCGTAACTGCTGAACTCGTCTACCTGAATATTGCCGTATTTTTTGTTCTCGGCAGCCAGTGTAACGCCTTTGATCTGTACCTGTAAACGCCGCACCAGTAGCTCGCCGTTGAGTATGGCCACGATGATCTTCCCGTTAACCGCCTTGACGCTCCGGTCAACGATCAGCACATCGCCGCTAAAGATGCCTGCATCCGTCATGGCATCGCTGTTCATGCGGAAGAAGAAAGTGGCCGGTTTGTTGCGGATCAGCTGCTCGTTCAGGTCGATGCCGCGTTCCATATAATCATCGGCCGCTGCACCAAAACCAGTGGCGTTGGCAGTGGGAATGTTCCACTGATTGAATTTCTTGGAGCCTTTGTAGGCGGCTCCGTACCATGTTTCCCCATCCATATAAATTAAATTTTGTTATGCTAAATTATTTAGTAAATTTATGCTAAAATCATTATCCAGGTAAAAATATGTTTATGGAAACAGGGTTAGTACGCGACCGGCCGTTCCACGCACCGGTGCAGCAGTTTTTTGAGTATCTGCTGGTAGCCAAACCGGATGCGGCAGTACATGATAAATTGATACAGGAGAAACAGCGGTTTACCCTGCAATACCAGGCACCCATTGCCGAGAAAACAAAACCCCACATCACAGTGGCCAATTTTCTGGCAAAGGAAGAGATGGAGTCTACCATTATCCGCTGGATGCACCGCATCATCAGTAACCAGCAACGATTCAGGGTAACGCTGGACAGATACTGCGGTTATAAACCCCATACCATTTACGTAAGGGTACAGGACCATCAGCCTTTTCAGCAACTGGCCAGGGAACTGCAGGTGGTTGACCAGTATGTGCGGGGATATGGTTGTCCTGAAATGCACCTGATCACAAGGCCACATATGACCCTTGCGTGGAGACTGTCCGCTAGCGTATACCAGCAGGCAGAGGCTGATTATGCGCAAAAGGATTTTCAGGCATCATTTGAAGTGAATGAGTTGGTGCTGCTGCGGAGGACACACCAGTTCGAAGCCTGTAAACAGGTGAACGTGTTTGGGCTGCGGCCCTGATAGCAACGGGTTAAAATCAGAATCGTATGCAACCGGATATCTTGTCTAATTACGCCACTGCCGAATATATGCTGGTGATTGAGCTGCCGGAAGTCCTGCGCGAAGAATTGCAGGCTGTAAAGAAACATTTTGCAGACAGCTACGATTGTGCGGCGGCGGTCATGGGTAGGCCACAGATCACGCTGCTGCGTTTTCAGCAGTTTGAAATGATTGAGAAACGGATCATACATCGTTTGCAGGTAGTAACGGAAGCACACGCCACTTTTCTGGTAGAACTGAATGGGTTTAGCGGTCTTCCTACGCATACGATCTGTTTTCAGATTGGCACACAGACGCAGGTAGGGCTGCTGATCAAATCATTGCGAACGGTGCAACACCTGTTGAAAATAGATAAGGAACGTAAACCGCATTTCATTACCGAACCATATGTTACGCTGGCCAACAAGTTGCTGCCCTGGCAATATGAGAAAGGCTGGTTGGAAATGAGCCATATGCATTTCAGCGGGCGTTTCATGGCAGAACAACTGGTACTGCTCCGCAGAAGAGAAGGGGCAACAAAGTATGAAACGGTGAAAAGGTTTGTGATGAAGAATGAAAAGACGCATACGGTACAAGGTGCCTTGTTTTGAAGCCCATCTGTAAGAGGGACTGGTGTATGGTGTAAAAAATGATTCCAATGGAAGAAGAACAGCCCAAAGAAAATACTTATTTGAAAGGTCGCGGCGCCCAGTTCAACCCGAAGAACCGCTTTTTGAAAAATGAGAAAGTACGGGAGCAGGTGGAAAGTATTGATGACTGGACCGAACCCAACCTGGCCACGGTTTACCTGGAAGACCATGCCAAAAGCATTGTGAACAAGGTAGAGAGCCCGGATGTGGGTATGTGGTACAGCATGAACCCCTACCAGGGATGCGAACATGGCTGCATCTATTGTTATGCCCGTAATGTACATGAATACTGGGGCTATAGTGCCGGCCTGGATTTTGAACGGAAGATCATTGTTAAGAAGAATGCGCCGGAACTGCTGCGGAAGTTCCTGATGAACAAGAACTGGGAATGCGTGCCCATCAGTCTGAGCGGCAATACCGATTGTTACCAGCCTGCAGAGAAGAAATTAGGGCTCACCAAACGTATGCTGGAAGTGTGCAACGAGTTTAACCAGCCTGTGGGTATGATCACCAAAAATGCAGGCATCCTGCGCGATAAGGCCTTGTTACAGCAGATGGCGGAAAAGAAACTGGTCAGTGTGCTGGTCAGTGTCACATCCTTCAACGAAGATCTGCGGCGGGCGATGGAGCCCCGGACCACGACAGCCCAACAGCGTTTGCGTGTGATCAGGGAGTTAAGTGCCGCCGGCGTGCGAACCGGCGTGATGCTGGGGCCGATGATACCCGGACTGAACGAACATGAAATGCAACGCATCATGGAAGCGGCCAGTAAGAATGGGGCCGTGTTCAGTGCGTATACCTTTATCCGGTTAAATGGGGCCATCAAACTGATCTTTCACGACTGGCTGTACAAGAATTTTCCAGACAGGGCCGATAAAGTGTGGAACCTGATACAACACGGCCATGGCGGTAAGGTGAACGACAGTCGTTATGGGGTACGCATGCGTGGCGAAGGGCCGATCTCCGACCTGGTGGCACAGCAATTTAAAAAATACAACAAACTCTATGGCCTGAATGCAGAGCGTTGGGAGCTGGATTGCAGCCGTTTCAGAAGACCGGGTGCGCAGGGAAAGTTGTTTTGAGGCCTTAGTATCCGGAAACAAGGCCGATTTGCCTACCTTCATCGCATGAAAACGATCGGCCTTATCGGTGGGGTTACCTGGTTATCTACTGCTGAATATTATCGCATACTGAATGAGATGGTGAATGCCAGGGAAGGAGGCGTGAGCTCGGCCCGTATCATCGTCTTCTCCGTTAATTTCCAGGAGATCAAAACATTGACCGAAGCTGGCGATTGGAACAGTATTGCCGGGATCATGTGCGATGCGGCCCGCCGCCTGGAACGGTCCGGGGCCGACTGTATACTGCTGGGTGCCAACACCATGCACAAGATCGCAGATGCGGTACAGGAAGCGGTGGCCATTCCGCTGATACATGTGGCCGTGGTTACAGCCAGCGCCATCAAACAGCAACAAATACGAACGGTAGCCCTGCTGGGTACCAAATATGTGATGCAGCAGGATTTCTACCGGCAAAAACTGGAAGAGCAGGGCTTGCAGGTATTGATCCCTTCGCAGGCGGACATTGATTATATCAACAACGCCATCTATACGGAGTTTGCCAAAGGGATCTTTACGGAAGAAGCCAAACAGCGTTTCCTGCAGATCATTGATACCCTGGTGGCACAGGGTGCGTCGGGTGCCATTTTCGGCTGTACGGAAATTCCCATTTTATTGAAACAGGAAGATTGCAGCATTCCTGTGTTCGATACCACTTTGCTGCACGCAACGGCTGCGGTAGATTTTGTATTGTCGTGAACAACAGGGTCACCTCTTCTCAATTTCTGATCTGGGTGAAGCTGATCGTTTGTTTGTGAATGAAGGACACTTTCCGGTTATGTGAGATAGCAGGCTCCCATTTCGGTGAATGTTGTATCATACGCATCACGATATCATTGAAAGCATCATCAAAAGGTACGGTGATCAACGGGTCTTTTACATTCCCGTATTCATCGATGGTGAACTGGATCGCGATCTCTACTTTATTGCCGTTGACGATCTGATAACCGTTGGGCCAGTAAAGTTTTTTCTGCATGTACTCTGACCATTTGCCTGTTCCACCCGGGAAAGAAGCGGGTTTGAACGCCACACTGGTGTCGGTTTCTGGTACACCCAGTGTGGAGAAGTATTTTCTGCTAATCAATCTGCCACGACTGTATACCTCCTCTGCGCTCAGTTGGCCATTTCGGTGAAAGAACTGCCACTTGCCATGCGGCATGCCGATCTCCGACAGTCGTCCTGCGGCGGAAATACTGCCATTGTCGAACCAGCTAACGGATACACGGATCCCATCAGGCCCATATACGGTTGAATCGGACATGTATCCATTGTTGTGCCATTGCAATGAGGTTCCGATAACTTCTCCCTCATCGTACCGGGTGGAATCTTTCATGACGCCATTGGCATAGAAAGAAAGCCAGGTACTGTCTTTCAGGTTGTTGGTGTATTTGCCGATCGTCTCCAGTTGCTGGTTGGGGTAAAAAGTATAAAATTTTCCCTGCTTGATGGTGCAAGCACTGTCTGAATAACCTGTTTTTGACTGCAGATTCCTGGAAGGAAGATAATACCTTGACTGGATCCATCCGGAATCACTATGGCTGATCCTTGCATAAAATCTGGCCCTGCCAGGTTCGCAGATATACCCCTGGTAATCGTAAAAACGTTCTGTTGTTTGTGCTTTTGCCAGCTGGTATGCCAGGTTCAACACCAGCAACAGGAGCATCCCTTTATTCATGTATTGAAAATAAATAAACCCGGAATGATTCACAAATGTCAGGGATCTGTTAATGATTACTTTATACAGAACTGCCTGCGGTGTTACCATCTGGTCAAAAAACACAAAAGGTTCGGCCGCTTTCCGTACGAAGCTTTATTTTCGCCGTAAACCAGGCAGTAACATGGAGGCAGTGATCAAAGCTATCGGCGAACTTTTTGTGTCATCCGGTCATCCCCAACCCGACCGTATTGAGAAATTACCGCAGAGCGGTAGCGACCGTGTCTATTTCAGGATCTATTCCGGAACAGCCACTTTTATCGCTACCTATAACCTGAACCAGCGGGAGACCCAGACATTCATCTATTTCAGCCGTCATTTCATACAGGCCTGTTTGCCTGTTCCCAAAATACTGGCTGTGAATGCAAATGACACAATCTACATACAGGAGGACCTGGGCACAGAATCCCTGTTGAACAAACTGGAGCAGAACGGACATGGGGATTATGTATATGGATTGTTTCAGCAGAGCCTGTCTGAGTTGGCGCGCGTACAGATATTGGGAGACCAGGGATTGAACTATGAGTGGTGCCTTACTGCAAAAGAGTTTGGTAAACAGGCGATCATGAGCGATCTGTTGTATTTCAAGTATTATTTCCTGGACACTTTGCAGTTGCCTTATGATAAGCAGGCCATGCTTGACGATTTTGATGCCTTGAGCACCTATCTTACACGTACAGAGAACAAGTATTTTATGTTCCGCGATTTTCAGAGCCGGAACATTATTGTGAAAGATGATAAAGTGAGTTTTATCGATTATCAGGGTGGTATGAAAGGAGCGCTGCAATACGATGTGGCATCCTTACTCTGGCAGGCCAAGGCAGAACTAAGCGAACAATGGAAAGATTCACTGCTCGACTATTACATGGATGAAGTGGACAAACTCCTGCAAAAACCGGTTGACCGCATCACTTTTGTAAGCCAGTATAACGGGTATGTATTGATCCGTTTGCTGCAGGTGATGGGTGCTTACGGGTTCCGTGGACTGTTTGAGCGGAAGGCACATTTCCTGGCTAGTATTCCATTGGCATTGCGTAACCTGAAATTCTTCATCGAACACAAACGCATCGGTATCGTAACCCCGGAATTCGATCGTGTACTGCGATTGGTGGTGGCCGAAGATATGATCAAACGTTTTGAACCGATCCAGGCCAATGAAAACACCCCATTGCTGATCGAGATCAATAGTTTCAGTTACAAAAAAGGGATCCCCGCTGATCCAACGGAAAATGGGGGTGGTTTTGTGTTCGATATGCGTGGTATCCTGAATCCAGGCCGATTTGATGAATACAAGACCCAGACGGGTAAGGACAAGCCCGTTCAGGATTTCCTGGAGCAGCGTACACATATGAATGAATTCCTGAACAGCGTTTGGGACCTGATAGATATTACCGTGGCAGAGTACCTGCGCCGCGGTTTCAGCCATTTGATGATCAACTTTGGCTGCACCGGCGGACAGCACCGCAGCGTGTATGCTGCCGAGCAGACCGCTCGTCACCTCCGGAATAAATACAAGGTGAAAGTAAAACTGGAGCATACCAATCAGGCTAACTGGGTAAAAGAGTTGCCTGCATCCAATTAAATCCGCTAATCCATTCTGCATGAAAGCAATGATCTTCGCCGCAGGCCTTGGTTCCCGCTTAAAACCCTGGACCGATTTTCATCCCAAGGCGCTGGCTTTGGTAAATGGGAAGTCATTGTTGCAAAGGAACATTGAATACCTGCAGCAGTTCGGCATTCGTGATGTGATCGTGAATGTGCATCATTTTGCCGATCAGGTGGTGCAGGCCATCGATCAGCAACATGGATGGGGTAGCCGGGTAAGTATCTCGGATGAAACCGATGAAGTGTTGGAAACAGGAGGTGGGCTGAAGAAAGCTGCGGCTTATTTTGCGGGCGAGAAAGACTTTGTGGTCATGAATGCTGATATACTGACACAGCTTGATCTGGGCGCTATGATACAGCAGCACAGGTCAGGAAATGCTTTGGCCACACTGGCTGTTAGCGTAAGAGAGACTTCTCGTTATTTTTTATTTGATGAAGAGAATATCCTTTCTGGCTGGGAGAATGTAAAAACAGGAGAGGAAAGGATCGTACGTAAAAAGACCCCGCTTTTTCGCAAGGCGTTCAGTGGTATTCATGTAATCAATACCAGCCTGTTGTCACTGATCACACAGACCGGTAAGTTCTCAATGGTTGATGTATACCTCGATCTGGCAAAAGACCATTCCATTTCCTGTTATGACCATACCGGGGCCGTGCTGATCGATGTGGGCAAACCGGAAAATATTCAAAAGGCAGAAGCTCTCTTTCCTTAATACTGATACATGGACAGGATCCGTTTTGCGATCGTAGGTTGTGGTGCTATTGCAGCACGTCATGTGGTTCACATACAGGCCTATGGTCAGCTGGTGGCTGTTTGCGATGTGGTTCCTGATAAAGCAGCATCGTTTGCCGCAAAATACGAGGTGCCCTTTTACTCTACTATCCATGATCTTCTTTCCGCCGCAACTGCCATTGATGTGGTGGTGATCTGTACACCCAATGGATTACATGCCGAGCAGTCCGTTCAGGTCTTGCAGAAAGGTATTCATGTTCTGGTGGAGAAACCCATGGCCCTCACTGTTTCTGATTGCGAGCAGATGATGCAGGTGGCACAGCAGTCCGGAAAGCAATTGTTCACCGTGATGCAGAACCGTTTCAACCCTCCTGTTCGGGCGGTCAAAAAAATCCTGGATGCCGGAGGTTTCGGACAACTGTATGGTATGCAACTTACCTGCTTTTGGAACCGCGACCAGCAGTACTATCAAACTTCAGATTGGCGTGGCACCCGATTGCAGGATGGCGGTGTGTTATTTACGCAGTTCAGTCATTTCATCGATCTCATGTATTGGTTTTTTGGTGAAGTGCAAAATGTGATGGCACTGGCAAAAAACCTGGCGCACAGTAATGTGAGTGATATCGACGATTCTGGAGCGGTTGTTCTGCAATTCAGGAATGGGATGATCGGCACCATTCATTATTCGGTGAATAGTTTTCAGCAGAACAGGGAGGGCTCGCTGACCATTTACGGTGAAAAGGGTATGGTGAAGATCGGTGGGTCGTATCTGAATGCGATCGAGTATGCATCTTTCCGTGATATGGTATTGGAGCAGTTACCGGCAGGTCCGGGTGCCAATGAATATCCAACATATCAGGGCTCCATGAGCAATCACGAAAAAGTGTATGAAAGCCTGGTGAATACGCTGGAGAATGGTACTCCTTATTACACCAGCAGCAGGGATGGCCTGAAAACGGTGGAGATCATAGAAAAGATCTACCATGCTGCCAATTTGCGCTAACTTAGTTACTGTCAGAATGAAATATCAATCTACCCATATCGGCATCCGGGAAGTACAATTCGGGGAGAATGTACGGGTAATAGAGCCTTGTAATTTGTATGGTTGCCAGATCGGCCAGGATTGTTTTGTCGGCCCCTTTGTAGAGATCCAGAAAAATGTGGTGATCGGTGATCGTTGCAAAATTCAATCACACACTTTCATCTGCGAAAAAGTGACGATCGGGTCTGATTGTTTTATAGGCCACGGCGTCATGTTTGTGAACGATACTTTTCAACGGGGAGGACCTGCAGGTGACCCTGATTTATGGAAAGCGACCCATATTGGTAACCACGTGTCCATAGGAAGTAATGCCACTCTGTTACCCGTTACTATCTGCGATCGGGTAGTGGTGGGTGCCGGATCGGTGGTCACCCATGATATCACGGAACCTGGTGTGTATGCGGGCAACCCAGCGAGAAGAATTCAATGAGTGGATGAGAGAATGAATTGTGAGTCGTGAGAATCGGCTCATACAGACACCCTACTCACGACTGACGATTCACGACCCACGGTTCCTACACTTTGATATAGATCTTCTTTTTATCGAGCAGGTACACAATTGACCAGTACATGGCGATCATGCATAAGGCATACAGCAGGGATCCAACGCGGAGGTCGGCAGATATGTTTTTGCAGATATGCTCATAGAACCAGGGGAAAGTGGAAGTGTACACAGGCTTCCCTTCAGGAGAAATATGATCTTCCCAGCGGAACAGGGCCAGCATCCTTGGTAAAAAACCACTTAATACAAAAATGAACAGCGGGTTCTTTCCAAACACATCAAAGAACCGGCTCCAGGCGCCTTTCTTTTCCTTGAACTCGATCAGGAAGATGAGGGTGCCGAGTACCAGTATGGCGAGACCGGAAGTATACAGCGTATAACTGCTGGTCCAGATCTTTTTGTTGATGGGGAATACCAGGTCCCAGCAGTAACCGGTGAATACCAGTACCAGTCCCGCTACGAACAGATTGGATAACATGTCAAAACTCTTTCCTTTCTGCTGGATGTATTGTCCAACCAGGAAACCAAAGATCACCTGAACAATGGCGGCAAGCGTACTTGGCAGTCCTTCCGGGTCAAAGGGAACTCCCTCTCCTTTATAGATATGGGTCACACCCAGGAGATTGATATCGATCTGGGTGCCGAACCAGCCCTGTAAGCTGTAGGGGTCGCCAGGCGCTCCCAGCAGCAGGCAGATGAGCCAGTATACCAGCAGTAAAATACCGCTGATCACAAAAGAACCTCTTGCCTTGGCATAGAACACGATCACGGAGGCAAAGAAATAACAGAGTGCGATCCTTTGCAGTACACCCAGTATCCGAACATTCTCCCATGGTTTTCCTACAAGCGATTCCCCATCCCATTTAATGAATGGGCTCCAGTTCAGGAACAGTCCGATCGCAAAAATGAGCAGGGTCCTTTTGATCACTTTTTTCCAGAATACTCTCTGGCCCGCCTGTTCAAAACGGGGCATCACAAATGCCATGGCATTGCCCACTGCGAAAAGGAAAAAGGGGAATACGAGATCCGTAGGGGTGGCCCCATGCCAGGGTGCGTGTTTCAACGGACCGAAAATATGGCCCCAGCTACCCGGGTTGTTGACCAGTATCATCAGGGCAACCGTGGCACCCCGGAAAACATCAAGCGAGTAATAGCGTTGGTTCATGGCAGGCGTTTGTGGAATGAAGATAAGAAAGTTAGCTGCATAGTTCACCGGCTTTTACCCTTGAACCGGGGTGGATAGTTGTGATTTCTTTCACGGGTTACTAGCTGTAATTATTGTTACTTTGTGCCTTACCTATATCATTGATTTACGTATGAGCAGGAATGTATTGATCACCGGGGGAGCAGGCTTCATTGGTTCCCATGTGGTGCGTTTACTGGTGAACAAATACCCGGATCACCGGATCATCAACCTGGATGCTTTGACCTATGCAGGCAACCTGGAGAACCTGGCCGATATTGAACAGGCTCCCAATTACGTGTTCTCCAAGACCAATATCCTGGATACCGAAGCACTGAAACAGGTATTTGACACCTACCAGGTAAGTGATGTGATCCACCTGGCGGCCGAATCGCATGTGGACCGATCCATCGTTTCGCCGCTGGACTTTGTATACACCAATATCATCGGTACAGTGAACCTGCTGAACACGGCTAGGGATCACTGGAAAGCCGATTATTCAAAACATCTGTTTTACCATATCTCTACTGATGAAGTGTATGGCAGCCTGGGCGATTCCGGTTTCTTTACCGAGACCACTCCCTATGCGCCCAACTCACCCTACTCGGCCAGTAAAGCATCTTCCGACCATTTTGTGAGGGCTTACCGGGAGACCTATCACATGCAGACGATCGTATCCAATTGCTCCAATAATTACGGTCCCAACCATTTTCCGGAAAAACTGATCCCGTTGTTCATCAATAATATCATTCATGAAAAACCCTTGCCGGTATACGGGGATGGTCAGTACACGCGCGACTGGCTCTATGTAAAGGACCATGCCCTGGCCATCGATCTGATCTTTCATCAAGGAAAACCGGGGGAGACCTATAATATCGGCGGATTCAATGAGTGGAAGAACATTGACCTGGTAAAACTCTTGTGCAGGCTGATGGATGAGAAACTGGGCCGCTCGGCCGGTTACAGTGAGAAACTGATCACCTATGTAAAGGATCGCCCGGGCCACGACAGGCGATATGCCATCGATGCCAGTAAGATCAATCAGGAACTGGGCTGGAAACCTACCGTTACCTTTGAACAGGGCTTGAGTGAGACCATCGACTGGTTCCTTGCCAATACCACCTGGCTGGAGCATGTTACCAGTGGCGCTTACCAGCATTATTACCAGTCCATGTATACCAACAGATAGTTATGAGAATCGAACAGACGATATTACCCGGTTGTTTCCTGGTGCATGATACTTTCCATGGAGATCAGCGGGGTTATTTTTTTGAGAGTTTTAACCGGAAAAGATTTCTGGAGCACACAGGGCTTGATATGAATTTTGTACAGGATAACCAGTCGCTCTCACAGAGAGGTGTTCTACGGGGCCTGCATTTTCAACAGGGCGATGCGGCACAGGCCAAACTGGTAAGGGTGCTGAAAGGCAAAGTGCTGGATGTGGCAGTTGACCTTCGCAAAGGCTCGCCAACTTTCGGCAAACATCTGGCAGTGGAACTTTCAGAAGACAGTCATACCCAGTTCTTCGTGCCCCGTGGTTTTGCCCATGGTTTTGTGGTGTTGAGTGAGGAAGCCGTATTCTTTTATAAATGTGACAATTATTACGACCCCGCTACGGAAGCAGGTATTATTTTTAATGATCCGGATCTGGCCATCGACTGGAAATTGCCGGAATCGGAATTGCTTCTGTCCGGGAAGGACAAATCATTACCTACGTTGCAGGAACTCATGCCTGCGCTAAAATTCTAACGCATGAAAGGCATCATACTGGCAGGCGGATCCGGTACCAGATTGTATCCCATCACCAAGGGGATCAGCAAACAGCTGATGCCGGTGTATGATAAACCCATGATCTACTACCCGCTCTCCGTATTGATGCTGGCGGGTATTCATGAGATACTGATCATCACAACACCCGAGGACTCTGTCCAGTTCCAACGTTTGCTGGGCAATGGCGCCGAGTTGGGCTGCCGGTTCGAGTATGCCGTACAAGCTGTGCCTAACGGACTGGCACAGGCTTTTGTGATCGGAGAAAAGTTCATCGGGAAGGATAAAGTGGCGTTGATACTGGGGGATAATATCTTTTACGGAGCAGGCTTCAGTAAACTCGTACAATCGTTCAATGATGTAGACGGTGCAGCCGTATTTGCCTATGAGGTGAACGATCCCGAACGTTATGGTGTGGTGGAATTTGATGAGAAGAACAGGGCGGTATCGATAGAGGAGAAACCCGCACTTCCCAAATCAAGTTATGCGGTGCCGGGTCTGTATTTCTATGATAACAGTGTGGTGGAGATCGCCAAGAATATCCAACCCTCTGCCAGGGGCGAGTACGAGATCACGGATGTCAACCGGGTATACCTGCAACAGGGCAAACTACAGGTGGGCATCATGAACAGAGGCACTGCCTGGCTGGATACCGGAACCTTTGATTCACTGGCCGATGCTTCGGAATTTGTGCGAGTGATCGAGAAAAGGCAGAGCCAGAAGATCGGCTGCATCGAGGAAGTGGCCTACCGCATGGGCTTCATCAATCAGCAACAACTGCTTCAATTGGCCGATCAATATGCCAAAAGTGGCTATGGCGAATATCTTCGCAGGATCAGGAAGTGATGTTTAGGTGTAACTATTTGATTTTCAATTCTGTCAAATATTTATATCGGAATGTTAAACAAAATAGGGTACATCCTGTTATTTCTGCATGAATGCTTTTACCATCAAGGACCTGGAGAATCTCTCAGGTATTAAGGCTCATACGATCCGTATCTGGGAACAACGTTATTCATTCCTGAATCCGCAGCGTACGGAAACGAATATCAGGTATTATTCCAACGACGAATTGCAGAAGATCCTGAACATTGCCCTGCTGAATAAGTATGGGTATAAGATCTCGCATATAGACCGAATGTCGTCTTCGGAGATCAATGACAAGATCCTGTCGCTCTCGCAGGCCCAGGCCCAACAGGAGCGAATCGTGAATGAGTTGATCCGCCATATGGTCAACGTGAGTATGGATGAGTTCGAAGTGGTGCTGGATGCCTATATCAAAGCAAAAGGCATAGAGAAGACGATCACCCAGATCATTTTTCCTTTCCTGGAGCGGATCGGTATCTTATGGCTTACCAATCATATTAACCCTGCACAGGAGCACCTGGTAAGCAACCTGGTCCGACAGAAACTGATCGTGGGTATCGATGGTTTACGTCCTACATTGGACACCGGAAAATCCGTATTGTTATTTTTACCCGAGGCCGAGCACCATGAACTGGGACTGCTTTTCGTGTATTATCTGCTAAAGAGCCGTGGGGTAAAGGTCATGTACCTGGGGGCCAATGTGCCGTTAAAGGATGTTGATTATGTGGCATCCCTAAAGAATCCCGACTTCTTATATACGCACATTACTTCTGTAGCCCATAATTTCAATTTTGAGAGATTTCTGACCAATGCGCATAACCGTATGCCGGACAGAAAGATCATCGTATCAGGCGCACTTACCCAGAATTACAAAAAAAGGATTCCCGCCAATTTCAGCTTTAAAAAGACGCTGACCGAAGTGCTGGAGTACATATCCTCACTGTGATCTAGCCCCAAAAACTAGGGGAATCTTGGGAAATAAATAGATATATGGCTGATAATCAATACGGTACCAAGTCCGGAAAGATAAATTTGTAAGCGCTCTTATTTTGTTTAACTTTGGTGTATCAAAAATTAAACAGTTTTTATGTCCACTGTAGAATTTAACAAGATGCTATTGTCCAATGCTGAGTTTCTGAAGCCATTTGCGGTAACGCTTACGCATGATACAGAAGCAGCCAAGGACCTGATCCAGGAAACCATGTACCGTGCCCTGGCCAATCAGGATAAATACCATGTGGGCACCAATATCAAAGCATGGTTGTACACCATCATGCGCAATATTTTTATCAATAACTACCGTCGTAAAGCAAAGCAGTCCACTATTTTCGACAGCACCCCGAACGAATATCTGCTGAACCTGAACCAGGGAGCCGTTTCCAATGAGGCGGTTGCCGGTATTAACCTCAAAGAGGTGCAGAAAGCCATTCATAGCCTGCCTGAGATATTCCGGAATCCTTTTCTGTTGTATTTTGACGGATATAAATACAACGAGATCGCGGATATGCTGGGTGAGCCATTGGGAACCATCAAAAGCAGGATACATTTCGCACGCAAGTTGTTGAAATCGCAGATCCAGCGTTATTAAATAATTTCTTTACTTTTTTATATCACTGACTTGAGCAGGAAAGTTGTTGTTATCGGAAGTGGTTTCGCGGGCCTTTCGGCTGCATCTTTCATGGCCAGGGCTGGCTGGGATGTTACTGTACTTGAAAAACATGCCATTCCCGGCGGACGCGCCCGTTACCTGAAAGCGGAGGGTTTTACGTTTGATATGGGCCCGAGCTGGTACTGGATGCCGGATGTCTTTGAACGTTATTTCGCCTGTTTCGGTAAAAATGTTTCCGATTACTACCGACTGATCCGTCTCGATCCCTCTTACCGTGTGTATTATCCGGACGGACCGATGGATGTCCCGGCCGATCTGTCAGCCCTGCAAGAACTGTTCGAATCGATGGAACCCGGCGCGGGCAAACAATTGCAGAAGTTCCTGGAAGAAGCGGCCTACAAATATGAGGTTGGGATCAACAAACTGGTGTTCAAACCGGGCCAGTCAGTAAAGGAATTTCTTGATTGGGACCTTGCCAAAGGGCTTTTTAAGCTGGATGTCTTCCGTTCTATGAAAGCCCATGTGGCCAAATATTTCAAACATCCCAAACTGGTGGAACTGATGGAGTTCCCGGTTCTGTTTCTGGGAGCTTTGCCTGAAAAAACACCGGCACTCTATAGTTTAATGAACTATGCGGATATCAAAGGAGGTACCTGGTTCCCCGAAAAAGGGATGTACCAGATCGTTCAGGCCATGTACGACCTGGCCGTTGAACTGGGGGTGCGTTTTGAATTTGAACAGGAAGTGACCGCGATCGATATAACAGGTAGCCGGGCAAAAAGCGTGCAGGCAAAGACCCCGCAGGGAGCTACTGTTAGCTATGATGCGGATGTGGTGATCGGAGGGGCCGACTATCATCATATCGAAACACAACTGTTGCCCGTTGCCAGCCGGAGTTATACGGATGCTTACTGGGACAGCCGTGTGATGGCGCCGGGCTGTATCCTGTATTATGTGGGACTGAATAAGAAACTGAACAATATCCAGCACCATTCTCTATTTTTTGATACCTCTTTTGCCATACATGGTAAGGAGATCTATGATACCAAACAATGGCCCAGTAACCCCCTGTTTTATGTAAGTGCCGTATCTGTTACCGATCCTTCCTCCGCACCGGAAGGCTGCGAGAACCTGTTTCTGCTGATACCGGTGGCAACAGGACTTGAGAATGATACAGAGGAGCTCCGTGAGAGATATTTTGACCAGATCGTCACACGAATGGAGAAACACCTGGGACAATCGATCAAAGATGCAGTGATCTATCAAAAATCGTTTGCCCATAGCGATTTTATCAGCGAATACCATGCATTTAAGGGGAATGCTTATGGTTTAGCGAACACTTTGCAGCAAACAGCTGTTTTAAAACCTTCGTGCAGAAGTAAGAAAGTGAGTAATTTGTTCTATACCGGTCAGCTTACCGTTCCCGGTCCCGGTGTTCCCCCCAGCCTGATCAGTGGCGAAGTGGTGGCAGGCGAAGTGGTCAAGGCCTTCGGGAAGGCATAAAAAAATGATTGGATCCCGGGCGGAGTAGGATCCATACGTACCAATCAGAGATCCGAACACAGTAGTCAGATACCCAAAATCTCAAAAAAATAACACTATGATGAACCTGTTTCATGAAGTGAGTCAGGATTGCAGCAGGATTGCCACCGAGAAATACAGTACCAGTTTTTCTTCGGCGATCAAACTATTGCACAAGGATCTGCGTGTGCCGATCTTTAACGTGTATGGTTTTGTACGTTTTGCGGATGAGATCGTGGATACTTTTCACCAGCACGACAAATCCCTGCTGCTGGACGAATTCAAAAAAGCCACTTATGAGGCCATTGACCGGGGTGTTAGCCTGAATCCCATACTGCATAGCTTTCAATTGACGGTGAACCAATATGGCATTGACAGGCAGCTGATCGATGCCTTCCTGTACAGCATGGAGCTGGACCTTGAAAAAAGAAATTATGACAGGGCAGGATACGAACAATATATCTATGGAAGTGCAGAAGTGGTGGGACTGATGTGCCTGTATATTTTCTGCGACGGTAACAAAGATTTATACGAGGATTTAAAACCCTATGCCCGTAGCCTGGGAGCAGCATTCCAGAAAGTGAATTTCCTTCGCGATCTGAAAGCCGACGTGGAGGGGCTGGACCGGATGTATTTCCCGGGTTGCGATTTCTCTAATTTTACCGAACGCGATAAATCTGCCATTGAAACAGACATACAACGTGATTTTGATCATGCATACGAAGGCATCCTGAAACTTCCTGTAAAAGCCCGGTTTGGGGTATATGTGGCCTATAAATATTATGTTTCACTGTTCAGGAAGATCAAAAAGATGCATCCTCATCGTATCCTTGAGAACAGGATCCGTATACCGGATTATGGCAAAATGATGATCCTCGCAAAAGCGGGAATACGTGCCCAATTGAATTTGTTGTAATTACCGACCTTAGTCCTTATTTACCCTACATGGAACAAGTGATCTTAGTTGATGAGCAGGATGTGTTAACCGGCACCATGGAAAAGATGGAGGCACATGAAAAAGCCCTTTTACACAGGGCCTTCAGTGTATTCGTTTTTAATGGCCGGGAGGAAATGTTGTTACAGCAAAGGGCTTTTGAAAAGTACCATAGCGGTGGTTTGTGGACGAACAGTTGCTGCAGTCACCCTCGCCCCGGAGAGGATACACAGGCAGCGGCAATGCGTCGTTTACGGGAAGAAATGGGATTTGAGACACCTCTTAAGAAGATCTTCGATTTTGTATACAAGGCGGATTTTTCTAATGGTCTCACCGAACATGAGTTCGATCACGTATTTGTAGGTCATTACGATGGCAAGATCTTACCCGATAGTAAAGAAGTTCATGATTTTACATTCATGTCCATGCCCGATATTGAAGAGGCGCTGCGGAAAACCCCGGAGAGATTTACCGCCTGGTTCCATATTGCCTTTCCAAAAGTGATGCATTGGTGGAGACAGTCACGGCAAAACCTTTCGTAAAAGTTCATCCATTCTACCGTATGAAATCAACCCCCACCGCTATTGTGATCGGCGCCGGAATAGCCGGTCTGGCCAGTGCCATACGATTGGCGGTTCAGGGTATGGAGGTAACGGTATTTGAGAAGAATGGCTACCCGGGTGGAAAACTCAGTCATTTTAGCAGTAACGGGTACCAGTTCGATGCGGGCCCCAGTTTATTCACACAGCCGGGTCATATAGAGGACCTGTTTGCTCTGGCCGGAGAGCCCATCGAAACATATTTTCGGTATAGGAAGATGCCTGTTTCCTGTCATTATTTTTATGAAGATGGCACCGAGGTAACAGCCTATGCCGACCGCGACCTGTTCGATCAAGAGCTGGTAAAGAAACTGGGTGAGAGGCCGGGAACCTTGCAGCGTTATCTGAAACGTTCGGAAAATATTTACAGAGATATCGGTTCGGTCTTCCTGAATCATTCGCTGCACAGGAAAGCGACCCTTTTCAAGGCCAATATCTTGCGGGCATTGAAAGCCATCCGTTGGCCCTATCTGTTTCGTACCATGCACCAGCTGAATGCGAAATATTTCCGCAATCCCAAAACAGTTCAGTTGTTTAACCGGTATGCCACGTATAATGGCAGTAATCCCTACCAGGCACCGGGTATGCTGAGCCTGATACCTCATCTGGAGCATAATGAAGGGAGCTTTTATCCCGCAGGTGGTATGATCAGCATCACCCATGCATTGTACCGGCTTGCAGAGAAAAAAGGAGTACGCTTCTGTTTGAATACCCCTGTAGAGCGAATCATCCATAACGAGGGAGTTGTGCAGGGTGTAGTGGCAAACGGAGAGAATATACCGGCTGATATCGTGGTCAGCAATATGGATGTCTATTTCACCTATCGTCATCTGCTGCGCGATATATACCGGGCAGAAAAGATATTGAAACAAGAAAGGAGCAGTAGTGCCCTCATCTTCTATTGGGGTATCAGGAAAGAATTTTCACAGCTGGGCTTGCACAATATTTTTTTCGCGAAAGATTATCAGGCAGAGTTCGACCATCTCTTCCGCTTAAAACAGTTGTATCCCGATCCTACGGTCTATATCAATATTACCAGTAAATGTGAGCCAGGTTTGCAGGCGCCGGAAGGTGCAGAGAACTGGTTTGTGATGGTGAATGCGCCGGCAAATGTAGGTCAGGACTGGGCACTGTATCGCGAGCAGTATCGCAGTGCTGTTATCGCAAAACTCAGCCGGCTGTTGCAGACGGATATTGAACCACTCATAGAAACGGAGGAAGTGCTGGATCCTGTACTGATCGAATCAAGGACCGCTTCTTATATGGGGTCTTTGTATGGAACCAGTTCCAATTCACGGATGGCGGCTTTTTTGAGGCATCCCAATTTCAGCAGTGCGGTTTCAGGGTTGTATTTTGTGGGCGGTAGCGTGCATCCAGGTGGCGGAATACCCCTGTGTCTGCAGAGTGCCAGGATCATGAGTGAAATGGTTGAAAAAGATAGAAAATGAAATTAGAGAAACAACATATCGCTACTTTTTTGGCAATCCTTTTTCATGTGAGCGGCCTGGTTGGTATCCTCTTCACTCCTTATAAAGAGTGGTTCATACAAAATACACCACTGAACCTGGGTTTGATGGCACTGTTGCTGATCTGGAGCCACAAAGGCAAGAATATTTCCTTTTATCTTTTCCTACTGACCGCTTTTCTGGTAGGGATGGGCACAGAGATGATTGGCGTACACACCGGTCATCTTTTTGGGACATATCAGTATGGATCTGTATTGGGGCCAAAATTCAACGAAGTGCCTGTGCTGATTGGTTTTAACTGGTTTGTGGTTATCTTCTGCAGTGCGGCAGTGATGCAACAGTTCCAGGATTGGTTTCGGACCAAAATTGGTGAGGATGGTACTGACCTGCCTCCCCGGATAGCGGCATTGTCCATGGTGATCGACGCAGCGCTGTTGGCCACTTTTTTCGACTGGCTGATGGAGCCTGTGGCCGTAAAACTGGGGTTCTGGAAATGGTCGGGTCAGGATATCCCCCTTTATAATTATGTATGCTGGTTCCTGATCGGTCTTGCTTTGCAGCTTGCGCTGCGCTGGTTCCGTTGTAACAGGGCCAACCATTTTGCGGTACATTTGTTTATCATACAGGCATTGTTTTTCCTGGCACTCAGAACCTTTTTATAATATGCTGTATCTACTGATCACACTGGTCACTTTTATCCTGATGGAAGGGATTACCTGGCTAACCCATCGTTATGTGATGCATGGCTTTTTGTGGTACCTGCATGAGGATCATCATCAGAAAGGCCCTGGTTTTTTTGAAAAGAACGATGCGTTCTTTGTCATATTTGCCATTCCCAGCTGGTTATGCATCATGCTCGGCAGTATGAACCAGGTATATTGGGTGGTAAGTATCGGCGCGGGTATTGCCCTGTACGGGTTCGCCTATTTTCTGGTACATGAGATCATCATTCACCAGCGCTTTAAGTTATTCACCCGTAGCAATAATCGTTATATCAAAGCCATCCGCTGGGCGCATAAAATGCACCATAAACACATTGGTAAGGAAGAGGGTGAGAGCTTCGGCATGTTACTGGTGGCCAAAAAATACTGGGATAAGGTGAAACAGGACGAAATATTGCAGCAGGGTAGTGGTAACAAAAGCAAATAAGTAATATAAAATAAATAGGGGGCCGGTTGCTGACAAACGCAACCATAACCGCCCCAACCATTGCGCATTCACCATTCACCATTCACTATTGCCCACTCACTATCACTATATCATCGCGGGAGCCGGTTGCGCAGGTTCCAGTCTGCTGATGCGGATGATGCAGGAGGATTTCTTCCGGGATAAAAGGATCCTTGTACTGGACCATTCACCAAAGAACAGCAACGACCGAACCTGGTGTTTCTGGGAAAAGGGGTCGGGACTTTTTGAACCTATTGTTCATCACCGATGGCCCACCCTTCAGTTTTATTCTGATTCATTTTCCCGTGAGCTCAACATCGAACCGTATCAATACAAGATGATCCGGGGTATCGATCTGTATGATCACGTCAGGCGGATGTCGGCACAGCATGGCAATATCGAATGGAGGAACGAAACGGTAAAGCTTGTTGAATCAGGTTCAGATCATGCGCGTGTGGTCACAGATCAGCATGAATACCATTCGGGATACGTTTTCAACAGTATACCATTCAGAGATGTTCAGGCACCACCTTCAGGCGAGAGCACCAACGGATATTATCTCCTCCAGCATTTTAAAGGCTGGCTCATAGAAACGACCGGGCATCGTTTCGATCCCGGCAAAGCCACTTTCATGGATTTTCGTGTTAGTCAGGAGAACGGGGTTGCTTTTTTTTACGTACTCCCCGTTTCTACCCGTCAAGCATTGGTGGAATATACCCTGTTCACAGAGCAACTGCTTGCTGAAGAGATGTATGATGCTGCTTTGCGGGAATACATCTCCTCTTATCTGCAACTGGCTGATTATTCGGTGCTGCATACAGAATTCGGTGTGATACCCATGACCAACCTCCGATTCCCATTACAGAAGGGACGGGTGGTATTTACAGGTATTGCTGGCGGTCAGGCCAAAGGGAGCAGTGGGTATGCTTTCCGATTCATACAAAAAAGAACGGCGGCCATCGTGGATTCGCTGGTACGGAAAAACAGTGTTGATCTGAGGGAAACACTAGCGGATAAAAGATTCCGGTTATACGACAGCGTATTGCTGCATGTGCTGCATCACAGAAAAATGCCTGGCTCTGAGGTCTTTGCCCGTATTTTCCGGCACAATCCTCCCCAACGGGTGTTGCGTTTTCTGGACAACGAGACCAACCTTTGGGAAGACCTCCAGATCATGCGGAGCGTACCTACTGGTATTTTTCTCCCAGCTGCCCTCCAGGAACTGGGCTCTTGAAAATTAACGGCTTTCTATTACATTTGCAGCCTTGGCCTTGTAGTACAATGGATAGTATGCGAGTTTCCGAAGCTCTTGATCCAGGTTCGATTCCTGGCAAGGCCACACATTTATCTCTGAATCTGCCTTACACAGGCAATGTGGGTATTGTTCATGCCCGTTCTTTTCTCTCCATTCTGTAAGGTCTTGATCTGTTCACAGTCACTTTATAGGCCCGGTATAATAGCTGAACCTATCGGTTGGCATATAACATGGCCATACTTTCATTGGCCATTTTTCGATTGTACTCAAAAGCCAGTTTCTTATGGTTGACGAGATCAACGATCGTTCCGATCAAACAGAGTCCGCCGGTGAAAAGGTATAAAATGCCCATCCCGTTCTGGCCGATCATAAAACGTTGTATACCACCCACACAAACAAAACCCAGCACACAGCCGATCAGTATCTGGTCTGTTGTTCTGCGTTTACCGTTGTACACGGCAATAAAGCTGAGCAGTTCGTCTTCCCTGAGTTCGTTGGTGAGCGACTGCAGGTAAACCAGTTCCTCTCCCTCAATGGAAGGGATCATGTTGATCAGGTTGGGTTTCATGGGTAGGTTATTTAAGGTGTATGAGTTGTTTGATCCTGATAAATATAACCAATACAGCGAAGATCCCGAAAGGATGATGCTGAAAAGATAGTGCCAGTTTCAGGTGTAAGGCATAATAGATCGAATGGCCCAATCCGCAACCCGGGCACTGGCCAATGCCCAGCAGACTGAACAGGCAAAGTGAGGTCTCCTTTTTTTCCACTGGAAGGAAAAACAGCAGGCACAGGGCTGTCAACAGGAACAGGAGTTCCAGGTGTTGGCGCCCCCACTGTAGTATACGTGTTGTGTAACCGATCATTGTGCCAGGGTTTCTTTCTGATAAGGGCCGCTGCTCATTTGCCGAAAGCCGCGATATTGGTACTGAAGATCTTTACCGCAATGGCCAGCAATATCACGCCGAAGAATTTACGGATAGCCAGTAAACCCGCAGGCCCCAGCAGGTGTTCGATGAATTTCAATGATTTCAATACGATATATACCACCACCAGATTGATCAGAATACCAGAAAGGATATAGCTTTCTTCAAAGTTGGCTTTGAGCGACATGATGGTGGTCAATGTACCGCTACCCGCAATGATCGGAAAGGCAATGGGTACCACAGTGCCGGATTGGGCATTGGAATCGCCCTTGAAGATCTCATGACCCAGTACCATTTCCAGTCCCAGCAGGAAGATCACCACCGAACCGCCTACTGCAAAGGAGCGGACATCAAGTCCGAGAATGCTCAGGAAAGGCTGGCCGGCATAGAGGAAAAGGATCATCAGTGCACCTGATACCAGTGTGGCCTGGATAGACCGGATGGCTCCCATCTTATCCTTCAGAGAGATCAGCAGCGGAATAGAACCAACAATATCGATCACCGCAAATAAGGTGAAAGTTACTGTAAGCAACTGGTCCAGATGAAAGGTCATAAAACGGGTTTATTTAAAGGTAGTAATAGTTTTGTGAATGGGCAATGGTGAATGGTCAATGAGTGTTCAGCAGACTGTTCACTCACCACTTCCTACTCACTACTGACGGTTCACGATTTACGCCGTTGGCCTATGCCATTCTTTTCCGGCAAGAGAAATATTGTATAGGAACTCATGACGGAAGCCTCTCTCTTCCTGCGTCAGCTTTACCACACAACCATAGTGGCAGGTGAAGAGGTCGAACGATTCTTTGATGGGGGTCCCGGTGATATGTGCCAGGATACTTCTCAACACGCCGCCATGGGCCACGATCACTGCAGGGGATACCTGCTGGCAGATCTCGTTAAAACGATTGATGACCCTTTCATGCATCAAAGCATAACTTTCTCCTTCAGGTACCACCACGTTCACAAAATCTTCCAGCCAGGGTTGCATTTCTGTTTTGGGGATTTCGTTCCAGCGCTGCATTTCCCAGTTGCCGCAATCCAGCTCCATCAGGTCATTGTGAAGGGTTGGCGTATGATCGGGGAAAAGGGTTTCTGCGAGTTTGCGGCAGCGTTGCAGGGGGCTACTGTACACGGCTCCCATACGGGTAGGTAACCAGGGACGTATGCTGTCCGCCTCAGCAGCAAAGCTCTCGGTAACATCCAGGTCTGTTTGTCCATAACAGATGCCTTTCTCCACAGCAGGGGTGGTATGCCTGATCAGGTATATCTCCATGCTGCGAATTACCGGAATTATTGTGAAACGGACAGAAGAAAGCCACAGATTTCGAAGAACCGGTCAGGAGTCTTGAAATCTGTGGCTGCTAACTAAAACCGGAAAATGCGGTTCCGGTATAAGCGGTACTCAAATTGCAGGCTTTGTAAACACTGCGCGCAAAGGCAGTCCTGGTATTTGTTTTCTACATACACACGTTCCTCATAGGTCAGAGTTACCTGGCTGCATTGGCACTCGGTTATATTGCCCACTTTGCACTCAAAACTTCTTTTGCAGCGCGGGCAGGGCTTGGATTCGTGTTGTGCCATGGCCTTACCAGTTAAAAGTGACACCGGTATTGAACAGGGTAGGAATGCTGTTGAAGCCCCGTACATCAAAGAATTGCTTCCCGGTCAGGTTCTGCAGATCCGCAAAGAACTTCACATGTTCGTTCAGGGTATAGTCGGCATAAGCACCCAGGATCACATAACTGTCGAGACTGATATCCGCTTTTTTGTAACCCCCGATGTCAAATCGTTTGCTCACATATTTTCCTGACAGGCTAATGTTCATCCCTTTGACAGGTGTTACATTCACCGACAGGTTGACCATATGTTTAGGCCTGCGCAACAGGTACTGATAGGTGACCGTATCTTTCACCGTTA
Source organism: Chitinophagaceae bacterium (assembly GCA_020403425.1). GTDB lineage: Bacteria > Bacteroidota > Bacteroidia > Chitinophagales > Chitinophagaceae > Sediminibacterium. The sequence continues at coordinate 46,633 of JADBXR010000018.1, read as the reverse complement.
CCCGGTTCTGGGTGATCTCTTCGCTGGTCAGCAACGTGTAGTTACCGGTGACGCTGATCCTGTGGCCAGGTCTTACGCTGAATTCCCATTCCAGTCCGTTCACGGTCTGTTTGATGTAGTTGAAATATTTGAAGCTGATATAATTGTAATCGATGCCGTTATTGATGCGTCGGTTGAAATACACGAGACGTGTGCTCACTGCTTTTTTATCGAAGCTGATACCCCCTTCATAATTCACGGATTTCTCTGCATCCAGTTTGTCGTTGATGCTCAGCTGGTACAGTGAGGGTGCTTTGAAGCCGCTGGATACGCTCGCAAACAATCTTACCTGTTCATTGATGCTGTAAGAGGGGTTGAAAGTGTAAGTACTGTTGCTGCCATAACGCGAATGATGGTTGTACCTGCCGCCCAACTCTATATTCCATTTTTTATCCTCACTGTTGAAGATGGCAGAAGCATATAAAGCTTTTTGGTTAAAAGAAGTATCCCGGAACTGGCTGCTGTAGGGGCCAAACATGCTGATGGAAAAATACTGCTGGTTGTAGGAGTGGTGACGATAATCGGCTCCAGCCAGCAGGGTGAGACCTTTGGCAACCTGCACGCTGGCATACAGTTCCAGGAACTGTGATTTACCGGAATAGGTGTTGTTCTCAAAAATAGTGCTGGTGCGGTCCAGGCTATCGTTCCGGTAGGTACGGGTCAGCTCGCTGAACTGGTAATTACCATTGAGACTCAGTTTGTTTTTCCGGTACTGGAAACCGGCACCGCTGGTGAAGGAAGTGTTGTGGATGTTGTAGTCTTTGTCATCCGTAAACACACCCGCATCAATACCTGCTTTGTACTGGCTGAACATGGCAAAGGTCTTGAACGATAAGGCCGGACTCAGCTGGTACAGCAATTGTGCGTTGGAAACGGTACCGTTATAACCATCATTATCATAATTCTTCTTTCCTGTGCTGTCATAGGCAGATGAGAAACCGCTTGTATTCAGTCTTGCAAACCTGGCCGAATAAGTGAGTTTATCTTTTTTGCCATATACCTGTGCATTGATACGGGAAGTGGCAAAACTTCCCTGACTCACCGTGGTCTTGATGTTAAAGGGTTTTTGGACGTCTTTTTTCACCGTTATGATGTTGATCACACCTGCGATGGCATCGCTGCCGTACAGGGTAGATTGCGCGCCTTTGCATACTTCGATCCTTTCCACGTCGTTGATGGAGAACAGGTTCAGGTCGAAATCTGTGGTGATGGTGGATGGGTCGTTCATCGGAATGCCATCCAGCAGGATCAGGGTACGACCAGCCGAAGCACCCCGCATATAAACGGTCTGCACGGCACCGGTATTATTGAGAGCGCCATTGATGGTGATGCCGGCCTGCTCATTCAGTACCTGGGCAACAGTTCTGCCCTGACTTTTTTCGATCTGGTCCTTGCCGATCACTGTGATCACTTTACCGGTGGTACTTTGTTTCTGTTCCAGTTTGTTGGCCGTTACCACCACTTCGTCGAGGGTTCTGGTACTGACCGTGTCTTTCTGCGCAAAGGCAGTGCTGCCTGCAAGCAGGGCAGTGAGGAGCGTGAATGTTTTGCTCATTGTTGTTGTTTTTGAGTGTAACAATGAGCTTTCAGGAAAATAAAAAAACGGAGAAATATAAACGGCCGCTGCAGCAGGCCTTTTACATTCCATGCTTTTCACCCGAAAGCCGTGAATGATAAATGGGCACCTGGCAGGTCTTCTGGCTTGCTGGCTTGATGAGGACCTTCCCATTCCGTGTTCACGGAAAAGTGGTTTGCAGATTCATCAGCCGTGAGAGTGTCAGTGCGGATCTTTAGAAATCATCACCAACTGTGCTCACGTTTACAGCTTACAGCTACGGGGATAGCGCCGGAATTACACCGGACTTCCCTTTTAATCCCGTTTGAGGCGGGAACCAAATACGGGGGCAAATGTAAAGGGCTGCCCGGAAGAATACGATTAATTGTTGTCTAAGTTTTGCACGCTAAGTTGAAAACTTATTTCATCAAAGATGCATGTAAGGGTTGGCATCTGCAGAAAATAACAACAGGAATCTTTTCTCCAGCAGAGTTCTGTTCTTATTCTTCTTTCACCTTTTCAGTGCTGCGATCGCCGATTCACACCGGCCGTTTCCCTGAAGTTTCCTACATTTAAAGCCATATCAGATTGTATGCACGGAAAACAGAAACTCAATCTTTTCAGTTTCACCATGATCGTGGTGGGCCTGGTGATCGGCATGGGTATTTTCAGAACGGCCGCTACCAGTGCCAAACATGCCATTGAACCCTCGGTATATTTCACTGCCTGGCTGCTGGGCGGATTCTTTGCTTTATGCGGTGCACTGACCTATGCTGAGATCGGCAGCCGTTATCCTGTAACGGGCGGTTACTATAAGATCTTCTCATATGCCTATCATCCCAGTATCGCATTTGCCATCAATTGTATCATACTCATCAGTAATGCTGCCAGTCTGAGCGGTGTGGCGCTGATCGGAAGTGGCTATATCGCCAAACTCTTCCCTTCTTTTATCCAGACGGATATTGATAAGGCATTACTGAGCTGTGCGGCCATACTGGTGTTTTACCTCATCAACCTGCGTGGATTGCGCATGAGCTCCCGTGCCCAGAACATGCTGATGCTCATCAAGATCGGTATGATCGTGGTATTGATCCTGGCCTTGTTTTTTCCGCACCAGGATGTTGCAGCCACTGCCGCAGTAGCCAGTACACCGGTTCCTGAAATGAGCTGGATACAGAGCCTGGGCGTGAGTCTTATTGCCGTATCCTTTACGTATGGCGGTTACCAGCAGACCATCAATTTTGGCAACGAGGTGGATAAACCGGCTAAAAATATCCCGAGGGGTATCTTCATCGGTATCGCCATCATCATCGGTTTGTACCTGCTGGCCAATCTCAGTTACTATTCGATCGTTGGCTTCGATAACATGAAAGCCGAAAAGGAGATCGCATATGTACTGATGGAAAAGGTATTTGGCAAAACAGGTGCCGATATATTCGCGTTCTTTCTCTTCTTTGGTGTATTGGCCTATGTGAATGCCCTGCTGATGAGTAATCCGAGGGTGATGTATGCCATGAGTAATGAAGGCGTATTGCCAAAGGTCTTCTCCCGTCAGAACCCGAAGAATGAGGTGCTCACCATTTCACTGACGGTATTCGCTGCCATGTGTATCATCATTCTGTTCTTTGCACAGACCTTCGATAAGATCCTCAACTTCACTATTTTTCTGGATTGTTTCGGTATGGTGGCATCCAGCGCTACCATTTTCGTATTACGGAAGAGGACCAGGCACCTGGATGGTACCGGTATCTTTAAAATGAAATTCTATCCCTGGATACCATTGATCTTCATGGGCGCCTATCTGTTTGTGGGTATCAGCATTGCCATGCAGACCCCTGATACCGCGTTGGTTGGCGCTGCTGTACTGGCGGCATTCATGGTGATCTATTTTATATCAAAGAAACTGAATCCCGCGATCGGCACCGATCTGTCGGCTAAAGACCAATAAGTATGGACGAACTCTCCTATATCCTGAATGAACTGGGCGAACACCGCGATGAATATTTCCGCGCCGTTGCGCCGCCCATTGTGCAGACCAGCAATTTTGCTTTTTCGAAAGTGGCCGACCTGCGAAAGTCTTTTGAGGATGAATACTCCACCTGGCTATATAGCCGCGGACTGAACCCCACCGTTGAGATCCTCCGGAAAAAACTGGCCGCCCTTGACGAAGCCGAGGACTGCCTGGTTTTTAACAGTGGCGCTGCGGCTATTTTCGCTGCAGTATTGGCCAATGTAAAAAGTGGCGACCATATCATAAGCGTCAAAAATCCGTATACCTGGGCCGTGAAGATGTTCGAGGTCATCCTGCCCAGGTTCAACGTAACGGTGACCTATGTGGATGGGACCCTTACAGAAAATTTCGCCAAAGCGATCCGGCCCAATACCACACTGATCTACCTCGAATCTCCCAATAGCTGGTTTTATGAATTGCAGGACCTGCGGGCGGTGGCAGCATTGGCCAAAGAACACGGTATAGTTACCATCATAGATAACAGTTATTGTACACCACTGTACCAGAAACCCATCACGATGGGCATTGACCTGTCGTTGCAGTCTGCTACCAAATACATTTCCGGTCACAGCGATACGGTGGCGGGGGTACTGACAGGGAACCGTGCCATGATAGAGCGGATCTTCAACAGCGAATACATGAACATAGGCTCTGGTATCCAGCCTTTTAATGCCTGGTTGCTGATCCGTGGTCTTCGCACGTTGCAGGCGAGGCTGGAAAGGATCACCCGTACCACCTGGGAGTTGGTTCGTTTCCTGCAACAACACCCAAGGGTAGAAAAACTGATCTTCCCGCTGGATCCCTCTTTTCCACAGTACGAACTGGCCCGTAGCCAGATGACGGGGGCCTGCGGATTACTGACTTTTTACCTGAAGGCGGAAAAAGGGTCGACCATCGAGACTTTCTGTGAATCATTACAGCATATACTGATGGCGGTAAGCTGGGGCGGGTACGAATCGCTAATATTGCCCAAATGTGCGGGTATGCCGCCAGAGGCCTTCGATGCCGCCGATCCTGCGCACCGTTCCCTGCGGTTATATGTGGGGTTGGAAGAGCCGGATTACCTTTTGGCCGACCTTTCGAGGGGTTTTGAGGCTATTGCTGACCTTTCATAACATATTTTCAACGGTTTAGACCCTATCCTTTCCACCTGTCCAAAATTTAGGCAAGTGGTAGGGAAACTGTTATTTTTGTTATATATGAGAAAGTATTTGACCCTGATATGTTGCACAATCGTTGCGCAAGGTTTTGCGCAGCGGGCATCCGATAACTGGGACCTCCGTCATTGCATCGAACATGCCCTTCAATTCAATATCTCGATCAAACAGGCCGATATACAGGCAAGGATCGCGGCATTGCAGGCAAAACAGGCCAAATACAATATCTATCCCAGCGTCAATGCCAATTCAGGTACCGGTGTCCGTTTCGGTCGATCCATTGACCCTACTACCAACGTGTTCTCCACTTCCCAGTTCCTGTACCAGAACTTTGGCGTGAATGCCGGTTTCCAGTTGTACAATTATGGAAAACTCAGGAACTCCGTACAAATGGCCCAGTTCAATGCCCAGGCCGCTTTGCAGGATGTGGCCAAAGCTTCCAACGATATTTCTTTCAATGTGGCCACTTATTACCTGCAGGTGCTGGCAGCCAAAGAGCAGGTGAAGATCAGTGAGGTACAGCTGGCACAAACACAGAACCAGATAGAGATCACCCGCAAAAGGGTGGATGCAGGTGTGTTACCCGAACTGAACCTGGCCGAAGTAGAGTCGCAACTGGCTACCGATAGCAGTAATTACTATACGGCAAAAGGTAACTATGAGACCAACCTGCTGAACCTGCGTGGCCTGCTGAACCTGGATGTGGATGTACTTTTTGGTATTGAAACCCCTTCGGTAGACCAGATCCCCATCGAATCCTTTGCTGAACTGCAGCCGAATCTCGTGTACGAAAGCGCCTTGCAACTGCAGCCGCAGCAGAAAGCCAATGAATTCCGCATCAAAGCAGCAGAAAAGAATGTGCAGATATCCCGGGCCCTGATGTATCCTACCCTTACCCTGGGTGGTAACCTCTCGACCAACTTCTCCAATTCTTTTAAAACGGTTTCAGGCATTTCCTTTCAGGGATATGGTCCGATCACCGGAGCCGAACCGATCGTGAACATCAGTAACGTGAACTATTATGTTCAGAGCCCGGTATATAAGGTGAGCCAGAAATCCAGAAGTTTTGGCGACCTGTGGAACGGGTGGGGCGACCAGCTGAGCAACAACTTCGGTCAGAACGTGGGGATCAGTCTGAGCATACCCATTTTTAATAATTTCTCTGCACGTACCAGTTACCAGACCGCCCAACTGAATGTGAAAGCGGCCCAGCTGCAGAAAGAATCGGCGGATCTTACCCTGCGTCAGAATATCTATACGGCCTATACCAATGCGGTTACGGCGTTACAGAAATTCAATGCCGGTAAAAAACAGGTGGAAAGCGCACAGAAAGCCTATGATTTTGCTTTGAAGCGTTATGAAGTGGGTTTGCTCAGTTCGCTTGACCTGATCACCAACCAGAATAACCTGTTGAGGGCCAAGATCACACAACTCACCAACCAATATGATTATGTATTCAAGATGAAGCTGCTGGAGTTTTACAAAGGCAAGGGAATGAAATTATAAATTGATATTGTACCACCCATTATTAACTGGCTGACAAAAAGAAAACACGTTGTATGAATAAAAAATTGCTTTGGATCATTATTGCTTTGGTTGTCCTGATCGTTGCACTGATCGGGCTCAAAAAAGCCGGTGTCATTGGGAAAGAGGAAGGGATCAAGGTGACTTCTGAAAAGGCCGCACTGCGAACCATCATAGAAACTGTAAATGCAAGCGGAAAGGTATACCCTGAGATCGAGGTGAAAGTGAGTCCGGATATCAGTGGTGAGATCGTGGAACTGAACGTGAATGAGGGAGATAGTGTAAGGAAAGGACAGGTGCTAGCCCGTATCTATGCCGATATCTATCTTACCCAGCGCGATCAGGTGGCGGCGGGTGTGAACCAGAGCAAAGCGCAGTTGTCTAACTCAACGGCCAGTCTTGCCGGTTTAAAAGCGACCCTGGATAACCTGAAGAACACTTACGAGCGACAAAAGAAACTCTACAATGAAAAAGTGGTTTCCCGCGCTGAATTTGAAACGTCGGAACAGAATTACCTAACGGCACAGGCCAACTACAATGCTGCCAGGGAAGGATTGAAGAGCAGTGAAGCCTCTATTCAGAGTGCACAGGCGCAGTTGCAGAAAGCGGATAAGGACCTTTCCCGTACCGTGATCGTATCTCCGATGAATGGTATGATCAGCCTGATGAACGTGAAAAAAGGCGAGCGTGTGGCCGGTAACAGTTTTAACGTAGGTACCGAAATGATGCGCGTGGCCGATATGCGCAGCATTGAAGTGCGGGTGGATGTGGGCGAGAACGACATCCCTAAAGTGAAACTGGGCGATACGGCTGTGGTGGAAGTGGATGCTTATACCAACCGTAAATTCAAAGGCCTGGTGTATAAGATCGCCAATCCGAGCACCAGCGGTTTGACCACATCCAACTCCAGTGCGGAAGTAACGAACTATAAAGTGCATATACGCCTGTTACCTGAAAGCTACAAAGACCTGGTTGCTGCCGGTAAAGGGTTCCCTTTCCGTCCGGGAATGAGTGCCAGTGCTGATATCCAGACCCGCACCAAACAAAATGTACTGTCCGTAGCTCTGAATGCGGTCACCACACGCGATAAGAACGGAGATGCGGCACCCGGCGATAAAAAAGATGACAAGAAGCCACAGGAGGAAACCAAATCTGCCAGCGCAGATGATGGTATCGAGGAAGTGGTGTTCGTGTTACAGAAAGACAATAAAGTGAAAAAGGTGAAAGTGAAGACCGCTATCCAGGACCTGAACTATATCGAAATACTGGAAGGTCTGAAGGCCGGGGATGAAGTGATCACAGGACCTTATTCCATTGTGAGTAAGACCCTGAAAGACGGGAACCTGGTGACGGTGGTCCCGAAAGACAAACTCTTTGAAGAGAAGAAATCGAATTAAGCGGTAACAACATACCGGTATATTCCTACAAACGACAGGTTCTGCCTGTCGTTTGTCTTTTGAAGAAGGGGTGTTCGTATTTTTGCAGTATCATCAAATGCGATTGCCATGCAGTTTGGAATTATTGGGAGCGGCAGTTGGGCCACGGCCCTGGCTAAGATACTTACAGATAACGGGAACAGGATACAGTGGTGGATGCGGAACGAAGAGAGCATCGCTTTCATGCAGAAAAGAAGGCATAACCCGCATTACCTGCATGGCGCCTATTTTGACCCTTCATTGCTGCAGCTCGATAGCGATATACAGAAAGTGGTTACTGATTCGGAAGTGCTGGTCATTGCAGTTCCCTCTGCCTTTGTGGAGCAGACCCTTGCGCAGATACCCCCTGCGTTACTGAAAGGGAAAAAGGTCGTTTCAGCCGTAAAGGGCATCCTGCCCTCTGAAAACGAGTTGATGAACTATTACCTGGCCAAACATTTCGACCTTCCGCTGACGGATTATTTCACCCTGCTCGGACCCTGTCATGCAGAAGAAGTGTCCGCTGAAAAATTATCCTATCTCACATTTTCGGGAACAGAACTTGCAGTCACATCGGCCATCGCTGCTTTTTTTAAGACCGACTACATAAATACGGTGGTCAATAACGATGTGCTGGGTGTGCAGTATGCTGCCGTATTGAAGAATATCTATGCATTGGGCGCGGGTATCGCACATGGATTGGAGTATGGCGACAACTTCCTGAGTGTGTACATTGCCAACAGTGCCAACGAAATGGTGGGATTCCTGAAAAAAATCAACGAACCGGATCCCTGTGTGCCGGATACGCATAATTATTCGGCCTCTGTGTACCTGGGAGACCTGTTGGTGACCTGTTACTCACTCTATAGCCGTAACCGTACTTTCGGTAATATGATCGGTAAGGGTTACTCGGTAAGGGCAGCCCAGCTGGAGATGAACATGGTGGCCGAAGGATACAATGCCAGCAAGTGCATTCATCTGATGAACAGGCAGATGCAGGCAGAAATGCCGATCGCTTCAGCTATCTATGAGATCCTCTGGGAGCAACTGCCCGCCTCGGAAGGATTTAAGAAAATAGAAACATTTCTGGTGTAGGATTGTCGTAACTTCAAATATGCCTTTCTCTTTCTCCATATTGAACCCCGAACTGTTGTTGCTGTTGATGGTGGGTATAATTACCGTGCAGGTTGTTAAAAGATTGTTCGGGCATTCCGGCGGCAGATAACTGTTTACTGAAACAGGTCTGCTGCGATCCCATCGGCAAAGAATTTTCCTGAGGGTTCCAGTTGTAAATGATCGTTGTTCAGGCGCACCTGTCCATTCCGGATATATTTTTCTGCGCTCTTCCGTAAGGTATGGGCTTTGCTATCACCCCAACGTTCTGTCAGATATGTCAGTGAAACGCCTTCAATGGTCCGTAACCCTGTCATAATGTATTCATTCATTTGCTGCGTTTCGGTAAGTGTTTCAACTTCAAAAGGCAGTTCTTCCTTTGCCAGCGCGGCCAGGTACAGACTGTTGTTCGAAACATTCCATTGTCTGCTTTGACCGTTGAATGAATGCGCAGAAGGCCCCAGACCCAGGTAGTTTTTTCCCCGCCAGTAGCTGCTGTTGTGCCTACTTCTGAAACCGGGAAGGGCAAAATTGGAGATCTCGTAATGTTCCATACCAGCCATCGCTGTTTTTTGGGTAAGGATGCTGAATTGTCTTGCCTGTTGTTCAGGATCCACATCGGGTATTTTTCCGGTATGGATCATTTTATCTAGTGCGGTTCTGGGTTCAACGGTTAAGGCGTAACAGGATAAGTGCGGTACCTGTAAAGACAAGGCAGTATCGATATTCTGTTCCCAGTTCTCATCGGTCAGGCCAGGCGTGCCATAGATCAGGTCGATGGTGATGTTGTGGAAGCCTTCGGCTTGCGCCAGCTGTATGCTCTGGATAGACTGCTGAACCGTATGCGCCCGGTTCATCCATTGCAGGTCCTGAGCAAAAAAAGACTGGATGCCGATACTCAAACGGTTGATCCCCAGTTTGCGCCAGGCAGTAAGATTCGCTGTAGTAATGTCATCCGGGTTGCTTTCGAGTGTGATCTCAGCATTGGCACTGACCGTATACTGCTGGTACAAGGGTGATAACAGTTGTTCCAGATCCGCCACAGACAGGAGGGATGGGGTTCCTCCGCCCAGATAGACCGTTTCAACGGTTTCATTGAGATAGTCCCTCCGCAGCAGCATCTCCTTTCCGATCGCCTGTACCATCTCCGGTATCCGCTGGTGTGTGGTGGAGAAATGAAAATTACAGTAATGGCAGGCTTTTCTGCAAAAAGGGATATGTAGGTAAATGCCAGCCATAAAAAGGGATGATTGTTTGCAAACATACTCTTTTCCCGCTGGCCATTTCTGTTGCCGCTTTCATCCGAAACATCAAACCAATTCAATATTTTTGCGGCATGTCTGGTCCCAAGTATTTAATGGTGGCGTGTGTGCTGTTGTGTTTGTCTGTGTGTGGTTTTGGCCAGACGGATAGCGGTAACCGTGCTGAGACCAGTCGCATCCGCAAAACTGCCGCACCCCTGCAACCTGCGCCGGTAGTAAGAGACAGCATACAGGTAGTGCCGGCTGAGGCTGACTCCAGTTTGCAGAATGACAGCCTGGTATTGGCACAGGCCCTACAGGATAGTCTGCGGGCCGATTCTGTTCGCAAACTGTCTGTCGTGAAAGTGTCCCTGCCAGTATATGACACTTCCACTTATCGCAAATACGCAACCCATCCCTACCTGCCTTTGCACAAGCCGGCATTGTACATGCTGATCGATTACCGGCAGCGTGAACAGAAGGATGATCTCTTTTACCTGATGGCAGGTATCATCTTCGTGCTGGCATTCATACGGGCGGCTTTCTTCAAATATTTCCGCAACCTGTTCCTGTTGTTCTTCCAGACATCCCTTCGGCAGAAACAGACCCGCGACCAGCTATTGCAGGATAACCTGGCCTCCTTGCTGATGAACTTTTTATTTGTGATCAGCGCCGGACTGTACATCACATTACTGATCCGTTATAAGAACTGGACCGATATCCCTTTCTGGTGGCTGGCTGCGGGATCCGCATCGGTGTTGCTGGCGGTATACCTTGTTAAGTACCTGTTCCTCCTATTCACCGGCTGGGTCTTCAATTCAAAAGAAGCCGCGGGATCTTACGTATTCGTTGTCTTCCTGGTAAACAAAGTGTTGGGTGTGATACTGATCCCCTTTTTGCTGATACTGTCTTTCGCAAACACCGCTATCGTTCAGGTGGCCGTTACGATATCATTGGGGGTCATCTTGTTGCTGCTGGGGTATCGTTACTGGGTCTCATTCACGGCCATCAGGAATAAATTGAAAGTAAACGCCTTACATTTTTTACTATACCTTTGTGCAGTTGAATTACTTCCGTTGGCTTTGATATATAAGATATTGATGAATTATTTTAACGGAAGTCTTTAATTTTGCACAATCTCAGACAAGACGCATGCTAAAGAACGGCTCAAAAAATTCTGGTACGGCTAAGGCTGCCAAAAAGATTCTGATTTCTCAACCCCGTCCGGAGAGTGATAAGTCCCCTTACTTTGATCTGGAAAGAAAATACAATGCGGAATTGTTTTTCCATCCTTTCATCAAGCTGGAGGGGATCCCTGCCAGGGAGTTCAGAAAGCAAAAGATCGATATCACCTATTACACGGCCGTCATGTTCACCAGCCGGAATGCCATCGATCATTTTTTCCGCATGTGCGAAGAGATGAAAGTGACCATCGGTCAGGATACCAAATATTTTTGCATCACCGAAGCCGTAGCGCTGTATCTCCAGAAATTCATTCTCTATCGCAAACGTAAAGTGTTCTATGGGGCAGATGGCACCAACAAGAGCATGTTCGATGTGATCAATAAACACAAGGAGAACGAGAAGTTCCTATATGTGTGCAGCGAGAACCAGCAGGACAACGAGATCGTGAACTGGCTCAAGACCAATAAATGCGAGTACCAGCTGGGATTCATGTATCGGACCATCAGCAACGATATCAAGGACGTGCTCTGCTCAAGGGAGTATGATGTGATCTGTTTCTTCACCCCCAGTGGTGTCAAGAGCCTCTTCGATAATTTCCCGGGTTTCCAGCAGAAAGGGACCGTGATCGGTGCATTCGGCAACAATACGGCGAAAGCGGTGGAAGATGCCGGACTGCAGCTGGAGATCAAAGTACCCTCACCCCAGAAACCCAGCATGGTAGCAGCGCTGGATCAATACCTGCAAAGCACCGCAGCTGTTAAAAAATAGGATACCGCCCGTAAAATATCGCAGCCTCCCAAACTGGGGGGCTGTTTATTTTGTAATATAGCCGCAGAGAACTGCAAATGCCGGAGGACCCTGCCTGCTAACCCATGATACCAGCCACATGAAAACTACCCATACCAACCAGCTGATACACGAAACGAGTCCCTACCTGTTGCAACACGCCCATAACCCGGTGAACTGGTACCCTTGGGGCGAGGAAGCATTGGCCAGGGCAAAGGCCGAAGACAAACCTATCCTGGTCAGTATCGGGTATGCGGCCTGCCACTGGTGTCATGTAATGGAACGTGAGAGTTTTGAAGATGAACAGACTGCTGCGATAATGAACGAATATTTCATCAACATCAAGATAGACCGGGAAGAGCGCCCCGACCTGGATCATATTTACATGGATGCTGTACAGGCCATGACAGGTAGTGGTGGCTGGCCCCTGAACGTTTTTCTGACACCAGATACAAGACCATTTTATGGCGGTACGTATTTTCCACCACAGCGGGCATATAACCGGGCCAGCTGGAAAGAGGTATTGGAAGGGGTGCATGGCGCCTACCGGGATAAAAAGCAGGAGATCCTGCAGCAGGCAGAGAACCTTACCTCTCACCTGATGGGGTCCAATGCCTTCGGGATCCGCAAGCCGGGAGAGGCCGACCTGTTGTTCAGTCCCGAACTGTTGACCACCATCGCTAACAACCTGCTGGCCACCGCCGATACGGAATGGGGCGGTTTTGGGAAAGCCCCCAAGTTCCCGCAAACTTTCTCTATCCAGTATCTGCTGCGGCATTACCATTTTACAGGGGAGGAAAGAGCGTTGAAACAGGCTTTGCTGAGTCTCGACAAAATGATTGAAGGCGGTATCTACGACCAGTTGGGGGGAGGTTTTGCCCGTTACAGTACCGATAATGAATGGCTGGCCCCCCATTTTGAGAAAATGCTGTACGATAACGCCCTGCTCATAAACGTGCTGGCCGAAGCCTGGCAGCTTACCCGTAAGCCACAGTATGCCAGTACCATCGAACATACCCTGACCTATATAGAGCGGGAAATGTTGCAGGAAGAAGGGGGTTTTTACAGTGCACTGGATGCCGATAGTGAGGGGGTGGAAGGGAAATTCTATACCTGGTCGCTGCAGGAGGTACGGGATGTCCTGGGAGAGGAGGATGCCAGGCTCTTTGCTGCTTGCTACGATATTTCGGAAAAGGGCAATTGGGAGCATACCAATATCCTCCGCATCACCCGACCGGTAGCGGCGATAGCAGCCGAAACGGGTATCACCCCCGAACAGCTGGAAAACCGCCTGGCCGCGTGCCGGCAACGTCTGATGGAGCGTCGTTCATCCCGTATACGCCCGCAGTTGGATGATAAGGTACTGTTGGGTTGGAATGCCCTCATGGTCACAGCCTACACCAAAGCCTTTGCGGCGCTGGGTAAGGAAGCTTACCGCGATAGGGTTGTGAAGAGCATGGCCTTTCTGGAAGCAAGGTTGTCGGGTAATGCCGGGGGGTGGTTCCATACCTACAAGAACGGTAAAGCCAGGATACCGGCTTTCCTGGATGACTATGCCTACCTGATACAGGCATACATACACCTGCAGGAGATCACCGGAACGGGGGGCTACCTGCTGAAGGCCCGTAAACTGCTGGAATGGGTGATCGCACATTTTGAAGAAGCGGAAACCGGTTTCTTCTTTTACACGCACAGCAGCCAGACTGATGTCATTGTTCGTAAAAAAGAAGTGTACGACGGGGCCGTACCCAGCGGGAATGCTGTTATGGCACATAACCTTTACTATCTCTCGATCGTGTTTGACCAGCCCGGATGGGCCGAAAGGAGCGAGACCATGCTGCGTTCCCTGGGTAAGGCCGTAGGCCAGTATCCGGGTTCCTTTGGGGTATGGGCCATGCTGGCGCAACTGATGACGGTGGGCATGCAGGAGATCGCTATCGTAGGGCAGCAGGCCCGTGATTTTTTGTGTCCTGTACTGGAGCGGTTTGTACCGAATAAAATTCTTCAGACCGAAGAAACTAATTTCTCCGATTTTCCGTTATTAGCTGGGAAAATGGGGGCTGAAAATGGAGGTGCGCTCTTTTATCTCTGTAAGAATTATGCCTGTCAGGCACCTTTTCTTACAATTGATGGGCTTTTAGCAAAAATGTAACAAAGTTTGAAGTAATTTGCCTTATATGACAGTGGTTTCACGCCCTATGCATCGTTCGAAACCTCAATTGTAGTAATCATACTTTTAATTTTGTAGTAACTGCCCAATTTTACCCGCGAAGTAAATTTTATTGGTAACAAAATTGCAAAATCGGTACAACTGCCGATGGAAAACTTATATTTGTCACTGTCATAAAAATCCGTTTGATACGATGAAAGGGTATTTAAGTAAGATGGTATTGGTCGCGTTCTGTCTGAGCCTCGGATCCTGTTTTCTGAAGAAGAATTCGAAGTCGAAAGGCCTGCCTGACGATGGTCAGTTGCATGGCGTGGCACCTACGGCCAATAAGAGCATGAATCCTCCCCTGAACATGGTCTACATTCCACCAGGCACCTTTCACATGGGTCCGAGTGACGAGGATATCAGTTTCAACTATACCACCCGTAATCGCCAGGTATCCATCCCAGGTTTCTGGATGGACGCTACCGAGATCACCAATGATCAGTATCGTCAGTTCGTGCACTGGACCAGGGACTCACTGGCATTCAAGATCCTGTTCGGACAGGGTATCAACAAGACAGATGATACGATGGCAGTTGACTGGAAAAAAGTGGCTACCATCAAGTGGGACAGGAACACCATCGAAAAGATGAATGAACTGAACCTGGCACCTGATAACCGCATTTACGGCAAACCGGAGATCGATCCGGACAAACTCGTTTACAGAATAGAATATTTCGACCTGGGTGCTGCTGCCAAAAGAGAGAACGCAGGTTTACCCAGAAGTAATTTTATCCGCAGGTCAGATCAGAAGGTTTACCCGGATACCCTGGTATGGATGAGGGACTTCTCTTATTCCTACAACGAACCCATGACCAAGCGCTATTTCTCACACCCTTCTTACGGAAAATATCCTGTGGTGGGCATCAACTGGAAACAGGCGGTTGCCTTCTGTCACTGGAGAACCCATCTTCAGAACTCTTTCCTGGAAAGGAAAAAATTTGCTGTTGACGGCGATTACCGTCTGCCCAGTGAAGCGGAGTGGGAGTACGCCGCTAGAGGTGGTCTCACCAACTCCATGTTCCCCTGGGGTAACCCTTACCTGAGGAATAAGAAAGGCTGTTTGCTGGCCAACTTCAAACCCGGTCGCGGTAACTATGCGGAAGACGGTGGTTTTTATACCGTTCCGGCCAAAATGTACTGGCCCAACCAATATGGTCTGTATAACATGTCGGGTAATGTGGCAGAGTGGACCGGTTCCTATTATTACGAAGGTGCCTACAATTTCATGCACGATATGAGTCCGGATATCCGTTATGAGGCCAAGGACTCTGATCGTCCCAGGGAGAAAAGAAAAGTGGTTCGCGGCGGAAGCTGGAAAGACGTTTCTTATTACCTGCAGGTCAGCACCCGTAACTATGAGTATCAGGATACGGCCAAATCCTATATTGGATTCCGCTGTGTGATAGACCTGGCACCTAAAATGAAAAAATAACCTTTCATAATCCATTCGTTTTCCAAATCCTTATTGATAACCCAACATTGAACAGGTCTGTGTACTCAGCGCTTCTTCAGTGTCATTCAAAAATCTAAAAAAAAGAACAATGGCAGCTGCGATTCCTCCTAAGATCTCCAAATGGTTTGACGTATTCGTATCTATCGCTGCGGCGGTAGTTATCTATGGCGCCCTGCAAAAATTATTGCACTCACCGATCGCCGATTTCATGCTGAAAGTAGGTTTGACAGTGGAAGCCATCATCTTCCTTGGATATGGTGTATTGTACCTGATATATCCGGCCATAGACGACCATGAAGTGCATCTTCCCGGCGGTGCCAAAGCGGTAAAACAGAATACGGCACTGGACAGCCTCGATAAGATGCTGGAAGATGCCAATATCAATGCAGATACCCTCGGCAAACTGAGCGCTGGTTTCCAGAAATTGAATACCACTGTGAGCCAGCTGGCCGATGTTTCTGATATAGCCAAGTCTGCAGGTGATTTCTCTGCCAAGACAAAAGAAGCGACTGTTGCCATTGCCGGTATCAAGGATGCCGCTTTACACGCTACACAATCGCTGGCCGGTTTCCACGGTGCATCAGACAGCTCCAAGCAGTTTCATGAGCAGATGATGGCGATGAACAAGAATCTTGCTTCCCTGAATACGATCTATGAACTGGAGCTGCAGGAAGGAAATAACCACCTGAAAGCACTGAACCAGTTCTACGGTAAATTGACACAGGCTTCCAATGCCATGTCCAGCAGTGCGGATGATGCGCTGAAAGCCAAAGAACAGATAGCGGCACTGGCCAATAACCTGGGTAAACTGAATCAGCTGTACGGTAATATGCTCACTGCCATGCAGGGAAGATAATATGCCGGAAAACCTATGAAGAAATCCAATTAGTAAAACCGATGTTTTAAAAATATAAGCGAGAATGTCACTACCCAAGGAGCCGCGGCAAAAAATGATCAACATCATGTACCTGGTGCTTACCGCACTGTTGGCACTGAATGTATCTGCCGAAATATTGAACGCCTTCAAAACAGTTGACCAGAGCCTTACCAATGCCAGCCTGATAGCTGAGCAGAAGAACAGCGACATATTCAAATCCTTTCAGCGTAAGATAGAAGACCCAAAGACCAAAGAGAAAGCAGAGATATGGTTGCCCAAGGCAATGAAGGCCAAAGAACTTTCCGATGCAATGTATAACTATGTTGAATCGCTGAAGGCCGAACTGAAAAAAGAATCTGATGGGAGGATCGTAGATGGTAAGGAGCAATATAAGGAAGATGACCTGGAATCCTCTACCCGTCTGTTCATCTCCAATCCACCCGAAGGAAAAGGGAAAGGAAAGGAGCTGTATGAGAAACTGAAACAATTCAAAGAGCAGCTGCTGAGCATCGATCCTTCGATCAAAACCGATATCGGTGCCAATCTGCCACTCGATCTGTCGATCCCCAAGAGCAATAACAAGGCCAGCCAGAACGACTGGGCCTATGGTTATTTCTATATGACACCGGCCGTGGCCAGCATCACCATACTGAGCAAGTTCCAGAACGATATCCGGAACAGCGAGGCGCAGGTGGTGGAATACTGCCACAAGGAGATCGGTGAAGTGGAGATCGTATACGACGAGTTCCAGGCATTTGCCGGAACCAACTCAACCTACCTGATGCCTGGTGAGGAACTGGTGATCACAGCAGGTGTGGGCGCATTCAGTAAGGCTGCCAAACCCTCGATCTCCATCGATGGCGCCAGCGTACCCCTGAAACCGGATGGTTCGGCCGAATACAAGACAACCGTTGGTGGTTCCGGGGCAAATACCAAACGTGTACGTATCTCTTTCTTAAAACCTGACGGAACCACCGCCACAGTGGAAAAAGAAGTGAAGTACACCGTAGGTGTTCCTTCCGGACTGGTGGTATCTACCGATAAGACCCGTGTATTCTACCAGGGACTGGATAACCAGTTGAGCGTTACCGGTGGTGGTGGCGATGAAAAAGTGAATGTGAACGTGGAAGGCACAGGTGTAAGTACCCGCAAGGCAGGTGCCGGCCAGTACATCATCAATTGCGCCAATCTGGGCAGTGCCGTAGTAACCGCTTCCGATGGTAAGAATACGCAGCGTATCACCATCCCGATCAAACGGGTACCCAATCCACTGGCAACCGTAGGAGGAAAAGCAGGTGGCCCCATCGCTGCCAACGTGTTCAGGGTACAGAAAGGGGTTGCAGCAGAATTAAGGGATTTCGTATTCGAAGGGGTAAAATATGATGTGGTCTCTTTCACCTTGTATTGTACCGGTAAAGGATTCGAAGAAAATATTGGTCTGGCCGAAGTGACCGGTCCTTATTTCAATGCGGAAGCACAGGGACTGATCAGGCGTTGTCAACCTGGTACCACCATAGTGATCGATGAGATCAAAGTGACCGGTCCCGGCGGTACCCGTATGCTCGACCAGAATATTTCATTTACTCTTCAATAAATGTGTGTATGAAAAAGATGTTTGTTAAAGCTGTTTGTCTGGTGTTACTGGTGACCGCCTCCGCACAGGTGGAGGGTCAGACAAGGTATGGTCGCCCTGCCAACGCCAACAGAACAGCCGTAAGAGACACTGTGCCAAAAACAGGTCAGCCAGTTCAACAACCTGCCGGTGTTACGCCAGCGGTCACCAATCCGGCTGCTGCTGTTACGGTGAAATATGATACCACCAATCCAGGTGGTTTTGATGCCAAACCGGAAGTGCCTTTGCGTAACAATTCCGCGGTGGACAGGAGTGCGATCCGTGACCGTAAACCGCTGGAGTACGAACACCTGCGTGATGATGACAATGTATGGAGTGAATTCCTGTGGAGAGAGATCGATGCCCGTGAAAAGTTCAACCAGTCGTTCATGTATCCCGGTAAAGATGATAACGGTGATGACCGCCGCTTCTTCTCCATCCTGTTGAACGCCATCAAGAACGATAGTGTAACGGCTTTTTCTGCAGATAATGACCGATTCTCTATTCCGTTGAGTACCGACCAGGTGCTGAACCAGACAGCCGGTGCGTATGATACGGTGGACGTGCCAGACCCTGTTTCGGGTACAGTAGAGCGTTATATCACCAAGAAACCCAAGTTCAGTCCGGATTCTGTTTATACGTTCCGCATCAAGGAGCAGATGATCTTCGATAAGGAGGCCAGCCGCATGTTCACCCGAATTATCGGTATTGCACCGATAGCCAAACAGGTGATCGGCGGAAAATCACAGCCCCGTATCCTTTTCTGGATCTACTACCCGGACCTGCGCAAGACATTGGCCAAAGTGGATGTGTACAATCCCAAGAACAATTCCAGCCGCATGACCTGGGAGGAACTGTTCGAGAGCCGGTTCTTTAACAGTTACCTGATCAAGACCAGCGCCAATAATCCCGGCGACCGTTACCTGAACGCCATCATTAAAGATCCATTGTTCCGTTTACTGGAGGGAGAGAACATCAAGAACCGGATCTTCAATTACGAACAGGATCTCTGGCAATATTAATAAAATATTTAGAGTGATAAGTGAAAAGAGGCCCCCAGGGGCCTCTTTTTAGTGATTATACTACATCTTGAAAATTAAATGCCACATTGTTTGTTAATATCATTACAATTCCTATCTTCGTTCTGGTTTTTCATAGGATATTGGATTTTAAAACGGGGCTGGATTTTTATCCTGGCCCCTTTTTATTTTAGGCCCCTTTTTCAAAGTGCTCCCTCAGTATCCTGGCCTTTGTTTTTCCGATCTGTTTCGCCAAATCCTCCTCACTGGCCTCTTTGATGCGTTTTACGGATTTGAATGTGGTCAGCAATTGCTGAATGGTCTGTTCGCCAATACCACTGATGCCCTCCAGTTCATTTTTAAAAGTGCCTTTCGACCGTTTATTGCGATGGAAAGTGATACCATATCTGTGTACTTCATCGCGGATCCTTCGCACAAGTTTTAAGCTGTCACTGTCCCAGGGCAGTTTGAAGGATTCGCTGTCGCCGGGAAAAAACAATTCCTCTTCATTTTTGGCAAGGCCCACAACAGCAACCTTGCCGGTCAGTCCGAGTTCGCGGATGCTGATCATGGCTGCTCCCAGTTGCCCTTTACCACCATCGATGATGATGAGTTTGGGCAGTGGCTGTTCTTCTGCCAATACCCTTTTGTAGCGGCGATGGATCACTTCGGTCATAGTGGCAAAATCGTTGATACCGGTCACGGTCTTTACATTGAAATGACGGTAATCGTTTTTACTGGGCATGCCGTCTTTAAAACAGACCATGGCCGATACGGGGTAGCTACCCTGGAAGTTGGAGTTATCAAAACATTCGATATGGTCGGGCACTTCGGGCAGGTGCAGGTACTGTTGTAATTCATACAATACTTTTTTCTTCTCCATATCTGTTTTGCCTTCCAGGTGTAGGATCCTTTTCTTCTTCAGTTCCTCACGGAAATAGGTGACGTTCTTCAGGGAAAGATCCAGCAGTTTCTTTTTATCACCCCCTTTGGGGATGGTGAAGATCAGCTGGTCATCCGGGTATTCAACCGGGAAGGGAACGATCACCTCCCTGGCAAGGCTGTTGAAAGAGGCCCTGAGCTGTGCGATGGCAAAACCCAATACTTCCTCTTCCGTCTCCTCCAGTTTGCTTTCCAGCGGTACGGTATGTGTCTGCACAATGGTTCCGTTCTGTACCATCAGGTAGTTCACATAGGCCAGGTTATCTTCTTTGATGATAGAGAATACATCCAGGTTGGAGAGATGACTGCTGACGATTACGGAACGCGCCTGGTAGTTCTCAAGATGTTCTATCTTTTTGCGGGTGGCTTCCGCCTTCTCGAATTCGAGGGCCGCGGCCTGCTCCTGCATGACAGATCTGAAATGGCCGATGACAGAGCCCAGGTTCCCTTTCAGGATATTGCGTACCTGCTGCAAACCTTCCATATAATCTGCTGCGGTCTGCAACCCTTCGCAGGGGCCTTTGCAATTGCCCAGGTGGTATTCGAGGCACACTTTGAACTTGCCCTTCTGGATATTGTGATCGGTCAGGTTCAGCTTACAGGTACGTAAGGGTACATACTGCTTGATGAAACCGATCAGGTCGCGCACTTTACCTGCCGAAGTAAAAGGGCCAAGATATTCAGAGCCGTCATTGATCTTCTTGCGGGTAAGGAAGATGCGGGGGAAAGGCTCTTTTTTGATAACGATATAAGGATAGGTCTTATCGTCTTTCAGGTTGATATTGTACCTGGGTTGGTATTCCTTGATGAGCGAGTTCTCCAGCAGGAATGCATCCTGTTCGGAATCCACGATCGTGAATTCGATCCGGTGGATCCTTTGAACCAGTTCATGTGTCTTATAGGAAGTGAAGGTCTTGGAAAAATAAGAGCTGATCCTTTTCCTGAGCTCCTTGGCTTTACCCACATACAACAGGGTTCCCCCGGTATCATAATACTTGTAAATACCGGGTAACAGGGGAATGGTATGTGCGATCTGCTGAAATTCTGCGGCGGTCATAAAAACATCCTAAGGCTTATCGTTCCAGTTGATATAATTCAGTTCGGTTACGGAATAGCCGTTGCCGGTAGTGATGGTCCGGTTGATCTGGAAGCTTTTATTGGCCTTCCAGTTACATTGTTCTGCAATGGTCGTATCCCCCTTGGTATGCAGGCAACGGATGAATACCCGTTTTACCAGGTTGGTGGATTCTTCCAGCAGGATATCTATGTTCTGCACTTCCGCATTGGCATCAGCAGGTGAATAGTTCAGGGTGACACTGCCGGTGCTCAGGTCCTGGAACACAGATTCTTTATACAAGCTCTTCACTTTCGGATCGGTCAGCGAATGGGCCAGGAACACCTGCGCTAGCCCGATGAACTGTTCTTTGCTGATCGGTAAAGAATCCTTCTTCCCATCTTTCTCCCTGATCTGGTAAATGGGAAAGTTCCGGAGATCCACGTATTGTATCTGTTCTGTGAAGAACTGGTGCAAGGGATAGAATTTAGCAGTATCCGAAACCTGTGCCGCATTTTTGGCAGAAGCAGGTTTTTTAGATCGGCAGCCTGTTATTAATATAAAAAGGAGGCAGGATAAGGCCAATACAGATTTCATTTGGTAAAATTATCCAAACCCCCGCAATAATCGGCCAAAGCCATTTTTATTCCAGGTTAAAGCGGAGGATCAGCTGCTGTGGGACAGATTTATTTTATCTGCCTGGTAAATCCAAGACGAACCCCATAATCCATCAGGTATTCTTTGATGGGGTATTGGTTAGAATAGGTGGGCAGGTGTTGGTACCTGATCTGTGGACCCAGTTGCCAGGAGGAAGAACCGGTGGTATAGGTAAGGTTGAACCCAACACTGGTATTGATGTTCCATTTGCGGATGAAATTGCCACCTCCTGTATAATGTTTGTAGTCTGTTGAAAGCAGGTAAGTATTATTGTTCAGCGTCATGGTGGGTTGTACGGAAGCTTCCGTATTGAATCCGAAACGTTTACCCCTGATCAGGTCCCATTGTATCCCTAATGGTATGGATAATTGATATACTTTATTATCCAGCTGTGTTTTCCGGTAACCGGTGTTGTTGTTCCAGGGTGAATAGAAATTGATGGTTTCGATACCGCCGTAATTGATCATCGACAAAGAAGTGAGGTCATTGGTGAGCGACTGGAATGTTTCGATATAATACTGCCTGATGTTCAGCTGAACCCCTGTTTTGAATTTGAGGCGCGGGCTCATATTGTACAATACGGCAAAACCCAATTCAAAGCCCATGGCGGGTTTGTGCCTTACCACATTGTTCACGTCTGCAGCCAGGTTGGGACTCAATGGCACATTCTGAGAAGCGGAGGCAGAAGCGGCGGCTACTGCGGGCTGTATGATCTCTTTTACTTTTTGGTCAGACAGTTTCCGATAGCTGGTAGATGGCGTGATATAAAACTGTATCCCGAATTTCGAGTTCCGGCGGCTGGTATTCGTGGTGGCGATGTACTTGAAATCTTTCAGGAACTCATCTGCATTGCCATGTGAATCTCCCTGTTGATAGGTGGTAACAGTTTCCCTGAGCTCTTTTGCCCGATCGGTCGGTTTTTGTTCCTCTGTAACCATCATGGCCGGCAGGCTCTCACTGCTTGCCAATGTGGCCGGATCAATGGTAGCGATATTATCGGGAGCGGTGCGTATGGTTTTGGCAGTATAGGTGGTACGCTGTATCCCGGTTTTTACCGGTACGGCGGCCAGGTCATCTGTTATGTCTCGGGTAACCAGTGTTTCCTGTCCGGGGTTGGCAGGGTTGTTCAGGTCAGCAAAGGTTTCAGCAGTGATCTGTTCCGGAGCGATCTGCTGGAAATAATCCCTGACCGGTTTGCTGTTAGGAACAGTATTGTTCTTCGCAGTCTGGCTGTTGGTTGAACCGTTGAACCGGTGATGCAACGGCAACTGCCTGCCCGGGTGGTTGTTGAGTAAGGTGGAGATCGTTAGGGCCGTAATGATGAAAAGCGACATGAAGGTCAATGCAGGCCATGACCTATACCCATGAAGTTCTGTACGTATGTTCTTCCAGATATGGTCGGAAGGATACATACGATGCTGTTTTACCTCATCCTGTAAAAACTGCTCGAACTCGTCGTGGTAAAATTTGTTATCCATGTGCAATCTCGATCAACACTACTTGTTTTTCAAAGCCGCCAGCCAGTTGAACTCCTCTTTGGGTTTTTCGATGATCTTTTTACGGATCAGGATCATTTCCAACATGGCTTTCGACCTGGTATACTGGCTACGGCTGGTGCTTTCTTCAATGTCAAGCATTTCGCCGATCTCTTTGTGACTATAGCCCTCCAATGCATACAGGTTCAGTACGGTGCGGTAACCGATTGGCAACAACCGGATACATTCAACGATCTGTCTTGCCTGCATGATGGAGGGGATGGTTTCCTCCTTCACCTGCAAGGAATTGGCATAGGCCAGGTCAACGCTCTCGTTGAACTTCTTGTGCTTTTTCAGGAAATTGATACAGGTATGTACGATGATCCGCCTGATCCAGCCTTCAAAAGCACCTTTGTTCTGAAATGTATGTATCTGGGTAAATACTTTGATGAACCCCTCCTGTAACATGTCCTCGGCGTCCTCACGGCTTTGCCCGAACCGGTAACAAACGCTCAGCATCTTGGGGCTATAGCGGTTGTACAATTCGCGCTGTGCTGCAGGGTCGTTGTGTAAACAGCCTGTAATGATGGCTTGTTCCGTCATGTAGGGGAAAATGTTTACCCTAAATATAGGACATTATTCCGTTTCAAATGCTGCATATCACTGGTAAAACAGGCCCTGCTTTAGGGAATTTTTAATGGGCCTGCATGGAATAAATTGCCTTTTTTTGAGCAGCGGGCAGCGATTTCATGCCTCCCTGCATCCTAACAACACCTGTTAACTGCGTTTTTATGGACAGAAGATCCTTTTTAACATCCACTATCCCCTCTTCTGGTCCGGGCAGGGTAGAAGTTCTACCAGCGCCGCCACCCAATGGTGGTTTGGGGGCTTATACCGGTGCCTGGACGGAGAATGAGGTCATCCATCTGTTAAAAAGAACACTGTTCGGCGCAACACGTGCCGATATCGCCTATTTCAGCAAAATGGATATACAGCAGGCCGTTGATGAACTGCTGAACCCGACTGCACCACTTCCGGATCCTCCGGTAAAAGAATACAATACACCCGCCAACGCGCAGAAACCCGATGCTCATATTCCACAAGGCACCACCTGGGTACTCGATCCCAGCACGGATGGAACCGTGAACAGCCTGCGAAACAGTTCCTTTAAAAAATGGTGGATGGGGGTCATGCTCAACCAGGACAGAAGTATCCGGGAGAAGATGACCCTTTTCTGGCATAACCATTTTGCAACCGAAACCGCCACGATTGGCAATGCCCAGTATGTATATAAGCACCACTTGTTACTGCGTACCTATGCGCTGGGCAATTTCAAGGCATTGACCAGGGCGGTCACCATCGATCCCGCCATGCTGGTCTACCTGAATGGGGAAAGGAACACCAAAACGGCGCCTGATGAGAACTATGGACGGGAACTGCAGGAGCTGTTCTGTTGCGGTAAGGGTCCTGGGTCCTTATATACCGAGGAGGATGTAAGGGCGGCGGCACAGGTATTGACCGGCTGGAAAAACGATGCGACAAACATCTCTTCTTCCTTCGATTTGAAGCGGCACCATACCGGCGACAAGACCTTCTCTGCATTTTACGGTAATACGGTCATAAAAGGCAGGAATACGGCCACTGCGGGCGATGAAGAGCTGGATGCTTTGCTGGATATGATCTTCGCTACAGAAGAAGTGGCCAGGTACCTCTGCCGGAAATTATATCGTTGGTTCGTGTACTATGATATAGATAGTACCGTAGAAGCTAATATCATTACTCCTTTGGCCGATATCTTACGTACCAACCATTACGAAATAAAACCGGTGCTGAATGTATTGCTGAAGAGCGAACATTTTTTTGATGTGCTGGCCAAGGGTTGCCAGATCAAAAGTCCGGTAGATCTGGTAGTGGGCACCTGCCGGGAACTGGAAGTGAAATTTCAGCCTGCCAGTGAGTATATCACCAATTCCGGATTGTACAGTTACCTCGTGAACTGGGCCAATGTGATGCAGCAGAGTATTGGCGATCCGCCGGATGTAAGCGGTTGGAAAGCGTATTACCAGGAGCCACAGTTCTATGAGGTCTGGATCACCAGCGATACCCTGCCCAAGCGGAACCAGTTCACAGATACGATGATACAGAACGGGTACACGTTCAATGGGAAAAAATTATGGATCGATGCGGCTGAATTCGCCAAAACACTGTCGCAGCCGGGTAACCCGAATCAACTGATAGATGATATCCTGAAGATCCTGTTCCGGATCGATCTTTCTGCGGCCTCCAAAGCGCAGCTGAAAACGGATATCCTGTTGGGCGGACAGTCGTCGGACCATTACTGGACGGACGCCTGGAACGTATATATCAGTAATCCGGGCAATACATCGAATACCACTACGATCAAAAACCGCCTGCGCGACCTGTTAAAATATTTCATGAACCTGGCCGAATACCAATTGGCTTAAACCAGAAAGGATGAAAAGAAGAGATTTCCTTCGCAAATCCATACCCGCCGGTGTGTTGCTCCCTTCTTTGGTGAGTGGTTTCTCGTTCAGGGCCTTCAGCGCCGATTCGGATATCATTCAATCATTGATGCTGCCGGTAACAGAGACCGATCACGTGTTCGTGATCATCCAGCTCAACGGTGGCAACGATGGTTTGAACATGGTGGTACCGATCGAGAACTTCAGTAATTATGCCAATGCCAGGCAGAATATTTACCTGCCAGAAAAAAGCCTGCTGGCATTGAATGGAAAAGCGGGTCTGCATCCCGCCATGACAGGTCTGAAGGCCATGTATGACAAAGGGCACCTGAAAGTGGTGCAATCCGTAGGTTATCCGCAGCCCAGTTTCTCCCATTTCAGGGCCACGGATATCTGGATGAGTGGTAGCGACAGCAATGAGCTCGTGAATACAGGCTGGGCCGGACGTTACCTGAATTATGAGTATCCGAATTTCCCCAACGGGTATCCCAATGCCACGATGACCGATCCGCTGGCCATACAGATAGGCTCCGCCACTTCACTTACCCTGCAGGGGCCGGCAGTGAGTATGGGCATGAGCATCAGCAATACCAGTAATTTCTATAACCTTGTCAATGGCATACAGGACCCGGCGCCCAATACGCCTGCGGGTAAAGAATTGACGTTTATCCGTCAGATAGCACAGCAGACACAACAATATGCCACGGTCATCAAAGCAGCCGCTACCAATACGGTGCAACAGGTGAGTTATCCTACCAAGAATTCATTGGGCGATCAGTTGAAGATCGTGGCAAGACTGATCAAGGGTGGTTTGAAGACGCGGATCTACATGGTGAACTACGGCGGCTTTGATACGCATTCAGCACAGGTGGACAGCGTGGATACTACCAAGGGTTACCATGCCAATCTGCTGATGAATGTGAGTGATGCCATCAAAGCATTCCAGGATGACCTGAAGTTCCTGGGTGTGGATGACAGGGTGGTAGGCATGACCTTCTCTGAATTTGGCCGCCGTATCAAAAGCAATGGTAGCGACGGTACCGACCATGGTTCAGCGGCACCCTTATTCGTATTCGGCAAAAATGTGCTGGGTGGTGTGCTGGGCGATACGCCTGTCATACCGGCCAATGCAACCGTAAGTGCGAATCTTCCTTTCCAGTACGATTTCAGGAGTGTGTATGCCACCATACTTGCCAACTGGTTATGTGTCAATGATGACGATCTGCAGCAGATCATGCTCAAGAATTACCAGGTATTGCCCCTGGTGAATGCAGGTGCCTGCAAAAAAGCAGTGAACCTATCAGGCGAAATGCTGATCAGCAATTATCCCAATCCTTTTGTTTCCTCTACCATCATTACGTTCACTACGGCGGGCGGACATACCCTGATCCAGATCATCGACACCACGGGCAGGGTAGTGGCCAACCTGGTGGATAAGGAATATGCCGCAGGCACTTATACAGTGACCTTTAACGGGGATAGGTTGGCCACCGGCGTGTATTATGCCAGGCTCCAGAACCTGGCCACCCAGCAGGTACGTGCCATGCTCAAAGTGCGGTAGACTTGTAAAAAAAATCTCAAAATTGCCGGGAGAATTAGGTGGTGAACCAAAAGCCCCTACATTTGCAACAACGTAACAAAATTCATCCTGGCAAAACAGATCACCATACGGCATATACTGGCAGCCATTTTCCTGGTGCTGTTTGCGTATGGTATTACGCCAAAGATCACCTGGCACAACCTGGTGGCTACGCACAAAGATGGCAGAACCAGATGCGCTTTGCCGGATCCTTTTTCTACGCAACTCAGTAAAGCCTCTTTTAATTGCCAGTGTGATAACCTGATTATTGAGTCGCCCTTTGTGGCAGAGGTCACGCCATTGGTAGTAATGCCTCCCGTTCCGGTGTATCCTGTATTCGCTGATGGATATGTTGCGGATCCTTTTTCGTCTGCTGTATTGGGCCATTCCTTACGCGGTCCCCCCGCCTGTTGATCGTTACCTGCCTGCGCAGGTGATTGTTCCTGCACTTTTTTGAAACCTATTCCGATGTACGATCATCATGGATCCTTATTTGTTATTGTATGAAATCATTAGCGGCGATAAAAACTATTTCTATTTTTCTTCTATCTATCTTATCTGTTTCATTACAGGCAACGGCCAAACCTCTGGCAGATGCAGCCAATAGTATACTCAGCGGTAAGGTCACCGATGCCAAAACAGGCAAACCGCTTGTTGGTGCGGTGATCTATCTGCACGAGGCCAAAACCGGAACGCTGACTGCCAGCGACGGATCTTATAGAACACCCTCTGTTCCCGATGGGAAATACCTGGTGGAAGTTTCTTTTATCGGGTATACCTCGCTGCTGGAAGTGGTCGATATCAGCGGTAACCCGACCCGGAATTTTGCCTTGAAGATTACCTATATCGAGAACGAAGCGGTCACCGTTACAGGTGTGGCCTCTGCCACCAAAGTGCGCCAATCGGCGCAACCGGTATCGATCGTTAAAAAGAGTGAATTGCTGCAGACCAGTGCTACCAACGTGATAGATGCATTAAGTAAGGTCGTTCCCGGCATGTCAGGTCTGTCATCGGGCCCGGCAGTGACGAAACCCGTTATCAGGGGATTAGGGTATAACCGGGTGGTGACCGTTCACGACGGTGTAAGACAGGAGGGACAGCAATGGGGTGATGAACATGGCATCGAGATCGATGAATACAGCATCCAGAAAGTGGAGGTACTGAAAGGCCCGGCCTCCCTGTTCTATGGAAGTGACGCCATGGCGGGCGTGGTGCACCTGATCACCAACGCGCCGATAGAGCAGGGTACCATCAAAGGAAATATCCTGGCAACCCATACCGATAACAATGGGTTATGGGGTGCAAGCGCCAACCTGGCCGGTCACCTGAAGAATGGTTTTAACTGGAACCTGTATGGTACTTCCAAATCCGCCGCGGATTACAGCAATGCCTATGACGGTAAAGTATTCAACAGCCGTTTCTATGAGAAGAATTTTGGCGGCTACGTGGGTATCAACAAAGCCTGGGGCTATAGCCACCTGCTTGTCACCAGCTTTAACCAGAAACTGGGCATGGTAGAAGGGGCAAGGGATACGCTCACCGGTAAATTTTTGATCTATCCGGAAACCATTCACGCCCGTATGGCCAACAACGATGAACTGAATAGCCGCGCCCTGTTCACGCCCTACCAGCACATCAACCATTTTAAAGTGGCACTGGATAACAGTTTTGCGGTGGGTAAGGACAGGCTTGCGGTCAATATCGGCTACCAGCGAAACAAACGGTATGAGTTCGGTGATCCCGATGCCTACCAAACGCCCGGGCTCTTTTTTGATCTGCAAACCATTAATTACAGCCTGCAGTATAATTTCTCTGAAAAGAATGGCTGGAAGACCTCTGTAGGTGCAACCGGTATGTACCAGCAGAACCGTAACCGTGCGGAAGAAGTGTTGATACCCGAATACAACCAGTTTGATCTGGGAGCATTCGTTTACACAAAAAAAACATTTCATAATAACCTTACCCTCAGCGGTGGCTTACGCGGTGATATGCGGAAGGTCAGCGGTAAAAGTTACCTGGAGAACGGCATACTCAGATTTGCTGCATTCGATCAGTCTTTCGGAAATATCAGCGGTAGTATAGGTGTGGGATACAATGTGAATGATGCGGTTACGCTCCGGTTCAACGTGGCACGTGGTTACCGGGCACCCAGTGTCAGTGAACTGGCCAGCAACGGTGCACACGAAGGTACCAACCGTTACGAGTATGGAGATAAGAACCTGAAAACAGAAACATCGCTGCAGGCCGATGCAGGCATTGAGGTGAATACGCAGCATTTCAATTTTACGCTGAATGGGTTCTATAACCATATCCAGAATTATATATTCTACAGCAAACTGGAAGCAGTGGGCGGCGGCGACTCACTGGTTACAGTGAATGGGGAGGACCTCACGGGTTTTACCTTCAGACAGGCGGCTGCCACCCTGGTCGGTTTCGAGGTTAAGTTCGATCTGCACCCACACCCGCTCGACTGGTTACATTTTGAAAACAGTTTCTCTATGGTGGCAGGACATTTCAGCGAAAAACTGGAAGGTACCAATCGCTTGCCCTTTATTCCAGCGCCACGTTTTCAAAGTGAATTAAGGGCCGATCTGGCTAAGAACGGTAAGTCGCTCCGGAACGTTTACTGCAAACTGGAAATGGACCAGGTAAGTACACAGAACCGCATATTCTCTGCCTACAATACAGAAACTGCCACTAAAGGCTACACCCTGTTCAATGTGGGCACAGGAACTGAATTTGTGCGCAAAGGCAAGACTTTGTTTTCTGTGAACCTGTCGCTGAACAATATATTCGATGTTGCATACCAGAATCACCTCAGCCGTTTAAAATATACCGATGTGAATGTGGTCACAGGCAGAATGGGTGTGTTCAATATGGGAAGGAACCTCAGTATCAAAATAAACGTGCCGCTGGTGTTTAAAGCAGGGTAAAGCCGCTACCAACTGAATAGCAGCTTCACCGCGATATTTCTGCCCATATTATATATACCGGAACGGCCATTGGGTGATGACTGGAAGTATTCAAAATACTTTAACCGGTTCTGGTGCGATTGGTAAGCCGTGTTGAACAGGTTGTTGGCATTGACGAACAACTGCCATTGGTCTTTTCCTTTCCTGTTCTGCCAGCTGATACCCGCACCCAGGTTGACCAGTGTATAGGCTGGGGTGGCCGTTTCGGTATTGTCTACTGCATAAAAACGGTTCTGTCTGGCATGGGTCTCTATCTCTGTCTGTAGGTAAATACCCCGTAACCGACAACTCAGATCCGGCAGTTGAATACGTATACGCGTCACTGTTCGGAATGAAGGTATCAGGGGCAGGTACTTCGCATCGTCACCAAAAAGTTTCCTGCTTTCCGGATCGTTGTTGATACCGGTAACGGTCGACAGGTTATGCTGCAACAGGACCCAACCCATTTTTTTCGGGTGCAGGTTGATATTGGCTTCGGCTCCGTACAATACGGCGTTTCCTTGTTTGTATTGATAGGTGAAATTACCCGGAACCAGCTCCAGGGGTCGTCCATTGGCATCAAACAGTTTCTGGAAAAAGATATAGTTGCTGATGCGGTTGTGAAAGAATTCCAGATTGGCGTCCCAGTCGGCATGGGTCAGAAACAAACCGATATCCATCTGCCAGTTGTATTCCGGTTTGAAACTACGGTTACCGATATAATAGATATGCGCACCGGGATCAAGACCGTCGGAACCGATCTCAGGTATGGATGGGCTCCGGTATCCCCTGGCAAAATTGGTTTTCAGTGTCAGCGATGGTGAGAAATTGTGTACGATGCCTACACTACCGGATATACCGTTGAACTGATGGCGATAAGCCGCGAAATTTCGGATGGCAAGGGCTGTATCCGGAAGGAATACCTGTTCCATGAACCCGCTGCTGTTGTTCTTTCTGGTATAGAGATCTTCCCAACGTATGCTGCGGTTATCAAAACGGATACCTCCTGTGATCAGTGTCTTATGAAAGTCTTTGGTCAGGATCAGGAAACTGCCGATATCGAATAAGTTGTAATCGGGTATCGGAAAATCAGTGGCTTGTTTGTTGCGGTTGGTCTGGTACATGCCATTTATCCCGATATGGATATCCGGTCCGGCCCATTTGGGAAAGCGGTAACGGGCCTCGTAGTTCAATGTGTTCAGTGCCACGAACAGGCCAGCCTGCTGCAAAGCAGTGGGGTGATTGTATTCTCTCCGGATATTCTGCTGAAATCCTGTTAGTATGTTCAGCTCTCCTTTTCCCAGTTCATAACGGCCTTTGTGGTATACGCGATAATGCTGAATATGCTGGTGCAGCGCTGCCAGGCGGTAAGTAGATAATTGTTCTGCCTGAACAATGGGCCTTTGTTTGATATCATCTTTGTCGGCTTCCGCTACCTGTTGGGTAAATGCCCGGCTTGCTGAATCGCGGCTGCCATCGGGGATCTCCTGCTGGTTGTCGTAAAGATTGAATTGAAAATGATTTTGGGTCTTGCCGTTCTCCCATCCCAGTAACAGCGAAAGATTCTTTTCTTGATAGCCCGTATTGTATACACGCTGGTCAACTGGGTTCCGATAATCCATGGCCGCTTTCATAGAACCGCGGATGCTCCAGGAAAAATGTTCTTTTTTATAGTACAGCCCGGTGGTGGCACCGATCATGCCGTTGTTGCCATGGTATTCTGTTGCTGCATCACCTTTGAGTAAACCGTCTGTGTTCACAGGCACACCGGGGATGAGGTTCACCACACCTGCAATGGCATCGGAGCCATATAATAAGGA
The DNA here is from genome assembly GCA_020403425.1 of Chitinophagaceae bacterium. Lineage (GTDB taxonomy): Bacteria > Bacteroidota > Bacteroidia > Chitinophagales > Chitinophagaceae > Sediminibacterium. The sequence continues at coordinate 14,470 of JADBXR010000018.1, read as the reverse complement.
GGCGGGACCTTTCACGATTTCTGCGCGACTGATGCCATAGGGATCGATCTCGATCCCATGTTCATCACCCCATTGCTGCCCTTCCTGTCGAAGTCCATCGTATAACGTGAGCACACGATTATAACCCAACCCACGGATGAATGGCTTGCTGATATTGGGACCGGTAGTGATGGCCGTGATACCGGGAACCGATTTCAGCAAGGCATCGATCACATTGGTGCTGGTGCTCCTGTTCATCTCCTTTTGTGATACGATAGCAATGGAGACCGGGGTCTTGCGTATGCGTGTGGCCCCTGTTACTGCTGTTACCACTACTTGGTCGAGTGATAAGGTATCACGGTTGTTCCAGGACTTGGGTGTGAGGCCGGACACCTGGCCCCAGGCTCCGTTGGTGAAGAATGTGCATACCGCACATGCCCATCCTATCCATCCGTGGTTTTTCATAACAGGAATAAAAATTTAGACAAATCTAAAAATATCTTTTGATAGGCATAAAATATATTTTAAACTAATTGTAATACAATGCCTTAGGGAATGTGAGACAAACGGATCCGCAACCGGATTTGAATATTTTGTATTTTGGCGTCATGGATATTTCTATCAATACACCCGCCCTCTTATTCCCGGCCATCAGCCTCATCATGCTGGCCTATACCAACCGGTTCCTGGCTCTGTCGAACCGGGTGAGAAGCCTGCATGAGAAATACCAGAACCATGAGCAGAGCCATATCATCCATGGCCAGATCAGGAACCTGCGTTACCGGTTGAAATTGATCAAGAACATGCAGGCGCTAGGCGTCATCACTTTCCTGAGCTGTATTTTCTGCATGTACCTCATTTATATTGAGGCAATGTCGTTTGCACATATCACATTCGCCTTCAGCCTCATCAGTTTTTCGGCTTCACTGGCCTTGTCATTATTGGAGATACAGCTCAGTACAAGAGCGCTGGAGCTGGAGCTGAGTGATATGGAAGGGCTGGAAGATCCTTCGGTGATCGAATATTTGAAGAAGAAGTTTGATAAGGAGTAGAAGGGTATGTTGTTACAAGGGCACTAATGTTATGTTAGGCTTAGTTCGCCTTTAATGGGTGAGTAGTGAGTAGTGAGTAGGAAGTTGTGAATGGTCAATGGGCAATGGTCATTCATTCACCATTGCCCATTGACCATTGCCACTGACAACTCACGAGTAACTTAATACCAGGCATGTTTTACTTACATGTAACTATTGTAATCTTTCCACTTGCCTGACAAGCCTAAGCCATCGTCATTATTTTTCTTTCCCCGATCTGCTGTCTCCACATCGCATAATACAATCCTTTCTCAGCAAGCAGTTCCTGGTGTGTGCCGGTTTCTACGATCTGGCCTTTTTCCAGCACATAGATCCTGTCGGCATGCATGATGGTACTCAGCCTGTGAGCGATCATGACGGTGATCTGTTCTTTCTCCTGCGAAATGGTGCGGATGGTATTGGTGATCTCCTCTTCGGTGATGCTGTCCAATGCAGATGTGGCTTCGTCAAAGATCAGCAGGTGCGGGTGTCGCAGCAGTGCACGGGCGATGGATAAACGCTGTTTCTCACCGCCGCTCAGTTTCAGGCCGCCCTCGCCGATCACCGTATCCAGTCCGTTCTCTGCTCTGGCCAGCAGGTTGTCGCAACTGGCCTTATGCAGTGCTTCCAGTACATCTGCTTCAGTGGCCTCAGGGTAAACGAATGTCAGGTTCTCGCGGATGGTTCCGGCAAATAATTGGGTGTCCTGTGTCACAAAACCGATCTGGTTACGCAGCTCATCGAACAGGATCTTCTTACTGTCTATGCCGTTGTATAAGATACTTCCTTCCTGTGTGTGATACAGTCCAACCAGCAATTTCATCAAAGTACTCTTACCGGCACCGCTTGGGCCTACAAAGGCAATGCTCTGTCCAAGGGATACATCAAAACTGATGTCGTCCAGCGCCTTGTATTGTGCGGTCTGGTGTTTGAAAGAGATGTTTTTGAAACTGAGGTGCCGGATATTGCCCAGGTGTTCGGGATATACAGGTCTTGGTTCGGATGGTTTCTGCATCAGGTTATGAAAATTATTCAGTGATGCTTCCGCTTCACGATAAGAAAGGATGATGTTCCCGATCTCCTGCAAAGGCCCGAAAATGAAGAAGGAATAAAAAGTGAGCGTCATCACTTCGCCTGCTGTCAATTCTCCGCGGAATACCAGCCATAATAAGGTGAACATGATCACCTGTCGCAGAAAATTCACAAAAGTTCCCTGGATGAAACTCAGGGTACGGATGCTTTTCACCTTGCGTAATTCGAGCCCTAATATCTTATAGGTGTTCTTGTTCAGCCGGTTGATCTCCTGGTCGGTCAGGCCCAGGCTTTTTACCAGTTCTATGTTGCGCAGGCTCTCCGTGGTACTGCCGGCCAGCATTGTGGTCTCTTTCACGATCGTTTTCTGGATCAGTTTGATCTTTTTACTGAGGAAACTGGTCAGTAACGACAGGAAGATGATGCCCACCACATAAATGGGCATGATGGACCAGTGCAGACGGAAAGAATAGATGGAAATGAAAACGATACCCACAATGATACTGAACAGCACATTAATGAAGGAAATGATGAACTTCTCCGTATCTGTTCTCACTTTGGTCAGGATCGATAAGGTCTCACCACTACGCTGGTCCTCGAATTCCTGGTAAGGCAACTGCATGGAATGTTTGAGTCCATCCGTGAAGATCTTGGCGCCGAATTTCTGCACGATCACATTGCTGAAATAATCCTGGAATGCTTTGGCGATCCTGGATACCATGGCCACACTGATCAGTATGCCCAGAAAACCCATGACACCCAGCAGGAATTCTGATTCGGTACGGGTGCCGGTCACGATGAACTGTTTTTTCGCATCAAAATAACCGGTTTGAAAAGGGTGGGTCGCATACCGGTCAATCAGTTTCCCGAAAAAATAGGGATCCAGCATCGAAAAGGACTGGTTGATCGCCGCCAGCAGCAATGCCAGGCCGATCAGCCATTTATAGGGGCGCAGGTAGTGTAAGAGTATCTTCATGTATCGGTTGTTTAGGGAAGTGAATACCTGTCAATTTCCGTACATTTTTCCGAAAACTGACAAAGTTTCCATTATACACTGGATAAGCGTACGATTTCCGTGACCGGAAGCTTATTTTTGCCAGCAAACTGACGTTTCATGAAGCAGGTCCTGGTAGATATGCACCGTTTGAAGTATAACCCGTTCAATGGTCTATACAGCGTGTGCATCAACCTGGGTAAGGCACTGTCACGCATCCCGCTGACGGACATGGAGCTCGTGTATTATGTTCCCAAAAAGGACTTCGGCATTTTTGGTGCGGATGCCCGGTATACCGAACATCGCTCCATCGACAAGTATTACCGCTTTGGCACCCGTAAGTATGATCTCTGGCATGTGACCACCCAGCTTTCCTGGTACCGCCCCTTCAATAGTAAGACCAAAGTCCTGTATACATTGTACGATTTCAGTTACCTGATCGAAGATGCGGGTAATGTGAAACGCAATAAACGGTTACTGCAGCAGACACAGGAACGGATAGACAGGGCGGATTATATCACCGGCATCTCGCAGTTTGCCATTGATGAGGCGCGTAAACACCTGAACCTGGGTAACAAACCTACCCAGGCCATTCATCTGGGATGCACCGTATCAACCTTCCCGGGTTTCGATTCACCCAAATACAGGCCCACAAAACCCTTCCTGTTCACCATTGGCCTGGTACAGCCCCGTAAGAATTTTCATGTGCTGCCCCCATTGCTGGTGGGCAATGATTACGAACTGGTCATTGCGGGACTCAATGAATTCGACTATGGAAAGGAAGTAGTGGAAGCTGCCAGAAAATTCGGTGTGGAAGACAGGGTGAAACTGATCGGCCCTGCAACGGAAGAAGAGAAATACTGGTACTATAAAAACTGTGAGGCTTTCCTGTTCCCTTCTTATGCAGAAGGTTTCGGGTTGCCGATCATCGAAGCCATGTACCATGGCAAACCCGTATTCAGTTCTGATAAGACCAGCCTGCCGGAAGTAGGAGGCGATGCGGCCTATTATTTTCACCAGTTCGATCCGGAACATATGCGCGCCGTATTTGCGGAAGGAATGCAGCATTATGCCACCTATCAACCCATCGACAAGATCAAACAGCAGGCGGCACGCTTCAGCTGGGACCGTTGTGCGGAAGAATATATTGACGTGTATAAACAGATGTTGGTTTGATTCTTACTTGAGCATGAATTTAGTTAGATCATATTTTTTAAAAAAGGGGGTTTTTCCCGTTTTTTTAAAAATGTAGGAACCTTATATTTGATTTAAATCAAATATATCCTTTATGAAAACAAAACAACTCTATCCTAAATTCTTGGTTTTAGGTTTAGTTCTTCTAATTTCTTGTAGAAAAGATTCATTGTTAATCGAGTCAGAACAACCTAAATCTACGGTCGCCGAATTAGTAAAAAGTACGAATGGTGATGGTACATTAAGCTCTCCCACACGAGTTCTAGAAGCGGATAATTCATTAATTTCTGCAGATGGTCAAACAAAGATTCAAATTAAAATATGGTCTGATTATGGCGAATCTCAAGGCAGTAATAGCACCTATTGGATGGGGCATGAATCAGTAGTTGTTGACCCTGATTTTGTATTAGTTGGTGGGGGTGCCCGTGTGACAGATCTTAATAATGCTAATTCTAATGTGAATGCACTCTTATATGCTGCTTATCCGGTAAATGATAATACTTTTAGCACCTTTTCTGCAGATTCCAAGGATCACATTCCTGGATATAATTATAAGCATAATTTATGGGTATATGCGATAGGGATGAAGGTGTTTTATTTTGATAATTCATTGGGAGATTTCGTCGCTGTTCCATCTTCAACACTTAAAGGCTATATGAATATTTCTACAGTTAGTAATTCGTCTCCATCAAGTGCTCCTAGCTCTTTTGCTTATGCACCTTCTGGTTATACCGTTTTATCTGGCGGAGCTAAACTTACTTGGACGCCTTGGACATACGGTAGAATGCTTTGCTCTACTGGTATCTTGAATACAGGAAGTAATAACTCCTTTGGGAAAGGTAAGGATCATGTATATGCAGACCCTGGATATATTGAAACCTATAGTTTATCCATGCAGAATATTAATCCTCACAATACAGCAAAACCTCTTTTTACAAGTGATGTTATATTAGATGTTATATCTCAAACAACAAATAGTGTAACCCATACCACTGGTGTCAATGTTGGGTATCTTTTGGCGGGAGTTGGAGCATCAACAACATGGGTAGGATCTTGGGGAAGGTTGCTTTATGCAGCTTATCCACAAAATGGAACTACTGGCGTAGCAAGTAGTAAAGATCATGTCTATTCGGATATAGGTGGTACATTAACAGTGTGCGTCACTGGAATTAAACCTTACTAGTTAATCAATTAAATCGTATACAAATTAAAAAGGCCCCGGAAGGGCCTTTTTAATTTGTATACGATAAATTGTAGGTACTTTTTGGGGGTAAGAACAAAACGCTATAGATGGCTATAGATATTTATTAATATATTCGAATCTAATGCTATTAATTAAGTATTAATATTTTTTTACTGATGATTAATATAGTATCAAAAGAATTTAATCCGGGCCTTTCTAAAACATTTTTTTTTATTCGTAAGGCACTTTATGAGAAAATAAAATCGTATGTACCTGCTTTGCATGGCAGGCTCCTTGATTTTGGTTGTGGCAGTAAGCCTTACCAGTCGCTATTCACGAATGTGTCTGAATATATTGGACTGGATTATAATGGTGAAGGTCATTCGCATGCAAATGAACATGTTGATGTATTTTATGACGGGAAAGTGATTCCTTTTGAGAATGAATATTTTGATAGTATTTTTAGTAGCGAGGTTTTTGAACACCTTTTTAATATTGATGAAATTTTACCTGAATTAAACCGCGTATTAAAGCCAGGAGGAATGATTCTGGTTACTTGCCCGTTTGTCTGGAATGAACATGAGGTGCCGGTTGATTTTGCAAGGTATACGCGTTTTGCTTTACAACACCTGTTTGAAAAATATGGTTTTACAGTGTTGCAACACGACAAAGCGGGCGATTATTTAAGTACGGTATACCAGCTTCGTGTGCAGTATGTATCTGAATATTTATTGCCTTCTATTCCAGTGCTGGGTAAGATGAAATTCTTTGTAACAAATATCAGACCCCTGATTGTTCTACTGATGAATATTTGGTTTTCATTCTGGCATCGTATCCTTCCCAAGCCAAAGGAGTTATATTTAAATAATATTTTATTAGCCACAAAGAACAAGCGAGATGAGTAAAACAATTGTATATACGATATGTACATCCTCGCATTTAGGCCAGGCCAAAACCATGGCAGACTCGCTGACTTTGTATAATCCACAGTATACGGTATTGATTGGCTTAGCTGACAAAATCGATAGCGCAAACTTTACAGACTTTTTTCAACCGTATGAAATTCTGCCCGTAGAGCAATTGGGGTTGGGGGAGTTTGATCATATGAAAAAAAAGTATACCTTGTTAGGACTTACTTGTGCCTTGAAATCATTCTATGGTTCATATTTGTTGGAGAATCGAGAGGTTGATAGACTGATTTATATTGATTCAGATATTTATATAACAGGCGGTTTTGAATATCTGGAGAAATGTCTCGACACGTATTCTATTATTGTGTCTCCTCACGTGACTTCGCCATTCCCTGATGATAATAAACGCCCTTCTGAAAATGTAATACTCAATGTTGGGATATATAATGGTGGTTTTTTTGCCTTAAGAAATGATGATAATGCGAGATCTTTTTTGAATTGGTGGAAAAAACAAATGAAGGAAAAATGCTACGAGAATCCTGCGGAGGGTTTTTTTGATGACCAGATATGGCTAAATCTGGTTCCTTTATATTTTCAAAAAGTGTTAGTGCTTGATCATCCCGGATATAATGTTGCTTACTGGAATTTACATGAGCGGTTTATTGAACAAGATGAAACAGGATTTGTCGTTAACAAGGAATTTCCTTTGATATTTTTTCATTACAGTGGTTACTCGCTAAGCCAACCGAATCAAATAGCCCGACATCAAGACCGATTTGTTTTGAGAGATTTTCCTGCACTTGTCATGTTGTTTAAATTGTTTCATGAGAAACTTATGGAAAACCGGCATTCGGATTTTCTAAAGATAAAATGTGTTTACCGGAAACGGAGTCCATTAAAAGCATTCCTCAATAAAGTAAGTAGGAATCTTTTATTTCCTGATCATTGAGAGAATAATAGCTCTGCGTATAATAGAGATATACTTATTGCTAGCGTAATAAAATGTAATTCTTATAGTCAAAGGGTCTTTGTCCTGTGAGTTTTTCAATGAGATTCTTGAATTTCTCTTTTACAGTTATCCTATTGTAGGAAAGGTCGCGGTCGAATTTCCAGTTTCTCCGATTGACGCGGTCAATCATTACGGCAGGATGGGTTCCGGAGTATTTTTCGAGCATATCGATCTGTGAGTAATCAAATTCACCACTAAAGGCTTTGGCTACTTCTTCTGTATAGGAATTTCCTCCCCAATAGTTCCCGAAATTTCTCCTTTTATCCATCATTATTTCTGGTGGCTTTACCCATCCATAGTGATAGATGAACGCATCAATGGCTTTTACCTTCAGCTTCTGGTCATTGTCTTTCCGGAAGCCCTGCGCATCGCGGTACGAATAGATATTCGGGTTATGCCGTATGATCCGGATCTCGTTACGGTACCAGTCAGAGGAACTGGCCACATAGTCGAAGGACCCATAAAAATGTTTGTACTTGAAGAGAAGTCCGTCCACTTCCGGATGGTCTTTCCATTGTAACATGGCCTGTCGCACAGTTTCAAGGTATTGTTCGTGCAGCACTTCATCGCCCTGGATGTACAAACACCAGTCCGCATGCCCGCTGATGGCACGGAAAGCCTTATTGGTCTCATCGGCCAGTACAGCACCGCCTTCCCGAAGGGTAGGGTCCCATACGGTATCGATGATCCGGATCTTGCCGGAGGGGATCGAATGGATCAGCTCCCTTGTACCATCCGAGCAGTCGCCCACGGCCACCACCATCTCATCACACAGCGGCAGCACCGAAAGGATCGACTCAACCACCGGGTAATCAAACTGTACCGCATTCTTTATGAACGTAAAACCAACCACTCTCATGCAACAAATATACTTGTAAGAAGGTAGAATGGGGAGAGGGTTTGGAGTTTGGGGTTGGGAGTTTGGGGTTGTTGTTCGGTTAAAACAACTCCCAACCCCAAACTCCAAACCCCAAACCTTCTCTCTCTCCCCCCTGTTTTCCACGCCTGTTAATAATAACATCATCTGTAAATCCAGGAATGCCGCCTATAAATCAGTAAATTACGTAAACCTCATATATATGCATTGGAGAAAATTCAACGGAGAGCACATTCAGCTTCCTATCAAAGATGCGGTAAGAGAAGCCATTGAACGGGAGCGTGCCATGGGAACCAAACTGAAAGTCTGTATCGGTACCGACAGCCAGGTAAAGGGCGAAGACACAGAGTTTGCCACCGTTATCGTATTCCTCAGGGAACACAATGGTGGGTTCATGTACATCCACAATGAAAAGACAAAACAGAAGTACCACATCAAGGAACGTATGCTGGTAGAAGTGGCCAAGAGCATCGAGATCGCTTATGAGCTCTGCAATCTTTTCATTGAACACCAGGTGGATATGGAAGTGCATGCCGACATCAACACCAACCCTCAGTTCAAGAGCAACGATGCCCTGCGCGAGGCCATGGGGTATATCCTGGGTATGGGTTTTGCATTCAAGGCCAAACCGGAAGCATTTGCCAGCAGTTGCTGTGCGGATAAGGCCGTGAATTAGACCGTTGCTGTTTTGTAACGTTGATTTGTAGCCGTCCGGCTATGAAAGTGGCACTGTCTCCCTTATACGGTCCTCGTATTCTCCAGTATTTCCTGGTTGCAGTCATCAATGAACCGGAGGATCTCATCACGACCGATTTTTTTCTCTGAACTGGTCACGAAATGACGGGGAAGGAACTGCCAGGTCTCTTTTAGTTTATCCAAAAAAGCCTGCACATTTCTAGCTACAACACCGGGTTTCTCTTTGTCGGATTTGGTGAACACCAGGCTGAAATCCACTTTCCAGTGATCCAGCTGGTTCACAAATTCCAGGTCGATCTTTTGGGGTGCATGCCTGCTGTCGATCAGTACGAATACCTGCACCAGGTTCTCTCGTTTGCGCAGGTAACCATTGATCATCTCCTCCCATTTTTTCCGTTCGGTCTGTGATCTTTTGGCGTATCCATAACCCGGCAGATCTACCAGGAACCACCTGGACCTAGGCCCCTTGTCTCCCGAACTGCTCTCCACTTCAAAATGGTTGATCAGTTGGGTCTTACCGGGTGTGGCCGATGTTTTGGCCAGGCTTTTCTGACCGGTGACCATATTGATCAGCGATGATTTGCCTACATTACTTCTCCCAATGAACGCATATTCGGGTTTGTCTGGTTTGGGACATTGGCTCACCAGCGCCGATGAGATAAGGTATTTGGCTGATTTGATCTGCATGGGGAGGGTTAGGCGTTTGGAGTTTGGGGTTGGGAGTTTGGGGTTGTTGTCTGGTTAAAACAACCCCAAACTCCCAACCCCAAACCCCAAACTATTTAGTACTATTTCTTCTTCTTGATTACCAGACTATCCGCCGGGTACCTTGCCTTGATGCTGTCTCTTACGATCTCACACCAGGTAAAGAGCGTCTGCCTCTCATCGTCAGTCAGTTTGGCCTCTTTGTGGATGATGGTATAAGAGGACATGGGCATTTCTCCATCCTTGACCTCATCTATACATTCTTCCAGTTTTTTGTACTGGCGCGCAATGCGATAGCCATCAAACTCATTGAAGTTGAGGTGTTTCTTGCCATCCTGGATATGGTCATTCAACCACCAGGCCACAGGTTGTATCTCTGCGTACCAGGGATACTTCGTGTTGTTGCTGTGACAGTCATTACAGGCCTTGGCAAGAATGGCTTTCACATTCTCTGGAACCACATAACTTTTAGAGATATCCTTGCTGGTGTCGTTCGAATTGTTTTTGGCCGGACGAAATGCCTGGGCTGCCACAAAAAGTACCAGTAATACGATCAGAACCTTTTTCAGAATTTTCATATAAGCAGGTTTAGGCAATTAAATTAAGATATTTCCCGTCATTTCCTTCGGAACGGGTAATCCCATGACTGTTAAAATGGTGGGAGCAAGGTCACCCAGTTTGCCGGTTTTCAACTGCCCTTTCCATTCCTTGTCGATGATAAAGAATGGGACAGGGTTCAGTGTATGCGCAGTATTCGGACTGCCATCTTCGTTCACCAGGTAATCGGCATTACCGTGGTCGGCTGTCAGGAAGATGGTATAGCCATGCTCCAGTCCGGCAGTTACCACCCTGTTCACACAGGCGTCTACGGTTTCGGCTGCAATGACAGCGGCGCTGAAAACACCGGTATGTCCCACCATATCGGTATTGGCATAGTTGAGACAGATGAAGTCGGCAGATTCTTTCTCAATTTCCGGAACAAGCTTATCTGTGATCTCCACGGCACTCATTTCCGGCTGCAGGTCATACGTGGCCACTTTGGGTGAAGGCACCATGATCCGGCTCTCGCCCGCAAAAGGTTCTTCGCGGCCGCCACTGAAAAAGAAAGTTACGTGTGGGTATTTTTCCGTTTCGGCAATACGGATCTGTTTTTTGCCATGGACTGCCAATACTTCGCCCAGTGTATTGCTAAGGTTGTCGTTCTCAAAGATCACATGCACGTTCTGGAACTTCTGGTCGTACATGGTCATGGTGGTATAGTGCAGGATCAGTTTCTCCATACCAAATTCCGGATTATCGCTTTGTGTGAGCACTTCTGTGATCTCGCGGCAGCGGTCGGTACGGAAATTGAAACAGATAACGGCATCCCCATCTTTGATGGTTGCCAGCGGCTGCTGTGCTTCATCAACGATAACGGTAGGTTTGATGAACTCGTCCGTGATATCGGCTGCATAGGATCGTTCAATGGCAGCGAGCGCATCTGTTGCTTTGGGCCCCTCACCTTTTACCAGGCAGTCATAGGCCAGCTTTACACGCTCCCATCGTTTGTCGCGGTCCATGGCATAGTACCGGCCACTTACCGATGCGATCTTTCCCACCGAGTTGTTCAGGTGCTGCTGCAATTCGGTCACGAAACCCAGTCCGCTTTTGGGATCGGTGTCCCTGCCATCGGTGAATGCGTGAATATATACTTCCTGGAGTCCTTCTTTTTTGCAGACGTCGCAGATGGCTTTGATATGGTTCAGGTGCGAGTGTACACCGCCGTCGCTTACCAGTCCTAAAAGGTGCAAAGGTTTCCCGTTCTCTTTGGCAAAACGGATCGATCCCAGCAGTTGGCGGTTCTCTGCAAATTCGCCGGTACGGATCGCGACATTGATGCGTTGTAATTCCTGGTAAACGATACGGCCTGCACCCAGGTTCAGGTGTCCTACTTCACTGTTGCCCATCTGTCCATCGGGTAAACCTACTTCTTCGCCACAGGTGACCAGAGTGGTATTGGGGTACTTCCCATACAAAGAACTGACGAACGGAACATTCGCGTTCTGGATGGCATCGGCTGATTTCACCTTTCCAAGGCCCCAACCGTCCATAATGACTAAAATGACTTTCTTGCTCATGGGATAAAATTACTGCATTTACAATTGATGAATAGATGTTAACTTTATCCCAATACCCTTGATTCCTGAGTTTGGCATGTTTTTGGCAACCAGTGGGGTGTAACAAATCGTGTATTATGAAAAAGTTACTCTTATTGACCGGTCTGGTATTGGGGTTGATGTCCTTTACCGCCCAGGGCGATGTAGATGCCATTGTGAACGCGTTCAAATCGGCCGATGCGGGCCAGGTGGGCAATTATTTTGACGATTATGTGGATATCAAACTCCTTGATAAAGACGAGGTAAAAAACATAGGCCGTAACCAGGCCACCCTTACCCTGAAGGCCTTTTTCGCAGAAAACGGCATCAAAGGCTTTGAGAAGACCTCTGAACGTGAGATCGGTACCACCATGTACCTGGCGGGTAAACTGCTGAACAATGCCAAGGGCCACAATATCACCATCATGCTCAAAGTGAAGGATGGTAAAAGACAGATCATCACATTGCGGATCAGCTGACGAGCGATAGAAAAACACGAAAAGGATCCCGCTTCGAGACCCGGAGCGGGATTTTTCTGTAGCAGCCCCTACATTTACAACATGAAATCGTTCAACGAACAATTGGAGCACCTGATAAAAGAAGCCTTGCTGGAGGATGTGGGCGATGGGGACCATTCCACCCTCAGCTGTATACCGCCGCAGAAAAGAGGCAAAGCCGTGTTGAAGATCAAACAGGAAGGTATACTGGCTGGTATGGCCGTGGCTGAAAAGATCTTTCGCATGCAAGAGCCTGGTGCGGTCTTCACTGCTTTTCAGAAAGACGGTGACGCCGTTCAAAACGGCGGGAAAGCCTTTGAGGTGGAAGCCAGCGTACATACCATCCTCACCTGCGAAAGGCTGGTACTGAACTGTATGCAGCGCATGAGCGGCATCGCCACCCTGACCCATCGATACACAGAAAAACTAAAGGGCTATCGTACCCGTTTGCTCGATACCCGCAAAACCACTCCCAATTTCCGCCTGCTGGAGAAAGAAGCGGTCAAGATCGGCGGAGGTGTGAACCATCGTTTCGGTCTGTATGATATGATCATGCTGAAGGACAACCACATTGATTATTGCGGCGGCATAGCGCAGGCCGTTGAAGCTGCTTATGCGTATTCGCAGAAAATGGCGAAACAGCTTCGCATTGAAGTGGAAACACGCAGCCTGGAAGATGTACGAACGGTTTGCGAAATGGGTAAGGGAAAAGTGTTCCGCATCATGCTGGATAATTTTACACCGGCGCTGATCAGCGAGGCTTTGCAGATCATCAAAGGTGAGTTTGAGACGGAAGCCAGTGGCGGTATCCATTTAGATACGATCGAAGCTTACGCAGCAACGGGTGTGGATTATGTGAGTGTGGGCGGACTGATACACCAGGCGCAAAGCATTGACCTGAGCCTGAAGGCCGTACTCCTGTAAGACCGCGCGATGAGTAAATTATATTCAAAACACTATGAGCAAAAAAAATAAACCCGATGCCAGAGGTTTTGTATTCAGTACCGACCCTTCTTTCCGTTTTGAAGAGGAGGCAGCGGAGATCCAGGATACATTACCCGCCAACCAGCAAAAACTGCGTATCCGGTTAGACACCAAACAAAGGGCGGGCAAAGCCGTAACATTGATCACCGGTTTTGTTGGAAAAGAAGAGGACCTGGAAGACCTGGGAAAAAAACTCAAGAACTTCTGCGGCACCGGTGGCAGTGTAAAGGACGGTGAAGCCATCGTGCAGGGCGATCAGCGCGATAAGGTATTACAATGGCTGCTGAAGAACGGCTATTCGGGATCGAAGAAAGTGTGAGACGTGAGACGTGAGACGTGAGTCGTGAGTCGTGAGTAGGGAGTTGTCAGTAGGGAGTGTCGTCTCTATGCAGCTGCTACATTGCCCACTCACCACTCACGATTCACGACTCACGTCTCACGATTCACCCCTCACCCCTCGAAACCATTGGTCTTATGAGATCCGTCGCAATATGGTTTGTTGGCTGAACCGCCGCAGCGGCAGAGTGCAGTTCTCCCTTTTTTGATCTCCACTTCCCCGTTGCCGTGTGTGATACGGCAATCGGTTTCGATCAGGATCGGGCCGTTTGGTTTGATCTGTATATTCAATATCTCCGAAGCCTCACTAACGATCGCTGTTTGTGGCTCATGGGTCGCTTCCTGCTCATTTAGGAAATAACTCAAGGCCCCACTCGGGCATTTGCGCACCTGTTCAATGATCTGTTGGGTAGTGCCGCCCTGCATATTCACCCAGGGACGTTTGGAAGGGTCGAATACCTCTCTCAGACCTGTCCAGCAGATACGGCTGTGTATGCAGGCATCCGGTTTCCAGACAACCGTTACTTCGCCATTGGTATATTTCAAGGTTTTTACAGGCATACCCGATAATGTTCTTTAAATATAAGCATACTTGGGTGTTGTACGTTGAAAAGCCCTGCATCTGGTCCTGGGTACCGGATGGAGCTGTGATAACGCCTGCCCTCCGTCTTTTTCCACAGATCCTCATTGATAATCATGGGTTTATATGCGATTGCCAGCCTGGGGGGCTGTCTCTTCCTGAAATCACTTTACATATTTCGAACTAAATATGTAAACTTGATTAATTATGAAGGTTCCCCAAAAGCAAAAAGGTCGTGAACATGTGTACGAACCTGCCCTAAAGATTGCCCTTGCGCAAGAGTATTTT
>JADBXR010000017.1 GCA_020403425.1 Chitinophagaceae bacterium | reverse complement strand
TAAAATACTCTTGCGCAAGGGCAATCTTTAGGGCAGGTTCGTACACATGTTCACGACCTTTTTGCTTTTGGGGAACCTTCATAATTAATCAAGTTTACATATTTAGTTCGAAATATGTAAAGTGATTTCAGGAAGAGACAGATCATCAACCTAAACGAGACCGAATAGCTATGTGCGATTGCCCGATAATGAGTATAAGTAAACAGGCCCGTTCCGCCTGGTCCTATATTGGGTCGGGTGGCGGCAGCGATGATCATCGTGCCAGGGATCCGGTAAGACAAGCTATGAAACAGCACCCTGCGCCGTGTTGTATAAGCATGCAGGTCAGTGGATCCTGTTCTGTGTTCCATAAAAAAAGTCCCGCAGTTTTGCGGGACTTTTCAGCAATATCGATGTACGGATCATAGATAGATCCTTTCGATCACATCTTTGAATTTCTCCATCACCACTTTTCTTTTCAGACTCATCTTAGGCGTCATTTCGCCGGTCTCTATCGTCCACTCGCGGGGCAGCAATTCAAATTTCTTGATCTGCTCCACATGGTTGAAGTACTCATTGAAGCTTTCCACCAGTCCTTTGAACAGCTCCTGCACCTGTGGGTTACGGATCACTTCTTCGTTGGTGGTGTAGGTCATTCCTTTTTCTTTCATCCATTCGCGAAGTACCGCAAATGAAGGAACGATGAGTGCCCCTACAAATTTACGTTCCGCTCCTACTACCATGATCTGCTCAATGAAAGGACTTTCCTTGAATTTATTCTCGATCGGCTGCGGTGCCACATACTTACCGCCACTGGTCTTGAAGAGTTCTTTTTTCCGGTCGGTGATTTTCAGGAATGTCCCATCCTCAAAGATCCCGATATCCCCGGTATGCAGCCATCCATCGATCACGGCCTCGGCGGTAAGACCGGGACGTTTGTAATATCCTTCCATAACGCAAGGTCCCGTTACGCAGATCTCCCCGTCTTCCGCCAGTTTCACCTGTATGCCATTGATGACCGGGCCCACGGTTCCAAACTTCATACCTCCTTTGGCTTTCCGGTTTACGCTGATCACAGGGCTGTTCTCTGTTGGTCCATAGCCTTCATACACAGGTATTCCGGCAGCATTGAAAATACGAAGCAGTTTCACCTGGCAGGCGGCACCGCCGGTAACCACATAGGACACCCTGCCTCCCAATGCTTCCCTCCATTTGCTGAAGATGAGTTTATCGGCCAGTGCCAGTTGTGTGCGATACCAGAGGCCACCACTGATGCGGTTATCATATTTTTCAGCCAGCTCAACCGCCCAAAAGAACAGGCTGCGTTTGATGCCGGTGAGTTCGTTGCCTTTGGTCATGATGCGCTCGAACACTTTCTCCAGCAAACGAGGAACAGTGGTAAAACCATTGGGTTTCACTTCGCGCAGGTTATCACCGATCGTTTCGAGGCTTTCGGCATAATAGATACTGATCCCACTATAGAGATAGATATAGGTGCAGGTCTTCTCAAAAATATGGTTCAAAGGCAGAAAACTCAACACACGGGTTTCGGGCGCATCTTCGAATGGAAAACTCTCTTTTGAGAACTGCACATTACAGTAAATATTTTTATGGCTCAGCATCACACCCTTGGGTGTACCTGTAGTGCCCGAAGTGTAGATGATGGTGGCCAGGTGCGAAGCAGGTACCGTTTGTTTTATGGCCGCTACCTGCTGTAAGGAGGCTTCATCGGCCAGATCGGTCACTTCGGACCAATGCGCGGCTCCGGCTATCTTATCAAAAGTGTAGGCTTTCTTAAGTGTAGGTACTTTAGAAATGAGGCTGTTCACTTTTGCCAGCAATTCTTCATTGCTTACAAAAATGTATTTCACTGCAGCATCATTTAAAATGAATTCCAGCTCAAGCGGATTGGTGGTAGGATATACCGGAACCAATATGGCGCCCAGTTGCTGAACAGCCATATCAGTGAACACCCACTCAGGACGATTATTACTGATGATGGCGATCTTATCGCTGCCCTCTGGTGTCATATCGTTACCGCTGACCCCCAGCTTCATCAATCCGGCACTCAGGCGGTTCACCGTATCGGCCACCTGCTGCGTGCTGTACTTTACCCATTGTCCCTTTTCCTTGGCGGCAAGCATATCGCTTTTGGGAAAATGCTGCAGCTGGTGTTCTAAACAGTCAAAGAGTCTTTTAATGGTCATGTGCAATCGTTATTCGTTCAAACAAATCAGTACCTCGATCCTTGTTCCCTGTAAGGGCCAGACACCGCCTGACGGCTTTACCTGGCGGCCATTTCAGGAAGTCAAATTAGGCAAATAAGCACAAATAAAAAAGCCGATGTTCCTGACACCGGCTTCTATAGAAGAAGATATTAACGTGAAAAATAATATTGACCGGGTGGGGATTTAAACACCCTGCTTTGCTGGTACGCGCTGAATCCGGCAGTTTCCTTTGGATGCGCTTTCTGCCATGACTGGTAAACTTCCGCACCCAGCGAGGGAGCAAATAGCCAGTAAGTATACGCTTCGAACAGGCCCTGGCCGATCAGGTATTGCTGGTTGGCAAATAACTGGAAGGGATGGTCTTTTTGCTGCGTAGCGGTCCACTCAACCACAAATCTTGTACGGATGGCCGTTAACGCATCGGCGGTTACGGCCAGTTGCGTTCCAGCTGCCGCTTTGGCCACGATATCCAGCACTGTTCTTTCAAATGCGGAAATCATTTTCTGGTCCTTCTGTTGCTGAATGGCGCCCGGTATCAATAAACTTCTCCAGCTATTGTACAGTTGTGTTTTGATCTCTTCCGTACGGGCCGAATAACTTTCCAGGTTCAGGAAGATCTCACCGTACAGGGCCGCGCGGATCCAGTTGCCCTTACGGGTGTGGTACATGGTGGCATTATAATAATTACTGCTGTAGTTGGGATCTACTTCTATTCCTTTTTCCCATTGCACGATCGCTTCTTCCAGGTCGTTCTCCTGCGCAAACAATTCAGCATATTCATTATAGATGACCCCGCTGTTCGGGAATTTACGCAGCGCCGTACGATACAGTTTACCACATTCCTTATACGATGCGATGGCTTTATATGAAAGTCCTAGTAACTGGAAAGCCTGCGCATCAGCATCGGGTTTTTCCACCAGCTCTTTTCCTGTTTCGATGGCCTTACTGAAATCCCGCTTGAGATAATACGCAAAACAGAGATCACGCAGGATCTCCATATTCCCGGGCTCCTGCTGTTTGGCCCGTTCCAGTACCACAGTGGCATTGTCGTAATCGCCTTTCTGCACCAGGGTACGGGCAGTTTCCTGTAATAACCTGGCAGTCTGTTCCTGTGCTTTTGCCGGTCCGGCCAGTGCTATTACGAGCAGTGAAAGAAATGCATATTTCATGAGCATGTATTGAATCACGGTTGTGTTGCAAAACACATGCCGCGGTTATTCGTAGATGAGATGCGTCAAGAGACCATCCCTGAGTTTAGGCTCGAACCAGGTACTTTTGGGCGGCATCACATTACCGCTGTCGGCAATATCGAATAACTGTTCGATCGTAACGGGATACAGGCTGAAAGCGGCTGCCATTTCTCCGCTGTTCACTCTTTTCTCCAACTCTGCCAGTCCGCGTATGCCTCCCACAAAATCGATGCGTTTGTCGGTACGCTGGTCTTTGATACCCAGGATCGGATCGAGTACGTTGTTAGACAGTATGGTCACATCCAGCACGCCTATGGGGTCAGTGGTATAGCTTCCTGCTTTGGCGGTAAGTTTATACCAGTTCTTATCCAGGTATAGACCAAATGTGTGCAGGCTTTCCGGACGGTATTCGCCGGCCGCGAAGGGTTCTACCGTAAAATCCTTTTCCAGTGACTGCAGGAAGGAGGCTGGTGTTAAACCGTTCAGGTCCTTCACCACCCGGTTATAATCCATGATATACAGCTGGTTGGACGGGAACAGGGTGGTCAGGAAATAATCTGCCCCTTCTGTAGCGGCATCGCCCAGTGCCTTACGCACTTTGGCGGCCGAAGCTGCCCGGTGGTGGCCATCTGCGATATAGGTACAGGGGATCTCTTTCTCAAAAACAGCTGTGATCTGCCCGGCAACGTCATCGCTGCTGACGATCCAGATGGTATGCTGTATGCCATCATCGGCTGTGAAATCATATACAGGCGACTTGGATTCCTTCCATTGGCCGATCAGTGTATCAATGGTATCGTTATTCCGGTATGCCAGGAACACGTTACCGGTCTGTGCGCCGGAAGTTTTGATATGATTGATACGGTCCTGCTCTTTTTCCGGTCGGGTGAATTCATGTTTCTTGATAATACCGTTCTCATAATCATCCACACTGCTCACACATACCAGCCCCGTCTGCGCACGGCCATTCATGATCAGCTGGTAGATATAGTAACAGGCTTTGGACTCACGGAAGAGGATCTCGCGCTGGATAAAAGCGGCCAGGTTCTCTTTTGCCTGCTCATATACAGCCGCATCGTGCACATCCACCGTATCCGGCAGATCGATCTCGCTTTTGGTGATATGTAAAAAGGAACTGTGGTTACCCTGCGCCTCCTGTTTTGCTTCTGCAGAACTCAATACATCATAGGGACGGCTGGCAACCTGTTTAGCCAATTGCGGTTGCGGGCGTAACGCTTTGAACGGTCTTATACTTGCCATTGCGCAAATATCTGTAAATAATTACAAATGAAAAGTTATGTATCGCCGACAGCCATACCTACTCAATGGCCCTAACGAACATTTGTATGAATCGTTGCGCTGTTTCGCTGCGCTGGATGATCCACTGAAACAGGTAGATACCGGTAATGGCACAAACGATGCCCGCCAGCACATCCAATACATAATGGTGACTGTTATACACTGCGGCAAACCAGATGCCGCCCATCACGGTGGCGAAGAAAAGATTGATCCAGCCCAGCCGGTATTTGATGCCGTAGAACAGGACGATCAAGGGGTAAGAGGAATGCAGCGATGGCATGGCCGCAAATACATTGGAGCTTTTGCTGTAGAGGGAATGAAAGATATCGACCCCGAAAAAAGCATCAAACCGTTCTAGTCCGCCCGTATTGCCCGGTGTGGATGCCAGGAAATCAAAACCATGCAGTTGCACATACCAGGGTGGTGCGGCGGGATATACATAATAGATCACGAAACCCATCAGGTTAACGAACAGGAAAGTGAGTGAGAAATAGAGAAAAGCCAGCCGGTTCTTAAAAAAAAGGTATCCGGCAAAAGCCAGTGGCACCGGTACCCAGCAGAGATAAAAGATACCGGTCAGCACATCCAGGAATGCGGTCTTATGTGTGATCCAGAATTCATTCGGTGTGATGATGCGACCCTCGTGGGTTATGCCGAACAGGGCTTTTTCCGTGTTATACAGGCTTTCGATACGAACATCCTGGTACAGGTAGTTCGGAAACGCCTTCATGAAATCAAAGATGATCCAGAAAATGATGAAGATGGAAAAACCGGTGATGAACTTACGGGTGATACGCGAGGTAAAATACATTGCATTGAAGAGCAACATTAGATAGACCTGGTCTGTTTTAAAACCGATCAGTATGTAAGAAAGCAACAGGTACAGCAGTGAGATAGCCGCAACGATCACAAACTGGCGGGTTGAAAAAAACGAAGTTTCCTCCTTCTCTGCAACATTCATATTCATCAGGGTTTGAACCTTTCCACCACTTCTTTTCCAGTGGCCACATCGATCCCTTTCATCTCCATGTATACTACGTTGGGCGACCAGAAAGTGCCGCCATCCACTTTCACAAATAACCGGGTAAGTTGTGCATGTTTCTGGTTGATGGTCGCATACACACGGTATTTATTGTCTTTGGGAGAGGGCATTAACGTGAAAGTCTGCTTCCGGTAAGAAACAAAGTTCAGTTTATACGCCCCGTTGCCGATGGGCTGCGACTTGATGCCATAAGCGAATACCCGCTGGATATAATTCAGTTCCTTGCGCATGCCCCCTTCCGGATACCGTATCCAGAAAACATGCACTGGCGATTCTTCGTTCAGCTTGCCCGACTTATCGTAATTCAACTCACAAACAATGGTATTGGTATTGGCCGTACGCTGCAGGTAAAACAACTGTAATGGATTACCTGTTGGAACAGGGAAAGTATCCTGGGGTTCTATCGCGGTATTGACAGATACCGGATGCGTGGTTGCCGCAGGTTTCTTGCCCTGGTCGGGAACGGTGGTAAATGCCACACCGCTCATCACCAGCACAGCCAGTCCGGTCAGTAGTTTATTGCCGGATATCTCCTGCGATGCATTTCTTTTGGCCTCATCCCTGCTGTCCAGCGTCTTTTGCGCGCCGGTCAGCCGTTTCAATGCTGTGATATTGGTGAGCACCGCCATCAGCGCGATGGGAATGGTGAAAATGGACATGGTCTCCAGCACATGAAAAGAAATGCCTGGCAGATACCACTTATGATCACCGCCAATATAGGTTGCCGTTACGCCGCAGGCGATGGCAGAGATACCGATCAGGATCACTCGTTCCGGCCTTTGCATCAACCCATCCTTACATTCGATGCCCAGACCTTCTGCACGGGCGCGGGTATAACTCACCATCATGGATCCGATCATGGCAATGAAGGCGAAAATGGAACTGAGAAAATAGTGATGGCCCACCAGGTAATAACAGATGCCGAAGAACATCACCAGCTCGCTGTAGCGGTCAAGCACAGAATCGTAGAGGGCGCCAAAAGTGGAACTCATATTGCCCAGCCTGGCCACCTGGCCGTCCAGCATATCGAACAGACCCGCAAAAAGGATCAATGCCCCCGCCCAGCCAACATAAGATAGGTCTCCGCGATGCCCTTCCTCCGCTCCTGAAATAAAGATCACGGTCACCCCGATATTCAAGATAAAGCCAATGGTAGTTACTGCGTTGGGAGTAAGCCCCGCTTTGATCAATAATTTCACAAAGGGGTCTATGACAACATAAATCCCTTTTTGTATACGCACTCTGAATGGAACCCTTTCCATGAACCGTTTGTTCTTATTGAATTAAAAATCAAATTTAAACCTTGCCCGCACGCCCAGTGATGCCACGTATGGATTTTCAAGATAATTAAACCTTTTTACCAGGTCAACCCTGATCAGCTTGAATATGTTCGCTACACCCACACTTCCCTCGATATAGGGTTTCTTATCCAGCGAGAACGTGGTAGGCACCCCTTCGAACAGCGGGAACTTGATCAGCGACGGGTCTTTGGCCGGGTTGTTCTCATCCCTTACCCCTCCGTACAGCATCTTAAAGGAAACCACTTCGCGCAGCTTCAGCTTTTTGAGCAGGGGCACACGGTTAAAGAAGAGCCCGTTAAAGTGATGGTCGATATTGATCGCAAAAAAACGATCGCTCACAAATTCCTGGAAATTCATCAGGTTATACGAGTTCAGCTGGTAAGCATAGGTCTGGTTGGCCCTGTGCACCGTCATCAACGGATAAGGAATTTTACCAAAGATATAACCTCCTTCGAATACCAGGTCACTATAACCCAACTGCGACATATACGCCCTTTTCTCGAAGCGGGCACTGATGTTCTGGTAATTGTATTCACTGTTCATCACACCCTTTACACCGGCAATGAAGCGCAGGGTGAAAATGGGGTATTTGTTGATGATGGGGATCCGGTACACTTTGCCCTGGTAAAACTGTTCATTCGGCGCCCAGCGGATCTCACCGGAAAATTCCGAAGTGATCAGCTTATTCACATTCACGGTACTGCCGTTCACCTCCTTGTTATACACGATGGCCCCTGCAGGCTCCTGTTTCCAGTTCTTGAAACCCAGTGTGAATGACAGGTGATTATCTAACTCATGTACATAATCCAGCTTAAAGTTGCTGTTGTATAACCATTTGTCGTTCTTTCCCCGTTTGAATGACAACAGGAAGTTGTCTTCTGCCACGAACTGCAGTTCCTGTCCGGGGATCTTGGTATCGTGCTGGTAACTTACCCGTACAAAATTGAGCGGGAAGGAATAGATGGATTTATTATTGAGCGAATAGGTAGCGCTCAGAAAACCTTTCCATCGCTCATCCTTGAACCCATAGGCCCCATAGGTTTCGAAGTAAATACGTTTACTGAACTTGGGTGTGGTCCTTCCGCCAAAACGGAGTTTGAAACCTTCAACCGGGTTAAAGCTGTAGAAAGCTGCTGCCGGACCAAATTCAAAGGGACCCACGGAAGTATAACCCGCCACCAGGAAAGTAGCGATGGCCAATGTTCTCCGGAAGGAGGGCATTTTTTCCAGGCTGTCGATGTTGCTGTACACTTTTGCTTCCGTGCGGGTAAGTGTATCGTGACGGCTCCTTTTCCAGAAATCATCCGGAAGTTGGTCTACCTTATCCAGTTTCACCGTAGCCGGCCCGTCATATACGCTATCCGGTAAAGCCTGGTTGATCTTGAAGTTCTTGTAGGATACCGTGCGTTCTCCAAAAAATCCGGTACCCGAGTTCTTGGTCACACTGGCATCGGCCATGATATTGCTGCGGCTCAGGTGATAGCGGCTATCCTCGCTTTTTTCAAAGTCAAGGTCGATATGCAGTTCGCGCACAAAGTTCAGGTTGGCATTCTTGCTCAGGAACATGTTGATCTTCTGAACGGAATAATTACCGTCCAGCGTGATCCACATATTACCGCGGAACAAGAGATCGTTGGTATTTCTGGGTGTGAAATACACTTTGATCAGTTTATGCCCGCTGGCATCCACCGTGGTATCCCTGATGTAATACATGTAAAAAGTGGGTGCCAGATCAGCGATCGGACTCAGGAACTGGTAGGTGAACAGAGGGATATCATTATCGTAGATATTGATATCCATGTACAACCTGTTCAGGTAACTGCTGACACCATTGTTATCGATGTATTCACCAAAATTCACGCGTTTTTCACCGGTGATGATGGTTTTTGTCTTTTCAGGTTTCTTACGGAAATATTTTTTGGACAGTGTCTCTTCCAGGTAAACAGGCAGCAGGGCCTTACCTTCCAGTTTGGTCGTATCCCGGTTCTCGAAGAGGAACTTGTAGTTCTTGAGTAGTTTGGAATTGGTGAGCTTATCGGAAATGTTACTGATAGACACCTGCAGTTTCTCGTACTGGTCGTATTGTACGAAGTTGTAACTCTCCGGCCGGTTCAGCGGCTTGTTGGCCACGACCCGCCTGATCAGCTCTACGGCAGGATTGCCTTTGTTACGGTATGGTGCCCTTTTACGGGTGGTCACCGTTACGTTGTTGATGGCTTTGGGATCCGTTTCCAGCTCAAAGTTCAAGGTCTGGCTAACACCCGGCGTGATCGCTTTCAGTACCGTCTTATATCCCACATAGGTCACCTGCAGCGTTGCTATGGTACCGGAGGAACGTAAGGTATAACGGCCCAGGCTGTCGGTAACCGTACCCCGGCCACCCTTCAGCACTACGCTCACATATTGTAAAGGTCGTTTGCTTACTGCATCGGTCACCACACCCTGCACCACTGTTTGGGCAGAAGCCTGGGCCAGCCCTGTAAACAATACCAACAGAAAAAATATCGCTCTTCTCATCTTTGTTCTTGACATTATCTATTATTTAAACACGAATCTCTTTTGCAGCACATAATTGTAAAAAACACCCACAACCAGAGAAACGGTGACCTTAGAGACCACATAACTGAACCTGGCATAATTGGTCAACAGGAACACGCCTGCCGAAACCAATAACAGGTTACCCATCCAGACCATGATATATTTGATGGCCTGCAGTTGCACTTTTTTACTTCTTGCCCTGAACACCCATCGGCGGTTCATGGTAAAATTGATCACCCCCCCGCTGATGGTACCCAATACACTTGCCAGCAGGTACCAGCATTGAAACGATTCTTTCAGCACAATGGTCATCGTAAAATCGACCAGTGTTGCTGTTAAGGACGCCATCTGTGCTTTTACGAATGTTGCCATGCCATCAGTACTGCTGTGATTTGTAACAGACCATTGGTATATACGCCTGCGAGCAGGTCATCCATCATCACGCCCCAGCCTGTAGGCAGGGATTCTGCTTTGCGGATATACCATGGTTTTACGATATCAAAAAAACGGAACAGCACCAGTGCTGCCGTTATCCATACCCATCCTGCGGGATGCAGCAGGAGACTTACACACATGCCCGCCACTTCATCGATCACTACTTTGCTGCTGTCCTTGCCCCAATCCTTTTCTACGATATGGGATGTTACGATCCCGATAACGATGATCGCTACTGTGGCAGCGATCATCGTTTCCTGAGATACTCGTTCTGCCGCTGCCCACCACCAGATCAATGCCGTTACCAGAGCAGCAATGGTTCCGCCGCCCTTGACGTATCCGATACCGAAACAGCCGGCTGTTATTTTAGCGATCCGCATCATAACGCTTCCACCAGGTCCTGATAATAATCCAGTCCCAGGTGTGTGATCAGGTCTTCGCCCATGATATGACGCAATGTATTCTGCAGCTTGATCAGCTGTTTGAAGATATCATGCTCCGGACGCAGGCCAGGTGCGGTTTGCGGTGATTTGAAATAGAAAGACAGCCACTCCTGTATGCCCGACATGTTCGCACGTTTGGCCAGGTCCATGAACAGGGCAAGGTCAAGTACGATCGGTGCAGCCAGGATAGAATCGCGGCAGAGGAAGTTGATCTTGATCTGCATGCCGTAACCCAGCCATCCAAAAATGTCGATATTATCCCAGCTCTCCTTGTTATCGCCATGCGGAGGATAATAGTTGATGCGTACTTTATGGTACAGGTCGCCATACAGGTCCGGGTTGATCTCCGGCTGCAGGATATCTTCCAGTACGCTCAGTTTGGAAACCTCTTTGGTCTTGAAATTATCCGGATCGTCCAGCACCAGACCATCACGGTTACCCAGGATATTGGTGGAGAACCAGCCACGTACACCCAGTGCGCGGGCATGTAATCCGGGTGCTACGATGGTCTTCATCAAGGTCTGACCAGTTTTGAAATCCTTACCACCAATCGGGGTACCGGTTTCTTTGGCCAGGTCCATCAGGGCCGGGATATCGCAGGTAAGATTGGGGGCACCGTTGGCAAAGGGTACACCCAGCTTCAATGCGGCATAGGCGTAGATCATACTGGGAGAGATCGCAGGATCGTTGTTACGCAGGCCTTCCTCAAAAGATTCAATGGTAGCATGCACTTCGGTCTCCTCAATATATTTTTCAGTAGATCCGCACCAAACAATTACCACACGGTTACAACCGTTGGCGTCGCGGAAATTCTCAATATCGTCCATCACCGTTTTGGCGAGGTCGAATTTGGTGGCCGCCTGTTTGATGTTCTTGCCATCCAGGTTCTTTACATAGGATTTGTCGAATACCGCTTTCATCGGTACAATGGCTTCCAGTTCCGGTTTGATGGCGTTGAGCAGACCCGGATCGAGCACTTTGGCGTTCATGGCAGATTCATACACGTTATCGGTGTATACGTCCCATCCACCAAAAGCAATATGGTTCAGTTCGGCCAGAGGCACAAAATCCTTAATCAGCGGGTAACGGTTCTCAGTACGCTTACCCAGGCGGATATTACCCATCTGCGTAAGGGCACCGATCGGCTGTGCCAATCCTTTGTTCACAGCAATTACACCTGCGATCATGGTAGTAGCCACAGCTCCAAGACCAGGTAACAGGATGCCAAGTTTTCCATCGGCGGGTTGAATGTTCTCTTTCATATAAGTGGTGTTAGTGTTTTTCATTGATACGGTTATCCAGGGTATCATTGCCTAAGGCCTGAGACCTTTGATCAGGATGTTCATGATCGATTCCATCCTGGTTTCCAGTTTGGCATAACGGCCCTCGATAAATATTTCCCTCTCCAGTCCACGCAATGAGGTGACCATTACGGAAGACAGCACGTCCAGCTCATCATTGATCTTGCTGTCAAACTCACCATTGTTGACACCAAAAGCCAAGATCTCTTTTACCAGGTTCACTTCCTGTGTATCATATTCCGTATGCAGGTGTTTCATGCAACGGAAATTTTCCTGCATTTCGCCTTTTACGATCTTGCAGAGATTGGCATATTTCTGAACGGCCTTGATCTTGATCAGCGTGAAGGCCCGAAGCTTGTCTTCAGCCGTTACCGCTTTTTCCACCCCCTGTTTCACCTGGCTGAACACTTCCGCCATTTCCTTGAGGATGACGGCATCGAAGATCTCTTCCTTACTGCAGTAATAATAATAGAGGGTGCTCTTGCCCTTACCCATGGCTTTGGCAATATCTTCCATGGTCGTCTTCTTAACGCCAAATTGCCGGAATAATTGTTGGGCCTGTTTCAGGATCTCGTCACGGATACTATCGTCTTTTGCCACTATCATATTTTCGACCAAAATCGTTTTACGGTCCAAAATTAAGGCAAAATCCGTACCAAACACAACCATTTATCAAAATTATCCGTTGCGGGAGGCAAAAACCTTCATCAGGTCGCAGAAGAACTGTACGCTTTCGAGGGGGAGTGCGTTGTACATACTTACCCGTATACCCCCAACTGTCCGGTATCCTTTCACCCCTACCATGCCTTCTTTTTTACAGAGGTCGAGGAAAGGTGCTTCCAGTTCGGGATCGCTCAGGAAGAAAACGGCATTCATATGGCTACGGTCTTCCTTGGCAACCAATGCCTTGAACAGAGGGAGGCTATCGATGGTATTGTACAAAAGGTTGGATTTTTCCAGCATCCGGCGCTCCATTTCGGCCAGACCACCCTGTTCCAGGATCCAGCGCAGGGTAAGCATGCTCACATATACGGCAAAAACAGGCGGGGTATTCATCAGTGATCCCGCATCTATATGTTTCTGGTAATCCATGATGGTAGGGATCCGGCGCTGGATCTTACCCAGGATATCCTTTTTAACCACTACCAGGTTCACCCCGGCGGCGCCCATATTCTTCTGGGCGCCGGCATAGATCAGCGAAAACTTACGGAAATCAACGGGCCGGCTGAAAATATCGCTGCTCATATCCGCCACCAGCGGCACGGTTGTTTCGGGAAACTGGTGCCATTGTGTACCCTCCACGGTATTGTTGGAGGTGATATGCAGGTATTTGGCGTTATCCGGAATAGCGAATGCCTTTTGTATATAGGTATGGTTCCTGTCTGAACTGTCGGCCACCACTTCCACTTTTCCGAACAGAGATGCTTCACCGATGGCTTTTTTGCCCCAGATACCGTTATTGCAATAGGCGGCAGTCTCCCCATCGCCCAGCAGGTTCATGGGCACCTGCATGAACTGCGTGGTGGCGCCTCCATGAAGGAAAAGCACTTCATAACTATCATCCAGCCCCATCAGTTTCTTTACCGAGCTCACCGCTTCCTGCAACACCTCTCCGAACAGTGGTGTACGGTGCCCGATCTCCAGGATGGACAGACCGCTATCATTGAAATTGAGGATCGCGCGGGAAGCTTCTTCCAGCACTGACTGTGGCAAAATGGAAGGGCCGGAATTGAAATTATGGAGTTTCATACAGATTGCTTGAGGCGCAAAGGTAACCGGATTTGCGGAACTTGGGGGCGTGAGTAGTGAGTGGTGAGTAGTCAGTGGGGGGGGTAACAAGTAATAGTAAACTCTCTAAGGATAAAAACTCCCTACTCACTACTGACTACTGACTACTCACCACTCACGATTCACGCGTCCCTATTCATGTACATCCGTCACCCCGCCAGAGACCGCGTATTTCATGGCATCGGCGGCGCTTATGTTGTGGAGGAGTTTTACCCTTTCGCGGGGAACAATATAAGTGATCCCCGAAATAGCATAGGAATGCGGCACATACACGGTCACATGTTCGGGCAGTCCGAACTCATGTGCATTCTGATGGGTGATAAAACCCACACGCCATACATCGGGCGCATCAATATTGACCAGCACGGCTTTGTCGAACTTCTTCTTGTTACCGGCAAAAGCTTCCAGGAAATCCTTTACGGACGAATAAATGAACTTGATACCGGGTGTTTTCTCCAATACCGTATCCAGCACGGCCACCAGTCGGCCAACCACAAATAAAGAAGACACCCATCCCACAAACAATACGAGAGCGATCACCACCACGAAACCCAGACCGGGTATCTTTTTAGGAATGCCGACATCATCCTGCGGAAGCAATCCGGGAGCAACGGTTTGGATGATATTGGGCAGGATATTGTCCACAAAATTGAACAGTCCCAGCACCACCCAGATGGTGATACCAATAGGCGCCAGCACAATCAAACCCTGGAAAAAGAGCTGTAACAATTTTCGCAGGTAAGCACGGATCGTAATTCGGGGTTGCGCCGGATTCATTCAGTTAGTATTATGCTGTAAAGTAAATAAGAAATCAGGATACTGCAGTCTGCCGATAAAAGCTCCCTGCTTCAAAAACTAACATCAGTAAGCATTTCTGCTTTCATTCATCCCTTCCCAGAACCGCTTAACACAAAAATAACCAAAAAACGATATTGGAAACTCTTGTAACGAATAAAGTTTCCATAGTTTTGACCCCCCAATCAAAAAAATCATGGAAGTAAGAGACAGAATTGTGAAAAAGGCACATGAATTGTTCATGCGTTACGGTATCCGGAGCGTGAGCATGGACGAAGTGGCCAGTCAGCTCGGGATGAGCAAAAAGACCATTTACCAGTTTTACGCCGACAAAGACAGCCTGGTGGAAGATGTGATCGATATTGAACTGCATGAGAGTGAATGCACTTGTACCAACCACAAAGCACTCAGCAGCAACGCCATTGATGAGATCTTCCTGGCCATGGACATGATGCAGGAACTGCTGTCACGCATGAACCCGAACGTCATTTTTGACATGGAAAAATACCATCCCAATGCGTTCAAGAAATACAACGAGTTCAAGAACAAGTTCCTGTATACCATGATCAAACAGAACCTGGAAAAGGGCAAGGAAGAGGGACTATACCGTCCGGAAGTGAATACAGAGATCATGACCCGGTTCCGATTGGCTTCCACTTTCCTGGTATTCAATCCGGACCTGTTCCCGTTGGGCAAACATAGCCTGGCCACCGTGATCATTGAGACAACAGATAATTTTTTATGTGGACTGGCCACTGCCAAAGGCCTGAAACTGATTCAGAAATACAAGCAACATAGACTAAAAACCACCACTTTATGACCAAAAGAGGATTAGCAAGAATCGTGTACCTGGGTTTTTTCCTGTGTGTGGGCAGATCGTTCGCCATTGCGCAACCGCCCGCCAAACACGAGTTCACCATCCGCCAGGCGGTTGAGTATGCCGCGCGAAACAATGTACAGGTGAAGAATGCCTTGCTGAACATACAAAGCCAGCAACAGACCAACCGTGAGATCACCGCTGCGGCACTTCCCAGCATCAACGGTAGTTTTGGCATCACCGATTACCTGAAACTGCCTACTTCCCTGTTGCCGGGAGAGATCTTTGGACAGCCGGCCGGCACCTATATACCGGTGCAGTTCGGTACCAAGTACAACTCTACCGCCAACATCCAGGTGCAGCAGCTGCTGTTCGATGGACAGGTATTCATAGCCTTACAGGCCAGGGCCACTTCCATTGCCTTCCAGACAAAGAACAAGGAAGTGACCGAAGAGATGATCAAGACCAATATTCACAAGATCTACTATCAACTGGTCCTCAGTAAAACCCAGATAGAACTGCTGGATGCGAATATCGCCCGTTTACAGAAGCTGAGCCATGATGCCACCGAACTCTACAAGAACGGTTTTGCCGAAAAACTCGACCTGGACAAGATCTCCGTACAACTGGCCAACCTGCAGACAGAAAAAACAAAAGCACTGAATGGCATCAGTATCGGTTACCTGGGACTGAAAACACTCATGGGTATGCCGGTGCAGGACACACTGATCCTGACCGACAAGCTCACCGATGAGCAGGTGCAGGAAGACTTTTCCAACGATACGGCTTACCAGCACGCCGACAGGAAGGAATTCCAATACCTGTCACTGGCCAAAAAGCTGAACGAATACAATATCAAACGTTACCAGTTGAGTTACATACCTACCCTTTCAGTAGTAGGTGCCTACAGCAAGAACGCGCAGCGCAACAAGTTCGATATGTTCAAGACCGGTGAATGGTATACCACATCCTATCTCGGTTTTAACCTGTCGGTTCCCATCTTCGACGGTTTTGCCAGAAGTGCCCGTATCAAAAGGGCAAGGATCGATCTCAAGCAGACGGAGAACCAGCTGGACAACCTGAAACTGACCATCGACAGCGAGGTGGAGCAGGCCAAGATCAATTTCAAATCTGCGCTGAGCACCATGAGTTTCCAGAAGAAAAACATGCAGCTGGCCGAAGAAGTGTACAACCAGACCAAGAAGAAATTTGAAGTAGGTACCGGTTCCAATACCGAGATCACTGCAGCGCAGACCGACCTGGTGACCGCACAGACCAATTATATCAATTCTCTGTACAGCGCCATCATTGCCAAAGTAGATTACCTGAAAGCAACCGGAAAATTATAAACCAAACACTATCTAAACCTTACTATATGCAAAAGTTCATACAGATCATTTTCATCAGTGGTTCCCTTGTCCTGGCCGCCTGCGGCGATAAAACGGAAGGCAATGGCTCACTGGCCGCTAAAAAGGCGGAACTGGACAAACTGAAAAAAGAACATGGGATCATCACCGATAAGATGAAAGCACTTGAAAAAGAGATCTCCCTGCTGGATACTTCCTTTTCAAGGGAAGATGTAGCCAAACTGGTGGGTGTTGCCGACATCACCACACAGGATTTCACACACTATATCGACCTGCAGGGCAGAGTGGACGCTGATGATATTTCCTATATCGCTCCCCGGTTGGGTGGCGGACAGGTAAAGGCCATTTATGTAAAAAGAGGCGATTTCGTAAAGAAGGGACAGTTGCTTCTGAAACTGGACGATGCGATCGTGAAACAACAGATCGCTGCATCGCGTCAAAATGCCGAAGCGGTAAAAACACAACTGGGATTTGCCCGGGACGTATATAACAGGCGGAACAACCTATGGAAACAGGGCATCGGTACAGAGATAGAGCTGATCAGCGCTAAAACCAATGTAGAGGCCCTGGAAAGACAGGTAAAAGCAGCAGAGGAGTCCATCAAAGTGCAACAGGAACAACAGAGCGGTACCAATATCTACAGCGATGTGGAAGGTATTGCGGATGATGTGAACGTACGTGTGGGAGAACTGTTCACCGGTTTTGCCGGAACCATGCCACAGATCAAGATCGTCAACACCAATAGCCTCAAGATCGTGACCGATGTACCTGAGAACTACAGCGGCCGCATCAAACAGGGCTCAAGCATGGAGATCCTGCTGCCCGACGTCAATAAGACCTTCAGCACCAGCATTTCTGTATCCGGTAAAGTGATCGATCCCAACAACCGTTCATTCCGCGCCGAAGCGAAGCTGCCACGCGACCCTGCTATCCGCCCCAACCAGATAGCACAGGTACGCATCCTGGACTACAGCGCCAAAAATGCCATCGCCATCCCGGTGAACACCGTAGGCACCGATGAAAAAGGGAAATATGTTTACATAGCTGTTACCGAAAATGGCAAACTGGTTGCCAGAAAAAGAACCATTGTAGTGGGCGAATTATACAAGGCCCTGATCGAGGTCAAAAGCGGGTTGACCGCCGGTGAAAAACTGATCACCGAAGGTTTCCAGAACATTTACGACGGACAGATCTTACGGGTGAACTGATAGTGAGCGGCAGGTGCCAGACGCATTGACCATGCAAGAAACACCATCTGCCCTGACCATTCGCTACCTCCAAAGCTGACTACTTAAAAAAATACCATATGCATCCATTCATAGAAGGCATCGCCAAAAAATTCAAACAGTTCAAACCCACCAGTTGGTCTGTTGATAACCGTACGGCGATCTACATCATTACCATACTGATCTCCCTGTATGGTCTGAATAAATTCAATACCCTGCCCAAGGAGCAGTTTCCCGATATCGTGGTGCCCACCATCAGTGTAAGCACCGTGTATTTCGGCACTTCGCCCAAGGACATGGAAAACCTGGTAACCCGTCCCATCGAGAAACAATTGAAGGGTATCAGTGGCGCCAAAGTGAAAAAGATCCAGTCCACCTCGCAGCAGGATTTCTCGCTCATCATCATCGAGTTCGATACGGATGTAAAAACGGAAGTGGCCAAACAGAAAGTGAAAGATGCGATAGACAAGGCACAGACCGACCTACCCACCGACCTGACACAATTACCCAATGTACAGGAATTCGATTTCAGTGAAATGCCCATCATGTATGTGAACGTAAGCGGCGACTACGACGGAATGACGCTGAAGAAGTATGCTGATAACATGCAGGACCATTTTGAGGAACTGACCGAGATCAGCCGTGCAGATATCGTGGGTGCACCGGAAAGAGAGATCCAGATCAATGTGGACCCCTTTAAGATGCAGGCGGCCAAACTGTCTTTCAACGATATCTCCAATGCCATCAGCTACGAGAACCGCGACATCAGCGGCGGATTGATAGAGGTAGGCGAGATGAAAAGGACCATCCGTGTAAAAGGACAGTTCAATTCTGCCCTGGATATGCGCAACATCGTGGTGAAGAACCTGCAGGCAGCACCCATTTACCTGAGGGATGTGGCCGAGATCATTGATACCGTGAAAGAGACCGAAAGTTATGCCCGTCTGGACGGTAAGAACGTGGTGACCCTGAACATCATCAAAAGAAGCGGTGAGAACCTGATCAATGCGGCGGATAAGATCAAAGCGATCGTGGATGAGATGAGAGAGAAAAAAGAATTGCCCCCGAACCTGAAGATCGTGATCACCGGCGACCAGAGCATCAAGACCAAGATCTCTTTCAACGACCTGGTGAATACCATCATCATCGGCTTTATCCTGGTACTGGTGGTACTCATGTTCTTCATGGGTGTTACCAATGCCTTCTTCGTGGCACTAAGTGTACCGTTGAGCGTGTTCGTGGCCTTCCTGTTCCTGCCGCTGGCCGACTCGATCGTGGGCACGCATGTGACGTTGAACTTCATCGTACTATTTGCCCTGTTGTTCGGACTGGGTATCATCGTAGACGATGCCATCGTGGTGATCGAGAACACACACCGTATCTATAATAATGGTAAGGTAAGGATCGAACGGGCCGCCAAAGAAGCAGCCGGCGAGGTATTCATTCCTGTACTGGCGGGTACACTTACCACGCTGGCACCTTTCTTCCCGCTGCTGTTATGGAAGGGGATTATTGGTAAGTTCATGATCTACCTGCCCACCATGCTGATCCTGACACTGGCGGCATCACTGATCGTAGCCTTTATCATCAACCCCGTTTTTGCGGTCAGTTTCATGCATCCGGATGGAAGGGAGTTTGACAAACCCAAAAAACAGATCTTCCGACAGCCGCTGTTCTGGGTGCTGATCGCTTTCGGTATCCTGTGCAACCTGGCGGGATGGCATGGCTTCGGCAACTTCCTGCTGGTGGTTGCGGCGCTGATGTTACTGAACCGTTTCGTATTGCGCGACATGATCCATACTTTCCAGGAAAAAGTATTGCCGGGCCTGATGAACAGTTACGAAAAAATGCTGCACTGGGTATTGAAGGGGGCACGTCCGGCAAGACTGATGCTGTGGCTGTTCCTGCTGTTCCCGATCGCATTGGGATTACTGATCCTGCGTAACAACCCCAAACCTTTCTTCCCCAGCGGCGACCCCAACTTCGTATATGTGTACCTGAAGATGCCGATCGGCACCAAAACATCGGCAACCGATTCGGTGACACGTATCCTTGAACAGCGGGTACAGAAAGTATTGGGCAAAGAGCTTCCCGGCAATGAAGGCGGCATCGTGGAAAGTGTGATCACCAACGTAGCGGTAAGCGCCAATAACCCAAGAGACAATAACCGTAGCACACAAAGCAATCTGGGACGTATCCAGATCTCCTTCGTGGAATATGAGAAACGCGATGGCAAATCAACAGCTCCGCTGATGGCAGCCATACGTGAGCAGATGACCGGCATACCCGGTGCCACCATCGAAGTAAAACAGGAAGATGCCGGACCTCCCACCGATCCTCCTGTGAACATTGAAGTGAGTGGTGATAATTTCGACGAGATCGCCAAAGTGGCGTACGATCTGCAGAACCACCTTGATACCAACCGCATCCACGGAATAGAGGGTTTACGGATGGATGTGGATCTGCAAAATCCGGAAGTGACCATCAATATCGACCGTGAAAGGGCGCTGCGCGAAGGTATCAGCACCGCACAGATCGGTATGGAGATCCGTTCGGCCGTATTCGGAAAAGAAGCCAGCAAACTGAAGGATGGAGAGGACGAATACAAGATCCAGATCCGCTACAACCAGTTGCAGCGTAACAACATCAGCGACCTGATGAACATGCGCCTGACCTTCCGTGACATGAGCACCATGGGCATCAAACAAGTGCCATTGAACGCTGTGGCAACGGTTGAATACACTAACACTTCCGGTGGCGTAAAACGTAAGAATGTAAAACGTACCATACAGATCCAGTCCAACATCACCGATCCTTCCCTGACCGGCCCCATCAATGCGGAGCTGGCCAAGAAGATCGAAGAGTTCAAGGATAAGACACGTATCCCTTCCGACGTCACCATCAAACAGACCGGAGAGGGAGAACAGCAGGCTGAGACCATGAGCTTCCTGGGAACCTCGCTATTATCGGCCCTGTTACTGATCTTCCTGATCCTGGTATTGCAGTTCAACAGCTTAAGTAAACCGTTCATCGTACTGACGGAGATCTTCTTCTCCATCATCGGTGTATTGATCGGGTATGCGGTCACCGGTATGTCCATGGCCACCATCATGGTGGGCGTAGGTATCATCGGTCTGGCCGGTATCGTGATCAAGAACGGTATCCTACTGATCGAATTCACCGACGAGCTGCGTGGCAGGGGTTATAAAACAAGGGCTGCTGCCATTGAAGCAGGTAAGATCCGTATCATTCCGGTATTGCTTACTGCACTGGCCACCATGCTGGGCCTGTTACCGTTGGCGGTAGGTTTCAATATAGACTTTGTATCACTCTTCACCCATTTCAACCCGCATATCTTCTTTGGCGGCGATAGCGTGGTGTTCTGGGGACCTTTAAGCTGGACCATCATCTTCGGATTGATCTTTGCCTTCTTCCTCACACTGGTAATGGTTCCCAGCATGTACCTGATCAGTGAGCGGTTGAGAAGGCCGATGGAGAAATTCTATGGCACCAAGTATGTGGCACTGTTAGGTTTCACCGGTCCGTTCTTCTTCATCACGGTAGGTATCATGTTCCTGGTGAGAAGGATACAGGGTAAAAAAGTCTGGCTGGGTAAAATGAAAGATTCGCCAGCTATATAAAAAGACAGTTGAGTTTTGGTTGAATAATCAGACCGCCCCCGTTTCCGGGGGCGGTCTTGTTTGGAAATGCGCGGATCGATCGAAGGCTTATCCGATCCACTTATCCTTCAATCTGTAACACTCATCCCGAAAAGATTTTTACACTAAAAAACCCTTTCTTATTTTCATAAAAACAAAAACAATGATCGAAAATCACGAAATAGACTACCGCATTCATGGCGAGGAAATGCAGTATGTAGAAGTAGAATTGGATCCCAACGAAACCGCCATTGCAGAGCCGGGTGCCTTTATGATGATGGATGATAATATCCAGATGGAAACACTCTTTGGCGACGGCAGCCAGCAACAGAAAGGCGGTCTGTTCGGCAAACTCTTAAACGCAGGCAAACGGGTGCTCGTGGGAGAGAACCTGTTCATGACCGCTTTCACCAATGTAGGCAATGGCAAAAGGACAGTTAGTTTTGCCTCTCCCTATCCGGGCAAGATCATTCCATTAGATCTGGCACGGTATGGCAACCGTGTGGTATGCCAGAAAGATGCATTTTTATGTGCCGCCAAAGGCGTGAGTATCGGTATCGAATTCCAGCGCAAACTGGGCACAGGCCTATTCGGCGGAGAAGGTTTTATCATGGAGAAACTGGAAGGAGATGGAATGGCATTCCTGCACGCCTGCGGACACGTGGTAGAACGTCGCGTGATCCCTGGCGAAACCCTGCGCATAGATACCGGATGTATCGTGGGCTTTACCAATGGCATTGATTACGATATCCAGTTCGTAGGCGGCATCAAGAACACGATCTTTGGCGGAGAAGGACTTTTCTTTGCCACGCTGCGCGGATCAGGTACCGTTTGGATACAGACATTACCTATCAGCAGGCTTGCCGGCAGGATCCTTCGTTATGGAACCACCAGCCGTAAAGAAGAAGGAAGCATCCTTGGCGGCATTGGTAATATGCTGGATGGCGACGGTTGGTAACCGATCTTACTGATACTTTTTTAGCCGGAGATTTGCAGATTTTGAATATTCTGCCTATCTCCGGTTTTCTTTTTGGGGATTTACCGGTTTTCTGCTACCTCGCAACAGAAACATCATTTATATTACGGTATCATACCCCCAAGGAAAATCACTGCATTGAAAAAAATTTGTCTTGTCATTGGTCTGCTGTCATCAATGACCATTGCCGCCCAGAAGAAAAATGCCGCTTTCCGGCTGAATATACATCGTACATTCACGCCCGTACAGGTTGACGGATCTGTGAACGACCCCGCCTGGGAAAAAGCAGAGCGGGCCGATAAATTTTACATGGTGCTTCCTATGGATACCAGCATGGCCCAGGTACCCACCGATGTGCGGATGTGCTACGATGACCAGAACCTCTACATCATTGCCATCTGTTACAAAAAGATAACAGGTGTGAACATGGTGGAGTCACTGAGGCGGGATTTCAATTTTGTGAAGAACGACAATTTCATCTTTTTCATTGACACCTTCGAAGATCAGACCAATGGTTTCACTTTCGGTGCCAATGCTGCAGGTGCGCAATGGGATGCCACTTTATATGAAGGCGGTAAGGCCGATCTTAACTGGGACAACAAATGGACATCAGCGGTCACCGACCATGCTGACCGCTGGGTATTTGAAGCTGCCATCCCCTTTAAGACCATCCGCTACAAGAAAGGCATCAAAGAATGGGGCGTTAATTTCAGCAGGAACGACCTTAAGACCACCGAAAAATCGAGCTGGGCACCTGTACCCAGGCAGTTCCCTACTGCATCATTGGCCTACACAGGCGTACTGGTATGGGATGAAGCTCCCCCCGTACAAGGCCCCAATGTTTCTGTGATACCTTATGTGCTTACAGGTGTATCGAAAGACTATGTGAACAAGACGCCTTCACAATACAGATCCGATATCGGCCTGGACGCCAAGATCTCGGTGACCTCATCACTGAACCTTGACCTCACCTTTCATCCTGATTTTTCGCAGGTAGAAGTAGATAAGCAGGTAACCAACCTGGATCGTTTCGAATTGTTCTTCCCCGAAAGAAGACAGTTCTTTCTGGAGAACAACGATATCTTCGGCAATTTCGGTAATACCAATATCCGTCCCTTTTTCTCAAGACGGATCGGACTGGGCGTACCGATCAGTTTTGGTGCACGCCTTAGTGGCAAGCTGGATAAGAACTGGCGCATAGGGGCCATGAACATCCAGACAGAAAAAGTGGAGGAACGTGGTCTGCCCGCTCAGAATTTTGCCGTGGTTTCGCTGCAGCGCAAAATTTTTAAACGCTCCTCCGTAGGTTTCCTCTATATAGACAAAACATCGCTGAATTATACTCCGGGTACCGATCTCACCAAACCACAGTACAGCAAATACAACCGGAACCTGGGTTTTGAATATAACCTGGCATCTTCCAATAATGTATGGACAGGAAAAGGCATGTTTCTCAAATCATTCACTCCGGGCAAAACCGGAAGTGATTGGGTGCATAGCGGAAGCATTACCTACAACAGCCGTATCTGGAATATCAGCTGGCAGCACGAATATGTTGGCAAGAACTATACAGCAGAAGCGGGCTATGTACCCAGGCAGGGCTATATCAAATTCAATCCTGCCATCACCCGGAACTATTTTCCCAAAACGGGTACAGTGCTGAGTCATGGGCCACAATTCAGTGCGGCCATGTACTTTGATGAGAAAATGCGGAGAACGGACGATTGGTTCAATGTTTCCTATCTCGTAACCATGCGTAACCGTATTACGTTCACCGGTTCTTTCCAGCGGGACTTCATCGAGTTGCTCAATCCCTTTGACCCTACCAATACGGGGAAGGACTCACTGGCAAAGGGTTCACGTCATTCCGCCAACACCTATGGTATCGATATTGTATCGCAACCGCAGAAATTATTCACCTACTCCGCTTCCGTACGATATGGCGGATACTACGCAGACGGAACACGATTCTATTGGTTATCTGATATAGGCTACCGTTTCCAGCCTTACCTGAGCCTGGCACTGAGCACCAGCTATAACCAGCTCAAATTACCCAAGCCCTGGGGCGATGTCTCCTTTTTCCTGATCGGTCCCAAAATAGACCTGACCATGACGAACAAACTGTTCATCACCACATATGTGCAGTACAACGAACAGCAAAAGAATATCAATGTGAATGCACGATTGCAGTGGCGATACAAACCTGCATCAGATCTGTTCATCGTATACACGGACAACTACTTCCCCACCCCATTCTCCGTAAAGAACCGGGCACTGGTACTGAAGTTCAATTACTGGTGGAGCCTGTAAGAACAGCTGTTCTCAGGCTATTATAAACCCGACAGTTTCTCTACTGCCTTTTTCAGCGTTTCCTCTTTTTTGGCAAAACAGAAACGCAGCACTTTATTGTCTTCCCCGTGTTTGTAAAAAGCAGACATCGGAATAGTGGCAATGCCATATTCCTTGGTCAGACGGATCGCAAGATCCTTATCAGCTTCATCACTGAAATGCCCATAACTATAACACTCGAAATAACTTCCATGCGAAGGGATACACCGGAAGGGGGTGGCTTTCATCAGTTCACGGAAAAAATCACGTTTCTGCTGCAGAAAAGCAGGCAGACCCAGATAGGCTTCTTTGTTACTGATGTATTCGGCAATAGCCACCTGTTTCGGAGTGTCGCATGAAAAGCAGTTGAACTGGTGTACTTTTCGGAATTCCTTCATCAGCGTGGGAGAACTGATACAGTAACCCAGCTTCCATCCCGTACAATGATAGGTTTTGCCAAAAGAATAACAAACAAAACTTCGCTCCAGCAGGTCAGGGTAACGCAACATGCTCTGGTGGGCGATGCCATCAAAGATCAGGTGTTCATATACCTCATCGCTTAGAATGAGGATACCGGTATCTTGAACGATACTTCTCAACTCGGCGATGTCTGCTTCCGATAATACACTGCCCGTTGGATTATGGGGCGTATTGATCATGATCATACGTGTGCGCGGGGTGATCCGGGCACGCACTTCCGCCCAGGGAATGGAATAATCGGGATATTGCAGCGAGATCAATACAGGTACTCCTCCATTGATCTCGATATTGGGTATATAACTATCGTAAGCGGGCTCAAAAACGATCACTTCATCACCCGGGCGCAGAACAGTGGTCAGGGCAGTGTAAATGGCATAGGTACCTCCCGGCGTTACAGTGATCTGTGTTTCAGGATCGACCGCAGCTCCATACAACTCCCCTGCTTTTTCTGCCAGTCGCTGACGCAGCAGCGGAAGGCCGTTCATGTGCGTGTACTGGTTCCAACCATTCTTCATAGCAGCATCTACCAGCGAAGTGAGTGCCTCACTCATTGGAAAATCCGGGAAACCCTGTCCGAGGTTCACTGCGCCCTGTTCGGTTGCCAGCTGGCTCATTACAGTAAAAATGGTCGTACCTACCGTTGGCAGTTTGGATGTAATCATCGGGGTCATGAACACGGAATTATTGCAGCAATTTACTGAGATAAATCAATTTCCCCTCCTGGGTGATCCCCTGCACCACTACCTGAAGGTTTTTACTGATATCATTATTATAAAAGGAGAATGTCAGTGGTTTCCCTTTCCCATCATACAATAGGTTAGGGATCCAGTGTAAGGTCCTGCGCAGGTCCGTCCGGGTGAAATTGATCTGTTTCTCTGCGTAGTTCGGTGCATAAAACTCCCTGATGGGTGTATACCCCGGAAGCAGCGTATAGTCCATTCCTACAAACATGGTCTTGGTATCATCTCCTTTACGCGTGTAAACGGCAATAGCACCGCCTGCCCCACCACCGGTAGCGCCAAAGAACGGCGGATCGAACACTTTGATATAGGCGATATTCGACATGGAGATGCTGGCCAGCATAGATGCATCCGTTGGTATTTCATCAAGGAAATAAGATACTGACTGCCTTCTCCAGGTCGCAGATGGATTTGTTGAATAAGCATCATTGATCTGAAGGCCGGCCACCCTCGATTGCAGATAAGCAAAAGCAGAAGGTGATGCAAAAGCTGTCTGATCATCTACGATATTGAAATCGCGTGACTGTCCTCCCTGGAACAAACCGCTCCGCGTATACTTCTCATCCATCTCCTGCAGTCGTGTCTTTACCTTGGTCCTTACGATCACTTCTTTCAGCGAAGCCTGTTTCATCAGTTCCTCCACCCTTTTCTGTTCTGCCAGAATAGCTTTGATCCGTGCCATGCCAGTGGTATCCGGCAAGTATTTCTGCAGCGACCGTATTGTCCGTAAGCTATCAAAAGGTAAAAATGTGTTCCTTATGTTCACACGGCTTCTGGCAGGTATGAAGGTCTTGTTCAGCTGGTAGAACACTTTGGTGGTATCGAACAATACCAGATCATCTTCACGGAAACTACCATCGGGCTGGAGTGGCGTAAAGATGAACTGTTTGGTGGAGTCCTTTGCCATCAGTACCAGATTCAGTGTTTCGGCCCTTTTGATCCTGGCATCACTCAGGTTATCGATCTTGCCGGCAATGGAGAGATATCCGGTATCGCGCGAGTACCGGAACAGGGGTGCAGTACCGGTAAGTACATGCTCCCACGAAAAACGCCGCCAGCCGTTGGTGAGCATTACGAGGTCAAGGTCCTGCAATACGGTTCCTGTATTGGAAGAAAAATAATAGGCGGGCTGGTGTACATGACCCTTTATCTCAGACGATAACAGGAATTGGGAAAAGATATTCCTTGAGGTATCGTGTAGGTCCTGGCCATCCGTAACAGATACGGAAAGGGTTGCAGGGACCGTATCGGATAAGCTGAGCTGATATACATTTTTACCCCGCTTCTCAAGATTCAGCGTATCTGTGATGAGTTCTGGAATAAGCCTGTACTCCTCATTGTTCACAAAAAAGATCCGCTCGGCCACGGGCTGGCGATTAACATCAAACACCGTTAACCGTACAACACCCGACGGGAAATCCGCTACCGGCATGGATGCCGTGATCTTTGTCTTATCCATAAGATTGGCATTGGCCCTGAATAACAACTGCTCATTCAGGGTAGCCACCACACTTACTTTTTTAAACCGCTCCTCCGAGTCAGCCTTTCGCTGGATACTGAAGAAACGGTTGTCAGCAGCCTCACTCAGGGTGATCACCAGGCCTGTGTTCCGGGGTGTAGGCAAGACTGTTGTTCGCGTGTTCCCCTGGGGATCCGCCCACTCTGCCGTATAGCTTTCACCGGGTAAAGCTGTGAAAGAGATCTTACCCATTCCGTTATGCGTGGTGGCAAACTGGCTTACCGGCTGTTTGTTTTTTGTAAAGATGGTGCCCGTTACAGAAACAGGCATCCCTTCGGAATTGATGGCTTTAAATGCAAGTATAGAGGGAATATCCTCAACCAGGTCACCGCCTTCCGGAAAGAACTGCAGCGTTGTCTCCGGAACGATGGCACCGGCAGCTGATGCGGATAACTGGCTACTCGTAACAGGTATTGTATGCCGGAATAAGAAAACCGAATCAAAATTCAGCATCCAGCGGGTATACGCCAACACCTGCAAATGACTGCCCTTGAATGTCTCTGGCACCGTATAATTGCCAAACGACACCGCATTGGCCACCGGGGCAATGGTCTGGCTCAGCAGTTTACCATTGCCATCAAACCAATCCAGATACAAATTTTTACTAAGGTCCGAAGGCATATCCCCCTTTAGCAGATATGCTTTGTACCAGATGGTCTGACCCGGCAGGTAGCGGCTGTTATCAAAGTGGATATGGATCTTTTCCTGAGCGGCTTTCTGGCGATATTCACCCAACAGGGAGTCCAGGTTTTGCAATTGCGAGAACGCCTGCATGAACAGCATCATGCAGAGAATGGTCAATCCCGATTTATATTTCATAGAAGGGTAGAATTGAATGCGTATATATGGTTATGATGAATGTAAAAATTCATTTGTCTTTCCACCATTCGCCACTAGCTCACTCAATATTCCGTATAGGAAACCGCTGGCCATGACCACCATATCCTGCAGCAATCTCCCTGATAACCGGCAGGCAGGCCATAAAAGATCCGCAAAGCGACCCTGATACGTCTGCCATCTGGTCAATACATCACAGCACAAATCGTACCGGAAATATGATCATCCGTTCCAATAAAAAAGGGGGGGGAGGGGGAATTATGGTAAAGCTAACTGGCTGGCCAGGCGCTTCAGTTCTATTTCGGCCACTTTAGCGGCATAATTCAGATTCACCAAACGGTAACCTTCATTCTCAAAACTCTGTTGTGCCTGTTTTACATCAATGATCGTTGCCTGACCCAGCTGGAACTTCTGCAGGATCAGATCAAGCAGCTGTGTGGATAAGGCATAGTTCTTTAAGGCGGTCTCCAGCTGTGTCAGTGAATTGGTATACGCCTGATAAGTACGTATCATACCGGTTTCATTGTCCAGCAGGATATTGTCACGCTGGATCGTAGCGTTACGGGTATTGATCGCCGCTACTTTTTGTTGTCTTTTACTAATACTGCCGTTATAGATGGGGATGGCCACATTGATACCGATGAAGGGACCATAGCTCTGGTTCAGCAGACTAAAACCCGCTGCACTTTTACTACTGGTAAGGTTATATCCTGCATTGGCCCGGATGGTTGGATAACGCAATGCTGCGGTCTCTTTTTCCAGCAGTTCATTGATGCGTATCTGCCTGTCGGCAGCGGCAAGCAACGGGTTTTTGGCAAGG
Source organism: Chitinophagaceae bacterium (assembly GCA_020403425.1). Lineage (GTDB taxonomy): Bacteria > Bacteroidota > Bacteroidia > Chitinophagales > Chitinophagaceae > Sediminibacterium. The sequence continues at coordinate 203,901 of JADBXR010000017.1, read as the reverse complement.
TTACTACGCACGCTGTCAATATTCACTTTTCTATCAACAACAATGGTATCGTTGATCAGTATCCTGGTATCCGGTTTCAGGAAAATAAGGTTCAGAAGATCTGTTTTGGCCTGGTCGATCACCAGTTCCTGCGCCTGCTGCGATTGCACCAGTGCATTCAGGTCGAGCTGCGCCTGAAAGATATCAGCATTGTTCGACATGCCCACTTCCTTACGCACCTGTAAGATCTCCAGTCTCTTTTTAGACACTTCTATCGACTGCGCGATGGTTTTAAGATAACTCTGCTGCCGTACAACATCAAAATACTTGGTAGTTACTGCTGCAATGGTATTCTGTATCTGCACGCTTAGCAATTGCTGGTTCTGCTGCTGCAGCTCCTCCAGTCTTTTTTTGGTAGACACCACCCGATAGCCGTTGAAAAGCAGGAAACTGCCGGTCAAACCTACGGTAAGGTTGTTAGAGCTTACATTATTCCGTTTGGTATCACGGGCGGCGTCGGCAAATTTCTGGTTGATGCTGGTCACCTGCTCATTATCGTTACCCGTAGCGCTCACCACCGGTAATCCGCCAGCCACGCCAATATGGTTATTGATATTGCTGATCTCAACACTGTTCTTAGCCAGCTGAATATCATAACTGTTTTGCAATGCAGTATTGATGGCATCGGTAAGGCTTAACTTCTGCTGGGCAAAACCTGTGATGCCGGGGATCAGAAAGAGGAGAACCGCAATTTTTTTCATGTGTAGTGAAATTATCAACACCGTTATATCCCGTCTAAAAATTTATATGAACGGGCGAATCAGCTTACCAGGGTGCCCACATTGGCACCTTCCACCACCTGCAACAGGTTGCCTGGTCTGTTCATATCGAATACAATGATGGGCAGTTTGTTTTCCATGCAAAGCGTGAATGCCGTCATATCCATTACTTTCAGGTTATTGTTGATACAATCCTGGAAGCTGATCTTTTCATATTTTACCGCAGTAGGGTCTTTTTCAGGATCCGCAGTGTACACGCCGTCCACGCGGGTACCTTTCAGGATCACATCGGCTTTCATTTCAATGGCCCGCAGGGATCCGGCGGTATCGGTAGTGAAATAAGGGTTTCCTGTACCGGCACCAAAGATCACCACCCGTCCTTTTTCGAGGTGACGAAGGGCTTTTCGACGGATATAGGGCTCAGCCACCTGCTCCATATTGATCGCACTTTGCAAACGCGTGTACACACCGATCTTCTCCAGCATGGCCTGCATGGCCATGGCATTGATGACCGTGGCCAGCATACCCATATAATCGCCATGGGCGCGCTCAATACCGCTATCGGCCTCATTCATTCCCCGGTAAATATTGCCTCCGCCGATCACAATGGCCACCTGTACGCCCAGTTCTGTCACCAGTTTGATATCATGTGCGTATTGCTCGATGATCTTGGGGTTAAAGGGATCGCCGTTACGCTGATCGCCCAGTAAAGCCTCACCGGATAATTTGAGAAGGATGCGTTTGAACTTAGGAAGCATGGGGTAGTTGATTTGTATGCAAATAACCTGATTTTTCGATGAGTTGCCAAAAGGAAAAACAGGGCCGCTCCGAAGAAAGATACCCCCCTAACATTCAGGAAGTACGGCCACTGCCCTCAAACAACACGAACCGGTTCGTAAATATGTCACCGGTCGATAGAATCGCCCAAACAAAAAGGGAGTGCATGGCACTCCCTTTTCTCTATTCAGTTAACCGGGAATTATCCCAGCGCTACACGTTTGAATTCAGATACTTTCACATCACCTGCAGATTTCAGGTAAGCTTCTACGGAGATACCTGCATCTTTCACAAATGGTTGTGCCAGCAGGGTGTTCTCTTTGAAAAAGGCATTCAGTTTACCTTCAGCGATCTTAGCGATCATATCTTCAGGTTTACCGGACATTTTAGGATCTGCTTTCATGGTATCCACCACGATGGCTCGCTCTCTTTCTACCACTTCAGCTGGAATGCTGTTGGCATCTACTGCCAGCGGGTTCATGGCCGCGATCTGCATGGCCACATCCTTACCGGCTTCAACAGCTTCAGCAGACAGGCCAACCAGTACACCCATACGGTATGCACCGTGGATATAAGAAGCTACATAAGGAGCTTCGATCCTTTCGAACTTGGCGATACCGATCTTCTCACCGATGGCAGCCAGCTTGTCGTTGATCATGTCAACCACTTTGGCACCATTGATCACCACTTCGTTCAGTTCTTCGGTAGATTTTACGTTGTTGGCAACGGCCGCATCCGCAATGCTTTGTGCAAAAGCAACGAAATCAGCATTTTTAGAAACGAAATCGGTCTCACAGCTGATGCATACCACAAAACCTACTTTATGGTCAGCGGAGGTTTTCGCAATGATGACACCCTCTTTTGCTTCACGGTCGCTACGCTTGGCGGCTACTTTCTGTCCCTGCTTACGTAACCAGTCAATGGCTGCTTCAAAATCGCCATTGGCCTCGGTCAGTGCTTTTCTGCAATCCATCATACCAGCTCCGGTTGTCTGGCGCAGTTTATTAATATCCTGGGCGGTTATAGTTACTGTAGACATTATATGAGTAATTAAAGATTAAGAATTCACAATTAACGATCAGTAATTAAGAACCATAATGTTTGTTTCCTTATGAATTCTTAATTACTGATCATTAATCAAATAGTACTTGTAGCAGCGGCTTATTTACCTGCACCACCACCTGCAGGGCGGCGGTTACTGGGAACACGACGCTTAGGTGCACCACCCGGACCACCAGCGGCACCGGCAGCACGTGAGCGGCCACCACGGGCAGCTTCAGCTTGTGCTTCAGCTTCCAGGCGACGGGCCTTTGCTTCGTTTTCGTTGTTGCTATCGTCAGACTCTTCTTCATCTTTAGAAGCCTGGCGTTCGGCCAGACCTTCAGCGATGGCAGCTACGATATAGTTGGTGATGATGGCAATGGATTTAGTTGCATCATCATTTGCAGGGATCGCAAAATCAACTTTATTGGGATCACAATTGGTATCTACCATACCAAAAGTGGTGATGCCCAGACGCTTGGCCTCAGACAAAGCGATATGCTCATGACCGATATCCACCAGGAACAGAGCGGCCGGCAGGCGACCCAGCTGGGCGATACCACCCAGTACTTTCTCCATTTTATCCTTATCGCGGCTCAGGGTAAGACGTTCTTTTTTGGTCAGGCTCTCCGCACTGCCATCGCTCAGCATTTTCTCAATGCTCTGCATCTTCTTCACGCTCTTACGAACGGTGTTGAAATTGGTGAGCATACCACCTAACCAACGCTCAGTGGCGAAAGGCATGTTTACACGTTTAGCGCATTCGCTAACGATCTCTTTTGCCTGCTTCTTGGTAGCCACGAACATGATCTTCTTGCCGCTTTTCGCGATCTGCTTGATAGCAGCTGCAGATTCCTGCAGGTGATCAACGGTCTTGTTCAGGTCGATGATGTGGATACCTTTTTTCTCAGCAAAGATGTAAGGCAACATCTTTGGATTCCACTTCTTTTTCAGGTGACCAAAGTGTACACCGGCCTCCAGCAGTTGTTGTTGTAATGAAGTGTTATTTTCCATTTGTATGAATTATTGTAATGATTTGAAAGGGTTTGGGGTTTGGGGTTTGGAGTTTGGGGTTGGGAAATAAACCCAAACTCCAAACCCCAAACGGTAAACCGGATATTAACGCTTGCTGAACTGGTAGCTTCTACGTGCTTTCTTATGACCGAATTTCTTACGTTCAACACCACGTGGGTCACGCTTCAGCTGACCGGCGGCTTTCAGAGCCGGACGGAATTCAGCATTCACTTCGAGCAGTGCACGTGCAATACCCAGTTTGGCTGCTTCGGCCTGACCTTTCAGACCACCACCCTGTGCATTGATCACGATGTCCACCTTACCCAGCATATCAGCTGTTTTCAGAGGAGCCTCTACCTGGTTCTGTAAGTAAACCAGTGGAAAATAAGCTTTGTAATCCTTGTCGTTCACAGTGATCTTACCATCGCCCTTGCTGATGAAAACGCGGGTAACGGCTTCTTTACGGCGACCAACTGCATTTTTTTGTTTTTCCATTTATGTTGGAATTAGTTGTTAGTGTAAGTTGATTAGAATTTCAGTTCTTTGGGCTGTTGTGCAGTGTGCGGATGTGCAGCACCTGCATACACAAAGAACTTCTTGACCATTTTACGGCCCAGACGGTTTTTAGGAAGCATGCCTTTTACAGCTCTTTCCATTACCACTTCCGGACGGCGTTTCAGCAGATCTTCAGCAGCTTCTTCTTTTTTACCTCCTGGGTAACCTGAGAAGTTGATGTATTGTTTCTGCTCAGCTTTGTTGCCGGTAAAAACAACTTTCTCTGCATTGATCAGGATCACATAGTCACCGCAATCTACGTGCGGGGTGTAATAGGCCTTGTTCTTACCGCGAAGAACAGAAGCGATTTTCGATGCAATACGTCCTACGGTTTGATTAGTACCGTCAACCACATACCAGTTGTGCTGTACGGTAGCCGCGTTCGCATGCTTGGTGGTGAAATGAAGTTTACTCATATTATTTTGTTTTAATGAAACCGGCGCTATCCCACCGGTTTTAAATGGACGGCGAAGGTAGGCCCACCCCGGTCAATTTTCCAAGGATTTAGGAAAGTATTTTACATCGCACCTTCGTAATCAATTGATTTACAATAATAATTTTGAACGATCTAATCATAAGGATGCTAAAACCAGCGGTTTTACAGGAAGGGAGCGTCCCTTGCGTCGCACAATTCAGCTGTAACAACCCTTTTGAGCAGGTGCAAAAACCATTATTCCCGCGTAGAAATACGCTTTCCGACAAGCCTGATCCTGTATATTTTTGCAAAAGTTGGCAAAATACCAACTTTTGATTAGTTTCGTTCACAGCAGAAACTGTCTAAGAAGCACTACACCGATTCTGAACTTCTAAAGCAGGCAGCATGGTCATTATCAACCTACGGGCTCTTTTTCAGTTTGGCGAAAAACATGCAGATGCAAGAAAAAGCCTGGCTACCTGGCAAAGAATTACAGAAGCTGCAAGCTGGAAAAAGAAACAGGATATATTGGCCACATTCGCAAATGCCAAAATCATTCAAAATAACCGGGTCAGGTTTGAGATAGTGCATAACAGATACAGGCTGATTGCAGAAGTGTTCTATGCTGACGCGTTCATTGAGATCAGATTCATTGGAACACATACTGAATATGATAAGATCGATCCTTCAACAGTGTAAAAAACTGATTGTCATGAATACATGGTTCCTTATAGAGAATGAAACAGAGTATGAGAAAGCACTGGAGCGATACCAGCAAATCAAATATGCAGAGAAAGGGATGCCAGCGTATAAAGAAAAAATGCTGCTGGTTCACCTGATCAGTGATTATGAAAAACAAAACTATTCATTACCCGAACTCGACCCCATCGAATTCATCAAGATCCGGATGGAGGATTTTGGCTACAAACCCGCCGACCTGGCAAAAGTGTACGGCGACAAAGGCACTGTTAGTAAGGTCTTGAACTACAAACAGGCCTTATCCCTGAACATGATCCGTAAATTCAGTAAAATACTTCGCATACCCGCAGAAGCTTTGATCAAGGAATACAAACTCCAGTAAGTCGTGTCATACCAGAAATTCCAACCCAGCCAGCTCTTCACCGGAACCGAGATCCTCGGCCCCGGCAAGGTATTGATCACCGATGAACAGGGGACCATTGAAGCGATCGTTGACCAAAACGAGGCCGGGGAAGGTGTTCAGCAGGTTCACGGACTGCTCAGCCCGGGTTTTATCAACTGCCATTGCCACCTGGAACTGAGTCATCTGCGCGGCCGCATACCCGAAAAGACCGGACTGGTGGATTTTGTATCCCGGATCGTGAATGAACGCCATTTCCCCGAAGCGGAAATACTGGATGCGATATCAACGGCCGAAGATGAAATGCTGGCCAATGGTATTGTTGCCGTAGGCGATATCTGTAACAATTCCCTCACGCTCGCCCAAAAAGCAAAACAGCGGTTGGCTTATTACAATTTTATCGAACTGACCGGCTGGTTACCCCAGGCGGCAGAGGCCCGCTTCAACAGATCATTAGAGGTTTACCAAGCATTCCAGCAACTGCAACCTGCAAACAACCGGTTCCGGACCACGCTGGCACCACATGCCCCCTATTCCGTTTCCAATGAATTGTGGGATCTGATGATGCCCTATTTTCACAACCAGACCGTGACCATACACAACCAGGAAACCGGTTTTGAGGATAGCCTGTTTGAAACCAAACAGGGTGATTTCATGCGGATGTATGGTCTGATGAATATTGATACCGATTTCTTTACCCCCACCGGCAAAAGCAGCCTGCGGTCCTATTTTGAAAAAATGTTGCCCGCCCGAAAACAATTACTGGTACATAACACATTTACGAAAGAAACGGACCTGCTCTTTGCAACCACTATCTCTTCGGATGTGAACTGGTGCATCTGCATCAATGCCAACCAATATATTGAACAGGCGCTGCCACCTGTTGAGTTGTTTCGCAGGCAACAGGCCAACATAGTCATTGGCACAGACAGCCTCGCCAGCAATCATAGCCTCAGCATACTTGATGAGTTAAAAACGATCACCCGCTTTTTCCCTCAGGTTCCACTGGCCGAATTACTGCAATGGGCCACTTACCATGGTGCGAGAGCCCTTCAAATGGAAGATCGTCTGGGAAGTTTGGAAAAAGGTAAACAGCCAGGTATCGTTCTGATCAGACAGATCGAGGACCAAAAGATCAACGCTCACACCACCGTACAGCGGCTCCTCTGACTCACCATTCACTCATCCACTCATTCACTCATTTACTACGCAAGTATCTCCTGCAGGATCGCATAACTCCGCATCTCCCCAAAGTCTGAGATATGCAGCGATAAAAAGGTCTGATATGCCTGCAACAATTCCCTGCGCATATTACGGTTTAAAGCAAGTGCCTCAAGATCATTATAGAACTGCAGTCCGGCAAGATCCGACGTGGTCCTGGCCATCAGACCTTCCAGGTAATAGGGGTGCATAGGTGTCTCTCTTGTGAACACACCTTCCTGCAAGTCGAGCACCGGTGTTTGTTGGCTATAAGCACCCTGCAACTGAAAACCCAGTTCCCCAGCCAGGTGCAGCGTAAAATAAAGTGGAAGGTTACCGGTCAAGGTATCATTACCCTTATCCAGCTGTTTCAATGTATCCTCGATCAGGTAAAACAACTCAGGATTGGCCTCGGGCTGTTTGAGACTGTGCTGAAGTAATTCAATGACATACATGGCCACCGCATTACGGACCACATCGAACAACACTTTTTCGTACAGATATGCCCACTGGTATTCCTTGATGAATTGCAGCTGTTTCTGCTCATTGTGGTACACTTCCATATCGAGAATGGCAGAGGGCTGAAAAAAACCGGCTTTGCCCGAAGAGGTCTTGCTGCTTTGCCTTACCCCTTTTACAATATAACTCTGTATGCCAAACAGTTCCGTATACACGGTCGTGATGATACTGGTATCACCATATTTTACCGTGCGTAACACAATACCTTTGGTGGCGTGGATCATGCGATGATTGATGGGTGAAGATAACGAGTATTTGATATCTGATCTCCCATCATGGCAGGACCTGCAACCGCATTAGTGGCCAACTTGTTTTATATACCCTTTACCCTATATTTGTGATCACCCTCTGATCACAATATCCATGCGTGTTGTTTTACTACTGCTTTTCGTTTTCACCTTGCAGGGCAGCAGGCTGTTGGCGCAAAACAACACTCCGCAGTTTTACCTGTACGAGGATAGCTCTTCCCGGTACAATGCGCAGCAAATAGCAGAGCTGTACAGAAAACACAGCATTAAACAGGCCCCTGCAAAAGGGAAGAATATCAGTTTCACCCGTTCTGTTTACTGGCTGGTTTATGAAAACCCATCTGCAAGGCCAGCAGATTCGATGTTGTTATACATCGGTCATCACCACATCAACCGTATTCATTTTTATTTCGTTACGGACAGCAGTATCCAGAAACAATGGGTAACGGGTGATTATTATCCTTTCCGGCAAAGACCCATTGAAGCTACCGGTTTCTATTTCCCGATCAACCGGAAGGGGATCTACCTGGCCGAAATAGACAAGCGGAATGAGTCCTTACAGCTATCCTATCGGCTTACGGACATCAAACAGGCATTACAGGAGGAATCGCGCACCAAAACAGTGCTTTTCCTCTTCACCGGGATGCTGTTATTGCTGGTAATTTTTGGTCTTTATCTTTTTATCATTGAAAAGGACAGACTCTATCTGTATTATATCCTGTACATAACAGCAGGATGGTTATGGGTCTTATCGAATGCCGGATATGGCTTTGAATATCTCTGGCCCAATCTTCCCTGGTTTGCCAGCAAAGCCAGGCCCGTATTTGTGCTCATCCCGCTTATTTTCGCTTCCATATTCCTGGTGAGGTATATCGGCGGTGTTAAAAACCGGATTCACCTGAACGCATTGAAATTCATGAATGGGCTGCTGGTGGGATGTGTGATCCTGATTCTTTGCCTTGACGACCAGAATCAGCTGAATGACTGGTGGCTATACTCACAGTATATGCTTCCTATCTTACCCTTACTGTATGTCATTGTTTTTTTCGTTATCCTGACCATCGCAAGTTTCCGCGGCAACAAGCTGGCAGCATTTTACCTCGTTGCCCAGCTGATCCTGCTGGTCTCCGCCGTTTTACAGATATCCTTCTCCCTGGGTAGCCTTAACCGTTTCGATTATTTCTTCAGTCATTATGGGCTTGCCTTCGGTTATGTGGTGGAAACCATCATCCTGACCATTGGACTGGTATACCGGTTCAATCGCTATCGCCTGGACAAAGAGGCATTATTGATCACCCTGAACCAGCAACAGAAGGAGAACACCAAAGTATTGATGCAGGTACAGCAGGAAGAACGGGGTCGCATTGCCAGCCAGCTGCACGATGTGGTGGGCTCCCTGTTATCAGGTGTAAAATTCAACCTCGCCTCCATCAGGGAAAAACAGGTGTTCCTGCAGCAGGATGTCTCCAATCAGTTTGAAAAAACAGAAGAGGCCGTGGGCATCGTATCGGGTATGGTGCGAAGCCTGAGCCATGCGTTAAGTCCTGTGATGCTGACCCAGGTCGGATTCAGGAGTGCGCTGGATAAACTGGTCAGCATATTCAATGCATCCGGCAGGATCCACATACAGGTGGAAGTGATCGGTTTTGATACCTATCAGCCCAGACTGGAACAATATTATCTGACCCTATACAGCATCGTATACGAGTTGCTCAATAATATCGCCAAACATTCAGAAGCGACCCATGCGTTACTGCAGGTGTCAGAGTATGAGGATGTATTCACGATCGTGGCAGAGGACAATGGTGTAGGTTTTACAGATAAGCCTGCCGCAGGCGAAGGGATCGGCATGGCAGGTATCCGTTCGAAAGTGACTTATTACGGGGGTGCGATGGCGATTGACAGCGACAAGGATCAAGGACTCATTATAACGATAGAAATTCCCATTGTGTATGACAAAGAACAGGATCATACTGGCTGACGATCATCAATTCATGCTGGAAGGAGTGCAATCGATCTTGAAAGGAGATGCCTCGTTGGATATTGTGGCAACGGCACAGAATGGCCATCAATTGATCGATGCGGTGATACGGGAAAAACCTGACCTGGTGGTACTTGACCTGAACATGCCCGGATATGACGGGCTGCAATGCCTGGAAAAGATCAAACAGGGGTTTCCACAGGTAAAAGTGCTGGTACTCTCCAATTATTCCCAGCCTGACCTGATCAACAAGATAAAAAAAATGCAGGCTGACGGTTACCTTACCAAAAACTCCTCAGCCAATGAATTGCGGAACGCTATCGGCATGGTGTTATCGGGTGGATCTTATTTTCAGCAGACCGAAGAAACACCTGCCGTACAGGAAGACTCCTATTACTTTGATGAGTTCCTGAAAAAATACCAGCTGACCAAACGTGAAGTGGGTATCCTACGGCTGGTATGCCAGGAAATGACTACCAAAGAGATCGCATCCACGCTCTTTCTAAGTGAACTTACCGTGAACACACATCGCAGGAATATCCTGAAAAAACTAGGGGTTAAAAATGTAGCCGGGCTTGTCAATTTTGCCAAACAGCATAATATTTTATAAAGGTATCCCCTCCCCCGAAGGGATACCTGATAGGAATACATAAGGCACATGTCGCGTCACTTATTGACGCCTGTACACCTTCGTACCTATTTTAAATTCAGTTTTCGCATCATTCATTGCCAGGCCGATCACATGGCTCTGGTACCAGCTGCTCCCGGTATAAGATTGATTGTAGGCCTCCCAGTAGCCACCGCGTATGAATTCAACCTCTTTCATACAGGTGCCTCCCAACGCTGATGCCGGAAAAGCTGTTCCGGTGGCATATACAGTTCCTCTTCCCATGCTACCAGAACTGACCCCACTGATCCTTACCGTAAATCCTGTTGTACCCTCTTTCCAGGTACCGTTGATATCTGCAGCAGAAAAGCCACTTGAGTTAGCGGCATCCTCCGCATCCTTGGAACATCCGAGTAACATTGAGGTGCACACCGCCAGACAGACGAAGATTTTCATTTTCATATATTGGATTTTATGAAAACAAAACTATCCTGGCAGGGCAGCAGGGCAAATACCTAAAAATGAGTATTTATTGGGTTTGATCGCCCGCTCCATCGGGCAAACCGTAAATGCATCGGGTGGCTGTAGCTGCCGCCGATCATAACATATGTGACCTTGAAAATGCTTATCTATCTTTAGACCACTCCGGTAAACTGCTTCAGAAAACGGATATCGTTCTGCGAGTAAAGCCGGAGATCATTCACCTGATATTTCAGCTGTGTAATACGCTCTACACCCATACCAAAGGCAAATCCGGTGTATTTATTCGAGTCAATACCGAAGTTCTCCAGCACATTGGGATGTACCATTCCACTTCCGAGGATCTCCACCCAACCGGTATGTTTACAGATATTACAGCCGTCGCCTTTGCAGATGAGGCAGCTGATGTCCATCTCGGCACTGGGTTCCGTGAACGGAAAATAACTGGGGCGGAAACGCACTTTCACATCGTTGCCAAACATCTCCTGTACAAAAAAATACAGAGTCTGTTTCAGATCGGCAAAACTTACATTCTCATCCACATACAAGCCTTCTACCTGGTGAAAGAAACAGTGGGCCCTTGCACTGATGGTCTCGTTCCTGTACACTTTGCCCGGGCAGATCACCCTGATCGGTGGTTTCTGGGTCTCCATCACCCTTGCCTGCACACTGCTGGTATGGGTACGCAACAGCCATGAGGGGTTCTGGTTAATGTAAAACGTATCCTGCATATCACGTGCCGGATGGTCTTCGGGCAGGTTCATGGCACCGAAATTGTGCCAGTCGTCCTCGATCTCAGGCCCTTCTGCCACCGCAAAACCAAGCCGTTTGAAAATAGATACGATCTGGTTACGGACAATATTCAACGGGTGCCGGGTGCCTACGGCAACAGGGTCGCCGGGCAGACTCCAATCTATTAGTTGGGAGTTGGGAGTTGGGAGTTGGGAGTTATTTTCTTTTAAGGTGTCGTATTTACCTTCTACGAACAGTTTAAAATCGTTCAATATCTGCCCGAACTCCTTTTTACGTTCGTTGGGCACATTACGCATTTCGCCCATGATGGCTTTCACCAATCCTTTGGTACCCAGGTATTTGATACGGAATTCCTCTACCGCTTCCGGGGTATTTGCCTCAGCGGCCGCGATCTCCTGCCGGTAGGCTTCGATCTGTTGTACTAACTGTTCCATATTGCGAAGATAAACGCAGATTGGATATGATTTTGGTATGATCCCTATGATTTGCAAGGCAAAACCGCCGGTAAAGGCCCCGAAACCTGAAGTGAGTGACACAAGAACCGATGCCATTGATTCTCCAGCCCGTAAAAAGAGCCATCCGTCATTCCGGATCGTTAAAACAGGCCAAAATACTGTAAAATCCTATCCTTCATACCCCAAATCATAGCCAATCTGTGCTGTTTACTTTACATTTGCTACTGTAGACGTACAAATTATGGAATATAATACCGAGAGAAATTACCTGGGCATGAAGGAATATGGCCGCCATGTACAAAAAATGGTGGAATACCTGCTGACCATTGAGGACCGTGAAAAAAGACAGCAGCAGGCCCAGTATGTAATTGAGTTGATGGGTTTTGTGAATCCCCACTTAAAGAATGTAGAGGACTTCAGGCATAAACTTTGGGACCACCTGTTTTTCATCAGTGATTTTAAACTGGATGTAGACAGTCCTTACCCCATTCCCCAGAGAGAGACCTACAAACAAAAACCTGACCCACTTCCTTACCCCAAACGCCACCCTAAATATGCGCATCTGGGTAAAAACCTGGAAGTAGTGATAGACAAGGCACTGAAAGAAGAGGACCCTGAGAAAAAAGCCGGTTTTGCGCATGCCATTGCCTATTACATGAAGCTGGCATACAGCAACTGGCACAAAGAACTGGTGCACGATGATACCATCCGTACCGAACTGAACAGTATTACCGGCGGACAGCTTGAATTCAGTAACACACCTTATATCAAACACCGTAACCAGAATTTTGAGCGCGATGAATATCCCCGCAGTGGCGGTGGACGCTGGCAGCAGAACTTTGGCGGCCGGAGCGGTGGAAGAAGCCAGGGCGGTCAGCGCGATAATAATCGTGGCGGAAGGGCCCAGGGTGGTAACCGTGGCGGCGGCAACCAGGGTGGTAACCGGAGCAACAATGGCGGCAGACAGGAAGGTCGTGGCGGTCAGTTCAAAAAACGTTACTAACAACACCGGTTGGGTTTTATTTACCCGATTGTTATTCGTTTACCAGTAAAAAGATATTTTTAGGCATCGGAAATTTCCGGTGCTTTTTTATTGCGTTTATTCAACTGCGTGAGCTTCACCGGAGAATAAACGGGCAAACCCATAAACCTGCAACCAACATGAACGCATTCGAAGTGATCGGCGGCAACAAACTACAAGGGGAGATCGTTCCGCAAGGGGCAAAAAACGAAGCTTTACAGATCTTATCGGCCGTATTACTCACCTCTGAAGCGGTGACCGTATCCAATATCCCCGATATACTGGACGTGAACCTGCTGATCGAACTGCTGGCCGATATTGGTGTAAAAGTGAACCGTAGCGACCGGCATACCTGCACTTTCCAGGCAGATGATATAGATGCGGATTACCTGGCGTCGGATGATTTCCGAAAAAAAGGGGGACGGCTCCGGGGCAGTGTTATGTTTGCCGGTCCCATGCTGGCCAGGTTCAAAAGGGCGTATATACCCAAACCCGGGGGCGACAAGATAGGCCGTCGCAGGCTGGATACGCATATCATCGGTTTCGAAAAACTGGGGGCGAAGTATGAATATGAAGAACAGCTGGGATGTTTCAAATTATCTTCCCCGCAACTGAAGGGTTGTTATATGTTACTGGACGAACCTTCTGTTACAGGGACCGCCAATATTGTAATGGCAGCGGTACTGGCAGAAGGCGTCACCACCATTTATAATGCTGCCTGTGAACCCTACATTCAGCAGTTGTGTAAAATGCTAAGCCGAATGGGGGCCAAAATTCAGGGTATTGGCAGTAACCTACTCACGATCGAGGGTGTGAGCCAACTGGGAGGTACCACACACCGGATGCTACCCGACATGATCGAGATCGGCAGTTTCATTGGTCTTGCCGCCATGACACAAAGTGAGATCACCATCAAAGATGCGGGAGTGGAACACCTGGGGGTCATCCCGGAAAAATTCAGGCAATTGGGTATCCGGTTCGATATCAAGGGAGATGATATTTATATTCCCGCACAGGATGTGTATGAAATACAGACATTCCTGGATGGCGGTATCCTTACCATCTATGACCATCCCTGGCCAGGTTTTACGCCGGACCTGTTAAGTATTGTTCTGGTCGTGGCCACACAGGCAAGGGGCAGTGTGCTGGTGCACCAGAAAATGTTTGAAAGCCGTTTATTCTTTACCGACAAACTGATCGATATGGGGGCACAGATCATACTCTGCGACCCACATCGCGCCACCGTGATCGGGCTGGGAAGAAAGAACAATTTACGGGGCATTACCATGAGCAGCCCGGATATACGGGCCGGGCAGGCATTGCTGATTGCCGCCCTGAGCGCCGAAGGGAAAAGCGTGATCCAGAACATTGAACAGATAGACCGGGGGTACCAATACATTGATGAACGGCTTCGAAACCTCGGAGCAGATATCAAACGCATCCCTGCCTGACATACTGTATCCAGCCAAACGCAGACCCAATAGCACCAATCTGATAGTTGTATGCTGACAATCAGTTATTTAACTCTTTTTACCTGCATATGTAGTGCTTACCCAAACATACTACAAGCAAGAAGATCCGGCGATAACGCCAATATCAATGAGGCTGCCCGGAAAATACCGGCAAATAAGGAATGGATACGTCCCTGACAGTGTCGACAGCCGCTCTCCCCACATCGTAGTAGACCGACTACAAACTAATCTGCTTTTGAGCTATTACCTGGGCTATTGATTAGTGAGACCTTTACAGTAGCCAATATCCGTAACCTGTAAACTGCAGGTTAATCTCCATTCACAGGTAAAACCAATACCATGATACAGGCTCCTATATTTACGGATAGTGCTCAAAGGACAGAGGAAACAGGGAAGATCAAGTTGCCTGAAACATCCCAGACAGACGAATTCGGACAGATCATCCAATTAGCAGGCACCATCTGCAATTCACCCGTGTCCTTAGTTTCCCTGATCGACAGAACACAACAATGGTTCAGGTTCAAAGCGGGTATGGAGTCCAGTGCTCCTCCGGCAGAGATCACATTTACCGGAACGGATATTTTGCTGGACCATGATTTTGCCGTGGTAGAAGAGGCCCTCAGGGGTACCCATTTTTTTGACGATCCCATTGACACGGCCCCGACTGAAAAAAGGTACTATGCCGGCGTACAGCTCTTATGCAGGCAGGGTTACCAGATAGGTATGCTTTGCGTGGTCAATCCCAATCCTTACCTGCTCAGCAAACAGCAATTGCAGGCACTGGAATTATTGGGTAATCACCTGGCAAAACTCATTGATCTGAAAATAGCCCGCAAGCAGCTGGAAAGAAAATCACAGAAAATTGAATTACAGAACCGGTTGCAGAAAAAAATGCACTCGGTGATCGTGCATGATATACGGGGGCCGATCGGCTCCATCCTATCGGCCTTTCAGATGCTGGAATCCGAACAGGTTTCTGAAGAAGAAAGAAAGATGCTGATCTCCATCTTCGCTAAACAGATCGGCACCACGTACAATCTGGTGAACAACCTGATCGATTGGGGCGCGATAGAGATGCAGGAAAAATCCGTGAAACAGGAAGTGAACCTGAAAGAGATCGTTGACCAGGAATTCGAGCATATGCGGATCAGTGCAGAATCAAAGAACAACCAGTTGATCAACCGGGTCAACAAGACTGCTACCATCACCATCAATCCGAACATCTTACGGTTCATGATCCGGAACCTGATCAGTAACGCCAATAAGTTCACGCACAATGGTCAGATCACTGTATACAACGATGTGTCCGAAACCTATCATCAGGTAGCCATCAGCGATACCGGTGTGGGTATGTCGCAGGAGATCATCAATAAGATCGTCAGCACGGAGGACAATGTGGTGAGCACATCCGGCACCAATGATGAAAAGGGCAGTGGTATGGGCATTACCCTGATCAAGGACTTCATGAAAGAGATCGGCGGACAGCTGCAGATACAAAGTACAATAGACAAGGGTACTACCGTATTCCTCAAGATCCCGATGTAAAGCCTGGCAAAACAAACCGCATTTCGCTATTGAATCCCTGCAGAAGATTCTACTTTTGCAGCATGAACACATTTGAGACCTTACAAAGCATCATCCAGCATAGAAGAAGCGTAAAACCTTCTGACATGAATGGAAAAAAGATAGACAATGCGCTTATCCAGCGTTTACTGATCCTTGCCGACTGGGCGCCAACACATGGCCGAACAGAGCCTTGGCGATTTGTTGTATATGAACAGGATGCCGTCGGGAAATTCTGCCGGGACCATGCCGAGCTCTACAAAAAAGGTACTGATCCGGAAAAATTCACGCATGCCAAATACGAAAAACTGCAACAGCAGGGAGATCGGCTGTCGCACATCATTGTGGTATATATGAAGCGGAGCATCCTCAACAGTATTCCTGTACTGGAAGAGATCGCCGCGGTGAGCGCTTCCATGCAGAACATCCTGCTGGGCGCCGCATCGCTGGGTATCGCTGCTTTATGGAGTACCGGCGGTATGACTCATGACCCATCCATGAAAACCTACCTGGGCCTTGGCGATGAGGATATCGTCATGGGCCTGCTCTTCCTCGGTTATACCGATGAACCCGCCAAAGACGGCCAGCGCAGGATACCGCTGGAGGAAAAAGTGAATTGGCATTCCTGAGTGGTGAGTGGTGAGTAGGGAGTAGGAAGTAGTGAATGGCAATGGTGAATCAGGGGGGGATTTGCATGATCTCCCTACTGACCACTCCCTACTCACCACTCACCACTCACCACTCACGATTACCAATTGCCTATTCACCATAATATTGTTTCTTTGCGGAAATCAATCGCATGTCTGCAACACACGGCAAACTGATCATACTCACTGCGCCTTCCGGTTCCGGCAAAACATCCATCACCCGGTACCTGATCAGTAAATATCCCCGTTTGTCATTTTCGATCTCTGCCACCACCCGTGCACCGCGCGGCACTGAAAAGGACGGGGTGGAATATCATTTCCTGAGTGTAGCTGATTTTAAAGCCAAAATAGATGCCAACGAATTCATTGAATGGGAAATGGTATACGAGGGCAAGTATTATGGCACACTTAAGACCGAACTGGAGCGTATCTGGAACGAGAACAAAGTACCTATGCTAGATATCGACGTAAAGGGCGCCATACATGTGCAGCAGCAGTTTGCCGGCGATTGCCTGTCCATCTTCATACAACCCCCATCCGTGGCCGAACTCAGACGCAGGCTGGAAGCCCGGGGTACCGAGACCCCCGAAAGCCTGGAAACAAGGGTGAACAAAGCCAGCTATGAAATGTCTTTCAACCACCATTTCACCAAAACCATCCTGAATGAGGACCTTGACAAAGCCTGCGCAGAGACTGAACAGGTGATCAAAGATTTCTTAGGTTGGTAAGCCGGTTTTGCTGAAATTGGGTGTCTAACCAATTGCATATGTCATTCCAGAACAGAACCGTATTCATTACCGGCGCCAGTCGCGGTATCGGTAAAGCCATGGCTTTACGTTTGGCCAGGGAAGGTGCCAATATTGTGATCGCTGCCAAAAGCGTGGAAGAAGATCCCCGCCTCGGCGGTACCATCTTTTCTGCAGCGGCAGAAGTGGAAGCCGCAGGCGGAAAAGCGCTGGCAGTACAACTCGATATACGTCATGAGGACCAGGTACAGGCCGCCGTACAAAAAGCGGTGGAGCATTTTGGCGGTATTGATGTGCTCATCAACAATGCATCGGCCATACAGCTCACCCCGACCGAACAGACGGAGACCAAACGTTTCGACCTGATGCAGAGCATCAATGTGCGCGGTACTTTCTTAATGGGCAAATACTGCATCCCGCATCTGCGTAAAGGGAAGAACCCGCATATCATCACTTTATCACCCCCTGTTAATCTTGATCCCAAATGGATGGGCGGCCATATTGCCTATACCATTACCAAATACAGTATGAGTATGCTGGCACTGGGCTGGGCCGCGGAGTTAAAAGGTGCCGGTATCGCTTCCAATGCTTTATGGCCCAGGACCACTATTGATACTGCCGCCGTAAGAAACCTGTTGGGCGGCGAGGCGCTGGCCAAAATGAGCCGTACGCCAGATATACTGGCCGATTGTGTATACCATATCCTCAGCAAACCTGCTGCCCAATGCACCGGCAATACATTCATTGACGAAGAAGTAATGGCAGCCGAAGGCATCACGGACCTGAGCAAATATTCTGTGGTACCCGGCGCCGAACTCTACCGTGACCTGTTTGTTTAATTTTTGAAACTATTTGCATGAAAAAGATCTTACTCACTGCCGCTGTTTGTGCAGTCTCCCTTGTATTACATGCCCAGAAAGGCACCAACACAACTGCATTACTGAAACAGAATGCCATTGTAAACATTGATGCCAGGTATAACGATTATAAAGACATTGCCTTACAGATCTGGAACTATGCCGAAGTAGGTTATAAGGAACAGAAAAGTTCGGCCCTGCTGCAACAGACCTTACAGGCCAATGGTTTTACCGTGCAGGCGGGTGTTGCCGATATCCCCACTTCTTTTGTGGCCAGTTACGGAAGTGGACAGCCCGTGATCGCCATCCTGGCGGAATATGATGCTTTGCCTGGCCTGTCGCAGGAAGCGGTACCCGGCAAACAACCCATCAAAGGGGTTGATGCAGGACATGGCTGTGGCCACAACCTGTTCGGCACAGCATCTGTTGCTGCCGGTATCGAGATCAAAAAACTGATCGAAAGCAAAAAATTGAGTGGCACCATCCGCGTGTACGGCTGCCCGGCGGAAGAAGGTGGTAGTGGTAAGGTATACATGGTCCGGGCAGGATTGTTCAAAGATGTGGATGTTGCCGTACACTGGCATCCCTCGGATGTGAATGCCGTTACCATGACCAGTGCACTGGCCAATACATCGGCCAAGTTCCGTTTTTACGGTTTATCTGCCCATGCATCCATGGCACCCGAGAAGGGCCGTTCTGCATTGGATGGTGTGGAAGCCATGGATCATATGGTGAACATGATGCGCGAACATGTGCCCCAGGAAACCCGTATCCACTATGTCATCACCCAGGGAGGCAAAGCGCCGAACGTGGTACCCGATTTTGCGGAAGTATTCTATTATGTTCGTCATCCGAAAAGAGAGTGGGTGGTCAGTGTGTTCGACAGGCTTACCAAAGCAGCCAAGGGTGCGGCCATGGGTACAGACACCAGAGTGGAATACGAGATCATTGGCGGCACACACGATCTGCTCATCAACCGCACACTGGCCGAAGCCATGCAGCAGAACCTACAGAAAGTTGGCGGGGTGAACTACAGTGCTGCTGAGATCGAGTTCGGTAAGAAGATACAGTCTTCTTTCTCATATCAGTCACCCGCAATTGAAAGAGCCGCAACCATTGCTCCCCTGAAACCGGTGATCGATGCCGGTGGCGGATCGACCGATGTGGGTGATGTAAGTTATGCCGTACCCACCGTTGGCCTGGAAGCAGCTACCTGGATACCCGGCACCGCCGCACACAGCTGGCAGGCCGTAGCCTGTAACGGAACAGATATCGGCGCCAAAGGAATGATGGTAGCCGCCAAGACCATGGCACTAACGGCCATCGACCTGTTCACAGACGCCACGTTGATCACCAAAGCCAAAGAAGAATTCAAACAATCAAGGGGAGATTACCAATACAAAGCCCTCCTGGGCGACAGAAAACCCGCATTGAATTACAGGGACTGAGTGGGGGATCGTGAATAGGCAATCGTGAGTGGTGAGTAGGGAGTAGGGAGTTAAGAAAGAATTGATAGACTAAAAAAAGGGGAGCTAGATGCTCCCCCTTTTTTTCTGCGTATACACCCCAATTCACAATTGCCAATTCACCATTCACCATTGCCAAATTACTCACCACTCACGCCTCTCCCTTCCACCACCCGTTTATACCTACCCATATCGATCGCCTTTTCGCTTTTGGCGATGATCACCGTGGCAATGGTATTGCCGATCATATTGGTCAGGGCCCTTCCTTCACTCATGAAACGGTCCACACCGATCAGCAGTGCCAGTCCCTCCAACGGGATCACTTTCAAGATCGTGAGCGTGGATGTAAGCACGATGAATCCGCTGCCGGTCACCCCGGCCGCACCTTTACTGGTCACCAGTAATACACCGATAATGGTCAGCTGCTGTGCCAGGGTAAGATTGATATCGAATACCTGGGCCAGGAAGATGGTGGCCATACTCAGGTAGATCGTGGTCCCATCCAGGTTAAAACTATAGCCAGTGGGAATGATCAGCCCCACTACGGACCTTTCGCAACCTGCCGCCTCCAGCTTCTCCATCAGATTAGGCAAGACAGCTTCACTGCTGCTGGCTCCCAGTACGATCAGAAGCTCTTCCTTGATGTACACCAGCAATTTCCACACATTGAATCCGTAATAACGGCCGATCAGGTTCAGCACCACAAAAATGAACAATAGTGATGTTATATAATAAGCCAGCAGCAGGTTACCCAATAATAGCAGGCTGCCGAAACCGAATTTACCAATGGTATAGGCCATTCCGCCAAAAGCGCCGATCGGACTGAATTTCATCACGATGTGGATCACATTGAAAAAAGCCTTGTTCAGGTTCTCGAACACAGAGATCAGTTTGGCACCACCGCTTCCCATTTTGGTGATGGCCACACTGAACAATACGCCGAAGAACAATACCTGCAGCAGATCTCCCTTGGCAAAAGAGTCTACGATATTGGTGGGAATGATATGCGAAAAGAACTCACCCCAGTTCATCTCCTTGGCAGCAGAAGTATACTTGTCGAGGTTCTCTTTGGGAAGATGGTTGGTGGCAATACCCACCCCCGGTTTCAACATATTGGCAACCACCAGTCCGATGATCAGGGCGAAAGTGGTGACCACTTCAAAATAGATCAGTCCCTTACCCCCTACCCTGCCCACTTTTTTTAGGTTACCGGCTCCGGCAATACCGAGTACGATGGTCAGGAAGATCACCGGGGTGATCACCATCTTGATCATATTGATGAACGACTCGCTGATCAGTTTTGCGGTAGGCGCGAATGCAGGAAAAAGCCACCCGGTAAGTACCCCCAACACAATTCCAATGATAACCTGTACATAGAGGACCTTTAGATATTTCATCGGCAACGGGGAGTTTTGGTAGGGCAATCTACAAAAAAAGTCCATAGAGGCTGGCCCTTACATCAAGGGGGCTTCTATGGACTTCTGGTAAGTGTGGTATTCTTAATCCAGTTTCTCCGGGCGCATCTGCGGGAAGAGCAGTACATCCTGGATGGATACCTGGTTGGTCATCATCATACACAGCCTGTCGATACCGATACCGATACCGGAAGTTGGCGGCATACCATATTCCAGTGCACGCAGAAAATCATGGTCGATGAACATGGCTTCATCATCGCCTCTTTCCATCAGCCTGGCCTGTTCTTCAAAACGTTCCCGCTGATCTATCGGATCGTTCAGCTCCGTATAGGCATTGGCGATCTCTTTTCCGTTCACCATCAGTTCAAAACGCTCAACCAGTCCGGGTTTACTGCGGTGTTTTTTGGTGAGTGGACTCATCTCAACAGGATAGTCGATGATGAAAGTGGGCTGTACATAGGTATGTTCACTGGTTGCACCAAAGATCTCATCGATCAGTTTGCCCTTGCCGATATTACCGGGCACATCTATTTTTAGTTGCTTACAAACCTCACGCAGACCAGCTTCGTCCATCCCGCTGACATCGATACCTGTATTCTCCTTAATGGCGTCATGAATACTGATCCGTTTGAACGGCGCTTTAAAGTTGATGACCTTATCCCCCAGTGGTACATCGGTGGTCCCATGCAGGGCAATGGCAATCTTCTCGAACAACTGTTCGGTGGTCTCCATCATCCAGAAATAATCCTTGTACGCCGTATACCATTCCAGCACAGTGAATTCGGGGTTATGGGTCCTGTCCATACCCTCATTGCGGAAATTGCGGCTGAACTCATATACCCAGTCGAACCCACCCACGATCAGGCGTTTCAGGTACAGTTCATTGGCAATACGCAGGTAAAAAGGAACATCCAATGCATTGTGGTGCGTAATGAACGGACGGGCAGCAGCACCACCAGGGATGGCCTGTAATACAGGTGTATCCACTTCCAGTGCACCCTGACCGTTCAAAAATTCGCGGATGGTATTGATGAGTTTGGTACGCTTTACAAAAGTATCTTTTACATCCGGGTTGATGATCAGGTCGGCATACCGCTGACGGTAGCGGAACTCCGGATCCGTCACCGCATCAAAAACATTACCCTCCTCATCTCTCTTGGTAACCGGCAATGGCTTCAGTGATTTGGTAAGAAGGGTCAGGGTTTGTGCATGAATAGAGGTCTCACCCGTTTTGGTAATGAAAGCAAAACCGGTGACCCCGATGATATCTCCGAGGTCAAGTCCGTGTTTTACCACGGTATCCCAAAAGGATTTATCTTCTCCGGGGCAAAGATCGTCCCGTTTCACATATAGCTGAATGATGCCCTTACTATCCTGTATCTTGATAAAGAACACTTTACCCTTATCATTGATGCTCATGATACGGCCCGCAACACAAACAGCAGCGAACTGTTCCTTGGTTTCCTCGGAATACTGATCCTTGATGTCGGTTGAAAAATGACTTACAGGATACAAAGGGGCCGGAAATGGATCGATACCCGCTTCCTGCAGCTTAGCCAGTTTCTCACGGCGGATCAACTCCTGTTCAGACAAATGTGTTTGACTCATACTTGCTTTTTGAAAGCAGCAAAGATACGGGCAGGAGGGGAATATTGAACAGATGAACAAGGAACGGATGAATGTTGAAGTGTTTGGTAACTGGCAGGATTCTCGGGTTTCCGTTCATCTGTTCCTTGTTCATCTGTTCAACATTCATCTGTTCTTTTCATAGATATCCGGGGTATGCAACTGCATCATTTTCGGTGTCATTTCTTCGGGTATGGGTGTCCAGCCAAACTGTGCATACAAGCCATGCGCATCGCGCGTAAAGAGCACCCAGCGACGAAGTTGTTGGAGATCGGGATGCTCGTGAATGGCTTGCATGAGTTGTTTGGACAAGCCTTTGCCCCTGTGGCCGGGCAGAATAAAGACATCAGCAAGGTAGGCGAATGTGGCCCTGTCGGTGATGACACGGGCAAAACCCACCTGTCCGTCCAGACCATAGACGCCGAAACATAGTGAATGTTGCAACGAACGCTGTACAACCTCCAGGGAGATATTCTGGGCCCAATAGGAATCCTGTGAAAGATATTGGTGAATCAGACCGACCTCCAACCTGTTGTGATCGGTACTGATCTCGTAAGCAGCACTTTGGTTGTTATTTTCTGTCATGGAACAGTTGTTGGTACACTTCTTCCCGCTTAAGTTCTAGCATGTCACCCGGCTGCAGGATACCTAGTGAAAGGCCCTCTATGCGGTAACGGATCAGGCGCAAAGTAGGGAATCCTGCTTTTGCCGTCATCTTTCTCACCTGTCTGTTTTTACCTTCTGTCAAAATCATCCGGATCCAGGGTGCCGGGATCTCTTTACGAAAGCGGATGGGCGGATGACGGTCGGGCACTTTAGGCTCCACGGGAAACAAGCTTGCTTTGCAGGGACCCGTGCGATACAATTTACCATCGACATTGATCGTAACCCCCTTCTCCATTTCCCTGATGGCCGCTTCGGTGATGGCGCCATCCACCTGTACCCAATACTCTCTTTCATGAGCGAACGCGGGATCAAGCAACCGATGGTTAAGAGATCTGTCATTGGTCAACAGCAACAGACCTTCACTGTCATGATCCAGTCTCCCGACAGGATATACATCTTTGGGTACGTCAAAAAAATCAGCGAGTGTTTTCTTTCCATCCACCGCAGAAAATTGTGACAGTACGAGGTAAGGTTTGTAGATGATGCAGTAGCGGTTCATACAAAAACAAAAGTCCCGCAGAAGCGAGACTTTGTATATGGATGGGTTAGTAAGTACCGGGAAATAAATTTCCCTACACAATATTAAAAAGACTTTTAACGAAAGCAAAAAAATTTTTAAACAATTTTATTAACATTTTGGCGGGAAATGTGGATTGCATCAGTGATTGATGTATGTAACGAACTACGCGGTGAACGGTGTTATTACACAGACACAACATCTTTCAAAAAACAGGATCGCCTGAAACATTGATGAACAAAGCGTTTCAGAGGACAACAAAAAACATTCTTAAGAACAGGCTGGTGATTTTCTCAAAAAAAAACATTGCCGGAAATACACCCCGGAACAGGGTTTTACCACGAAAAAAAATTTCTGCTGAATCAGGAATATTACCTTTGATACCTATCAAAAAATAGCATTATGAAGTTTCCCGCACCCGTTTCCGTAGCATGGCTCGCCGATCTCATCGGCGCAGAAGCAGCAGGTAATCTTGCAGCGCAGGCATTCGGCATCAATGAAATTCACAAAGTAGAAACGGGCGACCTGGTATTTGTTGACCATCCAAAATATTATGATACCTGTTTACAAAGTGCGGCAAGCTGCATCATCATCAACACCAAAGACGTACAGATACCGGATGGTAAAACCATTTTCGTGGTAAAGGACCCTTTTGAAGCCTATCTCAAAATTGTTGATCATTTCCGTCCCTTCACCCCGGCGCAACAATCCATCAGCGATGATGTGGTCATCGGTAAAGGCACGGTGATCATGCCCAATGTTTTCATCGGCCGCCAGGTGGTCATAGGTGAGAACTGCGTGATACATCCCAATGTTTCTTTGCTTGACCATACCGTTATCGGGAACAATGTGGTGATACAGGCAGGCAGCGTTATCGGAAGTGACGCCTTTTACTACAACACCAAAAAAGATCGGGCCGTATGGTACAAACGGATGCAGAGCTGCGGTAACGTAGTGATCGAAGACCAGGTAGAGATCGGTGCCGGCTGCACCATTGACCGGGGCGTGACCGCTGAAACCCGTATCGGTGCCGGAACCAAAATGGACAACATGGTCCATATCGGACACGACACTACTGTTGGCAAGAACTGCCTGTTCGCCGCACAGGTAGGCATTGCCGGGGGAACCATTATTGAGGATGGGGTAACCCTCTGGGGACAGGTCGGCGTAAGTAAGACCCTCACCATCGGCGCCAATGCCGTAGTATTGGCCCAAAGTGGTGTTCCTTCTTCGCTGGAAGGAGGTAAGACCTATTTCGGTTATCCGGCAGAAGACGCTTCCCTTAAAAGAAGGGAACTGGTATGGATCAAACGGATCCCGGAATTATGGAAGAAAGTGATGGAAAAATAAAGGGCACGATATCAGCGCCCGGGTGCATTATAAACCATGCACCTGCTTCAACTCCTGGCAGATGCGTTTGATAGAATCCGCAACGGGCATATAGGCAAATTCAGGGAAACGCTGTATCAGCTTGCTGTTATTGAACTGCACTTTGGCCGCAGCCGTATGCGCTGTTTCTTTGGTAAGCAGCGGGTCTTTCCCGGTAAACTTTGCCTTGAT
The DNA here is from genome assembly GCA_020403425.1 of Chitinophagaceae bacterium. Taxonomy (GTDB): domain Bacteria; phylum Bacteroidota; class Bacteroidia; order Chitinophagales; family Chitinophagaceae; genus Sediminibacterium. The sequence continues at coordinate 178,443 of JADBXR010000017.1, read as the reverse complement.
GGCTTCCAGCCGCCATACGATCGCTGCCAGCAGGGGCGTTACTTTCCGGTACGGCAGACGTTTTCCAAAATTCTGGGCGATCAGTGCAAACACTTCCCGGTAAGGCAGGTTATCGGCGCAAAGGATAAAACGCTCCGCCTGCACATCGCTCTGCATCAGCAGGATCATGGCTTTCACCACATCGGCCACATCCACAAAACCACCGGTTCCCTCTGTATACCAGGGAAACTCGTCATAGGCTGATTTGAAAATCTCGGACGAACCCTTTTCCCAGTCGCCCGCACCCAGGATGATGACCGGGTTCACGATCACGGCATTCAACCCTTCGCCAATACCCCGCCACACTTCCATTTCGGCCAGGTATTTGGTCTTGCCGTATTCGCTGTTGCTGGTTTCTTCAGACCAGTTCATGGTCTCATCAATGGGTTTATCCTGCCGTATCCTGCCCAGCGCCGCCACTGAGCTGACGAATACCAGTTTGCGTATGCCGGCATCCAGGCAGGCATTCACCACATTAGTGGTGCCATCTACATTGTTTTTGTGTAACAGGTGTTTTTTGCCGGGATTGAAAGAGACCACCGCGGCACAGTGGTACACTTCCTCCACCCCTTTCATGGCTTCTTCCAGGGAAACCACATCCAGGATATCACCCTGCACCCAATCAACCCCCTGCACCCCTTCCATAAGGGGTATGGAAGAGCGGTACAACGCCCTCACTTTCTTACCCTCGTTCACTAACTGTTTTACCAGGTGAGAACCTACCAAACCACTGGCGCCGGTGATAAAAATCATAGAAGGGTGTTTATGCGAAGATAAGATGTGGAATCGTGAAATGTGGCAGTGAATGGGCAATGGGCAATTATCATTGGCATTTGGCTGAAGTACTTCTTTAATATTGCCAATTCACCATTCACCCTAATGGCATTTCCTGCATTTGCCGCTGACCACCACATCGGTTTGGGAAATGGTGAAACCATCGGGCAGGCTGAGTTTGGGTACACTGATATTATCCAGGCAGTACGTAGTACCGCAATCATCACACATGAAGTGAACATGGTCATCGTGGTGATGGCCGCCTGCGCAGGCATCTTTGCACAAAGCATAACGCACCGAGTTGTCTGCCGTGGGAATGGTATGAATGATCCCTTTTTCTACAAAGGTCTGCAGGGTCCTGTAAATGGTAACGCGGTCAAATTCGGCGCCGCTCTCGTGTTCAATATCAGCATGCGCCAATGCGCCTTTTGATCGCACAAAAAGTTCCAGTATCTTTTTCCGGCTGTCGGTAATGCTCAACTGGTTTTTTTTCAGGGTCTCAACAATACTGTACATCATACAAGATTATTTGGGGTTGGTATTGAACAACCCATTCACGAAATTGGCAGTACCCGATTTTTCCTCCAGCAATGATCGTATGTCTTTGGCAAGCCGGTCCAGTTCGGGCTGCTTCAGGCCATCATAAACCTGCCCGCGAACTTTCCCATCCCTGTCAACCAGTGCAAAGAACTGGGTGTGGATGAACTGGTCCTCTATCTTCTCTACATTGTTCTTCGGATCATCCAGCAGGTAAGAACTGCGGGCCTGCTGGTACAGGCTGTCCTTACGGCCGGTAAGCATCACCCATTTGCGGTTATCGATCTTCATCGAGTCGGCATATACTTTCAAACGCTGCGCAGAATCACGTTCCGGATCGCAGGTATGCGCAACGATCATGAAATCCGGTTCATTTTTGAACTGTTCAAATACCTTTTTCATGTTATGGTTCATCTTGGGGCAGATGCCTTTGCAGTTGGTAAAAAAGTATTCTACCACGCTTACTTTACCCAGCATATCCTTGTCGGTGAACGGCAAACCGTCCTGGTTGGTAAAATGAAAGGGTTTTACATAACTGATCACAGCCAGTTTGGTTTTCCATTTGTCGGTATCCCTGAACAGGAAATAATAAAAACCCAGTACCAATACCACAAAAAACAGGAGATAACCCAGGAGCTTCTTATTCATAACATGCTAGATTGGCTGTAAAGTTACGCCTCATTCCGCTTATGCCGGGGAGTGTGGAAGAGTCTAACAAATATTTTGCAACATTGTTGCATTGTTGTATTTTTGCCGCCATGCGATTAAAGATTGACTGGGATGCCATGGGGATCGTTACCTCCCTGGCCTGTGCTATTCACTGTGCGCTGCTTCCCCTATTCCTGACCAGCCTGCCCCTGTTCGGGATCAACATCATTGAAAACGTCTGGTTTGAATACCTGATGATCGGGATCGCTTTCCTGGTTGGGGCCTACTCTTTGTACCATGGGTTCAGGAAACACCACCATAGCTGGTTGCCCTTTATCCTTTTTTCGGTGGGGATTGCCTGTTTGCTGGCTAAAATGACCTGGCACGAATGGCGTAACTGGTTCCTGGCACCGGCTGTGGTCTGCATCGTGGTGGCCCATATACAGAATCACCGGATGTGCCTGGTACACAATCATGCTCATTCGGATGACTGCAATCACTGAATCGTTTTAAACAAAGAGGGCTGCTAGGCAATGGTATAACTTACCCCCCCGTCCTTCTCATCTTTCAATTGTACCCCCAGTGTGGCCAGTTCATTACGGATCTTGTCACTGGTAACAAAATCCTTGCGGCTTTTGGCATCTTTGCGGATATCGATCAGGAGCTGCAATACGCCATCTAACTTACCGTCATCGCCGGCGCGTTCCTGTTTCAGGCCAAAAATGTCTTCCACGAACAATTGCAGTTGTTTTTTCAGCGTATCCACGGTAGCGGCCGCTAAGGCATTGACAGGAATATGTTTGTCTTTGATGGAGTTGATCACTGAAACCAGTTCGAACATATTAGCCAGTACTTTGGCCGTGTTCAGGTCATCATCCATGAACTGTTCGAACTCGCCCACCAGTTTCTGCACTTTCGCGTCCAGCGCCTGGTCGGCTGCCTGCTGGTTACCGGGTACCGGCCACTGGCTCAGCCATTCAAAAGATTCCATCAGGCGTTTCAGCGCTTTTTCGGATGCCTGCAGGGCTTCATTACTGAAATCGAGCGTGCCGCGGTAATGGCTTTGCAGGATAAAGAACCGGATGGTCATGGGGTGATACGGCTGTTCCAGCAAGGGGTGCCCGCCACTGAACAGTTCGCTCAGCTTGATGACGTTGTTGTAACTCTTGCCCATCTTCCTGCCATTGATGGTGATCATATTATTGTGCATCCAGTAACGGGCAGGCATCTTATGATTGCATACGGTACTCTGCGCGATTTCGCATTCGTGGTGCGGGAACTGCAGGTCCATACCGCCCCCATGGATATCGAACTCTTCGCCCAGGTACTTGGTGGCCATGGCCGAACATTCGATATGCCAGCCCGGGAAACCTTCGCCCCACGGGCTTTGCCAGCGCATGATGTGCTCCGGGGGCGCTTTTTTCCAGAGGGCAAAATCGCTCCTGTTCCTTTTCTCGTCCTGGTTATCCAGCTCACGGGTGCTTTCGATCTGCTCCTCCAGCACACGCCCGCTGAGGATGCCGTATGGCTGCCCTTTTTGGGAATAATCCGTATTGTATTTCTCTACATCGAAATAGACCGAACCGTTCACCTCATAAGCATACCCGTCTGCGATCAGTTTTTTGATCATTTCGATCTGCTCAATGATGTGGCCGGTAGCCGTAGGCTCGATACTGGGTGGCAGGTTATTCAGCCTGCCCATGGCCCAATGGTACAGGTTGGTGTATTTCTGCACCAGTTCCATCGGTTCCAGTTTTTCGAGTACCGCCTTCTTGCTGATCTTATCTTCCGCTTCACGTCCTTCCTCTTCAAAATGCCCGGCATCGGTAAGGTTGCGTACATACCGAACCTTATACCCATTGTGCATGAGGTAGCGGTACAGCACATCGAATGTTACATAGGGCCTTGCGTGCCCCAGGTGGCTCTCACCGCTCACGGTCGGACCGCAGACGTACATGCCTACATAAGGCGCATTGATGGGAACAAACTCTTCCTTCTGGCGGGTAAGCGAATTATATACTTTAAGTGGCATCTTTTATTGGCGGTTACTTTTACATCAATCGGTTGAAACAAACCGGTATCTACCCGGCTAACAGGGAACACTGCATCAGCAGCAGCAGAAACAACAGCCATATCTGTGTGGGTAGTTCATTGTGTAGCGAAGATATTTTATTTTTTCAAAAGAAGGTCAGATACCAGCATAATATGGTCGCTCAGGTCCTCATCCACCATATCAAACTGTTTTACTTCAAAATCCCGGTCGGGCAGGATATAATCGATCCGCAGGGTGGGCGCCAGTGAAATAAACGTACGGCCCACGGCAAAACCCTTTTTCAGGAAAGCATCCTGGCGTTCTCCCCGGATCCGGAAATAGGCGTACGAGTTGGGCACATCATTGAAATCGCCACAGATGACGGAGGGATAGGGCGACTGATCGGTGGCTTCCCGGACAATATTGGCCTGTACAGCCCGGCGGCTGAATGCTAGTTTCATTTTGCGAATGATGCTTTTAGACGCTGAAAGACTTTCTGCATCCTGTTCGCGTATCTTTTCGATATCGGAATAATCCGCTTTTTTAAACTTGAACGATTGCAGGTGCGTGGTGTACACACGGATGGTATCGTCTCCCTTTTTGATATCGGCATAGATCAGGCTCTCCGCAACGGGATAAGGGATCCTGCCCGAATCAACGATCGGGTATCGCGAGAAGATGATGCAACCCGATTGGTACCCGCTATTGTTGCGTTGGTAGTCTCTTGAAAAGTAATGATACCGGTACTCCTGCGAAAACAGCGCGATATTATCCGCATTGGCCGCATTATTGAACTCCTGCAGGCAGATCACATCCGGGTTTACCTTATGGATGCTTCCGGCCACTTCCGAAGGGACCAGCTTCCTGATCTCCTTGTTGGCAGAAAGGCCATTGAAGCTTTGTATGTTCCAGTCAACAATACGCATGGTATTGGCGGGCTTGCGTTTACTGAAGCCCGAGCCGGGATGCCAGGCAAACACCACGCTGATCTGTTGCCAGCCCACAGCCAGGGCAAGCAGCGGCAACCAAACCATACCGGGTTTTGCCAGCAACCAGAAGATCACAAAAAACACCAATGCCAGTAAGAGATAGGGAACGATCAGGCCCGTAAAACCATTGAGCCACCAACGGGCCGGGTTAATGTAAGGCAACAGGCAGGCCACCGCAAACAGCAATGAGATAACCACATTGACTGCGATGAACACTGTTTTGGTTGCACGGCGAAAAACGTTTTTTGCCATGCCCGAATTTACTAAAAATCAATTGCGAAGTTGCATATCCTGGTAACCGGGAGCCCGGCCGGCCCTACTCATCGGAGCCGGCCCGTTTCAGGAACTCTTTTTCTTCATCGGTGAGCAGTTGGTAACCCTCCTGGTTGATCTTGTCGAGAATCTCATCCAGTTTTTGCTGGGTTATATTGGAAATTTTCTCATAAGGTTTCCGGTCGGACCGGTAATACAGTTTTTCCCTGGTCGATCTGCTGTTATGTTTTTTATCCGGGCTGAACAGGTCATCCAGCCAATTCACCAGGCGGATCATCCAGGCCCCCCAATCCTGTCCGCGGCGTAGCTGGCGGATATAGAGATAGCCCGCCATACCGCCTGCCAGGTGGCCTGCGCCGATACCGGCATTACCGGTAGCCAGCGTAGCAAAATCGATGGCCACGAAGATCAGGGTAAGCACCCACAAAGGAATACCCCCATTGATCAACGGGAAAATACGGTAATCGGGTGCCAGTGTGGTGGTGGCAATGGCCAGCGCCATGATAGACGCCCCGGCACCCATCATGGGTGCGGTTACGGCGAGGTTCCTTTCCAATACCGGTACCAGGTTATTACCGAGCAGGAATACCAGTCCGCCCACAAAACCGCCGTAGAGGTATACGGGTATCAGTTTGTTATTACCGGTAAGATCCTGCATGATATAGCCAAAACACCAGAGCCACAAGCAGTTGCTGATCAGGTGCCAGACTCCCTGGTGCGTGAACATATGGGTGATCAGTGTCCAGGGCCTGGTGAGGAATGTATCCGGCATTACAGGTAAAGTAAACCAGTTCAGTATCTGTTTATAGAAGAACTCTTCCGGAATATCCGAAAGATAATAGACCGTTTTGATGAAAGTGATGATCACAAACAGGATCATATTCACCGCGAACAGGAACACAAGTGCATTGTTATCCTGTCCTAACAAGATATTACGGCCGGTTTTAAAAGGTTGAGGCGACATATGCACAATTTATCTCTGAAAAGAAACCTGTATCCTAATAGAACGTTTTTTTGTTGTTTTTGTTCCAGGTCATTACAATCAGCAAACCCACAATGGCCCCGCCGATATGCGCCCAGCGGGCCACATTATCGCCGGCTGAGTTCTTTAAGGCAAAGAACACTTCGTATCCAAAATACAATAACCCGATCCATTTGGCCTTAACGGGCACCAGGAAATAGATATAGAGATAAGTATTGGGAAACAGGTACACAAAGGCCGCCAGCACGCCAAACACGGCCCCGCTGGCGCCAATGGTGCTGGTGTTGATCCGGCTTTGGTAGAAGGCGGTCAACTGTTCAAACAGTTTGTTCATCAGCCCGGCATCATTCGGGTTCTCCCTGATCAGGCTGATCAGTTGATCGCGGTAACCGGGTTCTCCCAGTTTGTTCTTGCTGATAAAATTGATCATGGCATCCGCCTGGTAGGGTCCGCCATCAGCATGCTGCTGGAAGATAGCGGCATAGTCTTTCATCAGCGGCATCAACTCATAACTCAGGAAGAGCAGGTGTATCAGTGCGGCCCCCAATCCGCAGATCAGGTAAAAAGTGAGGAAACGTTTGGAACCCCAGAGGTTTTCGAGCACGGAGCCAAACATCCACAGTGCGAACATGTTACCGAAAATATGCCCCAGATCGCCATGCAGGAACATATGGGTGACCAACTGCCAGGGCTTGAACAGGTCGCTCTGCCAGGCATGCAATGCCAGTACATCTTCAATGGAGAAACTGACAGAGGGTCCTTTGAATGTGTTCTGCGCCAAAAAGAACAGCCCGTTAATGATCAACAGGTTCTTTACGATCGTAGGCAATATCTCAAAACGCGAGGGTCGAAATTCTGTCATAGTGTATCCCCCTGCCCGCTGAGGAACGGGTTATTACAATAGTTACGAAAATGGGTTTCCATACAAATTGCGTTCATCTATATTTTTTTCAGTTTCAGTTGCACCACATTTTCAATATGCAGTGTGTGCGGGAACATATCTACCGGCTGAATTTTTTCTACCGTATATTTTTCGTCCAGTAAAGCAAGGTCACGCGCTTGTGTGGCCGGGTTGCAACTTACATAAACCAGGGTAGGCGCGGCAATATCCAGCAGCTTTTTAACCAACTTTTCGTGCATACCCGCTCTTGGCGGATCGGTGATCACCACATCGGGGCGGCCATGGGCGGCAAAAAAGGCATCGTCGCAGATATTGACAACATCTCCTGCAAAAAAATCGGCATGCGCAATATGGTTCAATGCCGCATTTTTCTTCGCATCTGCTATAGCGTCTTCGATCACTTCCACGCCGATCACTTTTTTGGCCAGCTTACTTACAAAAATACCGATACTGCCCGTGCCGCAATACAGGTCATACACTACCTGGCTTCCGTCCAGTTCGGCATAATCGCGGGTTACCTGGTACAGTTTTTCCGCCTGACGGGTATTGGTCTGGAAAAAAGACTTGGGACTGATCATGAAAGAATAGTCTTCCAGCTTCTCAATGATATACCCCTTTCCAGAATAGGTCTGTGGCTCCAGGTCGAACAAGCTGTCGTTCTTTTTGGTGTTGATGGTATACAACAAAGTGGTGATCTGCGGGAACTGTTGCAGCAACTGGTCGAGCAGTTGTTTGCGCAGCCCTTCCTCCTCGTAACCCAGCACAATGTTGATCATGAGTTCGCCCGTAGTGGTATTGCGCACAAACATGTTACGCAGCCACCCGGTATGCGAGCGGTTATTGTAAAACGCCAGGCCATTGTCAATGGCAAACTGCGCTACCGCTTTCCTGACCTGGTTGGTGGGCTCTTCCTGCAGGTGGCAGGTATCGATCTCCACCACTTTATCAAAAAAACCACGTGCATGAAAACCTGCGGCGCCGGAATGGTTGTTCGGATCGATGCCCCCGGCTTTCATCCGCCTGAATTCTTCGGTGGGTATGTATTTGCCTGTGGCAAATGTGTATTCCAGTTTATTTCGGTACCGGCTGGTAACATCGGCCCCGATAATGGGCGCCACCGGCGGCAAAACCACTTTGGCAATACGTCCCAGGTTATCACTCACCTGTTTTTGTTTGTAGAAAAGCTGTTTCCCGTAAGGAAGCATCTGCCACTGGCAGCCCCCGCATACGCCAAAATGCTGGCAGAAAGGGCTTACCCTGTCGGGTGAAAGTGTGTGGATCTTTACGGTATGGCCTTCTGCCCAGTCGGTCTTGTTCCTGGACAACTGCACATCCACCACATCACCGGGCACCGCTCCTTCAATGAATACCACTTTGCCGTCGACCCTTGCCAATGACTTGCCCTCGGCTGCATAATCCTGTACAAGGATATTTTCTAAAACAACTGTTTTTCTTTGTTTTCTCACGGATGCAAATGTAACTAGGATTGGGGATGAATACATGACCAGCCGGATGAAAGACCCGCTTCCCTACATTTTTGACAGTAGTTTAACCCCGGTTTAGCTATTTTTACCCATCATTCAACAGCTATGAGGCGATTATTACTTACTGCAGTTAATTTTGCGCTGGTGCTGGGAATCTGGGCCCAAAAAAAGGCGGTTCCTCAAAAACCTGCCGTTACCAAACCCACGGTAACAAAGGGACGGAATATCAACATCACCCTTACCCCACTGAAAAACTGTAAAGTGTACCTGGCCAGTTATTACGGACAGGGCCGGGTCCTGGTTGATTCCGCTTACCTGGACGAAAAAAGCCAGGGTGTTTTCAGGGGCCCCAATAAATTAACCGGGGGTATTTATTTTGTGGTATCTCCCCAATACACCATCCAGTTCGACCTGCTGATGGATGACCAGCAGCAATTCACCATTACAGGCGATACGGCTTTAAAAGAAAACGCCCTGATCACCGGCTCTGCCGAGAATGATCTCTATAAAAAATATGCAGCTTATACCGGCAGTAAAAGCGCCAGCCTGGCGCAACTGGAAAATGCCTACAAAGCAGCCACCACCAGCGCCGACTCTGCCCGCCTGCGCGATGAGATCCTCAAAACGGATAAAGAGCTGCAGGATTACAGGGAAGGCATCATCAAAAAAAATCCGGCCAGCCTGCTCGCCACTTTGCTCACTGCCATGAAGCGGCCAACCGTACCTGCCATACCCGTAGTGAACGGGAAGTCAGACTCTACGTATCCTTACAGGTTCGTAAAAGAACATTTCTGGGATGATGTATTGTTCAACGATGACCGTTTACTGCGGACACCTTTCTTTGAAAAAAAGCTGGACGATTATTTTAAGACCCTGGTATCGCCGGAACCGGATTCGGTGATCAAAGAAGTGAATTACTTCTTACTGATGGCCAGGACCGGTAAAGAGATCTACCCTTACCTGCTTACCAAGTTCACCAACAAATACATGAACCCCGAATTTATGGGGCAAGACAAGGTATTTGTATTCCTTTTCGAGAACTTTTATGCCAAGGGCGATACCATGCTGCTGAATCCGGCCTCGCGTAAAGTGATCATAGAAAGGGCGTATAGCCTGATGGCCAACCAACTGGGGCAGCCGGCTCCTTTTCTTGACCTGACCGATACCACAGGCAGAACGGTTCCGCTCTATGGTATCAAAGCCCCATTCACGGTGGTTGCCTTCTGGGATCCCAACTGTGGGCATTGTAAAGAAGAGATCCCGAAGATGGATTCCTTATACAGGGCCAAATGGAAAAAATACGGGGTGGCTGTCTATTCCGTCAATATATACGAGAACGAGGTAGCTTCCTGGAAACATTTTATACAGGATAAGAAACTTTCGCCGGAATGGGTGCAGGTCTATGAGACCAAAGCGACCAAACAGGCGGTAGAAAAAGCGGGCAAAGCCAATTTCAGGCAGTTATATGATATTTATAAAACGCCTACCATTTACCTGCTGGATAAGGACAAACGCATCATTGCCAAACAGCTCAGCCTGGAGCAGTTCGACGACCTGATAGAAGCCAAACGGAAAACCTTATAAAAGAATCGGGGACTGCTGAAACAAGATCATTTCAACAGTCCCCGATCAATTGTTGTATAGTCATTTACCTGACCTCTTTCACCACATTCCAGATCACTTTGGGTTTGCCCAAAGTGTAGTAATGCAATACCGGCACACCGAATTTTTTCAGCTCCTTGCTCTGCTGCACCAGCCATTCGGTACCCACCTGCTCACATTCCTGGTCGGTCTTGCATTTCATGATGGCATTCGACAGGTCGGTCGGAATATCCACATGGAAGATCCTTGGCAGAACCGATAATTGTTTTTTACTGGTGATGGGTTTCAGTCCCGGAATGATCGGCACCTGAATCCCCATATCACGACAGGATTTCACAAAATCGAAGAATTTCTGGTTATCAAAGAACATCTGCGTCATGATGTATTCTGCGCCGGCATCTACTTTTTCTTTGAGTTTCGCCAGGTCTATCTCCAGGTTCGGTGCCTCGAAATGTTTTTCAGGATACCCTGCAACCCCCATACAAAAGCTGGTCTTACCGCCATTCTTGATATCCTCATCCAGGTAAATACCGTTGTTCATATTGTTCACCTGCTGCAGCAGTTCAATGGCATAATGGTTTCCGTCCTTCTCGGGTTCAAATGCGGCTTCGTTTTTGGCAGCATCGCCTCTCAGCACCAGCACATTATCGATCCCTAAAAAGTCTAGATCGATCAGTGCATCTTCCGTTTCGCGACGGGTGAATCCTCCACAGATGATATGAGGGACCGCATCCACCCGGTAATGGTTCATGATGGCCGCACAGATCCCTACCGTACCAGGACGTTTCCGAACGTCCACTTTCTCAAACGTACCATCCGCTTTTTTCTTGAACATGGTTTCACTGCGGTGATAGGTAACATTGATCCAGGACGGCTTGAAATCCATCAGGGGATCCAGGTGATCATACAGGCTATGGATGGTCTTGCCTTTTAATGGCGGCAATACTTCAAATGATACCAGCGTGTCCGTAGACTGTTTAATGTGTTCTGTTATTTTCATTGCTATGCTGTCTTTACCATATGGGTTGCCCCATAAATTGGTGCAATATACACTCTCCGCCATAGAAAAACATCTGTTAAGATGCCCCGCAGCCCCCTGATTACCCCCGATAACCGCTATTTTTGTCAAAACACAACGCATTGAGTCTTACCATACATACCAAGGACCTGTTCAAAAGTTATAAGGGCCGCACAGTAGTCAACAGCGTTTCTGTAACCGTAAAACAAGGAGAGATCGTAGGTCTGCTGGGACCAAACGGCGCCGGCAAGACCACTACTTTTTATATGGTAGTGGGCCTGATCAAACCGGATGAGGGCCGGGTATTCCTGAACGATATGGAGATCACCAAACTGCCTATGTACAAAAGGGCACAGATGGGCATTGGTTACCTGCCTCAGGAAGCCAGTGTTTTCCGGAAACTGAGCGTGGAAGACAATATCATGTCTGTTCTGGAAATGACCAGACTTACCCCGGGTGAGCGACAGCACAAACTGGAATCCTTACTGGATGAGTTCAACCTGCATCATGTACGCAAGAACAATGGCGACAGCCTGAGTGGCGGAGAAAGAAGAAGGACCGAGATTGCCCGGGCGCTGGCCGTTGACCCCAAGTTCATCCTGCTGGATGAACCTTTTGCCGGTGTTGACCCCATTGCAGTGGAAGATATCCAAAGCGTGGTTGCCAAACTCAAATACAAGAATATCGGCATCCTGATCACCGACCATAACGTAAATGAGACCTTGTCTATCTGCGACAGGGCCTATCTGCTCATCGAGGGAAAGATCTTCAAACACGGTTCGGCCGAAGAGCTGGCCGATGATCCACAGGTACGCAGATTGTATTTAGGTACCAACTTTGAGCTGAAACGGAAAGACTGGATCATTGAAATGGGCAAAGAAGGTTCGGCAGGGGCTTAATTAGGCCGGTTTCTTGTCGCAGGCCTTCGCATTCTCGTTCCCATTGCTTATTTTGCTATTGAACCAACATGAAACTGTTTAGCCCCGCTATATCACGTTTGGCCAGATTCCGTCACTGGCGCATTGAACAATGGATCAATGACCCAATCGGCTCGCAGCGGGAAGTGCTGCAGGACCTCGTTACCCATGGTCAGTACACGGATTTCGGACGTAAATATGGGTTCAAGGAGCTCTTCAATATCCGTACATTCAAGGAAAGGGTACCCATACAGGAGTACAACGATCTGAAACCCCTGATCGAACGGCTGATGGCAGGAGAGGAGAACATGCTTTGGAACACCCCCGTTAACTGGTTCGCCAAAAGCAGCGGAACCACCAGCGATAAAAGCAAATTCATCCCCATCACACAGGAAAGCCTGGAGGACAACCATTTCCAGGCATCCAAAGATGTTTTGACGCTGTATTACAACTTCAATAACGAAAGCAACCTGCTCACCGGTAAGGGACTGGTGATCGGGGGGTCGCACCAGATCAGCAAACTGAACGAGGACATCCAATATGGCGACCTTAGCGCCGTTCTGCTTCAAAATACACCCATGTGGGCTAACTGGATCCGCACACCTGAGTTATCTATAGCACTGATGGATGAATGGGAAAGCAAGATCGAAAGACTGGCCCAGTCCACCATACAGGAAGATGTGACCTCAATTTCGGGGGTTCCCACCTGGACGTTGATTCTCATCAAACGCATACTGGAGATCACCGGCAAAGCCACCCTGAAAGAAGTATGGCCCAACCTGGAACTATACATACATGGTGGGGTTTCTTTTGTTCCCTACCGCGAACAGTTTGAAAAGGTCATAGGCGAAGGCTGCACGTATCTTGAGATGTACAATGCCAGCGAAGGTTTTTTTGCCGGCCAGGACAATCCCCATGAAGACGGGATGCTGTTATTCCTGAATCATGGCATCTTTTACGAATTCATGCCGGTGGAAGAATATGGCAAACCAGAGCCCAGGACCATCGGGCTGAGAGAAGTGGAGATCGGCAAAAATTATGCACTCATCATCAGTACCAACGGAGGCCTCTGGCGTTACCTGGTGGGAGATACGGTCCAGTTTACCTCCACATTCCCCTTCCGCATCAAAGTAAGCGGCAGACTAAAGCAATACATCAATGCATTTGGCGAAGAGGTGATCGCAGACAATACCGATAAGGCCATCGCTATGGCATCACAGAAGACGGGGCTGGTAGTAAATGATTATACCGCTGCGCCCGTATATTTCGGCGACAACCAAAAAGGAGCCCACGAATGGCTGATCGAGTTCGAGGAAAAACCTGCCAGTACCGAACAGTTCGCCTATGAACTGGACTGCGCCTTAAAATCGCTCAACAGCGATTACGAAGCCAAGCGGTATAAGGACATTGCCCTTACTCTGCCCATCGTACATGCATTGAACAAAACGGTTTTCCGCGAATGGCTGAAAAGCAAGGGTAAGCTCGGTGGCCAGCACAAAGTGCCCAGACTGAGCAATGACAGGCGTTTTGTAGATGATATCCTGTCGTTCCTGTAAGATCCAGGTGCTCAGATATCTTGATTGCCTATTGTAGCCCAAAACAATTCTTTTACATTTGTTCCTTATAACAAACTGTTTCTTATGAAATTATTGGAAGGAAAAGTATCGATCGTCACCGGGGCTGCCCGTGGTATTGGCGCAGCCATTGCGTTGACACTGGCTGAACATGGCAGTGATGTGGCATTCACCTATGTGAGTGACAGCAGTGCAGAAAAAGCCTCCGCATTGGAAGCACAGCTGACCGCATTGGGTGTAAAAGCCAAAGCCTACAAAAGCAATGCCGGCGTATACGAAGAGTGTGAAACACTGGTGAATGACGTATTGAAAGAATTTGGCAAAATAGATGTGTGCGTGAACAATGCGGGTATCTCCAAAGACAACCTGCTGTTACGCATGACGGTTGGGCAATGGGATGAAGTGATGGACATCAACCTGAAAAGCGTGTTCAACATGACCAAACAGGTCATCAAACCCATGATCAAAGCCAAAAGCGGAAGCATTATCAACATGAGTTCCATAGTGGGTGTACGGGGTAATGCCGGACAAAGCAGTTATGCAGCCAGCAAAGCGGGCATAATCGGCTTCTCTAAATCAGTAGCACTGGAACTGGGCAGCCGCAATATCCGTTGTAATGCCATTGCACCGGGTTTCATCGAGACCGACATGACCCATTACTTAAAAGATGGTGCTGCGGAGTTCCTGAAAAAAATACCGCTTGGCCGCTTTGGTAAAGCCGAAGAGATCGCCAATACCACTTTGTTCCTGGCAAGCGACATGAGTTCTTATATTACCGGACAGGTACTAAGTGCCTGTGGCGGACTGAACATTTAACAATCGACGGTAGACATCATAACAAATTGCAACTGTGGCGGATAGGTTTATCCGCCACAGTTTGTTTATATCCTATCCTTCCCGTTAAAACAAAAATTAACAACCGGATTATTATAGTTTGTCGTTATTTTCGTGGGGTGATGAAGAAAAAATTCTGTACAATCTTTTTGCTGATGGTACTGGCGATCCAGATACTGCCGATCCGGCAGATGGGGAGCCTGCTGTTCAGTAACCGGTTCACAGAAGAACTTCCGCATGCTACCAATGTTGACAAAAGCTGTCTGCAGAAAGTTGACCTGAAAAGCGACTATCTCTCAGCTTCACCTGAAACAGGTGTTTCAGCCTATATCCACTCCTCTTCACATCACCAGGGTTTTGCCGATGCCATTCCGCAGAATTTCACCGGTGATATACACGTACCTCCGCCCAACTGCTGATCGTTACCTGTTACAGCTATACCTGTAAACAACGCTTAGTTGCGTTCACTTTTACGTGTTTTATGTTATCCGCTATTCTCAGTAACGATGAAGAAGAGATTCTATTCCCTATTCCTGTTGTTGGTATTGACCATACAGATACTACCTATCCGGCAGATGGGGAGCCTCTTGTTCCGTAACCAGTTCACTGAAGAGCTCCCACATTCTATACACATTGAGAAAAGCGGGTTTCAGAAAGCTTTTCTGAGAAACGATCATCTTTCCAATACCGTTTCCACTGAAACGCCGGATCTGGAGAATGAGGCTTCGGGGCATCGTCATTTTGCCGACGCCATACCGCAGAACTTCACTGGCGATATCCATGTACCCCCTCCCAACTGCTGATCTGTAACAGTCAGCAAACCATTTTATTTACACTAGTTCTAATTGTATCATGAAAAAATATTTTCAGAGTGCCGGCAATGACCTGCCTGCCTCTATCGTAGTGTTATTGGTAGCCTTGCCGCTGTGCCTTGGAATTGCACTCGGCTCAGGCGCACCACTTTTTTCCGGCATCATCGCCGGTGTGGTTGGAGGTGTAGTGATTGGCCTGCTCAGCGGTTCGCAACTCAGTGTTAGCGGCCCCGCCGCCGGATTGACCGTTATTGTGGCAACTGCCATACTGAAACTGCAGGTGTACGAGGCTTTTCTGCTGGCAGTGGTCATTGCCGGTGTAATACAGCTGATCCTCGGTTTCATTAAAGCCGGTGTGATCGGTGATTATGTGCCCAATTCAGTGATCAAGGGAATGCTGGCAGCCATCGGCCTGATCCTGATCTTAAAACAATTTCCTCACCTGGTTGGGTATGATACCGATTTCGTAGGCGATGAGAATTTCAGGCAGAATGATCAGCAAAACACCTTTACCGGAATGTTCCAGGCCATCAGGTACATCACACCTGCTGCTGTGATCATCGGAATCGTATCACTCGCCATACTGATGTTCTGGGAGAGAAGGTTCATCAAGAAGAACAAAGTACTCAACCTGATACCCGGCGCCCTGGTAGCAGTGATCGCAGGTGTACTGCTGAACCAGTATTTTGCAATCAGTCAACCGCAATATGTACTTGGGAACAAACACCTGGTATCATTACCTGTTGCCGGCAACCTGGACCAGTTTTTGTCGTTCTTCACTTTTCCGGATATCCAATACATGAACAACCCGGATGTGTGGGTATCTGCATTGACCCTGGCCATTGTGGCCAGTCTGGAAACCCTCCTGGGAATTGAGGCAGTGGACAAACTGGATCCCCTGAAACGGGTGTCTCCTCCAAACCGGGAATTGAAGGCGCAGGGAGTTGGGAACATTTTTTCCGGACTGATTGGCGGATTACCCCTTACATCTGTAGTGGTCCGCAGTTCTGCCAACGTATCGGCAGGCGCCAGGACCAAGGTCTCCTCCATCATGCACGGATTGCTGCTGCTGGTATGCGTAATGCTCATACCCACCCTGCTGAATAAAATACCTTTAAGCGCTTTGGCTGCGGTACTTATCTTTACAGGGTATAAGCTGGCAAAAGTTTCACTGTTTAAGGAGTTCTTTCAAAAAGGATGGGACCAGTTCATTCCCTTCATCGTTACCATTATGGCCATTCTGTTCACAGACCTGCTGATCGGTATCCTTATAGGAATATCGGTTGGACTGTTCTTCATGATCCGGAACAATTTCCGCTCAGCCGTGATGGTGGTAAACGACAGGAACCATTACCTGATCCGTTTGCGAAAAGACGTTTCCTTTCTGAACAAACCCATCATTAAAAAGAATCTGGAAGACATACCCCAAAATGCTTCTTTACTGATCGACGCCACAAGGGCCGATTATATCGACAAGGATGTGATCGAGGAGATCAACAACTTCCTGCTGCACGCCCACCTGAAAAATATCAGGATCGATATCAGAAAAAGCGTTCACAAACCTATGCACCTTTTACTTAACGAACCTAAATTAACCATCCAATGAAAGCATACGAAAAACTATTACTTGAAAACAAAGCCTGGGCAAAAGAAAAAGTAGAAGACGACCCGGAATATTTCAACAGGTTATCACTGATTCAAACACCCAAGTTCCTGTGGATAGGGTGCAGCGACAGCCGAGTACCCGCTAATGAGATCACCAATACCCAGCCTGGCGAGATCTTTGTACACCGTAATGTGGCCAACCTGGTCATTCATACCGATGTGAACCTGCTGAGTGTACTGGAATATGCTGTGGTACACCTAAAAGTGAAACATGTGATCGTCTGCGGTCATTACGGTTGCGGGGGTGTAAAAGCCGCCATGACCAATCACGACTTCAAACAGGTGCTGAATATGTGGCTGAGAAATATCAAAGACGTATACCGCCTGCATACGGATGAGTTGAACAATATAGAGAATGAGGAACAACGTTTCGACAGACTGGTAGAGTTGAATGTGATTGAACAGGTACAACATCTTGCCAAGACATCCATTATCCAGAAAGCCTGGCGGAATGAGCAGCGTCCGGACCTGCATGGATGGGTATACGGATTAAAGAACGGGGTGATCCATCCCGTATTTGAGATGAAAGCACAGACCCCGATCGACAGGCTATATCAATACGACGATCTGTAAATAAAAGCATACCAAACAAAGGCACATGATAAATATGTGCCTTTGTTTTTTAACTCTTTTCTGGAATGAACTATTCTGAGTTCAGGCACAGCATCAGCCTGCCTGTGAGGGTTTGGGAGCTTTAAATTTTTGAATGAACCGTTTGCTGTGATCACTCAGGATCAGCCTGCCGCTGATAGCAGCACGCTCCTGCAGCAGTTCATCCCAATGTTCCGTTCCGTTCCACAATACTTTTTTGATTTCCTGCATGGCAGCCGGAGAGGAATGCGAGAGCGTGGTCGATAACCGGCCGATTGCGTCATCCACAGCAGCAATATCAGTATGCAGTTCGGAGAACAGGCCTTTCCGGCGGGCCCAGTCTGCCGAACGCCAGTTGGTAGCATCGATGGTCAACTGTGAAAAAGCAGAAAGGCCCAGTTTACGTTCTACGGCAGGCCCTACCACAAATGGGCCGATACCGACTGCCAATTCACTCAACTTGATATCCGCACCTTCCACAGCAATGGCATAGTCGGCTGCAGCAGCCAAACCCACTCCTCCCCCGATGCATTTGCCCTGGATACGGGCAATGATGAACTGCGGCACCTTACGCATGGCATTGATGACCTGTGCAAAACCTGAAAAAAAGTGATAACCTTCCTCTTCGTTGCTGATAGCGGCAAGCTCATCGAATGAAGCGCCGGCACAAAACACCTTTTCTCCCGCCGAACGAAGGATGATCACATGAGTTTCGGGATTCAGCCCTTCACTATGGATATCTTTGGCCAGCGTAGACAGCAGCTTACCCGGCAGGGAATTACTCTGCGGATGAAAGAACTCGATCGTGGCAATACCATGCTCACGCTCCACTTTCACATAACCGTCTGTTACTTGTTCTATCATGATACTAAGTTATTAAATCGTCTTAAGAATCCTACTTTCAGAAGGTAAAAGCATCGTGCCAGGTTCATCCTTTTTTCTCCGTTTCTCTCTTATTGAGCCTTCCGCTCCACCATCGTCAATATTGTTGCCACACCTACGATCTCTTCAGTATCATCGATGATCTCCACCAACCACTTAACAATACCCCTGGGAATATCTGTTGGCTCCTTCTGTTCCTGTGCTATTTTTTCCTTACAGGTAAAACGAACCTGGATCTCGGCACCAGGGTATACGGGTTTGGTGAACCTGAGTTCATCAATACCATAATTCAGCAATACCGGATTTTTCTCATAACTATCCACAAACAGACCCGCAGCTGCGCTCATGATAAAATAACCATGTGCCACCTGCCTGTCGAACATGGTTCCTGCAAAATCGGTGCCTTTCAGGTGTGCATAAAAATGGTCGCCACTCAGGTCCGCAAAGCGGTCGATATCTTCTGCAGTGATCTCTCTTTTGGCGGTGAGCAACTGATCACCGATGACCAGTTCCTCAAAATATTTTTTGAACGGATGTTTACCCGTACGGTTGCCCGTAGCGCCTGGCTGGTACACCTGGCTTATCGCAGTGATCATATCAGGTGAGCCCTGTATGGCCACCCGTTGCATATAATGTTTTACCCCGCGCATGCCTCCCATCTCTTCACCACCGCCGGCACGGCCAGGGCCACCATGCACCAGCAAGGGCAATGGCGAACCATGTCCCGTACTTTCTTTGGCGCAGGCTTCGTTCAAAACAAGGATGCGTCCATGATACATACCGGCACCCAGCACATACTGCTTCGCAATTTGTGCATCGGCCGTCACAATGGAACTTACCAGGGAGCCCTTACCCATTTTAGCAAGTGTAATAGCTTCTTCGGTTGTTCGATAAGGCATGAGGGTCGATACCGGGCCGAAAGCTTCCACTTCGTGTACTTCCCGGCTCGTGAGCGGCTGGCTGTTCAGCAGCAGTATCGGGCTCATGAAAGCGCCCTTCTGTGCATCGGCATCTATTACTTCCACACTATCCAGCGAACCGTAAATGATCTGGGAGGAAGCCAGCAGTTTCTGTACCTGTTCTTTCACTTCCTTCCGCTGCGTATCACCGGCCAGTGAACCCATTCTCACTTTTTCATTCAGCGGATTCCCGATGGTGGTCTGCGAGAGTACCTTACCCAAAGCGATCTGCACATCTTCCAGTTTATTCTCCGGAACAAATATGCGTCGGATAGCGGTACATTTCTGCCCACATTTGGTGGTCATCTCTTTTCGCACTTCTTTGAGGAAGATATCCCATTCGGGCATGCCCGGTGTCACATCTTCGCCAAGTACGATGCAGTTGAGCGAGTCTGCTTCCATCGTAAACGGAACATTCTCCTGCAGGATGCGCTTGCCCGATTTCAGCATTAACCCCGTTGAAGCGGAACCGGTGAACGTTACCACGTCCTGCGAGGTCACATGTTCCAGCATATCGCCAGCGCTTCCGCAGATCAGTTGTAAGGCTCCCTCCGGTAAGATGCCGGATGCCACGATCCGTTTTACCACAGCCTCCGCCAGGTAAGAGGTAACGGTTGCCGGTTTTACCACTGCGGGCACTCCTGCCAGCAGGTTCACCGCGATCTTTTCCAGCATGCCCCATACCGGGAAATTAAAGGCGTTGATATGGACCGCCACCCCTTCTTTGGGCACCAGCAGGTGATGGCCCATGAATGTATTCGCTTTACCCAATGAATGATTCTCTCCATCCAGGCAATAGGGAGTATCTGGAAATTTCCTGCGCAGTGACGCATAAGAGAAAAGGTTGCCGATACCTCCTTCTATATCTACCCAGCTATCGGCTTTGGTAGCGCCTGTCTGGTAACTGATACGGTAAAACTCATCCAGGTGTTCACGCAGGTAAAGCGCCAGTGCACGCAATAACCTGCCCCGCTCATGAAAACTCAGCTTGCGGAGCGATGGGTTACCCTGGATTCGGGCATAGTGGAGGATTGCAGCAAAATCCAGGCCCTGGGTGGTAGCCCTGGCGAGGGGGTCACCGGTTACGGCATGATACAGCAATTGTCCATCGCCATCTCCTTTGATCCAGTTTCCCAAAACATAATTTTCCAATGCGACCATAGCAATCATTTATAGAGCAGCAAAGCTAACGATTGGTAGGTTTTGACAATGCGCTGGGTGAATTTTAATCTACCAGTCCAAACTGCCGCAAATGGTGGTACACATGTTTATAGAGATAACGGAGCTGTAGCTCTTCGGGTAAAGCACCGAAAATGGGATGCATCAACTCCAATGAAGGTTCTGCAGCATACACGGCAAAAACACCGAAGAGCTCCCGCTCAACCCGGGCAATACCTTCTTCCAGAGTGGCATACCTATGCGGGCGAGGTTCTTCCGGCATCACAGGGACCTTGGTGTTTTCACGGAATGGCAATTCTGTAAGCAAGAACTCTCTCGCTGCGGCCAGTCCAGCCGGATCAGTGTTCAGCAATTGCATCTCTATCTTCCCGTTGGCCACTTTGCAAACATCCTCGAGGTGTTCCACCATCTGTTGCGCGTCCATTTTACCCCAATTCCCTTTCTGCCGGGGACTCAATTTGTGCAGTAAGGGAACGACATCCTGTTTCAGGAATATGATCTTCTTCTCCAGCATAACGATCGATTGGCTTTAAAGATAGGGAATGAAGAAGATCGGACGCCGCAAAAAAAATCCCGCCATTAAAATGACGGGATTGCAGTTGGTTGTTGGTTGTAAAACTTTTTACAAGATATATATTTAAGACATCCGTTTGTCAATTTCGCTGCAAAGAGCGGCAAAAATTTCTTCTACGGATCCCTCACCCTTCACATTGACCACTTTGTCGAACTGGCTGTAATAATCGGCCACTACGGATGTTTTGTCCTGGTATTCCTTGATACGGGCCCTGATCACCGATTCATTGGTATCGTCGCTGCGGCCACTGGTCAAACCCCTGTTCAGCAGACGCTGTACCAGTTCTTCTTCGGTCACCTGCAGTGCCAGTACCACACCGATGGACGTGTTTTTCAGGTTCAGCAGTTTATCCAGCGCTTCACTCTGTGCTACAGTGCGGGGGAATCCATCAAACAGGAAACCTTTGGCCTGCGGATTGGCTTCCAGCGCAGAGCTGATCATACCCACTACCACTTCATCAGGCACCAACTGTCCACGGTCCATGATACTTTTCGCTTCCAGTCCGAGTGGTGTCTGGCGCGCAATTTCACTCCGTAACAGATCCCCGGTTGATAAATGTTTTAACCCATACGCTGCAATCAGCTTCTCGCTTTGCGTACCTTTCCCGCTTCCGGGAGGTCCAAACAGGATAATATTAAACATGTGGTTGCTTACCTTAAGTGAAGAACAAAGATAAGGCCTTGATTTTAAAAAACATTTAACAGTATTTGAAAACCTTTGAAAGCGATCGATCGTAAGGTTTATGTTGTGTTTTCGTCAGACAAATGAACAAGATCTCGACAGCTTACATTATTTTTATCACATAAAATTTAATTGAATATGAAGCCGCTCTTTCTGCTACTGCTCTCAACCATTGTATGGCAGGGCTGTCATAGTCAATCCAATCAAAAGAACCCGATCAAAATGGATACAGAGAACAAAAAGAATAACCCCGTGTATTCGCGGACCGATTCATCCAAAGTGGTATTGAAGGAAGAAGAATGGAAGAAGTTCCTGAGTCCGGAAGTATATTATATCGCCCGCCAGAAAGGAACCGAACGGCCGTTCACCAGTCCGTTCGAGACTTCCAAAGAGATCGGCACTTATTACTGTGCCGTTTGTGGCAATGCACTCTTCAAAAGCGACACTAAATTTGAAAGTGGTTGCGGATGGCCCAGCTTTTATGAACCCATCACCAAAGGGTCCATCATCTATCTGCCCGATAACAGTCATGGCATGCAACGGACCGAGGTACAGTGTGGCCGCTGCAAATCGCATTTAGGTCATGTATTTGATGATGGCCCACCCCCAACCGGACTGCGTTACTGCATCAACGGTGTTGTGCTCGACTTTGAAAAAGCACAGGACGCAGAGAAAAAATATGAGGAGAAGAAAAAGGGATGAGGGAGGATGGGAATGGTCAATTGTGAGTGGTGAGTAGTGAGTAGGGAGTAGTAAGTGTGGGTAGCCCAGGCTACCAAATTCACCATTGCCCATTCACCATTGCCAACTCACGATTCACGACTCACGCTTCTTCCCCGCAAAATAATACGCCGAGAAAATGGTGATCAGCACGCCCACCACGGATAGGATCATGACGCTGTTGGAGAAAAAATCCACCCAATTCAGTTTTACTTTAAAGATCTCCTTACTCAGCAAAACACCTACACTGCCCAGGTAACCGAAAGAATCGGCGAGGTAGATCAGGAAACCCACATTACCGGTAAAACGGAAAGCAGCGATCAAACGTTCGAAGAAAACGGAGTTGAAGGGGATATAGACCATGTACAGTCCCAGTCCTACGGCCGTCATCCACCAGATGGGATCCAATTGTTTCTGCACGAAGAACAGGGTGGAGATCCCTGCCAGCGCAAATCCGATACCGATGAACACGTGGGCCAGCATCAGTGCCCGGTAACTGTTCCGGATCAGTACCATACTTCCGATCAGTACCAGTACGATCAGGGTAATGGGTGTTTCTGTTTTGGAGAAGATGGCTGGCTGGTTCAGGTAACCCATTTCCTTCCACATATCGGCGCTGAAATTATCGCGGATATCACGGAAGATGGTGGCAAAACCATAGATTACGATACAGGCCACCAGACCCGGTAGAAATGTTCTGATGAATTGTTTACGGTCTTCTGCTGACATGGGCGTCCGGTTCATCCTTGCTGCCATATCAGCCTCATCCGGCGGAGGTATTTTTTCGATGAGATAAATGAACAGGAGCAAGGGCAGGGCAAATACCAGTCCGGTGGCAAAAGGTACCCAGAATTCAGACAAATGGAACTCCAGCAACAGCCATCCGCCTACTGATTTTACAAAACCTGATGAAAAGATAAAACTCACAGCCAGTGCGGCCCCGATAAAATCGGTGCTGCGTCTTCCTTCCACATAAGAGAACACAACTCCCCATAACATCCCCAGCGGAAAACCATTGATAAAAAGAAATATGGCATTATACGGCGCCGGCACCAACGCAAAGAACAGCCAGGCGACCCAGGCAATGCCCACCAGTAACAGAATGATCTTGTACCGGCCCAGCCGCTGCAGTTCTGAAATGAACTTGATACCATAGAACTTGGCCATCAGGTAACCGATCATCTGGCTCAATACCAAGATGGTCTTGTAGTTGATCCCCGCAAAACGCATCCCATCGAACGTACACACGGTGTAGGATTTACGGAAGCCAAAGATCATGGTATAGGTAAGAAAAGCAACAACGGCGGCATAAATGCCGGTTCGCAGGGCGTTTCCCTGCAGATAGGTACGGATCAGGTTGGGCAAGTGCTTCGTTTGAGAACTAAATATAATCCCTCCTGCTGCTACATCACACGCCTGCCGGATTTTTTTGTTGATTTTTTTCATCCACCGATTCATTCAGCCCGCTCAACGGAAATACCTGAACCACAGGTCAATATCATTTGGCAGTTGCGGGTTTATTTCAGAATTTCCGAGACTGAAACTTTCACGTTATGAGAAAAATCTTCCTGGTCACATCGCTGATCATGACTTCTGTAGGGTTATTTGCCCAACAGGCCGACCTGTCCAAACATTTCAAGAACCTGAAACCCCGCAATATCGGCCCGGCCGGTATGAGTGGTCGCGTCACTTCCATTGATGCGGTCTGGACCAATCCCAATATTATTTTCCTCGGAACCGCCAGTGGTGGTGTATGGAAAACCGAGAATGGTGGCGGCAGCTGGACACCTGTGTTTGACGAGCAGCCGATCCAGAACATCGGTTCTGTGGCCATTACCCAGTCTAACCCCAGCGTAGTATGGGCAGGTACCGGAGAAGGTAACCCGCGTAACTCCATCAGCCTGGGCGAAGGCATCTACAAAAGCCTGGATGGCGGTAAGACCTGGAAATGCATGGGCCTGCAGAAGACCCGTAATATCCACCGCATCATTATTGACCCTAACAACCCGGATGTCGTGTATGCCGGTGTGATGGGCAACCCATTTGCAGAACATGCCGAAAGAGGTTTGTATAAAACGACCGATGGCGGCGAAACCTGGAAGCTGATCTTGCACACCAACGATACCAGCGGTGTGGGTGATATGGTGATGGACCCCTCCAATCCCAACAAATTACTGGTGAACATGTACCAGCACAAACGCACCCCTTGGAGCCTGAAAGGCGGCGGTAGCGGCAGCGGCCTGTATGTGACCTATGACGCCGGTAAATCATTCAAAAAATTAGGGAAGGAAGAAGGTCTGCCTGCAGGCGAATATGGCCGCATCGGCATCACCATCAGCCGCAACGATCCCAACCGCATATACGCACTGGTGGAAGCCACCAAGAACGGTCTGTACCGTTCAGATGATGGTGGACAGAAATGGCAGCTGGTGAACAGCGATCCTTCTGTGGTGACCAACCGCGCTTTCTATTTCCAGGATATTGCTGTGGACCCGCAGAATGAGAACCGCCTGTTCAACATCAACCAGATGATCACGATGAGTGAGGATGGCGGCAAAACATTCCCCACCACCATCATCCCTTACGCCGGTATTCACCCCGACCACCATGCCTGGTGGATACACCCCACCAACTCTTCCTTCATCATCGACGGTAACGATGGCGGTATCGCCATTACCCGCGACCGCGGCAAGACCTGGCAGTTCGATGAGAAACTGCCGCTGGGACAGTTCTATCACATCAATGTAGACAACCGGATCCCTTACAATGTCATGGGCGGTTTGCAGGATAATGGCAGCTGGCACGGACCCGCTTATGTGTGGGTACGCAGCGGCATCCGCAACGCCTACTGGCAGGGAGTGAACGGCGGTGATGGATTTGACGTGATGCCCGATCCGGAAGATCCTAACTGGGTGTACTCGATGAGCCAGGGAGGAAATGTGAACCGTTACAACATAGCTACCGGCGAAGAGTGGAACATACGCCCACCCAGACCCGATATGAAAACAAGGCAACGTTTCAACTGGAACTCGGCCATAGCACAGGATCCTTTTGATAAGGCCACGATCTACTATGGCAGTCAGTTTGTGAACAAAAGCACCAACCGCGGCGCTTCCTGGGAGCTGATCTCCCCGGACCTGACCACCAACGACAGCGCCAAGATTGACCAGAGCAATAACGGAGGTATCTCTATCGATATCACCGGTGCCGAAAACTATTGCACCATCCTGGCCATCGAACCATCTGCCAAACAGCAGGGTGTGATCTGGGTAGGAACCGATGATGGCAACGTGCAGCTCACCACCGATGGTGGTAAAAGCTGGACCAATTTCCGCGGTAAGATACCGGGCATGCCGCTGGGTGCCTGGATACCACAGATCCGCGCTTCTCGTCACAATGCCGGTGAGGCATTCGTGGTGGCCAATGATTACCGCAGGGGCGATATGAAACCTTATATCTTCCGCACCACCGATTTTGGTAAAACCTGGACACGCATCGTTGATGAGAAGAAAGTGACCGGTTATGCTTTGTGTCTGATACAGGACCCCGTAGAGCCCAACCTGATCTTTGTAGGAACCGAACAGGGCTTATGGGTTAGCCTTGATAACGGCGTTACCTACCAACAGTTCAAAAATGGTTATCCATCTGTATCAACCTATGACCTGGCCATTCAGGAAAGGGAAGCGGACCTTGTGATCGCTACTTTCGGAAGAGCATTGTGGATCCTGGATGATATCCGTCCGTTGAGGAAGGTCGCAGCGAACAAAGGTATTCTCCCTGCCAAAAAACTGATCGCCTTCGACGCTCCGCAAGGATACCAGGCCAATATTAAAAACGCATCCGGTATCGAATACAGCATCTGGGGAAGTTATGAGGGCGAGAACCGCAGAACCGGTGCCGCACTCAGTTTCTTTGTGAACAAATCCGCTACAGATACCGGCAAGAACAAACTGGCCGATACAGCTACTATCCGCATCTTCGATGCAGGTAATGTACAGGTACGCACATTGCGCACCAAAGCCGACAATGGCTTTAACCGCTTCTACTGGGGCATGGAAGGAAAAGGTGTACGTCAGGCCGGTGGTGGCCGTGGTGGCCGTCGCGGTGGCGGTGGCGCCGGCGAGGCAGAACCAGGTGGTTTACCCGTTGATCCAGGCACCTATAAAGTGGTATTCAGCCTGGGCAAAGACCATACCGATAGCACCCTGGTAGTGGTGAATGATGATCCCAATGCTCCGTTAAGCAAAGAGATACGCGATGCTATCCGCAAAGCCAATGCAAGACTGGACAAACAGACCCTGAAACTGGCCGCACTGAACGATCGTTTGACAGAAGCAGATGAGATCATCAAAAAGATCGAAGCCAATCTGAAAGACATGGATGCCAAACAGGCCGACACTTTGCGCAAAGTGGGCAAATCGGTGCAGGAAGGTTTAAAAGCCATTCGTGAACAACTGAATGGCAAACCCCAGGAAAAACAAGGTTATGGTAATGTACCACAGGTGACCGTGAACAGCATTTTCAGCGAGGCCCGTATGTATGTACTCGGAAAACGCGTTGCCCCCGGCGCACAGGAAGAACGCCTGATGCAGGATGCAGAGAACATGATCTCCGCGGTCATTGCCAAAGCCAATGCATTCTTTGATGGCAAATGGAAAGAATACAGATCACTGGCAGAGAACGCACCGGTGAAAATGTTCAAAGACTATAAACCTATCGAGTGATATCATTGATTGAATGAGAGGATGAGTGAATGAGTGAATGAGTGAATGTTTTTTATTGAATTGTTGCAAAAGGCCCTGGTGGGCCTTTTGCCTTTTATGGGTGTCCGTTTGCAGAAAATAATACTTCGTTGGGAGATTGGGGTAACAGCTAACGAGACAAACAATGGAAATTTACAGAACCGATCAGCTGGTAGACAGGCCGGTTTTCTTAGGATCAGAGATCGACACCTAGTATTATCCCCCCTTATAACCAGAATGGCGGGCCCCCTGCCGTCATTTTTGGCTTATTTCAATAACGTTCCAATCACTGACTTATAGGTTTTACCAATAGGGATGGCGGTATTATTCTCCTGGAGGTAAATGATATCGTCCTGTACCTGTTTGATGTGGCGGATACCTACTACATACGAGCGGTGTACCTGCAAAAAACCAAAATTGGACAGCCTGCGCGACAGTTCGGACAGGGAGAGATTCACCAGGTGCGTTTCCTGGCCGCTAAGTACCAGCTTGATATAATCGCGCAGCGCCTCCGCATACAATAGACGGTCGATCTCTATTTTGATGATCTTGACACCGGTTTTGATGAACAGAAAGGGTTTTTCCTTTTCCACGGTTGCCGGCACTGGTGCAACAGGCAGCTCACGCTCAAAGATCTTATCGATGCTTTTCTTGAAACGGTTGGGCAGTATCGGTTTCTTCAGAAAATCTATGGCGCCTATCTCAAAGGCGGTGAACGCATAGTTCTCATTTCCCGTGATCACAACAATGGAAGGATCTCCGGAAATGAAGGGAAGGAGATCAAAACCATGCCCATCAGAAAGTTCAATATCAAGCAGCACGATATCCACCACCTCCCTTTCAAAAAACTGTTTGGCTTCCTGGAACGACTTGCAGGTGCCCACCAACTCCAGCGCAGGATACAGGCTGATGAGTTTAGTGAGCATGGTGATGATCAGGATATCATCGTCGATGATCAGGATCTTCTTTTTCATCCGGTTATTTTCCTATTCCAAATTAAGGAAAAAACTCATACATAGGTTCGACCAAACTCATATGTTATTGAGTACCAAATCATAAAGGAGACGATGTTTGTCATACAAGTGACATAAATCCCAACCGCAACCAATTATTTCACAGCTCCACCGGTCAATGGTGTAATTTTGCGCTCGATTTTCAATCAATTCTTTATGAGCCAACCCAAACTAAGCCACCTGGCAGGAACCCTGATCGGCAGTGAGATCGTAAAACTTGGAAACGCCATCAGCGAACGCATCCGCAATGGTGAGAAAATATACAATTTCACCATCGGCGACTTTGACCCACAGGTATTTCCGATCCCGGCAGAACTGGAATCACTGATCATCGAATCCTATCAGCAACGAAATACCAGTTATCCTGCAGCAGAAGGGGTACTTGACCTGCGTAAAGCGGTCAGCAGTTTCATCAAAGAATGGGAGGGCATTGATTATTCACCCAACGAAATACAGATCGCATCCGGTGGTCGCCCGCTGATCTATACCATTTTCAAAGCCATTGTAGACAAAGGCGATAAAGTGATCTATGGTGTCCCTTCCTGGAACAACAACCACTACGTTCACATGACAGATGGTGAACATTGCGTGATCGAATGTTTACCAGAGAATGACTTCATGCCCACTCCCGATGATATCCGTAAACACATCAAGGGCGCTACCCTGATCTGCATCTGCACACCGCAAAACCCAACCGGCACCACTTTATCCAAACAGGCGCTTGCAGAGATCTGCGACCTGATACTGGAAGAGAACAGAAAACGCGGTGAAGATGAAAAGAAATTATACCTGATGTTTGACCAGATGTACTGGACACTCACTTATGGTACCACAGAACATTATAACCCGATTTCACTCAGGCCGGACATGAAACCTTATACCGTTTTTGTGGATGGTATTTCCAAGGTCTTTGCCTCAACCGGTGTACGGGTAGGATGGGCATTGGGTCCTGAGACGGTGATCGCCAAAATGAAAGCGATCCTGAGTCACCTTGGCGCCTGGGCTCCCATGGCTGAGCAGAAAGCGGTAGCAAAATACCTCTTACAGAAAGATAATATCGCGCGCTACCTGGTTCATTTCAAAGCTGAGATCGAAGAAAGGTTGCGCAGCATCCATAACGGACTGATCGCTTTACAAAAGAAAGGATATCCGGTTGATTCTGTTTCACCCCAGGCAGCCATTTACCTTACCATCAAACTAGACCTGGCAGGCAAGACCACTGCCGATGGTAAAGCACTGGTTTCGCAGTCAGACGTCACTTCCTATATTCTTGGAGAAGCCAAACTGGCCGTGGTTCCCTTCTCTGCTTTTGGTGCAGGACCTAACAGTCCCTGGTACCGTTTAAGTGTGGGTACCAGCAAAAAAGAAGAGATCCCCGAAATGCTGGGCAAACTGGAAGCAGCGTTGGAAAAACTGAAGTGATCAATTTCTCTGGCCTGATGGTAAGGAGTAAAGAAAAATCCTTATCCGCTCTTTTTCTCCGTTCCTCTTTTGTCTGAACCATACTCCGTCCTTGTTATGCCCAAGTGAGCGGATGATCGCAATAGGAGCGCAAAAAAAGGGAGCGGTATACTAAGTGCGGAGGATCTTCTCCATTTTTTTACCTTTCGCCAGTTCATCTACCAGTTTGTCGAGGTATCGGGTTTTCTGTGTCAGTGGATTCTCGATCTCCTCCACACGGTACCCGCAGATCAGACCTGTTATAAGATGTGCATTGGGATGCATCTTCGCCCCTCCGAAGAATTCTTCAAAAGTTGCTTTTCTGTCGATCAGACCCTGAAGCTGTTTGCTATTGTAGCCGGTGAGCCACTCGATCACCTGGTGCAGTTCCTCTTGGGTTCTTCCTTTCTTCTCTACCTTGTTGAGATAATGCGGATAGACCGAAGCAAAGGTCATTTCGGCGATACGTTCATCGTGATGGGCGGTGTTGCTCATGCCAACAGGTTAATTGATAATTAGGTTGGTGATCGTTGCTGATAACAGTTCAATATACCTATATTCTTTCTTTTGCCAATACGCTCTGATATGGCGCCGCCCGCCTTTCAATTCTTATTACAGGTGAACACAAAGGGTTTTTGCCTGCGTTCCGTTAATATCTGCTGGATCAGGTGTGTCTTGCGGATGATCCTTCGACGGTTGATATCAATGATCTCATTCGCGATGGAGAATGCCGCCCAGTTCTCGGTGTCGAACAAGAGTTGATGCAACTGTACCATCTCATGTTCCCTCAGCTGAGGACTCAGTTGCGCAGAAGAAGACAAAACCAGAATATCCCTATTCATAAGCTGATCAAAGATTATCGGTGACTGGGCGGACAACCGCAGAGTTTCGAGTTTTTGTTCCTGTTCAAAAGCCCACAGGATCCACATACCAGTGATACCAACAACAACAAAACGATTATTTGGTTTATTTTCATCTTCATATTCGCGTTCTAAAATACTATTTTACGCCTTACGCTTACCAAACAAATCCTATTGGCCGATAATTTTAACATACAAACCGTACTGGTGGCTCCGCTCGATTGGGGGTTGGGCCACGCCACACGCTGCATTCCCATTATCAGGGCATTGGAAACCAAGGGTTTCAATGTCATCATCGCTGCCGATGGTGCACAAGCACACCTGTTGAACCAGGAATTCCCCATGCTTACCATACTACCCATACCGGGTTACCGGGTTCGGTATGCGGGTACCCGTGTTGGGCTGGCACTGGCATTGATTAAACAGTTGCCGCGCCTGAAAAAACTGATCACCGAAGAACACCAATGGCTGCAGCAGGTGATCGACCAACACCAGATCGACCTGGTGATCTCCGATAACCGGTACGGACTATATTCGGAAAAGGTTTCCTGCATTTTTATTACGCACCAGCTTACCATCAAAGCACCGCTTGGGTGGTTGCAGAAGATCCTGCAACGCATTAACTACCGCCATATCAACCGATTCTCTGCCTGCTGGGTACCCGATACCGAGGGTGAGCCCAATATTGCCGGCATTCTATCTCATCCCAAACAGTTACCTGCCATCCCTGTCTGGTACATGGGTATCCTTTCCCGGTTCCGGGAAAAGAAGCTGGAGAAAAAATACGATTACTGCATCCTGCTCTCCGGTCCTGAGCCACAAAGAAGCCTGCTTGAAGAAAAATTCATATTGGGATTATCAAAACTGAACAGTACCTGTTTACTGGTGCGGGGCAAACCGGGAGAAACGGAAACCATTTTCATTGGCGACAAGGTCACCGTAAAAAATCACCTGCGTGGCAACGAACTGGAAGAAGCCATTAACCAGAGTGATTATATTGTTTGTCGAAGCGGATATACCAGCCTTATGGAGATACTATCGCTTCACAAAAAAGCGATTCTCATTCCCACCCCCGGCCAAACAGAACAGAAGTACCTTGCCAAACGGTTACAAGAGAAGGGATACTGCTTATCTTTTTCGCAGGACCGGTTCGATTGCAGCAAACACCTACCCATGGCTAAAACTTTTTCTTATCAGCAGGTTTCATTTGCCGCCTTCGAGGAAACCGACCTTCCCCACCTGCTCAAAAACACCCTTGCCCGATAACGCCAGACAAACGCCCTACTCACCACTCCCCACCCACTCCCCTCACATTGTCCTACCTTTGTCTTCCATGACCCGTAATACCAAAGCGCATGCCGCTGTATTGGGTGCCAATTTTATTTTTGGGGCCAATTATGCGATCGTAAAATATATCACACCTGCTTACCTGCACCCTTTTGCCTTAAACGTGGTGCGGATACTGGTAAGCCTGTTCCTGTTCTGGACACTTTTCCTGTTCAAACCCGGCAAGGTAAGGCTTGAACGGAAACACATTCCCCGCTTTCTTCTCTGTGCTTTGACAGGAGTGGTGATCAACCAGATCTTTTTTATCAAAGGCGTATCATTGACCACGCCCATACACAGTTCTTTATTGTCGTTGGCCACGCCCATTTTCATCACCCTGATCGCCGCATGGCTGTTGCGTGAGGGATTTACCTTACTGAAGTTCACCGGTCTGGTACTGGGTATCGGCGGCGCTACCTTACTGATCTTACTGAAAGATCCCGGGCACAGCGGTAGTAATCTCTTACTCGGCGATATCATGGTGCTGATCAACGCCGTTTCCTATGCGTTCTACCTGGTACTAGTGCGTCCGCTCATGCAGACCTACAGCGGCATACAGGTTCTCAGATGGATCTTCACATTCGGCGCTTTTGTGATACTGCCCTTTGGTATGCAGGAGTTCCTGGGTACCAACTGGGCTGGTTTTGGATTGGCACAATGGCTGGCTCTGGCAGCAGTGGCAGTAGGTGCCACTTTTCTGGCTTACCTGCTGAATGTATACGGCATTTCCATCATCGGCGCTTCGGCCACCGGGGCCTATATCTATACGCAGCCTGTATTTGCAGCAGTGATCGCGATCGTATTTGCAGGCGAGCATTTTAGCCTGACCAAACTGACCGCAGCCATCCTCATCTTCACAGGGGTATACCTCGCCAACTTTAAAAAGCAGACAGAGACCATACAGCCTTCCTGATCCATCGTTCACTCAGAGTTTGGGATAATCGAAGAACCAGAAAGATTTTTTAGCCGTTGCAAAATCTTTCCAGTGCAGGGTATCCGCTTTCACCGCAAACACCCCGCAGGTCGGCATATTATCGATCTGGGTACTGGTCAATTCATTGACAAAAGCGGTGATGCCAGGATTATGCGAAAAGACCGCCGCCGTCCGGATCGAATCATCGATCTCACTGATCACTTCATAAAATACGGCAGGATACGCATGGTAGAGCTGTCTCACTGCGGCCAGCCGTTCCTTCCCTGTCTGGTATACATCCACAAAATGTTTGGCTGTTGTTAGGGCCCTTTTGGCAGGACTGGTGATGAACAGATCGATGGACACATGCCTGTCCAACAGCCTTTGTGCCATCATGGGCGCATCGTGTTTGCCGCGGTCGTTCAGTGGCCGGTCAAAATCGTCCTGGCCAATCACGGCCCAGCTGCTTTTGGCGTGTCGTATGATCAATAACTGTTTCAGACCCAAAAGTTACAAAATTCTGCCCTTACATTTGCTGCATGGCCATTACCCGCATACAGGTGGAGGAATTCCTGGCACTTGCCCAACGACATCCCGTGCTGGACGTTCGCAGTCCGGGCGAGTTTGTGCATGCACATATTCCTGGGGCGCATAGTTTGCCTCTTTTCTCCGACGATGAGCGGAAAGTGGTAGGTACCGCCTACAAACAGGAGAGCCAGCAGAAAGCCATTAAACTGGGACTCGATTTTTTTGGAGTGAAAATGGTGAAGATGGTCGAGTCGGTTGAAGCGATCCTGGATATCAGGAACAAACGGCATCATTTCAGGAGGGACCAACACATCGTGCTGGTTCACTGCTGGCGTGGCGGTATGCGTAGCGCAGGTGTTGCCTGGATGCTGGATCTTTATGGTTTCAAAGTGTATACTTTGGCTGGTGGATACAAGGCTTACCGCAAATGGGTACTGGACCAGTTCAACATTGCTTACCCTATCAATATTATCGGTGGTTTTACCGGCAGTGGCAAAACAGAAGCTTTACAGGCACTGGTCAAAAAGAAGCAGTCGGTGATCGATCTGGAAGGACTATCCAACCACAAAGGGTCTGCGTTCGGCGCCCTCGGTCAACCCGCACAGCCCTCGCAGGAAATGTTTGAGAACCTGCTGGCTACTGCACTCAAGAAAACGGTCGACAGCTGGAACACGGGTTCAGATGATCAAGCCGCAGGGATGCCACAACCATCGAAGGTCATCTGGCTGGAAGATGAAAGCCAGCGCATCGGTGAAGTGAACCTACCCGCTGCTTTTTTCCGGCAGATGCGTGATAAACAGATCTACTTTCTGGATATTCCTTTTGAGGAACGATTGAAATTCATTGTGGAGCATTACGGTAAATTCGATAAGGAAAAACTGATCAATGCCATCCTACGGATCAAAAAAAGACTAGGCGGACTGGAGACCAAAAATGCGGTAAGTCTACTGATAGAAGACAATATCAAGGACTGTTTCGCCATTCTGCTTGCCTATTACGACAAGTTCTACCTGAAGAGCCTGCAGAACCGGGAAGATTTTTCATCTCTCTTCAACAAAGTGGTCCTGAACACTGTTTCACCAGAAGCCACTGCCGAAGAGGTACTTGCACATTATAAACAGAAAGCGACAGCCAGTACCACCGGTAGCTGACCCCTCAGTTAACACCATGTTTTTTAAAACTGCAGAAAAGAAAGTTCTGTTTGGTATTGAAAGGGGTCACATGATCCTCCGTAACACAACGGATCTTGTCGAACTTGTCAACCAGTTCCTTTTGTAATAATTCCTCCGTGTATTTACGTATGGGCAATCCGCTGCATTTATCGGGGCCGCAGTCAGAGAAGGTTCCGATGGTCATATACCCTTTTACATGTTGATCGGCTATCTGTATATACTTGTGTACCTGTTCCGGCGTGGTCAAAAAATGAAAAGTGGCACGATCGTGCCAGACATCGTATTTCGTATCCGGCTCAAATGCCGTTACATCGGACACCACCCATTTAATCTTTCCCGCTTTGTCGCCCAAACGTTTCTGGGCACGGGTAAGCGCTTCCTGCGAGATATCGAGCACCGTGATGTTCTGAAAACCTTCATCCAGCAGGTAGTCCACCAAGCGGCTATCACCTCCGCCTACATCAATGATGGCAGCATCTCTGGGGATATGAAAACTATGTATGAAATCCAACGATGTGGCTGGCTTTTCCTGTGTCCAGCTTACTTCGTTGGGTTGTTTGGTCCGGTAAATAGCATCCCAGTATTGTTGTTTGTCTTCCATCACAGCTTTTTTTAAAGTTACAAAACAGTTCCGACCATTACCATCCCAGCCAGCGAGCGATCGTCAGATAACTCATCCAGCTCATCACCACCACCACGATCCAGCCAGCCACCTGAAGGATCATTGGGTGGCGGTAAGTACCTACCAGCCTTGTATTTCTTGCGGCCAGCAGCATTACGGCGAGTGTAACAGGTAACACCAGACCATTCAAAGCCGCTACTGTTACCAGGATCTTTACCGGCTGACCAACCCATGCAAAAACGATCGTTGAAAAAACAATGATGCAACTGATCAGCCAACGGTCGTTGCGGTTGATCCATGGATGGAATGTCCTTAGAAAAGAAACGGAAGTATACGAAGCACCCACCACCGAAGTAATGGAAGCTGCCCACATGACCACACCGAAAAAGCGATAACCCAGTTCCCCGGCAGCAAGTCTGAATACCGATGCCGGAGGATTGGCAGTATCCAGTACACCCGCTTGCATCACCACCCCCAATGCCGCCAGAAACAACACCACCCGCATGGTGGCTGTAACCAGTATGCCGGTTACGGAACTTCTGGTCACCTCCGGCAACGCCTCCTGTCCCTTGATACCTGCATCAAGCAGACGATGGCCGCCAGCAAAACAGATATAACCACCCACCGTGCCACCCACCAATGTAACAATGGCCACCGCGCTGATCTTTTCCGGAACAAATGTCCGGTACACCGCATCACCCACCGGAGGATGCGAGCTGAATGCCACATATAAGGTCAACAGGAATATCAGCACACCCAATACTTTCGCAAAAAGGTCCATGGCTTTGCCGGCTTCTTTCATCCAGAAAAGGAACAAAGCCATTATACAACTAATGATGGAGCCATATACGGTATCCATCCCTGTGAGTACATTCAATCCGAGACCGCAGCCAGCCATATTGCCCACATTGAAAGCGAGCCCCCCCACCACGATCAGTGCCGCCACAAAATATCCCAGGCCCGGCAACAATTCATTGGCAATGTCCTGCGCGTGTTTTTCCGTTACAGCCAGCACGCGCCAGATATTCATTTGCGCACCGATATCGAGCAGAACCGAGATCAGGATCACAAAACCAAAACTGGCCAGCAGCTGCTGGGTAAACACGGTGGTCTGTGTCAAAAAACCCGGACCAATGGCAGATGTGGCCATCAGAAAAGCGGCACCGGTAACGGCAGATGAGCGTACAACTTTTTTCAATGTGCGAGGGGTTGTATTTGAATACGGTGTTGTTGCAGTTTATGAAAAATGGCCCTGGCAAAATCCAGCGCATGCTCCCCATCGCCATGCAGGCAAACGGTATCCGCTACTATGGGTACGGCCTGTTGGTTGGTTGCGGTCACTGTTTTCTGCTCTATCATCTGTAATACCTGTTGCAGGCACTCCTCTTCCGAGCCAATAAGGGCATTGGCTGCCGAGCGGGGTGTCAGGCTTCCATTGGGCTGGTAGGTTCGGTCTGCAAAAACCTCACTGGCAGTGCGTAACCCGATCTTCTCTGCTTCACTGATGGAATGACTGCCACTAAGCCCGAACAGCACCAATTCACTATCGACCGTGTACACTGCTTTGGCAATGGTATTGGCAAGAAGTGCATCTCTTGCCGACATATTATACAATGCCCCATGCGGTTTTACATGATTGAGCCTGGCTCCCATGTCTACAGCCATCTGCTGTAACAATTGTACCTGTGTTATCACCAGGTCAAAAACCTCATTCAGGGGAAGTAAGACTTCGGTACGACCGAAATTGGCCTTATCCGCAAAACCCGGATGGGCCCCGATCGCCAGTTGGTGTTCGATGGCCAGTGCCAGTGTGCGCTGCATGCTATCCGCGTCTCCGGCATGGTATCCGCAGGCAATATTCACGCTGCTGATCCAGGGCATCAGTTGGGCATCATTGGCAAAGCCCTCTCCCATATCGCAATTCAGATCGATAGTTTGCATGCACGGGCTCCCCGGCAATCGGGGGGAGTTATGATTTAGGTTTTGATGAACGATCAGTTTCCGAAATACCGATCTAAACGGAAGTTACAGGCATTTTGCAGTTGCTGCAAATTCATTTCCTGTTCCCGGAGAATTTTTTCCGCTTCGGTCACACTTACCAGTTGCAGACCGAATTCCTCACCTGCCTGTTTCTGGGCCAAAACGGGCAGGTCGGCACTGATCACATGCGCCATACGGGGGTAACCTCCTGTTGTCTGGTGGTCTGCCATCAGAACGATCAGTTGTCCGCTGGGCAATAGCTGAATAGTACCCCTGGTGATGGCCGTTGATACCAGTTCAGTCCTCAGGTTCATATGCAATGGAGGGCCCTGCAAACGGTAGCCCATCCGGTTACTCTCCCGGGATATCTGAAAAGTGGCATCTGTCAGCAATTGCCGGGAATCGTCATCCAGCTCGTTTCCGGCAATACAGCGGATAGGGCCATCATGATATGATCCACCAATACCCGCACGCCAGGGCAGGGTTTCAAAGACCTGCGAAGGCTCAGGTAAGGAATACAGGTTTGCGTGTTTTAGCAATAAGCTGTCCTGCTTCTGCAAGGCCCTTCCTGCAAAACCACCGGCTTTTACCTGCAGTTGCGTGCTGGCACTGTATAACCATTCTTCTGACTCAAAACCGCCGGCTACCGCCAGGTACATTCTGGCGCCTTTTTTTTGTTTCTTACATTGAAGAACAGTACCCTTTTTTACCAGTACCGGCTGATGCAGAGGAACTTCCCTGCCTTCCACCTCAGGAGAAAAATCTGCGCCACTCAAGGCGATCAGGGTGGTGGTCTCAAACAATAAAACGGCCGCCGGAAAATGCATCTCAAGTACAACTGTTGCCGGGTCATTACCTACCAGCATATTGGCGATACGCATAGCCACCTGGTCCATTGCACCGCCGGGGTTGATGCCGAATTGCTGGTAACCGTAACGGCCCTTGTCCTGCAGTGTATCCAACAGTCCTGGTTTTTGTACCCGTATACTCATGGCCGTTTTAGTTTTTGAAATTCAGCAAGAGAGACAGGATAGAAACGCACTTCATCGCCAGGTTGCAGCAAGCAGGGGTTTACCTGTTGTACATCAAAAAGTTGCAAAGGTGTTTGGCCGATCAACTGCCAGCCACCTGGTGAATCCAACGGATAAATACCGGTCTGTTCTCCCGCAATGCCCACACTGCCTGCAGGCACAAGGATTCTGGGTGTCGACTTCCTAGGTGTGATGATTTTCTCATGTACCGAGCCCATATAAGCAAAGCCCGGCAGGAAACCGATCATAAATACCCGATAGACAGTTTCCGTATGCAGGCGTATCACTTCTTCTACAGATAATTGGTGTAAGGCGGCAACTGTCTCTATATCCGGAGCCAGGTTTCTGTCGTAACAAACAGGGATCTCCATTTTCCGTGCCGGTCGTTCCTGTATATGCTCCATCGCTGCGACCCATTGCTGCAGCCAGTTTTGCATCATCCCATAAGGTGAACGGCCGGGATATTCCCTGATCAGCAGCATCACATCATACACGACCGTAAGTGAGTTATACGCAGGAATGATATCGAGCACCGCTTCTGCCTCCTGCGCAACCAGGTACCGGTACAAACGCATCACCTGCTCATTGATGGCAACAGAGATCTCATTACCCAATGTAATGGTAACAGCATGGTCGCCGCAGGCATAGTACTGGTATTCGGGAAGATTTGCCACCGGCTACAAATTACATCATCGGCCAGAAACCACCAGCAGCAACTATGCCCTGGCCAACATGGCCTCTTTGCGAAGCAGCCACCATTGGCGCAATGAAAAGATATGCAGGCCGAGCGCGATGGCCACCAGTACTGCCCCCAGATACACAAAAGGGAATTCCCCGATCAATGTATTGGGTGGTTCATTGGTGAAATAACGGAAACGGGTAGGCATCGAGAGTATGGCTATCAGGAGGATATTGATCAATAACAGCAAGCCGGCAATATTAAAGAATAAAACCAGCTGTGGAATCCATTTACGCATCAGGAGCATGGCCACCGGAACGGCCAGCAGGCCACTGAGCCCGTCGAAATTACTACCCTCAAAAGTCATCTGGATCGGCAGGAGATTATCAAGAAAAGCCCGCCACAACAAGAGTTCCACCAGTATGCGGAACGATTGCATACCCACCAGCCAATGCGGTGGCATGGCTTTGATGATCTCGCTTCCAGTAGCAGAAAAGGCAATGGCAATAAAACCCAGTAGCGGAATAAGGATCATGAAAACAGGTCGTGGAGGGATCGTTGAAAAATCAGCAAAAAAACCGTTGATGGCAAGCACACCGATCAATGCCACCCAGGCTGTGACCGAGATCCAGGTACCGATCCATATCCTGTTCCGGCGTGCAGCCGTAAAAGCCGTTCTGCGCAATACCAGTTGCAGGCCGCGCATTACGACCGCGATACAGAGCAGCGACAGGGCCGAAAGCAGAATAGCAGGTAATAGTTTGGGATTCATCGGTTCAGTTCATCATAAGTATGAACCAAAACTATCCTACCTATAAAAAGTGGACAACCTATTTTGGATAAATGGCATCAGTGCGCCTTGCCTGCGGTCGTAATTTCATGTTGCCGCAACCAGCCGAACAGCTTGGCGGTCACAGATTCTGTGGTATACGGCGCAAACTGGATATCGTCCAGCTGTCGTATCGGTATCACCCGTTTGGTGGAACTACTGATGAATGCCTCGCGCGCAGCACCGATCTCTTCCAGTGAAATATCTTTCTGTATCACCCGCAGACCATTTGCCTCCGCCACCTGAAGGATCTGCTTCCGGGTAATGCCCGCCAGGATATTCTTCTCAGGGGTAACGATCGTTTGGTCGTCTGTCACAAGGAAGAAATTAGACCTGGGGAACTCAGTAATGATCCCATTCTGATGGTACAGCACATCATCTGCGTTCTGTTGTTTTACCCAGGGTTGTAACCAGATGGCCATCAGGTAATCGGTGGTCTTCACATGCGGCATCTGGCGCTGGTGTGGATAGCTGACCACTTTATACCCTGGTAACATCACCTGATCTGGCGGAGGTGTTAACGGCGTTTGCACAATCACCAGGTTAGGCTCAGTGATCTGGTACCCATCGGGCGAACTTCCTCCCGATAGCATGATACGTATTCCCGAAAAAGGCAGGGCATTTTCTTTGATGAGTTGCAGGATGATCTGCTGTAACGCATCCCGCTGATATTTTACCGGCAAATGCATGGCCTGGGCCGAAAAGAAAAAACGGTCCAGATGGTCCTCCCAGTACAAAGGGGTGTTGCCGGTTACGCGCAGAAAATCAAAAATGCCATAACCACGCTGATAACCCAGATCATTCACGGGTAAAGAAGCCTCACTCAGCGGCATGAAACGGTTATCACAAAAACAGGTCAGATTGCTCATTATCGGATACGGTTATATTTTTTCAGAATATCCATTACCTTTTCTACTGGCAAGGCTTCCGCCACATGGTTCCCAATACCCCGGGTGGTAGTGGCTGCGAAAAGTGAATTAATGATCGCTTCTTCCGTTGCTTCGATCGCCGCCATGAACAGGGGCGAAATCGCATCATTGGTCAACAGGTTCACTGTTTGTATTTTTCCTGAAGCGTTATGATCGATCCTTAATAAGGGGTCTGTTGAAAAAGCGATCACATAATCACCGCTGCCATTATGCGCAATACCACCGGTCTTGGCCAGTCCCATAAAAGCCCGTTTGGCCAGTCGGCTGAGATTGCGGCTGTCAAGTGGCGCATCAGTTGCCACCACGATCATACAGGAACCATCTTCTTTTTTGTTCAGCTGATCGCTCAGGTAATATTTGTTCAGCTCTTCACCCACCGGCACGCCGTTTATCTGCAATACCCCGCCAAAATTCGTCTGTACCAATACCCCCACCGTGTATCCGCCCATCGATACCGGTAGTTTGCGTGAAGCCGTACCAATCCCTCCTTTGAACTGAAAACAGACCGTACCGGTGCCCGCACCAACGGCCCCTTCGGCAACAGGACCTCCTGCGGCTTCCTGTATCGCTTTCAACACATCCGATTTTTGCACATGGCGGCCGCGGATATCGTTCAGGTAGCTGTCGTTGGTTTCGCCCACTACCGCGTTCACAGAAAACACTTTTTCGTTACCTGCCTGTTGCAAGGTATGGTCGATCACCGCGTTCATGGCAGTGGCCACACTCAGGGTATTGGTGAGGATCACCGGGCTTTCCAGGTTGCCAAGCTCAGTAAGCTGTGTGGTACCCGCCAGTTTACCAAAGCCGTTGCCCACAAAAACACCTGCCGGAACCTTATGCTGAAAGATATTGCCGTCAAACGGCAGTATGGCCGTTACACCAGTTCGCACCGAATCACCTTTGATCAAAGTGGCATGCCCCACTTTCACACCCGCTACATCCGTGATGGCATTGTAGGTTCCGGTTGGCAACACGCCAATACCGATCCCCAGTTCCCGCGGCCTTTTGGACTGAGACAAGGCAAACAAGACAACTGACATGCCACAACAAAGAAGAAGAGATCTTTTCATAAACGGAGATGAGGTTAAAATTACGGTTTCTTTGACATCGTACTCAGGACTTTACCGGTCATGGTTTTTCAAACAGATCCTACCACTTTACCGATGATTTTACAATAGTTCTTTCCTAACTTTCTGGCTCATTATACTGATATGAAAAAAATCACCTGTTTACTGCTGGCAGCCTGCTGCAGCTTCAGCAGTTTTGCCCAGACCGATCCGGGATGGATCCGTTATGCGGCCATCTCACCCGATGGGAGCACCATCGTATTCACCTACAAGGGAGATCTTTATCGTGTTGCCGCCAGCGGAGGCAACGCCACCGCACTTACCGTTCACGAGGCGCACGATTTCATGCCCGTATGGAGCCACGATGGCAAACAGATCGCATTTGCCAGCGACCGTTACGGGAACTTCGACATTTTCGTCATACCGGCAGAAGGCGGTGAAGCCAGGAGGATCACCTGGCATTCCACGCAGGAATATCCCTATG
Source organism: Chitinophagaceae bacterium (assembly GCA_020403425.1). Lineage (GTDB taxonomy): Bacteria > Bacteroidota > Bacteroidia > Chitinophagales > Chitinophagaceae > Sediminibacterium. The sequence goes on along the minus strand of JADBXR010000017.1, from coordinate 136,161 downwards.
AATTCACTGCAGACAACCGGTCCGTATTGTTCGGCGCCACACGTATGGACCTGGCCAGCAACCGAACTTACCCTACTGGTTCGCAACCGGAATTATACAAAGTGCCTGTTGGTGGCGGAAGGGTAGAACAGGTTCTAAGCACACCGGCGGAAGAGGTAAAACTGAGCCGGAACGGACAATACCTGATCTACCAGGATAAAAAAGGCGGCGAGAACACCTGGCGCAAACACCATCACTCTGCCATTGCAAGGGATATCTGGGTTTACGACAGCAAAAACGGCACGCATAAAAAGATCACTTCTTTTGCCGGCGAAGACCGCAATCCGGTATTCACCGATAACGACCAGGCTTTTTACTACCTGAGTGAAGAAAGCGGTTCTTTCAATGTACAGAAAATGTCCATTGCAGGCGGAAAAGCACAGACCCTGACCTCTTTTACCAAACACCCCGTACGCTTTTTAAGTGCCGCCAACGACGGCACGCTTTGTTATACCTATGATGGCAACCTGTACACACAGAAAGCCAACGGCAAAAGCAACAAGGTCAATATCAGCATTGCTGCGGATGTCAAGAGCAATAATGAGAAAGTGGTACCGGTAACAGGCGGCGCAAGGGATATGGCCGTGTCGCCCAACGGCAAAGAAGTTGCATTCATCTTCCGTGGAGAGGTCTTTGTGACCAGCGTGGAGGGCGGTGTCACCAAACGCATCACCAATACACCGGAACAGGAGCGACTGGTAAGTTTTTCGCCCGATGGCAAGACATTGTTATACGCATCTGAGCGCGGCAATAGCTGGAAGATCTTCGAAACCCGGAAAACACGTGATGAAGAACCCTATTTCTTCGCATCTACCGTATTGAAAGAAACCCCGGTAATCGTGAACAGCAATGAGAACTACCAGCCCGTGTACTCGCCCGATGGTAAAGAGATCGCTTATATAGAGAACCGGATGACACTGAAAGTATACAACATCGCCAGCAAACAATCCCGTACCCTGCTTACCGATAAGGAGCTGTTTTCGATGGGCGATAACGACCAATATTTCCAATGGAGCCCCGACAGCAAATGGATCCTGTTTGATTATTCCGTTCCGGGAGTGGCTTCTGGCGAAGTGGGTATCATTGCCGCCGATAGTAAGGGCAAAGTGAGCAACCTCACCGAAAGCGGCTTCAACGATGGTCGCGCCAAATGGATCATGGGCGGAAAAGCCATGCTCTGGTTCAGTAACCGTGATGGCCTGAAAAGCGTGGCCCAGAGCGGCGGTGCACAAAGCGATGTATACGCCATGTTCTTTACACAGGACGCCTACGACAGATTCAAACTCAGCAAAGAGGACGCTGCTTTGCTCAAAGAAGCCGAGGACAACAAAGCCAAAGCAGATACGGCAAAGAAAAAAGAGAACAAAAAAGACAGTGTGGTGATCGACTGGGACGGGCTCAGCATCCGCAAGGCCAAACTGACCATTCATTCTTCCTCGCTCAGTGATGCGCTGGTGAGTAAGGACGGCGAAACGCTGTATTATCTGGCCCGTTTTGAAAAAGGAAGTAACCTGTGGAGCACCAATCTCCGCACCAAAGAAACCAAAATGCTCGTTCCACTGAATGCGGGTGGCGGCAGCCTTGTCTGGGACAAGGACCAGAAGACCATCTTCCTCTCTGCCGATGGTAGCATCTCAAAGATCGATCCGGCTACCGGTAAACGCGACATGGTCAGCATCAATGGCGAGATGGTATTGAATGTGGATGCAGAAAGACGTTTTATGTTCGAACATGTATGGCGCCGTACCAAGGAAACTTTTTATACAGCCAGCATGCACGGTGTGAACTGGGATAGCTACAAACCCGACTACGAAAAATACCTGCCCCATATCGGAAACAACTATGAGTTTGCAGAAATGCTGAGCGAGTTGCTGGGCGAGCTGAATGTGAGCCATAGCGGCGCCAGCTACAATAATTTCTCCGCCAACGGCGATGCAACCGCCTCGCTGGGCATCTTCTACGACCAGCAATACAAAGGTAATGGCATACGGATAGAAGAACTGATCAAGGACGGTCCCTTGGACAAGGCAGGGCTCAATATCAAAGCGGGTATGGTCATAGAATCGATAGATGGCGAGCTCATCACGCCCGACAAGGACCCTGCACAGTTCCTGAACCGCAAAGCCGGGAAAAACACGTTGGTGGTAGTACTGGATGGTTCAACCAGAAAAGAATTCATCGTAAAACCCATCAGCCTGGGCGAGGAGAACGGCCTGCTGTACAAACGTTGGGTAAGAAAGAACCAGGATGAGGTAGACCGCTTAAGCAATGGTCAACTGGGTTATGTACACATACCCGGCATGAACGATGGCGCCTACCGTACCACTTATGAAGAAGTGATGGGCAAATATGCCGGCCGGAAAGGCATCGTGGTGGATACCCGTTTTAACGGCGGCGGCGACCTGGTGGCCGACCTGGCCATGTTCCTCAGCGGAAAAAAATTCATGGACTATACCACCGATACACGCAGTAATGGATATGAGCCCAATTTCCGCTGGACCAAACCCAGCATCTCCATCGCCAATGAGGCCAATTACAGCGATGGACATTGTTATGCCTATACCTACCAGGAACTGAAACTGGGTAAACTGGTAGGCATGCCCGTTCCCGGCACCTGTACATTTGCAGGGTGGGAAGCACTGCAGGATAATAGTATCCGCTGGGGCGTACCGCCGTTGGGTTGTAAGGATATGAAAGGGCAATACCTCGAGAATGCACAGACCGAACCCGATATCAAACTCATGAACGAGTACGAAACCGTGATCAAAGGCCGCGACCAGCAGCTGGAAGCAGCGGTAAATGCATTGTTGAAAGAATTGAAATAGTCATGAATAAACGTTAATAGTTAATAGTGTTGAAGAGAAGCCCCTTCCTGCTATTAACTATTAACGTTTTACCTATTAACCACGCTCTTAGCTATCTACAGATTTCCTGCTATTCCTCCCTACCGCATAGTGCGGCTTCAATTCCTTGTAGATCCTGGTCAACTGTTCATTACCCGATTCGGAAGCATTTTTGGAGTTCTGGAAATAAGCCCGGGTCTGTTTCATGATCTCGTTACCGATCACCAGTTTGGCATCTTCCAGTTTGGTTTTAACGGCATCCAGTTCTTCTATCAGTTCTGTATACTGGGCATAGAGATGAACATAGTTGTTGCACTCCATCACGTCCACAAACGACGGGACCGTGTTGGGGTTCTTGCGCATGAACTGAACGGCTTTTTCTACAAACGCATGGCGTTTGGTGTTCAGCTTGAACATACTTCGTCTTTCGCTGGGCTTTAGTTGGATGTTATTGGGGACCATGTTGCGTACAGCGGCGATATTCTGTTTGATCGACATCAGCTCGCTCGCAACAAAGCTTCTGAAGGAGGCCATAGGTTGGATATTTATGCTATAACGCTGTTTGCAATTAGAAAATTGCTCATTCCAACTGTTTTCGGGGGAGATCGTGAGTTGACAATGGTGAATGGGCAATAGCTCACCATTCACCATTGCCTATTGACACTCACGACGAATCCTTTCCCGCTATCTTTTTTCTTATTATCTTGTAAATCAGAACAATTGCTGCTGCCACATGAGACTATTATGGAGTTTTTATCTCCGTGCCATGGGATGGACCCAGAAGGGTTCTTTTCCTTATCATCTCAAAAAAGCCGTCCTGATCGTGGGACCGCATACCAGTGCCTGGGATTTTGTGATGGGCCTGGCATTCCGCAGCAAACTTCGCCTGCACCATGTCAAATTCCTCGGCAAGGATTCTCTGTTCAAAGGCAGGTTCGGTTTTTTCTTCCGGAAACTGGGCGGTTTCCCGGTAAACCGGTCCAGCAACAACAAACTGGTGGACCAGGTAGTGGACCTGTTCAACAGTCACGAAGAGTTCATCCTGGCACTTTCGCCCGAAGGCACCCGTAAAAAAGTGGACCGGCTCCGTACCGGTTTTTACCATATCGCCAAAAAAGCCGGTGTACCGATTATAATGGTCGGGCTGGACTTTGCCCATAAACAGGGTGTTTTTTCAGAACCGTTCTGGCCCACGGATGATGAGGCCGCTGATTTTCAAAAGATCTACGAATTCTATGCACCCCTGCAGGGAAAGATCCCCGAACTGGGCATGGCGCATTTTTTATCATCTCCCCAACCCTAATACGATATTGCTGTATGCTTCTACCACTCCCCACCATGCTTGATAAATTCTGCGAATTTGAGCAGACCCGTGCCAACAAACTTTTTCTGGCAGAACCCGTGAAAGGGGTTTACCAGACATTTACCTGGCAGCAAGCTGGAAGCCAGGTTCGAAGAATGGCTGCCGCCCTGCGCGGCATGGGTCTGGGCAAGGACGATAAAGTGGCCATCCTCAGCAAGAACTGTGCACACTGGATCATGGCCGACCTGGCCATATCCATGGCCGGCTGCATTTCGGTGCCGCTGTACCCCAATATCACCCCCGATGCCCTTCGCGAGATCATTGACCACAGTGAGAGCAAAGCTATTTTCATCGGCAAACTGGACAATCCCGAAGAACTGCGTACCGGTGTTCCTGATAACCTGTTGCAGATTAGTTTCCCTTTTTACCCCAACGCCGGCTGTTTGAACTGGGATGAGCTCATCGAAGGGCAGGATGGCATCACAGGCAAACCCGATATTGACCCGCAGGCGCTGGCCTGCATTGTATACACATCCGGCACAACGGGCCAGCCCAAAGGTGTGATGCATACTTTTTATGCCATTGCCTATGCCGTAGATGCTTTCCTGGTAAGTTATCCCGAGATCAAAGAGGAGATCTTTTTCTCCTACCTGCCGCTCTGCCATGTAGCCGAACGCATGTTGGTGGAATGTGGTGCCATTTTCACCGGCAGTACGGTATATTTTGTGGAGTCGATGGATACGTTTGCCGCTAATCTGGCCCATACCAGACCCACCATCTTCCTGGCCGTGCCCCGTATCTGGGAAAAACTGCAGGAAGGCATCCTCAAAAAGATACCGCAACAGAAACTAAACAGGTTATTGTCCATTCCGCTTGTATCGACCGTGATCAAAAAAGCCATCAAGAAAAAACTGGGCCTGACCAATGCCCGGTTCCTGTTCACAGGGGCCTCGCCCATCAACCCGGCCCTGCTCCACTGGTTTGCCAGGCTGGACATTGTGATACAGGAGGCCTATGGCATGACGGAGAACCTGGCACTCTCCCACTCCAACCGCAGGGGTTCCGTTAAATTCGGCACTGTGGGACAATCCTATACAGGAGTAGAGGTACGCCTGGGCAAGGATAATGAAGTTCAGGTGAAAAGTCCGGCCAACATGCTGGGTTATTACAAGGAACCCGGACTTACGGCCGAATGCTTTGAAGACGGGTTCCTGCGCACAGGCGATGAGGGCTCCATAGACAGCGAGGGTTACCTGACCATTACGGGCCGCATCAAAGATCAGTTCAAGACCAGCAAGGGCAAATACATCATGCCGGCGCCGGTAGAAAGTAAACTGCTGCAAACACCCGAACTGGCGCAGGTTTGCGTGGTAGGGTCGGGCATGCCCAATGCCATGGCGCTTTGCACCCTCTCAGAATCTGCCCGCAAACACGCCGTGGAACAGCTGCAGGAGATCCTGCACCATGCTCTGGCAGCTGTCAACAAAAGCCTGGAGCACCACGAACAGCTAACCAAACTGATCGTACTGCCGGAGGAATGGACTATCCAGAACGGTCTGCTCACCCCCACCCTGAAGATCAAACGGAAAATGATCGACGCCAGTTTCGGTGAACTATACCACGAGTGGAGCAGGGCCACACATAAAGTGATCTTTGCCTGAGTTAGCTCACAACCAGGCATTTTTGTTGAAAACTAGCCCCGAGCGGGCTGTTTTTTAGTGATTAATTTTGCGATAAGTACCTTAAGCACAATTTAATGTCTAGATAAGACGTTACATAAGGGCAATTTTTATCACCACCAATTAATGAACATGAAATCAAGAATTTTCTTACTGATCGCCATGGGTTCAATGGCCGTCTTTTCCTGTGTGAGTCCGAAAAAACTCGAAGAAGAAAAGGCAAAGTACACACAACTTAGCGGCAACTACCTGGATATGCAGGCCAAATACCGCGAACTGCAGGATGAACTGAAACGCTGCCAGAACGAATCAAGCGCCAAGATCTCCGACCTGAATACCCGCAAAGCGGCCCTGGAATCGCAGATCGCCGATATGGGCAAACAGATCGACTACCTGAAACAGAACAACAATACCGTACTGAACCAGCTGAAAGACCTGTCTGTGGTTACTGGTGCACAAGCGGAAAGCATCAAAAAATCACTGGAGAATATCGGTGCCAAAGACCTATATATCCGCGACCTGCAGGGTTCTATCGCCCGCAAGGATTCGCTGAACATGGCTCTGGTGATGAACCTGAAAGGCGCCATCGGCAACCTGGATGACAAAGACATCAACATCAAAGTGGACAAAGGCGTGGTATATGTAGACATCTCCGACAAACTGCTGTTCAAGAGCGGTAGCTACGAGATCACCGACCGTGCCAAAGAAGTGCTGGGTAAAGTGGCCAAAGTGCTGAACAACCAGCCTGAGATCGAATTCATGGTGGAAGGCCATACCGATTCCCTGCCGATCAGCATTCCTGGTATCCAGGATAACTGGGACCTGAGCGTAAAACGCGCTACCACCGTAGTTCGTGTATTACAGAACACGTATGGTCTGGATCCTAAACGCATGACAGCCGCCGGACGCAGCCAGTACCTGCCTCTGGCTACCAATACCACACCAGAAGGCCGTTCCGTGAACCGCAGAACACGTATCGTGATCCTGCCGCAACTGGACCAGTTCTTCAAATTACTGGAGACCAAAAAATAGAAGACCGTTATACCATAAAAAAGAAGCTGTCTCAAAAGGACAGCTTCTTTTTTTATATCATCAGCAGAACAGGTATTATTTTCCGGCCGCTTTCCAGGCTTCCAGGATCTCCTCTGTATGGTTCTTGCTATCGGGTTTATCGATGATCTTGACGATCTTACCTTCCTCATCTATCAGGAATGTGGTACGGGTGGTACCCATATAAGTGCGACCCATGAATTTCTTTTCGCCCCACAAATTGTATTTATCCACGATCTTCTTATCCTCGTCTGATACCAGCGGAAAGGGCAGTTCATGTTTCTGCTCGAATTTCTTGTGGCTTTTCACATCGTCCACGCTTACGCCAACCACCTGGTAACCCTTTTTCTTCAGCAGGGCATAGTTATCACGCAGGTTGCAGGCCTGTATGGTACAAGTGGGGGTATCGTCTTTCGGATAGAAATACAGGACCAGCTTCTTTCCCTTGAAATCGGCCAGCGAAATAGCATTCCCGTTCTGGTCCAATGCCTTGAATGCGGGTGCTTTGCTGCCTTCTTTTAGTACTGCCATATTATTATTTTACGTAATCAATTTGTAATAATAACGCTATTTGGCCTGTTTTGTTCCCATTTGTCCGCTACGGGGCAAAAAATAACACGGTCTTTGCCCTTGCGGCCTTACATTTGCACAATTTATTTTTTTGCAACCATGCCCAAAGACAACTCCATCAAATCCGTTCTGATCATCGGTTCCGGCCCCATTATCATCGGCCAGGCCTGTGAGTTCGACTATTCCGGTTCCCAGGCTGCCCGCAGTCTGCGCGAAGAGGGTATCAAAGTGATCCTGATCAACAGTAATCCGGCCACCATCATGACCGACCCCATGATGGCCGATAAGGTATACCTGTTGCCCCTGACCGTAGAAAGTATTGAACAGATACTGGAAGAGAACCAGATCGACGCCGTTCTGCCCACCATGGGCGGACAGACAGCCCTGAACCTCTGTAAAGAGGCAGAAGAACTGGGTATCTGGGAAAAATACAATTGCCGACTGATCGGGGTTGACGTTGCCGCCATTGATACGGCAGAAGATCGCGAGAAATTCAGGCAGCTGATGGTGAAGATCGGTGTAGCGGTAGCCCCCAGTAAGGTGGCCAACAGCTTTCTGGAAGGCAAGGAGTTTGCACAAGAGATCGGTTTCCCGCTGGTGATCCGCCCTTCCTTTACACTGGGAGGAACCGGTGGTGGTTTTGTACATAGCAAAGACGACCTGGACGCCGCCCTCGAAAGAGGTCTGAAAGCCTCCCCCATACACGAAGTACTGGTGGAGAAAGCGGTTCTGGGATGGAAAGAATATGAACTGGAGCTCTTGCGTGATCAAAATGACAATGTGGTGATCATCTGTACCGTAGAGAACCTTGACCCGATGGGCGTGCATACCGGAGACTCCATTACCGTGGCCCCGGCCATGACTCTGAGTGATACCTCGTTCCAGGACATGCGCAACAAAGCCATCCTGATGATGCGTTCACTGGGTAATTTTGCCGGTGGCTGTAACGTACAGTTTGCCCAGAACCCTGAAACAGAAGAACTGATAGCAGTAGAGATCAACCCCCGTGTAAGTCGCTCTTCTGCCCTGGCTTCCAAAGCGACCGGTTATCCCATTGCCAAGATAGCGGCCAAACTGGCCATCGGTTATTCACTGGATGAGCTGAAGAACCAGATCACCAAAACCACATCGGCCTATTTTGAGCCGGCGCTGGACTATGTGATCGTAAAAGTACCCCGCTGGAACTTCGACAAATTCAAAGGTGCCAACGATACACTTGGTTTACAGATGAAGAGTGTGGGTGAGGTAATGGCCATCGGCAGAAGTTTCACCGAAGCCATCCAGAAAGCCTGCCAGAGCCTGGAGAACGAAGCCATTGGCCTGGGCTACTACGGAAAAAGCCTGATGAAAAGCGAGGAACTGGTAGAATATATCAAGACCCCGAAATGGGACCGCATCTTCCGCATCAAGGACGCGCTGATGCAGGGTTCCACCATCAAATCCATTGCACAGGCCACCCGCATCGACCGCTGGTTCCTGTATCAGATACAGAAACTCTGTAATATCGAAAAAGAGATCGCCCAATACACCATCGACACCATTCCGGAAGAACTGCTCAAAGAAGCCAAGAAAAACGGCTTTGGCGATGCCCAGATAGCCCGGATCCTGCATGGCGATTGCAGCGATGAACAGGTATACAAAAAAAGGAAATCGCTCGGCATCACCCGCGTATACAAGATGGTAGATACCTGCAGCGCCGAATTCGAAGCCAAAACTCCCTATTTCTACAGCACATTCGAAGGATAGGACGTTTTTTGTGAATGGGCAATTGTGAATGGTGAATCCCCATCGCGATTGCCCATTTCCCATTCACTCATCCACTCATCCACTCATTCTCTCATTCTCTCATTCTCTCATTGACACATTCCTCCCTACTTTTCCTTTACTTTGCACCATCAATAAAATCACTGTATGAAACTGAAAGACATCCAGGTACTGAACGAAAAAGAGACCCGTGGCGGATTTGGTGAGGGTATGTATGAGATCGGAAAAGAGAATGAGAACGTAGTGGTACTCACTGCCGACCTTGCCGGTTCTTTGAAACTCGGTCCTTTTATCAAAGATTTCCCTAACCGTTTTGTACAGGTAGGTATCGCCGAAGCCAATATGATCGGTATTGCAGCCGGTATGACCATCGGCGGAAAGATCCCTTATACCACTACTTTCGCCAACTTCAGTACCGGCCGTGTATACGACCAGATACGCCAGAGTGTGGCATACAGCGATAAGAATGTGAAGATCTGTGCCTCTCATGCCGGTCTAACACTGGGCGAAGATGGCGCTACCCACCAGATACTGGAAGATATCGGCCTGATGAAAATGTTGCCGGGAATGACAGTGATCGTTCCCTGCGATTTTAACCAGACCAAAGCGGCCACCAAAGCCATTGCAGCACACCACGGCCCCGTATACCTCCGTTTCGGACGCCCCAAATGGCCCAACTTTACCAAAGAGGACGGAAGTGATTTCGTGATCGGAAAGGCACAACAGCTGAGCGAAGGGTCCGATGTCAGCATTTTTGCCTGCGGTCATATGGTATGGAAAGCCATTGAAGCAGGAAGGATCCTGGAAGACAAAGGAATCAGCGTAGAACTGATCAACCTGCACACCATCAAACCACTGGATGAGGCTGCGATCATTGCATCACTCTCCAAGACCAAGTGCGCTGTAACTGTGGAAGAGCACAATGTGATCGGCGGTATGGGCGATGCAGTGGCACAGGTTGCAGCCCGACACATTCCGGTGCCCATCGAATACATCGGCACCAACGACACTTTCGGCGAAAGTGGTAAACCCAACGAACTACTGACCAAGTACGGACTGGACACTCCATTTATCGTAGCTGCTGCCGAAAAGGCGATGTCACGGAAAAAATAAACAGTATCAACATAGTTATTGTATAGGAACCGCAGCCTTTCAGCTGCGGTTTTTTGCTAAGAGAACAACGGAGAAAAGAAGTGAAAGAAGACTGTCCTCTTCTTATCTCTTTTTCTTCGTTGCTATCTCAGCAAACCCTTTCCTAAACAACCTTATATTTGATTAACACATTGTATGTCCATGATCCAGACCGAAAGACTCCGCCTGATCCCACTGACCCATGATCGGTTGCAGAAATACCTGCTTGCCGATCATTCACTGGAGGATGACCTGCAGCTGGCGCACATAGACCTGGTGATCGCTCCTGAACTGAAAGAAGCGATCGAACAGGTTTTCCTTCCGAATACGGCCAACCCGGAAAAGAATTACCTGTTCAGCACGCTCTGGACCATCATACTTCGTTCGGCCAATCGGATGGTCGCTGATCTCTGTATTGTTGATGAACCCAATGAAAATGGCGAGATCGAGATCGGTTACGGCACTTACGCGGCCGAGCAGGGCAAGGGTTATATGACGGAAGCCGTTGGAGGTATCATACAATGGGCCAAACAACAACCTTCTGTAAAAGCCATCGTGGCGGGTACGGACAAAACCAATATCGCTTCTTATACCATCCTCCAGAAAAACGGTTTCATCCGATCAGGAGAAACAGAAACAGGCTTCAGCTGGCGGCTGGAACTTTATTGATCAGCTTCATCGCACATCTCAGTCATCGGCGATCTCACAAAGAATATCCGACAGTTCCTCCGGCCTGCTGAAAAAGGGTGAATGACTGGTTGCCATACTGTACACTTTTTTACAGGGCGTTTCCGTATACATTTTACGCTGAATGAAAGGCGTAACGGCCCTATCCTCCGTGCACTCGATATAATACCGGGGTACACTTCCAAAATGCTCATCGGTTAACTGCAGCGGTGTTACGCCGGATATCACAGGTTCGTGGCTTAAGAGTAGTTTGGCCAGCTCTGTAATATTTTCGTCGCAATCATGATACAGGCCTTCCTGATATATTGCAGGCTGCAATGTGGATGAACTGGTTGCCTCATGTAGTGTAACGTACGGTTTCAGCACACCTTCCGTATCCTGCAGGGAATATTCACGCTGGGTCTTTCCGTCAGGTATCAGGTAAGCTGCCAGGTAGATCAGCTTTCTGATCCTGTGTGGCCGGTACTCTGCCGCCTGCGAGATCATGATGCCGTTCTTACTGTGTCCTACCAGGATGATCTCTGTATCAATACTGTCGATCAGGTTACAGATCTTCTCTACACCCGTTTGCAGTGTCACTTCCTGTATCGGTGTTTTGTCCCTGCCCATACCTGGCAGGTCCATCGCAATTACCCGGTGCCCTCTTTTTTCCAGGATAGGACTTACCCGGTGCCAGTTCCAGGCACTATGCCATGAACCATGAACTAAGATGAATGTTTTCATATCGATTGGTTTATGCTGCAAAACTGCAGCACCCGATACCTGCCTGCAACCCGATACTTGCTTTCTTTACAGAGGGTCGGGCAAACCAGCTCGATCGTGATTGACCCGGGCAGCTTCCCAGCCGATCATGGCTGCCTTACGCCGGGGGTCCCACATATAACCGCCCAAGGTACCGTTCGACTGTATCACGCGGTGACAGGGGATGAGAAACGCAACTGGATTACTACCGATAGCCGTACCTACTGCACGGGAGGCATTGGGCTTCTGTATCTTTTCTGCAACAGTTCCGTAAGTGGCCAGCTGACCTTCGGGGATCTTCAATAAGGTTTCCCAGACCTTTAACTGGAAGTCGGTGCCTTTCAGGTGCAGTTTGATCTGATTTAGTTTTTTCCAATCCTGGGTGAATATGTACAAGGCATTCTGTTGAATGATATCTGTCATTTGCCTGAAACCTGCCCTGGGAAAATGCGACTGCATGGCCGCAAAGGCAACCGCTTCCTCCTCTGCAAAAGCCATATAACAGATCCCTCTTTGCGTGGAAGCCACGATGATATTTCCGAATGGAGTTTCTGCGTAACTGTAATTGATGGAAAGGTTCTCCCCTCCGTTCTTGTATTCACCTGGCGTCATGCCTTCGATGGTTACGAACAGGTCGTGCAGCCGGCCGGTACCGGATAAACCGGTATCATAGGCAGCATCGAACAAAGTAGCTTCCTGTTTCCTGAGGATCTCTTTGGCATAAGCCACGCTGGTGTACTGCAGGAATTTTTTCGGGCTCACCCCGGCCCATTCCTTGAACAACCGTTGAAAATGGAAGGGGCTTAGATGCACTTTAGCTGCTACTTCATCCAGGTCGGGCTGCGAACGGAAATTGAGCCGGATATAGTCGATGGCTTCCGCGATCCTGTTAAAGTTGAGCTGTTGCTGGGTATCCATATCTTTCGTTTATACTGTAAAACTATCCGGCAACCTCCTCTCCTCAAACCCGAAACTTGCGCTCTTGTCCCGTTCCCTGCAGTAGATCACAATCCTGCCCGGAGGTTCCTGAAATAACGGTACAAGTTTTACATTTAATACCAGAAACCAAAGCCATGCTGAAAAAATTCTTCCCCATCCTGGGTATTCTTTTTTGCCAGTCGCTGGCCGCACAGCAACAAAACCTGTACAACCCCGCCATCGATGTGCAGCATTATACATTTCAACTGGAAGTTTCGGACAGGAACGACAGTCTTACAGGCACCGCCTTGATCACGGTACGGTTTACCGAAAAACTGGCTACGGTATCCTTGGACCTGTCCAATATCAATGATACCGGCAGGGGCATGCTGGTGACATCGGTGTTGGAAGATGGCAAAAAACTTGCTTTCACACATAAGCTTGACCGCTTGATCATTCAGCTTGCTACTGCCGGTGAAGCCGGCTCCTTACACAGATTCGCCATTCACTATAAAGGCATTCCGGCAGACGGACTTATCATTGGCCGTAACCAATTCGGGCGCCGGACCTTTTTCAGCGATAACTGGCCCAACCGGGCACATCACTGGATCCCCTGTAAGGATCATCTCTCCGATAAGGCCTCTGTAACATTTGTGATCACTGCACCGGATCATTATAAAGTAGTTTCCAACGGTGTAAAGACAAAAGAGATCCTACTACCTGAAAAAAAACGCCGTACCCATTGGACCGAAACGGTTCCACTACCAGTGAAAGTGATGGCCGTTGGCATTGCTGATTTTGCTGTGGAACAGGCGGGCGAAGTGAATGGTGTCCCAATTGCCAGCTGGGTGTTCCCTGAAAATAAGCAAGCCGGTTTCTACGATTATGCGCAAGCCACTGAGATCCTGCCTTTTTTTATGGAAAAACTGGGAGCCTATCCCTATCACAAACTGGCCAATGTACAATCGAAGACCATTTTCGGCGGCATGGAAAATGCCGGAGCCATATTTTATACCGAGACCAGCATCACCGGCAAACGCCAGATGGAAGAACTGCTGACACACGAGATAGCACACCAGTGGTTCGGTAACCATGCCACAGAAACCGACTGGCCACATCTCTGGTTAAGCGAGGGTTTTGCCACCGCCATGACCCACCTGTACATGGAGTACCGACATGGAAAAGATACCCTGACCAGCCGTTTACAAAAAGACAGGGAGACCGTACTGGCATTTACCAGGATCAAAAAAACTCCGGTCGTCGACAGTATAGGAAGAACAAAACCCATGACCATGCTGAACGCACATTCTTACCAGAAAGGGGGATGGATATTATTGATGCTCCGCAACCAGTTGGGCGATGCTATTTTCTGGAAGATCATGCGGACCTATTATCAAACCTATCAGAACAGGAATGCATCGACCGAAGATCTCCAGAAAGTGGCAGAAACGGTTTCAGGAAAAGCCCTGGGCACTTTCTTCAGGCAATGGCTGTATACAGCCGAGAATCCCGATCTCGATATCAGTTGGAACTATGTTGCGGAAAGCAAAGAAGTTCGGCTTGTTGTAACACAGAAGACCGCGACCCTATTTTCAATGCCCCTCGATATTGCGGTAACGGATGCGGCGGGCAAGAAAGGAATCCAAACAATCACGATCGGTCAGAAGACCACGATCGTAAGTATTTCGGTAAACGGTAAACCCGTAAAAGTGGAAGCAGATCCCGATTGCCGGTTACTGGCTCAATACCAGGTGAAAGAAAACCAATAAAGCATTCTGGCAACCAGTAAGATGATTCCAGTTCTTATGGAGCCAGTCTTTGCATATGCCATTTACTGCCGAGCTGGTGTACATACCTGATGCGATCGTGCAGACGACTGCTACGGCCCTGCCAGAATTCGATATTGGTGGGTTTGACCACATAACCTCCCCAGTGTTCCGGTCGGGGTATATGACCATCGCTGAATTTTTTCTCTAGTTCCTTCACATTGTTCTCGATCACTTCACGGTTATCGATCACGCTGCTTTGGGGTGAGGCCCAGGCACCGATACGGCTGCCGGCCGGACGCGACTGGAAATAATCATCGCTTTCTTTTTCTGGAACTTTTTCCACGATGCCCTCAATGCGTACCTGGCGCTCCAGTTCTTTCCAGAAAAAGATCAGTGATGCGCGCGGGTTCTGCTCCAGTTCCCTTCCTTTATGGCTGTGGTAATTGGTGAAGAAGATAAAACCCCGCTCATCAAAGCCTTTCAATAGCACCACCCTTGCCGATGGCAGTCCCCCCAGCGTGGCCGTGGCCAGCGTCATGGCATTCACCTCGTCTATCTCACTTTTGATGGCATCATCCCACCAGCGGGCAAATTGCTCCATGGGGTCTTCGGCCATGTCTGCCTCGTTCAGGGCATGCATCATATAATCTCTCCGGATATCGGCAATGGTCTGGCTCATAATCATCGATTAAGAAAACAAAGGTACTATGCTTACCGGGGAGTTGGTATGATAAAAATCAGGCGCATGCCTGCCAATAAAAAAGCCAATATTCCATCGCCGGAATATTGGCTTTGCAAAGGATCGTTTGTTGCTTAGTCTGATAGATGAATATGTTTTGCCTTGTGTTTACCTGAAATAAAGCTATACACGGCAGGGATCACCAGCAGGGTAAGTACCAGTGAGAACAGGATACCACCCACTACTACGATACCCAATGGCATACGGCTGGTGGCAGCGGCACCCAGGCTCAGGGCAATGGGCAGGGCCCCCAGCGATGTGGCCAGGCTGGTCATCAGGATCGGTCTCAGCCTCTGCGTGGCCGCTTCTATCACAGCCTGGCGCTTGGGCATACCAAAGTTCCGTTTCTGGTTGGCGAACTCCACGATCAGGATACCGTTTTTCGTCACCAACCCGATCAGCATGATCATACCGATCTCGGAGAAGATATTCAGCGTCTGGTCGAACAGGTACAGGCTTAACAAGGCACCGGCCAAAGCCAACGGTACGGTGATCATGATGATCAATGGATCCAGGAAACTCTCGAACTGTGCGGCCAGTACCAGGTAGATCAGTAATAATGCCAGGATAAAGGCGAATACGATATTGGAAGAGCTTTCCGAATAATCCCTGGAAGGACCGTTGAGCGATGTCTGGAAAGATTCGTCCAGCAGTTTATTGCCGATCGCATTCATGGCTTTGATACCATCGCCGATGGTCTTGCCTTCGGCCAGCGATGCAGAAATAGTGGCTGCCTTATAGCGATTAAAGTGATACAGGGTAGCGGGATTACTGCTTTCTTCCATCTTCACAACCGCATCCAGCGGAATATAATCGCCACGGTTATTTCGCACATAGAGGTTACTGATATCATTCGGAGTGCTCCTGTTATCGCGTTCTACCTGCGCCACAACAGAATACTGGAACCCGTTCATGATGAAATAGGCCATCCGGCCGCCACTGAAGGCAGACTGCATGGTAGCCACCACATCTGCTGTGGACAGTCCCAGGTCCTTGGCCTTCATCCTGTCGATGGTCAGCTGTACTTCCGGTTTGTTGAACTTGATGTTCACATCCACATTGGCAAAGGTCTTATCCTTTCGGGCCTCCTCGAGGAACTTGGGAATGACCGCTTTCAATTTGGCCAGGTCCTGGTTCTGCAGGATGAACTGCACCGGCAGTGAACCCCTGGAAGCAAAACCCACCGCAATGGTCTGTTCCTGTATGGCGAACACCCTCACTTCATTGAATCTTCCCAGTTTTTTCTGCAGGTCATTGGCTATCTCATTCTGGCTTCGCTTACGCTGATCGGGAGGCACCAGTGCCACCCTTGGCGATGCTGAATTGGCAGCTCCACCCGGACCAAATCCGCCGGGGGTACGTGCCTGCACAAAATCATTCTCAGGCACCGAATCGATCAGGAAATTGGAGATATTGTCCGAGATCCTCTGCATGGCATTATAACTGGTTCCCTCAGGTGCGGTTACCGTAAAACGAATGCTACTCCTGTCTTCCAGCGGTGCGATCTCACTCTGTAACGTACTCATTACCCCAACAATGATGCCCATACAGACCAATACGATCACCCAGGCCATCCAACGCACATTCATGAAAGCGGTAAGCAAACGCTTATATCCTTCCTCCATACCGGTAAAGAAAGGTTCTGTCTTTTTATAGAACCAGCCTTCGTGGGCCTTTTCAGAACTGAGATATACGTTCAGTACCGGAGTGATGGTGAGTGATACGAATGCCGAGATCAGTACCGCAACGGCCAGGGTAACGCCGAATTCGCGGAACAGCCTGCCCACAAAACCTTCCAGGAAAATCACCGGCAGGAATACCACCGCCAGGGTGATGGAGGTAGAGATGACCGCAAAAAAGATCTCCTTACTACCTTCCAGCGCCGCTTTGCGGATCGGCAGACCCTCTTCCAGTTTCCGGAAAATATTTTCTGTTACCACAATTCCATCATCCACCACCAGACCGGTTGCCAGTACGATACCCAACAGGGTAAGGATATTGATAGAGAAGCCGGCAATGTACATGATGAAGAAAGTGGCCACCAGCGAGATAGGAATATCGATCAGCGGACGCAGCGCAATGAGCCAGTTGCGGAAGAACAGAAAGATCACCAGTACCACCAGACTGAACGAGATGATCATGGTCTCTTTTACTTCCTCCAGCGACTTACGAATATTGATGGTGTTATCCAGTATTACCGTCATTTCAATATCCGACTTATTGGCTTTTTTGATCTGCTCCAGTCGTTTGTTGAACTCGTCGGCTATCTGTACGTTATTGGCGCCGGGTTGCGGCACAATGGCCAGACCCACGGCATTCACGCCATTCAGTTTCCAGGATTGCTCCAGCTGCTCCGGACCCAGTTCCACTTTGGCCACATCACCCAGTCGAACGATACCGCTGGCATCTTCACGAATGATCAGGTCGCGGAACTGTTGTTCGTTACGCAATCTCCCCAGCGGGCGGATGATGAGTTCCGTGGTATTACCATAGATCTTACCCGGAGGCAATTCAATATTTTCTGTATTGATCGCTGTCCTGATATCTGTGAATGCTACATTATGGGCGCGCATCCTGTCAGGGTTCAGCCAGATGCGCATGGCATACCGTTTCTGTCCGAAGATGTTCACCGCACTCACATCCTTGATGGTCTGCAGTTGTTGCTGTAATACGTTCTCCGCATAATCGCTCAGTTCCATCAGGCTCTTGGTACGGCTTTGCACCGCCAGTACCAGGATAAAATCACCACTCGCATCCGCTTTGGAAACGATCGGCGGCGCATCGATATCCTGAGGCAGGCTTCTCTGGGCCTGTCCTACCTTATCGCGCACATCACTGGCAGCGGCTTCCAGGTCAACCCCCAGATTGAACTCAACTGTGATGTTGCTGCTACCCAGTGAACTGGATGATGAAATGGAACGGATGCCGGGAATACCATTCACCTGTTTCTCCAATGGTTCGGTGATCTGGCTTTCAATGATATCTGCATTGGCACCTACATAACTGGTGCTGATGGAAATAATGGGCGGATCAATGGCAGGGTAATCACGCACAGCCAGAAAACTGAAACCCACCAATCCAAACAGGATGATCAGCAGGTTCATTACGGTGGCCAATACCGGCCGCTTCAACGATAGTTCAGAAATATTCATAGCTGTGGGGCTGTTCTGTTTTGGAAATCAAAAAAAATCAGGATACCGGAACGGGATTGCTTTAGTTCGACAACTGTTCCAGTTTCTTCACACTCTTCACTTTCAGCGTTGATTTGGGTCTTGCGAACAACAACCCGGTCACAACAACTGAATCGCCCGGTTCAAGACCTTTCAGCACTTCCACCGTGTATGCCTGCCTGCTGCCGGTTTCAACTGTTGCAAAAGAGGCTTTCCCGTTCTTCACGAGTACCACCTGTTTGTTCTTATCGTCGGGGATGATGGCATTTGACGGGATCAGGATGGTTTTCTTATCGCGGCTGGCCGACAGGAATACTTTTACATAGGCACCCGGGTTCACGTCGCTGCCCTGCAGCAGTGCCCGTACTTTCAGGTTACGGGTTGCCTGATTCACCTGTGGTTCAATGGCCGAAACCACTGCTTTCCGGATGGTTTTATTGGTAGCGTCGATCTGTACATCTACCACATTGCCCTTGCGGATCATTTTGCCGTATTCCTCCGGAAGGGTAAAGTCGATCTTGATCTTATCCACCTGCTGTATGGTAGCGATGATGGTGGCAGGAGACACATATGCTCCCGGACTCACCTGACGCAGACCCACCACACCACTGAACGGCGCTTTGATCACCGTTTTATCGATGAGAGACTGGGTATAGGCCATATCTGCCTTATAACTGTTCACAGCGTTCAGGGCCACATCATAATCGGCCTGGTTAACGCCGTTGATGGCCAGCAGCTTCCGCAGACGGTCTTCCGTTTTCACGGCCATTTCCAGCAATACTTTGGTCTTGTTCAGCTGCGCCTGCAGGTCCGCATCATTCACACGCGCAATCAATGTACCCTGTTGAATACGCGCTCCTTCCGGAACATTCAGGTAAGTAAGCCTGCCACTTACTTCGGGATGCAGTTCTACATACTCGTTGGCCACCACGGTACCGTTGGCCTCAACAGCGTTCGATACGGTTTGCGGCGTGGCAATGATCACATCTACCGTTACGGGTTGGTTGGCATTGTTCTGCTTAGGGGCATTCTCTTTTTTACTCTTACAGGCAGATGCCAGGAACAGTCCGAGCGACAGGATATAGAAATGTTTCAAAGTCGTATAATTTAAGGGCCGTTAAAGATAAAAACTATTTATATCTGACTGCAGTTTATCGATGAATGGTTAAGCTGCCAAAATAATTCGGCTGAATCTTAAAAATGATCGGTTTGCGGTGTAAATTCATTAGCAGAACCCAACTGTCCTTTTTGTAGACGTTTATCTACCCGCCATGTACCAGCTTAGTCGTACACATCCCTCCAAAAGGGCATTTATCACCGGAGCCGCCTCCGGATTGGGCAGGGCTTTCTGTGCCGAGCTAGCCAAAGACGGCTGGACCATCGGCATGGCCGATATCAACGTAAAAGAGCTGGAGATCGTTGCGGAAGAGATCACTGCCCTCGGCGCCAAAACATGGCTATATCCGCTTGATGTATCCGACAAGGACCAATACGGCAAAGTGGCCACGGCCTTTCTGGCCGAAGCAGGAGGTATTGACCTGCTATTCAACAATGCCGGTGTAGGGGATGGCTCCCCTTTTGAGGAATACGGACTGGAGAACTACGAGTGGATGGTGGGCATTAACCAGATGGGCGTGGTATATGGTTGTCATTATTTTATACCCGCCATGAAAAAACAACGGTCTGGGCATATCCTGAACACCGCCAGTGCCGCAGCCATCAGCTGTGCACCTACCATGGGCGCCTACAATATGACCAAAGCCGCCGTAGTGGCCATCAGCGAAACCTTGTATGGAGAACTGATGGATCATAACATACAGGTGTCCTGTATCCAACCCACTTATTTTAGAACCAATGTAGTACAATATGCGCGTGGCGGCGATACCGTGAAGAAAGCCACACAGATGTTCATCGAAAGATCAGGCCTCGAAGCCGATACGGTAGCGCAGGAGATCCTGACAAGGGCAGGCAATAAGGAACTCTACATCATACTCCCAAAAGCGGCCCGGCAAATGTGGCTTTTCAAACGTCTGGCACCTACCCGATTCCGGAAAAAAGTAAAAGAACAGTTCCTGGCGGCCATGAACAAAGCCCTGCGCAGGAAATAATCAATGGACAGGTTGCGGAAGCCGCACAAAAAATCATACCGTATGACAGCCAACCAGCTATTCAGTCTCGAAGGAAAAGTTGCCCTCATTACTGGTGCCAGCAAGGGTATTGGAGAAGCCATTGCGCGGATCTATGCAGCCAATGGTGCCCGCGTGGTCATCAATTCAAGAAAACAGGAAGAGCTCGACAAAGTTTCCGCCTCCATCATTGCAGCAGGAGGCAACTGCACAGGTATTGCCGCCAATGCGGGCGAGTTGCCGGCCTGTAAGGAACTGGTTGAAAAAACCCTATCGTTATACGGCGGTATCGATATACTGGTGAACAATGCCGCCACCAATCCGGTGTACGGACCTGTTGTGGACTGTGAAGAATGGGCTTTCGACAAGATCATGAACGTGAATGTGAAAGCCCCTTTTGAACTGGGTAAACTGGTCCATCCCATCATGAAACAAAGGGGCGGTGGCAGTGTCATCAATATCAGCTCCATTGCCGGGCTCACACCCGATCCCGGGCTGGGGATGTATTCCGTTTCCAAAGCAGCGTTGAATATGCTGACCAAAGTAACGGCCAGAGAATGGGGGGCAGACGGCATTCGCGTAAATGCCATCTGTCCCGGACTGATCAAGACCAAGTTCTCCGAAGCCCTCTGGCAGAATGAGAAATGGCTGAACCATTTTGTAAAGCAATTGCCCATTGCACGTATGGGAACCGTGGAGGAAATTGCAGGGCTTGCGCTCTTCCTCGCATCCAACGCCTCAGGCTACTGCACAGGTACGCTGTTTACTGCAGATGGCGGAGTTACCATTTAACAAAACACTGCCGTTTACGGCTAACGCATTTTTTATGGAATCTGTATTTGCTACCGAACGATTACAACAACTGCTTCCCAAAGTGAGGGCCTTTGTTGAAGAAGAACTGGTGCCCCTGGAAAAGGACCACAGTACACGCCCTTTCAAACAAACCGAAAAGATCCTTGCGGAGAAACGCGAAAAAGTAAAGGCACTGGGACTATGGAACCTGCACCTGCCCAAAGAAGAAGGCGGGCAGGGCCTGACGCTTTGCGAGTTTGGCCAGATAAGTGAAGTGCTTTCGCTGGCGCCACACTACGGGCAGTACACATTCAACTGCCAGGCGCCCGATATCGGCAATACAGAACTCATCAGCAGGTTCGCTTCTGATGAGATCAAACAGCAGTTCCTGCACCCTTTGCTGGAGGGAAAGATCCGCAGTTGTTTTTCTATGACAGAACCCGAGTTTGCAGGCTCAAATCCCACGAGGCTTGCCACTACCGCTGTTCGCGACGGTGATGCGTATGTGATCAATGGACACAAATGGTTCACTTCTTCCGCCGACGGTGCCGCTTTTGCCGTGGTGATGGCCGTTACCAACCCAGAGGCCAAACCCCACGAACGTGCCAGCATGATCATTGTCCCTACCGATACACCCGGTTTTCAACTGGTGCGTAATATCCCCATTTTTGGTGAAACAGGAGAAGGCTGGGCCAGTCATGCGGAGATCAATTATGTGAACTGCCGTGTTCCCGTGACCAACCTGATCGGCCAGGAAGGTATGGGCTTCCGGCTGGCGCAGGAGCGCCTGGGTTCGGGCCGCATCCATCACTGCATGCGCTGGATCGGCATTGCAGAAAAAGCTTTCGACCTGATGTGCCGTCGCGCAGCCAGCCGTGAGATGGAAGAAGGAGTAATGCTGGGCGAAAAACAATTCATCCAGGGATTCATTGCAGAAAGTCGCGTAGAGATCGATGCGGCTCGTTTACTAGTGTTACGCACCGCATACAATATTGACCAGGTAGGTGCCAAAGCCGTTCGCGACCAGGTCTCGGGCATCAAATTCTATGTGGCCAATATGGTGTTGAAAGTGCTGGACAGGTCCATACAGGTGCATGGCGGCATGGGACTCACCGATGAAACCCTGCTGGCCAACCTGTACCAGCATGAACGCGGAGCCCGCATCTGGGATGGTGCCGATGAAGTACACAAACAAAGCATGGCCATGAATATCCTGAAGCAGTACGGACTCGATATCAAGAAAAAACGCTGAACACTTAAAAGCAGACCAAATGCAGGATGAACAAAGTAGCCTGACCGCCCTGAACCGTTATCTGCAGGAACAGGGAGATCCCATTGCCGCAGTGAATACCATCACCCGCTTTACAGGTGGCTACTCCAACCTTACGTACCTGCTGCAGACAAACGGTAAAGAATATGTGCTGCGTATGCCACCCCATGGCGCCAATATCAAATCGGCACATGATATGGGTCGTGAGTTCCACGTACTGCATTTACTGAAACCACATTATGCAAAAGTACCTACCCCGGTGCTGTATTGTGAATCGGCAGATATTATCGGTGCCCCTTTTTACATCATGGAGAAACTGGAAGGCATCATCTTACGGGCACAGAACGCTCCTAAGATGCAGATACCCGCAGCGACCTTCCAGCAATTATCCGGTGCACTGGTCGATAACCTGGCAGCATTACATGCATTGGATATAGAAAGAACGGGCCTGGTACAACTGGGCAAACCGGAAGGATACGTACAACGACAGGTAGAAGGATGGGTGAAACGGTACTATGCCGCTGAAACCGACAAGATCGATTCCATGGATGTCGTGGCCCAATGGCTACAGCAACACCTGCCACCTGCGCAGGCACCGGCATTTTTGCACAACGATTATAAATATGACAACCTGTTACTGGATCCGGACGATCTCACCCGAATCACGGGTGTATTGGATTGGGAAATGTCTACAGTAGGAGACCCCCTGATGGATCTCGGTGCCAGTCTGGCCTATTGGTTCGAAGCGGGCGAAGAAGAAGTGTTCAAGCACTATAACCTCACCTGGCTTCCTGGTAATTATACCCGCAGGCAGGTGATCGACCGCTACGCTGCCACAACCGGCAGGGACCTCTCGAACATATCTTTTTACTATGCATTCGGCCTGTTCAAGAATGCGGTGATCGCACAACAGATCTACCACCGCTGGAAGCAGGGACACAGCAGCGACCCCCGTTTCGGCGCCCTGCTCCCCATGATACAGTTATTAGGAAAAAAATCAGCAGCAACCATAGAAAGAAAAACCCTATAACCCCCACCAATTCATCATTCAACATTCCTTGTTCAATATTCAATATTCAATATCCCCTACTCTTCTCTCCGCCGCAACGATCCTCTGGGTACATTCTTCGATGCTTTGTACTGCTCAAAACTCTGCTGGATATAATATCCCAGTTCCAGGTCATTCAGCAGTTGTACCACTTCGTAATCGGGGCGATAACGGGCCATGAACGTGTCCAGTTCTGGGGATTGCAGTTTGGTGATCTTTCTAACGAACTGTTTGCTGTAGCGGTTGTTCACGTATTTCTCCTGTTCCTGGTCCAGCAAACGTTTCTGTAAGCTCAGGATGCTGCGGTTCCTTTTTACACGGAACATGTTGATGATCTCATCCAGGTCGAAACCTACGGTCAGACCGCCGGGATTATACGTTGGGCTATTGCTCAACCGGAGACCTGGTTTTCTGAAATCAAAGATCTTGGCATAATCTTTCCGGTTCTGGATAGAATCGAATTTGTAATAGCTGTTCCGCACTTTTACCTCCGGCAGTTCAAAACTGCGGATATGGATCATCACATTGAAATTATCCAGATTGGAAATGGTATCCACCGGGTATTTCATGGTGGTCTTACCGATCAGCGAGAACCAGATCGAATCTTTGGCGGGTACCGTAATGCTGTATTTACCAAGCGAATCTGTAATGGTACCACGACCAGAAGTGCTCAGCACTCCCACGGCCTCCAGTGGCCTCCTCGCAGAAATATCATATACCGTTCCGCTGATGGTCACTACCTGGGCATGCGTTTCGTGAAAGATACCAGCCAACAATACCAGCAGCAGAATGGGTAAACTTTTTCTCAAGTCATCAATTTAGGCTGTAATATTAAATCAGCAGCGGCATAGTACAAGAAATGTATCGCGAATTAACTCGGCTTTTACAGAATAGTTTTACAAGGAACAACCGGCAGCCTGCAGCCTTTGGTGCGACTGGCGCCGTCAGAATTTCGTATCGATGATATAGGGCAACATGGTCCGCCAGGTGGGCCAGTCGTGGGTAATATCCGGCCCCCACACATCCAGATCGTACCAGATGCCTTTGGTGTACAGGATCCCGGCAAACCGCCGCGATGCCTCCGGATCTTCATAAGCGCCGCTGCCGGTATAAATATGTATGTGATGGCTGGCTTTGATCTTTTCAAGGTACCAGTTATCGGTAAGGTTGGGTAGATAGTGTTCCGGGCTGTTGTAATATACCTGTTCATCAAAGAAGCCACGGGTGTATTCCGTAAGATTGTACACACCGCTCATGCTGATGACGCCATTGATGATATCGGGTCTTTTCAGGAACAGGTTCATGGCATGCAGTGCGCCAAAAGATGCGCCGCAGGTATAGATCATGGTATCCTGGCTGGTAGCATTCCGGATAAAAGGCACCACTTCATTGAACACATACTCATTGAACTGGTTATGACGGATGGCTTTGTGTTCGGGTACCATCTCATAATTCATCCAGCTTTCCTTATTCATGCTGTCGATGCTGAATACCCGAAGTTTACCCGCGTCGATAAACGGAGCCAGTGCGTCGATCAGTTGAAACCTTTCATATTCCAGGTAATCTGCTGCAGCGGTGGGTATCAGTAACAAGGCAAATCCATAATGTCCATAAGAGGCGATGGGCATGTCTTTTCCCAACGCAGGACTATACCAGGAATCCAGTTCTCTGTTCATACGCAGACGTTTGGTAAAAAACAAAGGTAGTTTCAATAACTACTCGATACAGTTCTTCTTGATCTCTTTCCATAGGTCGCGGTAACACTGTGCCGCATAACTGCTGGCGGCAAAGGTCTCCAGGGGGGCTTCATTGATACCCATCTTCTCAACATCGCTGAGATAGGGGATATAACTTTTCAGGAACACTTTGTCCTTGTAAAAACTATTCATCACTTCATGATGCAGGTTCTTACGGTGGTCCACCATGCTGAAGAAACATTTCAGCTTAGCAAGGTCCAGCTCATTCTCCTTGAAATAAGTCGCCACTGTTTCATAAGAACGGATCGATAAAGTGGTGGGGATATTGGGCATCAGTATCCAATCAACGCCGGCAAAAACGGCATCGTGCAGGATGGAAATCCCGGGCGGACAGTCCAGGATCACGATATCATAGTCCTTCTTCAAGCCCGACAACAAAGAAGAGATCTTTCTCTTCGAATGTTTCATCTCGCTCAGCAGCACATCCGCATGGCGGGCAGACAGGTCGGCGGGAATGATATCAAGGTTCTCATATGCGGAAGCCTGCACCGCATCCAGCAATTCCATTTCGCTGTTCAGCAACTTACGCGACTCGTTCTTGGTAGTTGCTTCGGCTCCCAGATAAAAGGAGGAGGAACCTTGCGGGTCCATATCCCAGATCAGGGTCTTATAGCCTTCTTTGGCAGCTAAATACGCCAGGTTGATCGTGGCAGCGGTTTTACCAACCCCGCCTTTCAGGTTATACAGTGCTAGTGTGACCATACTCTAATATACGAAATTCCTTTATGTAACAGGTTGTTTACCGATCCTGGTATTGTGCTGCTTTGGGGAAAATCGTCCGCAAGAGGGCAAAAGCACGGTTTCCGAGGCGTATCAGATGAACCAGCCCAGTACCAGGCAGCCCGCTACAATAAGGGGGGCGGGTATCTTGTTGCTGTTGAGCAGCAGGAATGTAATGATCACGATCATCAGGTCCCAGATGCCGATGGCTTCCGCCTGGATCAGTGAACTGAGGAATGTGTCTTTGATGAGGTAACAGGTGGCCCCTGCCATGATCCCCACTACAGCGGCATTGATCCCTTCCAGCGACCGGTAGATCACTGCATATTTTTTCAGGTTATGCCATACGGGGAAAAAGAACAGCACCAGCAGGGCGCTGGGTAAAAAGATGCCTATGGCACCGATCACACAGCCCAGTAACTGCATCAGCGTACCCTGATCGCGCAGTACCATACCGCCTGTGAAAGCGCCAATGGAGAACACAGGCCCCGGTATGGCCCGCACCATACCCGATCCGGTCAAAAAGTCTTCCCGGCTCATTTTCAGTACGTCCCTTTTGGTGGTCTGTATCCTTTTGGTCTCTGGGCGAATCACATACTGTTCATACATCAGCGGTATCAGCACATCGCCACCGCCAAATACCAGGCTGCCGAAACGGTAAGTGTTCTCGAACAGGTTGATCGGTTTGCGGTATTCCCAGTTCTGGCGGCTGGCCGTTTCAGAAAAATAACCCGCCAGACCAAACAGGGCAAAAAAGATGAGGATATTGCCCCAGCCTATCTTTTTATGCGGGATCTCTGTCTGCGGTATGCGCCTGTCGCTGAAATTGGTAGCAATACCTGCCGCCACGATCAGTGCCGGGAAGATCCAGGGAGTTTTGAATGCGATAAAAGTGGCCAGGGTAGCCACGATCATGATCACTTTGGTGATGGTGTTGTTAACCGCCACACCGAAGATGCGGAAAGTGGAATAGGCAATGAAACCGATGGCCATGGGTCGCACAAATTTGAACACCCCAACTTTCAGGCCCATGTCCTCAAAATAATCCAGCAGGAAGGAAATGCCACCCATCAATGCGCAGGCGGGTAATATCCAGATGAGCAAAGTCAGTATGGCCAGGGGCAGCCCCCCTCTTTTGTATCCGATGAGTGTCAGCGTCTGTGTGGAAGAGGCTCCGGGCAACAGCTGGCAAAAGCCATTATACTCGACCAGTTCCGCTTCGGTCACATCTTTTCTTTGCTGTACAAAGGTCTTCAACATCATACCCATATGTCCCTGTGGCCCTCCTACTGCGGTAATGCTGTGCCAGAACACAGCCCGCAAAAAAGGAATATGGCGCATCACGACCATCAGGAGTACTTTGTTGAGAGCGGAATTTAATTAAAATTTCAGGCTTGGGGTAAACAAATGCTCTTTTGTCGGACAAAAACACCGCGCCTTTGCACCTTTACGAGAAAATATTCGCTCGCAAAGGTGCAAAGGCGCGGTTAGTGAACAGCTATTTATTTCTTCAGTCCGATTTCCCGCAGGCGCTCATCAAGGTATTCCCCTGCTGTTGCATCCGGGTAGGCTTTGGGGTGTTCAGCGTCGATACAGCTTTCCAGACAGGCAAGGCTCATCTCACTCCTGGGATGCAGGAAGAAAGGCATGGAAAAACGGCTGGTATGCCAGAGCTCCCTTGGTGGATTCACCACGCGGTGCGTGGTACTGCGCAGTTTGTTGTTGGTGAGCCGCTGCAGCATATCGCCCACATTCACCACGATCTGCTCGGGCAGTGAGGTAACGCCTACCCAGTCGCCCTGTTTGGTCAGTATCTGCAAACCATCAGCGGAAGCCCCCACCAGTAAGGTGATCAGGTTAATGTCCTCATGCTGTTCCGCTCGGATCGCAGATCTCGGCTCCTGGGTGATGGGTGGATAATGTATACAACGCAGGATGGAGTTACCATTGTGAATATGCGCGTCGAAGTAATTCTCATCCAGTCCGAGGTATAAAGCGATGGCCTGCAACAAGGCTTTCCCGCTTTTTTCAAAATTGCGGTACGCATTGAACAGGGTCTGGTTGAACGCAGCTATTTCCGGCACGGACACATTATCGGGGTATTCAGACCTGATGGGATCATTGTCTTCCACCGTTTGTCCATACTGGAAAAATTCCTTCAGGTCCGGTGCTTCGCTGCCCTTGGCATGCTCGCGGCCAAAACTGGTATAACCGCGCTGACCTGCCAGTCCGGGGATCTCATAGGCCAGTTTCTTTTCTAACGGAAGAGAAAAGAATTGCTGTACATATTCATATTGCTGTGCGATCAGTTCATCAGGCACCCCATGATTCTTTACTGCCACAAAACCCACTTCTTCATAGGCCTTACCCAGTGATTGCACAAATGCTGCTTTACGACCCGCATCTCCACTCAGGAAATCCGCCAGGTCAACGACAGGAATAGACATAATTCGTTAGATAGTTTAGTGAGTAAAATAGATCGGATACGGCGCGAAAAGTACAAAATAGGTGTCATACCGGGTAATGTGTAGATAATATGCACTTCTGGAGAATTTTTATCAACTTTAAGTCATGATCCGGAAATGGCCTTTCATCGTCTGTGTATTCCTGTTTTTTGCTGCGGGATGCAGCAATGGGTATCATCGTTTCGTATCCAATTATACGTTTACCAATCCCAACCAGGTGCCCGACTACAGTAACCCGGATCATTGGGCCGCTTTGCCTTCCAAATGGGACCCCTCCGATAGTGTACCCGCTCCTTTACGGCAGTCATATCAACCCGATACCAGCGCCGATGTCTTTTTCATCTATCCTACCACTTATACAGACAAGAAGAGAACGCTCGGCTGGAATGCGCCGATCGATGATGCCGAACTGAATGCCAAGACCGATTACACCAGTATCTTATTACAGGCCAGTGTATTCAATGAAGCGGGCAGGATCTACGCACCCCGTTACCGGCAGGCCAACTACTATGCCTATTTCCCGGCAAACGCCCAGGACACATTGCAGGCCTTGGCTGCATTTGAATTGGCGTATCAGGATGTGAGAACTGCATTTCAGTATTATCTCTCACATTACAATCATGGCCGCCCGTTGATCATTGCATCGCATAGCCAGGGAACACAGCATGCCAAACGTCTGTTAAAGGAATTGTTTGATGGTACCGAACTGGGTAAACAACTGATCGCTGCTTACCTTGTAGGCATGCCGCTGGAGCCCGACTGGTTCTCTTCCATACAACCCTGCATCACACCCATGCAGACCGGCTGCGCCATCAGCTGGCGTACCATGCGTGAAGGATATAAACCACCCTATATCGCCAAAGAGACCTTTGTTTCTACCGTTACCAATCCGCTTACCTGGGATGCAGGTAAACCCCTTGCAGATAGGAAAGAGAACAAAGGTGGACTATTGCTCAACTTCAACCGGCTGATCCCAAAGATCATTAATGCCAAAGCTGTACAGGGAGTACTTTGGACAAGCAAGCCCCGTTTCTTCGGGAACCTATTCCTTACCTCCCGGAACTACCATGTAGCGGACCTGAACTTTTTTTACCTGAATGTGAGAGAGAATGCGAAACAACGGGTATTATCGTATAAAGAAGCGCAGAAAAGCAAATAGCACCCAGTGATACTCTTTGTGAATGGTTACACACCTACCTCAAAAAGAAGGTCCCGCCAGTGATACGGCGAGACCCATATAGATACCCCCAATTGAACCCTTGTTCATTGCTTTTCGAAGCGCATGGACTTGATGAATATGTCCCCGCTGAAAGCATTCATTACATACCGCCCGCTATTCAGGTCCCCCATGTTCAGTTCCAGTTGCTGACGCCCTTCATTGATCTGGGCCACCATGGTCTTGGCAATACGTCCATCCATATCCAGCACTTTCAATACCAGCCGGCCGTTCCTGTCGGCCATAACGGTCACATAACTGCGCTCTTCCACTAACCCCGGTTGTAAATTCTGGATATGCATAACGGATGTATAAAATTTCTGAAAAATAGCGGGGGAGACCATTCTTTAGACAATACAGACAGCTGTATCGCTGCTTATAGGTTGCAACTATGATGCCAGAAAACCGGATTTCAGGCCAAAAACGGGAAAAATCCCGTAGAAAAGTTCTTACCCTTAGGGAGATGAGCTATAACCGGGGGCCTATCCGCGTAAACCAGTTAGCAGGCCTGTACATACAGCCATATTATTTCCCCTTTTTAGCTGCTTTTTGTATGGTAATTAACTGCTCTCTCAGTTTTGCCAGGTCGCGACCCAGCTCTTTTACCAGTTGGGTCAACTGAGCCAGTTCCTCTTTGGAAGCATACCCATAGGGCGGCTGATGACCAGCCTGCACAACCTGCTGAGGTACCGGATTATTCTCTGCAAAGAAACTGGCTACATCCACTTCCAGTATTTCGGCAATCCTGAGCAGTCGGGTAGCAGAGGGATCGGTTTCACCACGTTCAATTTTGGCATAAGCGCCCGCGGTAATTTCCAGCTCAGCTGCCATATTATCCTGGGTATAGTCTTTGCTTTGCCGCAACTTCCGTATTCGTTCTCCGATGGTTTTTTTCACAAATCAAATTTCTTCAACACCCTCATCTTGAACTGTCCCAAAAGTATAGTTTAAGATATTTTAAATACATTTACTGTCTTTATAGTACAGTTTTGCTGTTTTAGGACAGCTCCGGTACTTACCAAACCAGCGAAGACAGATGCCCACATTACATTGGATAGGAAAAGATAAGGTGACCAACCATCACCTCGACGTTCCTTTTCGGGTATTGGAACATGGGTATGGATTCGCCAACGGGAAACAGGTGCCTACCGAAACCCAAACCGGTAACAGGATCATACACGGCGATAACCTGGAAGCGCTCAAAGCTTTACTGCCGGTTTATGAAGGAAAGATCAAGTGCATTTATATAGATCCGCCGTATAATACCGGGAATGAAGGATGGGTGTATAATGATAATGTGAATGACCCCAGGTTAAAAAAATGGCTGCACGAAGTCGTGGGCAAAGAAGGGGAAGATCTTAGCAGACATGACAAATGGCTCTGCATGATGTACCCACGTTTAAAGTTATTGCATAAGCTTTTGGCGGATGATGGGGCTATATTTATTTCATTGGACGAAGTCGAAACTACTCACCTTAGGTGTTTAATGAATGAAATATTTGGTGAACCCAATTTTATCGCACAAATAACGCTACTCTGCAATCCAAAAGGTCGAAGCCAGGACAAATATTTCAGTACCAATCATGAATACATCACCATATATAGTAAGACAAAAAAAGAGAAAGACTCTTTCAGCCTAGTTAAAAGTGACAATCTGGTAGAAAAAGAATACAAACTCGTTGATTCAGACGGAAGATACCGGCTACTTGAATTAAGAAATACCCACAGAGAATTTGGAAAAACAAACAGGCCTAACCTGTTTTATCCCTTTTATGTCAACCCTAATAACGGAAAAGTAACATTAAATAAAGATACAGAACATACTATTGAAGTGTTACCGATTTGGCCGGACGGATTTGAAGGTTGTTGGACATGGGGAACAGAACTTGCAATAAAAGACAATACTCTTCTTGTGGCATTAAAAAAAAGTGGCAGATGGAAAATATTCAGAAAAAGTTACGCCGCAGCCGCAGATGGTAGCAACGTAAAAAAGAAACTGTTTACTATCTGGCAAGATGCACGATTTTATACCGAAAAGGGTCAATCTGCTTTCGGAGAAGTATTCCCAGGATTAAATAAAAATGATTTTCCACAACCCAAGTCGATAGACTTAATAAAAGAAATTATATCTACCTCTACATCTGGTAATGATATCATTCTTGATTCCTTTGCCGGTTCCGGAACCACCGCCCATGCCGTTCTGAACCTGAACAAAGAAGATGGCGGCAACCGGAAATTTATATTGATAGAAATGGAACCCTATGCTGAAACCATTACTGCAGAAAGGGTAAAACGTGTCATCAACGGTTATGCCAGCAAAGAAGGAACCGGCGGCGCTTTTGATTATTACACACTGGGTGAGCCCATATTTACGGCAGAGGGCAGTCTGAATGAGGCGATTCCCGTAAAAGAACTGCGCCGGTATATTTTCTTCACGGAAACCCGACAGCCTTTACCCCACACGCCAAAAAACAAAGACAACCCCTCTTTTTTGGGTCTGCACAACCAAACAGCTTATTACTTTTTCTACGAAGCCGGCCGGGCAACTACGCTTGACCATGATTTCCTGGCCACCATTCGTACAAAAGCCGAAGAATACATTATTTACGCAGACAATTGTACACTTACCCATGAGTACCTGACAATGTATGCTATCCGTTTTAAAAAGATACCGAGGGACATCGTACAGTTTTAAGCCAGCCTATGGAACTGAAAAAATACCAGCAGGATGTCATTGCCGACCTGGAAAGATTTCTTTCCCGTATACAGGAAGTGAAACACCTGGGCGATTCATTTTACAGTTACTGGTCGCAACACCCGAAAGCGCCCCTGAAACCTTTTCCAGGTACAGCCATTGAGCCTTACAAGAACAATATTCCAGGTGTGCCCCATGTATGTGTAAAAGTGCCTACCGCCGGCGGTAAAACTTTTATCGCCTGTAATGCCATCAAAACCATATTCGACTCTTTTTCGCATGATAAAAACAGGATAGTGGTATGGCTGGTTCCTTCCATCACCATCCTGGAGCAGACATTGCGGAACCTGAAAGATCCGTCTCATCCCTACCGGCAAAAATTAAACACACATTTTAACGGTCGTGTAGAGATTTTCGACAAATCCGGGTTGCTTCAGGGCGGCAGCTTTAACCCATCCAGCGTGCAGGAGCAACTGAATATCATTGTGATGAGTTTCGACAGCTTCCGTTCACGTAGTAAGGAAGACAGGAAAGTATACCAGGAAAACGGCAATCTGCAATCCTTCGGCCCCCTGCTGGGTAATGAAGAAGAGATCAGCCTGATGAAAGTAATACAGGCGCTCCATCCTGTTGTTGTGGTTGATGAGAGCCATAACGCCGAAAGTGAACTCAGCGTTGATATGCTGGTGAACCTGAACCCCTGTTTTATCCTGGACCTTACGGCTACACCACGCAAAAACAGCAATATCATCAGTTTTGTAGACGCTATGGAACTGAAGCGGGAGAATATGGTAAAACTGCCCGTTATTGTTTACAACCACCACGACAAGACTGAAGTAATCCATTCTGCCCTGCAGCTTCAACGGAAACTGGAAAAGGAGGCCCTGGAAGAATATAAAAACGGGGGGCGCTATATC
This sequence comes from Chitinophagaceae bacterium, assembly GCA_020403425.1. Taxonomy (GTDB): domain Bacteria; phylum Bacteroidota; class Bacteroidia; order Chitinophagales; family Chitinophagaceae; genus Sediminibacterium. The sequence goes on along the minus strand of JADBXR010000017.1, from coordinate 102,752 downwards.
AGGCCAATCGTACTGTTTCAGGCACAACCCAGGAACGCAGAAGATAATACCACTTTTGAAAAGCTAAAAGAAAAACTGGTTGAGTTACAAATCCCTGCCGGGCAGATACGTATTAAAACGGCTACTATCAATGAAATAAAATCCGAAGACCTGATGAGTCCGGATTGCCCGGTTAGGTACATCATTACCATAAATGCGTTAAAAGAAGGATGGGACTGTCCATTTGCCTATATCCTTGCTTCACTTGCCGATAAATCATCGGCTGTGGATGTGGAACAGATATTGGGTCGGGTACTTCGTCAACCTTATGTTACCCAGCACAAATTCCCGCTGCTAAACCTGAGTTATGTACTTACCGCTTCCGAAAAATTCATCGACACGCTGGATAATATCGTAAAGGGATTAAATAAAGCCGGCTTCAGTAAACAGGACTACAAATTACCCGAAACTTTGGCCATGCCTGATAAGACTCCTTCAAATGAAGTGCTTAGCCAATTAACCGTTTTTGCAACGGACAAGGGAGAGCAACAGGATGATATCAGCTCAGATATTGATTCATCCAGGATCATGGCAATGATTGAAACAGAGGTTCCAGTCACCCCCCTGTCCATCATTGAAAATATGGCCATCCAGGAAACAGGCATCATGGAGGCCAAGGTGAAGGAATCTGCTAATGCCCAAACCATCTCATTACCCACAGAAATCCAGTCCATCGTGAAAAAATACAACATGAAGGAATTCTTTCGGACTGAAGCTCTTTCGATTGAAATACCCCAGTTTTTTCTTCAGGTACCCGCAGGAGAGATCTTTGGGGGTGATAAGCTCCTGGAAAAGGATGAATTGCTTGGCAGAGATTTTAAATTATCGCAGGAAGACACAAAGATTGATTTCGATAACATTTCATCCAATCTGTATAAGGTAGACCTGGACGACAGTAAAAAAGAACACACCCCAACTTTTATTAAACTGGATGGTGATATCCGTGACAGTTTACAGGCATACCTGCTAGATCCCTCCAGGAAAGACAGCCGGGTAAAAAATTTCACCAAAAGAATCATGGATATCATCGGAAAGTTCGATCCAATCCCTGACGGTGAAATCAATAAGTACATCAACAGGATACTGGATGGTTTCAGTGATGCCCAGTTTACAGAACTTGCGAATCAGGAATACAGCTATGCAAGAAAGATCAAGGACAAGATCAATACCCTGAAAGAGGTTTTTGCAGAGAAAAAATTCCGGGAATTTCTGGATACGGATAAGGTCTTGATCCGCCCCTCCTACCGTCTTCCGGTTGAGATCATCCCAGGTGATACTGCCAAAGATTTTCCAAAATCATTGTATGAAACTGAAGGAAGCATGAATGGTTTTGAAGAACGGATCATAAACGAAATAGCCAATATGGAAAATATCGCTTTCTGGACGCGCAACATAGAAAGAAAGGGATTCTGTATCAATGGGTATATCAATCATTATCCCGATTTCATTATACGGAGTAAGTCAGGTAAAATCATCCTCCTTGAAACCAAAGGCGACCACCTGGATGCAGAACAAAAAATTAGACTTGGAAATGCCTGGGCCGGTAAAGCAGGCAATACATACAGATATTTTATGGTATACGAGACCCGTGCAGTAAGTGGTGCATATACACTGGATGCGTTCCTGCCCATTATACGGGCACTGTAATTCCAGCCAGACAACCACCTTACAAGCAGATGTATTGCCTATCGGTTAACTGACCGAGAAGACAGACATTTGTCTATTATGAGAGCGGAGCTTTCGCTACCCTACCCAAATATGGCTATGGTTGAAGTCCGGATTATTCAGAAAAAAAAGATCACCAGCTTGGGTATTTGCACTATCGCATTGAAACCTTGCCCCGGACTTTAGTCCGAGGGGGGGAAGATAAAAGGTTACGGCTCAGGCGCTTTAGCGCCGGGTCTTTAATCGATAATGTGCCAGACTGTTATCGAGATCTTTCGTTATTAAGTATAACTTCTTCCATTCCTCATATTCCTCAACAAATGTTCTTTTCTGATGATGTTGCTCCTGGTTATCAATATAATTCCTCACTTTCTCAATCATAGACAGACAAACAGATGCCGCAAAATATCCCTCCTGCCATTGTAGTTTCACACTACCAAAACCTGCATGGTTATTAAACCAATATGCCGATTCCCCTTTCAGTAATTGAGCTACCGAATCCATCGTTTGTTCCGGCCTTAGCCAAACCAGGCAATGAACATGGTCCGTAAAACCATTCACCCGATCAAGATATATGTCTTTCAGTAACGCATTCTGATACATATGATCAAACAAATCACTGCGGTAAGGCATCTGCAGCAAGGGAAGCCGTTTTCGGGTGGACCATACGTAATGGATATAAACATTGGTATATGACATGTATGTAAGAAACTAAAAAAGATGTTAGCCAAACAACGTACTAATACGCATTGTTTCCGTTTATTTAACCCAACCCCGGGCTAAAGCCCGCCTAAATCTTTTCATTCTCTGCAGCCCACGGCCTAAAGGCCGCGGCAATGTCTAAAAGCCGCGGCAATGTCTAAAAGCCGTAACACGAATTTGTAAGTCACAGCAAAGGATCTAACGGATGCGACAAAAGCCTGAAAGCCATAACAATTCCTTAAAATTTATCATAAACATCCACACAGGATAATAGTGTTATGACAAGCTTGGTTTGCCACTAATTTGTGAGTACTCAATAGCGAGTAAATTCCCATAACTGATTAACTTATTCACCTCTCACTACTAACAACTCACGATTAACTTAACAATAGATCACCCTGCCAATGAAAAGCATGAGATATCCATATATAAAAAGCCCGCTTCACAAAAGCAGGCTTCTCAAAAATCATATAAAATCCGTGCAATCAGCGATCAATTCCCGTATACACTTAAGAACTTGATCCGCATGATCTTCAGCTGTTCCCAGTTATAGTTGTTCTCGCTCAGTTCTTCCTGTGCTACCTGGAGCGAAGAGGTCTCACAGCTTTTGAAATAATCGATGATCTCTTCCTGGTCATACGTATCCAGCCATTCGTCAATGGCATAATCCAGGTTCAGTTTGGTGCCGCTGGCCGCAATGGTCTCCATCTCTTCCAGTAATTCATCCAGCCGCAGGCTCTTGTTCTTGGCAATGGTCTCCAGCGGTATCTTCTTATCCACGTTCTGGATAATATAGATCTTGTTATTGGCTTTGTTGGCCACACTCTTCATCACAAAATCATCCGGCTTCTCAATATCATTCTCCTCAACGTATTGGGCGATCAGTTCCACGAACGGTTTTCCGTATTTAAGGGCTTTCCCTTTGCTCACTCCCTGGCATTTCTCCATCTCTTCCAGTGTTGTGGGATAGATGGTGGCCATATCCTGCAAGGAACTTTCGAGAAAGATCACAAAAGGCGGCAGGCTTTTGCGCTTGGCCTCTTTCTGGCGAAGTTCTTTCAGCATCTCGAACAGCTTCTCGTCCGCAGCGGTGCTGCCCTGTGAGGTATTCTCGTTTTCATCCTCATCGAACTGCGCATCTTCGAACAGGTTGTTCAGTACGATCTTGAACGAAACCGGTTTTTTGAGGAACTTCTCCCCTTTATCGGTCATCTTCAGCAAACCGTACTCTTCAATATCTTTTTTGATCAGGTTCTCCAGCAGCATCTGTCGCACCAGGCTGTTCCACAAATGCGCTTCCTTATCCTTGCCGATCCCGAATACAGGCAGGGAGTCATGACGGTATAAGTTGATCTGCGGCGTCAGTTTGCCCATCACCACATTCACTACATAATCGGTGGTAAAACGTTCATCCAGCGCCTTGATCGTTTTCAGCATCTTCACCACATCTTCTTTGGCTTCGATCTTTTCTTTGGGATGCAGACAGTTATCACAGTTACCGCAGTTGGGGGTGTCCCAGTTCTCACCGAAATAATGCAACAGTATCTTTCTGCGACAGACCGCACTTTCTGCATATGCCACCGTTTCATCGATCAGCTGTGCGCCCACTTCGCGTTCGCTCAAAGGTTTATCACGCATCAGGTGCTCCAGTTTGGAAACATCCTTGTGTGAATAGTACAGTACACAGATCCCTTCCATACCATCCCTTCCTGCACGACCGGTTTCCTGGTAATAGTTCTCGATGGATTTAGGGATATTGAAGTGGATCACATAACGGATATCCGGTTTATCGATCCCCATACCAAAGGCGATCGTGGCTACGATCACCTGCACATCTTCGTTCAGGAACTGGTCCTGCCTTTCGGCACGTAGTTTCTGGTCCAGACCGGCATGGTATGCCACTGCTTTGATCTGGTTGGCAACCAGTATCTCAGCTAGCTCTTCGGTCGTTTTCCGGTTAAGGGTATAAATGATGCCGCTCTTGCCCTTGTGACCTGTAATGAATTTAACGATGCTCTTGATGGTCTGATCCTTCGCTATCTTGGGCTGGATCTCGTAATACAGGTTGGAACGGTTAAACGAAGACAACAAGATCTCCGGATCACGCAGACCCAGGTTCTTTATAATATCGCTTTTTACTTTGGGGGTGGCGGTTGCCGTCAATGCCACCACAGGTATATCTGGGTTGATGATATCCATCATCTCACGCAGTCTCCGGTACTCGGGCCTGAAATCATGGCCCCATTCAGAGATACAGTGTGCTTCATCCACCGCAAAAAAGGAGATGTTTAGGTCGCTGAAATATTCCAGGTTCTCCTGTTTGGTCAGTGTTTCGGGTGCTACATACAGCAGTTTGGTCTTACCGCTGTCCAGGTCATCTTTCACCTCTTTGATCTGGCTCTTATTCAATGAGGAATTGAGAAAATGTGCCACTTCATCCTTCTCACTGTAACCACGGACCAGGTCCACCTGGTTCTTCATCAGGGCGATCAGGGGCGATACGATGATGGTGCAACCCGGTAGCATCATGGCCGGTAACTGGTAACAAAGACTTTTACCGCCACCGGTAGGCATGATCACAAAAGTGTCTTTCCCGTTAAGGATACTGTTGATCGCTTTTTCCTGGGTGCCCTTGAACTCCCGAAAGCCGAAATACTGCTCCAGGGCCCCATAAATATCATAGGAGTGTGAAGTGGTGCTTTTTTTAGCTGCCGCTTTGGGGGTGGCCGCTTTTTTAGGCTTGGGGGATGCTGCCTTGGTAGCGGATTTCTTTGTACTTGTAGCCATGTATCAAAATCAGTTTTCTGCCCGTTCTACGGGCCACTTATCTAACGATTGTATAATATACTTCTTTTTGCCGGAAACCGTTGTGTAAAATATTTTAACGGCAGGGGTTACAGCGTGTCCGGCAGTTATTTTGCCCTTTTTCCAGGAACCAGGGAAGGTTTTTTGAAAAGGGTAGCGAAGTTAGTAAAGTATCAGGGCAATATCGTCACATTGCTGTTAAAGTTTACCTTTGTCGCACATGAGTCTACCTATCCGGCAAACCGCCCTACATACCATCGAACTGGAAGCCCAATCCGTAGCTGGTTTGGCATCCTCCATCAACGAATCTTTTGAGAAGGCCGTACACACCATTCACCAGGCAAAAGGCCGTCTGGTGATCAGCGGTATCGGCAAAAGTGCCATTGTGGGCCAGAAGATCGTTTCTACCCTGAACTCTACCGGTACCCCTGCCCTGTTCATGCATGCTGCCGACGCCATCCATGGCGATCTGGGCATGGTTCAGCAAGGCGATGTGGTGATGATCATCAGTAAAAGCGGGGAGAGCCCCGAGATCAAAGTGCTGGTCCCCCTGATCCGGAATTTCGGCAATACCCTTATCAGCATGGTGGGCAATACCAACAGTTTCCTGGCGCAACAGGGCGATCTGGTACTGGATACCACCGTGAGCAAGGAAGCCTGTCCCAATAACCTGGCCCCAACCAGCAGCACCACCGCGCAAATGGTGATGGGCGATGTGCTGGCAGTCTGTTTGATGGAACTGAACGGTTTCACCGGACAGGATTTTGCCAAATACCATCCCGGCGGCAACCTGGGAAAACGGCTGTACCTGCGGGTGGCCGACCTGATACAGGCCAACGAAAAACCTTCCGTACGACCCACGGCCAGTTTAAAAGAAGTGATTGTTGAGATTACCGAAAAACGTTTGGGTGTAACGGCCGTAACCAATAACGAGAACCAGGTGGTAGGCATCATCACCGATGGCGACCTGCGAAGGATGCTGGAAAGAAGCAATGACATCAGCCAGATCACCGCAAAAGATATCTTATCCCCCCATCCCAAGACCGTTGTTGCTTCTCTATTGGCGGTTGAGGCACTAGATATATTAAGAAAAAACGATATTAGTCAACTGATCGTGGAAGAAGCAGGGAAGTACCTGGGTATCTTACACCTGCACGACCTTGTCCGCGAAGGAATTGTTTAACCATTATTTACGGGTATTCGGCAAATAAGCCTGTAATATTGCATCGCAAAATTGCCGTTATTAATTTGGAGCAGATGAATAAGCATCACTATGTTGCCATCATGGCCGGTGGGATCGGAAGCCGCTTCTGGCCCAGCAGCCGCAGCAGTTATCCCAAACAGTTTCTGGATATTCTGAATACGGGTAAATCACTTATCCAATGGACCTATGACCGCTTTGCAGCTTTCATTCCTGCTGAGAATATTTTTGTAGTCACTTCCGAAGAATATTGTCATATCGTAAGGGAGCAATTGCCTGCACTCAATCCGGAAAATATCCTGGCTGAACCCAGTCGCAAGAATACGGCTCCCTGCGTAGCATATATCTCCTATAAATTATTACAGAAAGACCCCGAAGCCTCCCTGATCGTGGCTCCCAGCGACCATATGATCCTTGACAACGAGAATTTCCGGGCGACCACTTTACAGGCCCTGGATTTTGTGTCGCATATCAAATCACTGGTAACACTGGGTATCAAACCCACCCACCCCAATACGGGTTATGGATATATACAGCACGAAGCTCTTCCGGTAGCGGATGGCATATACCAGGTAAAGACCTTCACCGAAAAACCCAACCTGGAACTGGCCAAGACCTTCCTGGCAAGCGGTGATTTCCTCTGGAATGCGGGCATTTTTGTATGGCAGGTAAAAAATGTGATCAAAGCATTTGAGACCTACCAGCCCGAAATGTTCGAGCTCTTCGATTCGGAGAAAGAACATTTCAACACAGCCGCCGAGCAGGAAGCCATCAACCGGATCTACCCCCTCTGTACCAATGTGTCCATCGATTTTGCCATCATGGAAAAAGCGGATAATGTTTACGTGATCCCTTCTTCCTTTGGCTGGAGCGACCTGGGTACCTGGAACAGCGCTTACGATAACCTCGAAAAAGACTATCTGGGTAACGCAGTGGCCGGAGAAAACGTGATCGTGATCGATGCCACTAAGTGTATGGTATCTGCTGCCAACGATAAATTGCTGGTTCTCCAGGGACTGGATGATTTTATTGTGGTAGATACCAAAGACGTACTACTGATCTGCAAAAAGGACAAGGAACAGTCCATCAAGGATTATGTGGCTGAGGTAAAACGGAATAAGGGTGATAAATATCTCTGATACCGCTGATCAGTGTATGACCTAACTGATTCTGACAAGGTAATAGAATGAATTTGCTATGAGCGACCGCAACTAACAAGCGGTCGCTTTTTTTCTGTTCAAAATACTGGTTCTCAATAGCATCCTGCGCGATTATTGATTACATTTGAAGAGCTGACTGTTCGCAGTCAGCATACTTTCATCGCTATTGCAATTGTTACAAACATTAACCCTATTTTGCTCATGTCGCAAATAAGAACCGTAATCACCGGAACAGGGAGTTTTATTCCACCGAACATCAAGACCAACAGGGATTTCGCTCATCAGGATTTTTACAGTGAGGACCATGAACATATTGTTGCCGCACCCAATGAGATCGTAGATAAATTCAGGGATATCACCGGTATCGAAGAGCGTCGTTATGCAGACGCTGATATGAACTCATCCGATATGGCCGCCATCGCAGCCCGCAGAGCCATCGAAGATGCAGGTATCGATCCGGAAACGCTTGACCAGATCATCGTAGCACATAATTTCGGGAACATCCTATCCGGCAGCATCCAGAGCGATGCATTACCGGCCTTATCATCCCGTGTAAAACAATCACTGGGCATTCATAATCCCAACTGCGTGGCCTACGATATTCTTTTCGGATGTCCCGGCTGGATACAGGGGGTGATTCAGGCCGACGCTTATATCAAAGCAGGCATCGCCAAAAAATGTCTGGTTATCGGAACAGAAACACTGAGCCGAGTGATCGATAAATACGACCGCGACAGCATGATCTTCAGCGACGGGGCTGGCGCCACCATCATTGAAGCCGTGGAAGGAAATGAGAATGACAGCGGCATACTGGCCACCAGCGTACAAAGTCATTGCGTGGAGGAAGCCTATTACCTGAAATACGGGCAATCCTACAACCTCAACGCCGACCAGAGCATCCGTTACATGAAGATGAAGGGAAGGAAAGTGTACGAATACGCCATCAAGAATGTACCCCTGGCCATGAAAGCCTGCCTGGAGAAATGCGGTCTGCAGGTTACAGATGTAAAAAAATTCTTCCTGCACCAGGCCAACGAAAAAATGGACGAAGGTTTTGTAAAAGCACTCTACAAACTGTACGGCCTGCGCGAAGTACCCGATGGTATCATGCCCATGAGCATCCATAAATTCGGCAACAGTTCCGTTGCCACCATACCCACCCTGTACGATTTGGTAAAACACGAACAACTGGGTGCTCACGAGCTGGAGAAAGGAGACATCATCCTATTCGCTTCCGTAGGCGCAGGAATGAATATCAATGCGATCTGTTACAGGGTTTAAGCAATGAGTGGATGAGTGGTTGAGTGAATGAGTCAATGAATTGAACCTTCTTAACATTCGCTCATTCACTCATCCACTCATTCTCTCATTATTCTCAGTAACCTCTCACGTTCTTGCCTTCCATAAAATTCAGGAATGCCTTGTTCACCACTTTGTTGCCGCCGGGTGTTGGGTAGTTGCCGGTGAAGTACCAGTCGCCGGTGTTGGTGGGGCAGCTATCGTGCAGGTCTTCGATGGTCTGGTAGATCACTTCTACCTGAACATCCACTTCCTGCGGAGTGATCAGTTGTGCGATCTTATCGGAGATCTCCTGGGTGGTAAAGGGTTTGTATACCTGCCGAACCACATTTTCGGTATGCAGCTGGTTGGTTCGCTGTAATTCTTTTACTTTTTCCAGCAGATCGGTGAGCACATGCTCCATATTCCGTTCTTTCAGCAAGGCAATGGCAGCACGAAAAGCGATGAAATCACCCAGTTTGCTCATGTCAATGCCGTAACAATCCGGGTAACGAATCTGCGGGGCGGAAGAAACCACGGTGATCTTTTTGGGTTGCAGACGCGCCAGCATCCGCACAATACTTTCTTTCAAAGTGGTACCGCGTACGATACTGTCATCGATCACCACCAGCGTATCTTCTTTTTTGCGTACGGTACCATAGGTGATATCGTACACGTGCTGCACCATTTCATTACGGTTGGCATCTTCGGTAATGAATGTGCGGAGTTTCACATCCTTGATCGCGATCTTTTCCTGGCGGATCTTACGGTTCACCATCTCTTCCAGTTTCTCAGGGGTAAAATCCTTACCCCAGCTGAGAATACGTTCCACTTTGATCTTGTTCAGGTATTCCTCCATGCCTTTCACCAGTCCATAGAAAGCCACTTCCGCGGTATTGGGTATGTAGGAGAAGATGGTATTCTTCAGGTCATAGTTAATGTTCTCAAGAACGGTCTTGCTGAGGTGGTGCCCCAATGCAATGCGCTCCCTGTATATTTTCTCATCACTTCCTCGCGAGAAATAGATGCGTTCAAAACTACAGGCCCTTCTTTCTTTGGGTTCCAGCACCTGTTCTATCTGATAATTGCCTTTATCGTCCACGATCATGGCCATACCAGGCATCAGTTCCAGTACTTCATTCTCACCTACATTGAAAGTGGTGCGGATGGCGGCACGTTCACTGGCTGCCACGATCACTTCATCGTTGATATAATAATAGGCAGGACGAATACCATGTGCATCGCGCATCACAAAACTGTAGCCATTACCCAGCAGACCACCAATGGTATAACCACCGTCGAACAATGGAGTGGCCTTTTTCAGTACGGTAGCTACATCAGCTGCATTGGGGTGTTGTGCATCTTCTTTAGAAAGAAAATGATGCAACACTTCCATCATGGCTGCCAGGTCGCTCTGTTTCTGAAATTCACCGGGATCCATATTGATGAGATCAAATAACTCATCTGTGTTCACCAGGTTAAAGTTTCCCGCAAGGGCCAGGTTCTTGCCTGGCATCAGGTCCCTTTTGATGAAAGGGTGGCAGAACTCCACATTGTTCTTACCCTGTGTTCCGTAACGAAGATGTCCCAGCAACAGTTCTCCCAGAAAAGGAAGATGGCCCTTCATCAGACCGGGATGCTGTTTGATATCGGGCTGGTATTTTTCCAGTTCAGAGATCTCCTGACCAACCTTAAAGAAAATATCGGCAATGGGTTGCTGCGCGTTACTGCGCATACGGTGTAAAAAAGGACTACCGGGTTCGGTATTCAGTTTTACGGCGGCGATACCTGCCCCATCCTGACCGCGGTTATGTTGTTTCTCCATCAGCAGGTACAGTTTGTTCAGACCGTACGTAACAGAGCCATGCTTTTGCAGGTAATAGGAAAAGGGCTTTCGTAACCGGATGTAGGCAAGGCCACATTCGTGTTTGATTTCGTCGCTCATGCGGAGTATTTAAAAAGAAAGTGGCGAAGTTACAACTCCGCCACATTTTTTCAGGTTAATTATAGACCGTTTCCATTTCCGGATGCAGGGTCTCTGCCAACCAGAGGAACTCATTAATAAAAATGTCTATGTTTTTCTGGAATGACGGATCGATCAATTTGGCTTCCGCGTCGAATTTCTTGTCTACAAAGGGCGTAACCAGCATATACGGCGATGCTATACCGAATAAAGCGGGCACCAGCAGCAACAATTGCTGTGTGGCACGCATACCGCCCATGGCTCCCGGCGAAGCGGTCACCAGTCCGAAGGCCTTGTGCTGCTGCTTGGGAAAATGATCCAGCAGGTTCTGTAGGGCCGGCGAATAACTGCCATTGTACTCCGGGGTCACCAGTATGAACGCATCTGCTGCAAACATCCTCTCTGCCAATGGTTTATAAGCAGCCGGGGTCTTCTCCACACTGGTGAATACCTCCTGCAGCAATGGCAGGTTCCAATCGCGCACATCAATGATGTTCACGGTATGATGCGTTTTCTCTGCCAGGGTTTTCTGCAGGTATACTGCCACCCTGTGCGATACACTGTCTTTTCTCGGACTTCCTGATATGATCTCTATGTTCATATATATCTTATTTATCCCATGGAACATCCATGGTGCTTCGTTAATGATTGATCGGCACTTCTATAACAACAAAAGAAGCTTCCTGTTCAGTATGCAGGGTAAAACCATCCGTATCCCCCCAGATGCCGATGGCATCGCGGGGGCTAAGTGTTTGTCCGTTGACAGACAATACCCCCTCCAACACAAAAATGAATACCGCTTTGTTTTGCGGGTTCATCACATACGGAATGTCCCTGTCCTGCTCAAACCAACCCAGCTGCAAACGTGCATTCTGGTTGATCCAGCAATGTTCCGTTCCTTCTTCGTTGCTCACAATGGTCTTGAGCTGGTTCTTTCGCTTTTCCTTCGGGAAATACCTTTTCTGGTACCGGGGACCAATATTCTGCAGCTTGGGTTCTATCCAGATCTGCAGGAATTGGACCTCTTCCTCACCAATATTGTGTTCTTCGTGCCGCAGGCCTGATCCGGCGCTCATCAGTTGCACCCAGTCCCTCTCCACTACCTCGGAATACCCAAGGGTATCCTTATGGTTCATTTTGCCCTGCAGCATCACACTGATGATCTCCATATTGGCATGTGCGTGCAGACCAAAACCGCCACCAGGTTTCACCGTATCGTCGTTGAACGTGTGCAGTAGTCCAAAACCTTTTTTAACGGGGTTCTGGTAGGATGAGAAACTGAACGAGAAGCGGCTCTGCAGCCATCCCAGGTCTTTCAAACCTCTTTCTGATTCAGGATATAACAGGTATTGCATACAAGGATCTTAATGGGACCGGATCCGTTCAGGCCCCTTCTTATGAATGATTTGCCAAAGCCATACGTACTTTCAGCATGCCGATATACTGATCCTTATGTTGCAGAATGCCCAGACCGTTCAGGATCACCATCAGCACCGCAAGGCCGGGTTGGTTAGCGATCAGCAATTCAAACAACAGGATATTGATGGTGATCGGAGCGATCAGTACCAGACCCAGCGCCCTTGTTTGGGGAACCAGCATCAGCACCGCGAAAGCGATCTCCAGTAATTTCACCACCAGCAAAAAGTTGGTGCTGAACAATACGCCTACAAAGCTGCCCGCGTTACCGGCCATGGGAGGCATACTGATGAAATGGAAGAAATAATTGGACCCGAATACCAGGTAGATCAATGCCAGTGCATACACCGGCAGGTGTTTTATCAGTTTCATTTGCATTATATAGATTGTTATCAATTACCAACCGATCATCTTCTCACGTACAATGGTTGGGGAAAATATACCGGCCCGCATTCACGGGACCGGTATACAGTATTATTTAAGCCTGTTTGATCATTTGAACGGCCAGGTGCAGTTTCACTTCGTCACTCACCACTACACCACCCGCTTCTGTGGTAGCGCTCCAGGTAAGGCCGAATTCTTTACGGCTGATCTTACCGCCGATCTCAAAACCAGCTTTCACCTGTCCGTAAGGATCGGTAACGGTTCCGCCGTATTCAACGGCCAACTCTACAGGTTTGCTGTTGCCACGGATGGTGAGGTTACCTTTCAGCAGGTAGGCACTGTCGTTCAGTTTTTCGAACGAGGTAGAGACAAAGCTCAGTTTAGGGAAACTGGCAGCTGCAAAGAAATCATCGCTTTTCAGGTGACCGTCACGCTGTTCGTTGTTGGTAGAAATGCTGTCGATATCCGCTTCAAAAGAAATTTTGGCATCGCTGAAATCAGCGGCGGAACTTTCCAGGGTAGCATCAAATTTGGTGAAGCTACCGGTTACATTGGTGATCATCAGGTGTTTTACCTTGAAAGTGATCTCACTGTGTGCTGCGTCGATTTTGTAAGTTGACATTGTTTTTCGTTTTAGATGTTTGTATTTGTGTTTGTGAATTGCTCAGTTAGGCTACATCGATCTGCATGGGCACATCGATCAGTAAAAATTCCGCGTCGGTATCTGCTTTGATGGCAATACTGTCTGTATCCCAAATGCCCAGTCCGTCACGGTCAGATACGGTCTCGCCGTTCAAGGTCACGGTCCCGTTCAGGATGAAGGCATACACACCGTTACCTGTTTTGCGTACCTGATAAGTGGTGGTCAGGTCCTTTGAGAATTTACCCAGCGAGAACCAGGCGTCCTGGTTAATGAACACTGCATTATCGTCATCAGGGGCCACTACCGTCAGTAACTGGTTGTTCCTGTCTTCGGGTTTAAAACTTTTCTGCGCATAACGCGGTTCAATATTGGCCAGTTTCGGAAACACCCAGATCTGCAGGAATTTGACATCCTTGTCCTTATTGGCGTTCATCTCGCTGTGTGCGATACCACTGCCGGCGCTCATGATCTGTACATCGTGCTGGCGGATGATCTCATCGCGGCCGGTGCTGTCCTTATGGTGCAGGTCGCCATACAGCGGGATCGATACGATCTCCATGTTATCGTGCGGGTGTTTGGGAAAACCCATGCCTTTGGCAACGGTGTCATCGTTCAAAACCCGTAATGCACCAAAATGCACACGCTCGGGATCGTAATAGCTACCAAAGCTGAACGTGTGGTAACTGTTGAGCCAGCCAAAATTGGCATGACCCCTTGTGTTGGCTTTATGTATGATCGTTTTCATATCTCTACTATTTATTACGTGTATATACACGTATTTGTTCAAAAAAATTTAACTCTCTGCCAGCCTTACCTTTTCAAGCAGGCCATTCAAAGCAAGCGCATCCTGTTCGGTGATCACCAGTGATTCATCCAGGATCTTATTAAGCACAACCGTACTGGCTTCCAGCAGGGTAATGCCACCCTGGGTCAGGGTGATCACGGTCTCCCGTTTATCCAATGCCGAGGTAGAGCGTTTCACCAGTTTCTTGATCTCCAGTCTGTCAATGATCCTTGGCACGTTCGAGTTTTTCTCTATCATCCTGCAGGCAATGTCCCTCACACACATCTGGTCTGGGTATTTACCCTTCAGTATCCGTAATACATTGTACTGCTCATGTGTCAGCCCAAACTCCTTCAGTTCCTTGCTCATCTGCGTTTTCAGCCACCAGGCCGTATACAGTATATTCAATCCTGCCTTGTGCACTTCGTTCTTGAATTTGGTACTTTGTATGGCCTGTTCTAATTTCACAACACAAATGTATGTACATACATGCAATTTACCAAATCTTTTTTTGAGATTTTTCTGACCAGCTGATTTTCAATAAGATAGGAAGTGAGAGGTGAGTGGTCAGTAGGGAGTGATTGGGGAATGGGCAATGGGGAATGGGCAATAGGGGGGTGTGAGTGGTCAGTGGTGAGTAGGAAGTAGGTGCAAGTAAAAAGGGGAGCAGGATGCTCCCCTTTTTACTATATCAATGTTTTCAAACTACCTACTCACCACTGACCACTCACAACTGACAATTCACCATTGCCCATTCACCATTCACAAACCTACTGGTTGCTCCTCGCTTTCTCTGCATTTTCCGCCGATCTGCGCCATTCTTCTAGGCCCTGGCAGGATGCATATTCCTTATCGATGGATACGAAATAGGTGGGTATATGGTCCTTGAACCATTTTTCCAGCGCATTGCTCTTCTTTTCTTCCAGCGCTCTTTTGGCAACACGGTCGTAGTCCTCTTTCAGGTTCTCGCGGTGGGGTTCGGTGCGGTTACGCAGGTAGATCAGGCGTACCACCTGGCTGCCCCTTTCATCCTTATACAATTGTGGTTTGGAATATTCACCAGGTTTCAGGTCTTTCAGCAATACCACGATATCCTTGTCCAGCTGATCGATCGACAGGAACGTGGTTGGTGAGCCAGTGGCATCGCGACCGGAAAGGGCGCCCGCACTGAACTTACTGTTCTCATCGTCGCTGTATTTGTTTACGGCCGCACCAAAAGTAAGTTCGCCGGCCACCAGTTTGTTCCTGACAGAGTCCAGCAGCTTTTTGGTCTCGTTGATCTCATCTTCAGTCACCGGCGGAATACGCAGGATATGTTTTACCACCGCTTCATCACCAGAGCGGCTCACCATCTGAATGATATGCAGACCGAACTTCGATTTGATCACCGGTGAGATCTGGCCTTCCTTCAAACGGAAACAGGCCGACAAAAAAGCAGGATCCCAGGAGCCCTTGTCGTTACGGTTCAGGCTGTACTGTCCGCCATTCTCTTTTACCGCAGGGTCCTCACTGTAAAGTTTGGCCAGCTGGTCGAATTTTTTGGCGCCCTGGGTCTCAGCCTGTCGTTTGTAATCGTATAACTGCTTCGATACGTATTCCTCCACATCCTTATTGGCTTTGGGGTGGATCACGATCTGGCTCACTTCTATCTCGCTCTCGTAAAAGGGCAGACTGTCTTTGGGGATCTTATTGTAATAGGCTTTTACTTCGGTAGGGGTGATCTTGATCGCATCTACGATCTTGCTCTGCATCTGCTCGGACATTTTCTGTTCGCGCAGGGCCTCTTTAAAATCTTCCTTGATCTGGTACACGGTCTTACCCGCGATCTCTTCCAGGATATCTTTGGAACCGTACTGCATGATGAAACTGCGGATCCGGTTGTCCAGTGCCGCATCGATCTCTTCTTCGCTCACGTTCAGGGAGTCTTTCTGCGCCTGTAATACCAGTGCCTTACGGATCAGCTGGCCTTCCATGATCTGGCATTCGGTAGGCAGGATCACGTTTTCCTGTCCCTGCGCCTGGCGTTTCATGTCGGCCATTGCATTCTGGATATCGGAGCGGAGGATGATCCTGTCGCCCACCTGTCCCACAATTTTATCCGCCACTACTTTTTTGCTTTGTGCCGATGCGGTGATCGTTCCACAAACCAGAAAAGCCACTGCTGCTGAAAATAGGTACTTCATAAACTTCAATATCATTCAAATGTAATTATTCAACCCCGGTTTCGCTTGCGGGGTGCGGCTTTTAACAAAATATATATAATAGCGGTGAGCTGCGAGCTTCGGGCTGTGAGCTTTTAAATGGAAAAGGTATAGAACAAATCATATGGTCTATACCTTCCCCTGCTCGCAGCTCATGACTCACAGCTGCTACCTATAAAGTCCTTTTCACTTCTTCTTCTTCGAACGCTTCCACGATATCCCCTACTTTCAGGTCGTTGAAGTTCTTGATGGTCAGACCACATTCCATGTTCGTGCCCACTTCCTTGGCATCGTCCTTGAAACGTTTCAGGCTGCCCAGCTCTGCGCTTTGTCCTTCTCCTTTGGGATATTCCACAATACCGTCGCGGATGATCCTGATCTTGCTGTTCCTGGCGATCTTTCCTTCCAGTACATAACAACCGGCCACGGTGGCTTTGTCGAACTTGTACACTTCGCGTACTTCCACGTTGGCAGTGATCTTCTCCTGGTACTTGGGTTCCAGCATACCCTCCATCGCGCTCTTGATCTCGTCGATGGCCTGGTAGATGATGGAGTAGAGTTTGATCTCCACGCCTTCTGTCTCGGACAGTTTGTTGGCCTGCATGGACGGACGCACGTTAAAGCCGATGATGATGGCATCGGATGCGGTTGCCAGCAACACATCGCTTTCTGAGATCTGGCCCACGCCCTTGTGTACCACACGTACGGCGATCTCTTCGGTCGACAGTTTCTGGAGTGAGTCGCTGAGGGCCTCCACAGAACCGTCCACGTCACCTTTGATGATGATGTTGAGCTCCTTGAAGTTACCCAGTGCCAGACGACGTCCGATCTCATCCAGGGTAATATGTTTCCTGGCACGCAGTCCCTGCTCGCGCAGGATCTGGGCACGTTTGGTAGCGGTCTCTTTGGCTTCGGCCTCGTCTTCGTACACTTTGAACTTCTCACCGGCCTGTGGCGCACCGTTCAGACCCAATATCACTACAGGAGTGGATGGTGGCGCTTCATCGATACGCTGGTTACGTTCGTTGAACATGGCTTTCACACGTCCAAAATGCTGTCCCGAAACGATCAGGTCGCCCTGACGCAGGGTACCGTTCTGAACCAGGATGGTGGCCACATAACCGCGGCCCTTATCCAGTGAGGCTTCGATGATGGTACCGGAAGCTTCCCTGTCGGGATTGGCCTTCAGGTCAAGCACTTCGGCTTCCAGCAATACTTTTTCCAGCAACAGGTCCACATTCAGGCCCTGTTTGGCAGAGAGTTCCTGGTTCTGGTATTTACCACCCCAGGCTTCTACCAGGATATTCATCTGTGATAACTGCTCGTATATCTTCTGCGGATTGGCTCCATCCTTATCAATTTTGTTCACCGCAAAGATCATCGGTACGCCGGCAGCCTGTGCGTGGCTGATGGCCTCTTTGGTCTGCGGCATCACCGCATCGTCGGCCGCAACCACGATGATGGCGATATCGGTCACTTTCGCACCACGGGCACGCATGGCGGTGAACGCTTCGTGACCCGGTGTATCCAGGAAGGTGATGGCCTTACCGTTGGGCAGGGTAACTTCATAGGCACCGATGTGCTGGGTAATACCCCCGGCCTCACCGGCCACCACATTGGCGCTTCTAATATAGTCGAGCAAAGAGGTCTTACCATGGTCCACGTGACCCATGATCGTTACGATCGGTGGTCTGGGAACCAGGTCCTCCTCTTCATCTTCGTAGTCCTCATCCTCCATGTCTTCGGCATCTTCCAGTCCAATGAATTCCACTTCATAGCCGAATTCGCTGGCTACCAGTTCTATCACTTCCGCATCCAGGCGCTGGTTGATGGATACCATGATACCCAGGTTCATACATTTTCCGATCACATCGGCAAAACTTACGTCCATCAGGTTGGCCAGCTCACTTACGGTAACGAATTCCGTTACCTGCAGTTTGTTGTCAATGGTCTCTTCGCCCATGGCTTCAGCAGCCTCATCACGTTTGGCTCGGCGGTATTTGGCTTTCAGGCTCTTACCACGTCCACCCGTACCGGCCAGTTTGGCCTGGGTCTCGCGGATCTTCTCCTGAATGGCTTTCTGATCGATCTCTTTCTCCTCCCTGCGTACCGCCGGACCACGGTTGCCTCCGCCACGGTTGCCACCCTGGCCTCCGCGGTTAAAGCCACCCTGACCACGGTCGCGGCCACCAGTATTGTTGTTGGCGGGAACGATCGGACGGTTGGGGCCGGTTGTCGGGCGACCGCTTGCATCACGCTGAACGGCGCCGGCTTGTCCCGGACCACCCGCTTTGTCCACGGGAATGCGTTTGCGTTTGCGTTTCTCATCCCTGGCCATCGGTTTGGGACGGGTATCGCTGTTAACGGGCAATTCGATCTTACCGAGGATCTTGGGTCCTTCCAGTTTCTCGGCCTTGATATTGGTGATGGTGGGTCCGGTCTCTGCTTCGGGCTGTGGCGCTGGTGCCGGGGCGGCGGCCACAACAGGCGCTGCAGGCGGTACCACCGGTGCTGCCGGTGTCTCTTCCGTGGCAGCTGCCTTGGGCGCTTCTTCCACAGCAGGCGCTTCTTCCTTCTCTTCTTTTTTCTTGGCTGTCTTTTTCGGCCTGGTAGAGGAATCGATCGCTGAAAGATCGATCTTGGTGATCACTTTGGTGCCTTCCAGTTCGGGGGCTTCTACCTTGGCCACTTCCGGTTCGGCCGGGGCCGGTGCTGCTGGTTTTTCGGCTACCGGCTCGGGTTTGGGAGCTTCCACTACCGGTTCGGCAGGTTTGGGCTCTTCTTTCGCCGGTTTCTTCTCTTCTTTCCTGAATGTGATCTCTTCCTCGTCTTTTTTCTTCTTGGGCTCACCCTGTGCCGCACCTTTGGGTATCTCTACCTGGTCGGCTTTGTTCTTCGCTACTTTATCGCTCTGGAACTCTGCCTGCAGTGCATAGTACTGGTCTTCCTGCAGCTTGGCGGTGGGCTTCAGGTCATCGCGGTTAAATCCTTTCTTCACCAGGAACTCGATCAGGGTATCCTGACCAATGTTGAATTCCTTGGCGGCTGCTAACAGTCTCGGTAATTTCAGTTCTGACATTCAGTAATTTTTAGTCCATAGTCAATGGTCGACGTCCCATGAACAATGGACTATGGTCCATGGGCTTTTTAAAGTATCGTTCAGACTATCTATTCGACAAAGATAGTTCCTTAATAGCTGCTTATTCTTCTCTATCGAACTCTTCCTGCAAGATTCTTCTCACTTCGTCAATGGTCTCTTTCTCCAGATCGGTCCTTCTTTCCAGTTCCTCAGCGGTCAGTTTCAGGATGCTGCGGCCGGTATCGCAACCAATGCGCTTCAGTTCTTCTATCACCCATGGTTCGATCTCGTCTGAGAACTCATCCAGGTCAATATCGAACTCATCCACCACTTCCTCGTCCTCACGGTACACATCGATCTCGTAGCCGGTCAGTTCGCAGGCCAGTTTGATGTTCACCCCGCGGCGGCCGATGGCCAGGGATACCTGGTCGGCTTTGAGGTATACTTCGGCGTGTTTCTTCTCATTGTCCAGTTCCATATAGCTGATCTTGGCCGGCGTCAGTGAACGCTGAATCAGCAGCTGGATATTGGTGGTATAGTTGATCACGTCAATGTTCTCGTTCTTCAGTTCGCGTACGATACCGTGGATACGGCTACCTTTCATACCCACACAGGCGCCCACAGGGTCAATACGGTCGTCGTATGATTCCACCGCCACTTTGGCCCTTTCTCCCGGATCGCGAACGATCTTTTTGATGGCGATCAGGCCGTCGAAGATCTCCGGAACCTCAATTTCGAGCAATTTGGCCAGGAACAGCGGGCTGGTCCTTGACAGGATGATCACCGGTGAGTTGTTCTTCAGGTCAACCCGGGCCACCACGGCGCGGATATTCTCGCCTTTCTTGAAATAATCCTGCGGGATCTGCTCAGATTTGGGCAGGATCAGTTCATTACCTTCCTCATCCAGCAGCAATACCTCTTTTTTCCATACCTGGTACACTTCAGCGCTGATGATATCGCCGATGCGGTCGCCATATTTCTTAATGAGCACATTCTTCTTCAGGTCGCTGATCCGGCTGGCCAGGGTCTGTTTGGCAGCCAGGATGGCGCGGCGTCCGAAATCGAGGATGTCCACTTCTTCGTATAATTCCTCACCCACTTCAAAGTCTGGCTCAATCTTGATGGCCTGGGTATAGGCCACTTCGGCCAGGGGGTCCATCACTTCACCATCTTCCACGATCATACGCCTGCGGATGATCTCAAGGTCACCCTTTTCGGCGTTTACGATCACGTCAAAATTATCATCACTGCCGAATTTCTTACGGAGCAGGGTTTTGAACACATCTTCTACCACTTTCATCATCGTTGGACGATCGATATTCTCTGCGTCTTTGAACTCCTGGAACGCCTCAATCAGGTTGATACTGGCCATAATTCAATTTTTTAGTACGGTGCCGTGCCGCGGGGCGGTACGGATTTAGAATTTTATTTGAACGATTGTTGATTGTATGTTACTGAAAGGTACCACCAGTTGCTGGGTTACCGCTTTTTTTCCTTTGCCTTCTGTGTGTTCAATGATCAGGTCAGCCTCGGCCACCGAAAGCAGTTTTCCTTCTTTTTTGGTGCCATCCGTAAAGCTGATCTCCACATCGCGCCCGATATTCCTGGTGTACTGGCGGTGCAGTTTCAGGGGTTCATCGATGCCCGGCGAGGAAACTTCCAGCGAAAATTCACCCTCGGGGTACATGCCGCTCTCTTCTATCAGTTTGTACAGGGCCCGGTTAAAACGAACACATTTTTCAATGGTAATGCCATTGTCCCCGTCAATGAACACTTTGATGTTATTGGTGGGTTTGATGCGGACAGATACGGGAAAATATTCCGGTTCCTCTGCCAGCACGCTGTTCAGCATCTGTTCGATGGCCTGTATTGCCGTTTCATTTGCCATATGTAAAAAGGAGAAGGGAACGGTAGCCGTTCCCTTCTGTTGATTCTTTGATAGTGCAAATGTAGTGAAAATGAGCATTCCCCGCCAAATTTCTTTCAGCGGCGGCCTGGTTTCGCCCTTTGCCCGGAACAGGGGGGCGAGGGCGAACGGTTTTAACAGTTCCTATACCAAGTTTGCCTGTTCCGGATTCGATATTCTTTACCTTTACCCCCTTATGTTCAAGATGATCCTATACGGCTTCCTGATCTACCTGGCTTACAAATTCATATTTGAGCTGGTGATCCCCGTCAGCAAAGCCACATCGCAGGTAAAAGACAATCTCCGCAAGATGCAGGAAATGCAGCAGGCGCAACAGCAGCAGTTCCAGCAGCAGCAAAGGCAGGCCGAAGCCCAGGCCCAGCAGGCTGCTGCCAAAGAAGCCGCCGCCAAAAGCGGGGATTATATTGATTTTGAAGAAGTTAAGTAAGTACTGTTGCCAGCCGGCTCCCCAACTTTTGATCTTTGACTTTACACTTTTGACTTTACAACCCCAGGTCCAGCACCGTTTGCGGGGCCACCAGATGTAGCGTCTGTAGTCCAGCCTGGCTGGCACCCACCAGGTTTTTGGCAGTATCGTCAATGAACAGGGTCTCGGCGGGGTCCAGCTGTTGTTCCGACAGTATTTGCTGGTACGATTCCACATAGGGTTTCCGCAAACCCAGGGTATGGGAGTAATAGGCCTTAATGAAATAGCTGTCGAAATCGGTACAGTGATTCTCCCGGGCCAGGATCTCCGTGAAAGCGTCGTAATGGATGCTATTGGTGTTGGAGAACAGGTAGATACGGTATTTGTCCCTGATCCTGTCCAGCCAATCCAGCCGCTCCTGCGGAAAATCGAGCATCAGGGCGTTCCAGGCCCGCCTGATCTGTTCATCCGTCAAAGCAATACCGGATTCCCGGCGAAAAGCTTCGTAAAATTCCTGGTCGCTGATCTTTCCGGTCTCCAGTTTCTCAAAAAGATCGTTGGAATGGTGCTGGTTGAACATACCGGGAAATGCCGTAACGCCGAGGTCGATGAATGCACGCTCGGTCAGACCAAAGTCCAGGTTCATAAAAACGCCACCGAGGTCGAATAGGATGTTCTTGATCAATTTGAAAATTTGAGAATGAGAAAATTTGAAAATGCTGATCTGATGGTAGTTAAAGGCTATTCAGCTGCCAATATTCCGGCAAGTAAGGGCTTGATTTTCAAATTTTCAAATTTTCAAATTAGATTTTATTGGTCTTTTCTCTATTTTTGCCCCCTTGTTGAATTCGCTAATATCGAATTCAATGGGTCTATAGCTCAGTTGGTTTGAGCATCCCGCTCGCAAGCGGGAGGGTCCCAGGATCAGCAAGAGTTTTTACATATTTGAAAACAACCCAGTTGTTTTCGGGCCTATAGCTCAGTTGGTTAGAGCACCTGACTCATAATCAGGGGGTCCCAGGATCATGCCCTGGTGGGCCCACATGAAAATCAAGCACTTACACAGTTTTTCTGAGTAGGTGCTTTTTTATTTGCACATGTTTTGATACATTAATCCTCATCATATGAAAAAAAGAACATTTAAAGATTTTATCACTGGTTTCGAGTGTTTTTATGAGGAGTATCAACGGGCTAAAGTTGCTGCTACCCCAGTTTCAAAAAAGGGAACAATACCTATAAAGCTAACTGACTATGGCTTGAACGATGAGTCGCTGCATTTTGTTTACCAAATCCAAAGAATTCTTGATCGAGAATTTGTATATGCAACTAGAAATAAAAACAAACGAACGTGTTCACTTGAACATGCTTTTATTGAATCTTTTGAAGTCAGTTTGGACTTAATATCTAGCTTGTTTAATGGTAAATATTTTGAAAGAGACTTTCAAAACGCGATCCATCTCCTTTATTCGTTCATGAATCGAATTAATAAAATGGATTCTCAAGATGCTATAATATATTTTGACATTAGACCCAAGATATCTGATTTAGAGCTATTTATTGATGAGATCAACTTTTTGGTTCTAAAACACCTACTTCAAAATCTATTCACTAAAAAGAAAAATGATTGGGTTTATTCAGTATGCACATCAGGAATCTATCAAATGAAGGAGTTAAATCTTCAGCCGGGGTATATGCAACATCTAAATACATCGAAATATTTTAATGCCAGAAAAACTTGGATCAGTCAATTGTTTATCATAAAAGAAAAAATTGAATCAGAACTACTCATAGAAAATAAAAAGACATGTTTAGCCAAGAATTGGACTTTTCAAAACAGAACTACAGATAATAAATATTACAAAAAACAGATAGCTATATTTCTTCCACATCCCAAAACAAATTCAGTCGATGATACCCTTTCTTTTATTCAACAGTATTTGAATAAAAAGGCAAAAGACCTAAACAAAGCCTGGATTGCGAATTTATTAAAGACTCGGGACAAGCTAGACAGTGGGTCACGCACACAAAAGGGATATTATCCAACACTTGCCGCTCTGATTAGTAGCTGCATAAAGCATGGAATTATAAAAACCTCTATTAGACCGGTTGATATCCAAAGATATTTTGAAGATGAATATTCAAATAAGTTGACTCGAATGGAGGAAATTAACGCGGCAGTAAATGGTGACTTCAATAATCCTAAGTACTCTCTTCTTTTTAATGATATTGGCAGAGAAATCTCAAAATTCTAGAAAACTGCTTAAAATGCTTTTTTGATAAAAAAGCATTTTAAGCAGTTTTTGCTTTCTCTCAATACCATCTTGCATCAATTATTAACGACTAATGATAATAATATGCAAATGATGAATCCTTATTTAGAGATATTTGAGAAGTTAGAAAATCTCTCGTCTGCTGTTAACAGATTAATTCTTTTACAAGAAAAAAGAGGATCTTTTACTAATACTGCAGAGGATCGATCCGAATTCGTTTTCATTGAAGATGTCGAGAGAATCCTCAAAATGCCAGTCTCCACCATTCGGCATCACATTGAAAAACACAAGCTCCCCTGTTATAAGGCTACAAAACCGTTAAGATTCAAAAGATCCGAAGTACTCAAATGGTTTGAAGAATACTCTCACTCCCCGGATAGATTTAAAAATAAACCAACAAGCATCCTTAAACAAAGATAGGTAGTGGTGGCCGCCACTACCTATCGTAAACATTTAATAGTCGAGTATGTCTAAGTTATATTCTCTGGAGGAGATTATCAAACATAATTCCTCCAGGCAAATTCATCATGCCTACACCTTCAGCTATCTGGTTGAAGGTGGCAAATCATTGCCAAACCTTAAAGCAATATGGGGTAATTATATTTTTGAAAACGGTTTGATTCACTTTCCATCACTTCGCGGATCAGCAAAAAGTCTCCTTATGATGCAGATTTGTCTTGCAGTAGCATCAAACCAATCAAAGTTCCTGGGAGAAATCATTGAAATGAATGGGAAAACGCTTTTCATTGATTTTGAAATGCCCGACTTCTTCCTCAAAAGAAGAGCGTATAAACTTTATAAAGGCTCCCCATTTAATCTAAGACCTTACGTTGATGATTTTCTGGTCTTTTCTACAAGACAATCCTTTGAGGTTTCTTTCGATACGATCATTAAACTCATTGTTCAAGAAAAACCGATTCTCATCGTGATTGATAATCTCCGGACAGCTATTAAGGGTAGTAACACAAATTCGGCAGTAGATATGACAAATTTCTTTGCTATTCTAGGCGGGATCAGGGAAATATATCAAGTTGCGATCGTCGTAATTGACCATTTAAGAAAGGGGACTAAAAACTTAAAATCAGATAGCGATCTCCAAAGCGGCAGTGGTGTAAAAACAGACCTAAGTGATGGGGATTTCCAAATAAGACATTCAAGTCAGGCTAAAGATCTAAGACTCATAAAACGACTAAAATCCAGAATGTTTGAGGAATCTGACAAATCCAAGCTGGTAAGACTTAACCCAGAAACACTCTGGTTCGAGTTGGTGGACAATGATGTAAATGAAGCAGAGCATGTTGGATTATTAGCCATTACAGATAAAGATGAGCTTATCGACATTGCTAGGGAAATGAAATCCAACGGAAAGTCCTACCAGGAAATAGCCATTACGCTCCATAAGTCGAAATCAACCATTCACAGATGGATTGGAAATGAAGAGTCCGGTTGACAAAATACCCGTTCGTTCTGTTCCATTTTCAAAAAATGGAACAAATGGGATGGAACGAACCATTATTTCACAAATCCTTGTCTATCAATTAATTAATAATTCATGAAAAAAGTACACTTTATATGCCAGGCAAAAGGGGGAAGTGGGAAATCGATGTTCACTTACCTGATGGCATTGAAAATGGAGTTTGTTTCCAAGACTTATTTCGTTGACTTGGACAGTTCAGTCAAAACCAGTAGCCAACAATTAAGGTTTTTGCAGGGTAAGAAACCAGGCAGGTTTGCTATAATGAACCTTTTAGATTCCAGGGACAAAATCGACCGGCAGCTTCTGTTTGAAAACCTTCTGGAGCTGACACAAAAAGACTACGAACAATTCTTTCTTGACTTTGGCGCACCCGAAAGTGATCAACTCCCTTCCCTATTCACCAAAGATTATTCTTCAGAAGAGTTTAAAATGATTGAAAAAGAATTAGCCTGCCAATTCATTTTTGATATTATCGTTGCTGGTGGCGGTGCTTATGAGGGCTGCACTCAGTATCTGCAAAAAATGACTGAAGCACTTAATGGCGTATTTGAATTGAACATTTGTATTAATCAGTACTCTTTTGTTAACCATAATCATCTTATCCGGGAATTAGAATACTACTCGGAACAAAGGAAATCACTTATAACGGGCATTAAATATTTTGGAGACTTCGACAGTACCACAGCCCCTCATAAAAAAATATTGAAAAATATAGAAGAAGGAAGGGGCATGGAAGCATATAAATATATTGAGAAAATAAAAATTGATAAAGAACTTTTAAAAATCTGATTATGGAAATATCAAATCCTCACTTAATAAAGTTAAGAACCAGAGTTCTTATCCAATATGGTATAAATCTAGATGAAACAAGTCTGTCAATCCTGAGTGTCTTACAAGATGACATTTGCGAAAAGCTTACTAAACAAAACCAAAAATTGGAAGAAGCAGTTTCTTCCATTAAAAGATCAAAAAAGTCCCTTGAAGTAGATCATAATCATCCCAGATGGCAGGCTTTCTGGTTTGGTATGGGCAAATGGGGTATTGCCAGCATTCTATTTATTATTCTAATAGGGGTTTATACTCAGTTTTATATCAGTGAACAACACAAGAAGAAATATGTAGAAGACTGGTGTTGGTGGTATAAATCCTATTATAATGAAACAAAAGGGATGTCAAAAAATGCTGCAGAAAAATGGTTATATAATCACCCAATGCCAGCTCAATGATGTTTAAAACACTATTCCTTTTGAGCCTTGGCGCAAAAGCAAGATTGAAATCCGCCTGCGGTTTCACATCTTGCCTACTTTACTGAATCGACGTAAATGCACTGAATTTAAACGTGCCATTCATTCTCTATTTAAAACTGGCTTATTTCATTTCATTTCTGCTTAAATACATTCATATCCGTTCAATCTTAATTGAATCTCTATGCAAAAACAATATATCCGGGATATTCTGCTATCTGGTAGATGGCGTGCGTATAGTATTGTTGTCGACACGTATATCAATGAAATTCAAGAGCTGAAACCAGCACTATTTAAAACCTGGCTTTCAAAGGAATTAGGAATTGATGAAGATAAAATTAATCTTAACAGCCTCTATTCTGCTTTTAAAAGGCATCGTGATAACCATTCTAAAACTGTACAAAAGGGGAATGCAATCAGGATCGACAATTATAATATAGTATCAAAAGATTCGACTTTTAAGTTTAGTAGTCCAGATCAAATCCAAAACAAACCTCGAATTACTGAGCAATAATATTAAAATGAACAAAAAAGATGACCCATCACAAGTTTTAACAAAGCGGGCAACAATCAGATATACTGAATCAGAATACAAAATGGTCAAAGACAAAGCTGCTGATTCAGGAAAAAGTTTCTCAGACTATTGCAGAGAAGTAACTATTAAAGGATACGTACAGGCTGTACGAAAGAGCCAGGAGTTAAATGAGATTCGTGAGTTTAGGTCTATACTTATCCAATATAAAAGCAACTTTAGTCGAATAAGTAACCTCATCCTAAACAAAGATCCCAGACTAAATAGTGAGATACTCAAATTAAAAGACTCTTTGCAACTGCTTATTGAAAACATCCGATTATGATTGGGAAAGCAAAATCTAATCAAAGCCTAAATGCTACTATTTCTTATAATCTTAAAGAAGGGTCATCACTTATATATCAAAACAAACTTCATGGTCTTGATATTAGTGACCATCGCCTACAAATAGAAGATTTACAGAAATGTTATCAGGGACGCAGTAGGCAATTAACGATTCATGCAATTCTATCACCGGGAATAGAAGACGGAAAGAAACTGTCTCAAGAAAACTGGAATGAAATTGCGAGTAAATATCTTATAAAAATGAACCTGATAGGCCATCAGGCGATTGGCTTTCTGCATAAGGATAGGGAACATCGGCATCTTCATTTAATAATCAATAAAGTAAATGACAGTACCTTAAAATTATATCATGATTCTTATATTGGGAAAAAAACACAAAAAGTAGCCGATCAGATTGCTGAAGAAATGAATTTGGTAAGGGCTCGTAAAATTATGTTTCAAAGGAGCCTGCAGGCAATTAATGAAAAAGACATAGGAAGCCCTCTTCAGTACGCAATATCAGTAGATAAAGGAATAAAGCTAAAAATGAAACTAATACTGGAAGAAGAAATCCAGGTAAAACATAAAGATGCGGAAAGTTTTTTTAATGCTTTAGAGAAGAAGAACCTTGTCATTCACAGGTACAAAAACAACCAAACTAAAGAATTGCGTGGCTATGGAATCGAACTTGGAGGATGCGTTATGGATGCCTCGGCAATCGGCAGAAAATATACTCTCCGGGCATTAGGACTACAAACCAGCTTAATCAACAATAACGATACCAAAACAAATTGCAAAAGCACTACCAGCCAACTAGTAAGGTTGACAAATAATAAAGGGAAGAAAATACTAGAAGAGTTAGTATCTAATTATGGTATCAACAAAGAAAGTTTAAAGGATGATCGAATTTTAATGTTACAAAGAAATAATTATTATTACCTGGCGATACAGAACGACAGAAAAGGGTACACGCTATACAATACTTACACTAAAACGTATGAAGGTGAAAAAGACATTACTACAATCTTTTCTGATAAAGAGTACCAAACTATTGTAGTACAAGATCTTTTCAGCTACCTCCGATGGAAACAAGAAAATAGGAAAAAAAGATTCAACTTCCTCATAATAAACTCCCCATCTAATAAAGAAAAACTATCCGAAAAGATAGCTAGTCTTCCATTGTCAAAAATTACTATAGCCTTGATAAATCAACCAGGCAGTGAGCTGGTAAATAAGATAATACTAGATTATATTAAACAGTTATTTATTGGCGATTCTCACATCCCCAAAAGAAAAAAAGGATTTAGCACTATTGATTTCACTAAAAGACTATCTATACCCAAAAGTCACATAGAAGTTGAAGAAGAACAGGAGCCGCAGTTAAAGCAATCAAAACGAATAAGATAGCATCAAATCAATTCCGGCTAAAATAGTTCCGGAAGATAAAATCATCCTCCCACCACAGTTCAACCTCTTTTTGTTTAAGCCATTCAAAATAACGACCAGCTAGAGAATAATCATTATTGGGAGATACTACTTCAATTTTATACTTTTCACACAAACGAATGAGCGTAATAAAAATTTCGTGAATATCAAACTCCCATTCGCTATTGCCGGATATGTCAATTTGATTATTGTATGAGAAACATACCTCAAGTATTGATTCCCGATGATCCTGATCAAAGCCAGTAAAAAGCAACTCTTTGTAGACTTTTGAAATTTCTGGCTTTAGATAAATACAGATGTAGCCATCAGCTTCTGTATCATCATAATACTCTAAACAAATAAGTGCTATCTCGGAAAGTTTATATTTTTTATCATCTTCTCTATCTCTCCTGTCAATTATATGCACTAAGTCTTTGGGTGGGTCAAAAATAAAACTGATCATATTTCACTATTCAATAATTGATATATTTTTTAAAATAAGGAATTGAGCAAGAGCGGAATCCTGTGATTTACGGCTAAAAACACCTTCATTTATCAAGATGTCATAATCTTCTTTTTTAATAGTAAAGTTGATTTTAAGCTCACGTATTTCCATACTACACTTAACAGGATTTTTCGTGGCATGCTCCACTCGGAAAAATAAGGGGATGTTTTCTGTTGCTTTATATGCTTTCATCTTATGAGGTTTACTTAAAGATAAGGAAACTTCTTCAAAGATGACATAATTTGTCATGTTTCATTTTGTCTTGTTTATTATATTCACTTTCTACCTAACTTAGCCCAAAGCCCAAAAATGGAACAAAGCTTAGGCTCAACAATACGCAATTTGAGAAAATCGAAAGGCCTTCTTATACGTGAAGTAGCGGCAGCATTGTCATTAGACGCAGGTTTACTAAGTAAAATTGAAAACAATACTCGTTTGCCTACTAGAGAACATGTCAAACAATTTCAACAGTTTTATAAGGAAAAGTCAAATGAAATATTATTGCAATATCTTAGTGATCGGTTGGTTTATGAATTGTCAGAAGAAACCTTGGGTGTAAAGGCACTACATCTAGCTGAGGAAAAACTTAAATATCAAAAAAATAACACTACAAAATCAACATAATAGGATGACCACATTTTTGTGCGCAAAGGGATCGGTAGGCAATGCTCTGATTGTGTATTTTTCCTGTAAGTAATAAAAGTATAAAAAAGCTTTGAACCATGTTCTTATAGGGTTTGTCAATGAATAACAGGAGCTGGTCATCCTTAAAACGGAAGCCAACTCAATTAGTTTAGAGGGGGTCAACATGCTCCGGAATCTACATTAGGTTGTTGTTTATACGATGTTTAGCTGTCACTGTCGGATGGTAATTTGTCGGGTTGTGGGTGGCGTTTTTTATTTTTTTGAAGGGTCGAAAAATTTTTAAAAACAATTTTTCTCTGCGTTGGCTTTGCAAGCTCTTTGACAAAGCTTAGCCTTGCGGGTTGGTTTGTGGGGCTTTAGCAATGTGCTTGCAAAATGCGTGGGTTATTTTCGTTACATATAAAAAGCATAAGATTCTTTTGGTTGTTCGTTTTCACCAAGATATTTCATTATTTCACCAACTCGTCTCGCACAGTCAATTGTGATGGGATATTTGTTGTCGAATTGAGTATTGTTCCAATTCATCTTTGTAAGTCCAAGAACTTCTTTGCAAACTGTTTTTACAGAAGAAACAGATTCTACTATTCGAACTTCCAAAGGAGCAGGAATATACATTCCGGGATATGTCTGATATTGATGAACTGAACCTCTCGTATATAAAATGTGCCGTTTTTCGGTCAATGTAAAAACGGAACCTCTTACTGGTGGATAAAGATTATTTCTAAAAAAACGCAAATCTGTTTCCATAACTGTTACGATGTCATACTCAGTAATTCCTAAATCTTGCATTGCTTGAATAAAACCATCTAATTCATCTTCATAATATTTTGAAGTTTTATGCAACACTACACGTCCTGGCATTGTGCCAGTAGCGAATTTGTATTTAGTTAAAGCATCTTTCAAAAGATGTAATGACTGGTCATAGGTCAAGTGGGGCTTTTTGTCGTCTTTGTCTTCCATCACAGGAGTTCCACGAAGAATTACGCCTTTACCATTTTCATTAAAGATTTGAGCTAAACTTGTTTGAATTGTCTTTTTATCCCGACTTCTGTAAAAACCGATGCCAACAAAGCAAACCTTTGGCTTATTCTCGTCAACATCTAACTTCCAAGGAATTGTTTGAAGCCCTTTGTAATATAGTGCAGTGCAAAAATTCCAAGCTTTTGTTGCGGCATCTTGTGATTTATTATTGTCGTGTAAAACATATTCTCTAAGAAGTTGAATTGGAGTATTGTATTTCATTGCACGTGCTTTTAATGCACGTCTAAAATTTAATTCCAATTCTGGTTCTGCAGTATCTTCTGCATTCTGTTCTACTGGTTCATCGTCTTTATTTTCCTTTACTATTTTCCCTTCAAAACTTTTAGGAATAATACAAACGATAACATCACAGTTCTTTATATCAGAGAGAAAACCGATGTTTTCACCAAATAAGTCAACAGCATCTAATACTTTCTTATCCCTATCAGTTTCTTTCAAAATCTTCTTAATATCATTCGGAGAAAGGATTCTTTCGTAATTTGAATCGTAAATGAACTTAGCACAAAATCCTTTATCTTGATTGAAGCCGGGAAATGACTTAAAAAGGCCTTTCTGCTTACCTTTTGGACTTGCAGGAATGTAACTTTCAAATCTTTTAAGCCAACTTTTCAGATTCTCAACATCTTCTTCAATGCCAATAATTCCAAGTAATAATTGATTTTTTCTTGCTTCAATTACTGTGTCGTAAACATTTAATTCGGAAATACCTTCTCTTGGACAAATGCTTTTGCCTTTGCCAAATAATAAAAATGGTTCTTGTATATATTCCGCTTTCATATTCCAAATAAATCTACGTTACCATCTTCGTCTGTCATTTTCTTTTGATTGCCAACTGCTTCCAAACTACTCCACACAGAATCAGGGACAATAGGAGCAAAATCAAATTTTTCTATTTGCTCCAATTTCAAGAAAGGATAATCCTTGTATTCCATAAATAGAGATTCCATTTGTGAGGGCTGGAGATAACGAAGTATAAAGTTGTAATGATTAAATACGTGCATATTACGCTCATTTTTTTTGAGCCATTGAATGTTTTTGTAAGCATAATTGCATACTCTCAAATCATTCCAAAGGAAAATCCATTCAGGTTTTAAAGCTAAATACCAGTCGTTTTCAAAGTTTTCAAAGCCAGTTTTGAAGGCCAAACATTTAAGATTAAAAACCTTTGTCTTGTCCTTTAAATCATACTTTATGTCAACGACTTTCCGAGTGGCTCGCTTCACTGTTTTTGTCCATTCAATAGACCTTGGTTGCCACCTGCCTAATTCATCTGATTGAGAAGGAAGAAATACAAACAATTTCTCTTCTTTGAACCATTTAATTTTGAGTTTATGAAGTTTCGCTTCGAAGCATTTCTTTAAGAGATATTTGAATTGTGATAAATGGTCTGATGATGTATCATAAAACTCATCACAAGAAAAAGGTTCTGCTGTTCCTTTGTCAATTATTTTGGTTAAGCCTACTGAATCATCTTGAAGGTTGTGAAAAGTGATAATTTTGCCATCCCAAACCAACCAGTCGTGAGGGAATGAAATATCCTGCATATACAATGCAGAAACTGCATAATCGTGTAAATTTGGTTTGAAAAAGGGGCGTTTCCTTTCTTTGTTATATTGCTTAACAGCCTTCTTATCAATATCCAAATCTGCAATATATAAATGACTTGGAAATTGAATCTTTACGAGGTTAGAATAAACCGCTTCGGTTCTATTGAAATACTCGTTCTGCTTTTTATCAATTTCAGTTTTTAAAGCTTGTTCAAGCTCTCTTTCTAATTCAAAGGCATCATTAACAGTTTTTCTAAAATAGTTTGGCTCAACCCGTCCTTCAAAATCCTTTTGTAACGATTCTTTTGGATAGGTTGTATTAATAACCAACACAGGAATATTTTTGCTACGTGCAGTTTGATATTCTAATTCGGTGATAGATTCTTTTCCTTCGGGCTGCCAACCATAACGGCTACCAAGAATTAGCACATAAATATCCGATTCCATTACCTTGCTCAAACAAGCCGTTAACGAATCTGTGCTTTGTGCTTCCATTGTCTTCTCTGACATCACAGGAAAACCACCAACCTTATTCACTGCATTGTATGCAGCAGTTCTTTCGTTTGTTAAATCGAAAACTGTGCTACTAATGAATATTTTGGGTTGAGTGATGAACATTCTTAAGGTTGTGCTTTAGAATCAAGAAATACTTTCAATTCTTCAATAACTTCAATTGCGTCCTTCAATTCTTGTTCATACAATGGCATGTCGTTTCCGTGTGAATGAGGGTTAAGAATTCTATCTTTTATCTCTTGCAATTCGGTTAATACATTTCTTGAAGTTGCTTGTTGCAAATTTTGCTCAACTGTGAATTTTAGAAGTGACTTTTTCAAACCTCTCAGTTTCCCTTTTATTTCAGGGCTTAACGCACCATCATTTTCAAAATCAGTTTCAATAAGTTTGATTTCATCAGGAGTTAACGAGGCTCTAATGAAACTTTGCTTAAATTTCATATAACCATCCTCACCAACAGTGTTTATAGCCCTGTTAATTTTATTTGATAATGTTTCAAATCCTGAATCAATCTCATTCATATTAGGGTCAATGAAATGAGTAAGCATATTTTCTGCTGCCTTTCGTAAAAAGTTAGCACAGCCATCAAAGTCTTTGTTTTCAAAATATTCTTTGGCTTTCTCCAAATCGGTCTTTGAATCCCTTATAACTGGTTTGCTTGCTGGATGATTATCTCTTACAAAATCAAAATATTTCCAATCTTGTGAAATTGTCTTACGCTTTATAAGATTAAAAAAGGCTTTGTCGTGTGTTAGAATGATGAGTTGAAAATCTGCAAAATCAGGGTCTGTAAGAATGATTTTTACAACTGTCATTCGATTACTCATATCTAAACTTATGAGCATATCATCAAGAACTAAAAATTTGAAAAGGTCATTGGCTTGCGGTCGGTAAAGCATTGCAGCCAAACGCACTGATAAAGCGATTTGAGTTAATCTTGCTTCATTTAAAAACGAGTGTGGACGATTTATCAACTTGTAGGTTCCATCTTCGAGCATTTGCTCAATAGTCATCTTAATGCTAGGTGGACTTAGTTCATCAGTTCTCTCATTGTATGATGCATCTTCAGCCAGTGATAGTGATATTTTCAACGAAGCATCATTGTTAAGAAAATGTCTATTCAGGAAGTTGTTTGCTGGCTGTATAAGTTCTATTACGAAAGTTTCTAAAGCCCTATTAAAATTCTCAATTTCTGTATTGTAATTCCGTTTTAAAGTTCTAATGGTCAATCCGCTTAGCTTTGCAATACCTCTGTTGTTCCTTTCAGTTTCTTTCCTTTTACCCAAGGTGTTTTCGGATATAGACTTATAAAGTTCTCCAAAATTTTCACCATTTGCATTATTGAAATAGGGAAGAATATCCCTATGAAATACCCAAAACAATTCAATTTCCTCAGAATGTGCAGAATTATAAAAGTTCAGTAATAAGCGATAATTGATAAAATCACTGGCTTGGTTTGCATCTTTTATATTGCTATCACCCGGTTCTTGTGTATTAACAAGTGTTTCTGAAATCTTGTAGGTTTGTTTGAGGTGACTTTCTGTATCTTCTAATTCAAGTTCAATAAATGAGTCTGCTTCATCTTCTGCATGAATGTTTCTCAGACTTTGAGGGTCATTTAGCCGAAAATATTTATGAACTTCAGCTAAGTCTGTTTTAACGCTACTTTGTAGGAATGTGTAGAGTGTCCAATATACAGATGATTTACCACTTCCATTTGTGCCGTGAACGAGAATATTTTTAGAGTCAAAGTGAATTGTTTCACTCTCTTTGAATGCCTTGAAGTTATTTATTGTGAGTTTGGAAATTCTTTTCATTTCAATAAATCTTTTGGATGGGCAATAGAATATTTTCGCTTCTTGTTGCAAACAGCAGCATTCTGTTTCTTATTTCATTACTCGGTTCTTTCAATTTTGAGTAAACTGAATTAATTAATTCTATTGCCTTTTCATGTTTGTCAAGCGGTTTGATAATTTCTTTTGCAAAGCGGAGGACATCAATTTCTTTCTCTTTCATGTGCTCAGAGAAATAAAGCTCATATACGCAAGCATTTATTACATCTTCAAATGATTGAATCATGTGTTCATTGCTTACATAGTCATTTACTTTTTTGTCAGAATGACCTTTTAAGAAAATGATGTAGTCCACAATTGACGCAAATAATTTTTCGTGTTCCGTTGTAATTAGCGGCAACTCAACCAATGGCCCTTTGTCAACCTGATATTGAAAACCTTGCATCTTACCTTTATGTTTCAACCAGAATGCAATGAGTTTAGAGTTCAGCAAAGCAGTCAAATACTTCTGATTTACTCGTCTTGTTTTGATTACAAAGTATGTTTGAGAAACATAGCAATCAAAGTTTGTGTATGTGAATGTAGGTTTTGCACATTTACGTAGCGAGATAATTTTTTCCTCAATGAAAAAGTGTTCGTTCCTTGCTCTATGTAAACCATAAGGCTTATTGTCGGACGTAATAACCTTTTGAAATCTATCCAAATGTTTTTTGAGATTTGGATAAGGTTTCATTGCTAATGGATTTTTAAAAGTTGAGTCTGTGTAGATTACCCAAAATTTATTACCGCTATCACCGTAATATCTATCAAGCTCTGATGTTGTGTAAAATGGCTTTATAAGATTTAGTTCTTCTGAACTTAAATTCAAGTTGTCTTTCTCTTCATCACTCAAATAGAAAATACCTTCATTTAATTTTACGTTTCCTCCAAGTTCATCTAAACTGGCTTTATTTACAAAATCTTGAGGTGCAACTATTCCTTGAGCAATTTCTAATCGATTATCGAGTTGAAAGTTTGATGCATTAATAATGTCATTTAGAATATCGTCAATTCCGCCTTCGCTAAATAGAAATGATTTGTCTTTAAACTGCTCTCGGTTAAAGGTTGGATTCAAAAGTTTCATTTTCCCATTTCCAACGCTACCGAAAAGTTGAACAATGTCGTCTAAATCAACTTGTGTGTCAATAATCTTTCTGTAATCAAACTCATACTCAGCATCATTTTTAGTTGCTTTGAACAACATAATCATTGTCTGAATATCTGCACTTTCAAAAATCTTGTAGTTGCCAAAATCAATAAGCTGCAAAATTTGAGCATCCTCAACAACTTTATTCCTGAATTTTGAAGCACCTGCATTTGTAACCCAGTTGTTAGTTGCTATAAAGGTTAAAATGCCCTTATCTTTTTTCAGATTGTCGAGCATTACACAAGCAAAACCATACCACAAATCCATTTTACCTTGATAGTATTTTGATTTTCTAAAACCATCAAAGGCGTTTCTGTTAGTTGGCTCTTTTATGTAAGGTGGGTTTCCGATTACAATGTCAAAACCATCTTTTACTCCAAACATCCACCAAGGGTCAAACCAAGAACAGGGTGCAGCCTCAAAGTCAAATGGATTGAATTCATAGAGCTTTGTATAAAACTCATAATTGTCTTTAGTTGTGAGTTCACGCAAACTCAACAAATCGGTTTGCACTTTTTTAAATTGCCTTTCTAAACTTAGTTTGCTCTCACTACTTACATTGAAAAAATCGTGGCGAATTTTGGCTAATTCCTTCACGGCCAAACTTGCTTTGGCATCCATATCTAAACTATTGATTTCGCCTAATGGTATTAGCGTGTTTGCACAAATGATTTTGAAGTCAAGGTTTGGCAATGGTTGTGGTTCTTGTTCGTCAACCACCAAGCTCAACCAAAAACGTAAACGTGCTATATCTACAGCCCCAGCATCAATGTCCACACCGTATATGCTTTCTTCAATAATGTGCTTTTTAATGTCTGCATCTGAAACACCCTTTTTAAATCCTTTGAGTTCCTGCAAATAGATTTGTGCATTGAATATCTCTTGTAACAATCCCATAGGGAATGCACCAGAACCAATAGCTGGGTCACAAATTTTTACTTGCTCAAACGCATCAATTATCTTAAAAGCATTCTTTTCGGCAAACTGCTTTTCCTCGCTGTCTAATTCTTGTTGTTGAATTACTTTGTCAATGGTTAGTTTTGCCAATTCGCTATTGGCAAAGCTTTGTTCATCGTATGCAAAGAGATAAGCTTTCAAACTTTCCTTGCACATATAATGCACTATCTCTTTGGGTGTGTAGAATGCTCCTTTGTCTTTGTTGTCTTCCAATAAGTTTTCAAAAATGTGTCCGAGCATTTCAGGGTCAACGGCTACTGTGTGCTCGTCCGGTGCATCTTCGTAAATGGTGAAGTTGTAATTGTTGAAGGTTTCAAACAAGTTTTGAAAAATATGCTCTGGCAAATGCAACTTATTGTATTTCCTGTCCTGGCTGTCGTCAAACAATCCACCATTTAAGTAAGGAAAACGTAGGGTGTGAGAACTTTTTTCAGAGTCAGGATTATTCAGTGTTTTAAAGAATAATGGCACTAACTCCTGAAAATAGAAGTCATCTTTGTGTTTTGATTTTTTGAAAAGGTCATACAAATAATCTGGATTACCTTCTCCCCATTTTTTGCCTTGTGCAACAGCCAACCAACCTTTCTTTTGAATGAAATACAAAAAGACAATACGCCCCATCATTCGTTTACAGAAGTCACGGGCTTGTTTTTCGTCTTTATTAAAAAGTGCCGTTAATTGCCAATCGGGTTGGTGGATCACTTGCTCCACATATTTGTTTCCTTTCTTGCCGTATCTCTTACCAGTAAGGAATTGAACAAAATCTTCGTAAGTGTCTTTGTAATTCTTAAAGAATTCCTTGCTCAATTTCTCCACTGAGAAGGCTTCCTCAAAGTCGTCTAAAGAAAGAAACTGAAATATATTTTCTTGCTGCTTTTGAATGAGTTTATCAAAGCGAATAGCAGCAGTAAGGGCTTTTTCACCTTTACCAAACAAGTATGTGTAGCGTTTGGGTGCGGTTTCTTTGTCTTGTATTTCGTTGGTTTCTTTGTTCTTAACCTTTCGTTTGCTGATGTAACTGAAACGCCACTTGTCACCCTGCACAAAAACCACCATTGCACCAGCAACCTGTTTAGTCAGGTCTTTAATTAAGTTCCTTAAAGCAACACGGTTTCGGGTTATGTTTACTTTCTCATTTAGTTCAACTTCAAAGATTCCGATTTTGGTGTATTCGTTTATTTCGTAGTTACCCAAACTTAAACATTGCTTACTCAATGTTTTGTCAGATAACGAAATGACACGGTCTTCTGCATTCAGTTTATTGTTGGTAAACTGTGTTTGCAAAAAGCCTTTCCATACTTTTCTATTGTATGGACTTTCGAGTATTTGTCTTATTTCTGTAATTATCATTGTGCAAGTCGTTTAGGAAACAAAAGTTTCGGAAATGATAATTTTGGGTTGCAATGGCTCCAAGTCCTTCTTTGCTTCCCGTTTAATTTTGGACGTATATTTCCGTGAAAGCTTTATCAACTCCATTTCCAATTTCATTGGATTTATTTCGTTTCTCAATTTATAAACTTCGTTGGTTAGGTTGGTGTATGTTCCGTGTTTTAGCAAAGGCAGCAAGTTTGTTCCTGCTTCAATAGCTTCAGGCGATGATAGAATTTGATTTGCTAACCAATTATTCAAATCATTCAACGCCTTGTTTGACCTTACGTCCAATTTGTCTTCGTTTCCACCAATCATTTCAGGAGTTGTGATGTCTCTTTCAAACTGTTCTAGAATGTGGTTGATGTGTTTGTAATGCAAATCAGGAACTGGAAAAATGCCATCTTCGGATTTTGGTGCTTCAAAAATCTTTACTGCTTTTTCAAAGGGAATTGAAAACGACTTTCCATCGGAATGTAAGTAGATGTTCTTGTGGTCGCCATTTTTTACAAATGCAACACTGATTTCCTTTTCACTTGCTTTGCGTATGCAGCGGACTTTTAAAGGCATTTTTCTGATTGCATTAAAATGCTCTTCGTTCTGCTCACGGTATTTACGCAACCATTCTAAATATTCTGTTCTCAGGTCTTTATCTTCCTCCTTTTCCTCAAACATTCTGAACTGGTCTATAATCTCGTCCAGCGTATAGATTTTGTTGTCTTCTCCAAAAGTGCTGTGGCTACTTTGCAGTTTTACCAAAGATTTTTGGCGAAGATTTATTCGATTGTCTCCGTGTTCGGAAGGGTAGAAGTTGTAATTGTAAATGTATTGGGCTTTTGTTCCAATTCGGTTGATACGACCAAGACGTTGAATCAATCTTGTTGGATTCCAAGGTGTATCATAGTTTACAATTACATTGGCTCGGTGTAAGTTGATACCCTCTGCCAATACATCAGTTGTCAGAATGATGTCGTAATCGTTTCTAAAAGTTCCTTCGTAGTTGGCATCAAAATTTTCACGAATAGTTTCAAACTCCTTGTTCCTGTTGTCGGAAGTGATGCTAAGAACTTTGTAAAGCGTTTCTTTTTTTAGTCTTGAAGTCAAGTAGTTTAAGGTGTCTGCCGATTCGGTGAAGATTACCAGTTTACCTAACTCATTTTTGTCTTTATTGAAATACTCGTTTTCAAGCAACTGAATAAACACATTCCATTTCGGGTCGTTGTGTTCTTCAATGGCTTGCCATCTTTCATTTAAGGCGTGTAAGTTTTCATAATCTCTACGTAAACCTTCAATAAATCCTGCTTTGAAATCTGCTTGTTTGAACTTTTTGTTCTTAGGCTTTTCATCGTCTATTTTCAGAATCTCAATTTCAATTTCTTCATCGGTGAAGCCTTTGTTCAACAAGTCCGAAATATCTAAATCAGGAGCAATGAAAACACTATCTCTTTCATACATTTCAATCATTTGTTTGGTTGAAGCAGTGATTTTGCTCAACGAATTTTTGAAAGCATAAAAACTACTTTCCAAACGCTTAATTAGCTGCGTTTGCATAATGAAAGCCAATGAACGGGAAATTGTCTGAGCACTTTGATAAAGTCCGTTGTTTGCTTCGTCTGTCAGGTAGGCAATTGCCTGATAACGGAAAAAGTCAATTTTGTTTTTATCAATGATGCTGTTTGCCGTGTCAAGAAACAATGTCGCTAAGTTGTGGGGCAATTCATATTCATTGGCAAATGGGTCAGCCACTTTTGGAAAAATGATACCTTGCTCTTGCAAGTCCTTTGCGTAGCGTTCGTTTTTCTTTAGGTCAGTTCGGGTTCTGCGAATGGTAATGTCCTTTACAACTTTATCTCTGATGTCGTTGAAAATGTCCTGTATAGCTTGTAAGTCAAGAGGTGTTTGTTGTATAAGCGTTTTGTATCGGATAATGTGCGGATAGAAATACTTTTGCAAATTGGGTTCTCCCAAGTTGCTATTTCTAATATCCTGAAATAATGAAATGAGATAGTAAATGTCTTCGGGTTTGTTGTTCAATGGTGTTGCAGAAATTAATACAACTTTTTTTTCAAAGCCTTCTATTCCACCAATGTTTTCACGACCCGATTTGCAGATTACTTGTAAATTCTCGAACTGTTGGCTTCTGTGGTTCCTGAATTTGTGTGCTTCATCAACAAGAATTAAATCATAGCGTTCTTTGTCGGCATAGTTGTGGTCGCCTTCTACAATTTTGCTCAAACTACCATTAGCAATGAAATGACATTTTTCGTCAATTCTAAATTCTTTGAAAGTGCTTTTCCAGTTCTTTTCAAGTGTTGGCGGATAAACAATAAGGATTTTAGTTTTCGGTCCATTGTTGATGATAAATTTCTTAGCCAACAAAGCGGCCATTACCGTTTTTCCTGTTCCCACTAC
Organism: Chitinophagaceae bacterium; assembly: GCA_020403425.1. GTDB lineage: Bacteria > Bacteroidota > Bacteroidia > Chitinophagales > Chitinophagaceae > Sediminibacterium. The sequence goes on along the minus strand of JADBXR010000017.1, from coordinate 61,860 downwards.
ATCAGCTAAAAAGAAACCGTTGTGTTTTAAAAGCAGTTCGTAACCTTGATTTACTGCGTCAATCTGATAACTTAGTTTTTTGAATTTTTTTAATGGAATATCGCTGATGCTGTCTGGGTCGTATTCTATGTTCTTTCCGAAAAACTCAATTAGGAATTTTACATACAGTTCAAAAGGAGTAGGAGTAGCATCTAAATATGTTTTCTTAATTAAAGCAGGAGCATCAACTGGAAGTATAGGTGTGCTTTGTTCCCAAAGTTTTTCAAATTCGGTATTGGCAAACTTTACGTTATCATAGTCTCTTAGTTCAACATTCATTTCGTAATTGTGCTCAACGTCTTCTAATCCTAAACCTTGTGCTGAAAGATTAGATGAACCCATAATCACCATTCCGTTGGGATTGTGTTCGTTGAAGTTTGGCGAAAGAAAAATATAAAATTTTGAATGAAGCTTTTTTGAATTGTGTGCTCTGATTTCAATTCTTCCGTCTGCTATGTCACCAATCAATTGAATGATACCTGCTTCTATGTCTTTGCCATATTTCGCATTGATGATGTCTTGTTGAATTGATTCAATGAATGATTCTTTGGTGTCTTTGGTGTTTAGATTAAATAAAAGTCCTTGTTTTTGAGCTAATGCTATGAATGGGTCAACATTGATACCTGCAATGATTTTTACTTTTAAATTCTCCGGGAAGTGTTGGCGAATTGCGAAATAACCTGATGCACGGAAATAGCCAATAACTGATTTGAAGTATTCTATATTTTGCATATGCTCAAACACACCAACAAATTTTTTGTAGAGTGTATTCTCGCCTTGATTTGTAAAAAAGTTCGATGCCATCTATTTCCCTTTTTTGATTTTCTTAGAAACTGATTTGAGAGCTTCGTCAGCTAATGGCTCGTCCTTTATTACGTCCATAACTTGGTCAGCCAGCCAAAGTGTATGAAGTTCTTCTTTGTCGGCTTTAAGAATGTCAGCCAAGATTGCAATTTGCTCTTTCTTGATTGGTCTTTCACCTCTCTCCATTTTGCTGATGATAGAAGTGTCAGCGTCAAGTTTAGAAGCAACCTGTCTTAAAAGCAGGTTTTGTTTTGTTCTAAGCTCTCTGATTTTGTCTCCGAGTTGTGTCGCCATTATAAAATTATTGTCTTGACAAATATTGGCAAATATAACAAAATTAATTATAACGTTTTCCGTGTGTGTGCTAAAATTTGGCTCTTCGGGTTTTGTGAAGGGTCGGCTTGTAGGTTGGGCAAAACCAAATGTGCCAAATGCGGGCTGTCTTAAAAAAGTTTTTAAAAAATGTGCGGTGGAAAAAAAACATCGGGTTGGCTTGAGTGGCGGCTTACCTGTTGTCGAGTTGAAGTATGACCTGTATGATGTCCACCTGTCAAGCTGTTTGTCTTGTGTAGTGTCGTCTTTTAGGCTTGCTTACAACAATTAAATATATGAATTCCCCCTCTCAAAAAAAAATTGTTAACCATTTGGTTGCATCGAAATATTTCGGGTAGTGTGTATTTCACCCTCAATAGTGCGGGAGATCTACTTACAAGACTATGGAGGTATACCATTTGAGTTTATGCAGAGGCTCCTTATTTTATTAAACTTGCTTTTACTTACACGGGTGAGCTAACACTCTTTAAGCATAAATAGTAAACGCTAAATATTACACCTAAGGTTTTTGCAGGTGGTTACCAAATTATGAATATTGATAAAGCATTTTTTTATTCAGTAGGTTAGACGAGTTGTAAGCAATTGAAGTAATTCTGAAGTATAACGAAATGCAGATATAATGGGGAGGGATATGTCTTTATTACTGCCACAAATTATTTTGGAAACTACTTGCAAAAAGTAACAGGTATTAATGGAAATAAGTATAAAAAAAGCCGAGACAATTATTATTTCTCTTGTCTTTGTTACATTTATACCTATTTAATAATGGAGGAATACAAGGCTAAGGAGGATTATCAACTTGAAATTAGAAAATCATATTATTACATATCATTCTACTGCAATAGAAGGTTGTTTATTGACAGCTGATGAAATTCGTTTATTCTTGAATAAAGGAGTCTCACCAGCTGGTAAATCCATCATTGATGTGTTGATGGTTAAAGATCATGATGCTGCTCTTACATATACTCTCGAAATTGCAGTTAAACGAAACCCAATTACAGTAGAGCTAATCAAACATATTAATGCACTTATTATGAAAAACACAGGCAGCATTTACAATACTCCCCTCGGACAGGTAGATGCATCCAACGGCGAATTTCGTAAGGGCAATGTTAATGCTGGTGGTACATATTTCCCAGGTTATAATAAAGTAGAAAAGCTCACTAAAGAATTTGTTCGTTCCTTACAAGAAAAGATGCTACTACTTAACCCCAATAATATTGAAGATCAATTAAACTTATCCTTCGCGGCACATTATAATCTCGTTTCAATACATCCGTTTTACGATGGGAATGGCCGCACTAGTAGACTGATTATGAATTATATACAAGCCTATTATGGGCTACCATTAGGAACAGTTTTCATAGAGGACAAGGAGGAATATTTTACGGCCCTCCGGAAGTCAAGATATGAAGATAATATCGATTGGATAATCACCTTTATGCACAAAGAATATAAAAAATCCTTCGGATTAAATTAATCAACGCTTATTTGACAGCTCCAAATTATACTTCCCGAATTTCATTTTGTAACACAGCCAGTTCTCTAATAATCTCATCGAAGGTAGCGGCCTTTTCATGGATCATTTGCTCTTGCATTACCTGGTAGTCCTTTCTATATTCATCTAAGACCTCTTGCGGAGGTAGAAAAGATAGTTTGTCTGGAGCAAGTGTTTCATATTGAACCCAGGATATACGCATATATCTTTCCCGATGTTTCATCAGACCAGAGTACAATTCCTTATCATCTAAAGCCTCTGCTGCAAATGAAGAATGGATCATTTTATAAATATCGTATAAATGTCTAGACATTCTTTGTGATCGGATTCTACTTTTGTCTGGTTTCCCGAATTCCTCGTGTAAGAGAAATAGCTTTTCTAAAAATGTTTTTCTCGGTGCAGCTGCCGCAACTTCAAAAGGTATTTCCGAATAGGCAGGATAGGGATTGAATTCATTCAACAAAGATTGAATAGAAACCTTTTCCAACGGTAATCGTATTGAACGAACGCCTACTTCTATTTTTACTTCGTCTGCCAAATATGGATTGGATTCGTATAGTGACTTGTATTTTATAAACAAGGTTTGCGGATCAGTATCTGGCATGTCTGATTTTATTGATGCTGATTCTACCACAAGAATTCCTGCAGGCACACCAATAATCGCAAGCTGATTTTCCAATTCATCCTTAAATTCGTTGCTAGTGAAAGTGCTACCTGTCCGTTTTAGCTTGTCAACAAAGCCTTTTGATGGATTTTCCTGATAAGGCATCCCAAACACAGTTGGATCTAGTGCAATGTCTATATCTTCAGAAAAACGGGATATTAATTTCCAACACTTACTTAACGAGGTGCCTCCTTTAAAGAGAATATTATCAGCATATTTCGTTTGGAAAAGGGCTTTCAGACAAAGAGTTACCCACCAGTCTTTTTCAATTGCTTTTGCATTGATCCCACTCATTTGTTCAGCTGAATCAATGATTGTCTTTCGTTGGTCGTTAGTTAGTTTTAACCAGGATATCATTCTTTTTCTCTTTTAAAAGTTTCACAATGTAATCGCTTATCCTGGCTGGTGTCAATTCAAGATCATGCTTCAATATTGGTGGTTTTTCATTTTGAAGAAGCATTTTAATTTTTTGTTCTGTATCCTTATCAATGTTATTAATATCCAATTCTTCGAGTGCCTGTATAACAAGACTGCTAATTGAACCTTTTCTGGATAGCCTTTTATGAGTTGTCGGCTTGAACTTAATCTCAAGCTTACCTATTGAAAACTGTTTGGCGTGCCCATCTGTAATATAAACCCGTCGAGTTGGAACCTGAGTTGTTAAACCCAATCTATTAAGTGCATAAGATCCTGCCGGCTTTATATTTATTTTTTCCTTTTTAGCGATCATTTCAACAACTTCTTCTGCAGATGGGGGGCGTTCTCCAAAAAGGGGATCTTTTTTAGGTATATAATATATTCCTGTTGTCAGCCGTTTGATCTTTCCATTTTGTGCCAATCTCGATAATGCTTTTTTGATAGCATCAGTAGTTCCTAATCCTCTGAAATCAGATGGAAAAATCAATTCTCCTTTCCTTTTTAGCTTGACAGCAGTTTCTATAGTGTTATGTGTATCTCCCATTGTCACCATTTTTGTAAAAATAGTGACATTAACGCACTTTTTTGTCACCATTTTTTAAATAATAGTGACAAAATAGGGCTTTTTTAAAGTCAAGAAATAAGCTGTCATTCAGTAAACAATTGATTATCATTAAATTAAGTGCTATTTAGCTTTATTGACCTTTTCGAACCTTGTTAGCGCCCCTGCATATTGCATATCTGTCTCAACATTGAAATTAGCCAGATATTTTTCAGTAGTACTGATATTGGAATGACCGAGCTTTTCGCTGATATATTTGATAGGAGCCTGGGCATCCTGTACCAAGACTGTCGCAAATGAGTGTCTGGCTACATAAGTGGTAAGCTTTGTGTCGATTCCCAATTTCTCACCAATTTTTTTCATCCATTCATTAGTGACTTTGGTGAATTGTTTGATTTTATTTCTGATCGTTAAGGCATCGTCACCTACGAACAATTCATTAAAGAGGTAAGATTCGGGATTAACGCTTTGCTTGTTCCGCCATTTTCGGATGATTTGATCTATTTCTGGAGACCTATAAACAGTTATTATCTGTGGATCGGCTCTTCGGGTGTTTTTTGTCTTCTCCCTGATAAAGTAGAGATAATTCGGCTGTAGGTTTTTAATCTTCAGCTGGCACAAATCCATCATGTTCATACCATTACACAGATAACTAAGCAACCAAAAATCACGGGATCTTTCTTCGAAATAGCCATTGGTACATTCATAATTGAAGATTTTAGCTATTTCTGTTTTATTAATTGCTTTTTTGATATTATGGCCAGCAGGTATAATATATCTGTGTTTACCGAAAGGATAATCTTGCCTGGTAATCAATCCTTCATTTAAAGCAATATTTAAAACCACTCTAAGGGGTCTTAAATAGATACCAACCGTCGTAATACTTCTTCCCTTGCCCAACAAATACTCTTCGAATCCAGACAAATACTCAGTAGTTATTTCTGAGACCTTCTTATCTCCTTTAAACTTTATTAAGGCATTACAGGCTGTTTGATAAGCCTCTGCAGTTCCAAATCGTTCTTCTATTACTAATTGTTTGATGTACTCTTGGAATAAGTCCTTAATTGTCCTAGACCCACCGGAGTTTTTATAAAACCGTTTTTCGAACTTTGGAAATGAAAATTCATCCATTAGTCTGATAGTATCCTCTGCATTCAATTCTAAGGCGCTGATCTCATTCCGGATCGTTCTTAACCGCCCTTTGATCTGACCGGAATTGATAGCCTCCCATTCTTCTGCAGAAACATCAAAAATGGTATTATAGTATCGCCTCTCCCCTTTACTGGTAAGTCGAAGTTTCAATGGATATTTACCGGAAACTTTGCTTCTCCGGGTATCTGGGACTACTTTAATTGTTACTCGATGTTCTTTCATTCTATAATCTTAAATTTGATACATAATTTGATACATGTTTTTTGAAACCAGTTGTCAAATTCAAAAATCAAGATTAAGCAATATTTCTCTGAAATGCAGTAACAGTAAGGGTTTTATGAAATTTTATTATAAATCGTTAACAGCTGATAACAAAACAAAAGCGACTCATAATCAGGGGGTCCCAGGATCATGCCCTGGTGGGCCCACTTAATTATCAAGCAGTTATGATGTAACAACTCATAGCTGCTTTTTAGTTTGCATACAATTTGCATACATTTCCCGTCCTTCAAATACTCGAGTCCTTTCCATTCTAAACACACTCACTTAACGACAGCATCTTTCATTCAAAGTTGGCAAAATGCCTAAATCAGAACAAATATTTAAAAGCCCCTTCCTCCGTGCTGCATAAAAAAGGGGTATATGGGTTTAATGTGGGTTTAGCATGGGTTTAGCATCATTTTTTTTCGTTTAGTTGCATTCGATATGATACAAAACAATCTATCGAATCTGTATGAACTTTCATAAAATCCAGATCGAGTTAGCTGAAATAAAGATGCTTATTTCAGAAAGTGAAATTGTAAAGAGGGAGATATTGCCATTAGCTGATGCTGTTGGGTATCTAAAAATCAAAAAGTCAAGTTTGTATAAGCTTACTTCTTCAAAGAAGATCCCATTTTATAGACCTGAAGGTAGCAAGCTTATTTACTTCAAAAGAGCAGAATTGGACGCTTGGATGCTCAAAACCAGAGAATCAACACTTGACGAGATAAAAGAAAATGCCCTATCAAAAAGGTAGTCCTTGATTTCTTTTTGATTGAGGTTAAGTACACAGATTTCATTTGATTGAATATAACAAGTTTGTAATTCCGAATAATTGATTTAACCCTGGTTACTTGTACAGGAGGTGTATCCACTAAATACCAATGATATGAACACAGCAAAATATCCCAACCCAGAAATTGGCAGAAGCATTCACGAAATGTATCCATGGACTGCAATCTGCACATTTACTACTGAGTATAGACTTAGCATGTACAGTGCCGAGAAACTTGCTCTAAGGCTATACAAGACATTAGCATCCCTTTCTAAAATGGATTTGAAAATGTGTTGGGTTGCGGAGCCCCATGCGGATCTTTTTAGATATCATCTTCATTGCCTCATACAATCCGATCTGTCATATTCTGAATTAGAGGCGAAAATAAGATCAGCATGGTCAAAATCGAGTAGATTTCTTGGAATGCGACAGCAAAACAGATGTGATATATCTGAATTTGATATAACTAAAAAAGGCGGATACTATATTGCTAAATCACTCCACCAAGCCAATGTAAACTGGAGTTTGATCTTACCCGGGATGGAATAAAACATGGTATTTAATTGTCAAGCATATTTAATCTGAATCTGACCCAAAGAAAATACCAAGTAATACGATAGCCAATATAACAGCTAAAATAAGTCGCTTTGTATCCCGATCATTATTATCATCTGCTTTTGAATAAGAGACAGCCAATAACAAGCCGCCACCAAGAATAACAATTCCTACTAATATAGCTTTTATCATATTTAATAGTTTTAATTAATCAATGTTATAATCACTAAAATATGGCAGAGTTGTTAACGATTTTAATTAAACAGGCTCCCAAATAGGTTCTGCATTAAACAAGCACCCCGCTCCCCAACATTCGAAACAAATACCTTTTTGAATATGAAAATATTCGGGTATATACCCACTTCCATCGCATCTTGTGCATATTGGAATTACTTTCTTTTCGGACATTGTTTCATCTTTGTATACGTAGATAGTATTTACTTGATGTTCCTGCTTATGACACGCATCACATAGGACCTTTAGATGTATACTTTGGTATTCCCATGGGAGCCTATTCCAGAAATATAGAGTGTGATGGACTTGAATGATAACCCTACCAACCTCTTTAAACCTACTGGGAGATGCTTTTTGACCTATATACGTTCCTTTCTGTAATTGCTGCTTTATTAGATCCGGATTTTCTCTGGCCAATCTCAGAAATTTACGATTGTAGTCCGCGATTTCAGCTAATAAAAATTTATGTTCCTGCTCTGTCATTATGGGTTCTTCAATCGGACCTTCTACACTTCGACAACTTTGACAGACAGGTCCACCATTTTGGCTGATTATTCTATCACGAAACTGAAGCCACTCTGACGTTTGCAGTAATTGTTCATACTGCTCTCTGATCGTTAATCCTATGAGACCGTGCTTAATCTCATCATAACTCTTTGACATGTAGTTGAATTTTTATATGTAAAATACCAAAATGGCGTCACACATGACGCCATTTTACGAATAAAATCCATTGAAGTTGTGTTTGTGAATTACAAGCACAACGAAGAATACTGCAAAGCCTTTGGAAATCAATTACGTAAGCTGAGACAAGACAAAGGACTATCCATGCGGCAGCTGGCAGCAGAAGCCGACATGGAGTATAGTCAATTGTCTAAAATCGAAAGAGGTGTCATCAATACTACTATCAGCACGGTTCATTCGCTGGCATTGGCGCTGGGTGTAACCGAGAAATCACTTTTCGATTTCAGCATCTAAGTTCCCTCCCTTACAACATTCCATTATCTGCGAAGCTGTAATATTCCCCTTGCGTGGGTGTTACTATGATATGGTCCATCAATTTGATACCCATAAGCCGACCTGCTTCGGCAAGCTTTAAAGTCAACGTCAGATCATGAGAAGATGGAACAAGGTTGCCAGATGGGTGGTTGTGACCCACAATAAAACTGGTAGCGACAGATTTAAGGGCAACCGAGAAGATCAAACGTAGGTCACCCACTGTGGATGTCAACCCTCCCTCTGATACTTTATAACCGCCTATTACCCGTTGAGCTCGATTGAGGTATAAAACAATAAAATGCTCTTTGAGGGCAATTGTACTTTCCGGAATAAAACTTCGTATCACAATGGATGCATCCAGACAGCTTTTGATTATGGGCTTATCAGCAATAGCTGGCCTGTAGCTGAGTTCTATCTCAGCCACCAGTGAATCCTGTATTGATTTCATAAAATTGTTTTTAAAAATTGACTTTGATTTGGAATTGGTTGTAAGGATGGATATTACCCTGTATCAGAAATCCGATCCGGTATTGCGGATGGCTGTACACTGCATCCACATAAACCCAGGTATTTGCCGGAACCCCGAAGGATGCTTGCATACAAAGAACCCGGAATGGGGTGTATAAATACCTAAGTTTCCCTTCTGGATTGATCAGTAGTAATACACCATCTGAAACTGGCTTCAGTTGTATGATGTCGCTCATAATAAATGTTATTGAGACCTGTGTTATGGGAAAACGAAACTGTTATTACTAACTTAAATACCAGTTGAATGTCTTTCGCTGAAGGGCGAAACGAATCTGTTCCATAAAATGATAAGCATACACGCTTCTGTCCAGAAAATTATCGATGTAAGTGCTCTTGTTGGCTCCGGTAAACAGGTTGTACATGCGCCAAAGATTGATACTCCCATCCTCATTTCTACAGAAAGCCTGATCCCGGTAGAAATCCTTGCAAATCGTACTTATCTGGTTATCTCCCATCAACATTTGAGGTATATCTGTCTTTAGATTCGCAGGAAGATGTTGGTACATCCTACAGCGACCAATAAGTAAGGCAAATTGCTGTTCACTTATTGCGTACTCTGTAAACTGACGCATCTGCTGTAACTGATATTGTGCATTGAACCGCTCTACCAAATGCCTAACAATGGCTTTTAATTCACCTACCGATTTTACTCTCAAATCAGATAGGTATCCATCGGACCATACGCAAAGATTGGTGCACACCAGGTTCTTAAAACCAATGAACACTTTAAAATGCTGATCTACTCCCTTTCGGTTATAAAGATTATCCAGGTTATACGCTTTCACACCTCCTACAGTTAGGCTCAGTGTATTTCCCTCAATAACTTCACAGATACCGGGTAGTTCGATTACAAAAGCCATACGTTCATAGTATAATGTCTTCTCGTGCTCCAGTAAATCAGCAGCAGGCTTGTTCCTGGCTTCCGGTATTCTACCTTTGACTGGATGAGAAACCCGAATACTGGGTTGGAGTATTTCTTCTCCACCATACACCTCTGAAACTACTGATTGAGTTACTTCAATAAAATCGGTATGACTAATGACTGGCTCATTATCCTTGATAAAAACCGGGATGATGTGTCTATCCTTTATTTCAGATAGAGAAGAAGCAATCGTATTTGCTTGAATAAATGGCTTGTCTGTTGATATTTCCGGGGAATGTCCAGTTTCAAGAGGCTGGCTTTCTTGGTTGATGATTTCAGTGGCTTCCATTTTCATTGATTGGATGGTTAACTAATTGATTTTGAACTTCTCTGTTAATAATGAGCTCTCGCTTGCGCTGCTCATATTCCGGAAGGAGTATTTGCTTAAACTGAGGATATTCCTTGTAGACCTGCAGTAATTCATTCAGGCTTTTGCAAGCATTGATCCTGATAGTAACATCATCCACATTTACCGGCTCCCCACTCTCACACCAGCGAATGATCTGAGCACCTGTTTCCTCAGAAATAACAGTAGGTTCCAGATTCATAAACAAACCTGTTCTGTCCTTGCTGCAAAAGGCTTTATGCTGCTGGTCAAGTTCAAAATGTATAGAAACTTCAAATTCAAAACCGTCTCTGGTGATGGGCGACATACCTACTTTCTGTGGCACCTGCCGACCGTTTCGTTCTGAGAGTACATATTCAGTTTTACTTCGGGTACAGCAGATAATATGGCATTGTGAACGGACAATAGCATCAATAAACGCCTGATGTCTTGGTGTAACTGTAGCCCAGGCTGTGAAGGAGTTGGGAATCTTCATTCTGGCCGTTTCTTTCTCATGGATTTCCAGACAGCCTCCTTTACCGCTCCATTCATGGGATATGGAATCAATAATGATTACTTTTATTCCCGACTTTTCGCACAAATGGATGGCATCGATATACTGCTCTGGCGTAAATGGCTCCTGCAGATTAATCACATTGAATGGCCCGAGATGGGCATACAGAGAAGCTGAATAGTTTTCACTGTCCAGCACTGCAATTGAATCCCATTTGCCGCAGATGCCATGGGCAAGTAATAAGGATGAATAGGTTTTTCCAGATCCGCTGGTACCTGAGATACTTAGCTTGATCTTGGTTTGTTTACGAGTAGCTTTTTGTAGTTGCATGCTATTTTGATTTAAATGAAATAAAAAAGGGCACCCAATGGATGCCCTAAGGAACTCAGCAATCTTGCCTTGTTCTACCTCTCCTCCAGCGAATAGTCTCTTTCCTTCGCTGTGGTAGGAGTATCCACCATTTCATCCGGATGATACTCGTAACTGTGAGCCAGGCTGATGATTTCTCCGGTTTCCTTAATGGTGTAGGCATAGGGTTCTGTTGCAACCCTTACCACTTTACCCGGAATTTTGGAGCCTACCAGCGCTTCTGCTTCTAAAACAGAAAAAGTGCTGGGAATGTAGCAGGTTTTCGCTGTGAGGTAGAATTTACCGGTCTGCTGCGACTGAACAGCTTCTGTCCCTCCCTGTAGTTTGAGGCTTACAAAGCTTTTGCCTTCAGAATTTTCGGAAAGCTTCGTGCCAATGATCGTAACCATAATCTTAGATTTTGAGGTACGGGTAATATTGCCCGCAAAGCTTAGCCGGGGGGTGACTTTGGAGGTGGTCTCCCCTCCGGGGGACACACACTGGATTTTAAGTACCCGGTGCGTGAATTTCACCTATAGCGAATACCGGTTTCGGTGAATTGACCGCTCTTTTATTCCTTATTATGTGAGTTTGGACGACTGTTTGACTTAAATATGTGAGGATGAAACTGCAGTGGATAGGGGAGCTAAGCTGACTATTCTGCTGGGTGAAGAAACTTAGTTGGGATTTCATCATTCAAAATAACCCGAAACAACCCTACACTATTGGGTTCTCTGATCATATGATACATTCTCCGATCTATAGTAAGACAATCATTAAGGATTGATAGTAAAATCACACATTAAATACAATAATTCTTTAATTTCATATCACTACGAGAATATTCTCAGTGGAAACACTGGCTCATAGTTTTGCAAAAGCAAATAGCTTGGCGGTTTTAAGTTGTCCCCCCTTCATTTTTATAGATACTGCATAAATCTATTTAGGAGTAAAAATTTGCAAAAAGCATCGATTTTCAATACCTTTCGCAAAAAAATACTCTTTTGAAGGAAATAAAGAAATATAACAATCTGGAAGACTGGACAAGAAACCTGTTGGCGCATGGTAAATATGGTTTTACCCTGCAGATACTACGCGATACTTTTCCGGGGCAATCAGAAGCAGCGAATAAATCGGCTCTCAAACGCCTGGTAGATAAAGAGCAGATTATTTCCATCCACAAAGGCTATTACCTCATCATACCACCCCAATACAGATCAAAAGGAATTCTTCCACCCGCCTCGTTTTTAGATGCGTTTATGAAGGAATTGGCCCGACCCTATTACCTGGCTTTATTAAACGCAGCCGCCTATCATGGAGCATCACACCAGCAGCCACAGGAATTTTTTGTGGTTACCAGCTTTCCGGTGCTGCGGCCTATGCAGAAAAAAGGGCTGAAGCTGAACTACATCAGCAAAAAGGAAATACCTGAAACACTGTTAGACACCCGGAAAACCGAGGCTGGATACTTAAAAATTTCAAACCCTGCCTTAACAGCTACAGATCTGCTACAATACGCCAAACGGGTGGGTGGCATTAATAGAGTGGCAACCGTTTTAAATGAGTTAGTAGAAAGTATGAAGCCCGAAACATTTAATAGTTATCTGTTGCAGCATGCACCGGTAACTGCATTACAGCGGTTAGGCTATTTATTAGATAAGGTATTCGATAAACAGGTGCTTGCAAATGCGTTATTCAGTGAATTACAAAAAAGTAATACTGCATTATTTCGTACTCCATTGAAAGCATCGGCACCGACCAAAGGCTTTGCAGCGGACGAAAAGTGGAAAGTAATTATAAACACTACAATTGAATTAGACGAGTGATACCACAGGCGTACATAACAGAATGGGCCAGTCAGGTGCCTTGGCAAACCAACGAACAGGTAGAGCAAGACCTGGTGATTTGCCGTGCCTTGGTAGAAATCTTCTCCGATGAGTTTCTGGCAAAAAGCCTTGCATTCAGGGGCGGTACTGCCTTACATAAGTTGTATTTAAATCCACAACCCCGTTATTCTGAGGATATTGATTTAGTTCAAATCACAGCAGAGCCATTCGGTCCTATCGTGGACAGTTTAAGAGAGAGGCTGGCATTTTTAGGTGAGCCTGCACGAAAGCAAAAGGAAAATAATTTTACCCTGCATTACCGTTTTGAATCTGAGTTCCCTCCGGTGCAAAACCTTCGCCTGAAAGTAGAAACCAATTGCCGGGAGCATTTCACCGTATTGGGCTACCAGCAATTTCCCTTTCAGGTAACTTCTTCATGGTTTACAGGTGCCTGCAACATCACCACCTACCAATTGGAAGAACTGCTGGGTACAAAACTCAGAGCCTTGTATCAACGCAGAAAAGGCCGTGATTTATACGATATGTACAAGGCACTGGTGCAAGTGCCCGGCATGAATAAAGAGGACCTGCTGCAATGCTATCATGCCTATATGGATTTTGTGGTAGATGAACCACCTACGCAAAAAGTCTATCTGCAAAACATGGAAGCCAAAATGCAGGACGATGAATTTATTGGAGACATAGCAGCCCTCATACGACCAACAGAAAAATATGACCAGGCAACTGCTTTTGAATTAGTGCGAACGGAGTTGCTGGAGAAAATAGAAGAAAGTAAGCAAAAGCATGACGAAACAAAACAAGCTAAAAAATAACCGGAGTAATGATAACAAAACAAGCTTTAGGAAGTACCCTTTTCGGAATGGCCGATATATTAAGAGATAAGGTAGAGGATTACAAAGCATACATCCTCTCTTTATTATTCTTCAAACGCCTTTCCGATAACTATGAATGGGAAAACAAAAATGCCGTAGCGGAATTTGAAAAGGAACATGGCCGATTGCCAACTGGTAAAGAAGAGGCAGTTCTTTACAAGAAAAAGCATGACTTCAAAATTCCTGAAGGCTGCTTTTGGAAGGATGTACGAGAGGCAACCATTGATAAAAAGAATGAAGCCCTGCACAAGGCCGTTAATGGCATTGCCGAAGCGAACGTAGATAAAGATGGTAAGTTTTTTCTGAAGGGTGTTATCAATACCGTTCGTTGGAACGAACCTGCACCAGATGGCTCAGGTGGAAAGAAGCTAAGCCCCGAAGTGATTTCTTTATTGGTTAGTTATCTCGATGCGGTTGACCTCAGCAACAAAAACGCCAGTGTGGATGTGTTAGGCGATGCTTACGAATATTTGATTAAACGTTTTGCCGATGAAAACAAAGGCGGCACAACTGCTGGGCAGTTTTACACCCCAACAGAAGTGCGGGATATTATTGTGCGTTACCTGAAGCCACAAACCAGCAATATGGTGTACGACCCTACCTGCGGATCGGGGGGGTTCCTGATTGATGCAGCCAAATATTGCAAAATCAATTACGGCAATCAAAAAGCCATCCGCTTGTTTGGACAGGAAGATGTATGGAACACCTGGGCGATTGCCAACATCAATATGATCCTGCACGGATTGGATGCCAAAATTGAAAAAGGCGATACCATCCTTGATCCCAAGTTTAAAGAGGAAGAGAATGAACTGGAGATAAAAAGGTTCGACCTTGTAATGGCCAATTTCCCATTCTCTCAGGAAAACTGGTGGAAGAATGGTGAACCCAAGAAGGATGCAAAAGGTAAAACCGTAAATAAAAAAGACGGTTCGCCACAATTAGAGTATCCCGGAAAAGAAGATTTCAGCGACCCTTATGAACGTTTTGTGTATGGCAATCCTCCATTCTCTAATGGCGACTTTGCTTTTCTGCAGCATATTGTGGCCTCGTTAAAAGATGATGGCAAGGCAGGTGTGGTTTGTCCACAGGGTGTTTTATTTAGAGGGCAATCTGAGAAAACCGAAGAAGAAGATGGCCAAAACCGCAAAGCCGATGATGAGTATTTGATACGCAGGGGCTTTTTGCAAGGGCCTATTGACAGCAACGGTGAGTTTACTGCCATGCACAATATAGTAGATGCCGTGGTGGTATTACCCGGCAATTTGTTTTATGGCACTACCATTCCCGGCTCAATTCTCTTTATCAATAAAAACAAGCCGGAGCACCGCAAGGATAAAGTGTTAATGGTGTATGCAGCCAAAAAGGGCTGGTACAAAGAAGAACCCAATATGAATGTACTGCTTCCACATGATATGCTTCGCATTTCAACCATACTGGAAAGCTGGGGCGATTTGGACTTGGCCAAAACATGGATTGACTCTCAAAAGGCAAGATTGAAAGCCCTTATTCAGGAAGACCTGGAGTATAAACTCTCCGAGATTGAAGAATACTACCATGAAGATTTAACCAAACTGGAAGCCAAATTGCAAAAAGCTCAAAAGGCAATTGCAGATAAAGAAACTGAAGATAAAAAGCCTACCAAAACCGAATTGAAAAATTTGGAAACGGCACGGGCTGCATTTGAAAAATTAGTGGCGGAAAAGGAGGGTAAAATTCAGGCGGCACATACACAGGCGGAGAAGGAACGCAAGGCCATTGATGAAGTAGAACAGGAATTGTTGACCATGCTGCAAGACCCAGAATTACGCAAAAGGTATTTCTCAGTGGTGGATATGGAGGAACTGGAAGAGAACGAGTTTAACCTAAACATCCCTCGCTATGTGGACACCTTTGAACCGGAAGAAGAAATTGATTTGAAAGCAGCTTTAAGTGAGTTTTCAGCTTTTGTGGAGGCAGAGAATAAAGCGGACCAATCCATAATTAATCTAACCAACCTTATTGCAAGTACAAACTAAAGAGCCTTTGAAATGGAATTTTATAAACACGATAAGTTTGGTGATGTTCCTGCTGGTTGGGATGTAGTTCGTCTTGGAGATTATTTCAATTTTTTTCCTACGGCCTCATATTCCCGTTCACTCTTAACTGATATGGGAGAATGCCAGTACATTCACTATGGAGATTTGCATACAAAATTTGAACGATTCATTGATGCAAGTAAAGATGAGTTGCCATTCATTACAAAAGATATGGCAAAGAAATATACCGCTATCCATGAAGGTGATTTAATAATATCAGATGCTTCTGAAGATTATGAAGGTGTAGGAAAAGCAGTGGAAGTAATAAATGTTGGAGATAAAATCATAATTTCTGGATTACACACCCTGCACCTGCGTTCCAAGAATAATGAATTTATTAATGGCTTCAAAGGGTATGTATTGAATGAATCGAGAGTAAGAAATAGTATTCTTAGGTCAGCTACTGGTATTAAAGTTTACAGTGTTTCAAAAACTGAGCTCAAAAAAATCTTTCTACCGAAACCTCCAGTCGAAGAACAAAAAGCCATCGCCACCATCCTTTCAAAAGTTGATGAAGCCATCAAGGCCACTGAAAACAGCATAAAGGCAGCCGAGAAACTCAAAAAAAGCCTGATGCAAAACCTGCTTACCGGCAAGCTAAAACCCGATGGTACCTGGCGGAAAGAAGATGAGTTTTACAAAGATGAAAAGTTTGGTAATGTGCCTGTAGGTTGGGTAGTTGACAGAGTAAAGGACTTTGGTCAGATTCAAACCGGAAAAACACCACCAACTGCAGAGCCAGAGGTTTTTGCTTAAAAATCAAATCAAGCAAATTGTTTCATGTTTATTACTCCGGGTGACCTTGGTGATAATAAGTATTTAGAAAAATCGGAAAGATATGTTACAGCCAAAGGCTTAGGTTATAGCTACAAGTTGCCTGAAAACTCAGTTTGTTTAGTTTGTATTGGCTCAACAATTGGGAAAATCGGCATTACTACAAAAGAGGCATGCACAAACCAACAGATCAACACAATAATTCCCAATGCTGATAATAGTGGAGAATTCTTTTACTATATGATGCTTTATCGTTCAACACACTTTAAAGAAATCGCTGGTATTAATGCTACTCCCCAGATTAATAAAAGCGGGTTGAGTAAATACAAATTGCTGCGACCGACTTCATTTATTGAGCAATCGGAAATAGCAGAATTAATGGCAAAGACTGATAAAGATATTACAAACAAGAAATCAAAAATCAACACTCTTTTTCGATTAAAAAAGTCATTGATGCAAAACCTGCTTTCAGGAAAGGTAAGAGTTGATTTAAGCAAAATTGAAAATGTAATCACCGATGAAGCCGTCTGATTTTTTGACCATATTAACCATCGTGGTAGCTGTATGGACAGTTATACCAAAGAAAGAAAAGAGCTTTATTTTACTCTTCTTTTCAAGGGTTGAATTATGGTCTATACTGGTAGGTGTGGCTTATGTACATTTCTTAATGTCATTCGATTGGTTTTTGGAAAATTGGTTTCCCTGGCTTTCAATCTTTACAATTGAAAAAGGTATTCCGGCTGAAACATGGGCTTACATCATTGCTTTGTTGCTTTTAATTGTGCCCGTTTTAAAAGTACTATTTGGTTACTTTTCAAAATACAAAAAACAAGCATTAGTAACACACTACAATTCTCTTTTAAAGCAGAATGAAATTGACTTGCTTTCAGGCTATGTCCAAAAATACCATATCCATGATATTCAGCGTTACTTAGTCGGCCTGTCAAACCTGCCCGAGAAGGAAAGCATTGATATTATTTTAAGACGAAGAACAGATGCAGACCAGGCTTATGAAGCATTAGTAAAACCTACACGTATCGATTTTGCGGCTGCTGTTTATGGGCATATACTTCAAGATGAACAATATGTAAAGGCAGCTGCAACTAAATACCCCGATTTGTTTGCAACAGCTATCAAGGGTATGCAAACCAAAAGGGCTGCAAACCAAGACTTTGTTAAGCTATACATAGAATGCTTGTTTGAAGCAAAAAATCAGTCGTTTATTCAGGAGCTGAAAATTGTGAATAATTCAAGCAGCAGCATAAAGGAGATAGAGCAAAATTATGATTTACCTATCCTCTCAGGTTTATTGGTAAATACACAGGCTGCTGCTGAAAATTACGTTTGGTATCCAGTTGGTGAAGGGGCAGTAAAATCTCTAAAGTTTGATGATGATCAGAAGGCGTTTTTGATTAAAGAATATGACCACCATCTTGAGCCTGAGCTTTGGAATTACAAAATTTGGATAGCAACTGTTTACTTCAATTATATGGTACGTGAAACCGTTTACAGAGATAGCGGTTGGCATATGTGGTTATTCTATTTCAGGCATACAATTGACCATCTAATTGAGCTTATACCCGAAGTCAATAATTATCGTCCAGAATCTGAGCACCCTTCATTTGCTCATTATATTATTTATGAGCAGTTTGATATTATGCTTGGTTGGATAAGACTTGCCAAAGACCAGGAGACAGACAATCAAGTCATTGATACAATAAGGTGCTTAGGCTGGTGCATTCACTCAGTATGTCAAGCCGATGAGCAAAAACTTTCAAGAGCATTCAAGAAAAGGCAATTAGATCGAGTAGTGGATTTGTACTTGGATTATGCATACTATCCTGACAACATTGCTTGCTCAACAGCAAGGGAATGGTTGACTAATTTGTTTCTAAATCCTAAAGGAGTTGACTTTGGGATTCCTGAAATCACGCCTGAATACCTTTCATTGTTAACCGAGGTATGGGATGAATACGATAGAATACCTTTTACCGCACATGGTAATGGGTATATTCTTGATGAGTTTGAAACAAATGTTTTACAACCACTTGGAATAAACATTTAGTATGATATTGCCTGACTTGCTAACCAATAACTTGAAGATTGTTTTCTGCGGTACAGCTGCAGGAAATAAGTCTGCCGAACGCAAGGCATACTATGCCGGTGCCGGCAACTTGTTTTATCCAACCCTGGCAAGTTGTGGTTTTACACCCCGTATCCTGAAACCCGATGAATTTCCTAATTTATTGGATTATGACATCGGCCTCACCGATTTGGTAAAACACCATTTTGGCATGGACAAAGATTTGAAGCAAGAACATTACGATACCAAAAGCTTTGAACAGAAGATACTACAATACCAGCCGCAGTTGGTTTGTTTTAACGGAAAAGAAGCGGCCAAAGTGTATTTCAACCTCAAATACACAAAGCAGGTAAGTTATGGCTTGCAGGACAAAACTATCGGCAATACAAGGCTATATGTAGCTCCATCCACCTCCCTGCAGGCTATAGCCTATTGGGATGAAAGCATTTGGCAACACTTAAAAAAATTAATTAACTGATATGATACCACATTGGGCAAACAGAGCAGTTTACACACACTTCGATGCATTTCTGCAAAAGTGCATTCTCGGCAACGATAGTTATATCACCGATAATCCGGGCATATTTACCGCAGCTAACCTCAATGCCTGCGTTACCGCTTTTGTAGATAATCCTGATACAAGCGACCGCAATTTTGATGCAAAATCAAGAGACCAGTTTGCTGCCTATACCAAAGAGGTGCAGGAAGTGTTTGCCCATTTCATTTGGCTATGGGGTATGCCTGCCTCCGATATGACCGGTTCTGGCAAGAAGGGTGCAGTTGTAAGGTTCTTAGGAGACGATTACAACGACAAGCTTACTGGTGTATTTGTGGATGGTGGCATAGGCTCAGCCGGTCAACGCCACAAATTGAATAAGCCTTTTGAAATTTCTTATTTGTTATTGCTCTTCAGAGAAATTAAAAGCAATCTCCAAGCAAGGCAAATAGCGGATGTGCCTGCACTCAAAAAGTACATTGAAACGCTTTGCAGGGAGCTTTATTACAACAACAAGGATACCACTGAAACAGCGGATGAAAAGCTAAAGAAAGCAGGAAAAGAGTTTTTAGCATTGCACCATATCTTGCTGCATTTGTGCGATCCTGTTAAATACGAGGCGATTGCCGCCCAAAAACATAAGGATGCCATCATCAATACCTTCTTTAGCATACTGGATAAGGAGAATACAGACGGGCTTTGGGACGATATTGATGAGAGTATTTTGGCCATTCGTAATAAACTAACAGAGATACTGGGCTATAAAGTGAATTTCTATGATGAGGAAATTCAGGATGCCTGGAATTTTGGTGAAAGCAAGGACGATGTGTCCGAAGTCACCCTTTTTGAGTACAAAAAGGCAATGGTTTTTTATGGTCCTCCCGGAACATCCAAAACGCATTCCGCCACAAGGTTGGCAGAGTTACTTATTACCAAGCAGTATTTCCGCAATAAGCAAAACATAAAGGCCTACTTTGAAAATTCCGACCAGATTTTTGAAGAACATATCCATCACTTGCAATTGCACAGCAATTACAATTACGAAGATTTTATAGCCGGACTGCACATTGAGGAAAAAAGCAGTGTAGTGAAACCGGGCTATCTTTTGAATCTGATTGAGAAAGTTAAGTATGATACGCTGCCACACATCCTTATTTTGGATGAAATCAATCGAACCGATATTTCAAGGCTGTTTGGTGAGTTGTTTTCCGCATTGGAGTATCGCAACAAGAAGATTAAACTCTCAGTAGGCGATTTGGCAATTGCACTGCCGCCCAATCTCTATTTCATTGGCACAATGAACGAAATAGACTTTTCATTGGAACGAATTGATTTTGCCCTACGTAGACGGTTCCTGTGGCAGTTTAAAGGGTTTGACAGAAACATTCTTTGGAACATTCTGCAACATAAGAAAAGAGAACTGGAAATGAACATCAGCGATGCCGATATAGAGACGTTTATCAGTCGTTGCGAACGGTTGAATAAAGAAGTTTCAGCTATGCCGGAATTGGGTGAAAACTATCAGGTGGGTCATACATTCTTTGCAGAAGTGGTAAATATTTTTAAGTCCTTAAAAGGTGTTCACTCTGGCAGGTTGTATTTTTTAAATCAGCCGGTAAACATCCTTTGGGAAATAAGCATTAAGCCGATTCTTCTTGCATTCCTCGGCAATATGGATACCGATTCTAAGAAAGATAAAATAACCGAATTGCAAAAAGTAATGTTGAATGGCTGAACCATTAAAACATATATACGCTTTTGATTGCTTGCCCTTCGATACCGAAGCGGCAACTGCCGATGTATTGCAGGAGTTTATGCAATCACAAAGTAAAAATGTGTTTTGGTTTTCTGCCGGGTACAATGCAGATGATGAAAATAAATTAGCAGAGTACGATTATCGCAGCAATCAATGGACAGCGGGTAGGTTTGTGGGTGAAGCCGTTTTCATGCATGGACAATCTGACTATAAAATCACCATCAAGCCAAGGTTCGGCGAAAAAGTGCTCTTCAGAATGTTGGAAGAAATTTTCAATATTAGGATCACTACTTCGGCAAGTCAAACCAGTAAAAGTGTTGATTGGCTGCATTACATTAAGCGAATCATAGCGTTTATCTGGTTGCAAAAATTAGCTAACGCCAATTTACATGGAGTTCCTAAAACACAGGTACAAAGGGAACATAAGGGGCAAACCATAAAGGGGCGTTTAGATGTGCGAAGGTCAATAAAGCCCTTTTACCAAAGCAGTGAGGTAATCTCATCTTATCGGGAAAAGCAGGTGGATAGCCATATAGCTCAAATAATTTTTCAGGCTTACCAAATTCTGAAATCCGATTTCGAGATAGGCAAAATCAATATCCCCGATTCAGCCAAAGATGCCATCAATCAGGTACACACTGTTGTACAAAATAAAGTGCACTTAAGCGAAAGCGATTACAGGAATATCAAGTACAAGGACATTTATTTAAGCTGGAAACCGGTAGTGGATTTGTCTTGGGATATTATCAAGCAAAAACAGCTCAGCTTAAAGCAGGATAAGGCCAAACAAGGCTTCGGGTTCTTTATAGACATGGCCGAAGTTTGGGAGCAATATCTAAGAGCCACTTTGAAAAAACATCTTTTGCCGCATGGCTGGAGAAGCAAAAATGAAAAACAGATTGCATACAAAGGGTATTTCTTCCAAAGAGAATTGATACCGGATTTGGTCTTTCAAAAAGAGAATGAGATAGCGGTTTGGGATGCCAAGTATAAGCGAATGAAGGGTAGATATTACGATGTTGACCGTTCAGACTTTTTTCAAATTCACACCTACATCCAATATCAGTTAAACCACAAAACGGTTAAGGCGGGTGGTCTGCTTTATCCTATTTCCTGTTCACCAAATTTCGATGAATACAAAAGCCCCCGTCTGATTAACGAAGAAGGCGTTAAGCTGAATTTTTCGATAGATGGCATCGAGCTATCTGAAGCTGAAGAAAATGAGAAGCACATTCAGGCAGAGGCAGCATTTATAAACCGCATCATAAAAAGCATTTCATAACATGGGCAAACTATCAGAATTAAAAGGAGTTGAAAAACCCGTAACCGAATGGCTCAGCAAAATGGGCTGGACTTTCAAAAGCAATGATGATTTGAAAGCATATAGCCGCCCATTTTCCAATCCGGTGCTGGAACCTCTACTTATTGAGAAAACGGCACAGATTAACAATATAACTCCGGCAGTTGCCAGGTTAGCAGTGGAGCAATTACTCCAAAACCTAAATAACCCAATACCCATTTTAGGAAATGAGGCTTTCCTGGATAAACTGGCTTCCCATGTTACCATTTCAGTAGAGGGCGATGATATTGATGTGCATTTCATTGACTTTGAAGACATCTGGAACAATGATTTTATTGTAACCAATCAATATTGGGTACAAGGCTATAAAATGGTAAAAACAGACATTGTGCTGTTGGTAAATGGTATTCCTATAGTACCCATAGAGGCAAAACAGAGAGCCAGAAAAGGAACAAACTGGTTAGAAGGGGTAGCACAGTTTTCTACTTACGACCAAAGAGCCGATAAATTGTTTATGTGCCATGCTTTTGGCGTAGCTTGCAACGGTCGTATTGCCAAGTATGGTATTCCGGGAGCATCTTCTTCTTATTTCAATGAATGGAAAAGTAATCTGATAGATACAGCACAGCCCAATCCCATTTTAGACCCGGAAAATGACCTGTGTTTGGTTTACAAAGACCCTGAAGACGCTTATTGGCACTTTGATGTTGCCCGTTTGTCAAATGGTGAGGTATTGGAAAGAATGAAGTTGGGCATCATTGGGCTACTGCAACCTGCAAGGGTCTTGGATATTCTGAAACACTTTATGGTGTTTGAGAGAACCGAAGGGAAGATTATAAAGAAGGTAGCCCGCTACCAGCAGTTGAGAGCAGCGAACAAAATTGCCGACAGGGTAATTAATTCCGATTTAAAGCAAGGCGTAATATGGCATACACAAGGTTCAGGCAAGAGTTTGACCATGCTTTATACTGCATTTAAGCTCAGGCAGAGCAAAGAATTAAAAGACCCTACTGTTTACATTGTGGTGGACAGAAAGGATTTGAGAGAGCAGATTGGTGGCACGTTTGACGATTGCGAGTTTCCCAATGCAAGAGCAGTCAACAATATCGGTGACCTGAAATATATTATCGACAAAGCTCCGGCAGGGGTGTTTATTACCACCATTCAAAAGTTCAGGGAGTTAGGCAACCGGCAGGATCTGCGAGATAATGTCATCATTTTAATTGATGAAGCCCACCGCACCCAGTATGGTGATTTTCAAATGGAACTGCAGGCGGTTTTACCCAATGCAAAGCGTTTCGCCTTTACAGGCACACCCATCCCAAAGACACATCAGGAGTTTGGTATTGTGCGGCAAAAAGGCGAGCATGAATATTACCTGGACAGGTACAGCATTCAGGATGCCATAGATGATGGGGCAACCAAACCCATACGCTACACTTTTGGTCCGCAAGGGTGGTTTTTAGATAAGGAAAAGCTGAAGCAGGGCTATGATGAAATTACTGCTGAATTGGATGAAGATGAAAAGCGGTTGGTAGAGAAAAGGGTTCAGGCATGGAAGGTGTTTTTGAAACATCCCGAAAGAATTGAAACGCTGGCAAAAGATATTGCCGAGGATTACAGAAATGTAGTTGAACCGCAGGGTTACAAAGCCCAGGTAGTGGCTTGTGATAAAGAAGCCTGCGTATTGTATTACAACGAGCTACTCAAATATTTCGACCGTTCAGAAATCTCCATCATTTTTTCAACGAGTGCTTATGATGAGGGTGAGAAATATGAACTGTTCAAAGACCATTATAAAGAAGATGCAGAACGGAAAAAACTGATACGCCAGTTCAAACGCAGGATAACTGAGGAAGAACAAAAATTAGGGAACAACCTTAAAATATTTATTGTCTGTAACATGCTGCTCACAGGTTTTGATGCCCCTATTGAGCAAACCATGTATCTCGATAGCCCTATTCGTGACCACAATCTTTTGCAAGCCGTTGCCCGAACTAACCGGCCATATGATGATAAAGTATCCAAATTGTCGAAGGAGTTTGGTCGTATAGTTGATTATGTGGGTGTATTCCAGAATTACAAGGATGCATTAAACTACGACCCGGAAGATATTGGCGAATTTGAAGATGTAGAAAGCTTGGTTGCTACATTTCCAAAAGTATTAGATGAAGCATTTAAACCCTTTGAAGATATACAACTGGAAGATAGTTATGAATGTGCGATGAACATTGTAAGGAAGTTGACTGAAATGGATCATGGTAAGTTTGAAAATTCATTTAGAGAGGTAGTGCAGTTGTGGGAATCAATTTCTCCGCATCCGAAACTCAGGGAACACAAGGAGCAGTATTTGTGGCTGAATGAGATTTACGAGATATACCTTGAAGAGTTTAAGCGGGTAGATTTTGATACAGAAATCTATGCAGCCAAGACACGAAAACTGATTCAGGAAACAGCCAAGCTCATAAACTTCAAAGGGCATTTACCTGAGATCAAGATTGATTCAGATTATTTGAGCAAGCTCAAAGAAACCAAATTGAATCCATCCGACAAGGCAGAGAAAATCATAAGAGATATTGAAACGGTAATCAGGCAAAATGAGGTGAACTCAGCGGTTTATGTAGAGTTCCAGAATCGTTTGGATGAGCTGATTAAACAGAAGCAACAGCAGAGTCTCGCCATTGAAGAAATTCTGAATCAGTTAGGCGACCTATATGCTGAACTGGATGAAGTTGCCTCACTGCCGCAACGTATGGGTTTTCCTGATAAGGGCACTTTTGAAATATTCACATTGATAAAGAATGTTTCTCAAGCCGATTTCAATGAAGAATTATCACGGGATTTTTCTTTAAGTGCTTTTGATAGTGTAATCAAGAAGAAAATATACATCGGTTGGCAAGATGTTCCCAGGGAGTATGAACGTCTTCAAACAGATATTGAACTGTTAGCGGCAAATCCAAAGTATGAAGAATTGAGGCTGGATGAGCACGAAGAATTGATGGACAGAATAATGAAAGCCATTTTGGTAAATTATAGCTTAACCTGATGCAACTGCCGGATAATTATATATTGATTCAAAGAGACGTGAAACATGCCCGTTTGCGGGTAAGTGAAGACGGCTGCATTCGTGTGATTATTCCTCAAGTATTTACACAGGAAGATGTAAATGCCTTACTAAAGAAAAAGCAACGCTGGATTGACCGGAATTTGAAATTCTTTAAAGGCATGTCACGAATAAACCTGCAACGCAATCAGATACTATTGTATGGAAACAGGTACACCTATTTTTATGATTCAACCCATGAGCATAAGGTAATTGTTGACCATGAGCATAAAACAATAAGGGCAAAAAGAAACCTTTTAGATAAGGCGGTACAGCAGCAGTGGCTAACTGATATAGCAAGAAAACATCTTACCAAAAGAACAGAGGAGTTAGCTTCTAAACTGAAGTTTGATTACAAGAAATTGTTTATTCGTAATCAACGAAAAAAATGGGGCAACTGCTCAAAGGAAAAGAACATCTCACTCAATTGGAGATTGATTAAAGCCCCTTTGTTTGTGATTGATTACCTGATTGTTCATGAATTGCTGCATACGGTTGTAATGAACCATACACATAAGTTTTGGACAATGTTGAAATCCTACTATCCCGATTATAAAGACGCAATTAATTGGTTGGATAAATACGGAAACAGTTTATAAATCATCAAAAAGATAACATTATGCCTCTATACATAAATCACACCGGCAAACTCAAGGAGGTAAAGGAAAAGCCCTTCAAATTGGAAAAAGACATACAGAAAGTGTTTGAAGCCAATCTGTATGATATTATGGGCTTGGAATTGGTGAAGAGTGAGTTTACCATCAAAAACAAGCGTATAGATACGTTGGCTTATGATACACAGGCTTCCGCCTTCATTATTATTGAGTACAAGCGGGACAAGAATATCAGTGTGGTGGACCAGGGTTTTACCTACCTGAGTCTGATGCTGGAAAACAAAGCGGATTTTATTGTAGAGTATAACGAAAGTCTGAAACGCAACCTGAAACGGGAGGACGTGGATTGGAGTCAAACAAGGGTAGCTTTTGTATCTACCAATTTTACCGACAACCAGGTGCAGGCAACAAACTTCAAAGACATTGCCATTGAATTATGGGAGGTGAAGCAGTTTGAGAATGATACCATCATTATCAATCCGATTAAGAAATCAATTGCAGCTGAAAGTATTAAATCATTAACTAAAAACAAAGAAGCTCTAAAAGTTGTTACAGATGAAATAAAGGTTTATTCGGAAAATGACCATATTGGAAAGGCAAGCGAATCAATAGACGAACTATACAAAAAATTCAAATCAGCTATAACAAATTTGGCAGATGATATTGAGGTAATACCCAAAAAACAATACATTGCCTTTAATAGGGGGAAGAAAAACTATTGTGGCATTACTATATTAAAGAATTCTTTAAAAATCTTCATCAATCTGAATATAGGTGAGCTTGATGACCCCAAACGAATTGCAAAAGATGTTTCACAAGTTGGCCACTGGGGTAATGGTGATTATCAGATTCAAGTTGAAGATGATAAAAACTTGGAATATATTATGAGTCTTATAAAGCAGACAATTTTGTCATGATTTTAAATCGCCTATTGATTAAATCATTTGAAATAGAAGCTTTCTAAAAGTATTTGGATGCGTGAAAACTTTTTCACGCATCCAAATATCAGAACTGAAGCAACAAAGCCTGCATATCTCTTTTGGTATCATCATCAAAACTGTCCAAATAACTTGCCGTTGTTTTAATGCTACTATGCCCCAGGGATTCGCTGATCAGATCAACGCTTGCACCGCCTCTTTTAAGAATGGTAGCAAAGCTATGCCGGGCGTAATAAGTAGAAAGTGACCTTGCGATACCTAATTCTGCTGCTATGTATTTCAGATAATGGTTTACATTCTTGGTAAACTGCTTAATCAACGCAGCTTCCCGTTCAGGTGTGGCACCAGATTCAATAATCGGGAAGATGAAATTATCCAGATCAGTGTTACTATTCCCCCAGCGAATGATAATCTGATTAATCTCATCAGATATATGCACTGTTATCGGTCTTGCATCTGAGCGATTGGTGTGCAGGGTTTTGGCTCTCATAAACCTGATAAATTCTCCATCAATATTTTTGAACTTCAAAAGCGCAATGTCTTTCATATTCATTCCACTTGCCAGATAACTGAAGATGAAGAAATCACGGGCTTTCTGGAACCAGGTTCCGGGGATGCCTCGGTATTGATAAATTTTCTGGATTTCCTCCTTGCTAAGTGCTTTCTTAACGTTACGGCTGGCTGGTATCTGGTATTTACGCTTACTGAAAGGATAATACGTTTCTCTGGATATTACCCCCTCATCTATTGCTTGATTCATAATCGCCCTTAAAGGACGCAGGTATATACCAACGGTTGTTTTGGCCTTACCTTTGGAAAGCATCCATTTCTCATATTCCCTTAGAAATTCCGGGGTAATATCCCTGAAATGGAGCTTGAGGCTAAAGGCAGCCAGGCTTACCATGCTGGTATTGTAACTGGCCGCGGTACCCACCCGGCCTTCCTGTCGCTGCTTTTCGATGATTTTGGCATACCACTGGTAAACATCCTGCTCCTTGGGCCGGAAATTCTTATAAAGAATCCGTTCAAACTCCCGGAAACTGAAATCACCCATGGTATCTATGATTTCCTGAGCCTTTACCCGGCTGGCATCACATGTCAATTTCCAGTCTTTAAGCTGTCTTTTCAAAACTGGGGTGGCAGATTTGGGCCAGCTTTCCGGATTCTGTACCCATTTAAATTCCTCGGGTGTCAGGTCTATGTTAACCGGATAGTACATCTGCTTTCGGTGGTAGGTTAGGCGTAACCTCACCGGGATTCTCCCGGACTTTTTGGTGCTTCTCTTATCGAGAACAATAGCTAAAGTAGGCTTCATAAGACTCTATTATTTGCATACAATCTGCATACTGTCTGCATACAATTTGCATACAATCGTGATTAAAATAGGTTAATAACGGAAAACAAAGGAAGATTGAAATCGGCTACAATCCAATACTGTAGTGGGTTTTGAAAGAATCGGAAAAGAAAGGAAACTAAATGAAAACAAACAATATAGATCTCATAATCAGGGGGTCCCAGGATCATGCCCTGGTGGGCCCACAAAGCGGAATAAATATTCCGCTTTTTCTTTTTAAAAAGTATCTTCAATACAGAATACAACCCTATTTGGAACCAATTCCATTTATACCAGGTCATATTTACAAACGATCGGCAATTCATGATCAATACAAGGGTAACCGACAGGGTGGAATTTCTCCATCCGCAAGCTTTCCATATGTTTTTATTTTTTCTGGTAAATCAGGGACGCAATATGGTTATGAAGATGGTTGGATAAACCCAAGTGTTTTTAGTTATACAGGTGAAGGTCAAATTGGCGACATGCAGTTTATCAAGGGTAACCGTGCTTTAAAAGAGCATATTAATACAGGAAAGCGAGTTTTTCTCTTTGAGTACACACAGCGTGGATTTGTGAAATTCATTTCTGAATTGGAGTTTTATGATATCGGCTATTTTGAAACACCCGATGCCAATAAGAATTCGCGAATTGGAATTAAATTTTTCCTAAAGAAAAAAGGTGCCGTAGTTCCAGTGAATCCCGATCAATTAGAAATTGGGCTAACGAACATTGACAACCCTATTCCCAAAGAATTAGTTCCAAATATTACAGAAAGATCTGGTCTAGTTACCTCGCGAGTTGGGCAAGGTGCTTATCGAAAAAGTATTATCCATCGTTGGGAATATCAATGTGCTGTTACCAAACTTAACAAGATTGAACTTTTAATAGCATCCCATATTGTGCCTTGGGCAGAAGCCACCAACGAAGAAAGGCTTAGTGTTCACAACGGCATACTTCTTTCGCCCACTTATGACGCGTTATTTGACCGCCACCTTATAAGCTTCGATAACAATGGAAAAATATTGCTATCCGATTCTATCGAGGTTGCAGCTTATGAAAAAATTGGAGTCTCTGGAAAAGAACGAATTGTTGGCCTAAGTGATTACAATCATTATTTCTTAGAACGCCATCGTAGTTTCTTAAAATGAGCCTATCATAAAAGCTCACCCCCCAATTCATCCCCCCACAAAGCCTTTCTACCGCCACTTACTCTCATCTATAAGAGATGTTTTATATTTAAGACCGACCAGACCATTCATTCCTCTTTACAAACACTTTATGAAAACAATACTGGCCATCTGCTTTACTGGCATTATCTGTGCCTTTGGGATCCCGGACAAAACAGGAACGGATTTAGCCAACAGCCCGAACAAACGATCCCGACCCAATATCATCCTGATCATGAGCGATGACCAGGGCTGGGGACAAACCGGCTACTACCATCACCCCATGCTGGCCACACCCAACCTGGATGAGATGGCCGGCAACGGTTTGCGCCTGGACAGATTCTATGCCGGCGCCCCGGTATGCTCCCCCACACGCGCCAGCGTGCTCACCGGCCGCAGCAACGACCGCAGTGCCGTGTTCAGCGTGGGTTACCCCATCAGGCGGCAGGAAAAGACCCTGGCCCAGGCCCTGCAGAACGCCGGATACCATACGGCCCATTTTGGTAAATGGCATCTCGACGGACTCAAGGGTCCCGGAGTACCCATCCTGGAAAGCGATGACCGCCATCCCGGCCACCTGGGTTTTGAAGAATGGCTCTCCAGTTCCAACTATTTTGATATGAACCCGCTGCTCAGCAGAAAAGGCAGATTCGAGGACCTGAAAGGCGGCTCCTCAGAGATCGTGGTATCGGAAGCAATCAGGTATATCCGCTCTGTAAAAGACGGGGCAAAACCCTTTTTTGTGGTCATCTGGCTGGGCAGTCCGCACGGACCCTGGCAGGCCAGCGAGGCTGATAAAAAAGCCTTTGCCGGTCTCGACAGTCTCTCGCAGAACCATTATGGCGAACTGGTGGAGATGGACCGGAACATAGGACTGCTCCGAAAATCATTACGTGCCATGGGTGTGGCCGATAACACCCTGCTCTGGTTCAACAGCGACAATGGCGGACTCAAGAATTTTGGTCCCGAGACCGTAGGCGGCCTGCGCGGTTTCAAGGGCGATGTATATGAGGGGGGACTACGGGTTCCCTGTATCATTGAATGGCCCTCGGTGATCAAACCCCGCGTATCGCAGCTACCCGCTGTTACCATGGATATCTTTCCCACCATAGCCGATTTGCTGTCGCTGCCAGCCTCTGCCACGCCCTACCCGATGGACGGTATCAGTTTGCGGGAACTGTTTACCAAAGAAACGGGTCAGCGTTCAAAAGGCATCGGGTTCCGGTATATGGGCAAAGCTGCCTGGATAGACAATCAGTACAAACTGGTAAAACCCAAACCAAAAAATGAGACCTGGGAACTATACGATCTGCAGAAGGACCCTTTTGAAAGGAACAACCTGATGGGGTCCTCACCAGAGATCGGGAAGAAGCTGCTGGAGGCTTTCCGGGCATGGAGCGCCTCGGTGGACAAAAGCATTACAGGATCGGATTATCCCGGGGGATTGACCGAACAGGATCCCGCTCCCCGGTCCTGGTCAACCGCGCCGGAATACCGCCCCTTCCTGCAACTGTTCTATCAGCGACCCGAATACAGGAACGCTAAGGCAACAGAGGATTGAGCCATCCGTTCCCTGGTTGCTGCACCAGGGAAACCAGGATAGCAGAACGGAATGTCATAACAATGGATAGGATCGATCAGATGCGAATGTAACCGGTTTTTTCTCCATATGCATCCCGGTATATAGTGGACGTTTTTGGGCAATGGGATCATACAAGGAACTAAATTACTATGCAATGAAGGTGCATAGATTTACTGAAGAATGAAATTCTCATTGGAGTATCATCGTATCGTTACTTTTATTAGAATCGGTACGATGATGCTCTAGTATTCTTGAACCATTTCATTCTCTATTACAGTAGAAATTTGAGGACAATTGCTGTATCAGTTATTTTCGGCTTCCGCAGAATCTTCCTTTATGGAACGCTGCGATCAGAGCCACTAACGTGTATTTAATCTCGTTATCAAAACAAAAAATAAAACCCAACCTTCCCAAATCCATAAACAAGATCCATTCACCGCAACCCCACCTACCAGACCTTACTTGCAGCAATCCTGCTCCAAACTACCCCTGCCTGAATACCGTTCCGGGAAGGTAAACGAAACGCCGATAGCCGATACCCCATGCTACCGGTTAGCTCAATAATGGTATGTAAATCCCAATACCCGCATATCGCAACTGCCGAATGGCGTTTTACACCCTTCAGTTACAGCAAGGTCCGGCTTCGATCCCACCTGAATATGTATGAGCGGTAACAGGACATACGATAAATCCCTGTAGTTTCATTTTGGAGACAGTATGCAAAAGGGATAGGGTGTTTCTTTCCGGCTGCACCACTGCCTGAAGCCCCTGTTCTTTTGAAATTCGATCAATGACAAAACCATACGCAAAACAATTATGAAACAAAGCATCCAAAATCTACTATTGGTAGAAAACCAAACGTACGATGAGTATTCCTTGAAATACCAGGCAAAAACAACTGTCAGCAAATTTTTGTACATATTCGCTTACCTGCTTCCGGGAGTGGTTGCCTACTTTCTTGTGAACATAAAGCCGGTACATGATTTTTTGTCGGATGCACTTGGGTTTAAGGGGTACAATTTCCAGTATTTCATGTTCATTGTTTTTACCCTGTTCTGGCACTTGTTTTTCCCCATTTTCATGCTACGGAAATCTGAAAAACTCGAATGGCGCAAGGTTTTTGCCTTCCTTAGCCTGGACCGCTTTTCTTTTAAAGAAGTATTGCTGGTGGCTCCCATAGCTTTCGCAATGAGTGTGCTATTGTCCCTGCCTTACATGATGACATTGTATGAACCCTTCCAGTCATGGTTGAATTCCATAGCGGGGTTCCGCATTCCGGATCATAGCATATTTGCCAGCTATGAAGCTTTTTATGGTGCGCCGCTGGTGGTAACGATAATCATGCTTATCGGAAATTTTGTTGGGGAAGAAATATATTTCCGCGGCTATTTAATGAAAAAAACAGCGTTCCTGGGACGCTACAACTGGCTGGTCAATTCAGTTCTTTTTTGTTTATACCACCTATGGCAGATTCCACAAACATGGCCATTGATCGTGCCCTTTATCTTTTTTGGACTGACCATGCAGCTCAGAAAGAACCTTTACACAATGATCGCCTTTCACCTGTTTTTCAATATAGCCGGCGTTCAGATATACCATGTTCTGCTGGGTCTGGGAGGTATCCATTAAACCGGTCAGTTGCCAACACCTGCTTATAAGCGAAAGCCTGTGAAACCAGCGATCCCTGGATCAAATCGGGAATAATAGTATGAAGACTGTAAACATCCAACAAAGATGCTTACTATTCTCTGAGCACTGGTCGCCCAGGATCGCAGGAGAACTCAATGGACAACAGGTCAAGCTTGCCAAACGCAGGGGCAAATTCGTATGACACAAACACGATCAGGAAGATGAACCTTTTTTGTGGCAGAGGGCGCTTTGAAAATGGAGCTCAGAGACCAGACGATCGACATTCATAAAAACGAATTCCTGATCGTTCCTGTTTTAATTGACCCGGCTTGACTGATGAAACGGAGTCTGCCTGCCCTGCAACAACTTCACAGACCTGTATCCATCCTGATCATTCTTCATAGAATAGTTTTGGATATACCGGATTCCCATTATTCCAACCACCAAGCGATTTCCAGTAAGCATTGTTTGTGCCATTGCCGGTTGTCCAACCTTCGGAAGCCGATGGCCAAGCCGTAGCACTGAATTTTTTTAAGTCGGTGCCGGCCGGCAATGTGTTCCCCCAATTTGATATCCCATAGACCGCATTATCGCTTGCGTTATCCAGCCAATAACACCTGAACACGGTCGTAACGTATGGATTGCCTTTGCTTGCAAAACCTATCAGGCCGCCAACAATACCTGAGTTTGCATTCAGGGGGGCCGTATTAAAGGAGTATTCAAGGGTATGATTCCACGAAGCGGACCCAATCACACCTCCAATGATCGCGTAAGGATTGTTGCTGCTGACGGTTATGGTACCTTTATTGTAACTATGAGACAAAGCAGCTACAGATGATGTTGGAAAGCCACCGATCACCCCTCCCACAATAATGTTACTGTTATAAGCACGTGTTATATTGACCGTTATACTCCCTGTATTGTGATCCCTGCCAATAGCGGCGGCACTAATCACATTACCGGCAACCCCGCCTATTACCGGAGCGCTGACCCCTTCGGGAATGCTGACCGATATCGCTCCTTCGTTATAAGAGTTCATAACAACAGCACATCTTCCCGCAACACCTCCGATCTCGTACCCATCACTACAGGTTATGCTTCCGGAATTACGGCAATTGGAAATACCTGCGGCTCCATACCCAACAATTCCTCCGGCAATATTGACAGCTATCACATTTCCCTTATTGAAGCAGTTGGAAACAGGAAAATAGGTATTCCCGTTGGGCATTCCCCCTACAATTCCGCCAGCCTTGGCACCACGAACAACACCTGCGTTCATGCAGCTATCCATTACACAGCCCACATCAAATAAAGCGCCTCCGGCTATTCCTCCTGCAGTACCGCTAACGACAGAGATCTCACCATAATTAGCAGAATTCTTAATATACACAGTTCCGCCGCCATTGACGCCCCCACCCATTTCTCCCACAAGACCTCCTGCAAAACCAACATTACCAGAATTAGCTGTGACAGACGCGTAATTTTGGCACCCTTTAATGGTAATGCCCCCCAGTTGCCAAACCTGCAATGCCTCCAATATTTGACTGCCCCGATGTTATACTTCCAGAACTGATGGTGACATTTCTGACCTCAACAGGAAAGCGATTCCCGTTTAAATAACTGAACAAGCCGCCAGGACGGTTATTAGAGACTGTTTGTTTTATATTTTTAAGTTTATGGCCGCCCCCTTCGAACACACCATAGAAACCATCCGGCGATGAATATCCCAGAGCGGTCCATTCTTCGCTCATCAGATCCAGATCGGCCTTCAACTCGTAATGTCCTGAAAGCGCAGTTATATTTTTATTGATAAGCTGAAATTCTGCATATGTTGCTATAGGAATATAACCGCCAACGGCCGATCGGAAATTAAGTATCCCGTTATTGTAATTGAGTAAGATACTATCTCCCTCAGTTCTTCCGATTAATAAAAGACTTTGATTTTGAGGGGTCAGGCTTTTTATGGTCTTGTCTCTCGCGGCGCTTAACGGCAGCTTTAACACCCCTGCCTGAAAATTGGCACTTGCAGAGGAGCCATCTGTATAAGCAACCGTTGCAGAACCATTGAAGTTCCTGTTCTCAAACATAATGATCATAGTATCGGCGTTGCTATTGCCGCCGCCATTATTGTTGCCGCTGCCATTATTATTACCGTTACCATTGTTGCCCCCTGAATTGATCTCTCCATTTTTAGTACATGCAATTACTAAAAACGGGAATAGCAACAGGAGAATGCTTCTTTTCATATTAATTTCATTTATACAATGGCAGACCGTATTATCCGATCTTAATGAGGGGCGCTCATCCCGGCAATGCGCGGCTTCTTATACGTATGCAAATTGCAGTATGGAGAAAAGGAATCAACTACCTATTATCAGGTATTTTTGCAGGCTTATAGGGTTTTGAAACGTTCTCAGCAACACTCTGCATGAGGAACACCCGACCAGGCCAGGGTGAACAGCGTGGGAAAAGTACACCGAAGCGGCAGGAGCCTCTGCAGGAGACACCTGCAGAGAAGGGATCCGATCATTTATACAAAGTCAACACACAACTGGACCCATTTTTACCACCGGGGTTGAAGTGTAGTATGTTCAAAGCCATTTGCAGACTCTTACCCTGCCAGATATAGGTGTGATTGACCAGTGTACCTCCGCCTGTGGATTTATCGTATTCGGTGGTTTTGATGACCGGGTCGGGAACATGACCGAATGTATTTTTCAGGTCGTCCAGTATCCTGGCCTGCGCCTGTAGCGAATTGTCAAAATTTGCCGTCTCGTTTGGATAGTCGTAATAATAATGCGCATGGCTGGAGATCACGCTATCCCTGATGGTGATGATATCAGACAGGTTTTGAAGATTGGGGCTTTTGTAATGGTAAAGAAGGGATATGGAACGGTTCACACCTGTTTTGTACACATAATGTTTCCCGGGCTGATCGATGAACAGGTCGGGGCGTGATTTTTCAAGACTGTCTGCACGCATACCGATGATCCAGCCGATCTTTGTCTGGTAATCAAGTAGTGCCTGCTCCAGCTGGTCACCCAGGTTCTTCTGTCTTCTTCTTTCCAGTTTGATCTTGATGATCTCCAGTGTTTTCTCTTCGTTGAAATCGGCCAGATCCGGCGCTTTCTCAAAGGCCACGATCGTTGTATCCAGCTGCTCCCTGTAAGAAGGGCTTTTTGCCGACAGCTCTTTCAGCGTCATGATCTTCAGGTACAGGATCTTTGCGTTGGCGGTTCCCAGTTTCGTACCTGCCTCATCCAGGTATTGCAAAGCGGCACGCATATCGCCCCTGCCATAACTTTCTTCGGCCAACAGGTAGGCGGCTTTGGCTTCCAAAGGATTGATCTGCCCATAGGAAACACTGTTGATACCTGTAAAAACAACCAGCAATGACAAAACAATAACGGAACGGAATTTCATAAACAGGGATACGATTGAGTGCATACGAATGTACTGGGTTTTACATCAGCAATGAACGCAAACAGCCTGCTGCCATTTTGCAGAAAAACGCCGGATCGCCACAGGTACATATCCCGGCCGCTGACCAGGCCTGTCGCAACCGCTTCCCGGCTGCCTCCCGGCCACTTCCCGACCACTTCCCGGTCGCTTCCCGGTCGCTTCCCGGTGATAGTTCGGTATAAGTTGGGTTTATCCACATTTTTAGGCACCCAAAAACAGACATTTTTCCCGCAGTTTGTCCATTTTGGGCGTTTTTCGTCAATAGTGATCATGCAAAGAAATCAATATCAATGTATTGTACGAGTTATACCAGTTAGATCTAACTGGTATAACTGGCGCCGACACAGCAGGGAACTGCAGCTTTACGGCCTGGGATGGTCTGGCAGTTGCAAGGATCTGCTGATGACAAAGACAAGGCTCTTTCCAGTTACCCATCCCGATAGGCTGATATCCTCAGCGGCAGCCCATTAAAAAGCCTGCTTTACAGAAAGCAGGCTTTTAGGTTTTTATTGTAATCCCAACCGGTCAAAGATCACCCATTCCCAGGCGATCTTATCGTTCTTGAGACCATAGGATCCGAAAATGGTCACGTCTGTTTTTTTACCGGTCTTCCGGTTTTTGGTGGACAGTTTACACCAAACATGGCCGTACTTGTTTCCGGCCGTATCGGTCACTACTTCGTAGATAGGTGCATTGATATCCATCCCTTCCCAGGCCACTTCACGATCTTTGCTGTGATGCGCAACGACCGTATCAACAGGGATCCTTTGAAGGTTGGAGTCTGTGGCCATCTGATTATACACGGAAAAAGCACTATCCTGAAAGCAGGAACGATAAGTGGCCCAATCTGCTTTGGCGTAGGCTTCGAACATTGTTTTTAACAGATCCACATCTGACCCTGAATTTCCGAAAGACGCCTTAGAGGCATCACGTGTATCAATAGTGATAACTGGTGGCTTTTTTGATCTCCTGCAAAGCTCCCCAGCTTTTGATCAATCCATTATACACGGTCACCCGTTCAAAACTGATAAGGATGAACGGACATTTACGTTTGGCAGCTTCCCGCAGAAGCGACGCTGATACCCTGGCCTCACCCGAGTTGGCCGTGTGCAGGTTACTTTCTCTTGACATACGATGTTGATGAAGAGAATCAAGATAAATTCGATTCATACCAGTTGATATCAATAAATCCCCATATTGTAGTGTTTTTACAGCAGGCAGCTCTTTACAAGAAACATAGCTCCGGTGTTATACGGGTATTGTTAGAGGCCCATAAGTTATTGATGATAGGCATTTTAGGTAGATACAGGTCGCGTTCGTTTAACACAACAGGCATTCGAACCTACTGAGATTGAACAGATCTGTTGTTAGAAATTTTTGCAACTGATTCCATAGATTAGCCGGGAGATTTAGTATTTTGATCCTCAAGCACTTCAACCAAACTTTAGCACCATGAAAAAAATCAGTTACCTGCTCCTGTGCTGCCTGGCAGTATCCTGTACCAAAACCATAGATCCCGGAGCGGATGCCACCCGGGCAACGGATGCCGCCAATGCCGCTGCAAGCAACAGTGTGGTTGCTACGCAGGAAGGCAGCTACGAAACCGTACCCAACGAATTACTGATCCAGTTCAAAGACAACGCCAGTGACGCGCAAAGAAGCCAGGCTTTCAACGCCATCGGTGCTTCGGTACTGGAACATATCCATACCAATGCCATGAAAAAGGGTGGCAGGAAGACCGGCCTGTTCCTGGTACACGCAAACCTGAATGCACTGGAAGCCATCGGCAAACTAAAGGGCAATGCCTTTATTGAATATGCAGAGCCCAACTATGTATACCAGCATGCGGCCACCAGCAGCGACCCTTATTTCACCAACGGTTCCTTATGGGGCATGGGATCCGGTTTCGGTAGCGGGGCCGCCACTGCCTGGGCCAATAACAAGACCGGTTCAGGCACAGTATACATCGGCATCATTGATGAAGGTGTGATGTACAACCATGAGGACATTACCGGCAATTTTGCCACCAACCCTTACGAGACCGCCGGCAATGGCGTTGATGATGACGGCAATGGTTATGTGGATGATGTATACGGATGGGATTTTGCCAATAACGATAACAGCATTTTTGATGGCACCAGTGATGACCACGGAACCCATGTGGCCGGCACCATCGGCGCCAGGGCCAATACCAAAGGAGTAGTGGGTGTGAACTGGAATGTTTCCATGCTCTCTGCCAAATTCCTAGGCTCACGCGGAGGCACCACCGCCAATGCCATCAAAGCCGTGGATTATTTCACCGACCTGAAGAACAAAGGACTGAACATTGTTGCCACCAATAATTCCTGGGGAGGCGGCGGTTTTTCACAGGCTTTGCAGGATGCCATTGAACGTGCCAACCAGGCCGGGATCTTATTTGTAGCGGCAGCAGGTAACAGCACCACCGACATAGAGAAATCTCCAAGCTTCCCGGCGGCTTACCCGAACGATAACATCATTGCAGTGGCCGCACTCACCTCTACCGGCGCCCTGGCCAGTTATTCCAATTACGGCGCCACCAAAGTGGATATCGGTGCACCCGGCTCCGGCATCTGGTCAACCGTTCCGGTCTCTTCCAAGGGTAAGATCCTCAGCAGTTATGCCTCTTACAACGGAACATCCATGGCCACACCACATGTAACAGGCGCCTGTGCCTTATATGCTTCCGTGAATACGGGGGCCAGCGCCGCACAGATCAAATCGGCCATTCTAAGTTCCGCAGTGGCTACCAGCTCACTGAGCGGGAAAGTACTTACCGGCGGCCGGCTCAATGTTGCCGGTTTCTGATAGAAGGCCATTTATTCGACTTTTCTGTATCATGCACTTCTGAAATGGTGCACATAAACAAAACCACTTATGATCGGTCATCATAAGTGGGTTTGTTTTATAGTAACCTAAGGCGACTGTTCATTTCTGTTTCAGGAAAGCGGCATTCTCCTTCTTCCCTGTAAAAGTCCTATCAGCGTCAACCCCAATCCTACCAGGATGAACAAACCGCAAAACAGCAATGTCATATACACTGCCGTAGACATGCCATTGGGAGGCGGATGGGTGGCATTCAGGTTGGGCATCTGACTGGAGGACCTGCCGGTGAAAGCAGCTATCAGGCCCGCGATGCCGTTGAGCCAGGTACCCGCCTGTGTACTGAGGAACCAGATACGGAACTGGGTGGAGGTCAGGCGCATATCGCGCAGCAGCAAACCCAGTACGATCAGCAGTACACCATTAGCGGTGAACTGGA
Source organism: Chitinophagaceae bacterium (assembly GCA_020403425.1). Lineage (GTDB taxonomy): Bacteria > Bacteroidota > Bacteroidia > Chitinophagales > Chitinophagaceae > Sediminibacterium. Next base: position 22,617 of record JADBXR010000017.1, on the reverse strand, counting down.
TATGTGCCATCACGATACCGCGGTACCAGGCAACGGCATCGGGCGGCAACAGGCCTGCCACACAACCTGTGATCACCTGTACCACTCCCAGCACCAGGGTAAGAAAACGGAGGCGTTCTGTTAAAGACGATTGTTCCATACAATTCTATTAAGTGAACCATATAACGGTCCGGGTAAAATACGATATGGTTTCAGTATTGTCAAGCACGCTGGTATACAAACAGATACAGGTTCCGCCGTTCATCCCCTGATTTTCGATAAAAGAAATATCTATACAGCCATTAGTCTATCATTTTGGTAGGTTTGTAAAATTCCCCTACATTCGCATCTCCATTATCAAAATCTGTTTCATGTACCACGATATGTACCCACAGTTACGATGTTGACGCTTTTCTGATTGCCACGTTACCACTATTCTCATTTATTTTTTTATTCACTTAGTCACCGGGAGGGTCTGCTTTTTGCTGTACTCACCGGCAACAAAACCTATTGTTATGAAGCAAGCAACCATTTTCAGACATTTTGCAACCCTGCTGTTCCTGCTCCTGTCGGCGCAGGTATTTGCCCAGACAGCAACCCTCAGGGGAACCGTACGATCGGGGAATACCCCGCTGGCCGATGCCTCCGTACGCGTAGGCAGCACGGGCACCACCACCAATGCGCAGGGAGTTTTCAGCGTATCGGTGAACCCGGGAAAATACACCATCACGGTATCGTATACCGGTTTTGAACAGCAAACCAGAACGGTCACCCTCAAAGCCGGCGAAACGACCGTGATCGATTTCGGCCTGGAATCAACTGCCGTACTGAACGAAGTGGTGGTATTGGGCAGCCGCTCCACCCCACGAACACAACTGGAGACCACTGTTCCGATCGACGTGCTGGACATCAAGAAACTGGCAGGCGTGGGCGCACAGGTGAACCTGAACCAGATCCTGAATTTTGCTGCACCCTCTTTCACATCCAATACACAATCGCTGGGCGATGGTACCGACCATGTGGATCCGGCCTCACTGCGCGGACTGGGACCTGACCAGGTGCTGGTACTGGTGAACGGAAAAAGAAGGTACAATTCGGCACTCATCAACGTGAACGGTACCTTTGGCAGGGGCAGTGTGGGAACGGACCTGAACGCCATTCCCGTATCATCCATCGAAAGGATCGAGATCCTGCGCGATGGCGCTTCTGCACAATACGGCAGCGATGCGATCGCCGGTGTGATCAACGTAGTGCTGAAGAAAAGCGTAGATAAATTATCCGCTTCCGTTACTTCGGGTGAATACAATTCCAAGGTCAACGGCAAATCGTACCACGACGGACAAAACACACAGGTTGCTTTGAACCTGGGTCTGGCCCTGGGCAGCAAGGGAGGTTACATCAATTTCTCCGGCTCTTTTGATGACCGCAAACCCACTGATCGGGGTGGTGCCAGAAACGACGTGATCTACCGCCGATATCCCGGTGGTGTTGACAGGACCGATTCATTCCTGGTGGCCACCAATACCACCAGAAAGGATTACAGCCTGGTAGTGGGTCAATCGAAATATACCAGCGGCCAATTCTCTTTCAACACCGCCATCCCTCTGAACAACGGCGCTGAATTCTATGCATTTGGTGGATTGGGTTACCGCAAGGGTAAATCAGGTGGTTTCTATCGTTTGCCCAACGAGTCCAGGAATATCCTCGAGATCTACCCACTGGGATTCCTTCCTTATATCGGTTCTGATGCCTACGACCGCTCATTCGCTGCCGGCATCAGAGGCAAAGTGGCTGAGTGGAATGTTGACTTCAGTAACAGTTTTGGACAGAACCAGTTTGATTTCAGTGTACTTAATTCACTCAATGCTTCTTTGGGCAAAGCATCTCCTACCAATTTCAACGCGGGTGGTCCGAAGTTCACACAGAACACCACCAATGTTGATCTCAGCAGAAGTTTTGACTGGTTAAGCGGCACCAACCTGGCTTTCGGTGGTGAGTTCCGTTTTGAGAACTACCAGTTAAAGGCCGGCGACCAGAACTCTTATGCCAACTATGGCCTTGCACGCCAGGTGGGCGTTGATGCCAATGGTAACCCGATACTGGTTCCGGATTTCACCGGTTCTGTGAATACATTGTTCGGACCGGATGGTTCTGCCAGACCCGGTGGCGCACAGGTGTTCCCGGGCTTCCGGCCAGAGAACGCCGTTAATGCCAACAGGACCGCAGCCAGCATTTATGCCGATGCCGAGTTGAATTTCTCCAAAGCCTTCTTAGTGGATGCGGCCGTACGCTATGAGAACTACAGTGATTTTGGATCGACCACCAATGGCAAGATCGCTGCCCGTTATAAACTGAATAAGACCTTTAGCATACGCGCTTCTGCCAGCACCGGTTTCCGTGCGCCTTCTTTACAGCAGCGTTATTATGCCAATACCGCCACCGTATTCACCAGTGGTGTGGCCAACGAGATCGGCACTTTCCCCAACGACAGCAGACCCGCACAGTTACTGGGTATTCCTAAACTGAGCCCTGAAAAATCAAAGAGCGTGAGCCTTGGTTTCACAGGTAGCTTCGGCAAACTGAAAGTGACCCTGGATGGATATTATACCCGCATCAATGACCGCGTGATCTATACGGGTCAGTTCACCGGCAGCAATGCGCCTACCGCATCGCCTGTTGACAAGGAGATCTACCAGCTGTTATCACTGGCCAATGCTACCGGCGCCGCATTTTTTGCCAATGCCATCAATACGGAGACAAGGGGTATTGACCTGATCGTTTCGTACAAAGCCAGGTTGGGTAAAGGTACTTTGAGCGCTGACCTTGCTGCCAACGCCTCGCAGACCAACCAGGTAGGACCCATCAATGTGTCCAGCAAACTGATTGGTAAGGAGGGCACTTATTTCAGCGCATCGAGCAAAGTATACCTTGAGAATGCGGTACCCAACACCAAGGCAAACCTGGCCCTGAATTATGGTATCGGCAAATTCAATTTCTTCCTCCGCAACAACTATTTCGGCGGAGTGATAGAAGCCACCAATACCGTTGCCAACCAGCAATACTATACACCCAAATGGGTGACCGACCTTTCCATCGGTTATAAACTGAGCAGGATCGCCAACCTGACCATCGGCGCCAATAACCTGCTGGACATCTATCCCGACAAGATCGCGATAGCCGCCAACAGCAACTCCGGGCAATTCGTGTACTCAAGAAGTGCCCTGCAGTTCGGCAGCAATGGCCGTTACCTGTTTGGCAGGATCGATATCAATTTCTAAACCTCTCACTAAAAAAGAAAAGCACCCTACAAAACAGTAGGGTGCTTTTTTATTGGGTACAGACGATCCATTCTATAGTACCAGGGTCTGAATAGCATGCGCAGGTATGGAAACCACTGCCGCATTTTTTCCGACGCATAAGTTATAGTCCAGCTTTTTATCGCTCTGGTTCATCACGATCACTGCGATCTTACCATTCTTATTCAGGAAAGAGGTGGTCAGCAACTGGCTCCTGCTGGCCGCGCTTCCAATACGTTTGGCACCCAGGCGGATGAATTTGGAGAAATGTCCGATATAATAATACGAGTTGGTATAGATCAGGCTGCCTTCCTGCGTATTGGCATGTATCGGTGCAAAACAGAAATTACCTACGTGGTTGGGACCACCTTTTTCATCAAGCAGGATATTCCAGTCGGTCCAGCCCACGGATCCATTGTTGAAATCATGGATCATGGAGCGGCCATATTCTTCGCCCAGTCCCCAGAACTGGTAACGGGTGGCATCAAAACTTTCGGCACAACCTTCTGTGAACAACAGGTTCTTATTGGGGAAGGCCTTCTGTACCAGTCCCACATTCTCATACATGGGCAATCCGCCACTCCAGTCCTCATACCAGTGAAAGCCCATACCCCAGGCATATTTGGCTGCTTCCGGATCATCAAAGATCACATTGGCACGGTGGAACATCAGGTCGCGGTTATGGTCCCATACCACGATCTTCTTATCGGCCAGTCCTTCGCGCGCCATGGTGGGGCCCAGGTATTTCTTCAGGAAATCCCTTTCTTCTTCTGCTGTGAAGATGCAGGACTCCCATTTCTGCGTGGCCATGGGTTCGTTCTGAACGGTGATGCCCCAGATAGGAATGCCTTCTTTTTCGTAGGCCTTGATGAATTTGGTGTAATAGTTGGCCCAGCTCTGGCTGTATTCCGGCAGCAGTTTACCACCACGTAACATGCTTTTATTCGATTTCATGAATGCAGGGGGGCTCCAGGGACTGGCATAGGTGGTGATCTTACCACCCGCGGCAGCGATCACTCTTTTAATGAAAGGGATCCGGTATTGGCGGTCGTGATCAATATTGAAAGAGGTCAGTGCCGCATCGCCTTCTGTTACGTAGGTATAACTGCCGCTGCTGAAATCGCAGCTATGGATATTGGTACGGGCAAGCGTGTAACCGATGCCTTTGTTCACATCATAATAGGCGGTCAGGAACTCTTCCTGTTTTTCTTTCGGCAGTTTAGCAAAGGTCTCAGCGCTTGCATCGGTCAAAGCCGCACCAATACCCATGAAGGACTGAAAGGTCTTGCTGGGATCCACAAACACGCTGATCTCCCCCTCTGTGGGTTGTGCCAGTTCTTTAAAGACCGCTTTATCAGTCTGCGACAATCGCAGATCCGTATTGGCGGCGGTAGTGTATACTGTGACCGTTTTGCCAAGATAACTGAGCGGAGGTGTGGGCGGCACTTTTTTGGACTGACCAAAACATACAGTGGCCACCAGAAAAAAGGAGGCGGTAAGGATGGATTTCATAATATGGTTTTTAATGAACACAGCAACAAGTGTACCTGCTGATCAATGCAGGCAAAAGTATCGCATCAAATACAGCAGGCTCATGACTTTTGTCATTCCATAGAACTGACCCTATACTAGGGTCGGTCATTTACGGGTATACACCCTGACCCAGTCCACTTCCATGGTTGCCGGAAAAATGGAATCATCCACTCCGTATTTGCCACCCCAGTTACCACCGATGGCCAGGTTGAGTATCAGGTAAAAAGGCTGGTCGAAGGGCCATTCTTTGGTGCTTTTATGTTCGTTGCTGATATGGTTGTATACCACGCCATCCATCAGAAAATCGATCTTGTCTTTGGTCCATTCAATGGCATACACATGAAAACGATCGTAGGGATCGGCTGTGTAGATGCTTCTGCCCTTCTGGGTCCCTTTCATGTGGTTGTAGGCTTCGCTGTGGATGGTTCCGAAAATACTGTCTTTTTGATACCCTACATGTTCCATGATATCTATCTCACCACAGGCGGGCCAGCCAGCCTGTTGAATATTCTTTCCTAACATCCAGATAGCGGGCCAGGTACCCTTGCCGGCAGGTAGTTTGGCGCGCACTTCTATGCGTCCGTAAGTGAACAGTGCGGTCTTGTCTGTTACCAGTTTGGCGGAAGTATAGGCTTTGTTATCCCGGGTCTCTTTACGGGCAATGATCTTCAGTACCCCTTTCTCTACTTTGGCATTCAGGGTATCCTGACCTGTGTAGTACTGCAATTCGTTGTTACCGCCGCCATGACCTCCTACATCAAATCCCCAGCGGGTGCTGTCGGGCAGTCCTTTGTAATCGAACTCATCGCTCCAGCTGAGCTTCCATCCGTTACTGGTGAGCGATCGTTTTACACGCTCTGCCAGCAGTTCGGGCTCATTGGTGGTGATGAAATCAAATTCATTGGCCAGCAACCAGTCCATGGTTTCGGTATCGTTCACCGTCCAGGCGTTGAGTACGATCTGGTTTTGTTTTGCCTGACGGATCCATTCGGGTTTGCTACGGAACACAGAATAGTGATAATCTGCGCCGGCCACCCCATCTTTCTTCAACTGCTCCGGAGCAATATCACCATTGAGGTATTGGGTAATGGCTTTGGGGTTCACCACCAACACTTTTTTCAGGATATCATAATCAAAACTGATATACACCACTTTCTTCTCTGCTCCCAGTTGGTTGATCAGCTGCACCGATCTTTCTGCGATAAGCTGGCCTCGTTCCTTGCTCTCGGGCGAAGGTTTGATCTCACAAACCAGTCGCGTAGTGGTATTGTTGGTGATACCTGCCATGATATACTCACGCAGCGTGGGCAGTTTTTCACCATTGGCAAGGGGGAATGCAGTCAGCTCTGCATAGGTATGTTTCTCGATGGGGAGTTTATTGTACTCTGGGTCGTGGTTGATGACGAGCGAATCATCGGCCGTCATCCGCACATCAAATTCGGATCCGGCACATTGCAAACGGATGGCCTCACGTAAAGATGCGATGGAGTTTTCCGGATACTGGTGCATTTTGAATGCTCCGCGATGTGCTACTACCGGACCAGGGGCAAACGCATCCGCAGCCGAAGTCTCACTGTTAAAAGCAAAAGCTGTAACACAGGAACAAAGCAACAGGCACAGGGAAATACAACGCATAAGGATATGATTTCAAGTGATGGATAAAGAGGACCAAACTTATCAAATAAAACAATACCGAACCCGATGGCTATATGAATAAAACAAGAATATATTCCTTTGTATCTATCTCTAAAAATGATGATCGCAGATAAACAAAAGCCCTGGTCACCTGTTATTAGATAAATGGGTTATTCTATGTGGCAAAAATCACTCCCCCTGTTTTTCTTTGCGCTATTCGGCGTTTCTGCATCTCTTATCGCCCAGAACAACTGGAAATTATATGCTGAAAAAGATGGCATCCAGGTATATACACAAAACCTGGATGGTTCGCGCTTTAAAGCGGTAAAGACCGTTTGCACGGTCGATGCCCCCTTAAGCAAACTGGCCGCAGTGCTGATGGATGTAAAGAATACGCAAGACTGGGTATATGCCACCAAAACATGCAGTCTGCTAAAACAGGTGTCGCCGGAAGAGGTCATTTATTATTCAGAGGTAAGCCTGCCCTGGCCCGCACGAAACCGCGATTTCATCATCAGCATCGGTATTTCGCAGGATGTGCAGAGTAAGGCCGTTACCATACTGGCACAGAACAAACCCACCTATCTGCCTGAAAAGAAAAACATTGTTCGCATACAACAGTCATCCGGCAAATGGCTGATCTCGCCACTGAACAACGGGCTGACCAGGATCGAATATGTGCTGCAGGTTGACCCCGGCGGCTGGTTACCCGCCTGGCTGGTGAACCTGTTCGCCGCACGTGGCCCCTATGAATCTTTCAAGAATCTGCGGGAGCAGGTAAAAAAGCCGATCTACCATTCTGTCCAGCTGGCTTTCATCAAAGACTAGCACAGGTGAGCGAACATGTGCACAAGTACTTATGTAACCATTGTTACAAATACCGCTTGTACCCCGGCTTACCTTTGTAAAAAATAACCTATGACCCAAACAACCGACACATTCACCTATCAGGTAAGTGGAACCAAACCCATTGCAGCGGCCATAGCGCTGGTGGGAGCAGCAGCCGAACAATACAAATTCTCCGTACTGCACAGTTATGATTTCTTTGAGATCCTGCAGACCAAGGGATTTCCTATTGAGCGGAAGGTTCATGTGTTCGAGATCTGCCGTGCACCCATGGCATCCAAGATGTTGACGGTTTTTCCGGGTTTTGCCACATTCATGCCCTGCAGGATCGCCGTATATGAAGAGAACGGTAAAACAGTGGTATCTACCATGAATATGGAACCGCTGCTCAAAACGATCGAGGGTGATCCGGAACTGTTCAAAGAAGCCTCTGCCATGTACCAGTCCATCCAGTCGGTCATGAGCGCCTTACTGGCATAATGCATTTTCATACCCGGTTTCAACAGCCATTTACCCTAGGGGCGGATGGCTTTTTTATGGGGGAAGGTTTCTGAAATTTATGGAATGTTAAAGTGATGGCTTCGCCGGTTCCGGCTGTTTTACAAGCAGTTTGTTCCGCTATCTTCGTTGCAAAGCAGGAATCCTATGACCTTGAAAATAGCAACCGTTGTTGCGCTGGCAACTTTTGAAGTATATGCAGCCATTCCGGCCGGGTTCGCTTTTGAACTGCCTTCCTACGTGATCGGTCTGGCCAGCATTGTTGGCGGATTGATCGGCGTATTCGTGGCTGCCTACCTGGGCAAACAGGTACGCAAGGTCCTGAACAAGTACAGAAAACAACCGGCAGAAGAAAAACCAAAGACCGGCATGATCATCCGCATATGGGATAAATATGGCGTTGTTGGACTGGGATTCCTGGGCACCATGACAGTAGGCGCCCCCATCAGCATTGGCGTGGGGGTGGGTTTTAATGTTCCCGTCAATAAAATGGTATTATGGTGCAGTCTGGGTGTGATCGTTCGATGCACCCTTTTTACCACACTTGGCCATTACGGAATGAAACTGCTGTAAGCGACTCATTCAGTAAAATGTATCCTCGCCTTTTCTGCCAGTCTTGCTTTCAGCAATACGGCAAGCCCTTCTGCTTTCATTTTACCGGTGGTCTTCACTTCTATGGGTACCTGTGCGAATGACCTTTTCCGGCTGAACTCGCGGTGTAGGTCGTATTTGGCCTCTGCAGGTCCGGCCAGTAACAGGAATGCGGCTGTTGGAGACACACGGGCGATGATATTCTTACAGAACTGATGCATCTGCGCATGCTGCCGGTTCTGTTCCTTCTCCTTTACATTCAGAGATGCGGTCAGGATACCGGTCTTATTGGTGGTTTCTCCACGGAACCGCTGGTGGCTGTCGAATGCAGAGATCAGGTCTTCCTCCTTCATCACGCCCTTGCTGTCTATATGAATGATGATCGCCTTTTTATGATCTACCCAGATGGCGTAATGGATGGTATTTACTAATTTCTTTGCCATAGGATCAGGTTTTATTGACTGATGAAGTTAGCAATCTTCCAGACCATTTTATATGACTTTTATCATCCTCAATCCCTTACTCCGTAAGTATTTCAGGGAAATGGACCGATCGGCCGCCGGTTCAACTTGTAAAAACTACGGGGTTCTGCCAATAGTTTTTTTACCTTGCGGGCCAAATTCATACAAGATGAAACTTGACGCGACCCTACTTGACAGAAGTGAGAACAAATGTGAACTCTGCGGATCGACCGATGATATCCAGGTTTACGAAGTGCAGCCACAGGATACTCCTGACACCGAAAACTGCATCATTGCCTGTAAAGTATGTCGCAACCAGATCGATAAAAAAGCCGAACTGGACCAGGAGCACTGGAAATGCCTGACCAGCTCCATGTGGAGTGAGGTTCCCGGTGTACAGGTGGTTGCCTGGCGTATGCTGAACCGCTTACGCACCGAGAGCTGGGCAGCCGACCAACTGGACATGTTGTACCTGGACGATGAACGGCTTGCCTGGGCCAAAGCCACCGGCGACCATGAGAATGACGGCAGTGTAGACCTGCATAAAGACATGAATGGCGCCATACTGCAACAGGGAGATACCGTTGTGCTGACCAAATCGCTGGATGTAAAAGGTTCTACCCTGAACGCCAAAATGGGAACCGTGGTAAAAAATATCCGCCTGGTTCCGGACAATACGGAACAGATCGAGGGGAAAATTGAAGGGCAGACCATTGTGATCCTCACCAAATACGTAAGAAAACAAGGAAATAACGCATAACCGACCGATAGGCAGCAGCAGATCGGTGACCAATAGTAAAGCCGGCAACTGATCAGTTGCCGGCTTTTGTTTGACAGGCGGGGAACAGGTGCTCCCATGCCCGTCGGTAAAAAACTTCTGCCACTTCGGGCAATATCATTCCCCCAAACAATACACCTTCAGTGGCAGTAAGTGAGTTTATGCACCGGGCACTAGGCCCTGGTAAATGATCACCTGCAGCAACTATTTCACCAGAATGCTGCTGGTTTTCATCATTTTGTATCAATTACCCTGCAAATTTAATCAGGTAATGGCCCGGGTAAACCGAATAGGTTAACTTACTGGTATCCTTACAGGTTATTTCCTATTTTTTATGCCCCGGAAACAACAACGATATAGGTTACTTTCTTTTTCAGCCATCAAAAAGGGGGTTCCTGTATGGCTATTAGCAGGCATAGGGTTGCTGGTTTTCCCTGAAAAAGCATTCAGCCATGAGCCGGACAGCCTGTTGACCGTTAAAAACTCCCCTTTTTTTACAGGATTACGGTCTATAAAAGGATACCTGCCCCCCATACAAACGGCAGCCAACTGCATCGCCTTACCTGAATCCAAACAATTACAGGCCAAGGGGCAGATCCTGATCAAAACGCCCAAACATCTGTACCTCTATTTTGCCGGAACGGGTTGGCTGTACCAGCTGAAACAGGAAAAGGATTCGGTATTACTGTTCCGGCGTATCGACAATACAGAGAATATCAACTATAATATTGATGCGGTAGTGTTCGCCAATGGAGAGAACCTCTACAACCTGGGGGGATACGGTTTCTGGAAATCGAATGGGACCTTACGCAAGTTCAATTTCACCGACCATGAATGGGATGTGGAACCTGTGGATACGGAGGTACACCCCCCTGTGAACCCTTTTGTTTCCTGGTTTCACGCAGGCAGTTCCACGCTGGTGGTGCCTTATGAACAGGCACTCAATTCAGGTGTCAAACAAGACGAGAACCCAATACCCATTACCAATAAGACCTACCGACTTGACCTGCAGACACATAACTGGGAGGTACTGGGAGAGCCAAGCTCGAAATTCAAGGATATAACGGCAGTTACACATGCCGGCAGGCTTACAACCGACAATGGATACCTGGTTCCGTTCAATGGCCGGGTTTACTGGGTCGATTTCATCAATAACCAGATACTTGTGTTCGACAACAGTTCACTGGCGCAAACATTGCTCAGGGTGGACAGCCGTTACCTGCATTATTATTATCAGCAGAAACTGTACCTGCTCAATACCCAGAACTGGCGGTACGATTCTGTCAGTATCAACCCGAAAGATTATGTGGCCACCGGCCATCCTGTATGGAACACATCCACCAACTATCTTACCCTAAGCCTGGTCACACTATTGCCGGCGCTGGCTTTGCTATTGACCTGGTACCTGTTATGGCGAAGGAAGTCCCCTGCACCTAAAACGGACCAGGCGGCCAAAAAATACCTGGTCAATTTCACCGAAACAGAGCTGAGTCTGATCAATCTGTTGCTGGAACGGAGCAGGGACAACAGGACCGCATCTATTTCAGATATCAATTATGTATTGGGCATCAGGGACAAGAACACGGGAATGCAGAAAAAAGTGAGGAGTGACATCATTAACAGTTGTAATGAGAAGTACAGTTACTTATCTCAACAGGACGGCCCCCTGATACAAAGTATCAGAAGTGAGACGGACAAACGGTATTTCGAGTACCTGATCAGTAAGGAAAGGGCCAGGGAAGCAGAGAAGTTCCTGTCCTGACCCCCCAATACCCTTAAATGAGGGGTTTCTAAAATCGGTATTTTGTCGAACTTTTACTACTCGAATTTAGTGAAGCACTATAAAATTATGTAAAACCATAAGTGACAAGTGTATCACTAAACCAAAAAGCTGCAGCAGGCATTACATGAGCGGCCCATACAGAATTCAATTATCCCTTGTAGCCAATTGTTAATTACCCCAACCCCCAATTATCATTATGCTATTATTAGCGGCAGCGCTAGGAATGTTGATTTCTATGACCCTCTTTGCATTCAGCAGAGGAGGTAATAAAGTGAACCGCTACCTTGCTATCTACTTTTTTATTGTTTCACTATATGTGCTGGTGCATTATACCATCGTGTTCAGTGGTAGTGTGTTCTGGATCGCCATCGCATTCATCAATCCCAGTTTCCTGTTCCTGCTTCCTGGACCGATCCTGTACTTTTATGTACGCGGAACCCTGACCGGCAGAACCAAACTTGATAAAAGGGACCTGCTTCATTTTTTACCAGCTTTGATACATCTTTTGCTCATCAGCCCCTGGCTGTTCACAGATTTTGACACCAAACAAGCACTGGCCAGGAGCATTGTGGAAGTGCCTGATAGTATCTTCCAAAACGACTACTTTCATTCGGTGATCTCTTTTTACAGCAGTTTTCTACTCCGTTCCTTCATGGGTATCGGGTATGCAGTTTATTGCATGATACTGATCTACAAACATCACCAGAACAAATTAAGCATCACCGACAGGCAGCAGCACCATGCCGTGATCTGGCTGAACCTATTCGTTTTTTCTCAAGTGATGTTATTCATTGCCTACATGGCAAGCGTGATCATCTCCTACAATGACAGCACAGAATCCCTGCTCATCGGGCATGGTTCCCTGTTCCATATTTCTCAAGGAATGGTATTGGTGATCCTGCAGATCATCCTGCTGATCTTTCCCTGGGCTTTGTATGGCATACCCAGGCGACTTACTGGTGCCGTTGCAGCTGCATAGACCCGCTCAGAAAAAACAATTGTAAAAGGCAATGGCCGGCAATTACTGCCAGCCACCACCCAATGCCTTGTATAGATTCACTGTTGTCAGGAATTGTTTTTTGCGCGTATCCACCAGTTCCAGTTTTGCCTGCAGGGCATTTTGCTGTGTCAGCAGCACTTCCAGGTAACTGGCCCGTCCGGCTTTGAACAGGGTCTCTGCAATATCAATGGACTGCGATAGCGATGCTGCTTCTCTATTCTTCAGGTCAAATACCTCTTCCAGGTTCTTTACACGCAGTAATTCATTATGCACTTCCACGTAACCGGTCAAGATGGCTTTCTGGTATTGGTAAAATGCCTCTATCTGTCCGGCATTGGCCTTCTGGAAATTTGCTTTCAGTGCCATGCGGTTAATGATCGGTGTGGTGAGCCCACCCAGCAGTCCGTAGGCCACGGATTCGGGTGTACGTATCAACAGGTCCGGTTTGAATGCCTGAAAACCCAGGGAGCCGGTAATATTGAATGATGGGTAGAACGCCGCTCGTGCCGCCTGCAGCTCGGCGTTGCTGGCAAGCACGTTCCATTCGGCCTGGCGTATGTCGGGCCTGTTCTGCAGTAATGCGGAAGGAACACCGGTTCTAAGCATTTCGGGGAACCTGGCCTCAAAGAACTGCTGTTGTCGTTGTACCGGCGCAGGCATTTTGCCTGTCAGGATATGGAGAGCACTTTCTACCTGTTTGGCCTGCTGCAACAGATCCAAACGAAATGCGCGGAGGTTCAGCAAACGGGACTCGAATTGTTTCACTGCCAGTTCGGTGGAGACCGCGGACTCTTTCTGCACTTTTACCAGTTCGTACGCCCTTTCCTGGATGAGGATCGTTTCATCAATGATCCTCAGTGTATGATCGATGGCCATCAGCTCATAATAACTGGCAGCGATGGCAGATACGATCTGCGTGGTGAGCAGGTTCTTACCCTCCACACTGGCAAGGTATCGGGCCAGTGCTGCCTTCTTCTTGTTTTTGAGTTTGCCCCATACATCCACTTCCCAACTGGTCTGTACGCCCAGAAAATAATCGGGCAGGTTAATGGGGATGAGTTTACCGGGAGTCATCTCTGTAACAATATTACCCGCACCATCCATGGTATACAAACCGAATTTTTTCAGGCTGCTTACCACACTGGCATTGACCGTGGGCGCCAACAGGCCTTTCTGCAGCAACACTTCCGCCTGTGCCGACTGGATACGCTGCATGGCGGCCTGCAGGTCGTGGTTGTATTCGAGCCCGGTACCGATCAGTGACAGCAGACTGGTATCCGTAAAGAATGATCTCCAGTTTTGCAGGGTCACGGCTGCGGTATCTGTTGAACCGGAGTAAACTGCCGGCAAACTCAATCCGTTCTTCTGAGTTACCACAGCCGGTACACTGCAGGAACCCAGCCATATACCGGTGAACAATACCACTATCCCGCTTAAATATTTTCTTTTCATGTTTGATTAGATTGTCTCTGTAAATGGTTTTTCCTCTTTGTTCTTCGATTTGCGCATGGCATCCGTGATCTTGGAGAAGATCACATAGATACCGGGTATCACGATCACACCAAAAAGGGTTCCGAACAACATACCTCCCGCTGCAGCGGTACCGATGGTCTTATTACCGATGGCACCCGCGCCACTCGCAAAGATCAAGGGTATCAATCCGGCAACGAATGCGAAAGAGGTCATCAGGATGGGACGCAACCTTGAAGCGGCCCCTTCAATGGCTGCCTGCAAAGGTGTTTTACCTTCCCTGTGTTTCATGGAAGCGAATTCTACGATCAGGATCGCGTTCTTACCTAACAGACCGATCAGCATGATCATGGCCACCTGCGCATAGATATTGTTCTCCAGTCCCAATATCCACAGCAGGAAGAATGCGCCGAACACACCGGTTGGCAACGACAGGATCACCGGCATGGGCAACAGGAAACTTTCGTACTGGGCCGAGAGCAGCAGGTACACGAACAGCAGGCTCAGTATGAAGATCAATATGGCTTCGCCACCCGTATTGGCCTGATCACGAGAGGAGCCTGCCCAGTCGTACCCGAAACCAGCCGGCAGTTTGGTCTTGGCCACTTCTCGGATAGCTTCAATGGCCTGTCCACTGCTGTAACCCGCTTTGGGTTCTCCGTTCACCATGGCCGAAGGATACATATTATAACGGGTCACCTGTTCGGGACCATATACTTTTTCAATTTTCAGGAAAGCGGCCACGGGCACCATCTCACCCATCTTGTTCTTTACAAACAAACGCATCAGGTCTTCGGGGCGTGAACGGAATTCGGGCGATGACTGGATCATTACCCGGTACAGCTGACCAAAGCGGATGAAGTTGGTGGCATATTCACTACCGATGAATGCCTGCAGCGTATTGAGCACGTCTGCCAGAACCACCCCTTTCTGCGCAGCCTTGATATTATCGATGCTGACCAGGTACTGCGGGAAACTGGCATCGAATGTGGTGAAAGCATTTCCGATGGCCGGGTGCTTTTTCAGTTCGCGTACAAAATCATTAGCAACGGATTCCAGTTTTTTCAGATCGCCCCTGCCCGTCTTATCCAGCAACCGCAGTTCAAAACCGCTTGAATTACCGTATCCCGGAACCGGTGGTGGTGTAAAGAATTCGATCCGGGCATCTTTGATATGGCGTGTCTTGTCTTTCAGCAGTTCGATCACTTCTTTATCGGTACGCTCACGGTCTTCCCATTTTTTCAGTCCGATCAGGTTCATTCCGAATGTGGCACCCACACCTTCAGACAATACACTATACCCTGCCAGGGTGGATACCGATGCCACATCGGGTAATGCCTGTGCAGCTTTCTGGATCTCATCCACCACTTTTTCGGTACGTTCCAGCGTAGCCCCTGAGGGAGCGGTTACGTTGGCATAGATCGTTGCCTGGTCTTCGTTGGGAATAAAACCGCTGGGCAATACCCTGCCCACCATTCCGGTCAATCCGCAGAACAGCAGAATGATCAGCCAGGTAACCACCCTACGGTTGGCAATGGCTTCGATCAGTTTCTTGTACTTATTGGCCAGGCCATTGTATCGGTTATTGAATGCATCGAAGAAGATCTGGAACAAACTCTTTTTTGCATGGGCGCCTGCGTGGTGGTTATTTTTCAGCAGGGCGGCACAAAGTGCGGGTGTCAGGGTCAGTGCCACGATACCCGATAAGACAATCGATACTGCCATGGTCAGCGAGAACTGGCGATAGAACACACCCGTAGGACCTTCGAGAAAGGCCACCGGCAAGAACACCGCCGACATCACCAAGGTAATGGCAATGATGGCGCCACTGATCTCACGCATGGCCTTTTCAGTGGCTTTTCGCGGACTCAGGTTGGTCTCTTCCATAATGGAGTGAACCGCTTCTATCACCACAATGGCATCATCCACCACGATACCGATGGACAGTACCAACGCGAACAGGGTGATCATATTGATCGAAAAGCCGAACAGCTTGATGAAAAAGAAAGTTCCCACCAATGAAACCGGTACCGCAATGGCCGGTATGATGGTTGAACGGAAATCCTGCAAAAACACAAATACCACCAATGCCACCAGCAGGAAGGCTTCGATCAGGGTCTTGATCACTTCATGGATAGAAGCATCCAGGAAAGCGGATACGTCGTAGCTGATCGTATATGTCATACCGGAAGGGAACCCAGCAGACAGATCTTCCATCCGGCTCTTGATATTGGCGATCACCTGGCTGGCATTACTGCCCGGCCTTTGTTTCAGGAGGATAGCAGCAGAAGGTTTACCGTTCTCTTTGGAGATCACATCATATTCCTGTGAGCCGAATTCCACATTGGCCACATCTTTCAACGTAATGATCTGTCCATCTACCGTACTCTTCAATACAATGTTCTCATATTGTTCCTCTGTGTTGAACTTGCCCGTGTACTTCAACACGTACTGCAGCGCCTCAGGTCTTTTACCGGAACTTTCACCGATCTTACCAGGTGCGGCTTCCACATTCTGTTCTTTCAGAGCCCTGATCACATCATCGGTAGAAATATTGTAGGTGGTCATCTTATCCGGATTCATCCAGATACGCATGGAATATTCCCTGGAACCCATGATATCGGCAAAACCCACACCTTCGATCCTTTTTAGCTCCGGCAACAGGTTGATGTCCGTAAAGTTGTAGAGGAACTTTTCATCCATGGTGCTGTCCTCACTGAGAATATTCAGGTACAGCAGCATACTGTTCTGTACTTTCTCCACGATCACACCTGCTTTGATCACTTCTTCCGGTAATTCATCCACTACGGACGATACACGGTTCTGCACATTCACCGATGCCACTTCGGGGTCTACGCCCGATTTGAATATGATGGAGATCACGCTGGATCCGTCATTACCGGAAACAGACGACATATACGACATGCCCGGCACACCGTTAATGGCGCGTTCCAGCGGGGTCACTACGGCTTTTACACAGGTCTCTGCATTGGCACCGGTATACTTGGTGGTCACGGTCACTTCCGGCGGCGCAATATCCGGGAACTGGGTAACCGGTAGTTGCGTGAGTGAGATCAGCCCGATGAGCATGATCAGTAACGAAATAACGATCGACAAGATCGGTCGGCGTATAAAATTAGATGTCATGGGTTGGATTAATGGGTTGATAAGAGTTGTGGAAGCAGACTGTGCAGATCAACGGGTTTGGCATTGATGCTGTCTCCCTCCTTCACCAGCTGCACCCCTTCATAGATCACTTTGTCGCCAGTGGCAAGTCCGGCACCTACCACATACAGGTGTGGTAATCGCCACAGGATCTCCACCGGTCTGGTTCTCACTATGTTTTTGCTATCTACCACAAACACATTCACCCTGTCCTGCACCTCAAAAGTTGATTTCTGCGGGATCACGAGGGCGTTATCCAATACCCCATTGAGTATGATCTTACCGGTAGCTCCATGTTTGAGCAGGTATTCCGGATTGGCAAAACGTGCACGGATGGCGATGTTTCCGGTATTCTTATCGATCTCCGTTTCAGCTGTTTCAATGCGGCCTTTGTATTTGAAGCGTGTGTTATCGGCCAGCAGCAGCGATATGGAATTCTGTTTGGTGAGCTCATTAGACTTGGAGAAGCGGAGGTATTCCTTCTCTGAGATATTGAAATAGACGAACATCTCCTTATTATTGGAGAGGGTGGTCAGCAGGGTGCCCTCATCCACCAGGCTCCCTACTTTATAAGGGATCCGGTTGATCACACCGTCAAAAGGCGCTTTGATCTGCGAATAAGAGATGTGCAGTTCTGCAATGGATACGGCGGCTTTGGCTTCCAGTATCTTTGCCTCGATCGCTTCTTTTTTGGCCTTGGCCATTTCCAGTTCCGTTTCTGAAACCACTTTTTTCTCTACCAGGTTCCTCACATTCTTCAGCTCCACTTCGGCCACTTTCAGTTCGGCTACCGCATTTTTCAGGTGTGCATTGGCCTTAAGCAGTTCTTCTTTGAGCATGAGGTTGTTAAAGACGAATAAGGTCTGGCCCGCTTTTACGGGTTTACCTTCATCCACCAGGATCTTCTCGATAAATCCTTTTACACGGGCCCGTATCTCTACGTTCTGCATAGAATGGATATCTGCTACATACGATTTTTCATACGATGTGTCAATGACAATGGGTTGAAATACCTGGAAAGTTTCCGGGGTTGACTGGTTGGTCTCCTTTTTAGTGCCACAGGAAATAAAGAATACACCCGTACAAATAAGGATCCATACATACAGTACACGACTATGCATAACTAGAATTGTTTTTGCCCTTACGGGCCGATAAGGAATAGACTTAGTAAACAGAGAGATCAGCGAAGGTTGTCCTTAGCACTCAGGAGGAGGCGTAGTAACGGAAAAGTTCTGTTGCACCACCTGTGCCAACAGGTATTGGCCAGACAGGTTCTTGGTGTTTCTTTGATAGGGAAGCGACAATCCGATACGGCAAACCGGCATTTTGAGATCGTCAGATTCATCATTATCGAAATGACCGGGCTGGTCGGGGTCCTGGTCTGCATCCTGCTGTCCACTGCCGGTATCGGTAAATAGTAGGGCAGCTTGATCCACCTTTACCTGCAGGGCGCAGGCAAATACGGGAGACTGGATGATGAACATCAACAGCAATAAAAATGCAGCTATTTTCCCCATTGCGCGCGAAATTATATTAAAAAACGTTGAAAATGGGGGCTTTGTTTGATTATTGACCACCAAATGACAGAAGATAGTATCCCGTTTACAAACAACCAAGCTTAAACCGCAGGTTGGCGGTCAATAAATTAACGTTTCTCTAAGGGAACCTGGATATTGAGGGTAGTACCCCGACCCGGAGCAGATGAAATATGGAAGGTTCCATTCATCGCATACACCCTTTCCCGTATTTCCAGGATGCCGTAATGCTCTTTGGTATCTACGGCCGGGGAAGTAAACCCAACGCCATCGTCCTCTATCTGCAGTTCCAGTGTGCCGTCCTGCCTGATCAGGCTAACGGTGGCAGAGCCAGCTTTGGCATGTTGTTTCACATTGGTCAATGCTTCCTGCACAATACGGTACAGGGCCAGGCTCTGGTTGGGGTGAAGTTTTTCGTTCTCCGTGTTGGAGACCAGTTTTACAGGTATACCACTTGATTTGGTAAAAGAATGTACCAGGTACTCAACAGAAGCATGCAGACCCAGCTCGTTCAGCATAGAGGGGTTCATGGCGCTGTAAATACGTGAGAAGGAATCCAGGTTGGCAGAGATCGCATCCAGCAGGTTATCTACTTTTTTCGACACCAGCTCTGTATCATCCCCCAGGTGTTTTTTGATCCAGGATACATCGATCATCAAAGCCGCCAGACCCTGGCCCAGTTCATCGTGTACCTCACTCAGGATCTTACTCTTCTCTACTTCGCGCACGGATTGCAGGTGACGTGAGAACTCTCGGAGTTCCTGATTCAGGCGCAACAGGTCCCTTTCGGTCTCCTTCACACGCGAAAGGTCAATGGCCGTGGTAGAAAGCTGGGCGTTCTGACCGTTCTCATCCTGATGCAATACGATAACCTGCATGACAGGTATGTTCCGGCCCGACCTGGTCTTATAATTATTCTCCCCGATCCATTTGCCTGTTTCCTTCAACGCCTTATCCATTTCAGGCAGAAGCTGTTCAGTACTGTCGCCCCGGAATTGGCTAACATTGTATTTAGTAATATCCTCCTCACTCCCGATCTCCAATACCTGCCGCATGGCGCGGTTGATGTACAGGAAGTCCCTATTCATATTACAGGTGGCAACATAGGCGTTGGTGTTCTCAAATATGTCGATCAGCTGTTTCTGCTTCTGTTCTATCTTTTTTCTCTCGGTGATATTCTCTTTTACTGCCACAAAATGTGTGATCTCATTGTTCTCATCCAGTATCGGCGATATGATGGCATGTTCCCAATAGGTTTCCCCATTCTTCTTCTTGTTCAGGAACTCACCCTGCCATTCCCTGAAATGGGTGATGTCATGCCAGAGGTTCTCATATTCTCCCTGGCTGGTATATCCCGTCTTCAATACCCGCGGGTTCTGACCGATCACTTCCTCCTGTTTATACCCTGTAAGCCGGGTAAATGCCGGGTTCACATATTCGATATCTCCCTTGATATTGGTGATCACCACCGAAGCGGAACTTTGTTCAATGGCCCTTGTCACTTTCAGCAATTCCTTCTCAACTTCCCGGTGTTTATTGTTGTTGGCCATGGCGTTTAGGGCATAACTGATATTATCAGTTACCCTGACCAGTAATTCGATCTCTTCTTCTGTAAAAAAGAAAGGCCGTGGCGCATACATGGTGAACAAGCTCACAACCTTGCCTTCCACGATTACGGGTAAGGCTATGGAAGACTGGAACCCTTTTGACAATGCCCGGGGTGCCCAAACCTTCATGACAGGATCATTGGAAATATCATTGCAGTAATAATACCTGCCGGCCCGGTAAGCCCTTCCGGTAGGCCCCTGCCCGTATGCATTATCCAGGACAGACACTTTGATGCCACGAACATAATCCTCCTCCTCCCGGTACTGGTAACGAGGTTCTATAAAACCGGTCTCTTCATTGGGTATACCGATCCAGGCAAAGAGGAAGTCACCTGAATTCACAGCTATTTTACATATCTCGCGATAGATCTCATCATCATCTTTAGCATGCAGGATCAGATCATTGCAGTCACCAATGAATGCGTACAGCCTCCTGGACTTATGGATCTCCAGTTCTGCCTGCTTGATGGCTGAAATATCTTTGAGGAAGAAAGTGAAACTGGAGGCAGAAGGCAGGATATTTACACGGAACCACCTGTCCACATTCGAATGATGAAAATCGAATGAGTTGGCCCCGTTGTGGTTGATATCCTTCTCAAGTCTTTGCCGCAATGAAACATTGTGCGGCACCTTATCATCACTGATAAAATCAAAAATATTGTTTCCGATGGTGGGCTGTCCATGCAGTTCCAGCAGTTTATCTATCGCTTTATTGGTATAGGTGATCACAAAATGTGGGTCGGTCACCAGCATACCGTCACTGGACTCTTCAAACAACCTGTGCCGGCGGATCTCTTTGTCCTTCACCGACAACTGAACAATAAATCGCCAGATAATGAAGCCCAGGATGAGCAAGGTGGTGAAGACCACCATGCCCAGTAAACTGTACCGGTCGGTTGATTCCTTGTCGTAAGCGTCATGCGTTTTCTCTATGACGATATTGGCCTGCTTCATCATCCGGTCATATTCCCTGATGATGCGCAGCCGCAGCAGGCTGTACTGTACATTGTTCGCAAGCAGTTCAGGATCACGCATTTTTTCATTCAGCAGCAGTTCTATCGTCGATGTCAGGTGTAACTGGCTTCCCTGGAAAAGGGAGTCAAGGCGGGATATCTCGGCACAATCAACAAGTCCATTACTACATAGTTGTTTGAGGGTATCGATATTTGCCTCTGCCTGATTTTGCAGGTCTCTGATATCTTTCAGTTTTCCGCTATCGTGCGAGATCAGGAAAGAATTGACATGGTATTCAATGTCGTTGAGGGAGGTTCTGAAAAGATTCAGATGGTCAACGATCTCCATTGCTTTTTTCTGTTCACCATTGGCCCCTTTGTCCCTTGAAAGCCGCTGATACTCCACGCCATAGAGCGCCAGCAATGCGATGATGCAAATGATGATGAAAGTATAAAGGAATAACTGTAGACGATTTTTCATACTCAATAAATGTCTGCCCACGCGAGACCATACCCTACAGGAAGTCAGGTCGCAGCATGCTGCAATAATGGATATCAGACATAATCAGGGGTGCGTAGTTCGCCTTGGATATGGTATTTTAAACCGGGGAACACAAGATCTAACGGTCTAAAGATCGGAGTTCCTTGAATAGTCTTTTACTGCCTGATTTTCAGGGTGCAATCTATCCGTTATCAAAGGAGTTGGCAATGATTTTTATCATACATCATGCAAATTCCCATCAAACGTCATCATGCAGACCGGATCAGAACAAGAAAAGCATGTTAAATATAATACAGATGCCCCTATCAATACAATACAAATCGTCAAGTTATATAAGATAAAAAGTAACTATATCGGCATCCCTCCTTAAAACACGGACTAAAGCAGGCATATGCCGGATCGCAGTTTTTTAAGCAGGTTTTAATATTGCTGAGGTATGACCACACCGGGTATTTGATAAATAGGAAGGTCCTTAATATGTGATGACAGGTCAGCCGTTATCCACATGGTGGTTCTGCCGGTTCTCACCACTAAGAAAAACAGGAAGACTGATACACAAAAAAAGCTTCCTTGCGGAAGCCATGGGTCGGGATGACTGGACTCGAACCAGCGGCCTCTTCGTCCCGAACGAAGCGCGCTACCGGGCTGCGCTACATCCCGAAATGTGTTACAAAAATAGCAAGTTCTGCAATTGCTATTAATCTTACTGTTTCTACGCCCGAAAAACCTGGGCCGGAGTAGGTCGATGGACTACTATTGTTCGAAAGATAATTCTGTGATGGCTTTGCCCCGCCCTATAGAGCGGGGCAAAGAGCGTGTTATAGCTAAGTTATAGCGAACTTATAGTGTCTCTTCCTGAAATCACTTTACATATTTCGAACTAAATATGTAAACTTGATTAATTATGAAGGTTCCCCAAAAGCAAAAAGGTCGTGAACATCTGTACGAACCTGCTCTAAAGATTGCCCTTGCGCAAGAGTATTTT
>JADBXR010000016.1 GCA_020403425.1 Chitinophagaceae bacterium | reverse complement strand
GGCGGTAGCACACACGGTAGCAGCCGCTGCCAGAGAACCTGCAATGGTAGGTGGATACACGGTGATCTGAACAATATCTTGCGATGGAGTGCAAAGGCCGTTGGAAATATTCCAGGCGAGTTGATAGGTACCAGCGGTCAGTCCGTTGATGGTGGTGTTCGGATCATTGGGGTTGGTGAAGCTGACAGCCGAAGGGCCGGATACGAACGACCAGGTACCGGTGCCTGAAGAAGGTTTATTACCGTTGAGTGTTGCGGAAGTGACATTACAGAGTTGCTGATCGGCGCCTGCATTGGCAGGTGTAACGGCTTGCACCACATTGATGGTGACAGTGTTTGAGTATAGCGCCGGACAAACCGCATTCTGCACATAAGCTCTGTAAGCGGTGGTATTTGTCAGATTGTTATAGGTATAGGTATCGGTAGTGCTGGCAATATTGTTCCAGCTGGCGCCGCTATTGGTGGAGTATTCCCATCGCACCACGGAGCTTACATAACCGGTAAGAGAGAGGGTGCCGGCATTGGCAGTAGCACACACGGTAGCAGCCGCTGCCAGAGAACCTGCAATGGTAGGTGGATACACGGTGATCTGAACAATATCTTGCGATGGAGTGCAAAGGCCGTTGGAAATATTCCAGGCGAGTTGATAGGTACCCGAAGTGAGTCCGTTGACAGTAGTGTTCGGATCATTGGGATTGGTGAAGCTGACAGCCGAAGGCCCGGAAACAAAGGACCAGGTACCGGTACCGGAAGTGGGTGTATTGCCACTGAGTGTTGCGGAAGTGACATTACAGAGTTGCTGATCGGCACCCGCATTGGCAGGTGTAACCGCATCTATCACCGTAACAGTGACGATATTGGAATAGAGCGCCGGACAAACTGCGTTCTGCACATAGGCTCTGTAAGCGGTGGTAGTTGTCAGGTTGTTATAGGTATAGGTATCAGTAGTGGCAGCAATATTGTTCCAGCTGGCACCGCTGTTGGTAGAGTATTCCCATCGCACCACGGAGCTTACATAACCGGTAAGAGAGAGGGTGCCGGCATTGGCAGTGGCACACACGGTAGCTGCTGCTGCAAGAGAACCTGCTACGGTAGGTCCATACACCGTGATCTCCATGATGTCCTTCGAATCCGAACAGATGCCATTGGCGATGGTCCATGCCAACTGATAGGTACCCGTTGTTAACCCGTTCACGATCGAAGCGGGATCTGCGGCATTACTGAAGCTGACGGTGGTGGGACCGGAAACCTGCGACCAGGTACCGGTACCGGAAGTAGGCGTATTACCTGCCAATACGGTAGTGGTGCTGTTACAAACAGCCTGATCGGCTCCTGCATCAGCAGGGGTAACCAGTTGCAATACAGTGACCGTAGCTGCAATACCCGAATACAAAGGAAGTCCCACACCGTTCTGCACCAGGGCCCTGAACAGGGTGGTAGTGGTCAGGTTATTATAGTCATAGGTATTTTGGTTAGTGCCCACAGTACTGGTGATCACGTTCCAGGTAACACCATAATCGGTGGAGTATTCCCATTGCAGAATGGTTCCCAGGTATTCAGAGAGTACCAGTGTACCGTGATTGTTGCTGGTACAAACCACTGCATCCGGACCGATCCTGCCGGGATTGGTGGGAGGCTGTACCGTTAGTTGCATGATGTCTTCCGAAACCGCACAAACCCCGTTCGAGATGGTCCAGCGCAACTGATAAATCCCATCGGTCGGCGGCGTGCCTGCAACATAATTCAATCCACCTACGGTTGCTTTCGGATCGTTGGGGTTAGAGAAACTAAGTGTGGTAGGTCCGGAAATCTGCGTCCAGGTGCCTGTGCCTGATGTAGGTGTGTTACCATTCAGCCTGGTACTGGAAACACCATTCACGATGATCTCATCAGGACCGGCATTGGCAATCGTAGCGGCCTGTACCACGTTGATCGTGGCAATATTGGAGTACAGGGCCGGGCAGACCGCATTCTGCACATAGGCCCTGTAACGGGTAGTAGCGGTCAGGTTATTATAGGTGTAAGAGGCACTCGTATTGGTTATGTTGTTCCAGGTGGCCCCGTTATCGGTGGATGATTCCCACCGGAGGATAGAGCTGCTATAGCCGGTTAGAGAAAGGGTACCGCTATTGGCTGTGGCGCAAACAGTGGCATCAGAAGCCAATATCCCAGGCACCGTAGCCGGATACACAGTTATGCTTACCTGGTCCTGCGATGTGGCACAAACCCCATTGCTGATGGTCCATGCCAACTGGTAAGTGCCGGCTGTTAATCCGTTTACGGTAGTAACAGGACTGTTGGCATTGGTAAAACTAACAGCCGATGGACCGGAAACGAATGACCAGGTTCCTGTTCCTGAAACAGGGGTGTTACCCGCCAAAGCAGCAGAAGTGACATTACACAGTTGTAGGTCGGTACCAGCATTGGCGATGGTGACTGCTTGTAATACGGTGATGGTAATGATATTGGAGTAGATGGTATTACAAACGCCGCTTTGAACAGCAACGCGGTACTGTGTGGTAGCGGTGAGGTTGTTATAAGTAAGCTGATCAGTGTTATTGGCGATATTGATCCAGGTATTGCCGTTATCG
>JADBXR010000015.1 GCA_020403425.1 Chitinophagaceae bacterium | reverse complement strand
GCACATTCTTCAACCCAAAAACCTCAAAAAAAATGGAAAAAGAAACAATACCGTAAAGCTAAATCAGTACTATTGTAAAACACTGTAAAGCTTATTTAGTGCTATCGCTAAATACTGTAAAGTCCTCGTAGTAATTTGATCCTCAACTGTAAAGTTTTTTCAGTACAAGACAATCAGTCACTTCGGTCGATTATCGATCCTGAAGGCAGACTAACTCGTTGATAATCCGTATCTAATTCATAGATAACCCGTAGATAACCCGCCTATAACCCGCCTCTTTAAAAGGACGGGTCATTGGGGGGATAACCAGGGTTTATGAGCAGGAAATACCAGAATCAAGACAACCTATGACCCGTAAGGAAGGGCCATGAGCGTTGGGGAATGGGCGAGGGGTTTCACCCGGGGTTGTCGGATACACGGGTGTTTTTAAATGGTGCAATACGTTATTAAATATTCAAAATAGTTTCTACTTTGGCGCGTATCCACTATAACCAAACCACATTCTATGAAAAAGCTACTCAGACCATTGCTGGTATTGGCAGCCTTGTTGCTGCTCCTGGTATCACTTGCCGCCGGTTATGTTTATTATTTCCTGCCTGATGTTGGTAAAGCACCCGAACTGAAAGTTGAGATCACACCCGAAAGGGTGGAACGTGGGAGGTACCTGGCTACCAGCGTGGCCGTATGTATCGACTGTCATTCCACCCGCGACTGGTCGCTGTTCTCCGGTCCGCCGATAGCGGGTACCGCTGGTAAGGGTGGAGAAGTATTTGCCAGGGAGTTCGGTTTTCCCGGAACCTTTTATGCCAGGAATATTACGCCGTATGCATTGTCTCAATGGACAGATGGCGAGATCTTCCGCACCATCACCACCGGGGTCAGCAGAAAAGGTAATGCGCTGTTCCCGATCATGCCGTACGGGCATTATGGAAAAACGGATAAGGAGGATATATACAGCATCATTGCCTATATCCGCAGTTTGCCTGCTATTACACATGATGTGACTGTTTCGCAACCTGATTTTCCGGCCGGCCTGCTGATGAACCTGGCGCCTGTTAAACCGTCTTTCGTGAGCAGGCCCCTGCGATCCGATACGGTGCGATATGGTGAATACATGGCAAATATGGCGGCCTGTGTGGAATGTCATTCCAGAGAGAGCAAAGGACAGGTGATCGCAGGAACGGAATTTGGCGGCGGGCGTGAATTCCGGATGCCGGGTGGTATTGTGCGCTCGGCCAACCTGACCAATCATGCCACCGGCCTGGCCAATATGAGCCGGGAGCAGTTTCTGCAGCGGTTTGCTGTGTATAAAGACAGCAGTTACCGATCTCCCAAACTGCGGCCGACAGATTTTAATTCGCCGATGCCATGGACCATGTATGCAGGTATGACACCCGAAGACCTGTCTGCTATCTATGCATACCTGCGAACCGTACAACCGATCGACAATACCGTAGAGAAGTTCACTGCAAAAAGAGAATAGCATTCGAATAAAACAAATCTTGGCAGGAATGTAAATCTTACCGAACTTGGAAGCCCGCACAATACCGGTTGTCATGGCCTGTAAATACCGGTATTGTGGGTTTTCTGAATAAAATATCCATCCGGATCTATGATGCCAAGTTCTGTTTACGAATCCTTTTTCCACACATCACCCCAGGCATTGATCATCGCAACACCGGAGGGTGGCATCATGCAGGCGAATCAGGCTGCCTGTGACCTGTTCGGTTATACGGAAGCGTCATTGCAGAACCTGGGCAGTAATTATATCCTGGAATCGGATGAGCAGTCGATCCGGCAACTGCTGAATGGAGGCGCTCCGGGCAGGTCGGTTGAAGTGGGAGCGACTGGCATCAAAAAGAATGGGGAACGTTTCCAGGTAAAGATCGTATCCTCTGCAGGCAGGGCACAGGATGGCAGGGAACTGGCCTGTTTAATGCTTAGCCCTGTGCCTGACCGGCAAAGCCAGGAACAGAAACTGAAAGACTTACTGGAGGACACCAAACAGCTTCACCAGAAAGAAGAGGACAGCCGCCGCCTGCTGGAGAGCGCTGTGAACAGTGTGACAGATGGCTTTTTTATTACTGACAAGGACTGGACCATCGTATTCTTCAACAAAGCCGCAGAACAGATCCTGCAGCGAAATGAACGGGATATCATCGGTAAAAACTTCTGGACCACATTTCCTGACATGGAAATATTGAAAGAAGGCGTTGATTATGATACCCTGGTCACGAAGAACAAAGCCATCCGTTTCAGGGAGTTCTTTCCCCAGTATAAGGTCTGGGCCGATATCAGTGTATATCCTTCCGATAAGAATTTCTTCGTCTATATCAAAGATGTAACAGAAGTAAGGACCCTGCGCATCCTGGAAAAACTGGAAAGGGAAGTGCTGGAGATGAATGCACGCCCTGACAGCGTACTGGAAGATACCTTGTGTTTTTACCTGAAACAGGTAGAGGAACTGCATTCAGGTATGATCTGTTCGGTACTGCGTTTAGCAGGCAACCGTTTGTATAACTGGGCATCGCCCAGTTTGCCGGAAGCCTATTACAAAGCGATCAACGGAGCACAGATCGGAGAGAATACCGGATCCTGCGGTACCGCAGCATATATAAGGGAGAAAGTGGTGGTTACAGATATCGCTACCGACCCCCGCTGGGCCAACTACCGGGAGTTGGCGGATATGGCAGGTGTCAAATCCTGCTGGTCGTTTCCCATCATCGACTCGCATAACCAGGTAATGGGTACGTTCGCGATCTATTACAGGAAGGTGAAATCTCCCACAAAGGAAGAGGAGTATACACTGAACCGGGTAAAAAATCTTCTCACCGTCATCATCGAGAACCACCTTTCGGTAGAAGCCGTAAAGTTGACCAACCGTAATTACGATATGGTGGCAAGGGCCACCAACGATGCCATCTGGGACTGGGATCTGGAAACAGGAAATGTGCTAAGGTCTGGACAAGGTCTTGAGATCTTTTTCGGATATGACCTGAAAGAAGCGGCCTCGGAAGAGGGTTTCTGGAACAAACGGGTGCACCCGGATGATCTTCAGTCACTGCTGGATGATCAGGCAAAAATACTGGCCGATCCGTCACAGTTGTACTGGGAGGACGAATATCGTTTCATGAAAAAAGATGGACAGTATGCGTATGTATTCGACAGGGGCTATATCATCCGCGACGAAAATGGGATAGCCACCCGGGTATTGGGGGCTACGCGCGATATCACGGAAAGAAAGAAAAGCGAAGCTTTGTTACTGGAGCTGAATACCCGGTTGAAACAGCGGGCCGATGAACTGGCCGCATCGAATGTGGAGCTGGAGCGTTTTGCATACATAGCTTCTCATGACATGCAGGAACCGCTGCGGATGATCACCAGCTTTCTGCAACTATTCAAGAAAAAATATGAGGACCAGATAGACGAAACTGCGGAACAATATATCCATTTCGCCATGGATGGGGCAGACCGGATGAAGAAACTGATCATGGACCTGCTGGAATATTCAAGAGTGGGATCGAACAAGGATAATTTTTCTGAAGTAGATACCAATGTGTTGCTGAAGGAAGTAGTGAATGTATTTATGGGCAGGATCGATGAGATGAAAGCAACGGTGGTGGTGGGTGATCTTCCTTCCGTAACGGCCAACCGGATCCAGATCTTCCAGTTGTTCCAGAACCTGCTGGGCAATGCGTTGAAATACCATAGCGGCCAGTCGCCCCTGATAGAGATCAATGGGAAGGAGGAAGCTACGCATTACCTGTTCAGCGTGAAGGACAACGGGATCGGTATCAAACCGATCTTCTTTGAAAAGATCTTTGTATTGTTCCAGCGCCTCCACCATAAGAATGAATACAGCGGAACCGGCATAGGCCTATCTATCTGTAAGAAGATCGTGGAACGGCATGGAGGAAAGATCTGGGTGGAATCTGAACCCGGTAAAGGCAGCTGTTTTTATTTTACCATCAGTAAATCGGCAGCAGATTATCGCTAACGGACAAATCAATTATTTATCATACCGGATACCTCAAGTAGGGTTTTCGGGAAGAAGAATTCAGCATAATGGCTATCAACGAAACACATCCTGTTTTTTCAGTTCTGATCGTGGAAGACAATCCCGGCGAGATGTTCCTGTTGGAAGAGACCCTTCGTTTAACGAACCTTCCTTTCACGGAGGTCATCAAAGCTACCAGTGCAGCTTCCGCTATTGATGTCTTGAAGAAGCAGGAAGTGAGTGTGGTGCTGCTTGACCTGTCTTTGCCGGATAGCTCAGGATTCAATTCTTATGCGCAGGTAAATACAATTGCAGACAGTGTTCCCATCATTGTGCTTACAGGTTTGGCTGATACGGAACTGGCGTTGGAGACCATGGCCAAAGGAGCACAGGACTACCTGGTCAAGGGTGAGTACGATGAACGTTTGCTGGCCAAATCCATCCAGTACAGTATCGAGCGTAACAGGATCCGTCTGAGCCTGATCGAGAGCAATGAAAGTTACCGTAACCTCTTCTTCAATAATCCGCTGCCCATTTTTATCTGGGATATGGAATCTCTGGCCATACTGGAAGCCAATGATATTGCCCAGCAGGAATACGGATATACGTATGAAGAGCTGTTGCAGATGTCGGTACTCGATCTTAGGAAGCCAGAATTCCATCACAGCATCCGTGCCTTTGCCAAGGAGTTTCAGCAAGGAGAGACACTGAAAAGTTCAGGTATCTGGAAACATATCAAAAGGAATGGGGAAGAAATGATCCTGGACATCTCTTCCCACCGGATCGAATACAAGGGAGGTCCGGCTATTCTATCCATACACAACAATATCACTGAAAAAGTACGTTTAGAAGAAAAGCTGGAAGAGGAGCGTCTGTTGAAACAGAAGGAGATCAATGAGGCCATGATCCGCGTACAGGAGCGGGAACGTTATGAGATCAGTACGGAACTGCACGATAATGTGAACCAGCAGCTGACCGTTGCCATGATGTATATAGCATCGGCCGAGCAGAAATTCAAGGATGAATCAGGTTTACTGAAACAATCTTCCGGATTTATCCTGCACGCCATTGAAGAGATTCGAAAACTTTCCCAAACGCTGGTGACACCCTTGATCAAACATTTTGGTCTGAGTAAGGCCATTGAAGGTCTGCTGGATGATATCGGTGCAGTGAATACCCTGCAGATCGATCTTACTGCGGATACTTTTTTCGAAGAGGATATCAAATACGATTTTAAACTGAGTGTGTTCCGGATCGTGCAGGAACAGATGAACAATATCATCAAACATGCGCAGGCAACACAGGTCAACCTGGAACTGATGCGCAACAACCATATGATCTACCTGAAGATCGCTGATAATGGGGTCGGTTTCGACAGTAAGCAGCATCGGAAAGGCATCGGCCTCTACAACATCATCAGCCGTGCGGAAGTGTACAATGGCATTGTTGATATAGAAACTGAGCCAGGTAAGGGTTGTGCCCTGTACATCACATTCCCATTGAATGCAGAGATCTTTGTGTGATCGATCAACGGATTCGCGAATTCGCGAATTCACGGATTAATCTGATGCGCGAATTTGTTGATCCGATCATGGCTTGCCGCAGGCTGGGAATAATCAGAGTGCTGCTTTTTTTAATGCGGCCAGGTATTTTTTGCGGATGATGGTCTGCACAGGCACATTACTGATCTTGCTTTCCAGCCAGGAAATGATATCGAGGTACATGAAGGCACGGCTCTCCAGGCGGCTTTTTTCCAGGGGTTTCAAAGTGGCCAGCAGGGTCTCGAACTGCGGCCTCAGTTGCTCCGGCGACAGGCGGAACGACTTGCGCAGGAAACCGAAGATCTCCTCTTCCACCGTACTCAGGTTCTGCATCTTGTACATGAACCGGTATACAGACTTAAGCAGGTATTCGAGTAGGGAAAAATTACCCAATTCATAATGGGCTATCAGGTGTAACAACCTGGCATAACACTGCAGGTCTGTTCGGAGGTCCACCTTCCAGTTGATGATCTTGTTTAGGTAATCAATGCTTCGGTCGGCATCGCCACTGCCGAAATACAGCGAGGCGATCTTGTAATAGAATACCAGCACCCGGTGGCGGTCGAGGTACAATTCAAATTCATCTAGTTTCTCCTCTATATAGGGCACCAGTTCCAGTCCTTCGCTGAACGTACCTTCCATGAAATGTTTGTTCAGCTTGGAGATATTCAGGTAAATGAAGGTCTGGATCAGGTTGTTGCGGTTCTGTTGTATCACAGGCGTCTGCATGAACTTCTCGAACAGCAGGATGGTATCGTTGAATTTCTGAAAATTACGCAGGTCAAAATGGGCGCCCAGCAGGTTATGCATGCCCTTGATATAATGCGCCGTTTCAATTTCGATCATCCTGGGAGTGGACTCGAACAGGTCTACCCATTTCTGACAATAGCGGTAATAACCCAGGAAGTTCTGGGTGATGAATGCGTGCCAGCAGTAACACTGGTACAGGTAGAGTCTTTCATAGAACTCCTTTGCATCTTTCGCCTGGTCAATGGCCGGATGGTTCAGGAAAGCGTCAACGGCTGCGGTATCTTCCTCGTTACGGGCGATGCCGTGTTTGATGTACCAGCTGTATAACTGCAACGAAAGGTTAGATAGGGTGCTGATCAGTTCCAGGCGCTGGTTCACTTCATTCACTTCGGCGCTGAGTCTGTCGGCCCGGTCCTGCATACTGCGGGTAATATGGAGCGATTCGATCTTTTTCTCAAGAAAAAGTGCCTGTAACTGGTAGGTCACCTGGTGATTGCTGCGTGCCAGCTCCTTGATCCGGTCAAGGATCTTCAGGCTCTGCAGGTAAAGGCCCTTGTTGTATAACAGTCGGGCAAAATCCAATTGTTCATGCAGTTCCAGGTCGATATTCTCTTCCTGGTTCAGCAGTCGCAGGCTCACCAGGATCTCCCGGTACAGGTGCGCTTTCAGGTTCGAAAGCTGCTGTTTCTGGATGGAAGGATTTTTAACTAACAACTGTTCTTCATCATACTCCTTCATTTTGTCCAGGGCATCGAATAACTGGATCACTTTCAGGTCGCCCGACCCCGAATTCCGGGTCATATAGAGCTTGAAATTCCGCTTTTCCGATCTTTCCAGCGATTGGACCAGTTGAAATAAGGTATCGGTTGAACGGTTGGGCATCGTATTTTTTTTAAACGAAGATCCAATACCAGCAAGGGTTTGGTCTTTTTTTGGGGGCTTTATAGAGTGTAAAAAGCCCCCGATTTTGGTCTTTTTTCCTGTATTATCCGAACTATATTCGATAATGGCAGGCTATTAGGTTTGTTATTAACGGCAATCGATAACAAATGTAAATAGCCTGCCTTTTCATCTGAAAATTAGACTAAAAAATATTAATGGATCAACAGGTCTTCATATTCGACACCACACTCCGCGATGGGGAACAGGTTCCGGGTTGTAAACTCAATACCAAAGAGAAACTGACCCTTGCCCTGCACCTGGAAGCCCTGGGAGTGGATATTATCGAAGCTGGTTTCCCTATTTCCAGCCCTGGCGACTTTGAATCGGTGACCGAGATCTCCAAAGCGGTGAAAAATGCGACGATCTGTGGCCTTAGCCGTGCGGTGCAGAAAGATATCGAAGTGGCAGCCGAGGCGCTCAAATTCGCCAAACGTCCCCGAATTCATACCGGTATCGGTACCTCCGATTACCATATCAAAGCCAAATTCAATGCTACGCGCGATGAGATCCTGGCACGTGCCGTGCAGGCCGTGAAATGGGCCAAGAATTTTGTGGATGATGTGGAGTTCTATGCCGAAGACGCCGGCCGTACCGATAACGAGTACCTGGCAAGGGTAGTGGAAGCGGTGATCAAGGCCGGAGCCACTGTTGTGAACATACCGGATACGACCGGTTACTGTTTGCCACAGCAGTACGGCGAAAAGATCGCTTACCTGATGAACAACGTGCCGAATGTGGATAAGGCGATCCTGTCCTGCCATTGTCATAATGACCTCGGACTGGCCACTGCCAATTCCATTGCCGGTGTGGTTGCCGGAGCCAGGCAGATAGAGTGTACCATCAACGGCCTGGGCGAAAGGGCCGGGAACACATCACTGGAAGAAGTGGTGATGGTACTGAAACAACACAAACACCTGGGTCTATATACCCATGTCAATACCAAAATGCTGAACCCGCTCAGTCGCGAAGTGGCTGATACCATGCGGGTACCTGTGCAATTGAACAAAGCCATTGTGGGCGCCAATGCGTTCTCACATTCATCCGGTATACACCAGGATGGCTTTTTGAAGGATTCACTTACTTACGAGATCATTAACCCCGAAGAAGTAGGGGCCGAAGGCAGTAAGATCGTACTGACTGCCAGGAGCGGACGCAGTGCACTGGCACACCGTTTCCAGAAGATCGGTTATGCATTTACACGTAACGATATAGATGTTCTCTATGAATCATTCTTGCAGGTAGCAGACAGGAAAAAGGAAGTTGAGGAAGAGGACCTGCACCAGCTGGCAAAAGCATACCAGGCAGAGCCGGCCATCGCTTAGGATTTTCTCATCAGTATAGTTTTAGTTTGAGTAGCGTGGTGTTTCTACACCACGCTTAATTTAAATTTCGTATGGCAAAGACATTATTTGATAAGATCTGGGACAAACACGTCGTACAACAGATAGAAGATGGTCCCTCGGTACTGTATATCGACAAACATTTCATACACGAGGTAACCAGTCCGCAGGCGTTTGCCGGCATCGAGAAAAGGGGCTTGACCGTATTCCGACCGCAACAGGTGGTGGCCACAGCCGATCACAATGTGCCTACGCTGAACCAGCATTTACCCATTAAGGACGAGCTCTCCCGTATACAGGTGCAGCAACTCATTGAGAATTGTAAGAAACATCATATTGAATTGTATGGCCTGGGTCATCCTTTCCAGGGGATCGTGCATGTGATCGGACCGGAGTTGGGCATTACCCAGCCGGGCATGACGATCGTTTGTGGTGACAGCCACACTTCCACACATGGTGCATTCGGCTCCATTGCTTTCGGTATCGGTACCAGCGAAGTGGAAATGGTGTTCGCCTCTCAGTGCCTGCTGCAGACCAAACCCAGGCTGATGCGCATCACCATCGATGGCGAATTGCAGCCGGGTGTGGTGTCGAAAGATATTATCCTGTACATCATTGCACAGATAACGGCCAGTGGCGCTACCGGTTATTTTGTAGAGTATGCCGGTTCTGCCATCCGTGCCTTATCGATGGAAGCCAGGATGACGATCTGTAACATGAGTATCGAAATGGGTGCCCGTGGCGGTATGATCGCTCCGGACCAGACCACTTTCGATTATATCAAGGGCCGTCAGTTTGCTCCGGGTGCGGCGCAGTGGGATAAAAAACTGGCCGAATGGAAAGAATTGTATAGCGATGCAGATGCGGTGTTCGATAAAGAGATCCATATCAATGCGGCCGATATTCAACCCATGATCACTTATGGCACCAATCCGGGCCTGGGCATCGCCATCAATGGAAAGATACCGGTAACGGATAAGATCGCTGATGAAGGGGAGCGCAACAATATCACCAAGGCATTGGCGTATATGGGCCTTGAATCAGGCAAAGCCTTACTGGGCATGCCGGTACAGCATGTGTTCATCGGCAGCTGCACCAATTCTCGTATCGAGGACCTGCGCCAGGTAGCATCACTGGTAAAGGGTAGAAAGAAGAACCCGAATGTGCAGGTGATGATCGTTCCCGGCTCACAACAGGTGGCAAGGCAGGTACAGGCCGAAGGACTGGATAAGGTATTCCGCGAAGCGGGATTTGAGATCCGGCAAGCAGGTTGCAGTGCCTGTCTGGGTATGAATGAAGATAAGATACCGGCGGGCGAATACTGTATCAGTACCAGTAACCGGAATTTCGAAGGCCGCCAGGGAGCAGGCGCCAGGACCTTATTGGCCAGCCCCTTGACAGCAGCCGCCGCAGCCATTACCGGAGTGGTAACGGATGTAAGGGAGTTGCCCGCTGTTTCCTGAACAGGGTAACGACCGGTGACACCAAAGAAAATTGTATCTCATTAATGATAAAATTTCCTCGCAGGAGGTAAGTATATGAAACCACTGACATCCATACACAGCCGTTTTGTTCCGCTACCGATAGAGAATGTGGATACGGACCAGATCATTCCGGCAAGGTTCTTAAAAGCCACTACCCGTGAAGGTTTTGGTAAGAACCTGTTCCGCGACTGGCGTTATGTTGATAATGATGAAAACCAACCCAAAGCAGACTTTGTATTGAACCAGCAGCAATATACCGGCGAGATCCTGGTGGCAGGAAAGAATTTCGGTTGCGGCTCATCACGCGAGCATGCTGCCTGGGCCCTGCAGGATCATGGTTTCAAAGCGGTGGTGTCAAGTTTTTTTGCAGATATCTTCCGCAACAATGCACTGAACAATGGTGTGTTACCGGTAAAAGTGAGCGATGCTTTCCTGGCGCAATTGTTTGCTCTGGGTAATGAGGCAACCCTGACCATCGATGTGGACGCACAGACCATCACCATCGATGCCACCGGTGCACAGGAAGTATTTGACATCAACAAGTATAAGAAAACATGCCTTTTGAACGGATACGATGATATCGATTATCTCATCAGTAATAAAGCGCAGATAGAAGCTTTTGAGGCGCAGTTACAATCCTAATTTTTGATCATGACAGCTTCCCCTCTTTTACAGGTAAACGGACTTACAGTACAACTGTCGGGCCGACCTGTGTTGCAGGAGCTGTCGTTCACCATACAGCCCGGAGAAAAACTGGCAGTGATCGGTGCTTCCGGATCGGGTAAGACAACCTTGATCAAAGCCCTGGCCGGTCAATGTTTCAGTAGTGGTACGATCCATTTTCAGAATGGAACTACTCCCAGGATCGCTGTCATAGCACAGCAGCACCAGTTCAGGAACCTCTCCGACCTTAGTTCCTTTTATTACCAGCAACGCTTCAATTCAAATGATTCCGAAGATGCACAGACCGTTATGGAAGCATTGGAAGAGACCCGAGCCGTTGCATCCGCTATCGCAGAAATCCTGACCCTGCTGGGGATCGGCCAGATCTGTGATACCCGCCTGATCCAGTTGTCGAATGGGGAACACAAAAGATTCCAACTGGCCAAAGCCCTGTTGCAGAATGCCGAATGGTTACTGCTGGATAATCCGTATACCGGATTGGACATAACTGCCAGGCAGATGCTGAATACCATCCTTGATGATCTATCTCAACGTGGTATCCAATACCTGCTGGTGACAAGTCCGTCAGATGTTCCGGCTTCAGTGACACAGGTAACAGAATTGTCGGGAGGTAAACTGGGTGTTATGCTTTCGCGCCAGGATCATGTACTTGCCCGTCCTGTCATCAAACCAAGTTTTTTACCGGGTGATACCTTCATCGCTTCCTGTAAGACCATACCGCCGGCTTACACTTATCCCGATTTTTCTGTGGCCATACGTATGGTGAACACATCGGTGGTGTACCATGGCCGTACCATCCTGGACACGATCAACTGGGAAGTGAAGAAAGGCGAGTGTTGGAGCGTATCCGGTCATAATGGCTCGGGCAAATCAACGCTGCTGAGCCTGGTGAATGGCGATAACCCGCAGGCTTTTGCCAATGAGATATACCTGTTCGATAAAAGGAAGGGTAGCGGAGAAAGTATCTGGGATATCAAACAGAGGATCGGGTATGTATCTCCCGAACTGCACCATTATTTTGATGCCACTGCCACCGCATTCGAAGTAGTGGCTTCCGGTTTGTTCGATACCATCGGTTTGTTCAGGCAATTGTCGCAGCAACAGCGTTCCATTACCAACCAGTGGCTGGCATTGCTCGACATCACAGCCCTTGGTCAGAAATCTTTCCGCCAGTTATCCAATGGACAGCAGCGCCTGGTATTACTGGCAAGGGCATTGGTGAAGAACCCGCCATTGCTGATACTGGATGAGCCCTGCCAGGGACTGGACAGTGACTTGTCTGCCCGATTCATTGCATTGGTGGATACGATCTGCGTAGAGATGCAGAAAACGCTGATCTATGTAAGTCATTATAAAGAGGAGATCCCTTCCTGTGTCACGCGCTCACTGGAGCTGGCGCAAGGCAGGGTAGCAGCATAAAAACTAAGAAATACTATCTGATATGGAAAAGAAGATCGCAGTAATATTAGGGGATGGCATTGGTCCGGAAGTGACCCAGCAGTCCATCAAAGTGTTGAATGCCATTGCGCATCGCTTTGGGCATGTGTTCCATTACAACTATGGTATCATGGGTGCAGATGCGATAGATAAGACCGGTAATCCTTTGCCCGACGAAACCATCGCCACCTGTCTGGACAGCGATGCGATCCTGTTCGGCGCCATCGGGCATCCCAAATATGATAACGATCCTACCGCCAAAGTAAGGCCCGAGCAGGGTTTACTGAAGCTGCGCAAGGAGCTGCAACTGTTTGCCAATATCCGTCCCATAACTACCTATCATGCGTTGCATCATTTATCGCCCCTGAAGGCCAAACAGCTGAAAGGGATCGACTTTGTGATCTTCCGCGAGCTGACCGGTGGTATCTATTTTGGTAAGAAGGAGCTGAGCGAAGACCAGACAAGGGCTTCCGATGATTGTGTGTATACCAAACCGGAGATAGAAAGGGTGGCGCACCTGGCGTTCCAGTATGCGCAGAAAAGAAAGAAGAAACTGACGCTGGTAGATAAGGCCAATGTACTGGAGACATCCCGCCTCTGGCGCAAAGTGATCCAGGAGATAGCGGCACAGTATGCCGATGTTACCGTGGATTACATGTTCGTTGATAACGCTGCCATGCAGATCATCCTGAACCCGGCCCAGTTTGATGTGGTACTCACAGAGAATATGTTCGGAGATATCATCAGCGATGAGGCCAGTGTACTCAGCGGTTCGCTGGGCCTGCTGCCTTCTGCTTCTGTGGGTAATAAGACAGCTTTGTTCGAACCCATTCATGGATCGTACCCGCAGGCTGCCGGTAAGGATATTGCTAACCCGCTGGGTTCCATTCTCTCCGCTGCCATGATGCTGGACCATTTTGGTTTGGCCAATGAGGCGCATGCGGTCAGGGAAGCCGTGAGCTGGACATTATCGCATGGTTTTGTTTCAAAAGATGTGGACCCGATCAATAACTATGCAACAACAGCGATCGGCGACCTGATAGCGGACCATATTGAACGGCACAGGGATGGCGGCAGACGCAGCAGCAACGCGAGTTTGAACCAGTCAACGATCATCTGATAACTTACACACGTTCGTAAATAAAACGCGTGTGTTTTTGGAATACATAAAATAGTTCTTTGTTTTTTGCGGTGGTGGGAGTACTTTTGTGCTAACAGCTCATCCATGTTAAGAAGCAGCATACATAATGTGAACACGGTCATTACAGTCATTGCGATTGCGATCGTCATTATTATTCCTGCCCTGCATGGAGGATGAGTTTATATTAGGTAAAAGATACTAAGCATATAAGCCCCGCCTCCCAAAAAGGCGGGGCTTTCTTTTTCAGCACCGTAACAAAGAACAAAAAAATATATGGCAAACTATTACAACGAGCATACGATACTCTACCTCAACGGGGCTTTTGTAAAAGCGTCGGAGGCGAAAATGGATTTTTACAGCCAGTCGTTCCATTATGGCTATTCTGTGTTTGAAGGTATCCGTTCTTACAGGAACATCACCGGCGAGACCCGGATCTTCAAGGCAGAAGAGCATTTTGAGCGCTTAAAGGTCTCCGCGGAATCATTGAACATGCCCTACCACTGGTCGGCCGCTGAACTGATCGAAGCCACGTATGCGCTGTTGTTGCAGAACAAATTGCAGGATGCCTATATCCGCCCGGTGGTATATGCTCCGGCCAATATGAGTTTTAACCAAAACACGGAATCGTTCATTGTAATAGAAGTATGGGAGATGGCGCCTTTCCTGGGCGATAAGCTGCTGCGCGTAATGAGTTCCTCTTTCCAGCGCCCTAATCCGAAAGGTTTTAAGATCCATGCAAAAGCGGCCGGGCATTATGTGAACTCCATCCTGGCCAGCCAGGAAGCCAAAGCGAACGGTTTTGATGAGGCCCTGCTGAGCGATATGAACGGCAATGTGGCGGAAGGACCCGGCGCGAATGTGTTCTATGAAAAAGATGGCCGCCTCTATACAACAGCATTGGGTAATATACTTCCGGGCATCACCCGGGCCACCGTGCTGGAATTATGTGCAGAGATGAACATACCGGTGGAAGAGAAACTATTTACCAAAGAAGCCATGTATGGCGCCGACGGAGCTTTCTTCTGCGGCACTGCTGCAGAAGTGATCGGTATGGAATCGCTGGATGACAAACCATTTGCACTGCCCTGGGAAAAAACAGTGAGCCGCACCATCCAGCTGGCGTATAAGGACCTGGTAGTGGAAAGGAAAAACGTGGTGGTGAACGAGATCACCGGTGTTGAGTAGCATTACCGGAAGTTCCAGTGAGTGACACAAGTAAAGTTGAACCAAGATATATCGTTGAAACAATGGCAAAAGAAATCAACCAGTACAGCAAAACATTGACACAGGATGTAACACAACCTGCCGCGCAGGCCATGTATTACGGCATTGGCCTGACAGACGATGACCTGAAAAAAGCACAGGTGGGTGTGGTGAGCATGGGCTACGACGGAAACACCTGTAACATGCACCTGAACGACCTGGCACAGCTGGTGAAAAAAGGCGTATGGGAGAACGACCTGGTAGGATTGATCTTCAACACCATTGGTGTGAGTGATGGTATGAGCAACGGTACCGATGGTATGCGTTACTCGCTGGTGAGCAGGGATATCATTGCGGATTCCATTGAAGCCGTTTGCGGTGCACAGTATTACGATGGCGTGATCGCACTGCCGGGTTGTGATAAGAATATGCCGGGTTCCATCATTGCGATGGGACGTTTGAACAGGCCCTCCATCATGGTGTATGGTGGTACCATTGCACCGGGCCATTACAAAGGACAGGACCTGAACATCGTATCGGCGTTCGAAGCGCTGGGACAAAAACTGGCCGGCAACCTTGATGAAGCGGATTTCAAAGGCATAGTGAAACATGCCTGTCCGGGCGCAGGCGCCTGCGGCGGTATGTACACGGCCAATACCATGGCATCGGCCATTGAGGCATTGGGCATGAGCCTTCCCTATTCCTCTTCCAATCCTGCTTTAAGTGAAGAGAAGCACAAAGAATGCCTGGAAGCGGGCAAAGCGATCAGACACTTACTTGAAAAAGACATCAAACCCAGGGATATCATGACGCGCAAAGCGTTCGAGAATGCCATCACCCTGGTAATGGTGCTGGGCGGCAGTACCAATGCGGTGCTGCACCTGATAGCCATGGCCAAGAGTGTGGATGTGGAACTGACCCAGGACGATTTCCAGCGCATCAGCGACAGGGTTCCGGTATTGGCAGATTTCAAACCCAGCGGTAAATACCTGATGCAGGACCTGCACCAGTATGGTGGCGTACCTGCGGTGATGAAATACCTGTTGAGCAAGGGCATGCTGCATGGCGATTGTCTGACCGTGACCGGTAAAACGATCGCAGAGAATGTGGCCCATGCACCTGATCTGGATTTTGCACAACAGCAGATCATCCTGCCGGTGGAGACACCCGTGAAAGCCACCGGTCATTTGCAGATCCTGTATGGTAACCTGGCCGAGGGTGGCAGCGTGGCCAAGATCAGCGGTAAGGAGGGAGAGCTGTTTGAGGGTCCGGCACGTGTGTTCGATGGTGAGCACGAACTGATCAACGGCATCAACAGTGGTCGTATCAAACACGGCGATGTGGTGGTGATCCGGTATGTGGGTCCGAGAGGGGCGCCGGGTATGCCGGAGATGCTGAAACCCACATCGGCCATCATTGGTGCTGGACTGGGCAAGAGCGTGGCCCTCATCACTGACGGAAGGTTCAGCGGTGGTACGCATGGCTTCGTGGTAGGACATGTAACGCCTGAGGCCTACAATGGCGGATTGATAGGACTGGTGCAGGACAACGATATCATTGAACTGAATGTGGCCACCAAAAAAATGACACTGAAAGTAAGTGAGGAAGAGATAACCAGGCGCCGAGTCAGTTGGAAGCAGCCTGCGTTAAAAGCCAGCAAGGGACTATTGTACAAATATGCCAAACAGGTGAAAGACGCTTCGGAAGGCTGTGTGACCGATGAGAGTTAACAACAGAATTTTCAACTGAACCCAAAAGATTAAAACAGATTGTATGAGTACAACTGCGCAAATAACAACCACCAGCCCGGAACCCCAGTCCATCTCTTCTGCCAAAGGCAGCGAACTGACCGGTTCACAGGCCGTATTGGAAGCCTGCATTGTAGAAGGGGTTAGCACCATCTTTGGTTACCCCGGCGGTGCCATCATGCCCATCTATGATGCGCTGTATGATTATAACGATAAACTGAAACATATCCTGGTCCGCCACGAGCAGGGTGGCATACATGCCGCACAGGGCTATGCACGTGCATCCGGTAAGGTGGGTGTGGTATTTGCCACCAGCGGTCCCGGCGCCACCAACCTGGTCACCGGACTGGCCGATGCCATGATCGACAGCACACCCCTGGTTGCAATAACCGGACAGGTATTTGCACACCTGCTCGGAACAGATGCCTTCCAGGAAACAGATGTGGTCAACATCACCACACCTGTTACCAAATGGAATTACCAGGTAACGGATGCTACAGAGATCCCTGCAGTATTGGCCAAAGCATTTTACATTGCCCGCAGCGGCAGGCCCGGACCCGTATTGATCGATATCACCAAGAACGCGCAGATACAGAAGTTCCGTTACGAAGGGTATACGCCTTGCAACCATGTGCGTAGCTATCGTCCCAAACCCATTGTCCGTAAAGAGTATATAGAGGAAGCGGCCAGGCTGATCAATGCGGCGGAAAAACCATTCGTGGTATTTGGTCA
Source organism: Chitinophagaceae bacterium (assembly GCA_020403425.1). Classification (GTDB taxonomy): domain Bacteria; phylum Bacteroidota; class Bacteroidia; order Chitinophagales; family Chitinophagaceae; genus Sediminibacterium. The sequence goes on along the minus strand of JADBXR010000015.1, from coordinate 12,217 downwards.
GGGTGTGATACTGGGTAAGGCGGAAAAAGAATTCAAGGCATTCATTGAAAAAGCAGGGATCCCCGCAGCCTGGACCATCCTGGGGCTGAGTGCATTGCCTACCGATCATCCGCTGAATGTGGGTATGCTGGGTATGCATGGTAATTATGGTCCGAATGTGATGACCAACGAGTGTGATGTGCTGATAGCCGTGGGTATGCGTTTCGATGACCGTGTTACCGGACGGCTTGACAAATATGCCAAGCAGGCAAAAGTGATCCACCTGGATATTGATCCTTCGGAGATAGACAAGAATGTGAAAGCGACCGTGGGTGTATGGGGCGACTGTAAGGAAACCCTGCCCATGCTGACGAAACTGGTGGAAGCCAAAGTGTATCCGCAGTGGGTGGAGAAATTCCGCGCCTGCGATGCAGAGGAGAACAAGGAGGTCATTTTTGAGGAACTGCATCCTTCTACTGAGAAGATGACCATGGGAGAAGTGATGAGGAACCTGAACGAGCTCACCGGCGGCAACGCCGTGATCGTTACCGATGTGGGCCAGCACCAGATGGTAGCCTGCCGTTATGCCAAATTCAACCAGAGCAAGAGCAATATCACTTCCGGCGGATTGGGCACCATGGGCTTCGGTTTGCCCGCAGCCATCGGCGCCAAGTTTGGCGCGCCGGACAGGACCGTGATCGCCATCATCGGCGATGGTGGCATGCAAATGACCATACAGGAGTTGGGTACCATCATGCAGACAGGTGTGGACGTCAAGATCCTGATCCTGAACAACGAGTTCCTCGGAATGGTGCGGCAGTGGCAGCAACTGTTCAACGATAGGCGTTACTCATTTGTGGACATCGCCAGTCCGGATTTTGTGATGGTAGCCAAAGGGTATGGTATTGCCGGTAACAAGATCACCGACCGTGCCGATCTGAAAGCAGCGCTACAGGCCATGCTCGATCACAAAGGCTCTTACCTGCTGGAAGTGATGGTGGGCAAGGAGAATAACGTGTTCCCGATGGTGCCACAGGGTTGCAGCGTGAGTGAGGTGCGGCTGAAATAAACAAACAGAAACCGTGCAGGCACAGTACTGACAGAAATTGAATTTTATAACCAATACCCCGTACAGGGGGCGCAGGGGGTGAATATGACAAAACAGGAATTTACCATAACCGTATATACCGAGAACCATATTGGTCTGCTGGTTCGTATCGCAACCATGTTCTCGCGCAGGAAGATCAATATCGAGAGTCTGAACACATCACCTTCCGAAGCGGAAGGCATACACCGTTTCACCATCGTGATCCATGAAACGGAGGAAGTGGTGCGTAAACTGGCCCGCCAGATAGAGAAGCAGGTAGAAGTGCTGAAAGCCTACTACAATAACAACGAAGAGATCGTTTGGCAGGAGCTGGCTTTGTACAAAGTGCCTACCGATGAGATCGCTGAGAAAGTGAAAGTGGAAAGGTTGCTGCGCGAATATGGTGCCAGGGCAGTGGTGATCCGTAAGGACTACACCATCTTCGAGACCAGTGGCCATCGCGAAGAAACAGACAAGCTGGTAGAAGTGCTGGCACCTTATGGACTGATCGAATTCGTTCGCAGCGCCCGGGTGGCCATCATCAAACAAAGCAAGGGCTTCCATGAAAAACTGAAAGAGTTTGAACAGACGGAACCGGGGGAAGAATTGGTAGAGAATGAATACCTGGATAAGCAGGATGAAGTGTTCTCAATGTAGGCGTGAATGGTGAGTGGGCAATGGTGAATAGGGAGCGTTACCGGTTCATTGACAATTGTCCATTCACAAAAAACAGGGATCAACGTAAAAGCAAATCAACCAATAACAACTAAACCAATTAACAGTTAAACTTTACAAAATGGCAAAATTAAATTTTGGTGGGGTAGAAGAGAATGTAGTGACGCGGGAAGAGTTTCCGCTGGCAAAGGCGCAGCAGGTATTGAAGGATGAAGTAGTGGCCGTGATCGGTTACGGCGTACAGGGTCCCGGACAGGCATTGAACCAGAAAGAGAACGGCATCAATGTGATCGTGGGTCAGCGCAAGAACTCTAAGAGCTGGGACAAAGCGGTACAGGACGGATTTGTGCCCGGACAAACCTTATTCGAAATTGAAGAAGCCCTTCAGAAAGGTACCATCATCTGTTACCTGCTGAGTGATGCGGCACAGATAGCCATGTGGCCGACCGTGAAAAAACACCTGACCCCTGGTAAGGCATTGTATTTCTCTCATGGTTTCGGTATCACCTATAACGACCAGACCGGTATCGTACCTCCGGCCGATGTGGATGTGTTCCTGGTAGCCCCCAAGGGTTCAGGTACTTCCCTGCGAAGGATGTTCCTGCAGGGCCGTGGACTGAACAGCAGTTATGCCATTTTCCAGGACGCTACCGGCCGTGCTTTTGAACGCGTGGTGGCATTGGGTATCGCCATCGGTTCGGGTTACCTGTTCGAGACTAACTTCAAGAAAGAAGTATACAGCGACCTTACCGGTGAGCGTGGTACACTGATGGGTGCCATCCAGGGAATTTTTGCGGCGCAGTACCAGGTATTGCGTTCCAAAGGACATTCTCCTTCTGAGGCTTTCAATGAAACCGTAGAAGAGCTGACACAGTCGCTGATGCCACTGGTGGCCGAGAACGGTATGGACTGGATGTATGCCAACTGCTCCACTACTGCACAGCGTGGTGCGCTGGACTGGTGGAAGAAGTTCCGCGATGCTACCCTGCCCGTATTCACAGAACTGTACGAGAGCGTAGCTACCGGTAAAGAAGCGGCCAAGTCCATCGAGAGCAACAGCAAACCAGACTACCGCGAAAAACTGGATGCCGAACTGAAAGAACTCCACGATAGTGAGATCTGGCAGGCAGGAAGGACCGTAAGAAGTTTACGTCCAGAGAACCAGCCAGCAAAATAATAGTTACTCGTTACCGGCGCTTTCCACTAAAGGAAGGCGCCGGTGGATGAGAAAAAAGACCGATATGGATACCCGATCAAGCACAGCAACCCCCACACTCGATTTTGAAAGCGCCAAAAAACGTTTGCAGAAGATCGTGAACCGTACCCCGCTTACGTATAACCACAACTTGTCGCGTAAGTACCAATGTGATGTTTTCCTGAAACGGGAAGACCTGCAGGTGGTACGTTCTTACAAACTCCGCGGCGCGTATAACATGATGAGCAGCCTTCCGCCGGAGCAGTTACAGAAAGGGGTGGTCTGCGCCAGCGCAGGTAACCATGCACAGGGTTTTGCCTATAGCTGTAAAAAACTGAATGTAAAGGGTGTGGTCTTCATGCCCATCATTACACCCAACCAGAAAGTGAACCAGACCAAGATGTTCGGCGAGGGTTTCATTGAAGTGGTGCTTACGGGTGATACTTTCGACGATTGTGCTTTTGCTGCCAAGGAATACACAGTGGCACATGGTATGACCTTCATCCCGCCATTTGATGACCTGCGTATCATTGAAGGGCAGGCCACAGTGGCCATGGAGATCCTGGAAGACCGCTCAGATATCGATTATGTATTCGTGCCGGTTGGTGGCGGCGGTTTGAGTGCGGGTGTAGGGGCTTATTTCAAAACCTTCTCGCCCAAAACAAAGGTCATCGGCCTGGAGCCGGAGGGCGCACCTTCCATGTTCGAGGCATTGAAAGCGGGGCACCCCGTGACCATTGAGAACATTGAACGTTTTGTAGACGGCGCTGCCGTGAAACGTGTGGGAGATATGACCTACGATATCTGTAAAGATGTGCTGGACGATATGCACCTGGTACCGGAAGGTAAGGTCTGTACCACCATCCTGCAGTTATACAACGAAGATGCGATCGTGGTAGAGCCGGCCGGTGCCTTATCCATAGCCGCATTGGACGATTATGCCGATGTGATCAAAGGAAAGACCATCGTTTGTGTGGTGAGCGGTAGTAACAATGATATCGACCGCATGCAGGAGATCAAGGAACGTTCGCTGCAGTACGAAGGACTGAAACATTATTTCCTGATCCGCTTTGCCCAGCGGCCGGGCGCTTTAAAAGAGTTTGTGAACCATGTACTCGGACCCGGAGATGATATCACCCGTTTTGAATACATGCAGAAGCACAACAAGGAAACCGGTCCCGCACTGGTGGGCATAGAGCTGAAGTCGAAACATGATTATGAAACACTGTTGGAAAACCTGAACCGTTATCACATCAACTATACAGAGTTGAAGCAGAACGATAATTTGTTCGGTTATCTCGTATGATGAAAACATTTTTTACCTATCTTTCAACACGCTTAGCAAAAAATGCCCTTACAGCAGTTACATATCACATCCCCTGTAGCAACAGCCCCGCTGTTCACAACTGCTATTATTACCATTACAACCCTGTAAAGGGTTATACAGTATCATATCATCTTCGGGCCTTAACGGCTGTTCTCCCTCAGGGAACCCCGTATCCTATTTTCAAAACATTTATTCAAGCAACAAGTAATCAGATATGCAGGTATTAAAATTCGGCGGTAGTTCCGTAGCCAACGCAGTAAACATCAACCGGGTGGTTGGTATTGTAGAGTCTTCCATACAGAAAGAGGCCACGATCCTCGTAGTGTCTGCACTGGGCGGTATTACGGATAACCTGCTGCACGCCGGTGAACTGGCTTCGCATGCCGATGAGGCCTACAAACAATTATTGAAAGAGATGGAATGCCGCCACCTCGATACGGTGCGTGAGCTCCTGCCCATACAACAACAGAGCGCCACGCTCAGCCTGGTGAAACAGCAGTTCAACGAGCTGGAAGGCATCTGCGATGGTGTGTTCCTGCTGGGCGAACTCTCTGCCCGCACCAAAGACCGGATCGTGAGTTATGGCGAGCTGCTGTCTTCCATGATGATCTCGGCCAGATTCCAGTCGCAGGGTGTTGACCAGCACTGGCTCGATTCACGAAAACTCATCGTCACCAATTCGCAGCATGGCAATGCCGTGGTGGATTTTGTGCAGACGGAGAAGAATATACAGGACTATCTCAAGGCAAACCCGCACCAGTTATATGTGGCCCCCGGATTCATTGCCAGCGATGCACAGGGTAACACCACTACTTTGGGTCGCGGTGGTTCCGATTATACCGGCGCCATCTATGCTGCCGCCGTACAGGCCAGTGCTTTGGAGATCTGGACCGATGTAAGCGGTATGATGACCGCCGACCCGAGACTGGTGCAGAATGCCAGACCCATCCAGCGCATCTCTTATCAGGAAGCCATGGAGCTGTCGCATTTCGGTGCCAAGATCATTTATCCGCCCACCATTCAGCCGGTGATGAAAAAACAGATCCCTGTTTGGGTGAAGAACACTTTTGCGCCAGATGATTTCGGAACACTGGTGGAACATGAATCGGCCGTTACGCCTGATAGTTTCATCCGAGGGATCTCCAGCATCAACCGCATCAGCCTGTTAAGCCTGGAAGGTAGCGGTATGGTGGGTATCCCCGGTTTCTCCAAACGTCTGTTCGAGGCGCTGGCGCAGGAGAAGGTGAACGTGATCCTGATCACCCAAAGCTCGTCGGAGCATTCGATCTGTGTGGGAATCAATGAGGCGGATACCGATAAGGCCAAACGTTCCATCGATCATGCTTTCGACCACGAGATCCGTTCCGGTAAAGTGGACCCTTTGAAAGTGGAAACAGGACAGTCCATCGTGGCGCTGGTAGGCGAACAGATGAAGAGCCATCCGGGCATCAGCGGAAAAATGTTCGGTGTACTGGGCAGGAACGGTATCAATGTAAGGGCCATTGCGCAGGGTTCATCTGAAAAGAACATATCGGCGGTATTGTCTTCCACCGATGTTAAAAAAGCGATCAACGTATTACACGAGGAGTTCTTTGAGACCACCTACAAACAACTGAACGTGTTCATTGCCGGAACCGGCAACGTGGGTGGAAAACTCATCGGGCAGATCCAGAAACAGTTCAAATACCTGCAGGACCATCTGCGCCTGCAGATCCAGATCACGGGACTGGCCAATAGCAAACGCATCCTGATCAATGAAGAGGGTGTGAACCTATCCGACTGGAAACAGGATCTGCAGCAGGCGCAACAGGGCAATATCCATGATTTTGTACAACAGATCATCCGGAAGAATTTACGCAACAGCGTATTCGTCGATGTTACCGCCAATGCCGAAGTGGCATCCGTGTACGGATCATTGCTGGAGAAAAGTGTAGCGGTGGTGGCTTGTAATAAGATCGCGGCATCTTCCTCCTATACCTCTTATAAGAAACTGAAATCACTGTCGCGCGAGTACAATACCTCTTTCCTGTTCGAGACCAATGTAGGTGCAGGCCTGCCGGTGATCGGCACGCTGAACGACCTGTTACGCAGCGGCGACCAGGTGAACCGGATACAGGCCGTTCTGTCGGGCACACTCAATTTTGTGTTCAATCATTATGATGCCACCCGACCCTTTGCGCAGGTGGTACGGCAGGCACAGGAAGAAGGGTATACAGAACCGGATCCCCGACTGGACCTGGGCGGTACCGATGTGATGCGTAAGATCATGATCCTGGCACGCGAGGCCGGTCAGCAACTGGAGATGGAAGATATCAGCAATGAATATTTCTTACCGGCGTCCTGTTTTGAAGGAAGCGTGGAGGATTTCTACGCGGAGATGGAAAAACAGGAAGCGCATTTCCAGGCCATTTATCAGGCAGCCGCCAATAAGAACTGCAAACTCAAATTCGTGGCACAATATGAGAATGGTAAGGCATCGGTAGGATTACAGCACATTCCTGCGGATTCTGATTTCTATCACCTGTACGGTAAAGACAACCTGGTCCTGTTCTACACAGAGCGATATCCTGAACAGCCATTGGTCATTAAAGGTGCCGGTGCCGGAGCAGACGTAACGGCGAGCGGTGTGTTTGCAGATATTATCCGCGTAGCGAGATAAGGAACCCGTTTCACAGGCCAAGCTCCCGGAGTTGACCTGTGAAACGAAAAAGATTCATATGAGACTGTTTTGCAACAATACTTTTTTTTATTCCCCCTTCGGTAACGAAGGAGGTGCGGTCATAACGGTACATGCACCGGCAACGGTGGCCAATATGGTCTGCGGTTTTGATGTGCTGGGATTTGCGGTGAATGAACCCTATGATGAAATGCATATCCGCTTTTGCGATAAACCCGGTGTCACCATCCACAACCTGGATGACTATGACCTGCCCACCCAGCCCGAACTGAATGTGGCCGGGGCGGCATTGCTGGCCATGCTGGAAGAGATCCCGGAACCGATAGGCTTTGAACTGGCTATCTGTAAACAGATCAAACCCGGCAGCGGTGTGGGTTCCAGCGCAGCAAGTTCTGCAGGGGCAGTGGTGGCGGCCAACCGGCTGCTAAATGAGCGTTTCAGCAAACAGGACCTGGTTCGTTTTGCGATGAATGGAGAGAAAGTGGCTTCGGGCGTAAAACACGCCGATAATATTGCGCCCTGCATTTATGGGGGCGTAACACTGATCCGCTCCATCTTTCCGCTGGATATTGTTCCGCTCACCGTACCGCAGCTGTATGTGACCATTGTACACCCGCAGATAGAAGTGAGAACGGCCGACGCGCGCAGTATCTTAAAACAACAGGTATTGCTGAAAGATGCCATACGCCAGTGGGGCAATATTGCAGGACTGGTAGCCGGTCTGCTGCAGGAAGATTATGACCTCATCGGCCGTTCACTCGAAGACGTTTTGATCGAACCGGTGAGGAGTATCCTGATCCCCGGTTTCGATACCATCAAAAAGAACAGTCGCGAGGCCGGTGCACTGGGTGGAGGTATCTCCGGCAGCGGTCCTTCCATTTTCATGCTGAGCAAAGACGAGGCCACCGCCAAAGAGGTACAGGCACAGATGCATGCCGTATACGAACGACTATCCCTTGATCACCATACTTATGTGACCACGATCAACCCTACCGGCGTCCGCCTCGTCGATCAATAAAAAATACTCCCTACTCACCACTCACTACTCACGATGAACTACTACAGCCTCAACCACCAAGCCCCCAACGTCAGTTTCCGCGAAGCCACCATACAAGGACAGGCTCCGGACAAGGGTCTGTATTTTCCTGAGACCATCCCGACTGTCGATCCGCTGGTCATCAAAAACTGTAAAGATTATACCAAAGAAGAACTGGCCATGCTGGTGATGCAGCCCTATGTGGGTGATGCCATTGATGAAAAAAGTTTGTTCCGCATTGTGTCCGAGACCATCGGGTTCGATTTTCCGCTGGTGCAGGTGAACGATCGCATCTCTTCGCTGGAACTGTTTCATGGGCCCACGCTCGCATTCAAAGATGTGGGTGCGCGTTTCATGAGCCGCTGCCTGGGATATTTTTCGCAGCAGGCAACAGGAAAAGTGACGGTGCTGGTAGCCACATCCGGCGATACCGGTGGCGCTGTGGCCAATGGTTTCCTGGGTGTGGAAGGTGTGGAAGTGGTGATCCTGTATCCTTCGGGTAAAGTGAGTCCCGTGCAGGAACTGCAGCTGACCACCTGTGGACAAAACATCAAGGCCCTCGAAGTATCAGGCAGTTTTGATGATTGCCAGGCCATGGTGAAAGATGCGTTCATGGATGCGGACCTCAATAAAGCATTGCAGCTTACTTCCGCCAATTCCATCAACGTGGCGCGCTGGCTGCCGCAACAGTTGTATTATTTCTTTGCCTACCAGCAATGGCAGGATAAGGGGCAGCCGCCCGTGATCGCTGTGCCCAGCGGTAACTTCGGTAATATCTGCGCCGGCCTGCTGGCGCATGTGAGCGGGTTGCCGGTGAAACATTTCATTGCGGCCTGCAACGTGAACGATGCCGTACCCGGGTACCTGCGTACCGGTAACTATGCAGCCAAAACAGCCGTACCCACCATCTCCAATGCGATGGATGTGGGCAGCCCCAGCAATTTTATCCGTGTGATGGAGCTGTTCGGCAGCCGGTACGAAACCATCAAAGAAAAGATCTCCGGTTATACGGTCACAGATGATACCACCCGGCAGACCATTGCTGATGTGTATCGTCAATATGGGTATGTTCTGGACCCGCATGGTGCAGTTGCCTATCATGCATTGCAGGAATACCTTGGTGAACACCCGGAGCAGGCAGGATTCATTTTAGAGACCGCACACCCCGTCAAGTTCCCCGATACGGTGGAAGCCATGATCGGCAAAAAGATAGAAGTGCCCGCCTCGGCACAACACCTGTTCGGGTTGGAGAAGAAGAGCATTGCCATGAAAGCTTCTTTTGCGGAGTTGAAGGAGTGGTTGTTGCGGGGATAGGTTGTTGGGCGGAGTGATCTTTTCACCGCGGAGGCACAGAGATCGGGGAGTTTACGCGGAGAATAATAGTACTTTTAGGATATGAGACTACGTTTTGCTTTTTGCCTGGTGTTACTGGTGGCGATGGGCCATGCAGTGAACGCACAACAGAAGACCTATTGTAATCCGATCAATGTGGATTATGGGTATTGCCCGATCCCCAATTTTACGGAGCAGGGTAAACACCGTGCCACGGCCGATCCGGTGATCACGCTGTTCAAGGGTAACTATTACCTGTTCTCCACCAACCAGTGGGGTTACTGGTGGAGCCCGGATATGCTGAATTGGAACTTTGTCTCGCGTAAGTTTCTGAAGCCCTGGCACAAAGTATACGACGAACTCTGCGCACCGGCCACACTGGTACTGGGCGATACCCTGCTGGTGATCGGCTCTACCCATGAAAAGAATTTTCCGCTGTGGATGAGTACCAATCCGCAGAAAGACGAGTGGAAAGAAGCCGTGGACTCGTTCCAGGCCGGCGCCTGGGATCCCGGATTTTTTGTAGATGATGACAAACGTGTGTACCTGTATTGGGGCTCCAGCAATTTCTACCCCATCTACGGACAGGAGATCGATCGCAAGACCTTACAACCCATCGGCGAGAAAAAAGAACTGATCCGCCTGCACGATACTGTACATGGCTGGGAACGTTTTGGCGAGCATAACGACAATACCTTTCTCAAGCCCTTCATGGAAGGCGCCTGGGTGAACAAACACAACGGCAAATATTACCTGCAGTACGGCGCCCCCGGTACCGAGTTCAGTGGTTATGGTGATGGGGTATATGTATCAGATAAACCCATGGGGCCGTTCACGTACCAGTCGCACAATCCCTTTTCGTACAAACCCGGCGGTTTTGCCCGTGGTGCGGGACATGGCGCCACTTACCAGGACGTTTACAACCAGTGGTGGCATGTGTCGACCATCGTGATCGGCTCCAAGAATAATTTTGAAAGACGCATCGGTATCTGGCCTGCACAGTTCGATAAAGATGGCATCTTATCTGCCAATACTGCCTTCGGCGATTACCCGCATTACCTTCCTTCTGCAACAGCGGATCATACCAACTCACAGTTCACCGGCTGGATGCTGCTGAATTACCAGAAACCGGTGAAAGTATCTTCTACCCTGGGGGCATTTGCCGCTAACCTGGCGGTGGATGAGGACATCAAGACCTACTGGAGCGCCGCCACCGCCAACAGGGGCGAATGGATCCAGACCGATCTGGGCGTCGTATCTACCGTGAACGCCGTACAGATCAACTATGCCGACCAGGACGTGACCCTGATGGGTAAATCCACCACCACTTATCACCAGTACAAACTGTACAGTTCTGTGGATGGCGTTAACTGGAAACTGCTGGTAGATAAGAGCCAGAACAAGACCGATGTGCCACATGAATACATAGAGCTCCCCAAACCCATCCAGGCCCGTTACCTGAAACTGGAGAACATACATATGCCCACAGGTAAATTCGCCATCAGTGGTTTCCGTGTATTTGGTAAGGGAACGGGAGCGGTGCCGGAAGCTGTGAAACATTTCGTCGTGCTCCGTGGTGAAAGTGAGCGCCGTAACAGCTGGCTCAAATGGGAAGTGAATCCTACTGCTACCGGCTACACCATCTACACAGGTACAGCCCCTGATAAACTTTACACCAGCATCATGGTGTACGGGAAGAACGAATATTATTTCTCTGCTATGGAAAAGGACCAGCCGTATTATTTCCAGATAGAGCCGTTCAATGAGAATGGCGTTGGTAAAAGAACGGCGGTTGTAAAAGTAGAGTAACTTTCTCCGCGTAAACTCTCCGCTCTCATGTTCTCTGCGGTTGGCATTCATTCCATTCAACCGCAGAGAACGAGAGAAGCAGAGGTTTCGCAGAGGGGGGATTTATTTAGGTAATACCACGCTATCGATCACGTGTATCACACCATTGTCGGCTTTCAGGTCGGTAGCTACTACGGTGGCAGTGGCGCCATTCTCATCGGTCAGGATCACATTGCCATCTTTCAAAGAAGCGGTCAGACTTCCACCACTTACGGTTTTTACCACTGCTTTTCCCTTACCATCGGTGATGGCTTTAACAACAGCAGCTGCATCCAGTTTACCGGCTACCACGTGGTAAGTAAGAACCTTGGCCAGTGAAGCTTTGTTCTCTGCTTTCAGCAGATTGTCTACAGTGCCCGCTGGTAATTTGGCAAAAGCCTCGTTGGTAGGTGCGAATACGGTGAAGGAGCCGGCACTTTGTAAAGTACTTACGAGATCGGCAGCTTTTACAGCGGCTACCAGGGTAGAGTGGTCTTTAGAACCCACGGCAATGTCAACAACGGTTTTCTGTGCAGATACGGACAGGGTTCCGCTGATCAGCAACATTAGGATGAATTTCAGTTTCATGGTATGTTTTAGTTTAGGTACTTACTACATACCATGCAGAAAGAATGTTTTGTGCTAACAGATAATTAACAGTCGTGTTTAAATTGTATTGTAGGTTTATTGTTTCCGGATAAACAGCGGACCTGTTTCACAGGCCGTTGTTGGTCTAAACAGGCCGTTGTTGGTCGCCTGACCAACAACCCTTAGAATGCCTTTTTTCTGAAAGGAGCTTCTTTCAAAACGGATTGTATCCATGGCGCTCATATCTGGCAGAAATGTGCACTGGCTGGTATGTGGAAACCATTATTTTAGATCTGTGGTTCTGTGTGAAACGAGGGTAGTTGTGTTTTTGACCTTGATCTATGATAGTGATAGTTGTTGGTCAGGCGACCACAGGTGTTCGGAAGATTAAGGAGAATTTGATCCAAAAAGTATGTCGAATGTATCGGTGCTTCCTCCGCATAGCATAACAATATTGCGCGTCACTTCTTTTTCCAGTTCCTGTTCGAGTTCCT
>JADBXR010000014.1 GCA_020403425.1 Chitinophagaceae bacterium | reverse complement strand
TGGTTGTTCGACCGCCTTCCTGTTGCTTTAAAATGGAAACAATCTGGGTCTCCGTAAATCGTGTCTTTTTCATATTTGCAGTTTAAATTTAAGCCTTTGGCTCTAATTTTAAACTGTCTGCGATTTAGGGATACTTACAAAGCTTCTCAAAGTCTTACATCGTGTTATTCGATTTTCTATTTCACAAAGCTATTGACGGTGCTTATAAGGCACCGTTTTCTGTAAAAGAGACCGAATACCTCTTGATTTTACTTTCAACGATCCCTAAAATTATTTATATACATAGGTATAATTCTGCAAGTGAACTATTATACAAAATAGGGTATATGAATGGCGGTGTTTTGTACTTCCATACCTGAAAACCAGGAACAACAAGTATAATATAATTTGATTGATCAGAACCTGTACGAAACCGTTCGCATAATATTGGCCAATAAATATATGTTAACGAGTGTAAACAGGCACTAACCAGTAGAATTTGATACTTAAAATCAACTACTTAGAAGTTTTTCATAAGATATTACGAGTATTTAGCAAGACGGCCCTCACATAGGTTACAACAAAGACCCTTGTAAGTCAAAAACTTGCAAGGGTCTTTTTATTTAGGCCCACAGAGAGTGGTACGCCATTCGCGTCGATATTTTCACTACAGAAGCAGAATTCTCACAAAACATAACCATGATTATTATCATTTTCCATGGTAAGAAATCAAAGGAGCTTTGGTGTATGAATAATTAGGTTCTGCGATTTTCCATCGGGTGTTAATCCTTCATATTTCAAATAAATAGACATGAGAACGAGATCAATCTCCGAAAATCTTCCAGTATACTTATTTGGACTGGTTTTATCTTTTTTGTTCGCCTGTAATAAGAACGTTGGCGTAATTGAATCAGCTGGAACCACTGTTACAACAACAGCTGATCAAACAATCATTCCCGACCAGGTACCCACCTACCCACACCTGATTGCCCCCAACGATGTTGCTTTATTTTCTCAATATGGCTATGGCACCTGGCAATATGGGTCGGGTGTACCTCATCAAAAAAGGATCGACCTGATGCCCGTGAATTATTCAGGCAATTCTGTGACCAATGCGGCACTGCTGGCCAATTTCTTTGCTATTTCAGATATTCATATCACCGATAAAGAATCACCGGCACAGGCCATTTATTATGGGTACAAATGGGGCATTATCTCAGGTTATTCGCCTGCCATGCTTTACTCCACCCATATGCTTGATGCAACAGTTCTTACCATCAACCGGCTTCACAAAATAAGGCCCTATGATTTTGGACTTTCGCTTGGCGACGCCCTGAATAGTGCCCAGTATAATGAACTGAAATGGTTTGTGGACGTAATGGATGGGAAGCTTATTGACCCTGATTCAGGAGAAAAAGACGATCCCAACCCCGGACCCAATAATGACTATCAGGATGAATTTAAGGCAGAGGGCATTGACCCTTCTATCAAGTGGTACCAGGCACTTGGTAATCACGATCACTTCTGGATGGGCATGTTCCCTCCGGATCAGTATATAAAAGATAAAATGATCGGTAACACTGTTATGAATCTTGGGAACATTTTCAAAGATCCCTCCGGTATCAGTAGCAGGGGTTATTACATGGGCGTCATAAATGGCAAAACCCCTACTGGTGATATTGTTGGCGCAGGACCTGTTGGAAACTTTACGACCCCTCCGGTTGTTTCTCCGGATCTGAACAGACGGTTTATTACGCGCTACGATTTCATGGATGCGTTTGTAAAAAGCAGTAGCTCCCCGGCAGGCCATGGTTTTACACCTGCAGCCGCCGCTTCCGGATTTGCCAGTTATACATTTGAGCCCAAGTCGGACCTTCCATTGAAGGTAATTGTACTCGACAATACCAACAGAGACGATCGTATCGTAACAGACGGCTATGGCAAAGGATCTGTTGATAAGGAGCGTTATGATTGGCTGGTTAGTGAACTGGATAAGGGGCAGGCCGAAGGCAAACTCATGATCATTGCTGCGCATATTCCAATTAAGGTGGTACTTCAGCAAACATTGATCGGAGAATCCATGAAATGGAGCGCTTCTTCGTACAAGACCGAAGATGAGATGCTGGCAAAACTGCATACGTATCCCAACCTTATTTTGTGGGTATCTGGACACAGGCACCTGAGCGTGATCACCCCTCAAAAATCGCCGGACCCCACCAGGCCCGAACTCGGATTCTGGGAAGTGGAAACTCCATCTTTGCGGGAATTTCCCCAGCAGTTCAGAGGTTTCAGGATAACCCGTAACAGCGATCAAACCATTTCCATTTTTGCTACCGATGTGGATCCCATTGCAAAAGATGGGTCATTGATCGCAAAAGCAAGATCCTATGCGGTTGCTGCCAATCAACTGTTCAATATTGTACCGGAGCCAATGCCATCAGGCGTAGTAAATGCAGAGCTCATTCTGCAACTTAGTCCGGAAATGCGTGCTAAACTGGACAACCTGGGAACACCTATTAAATAGGTGTAAAGAGGATAAATTATGGATCCTTCACATGTTGTAAGAGTGGAACCATTGGCGCGGTCTATAACCATTTTTATAAACAGTTCAATTGATACCAACGTAAAATCAACAAGACCTGGGTCATATCCGGGTCTTTCTTTTGCCCGGATCCTTTACAAATCGGATGGCACGATCCGGTACCAAGAACCTATTTTCATCCGAACCATAACAATCCCATCGTTTCGTTGTTGTTAACCGTATGAATAATTATCTTATCGTTGGAACCAGTGGTATTGGCAAATCCTTGTCTGAACAGCTGGCTGTAGAAAATAATGTAATCGGAACTTATTTCAGGAACCCGAAGTCGGGCAGCGGGAATCTGTCTTTTCATTATTTAGATATACTGGGTGAAAATATGGATCTCAGCTTTGTTCCGGATAAGCTGGATGGCCTGGCCTATTGTGTAGGTTCTGTTAACCTGAAACCATTTTCGAGGATCCCGGTGGCTGAATTTGTGGAGGATTACAAGTTGCAGGTTGCCGGCGCTGTTAGGATCATACAGGCCTGTTTACCAGCGTTGAAAAAAAGCGGTCAGGCTTCCATTGTATTATTCAGCACCGTTGCTGTACAAATGGGTTTTAATTTTCACAGTCTGGTGAGTGCCAGTAAGGGCGCTGTTGAGGGTTTGACCAAGGCGCTTGCTGCAGAACTTTCTCCAACGATCAGGGTCAATTGTATCGCTCCTTCCATCACACAAACCTCTTTGACCCATCAGTTCCTGAATACACCTGAAAAAATGGAAGCGAATGCACAGCGGCATCCATTGAAAAGGATCGGTACCGACAACGATATTGCAGCAACGGCCGCATTCCTGTTGAGTGATAAAAGCAGCTGGATCACTGGTCAGGTTTTTCATGTGGATGGTGGTATCAGTAGCATTCGGTAATGTAAATATTAGGCAAAAGGCTTTGTAGTTCTGGGTTCTATGGGTGTTGTAGCCGCACCCGACCGCTCGTTTTCCTCTAGCTAGGCGTATAAAGGCCGATGTCGGTCCTGGTCCTGAAGGGGGACCGGAATTTTTCTGCACCTCTGTCTTGTCTTAGCTGGTTAATTGATAAAATGAGGCAAGAACATTAACGGGTATCAATAAATGCTTCTTTTTCGTCAAAATGCAAATTTTGTGAACCGTTGATTATCAACAACTAATGTAGGATTTTGCTGATTTTGTGTTGTTCACATAGCTCTTATACTACGTTTTTTTTTGCCGGGGCTACGGAGGGTTCTATACGATGTTTACCCATTGATCTTCCCGATATCTATATACGCCTCTGTGTTCTGTTTACCCTTTCGGGCCCTGCATTCCTACTATTCTTTCACAGAACACCCTATTCGCAGTCCATTGGGTCTGTCGTCCCTTTGTACGGTAATCATGATGCATGTTGATGCATGGTTTGCTGTACCAAAACTGTATTTGATGAGGCTGTTTACCCCCAAAACCCAATCAAAACAGGCCCCCGGAAAAACCAATTGTTTTTTGATCGGAGTTGCCTTTTTACTGCTTACTGCCTGCCAGAAACAGGTGGAATCACCTGACGCCATTGTGCCGCATACCGAAATAAAGGTGGGCGAAACATCCATCTCAGACTTTCGGGCGTCGGTACAGGCTGTCGTACTACAACAGTCTAGTTCCGAGAATAATGCGATCAGTTTCAGCTGGACGCCTCTGCCCGGAAACAATCCCCTTCGGTATACCATCGAAGCAGGGGCAGTACAATCTCATTTTTCAGAACCCATAGAGTTGGGTAGTTCTTCTTATGCCACAATAGGTTTTCTGGTGAAAGAGCTGAACCAGAAAATGAGCAGGTTGGCCCCAACAGGTAAAAGCACCAAAGTGGAGATCAGGGTAAAAGCGACAGACCTGTATGGGGACCATGACGTACTTGTGTATTCAGAAGCAGTGTCTCTCGACATTACCACTTACCAGCCCATCACAGAATACGCGTATCCGCAATACATCAAATTACCCGGTAATTACCAGGAATGGGAATTGAGTAATGCGCCACAGATCGTAAGTGTGAAAAACGATGGCGAATATGAAGGATATATCAACTTCACCAGACAGAACCCTCAATTCATGTTCGTGAAAGGATGTAAATGGGAGATCACCAATACATTCACCAATCTCGGGGCCAATAAGTTCGGTTTCGGAGGCACCCTGTTTTCCTTGACCGGCAATGAGGGCCGCTATTTCGTTAAAGCCAGTACCAATAAGAATACCTGGAATTGTACCCGGATCAATAAATGGGGAATCCATGGAACCGCTGTAACCTGTGCTGGTGAAACAGATCCGGTCATGACATACGATGCTGCAACAGGCAAATACATGATCACACTAGCGTTGCAGGCCGGCGAATTCCGGTTCAGGGCCAATGATGATGACGCACTGACGCTGGGTAAGGAAATCAAAAACGGATACGATACCCCTTCTGCCATCGGAAAGAATTTTACAGTAACGACCCCCGGTTACTACACCATTTATCTGAATCTGAGTTCAGCAGGAAACTATGGATGTGCTTTGATCAAGGAGTTCAATGTTTTTGCCTGTGGAAAAGAATGACAGGCCGGCTGTGAACATTGCATGATAAGAGGAAATGGTACAGAGTCACACGATCGTGTGGCTCTTTTCTTTTGCTTTCGTACGGGCTGCTTTGATTAGGCTATACCCCTTTTTAACCAATCGTTGTACAGTTGTGTGCTGGCATAGCTGGATACTTATTTGTATTTTCGTAAAGGTGGTAGGTGTGGTTTGTATCCGGATGTGCCATTCGCGTTCTCTCATCGATCAAAAAAACACAATGACGCATTTACCCAATCTGATAAAGGACCTTGCATTGATCCTTGGCGCCGCCGGAGTGATCACCCTTTTCTTTAAGCGCATCAAACAGCCCGTTGTACTGGGTTATATCATTGCCGGCCTGTTGGTAGGACCTAACTTTAAATTATTTCCAACGATCGTAGACATCGAAGGCATCAAGATCTGGGCCGAGATCGGAGTGGTATTCCTGCTGTTCACCCTGGGTCTGGAGTTCAGTTTCAAAAAGTTGCTGAAAGTGGGCGGTTCTGCTGCCATTACAGGGGTTACTGAACTGAGCTTTATGATGCTGCTGGGTTTTATGACCGCCCAGTTATTGGGGTGGTCAAATATGGATAGTATCTTTCTCGGCGGCATTATCGCCATCTCTTCCACCACCATCATCTTCCGGGCCTTTGATGAACTGGGACTGAAGACAAAACAGTTTACCACACTGGTCCTGGGGGTGTTGGTCATAGAGGACCTGGTGGCCATCTTATTGATGGTGATGCTTTCCACCGTTTCGGTCAGCCAGCAGTTTGAAGGGACGCAACTTTTTTTCTCATTGCTGAAACTGATCTTCTTCCTGTGTTTGTGGTTCGTGATGGGCATTTTCCTTCTACCCTCATTTTTTAAGCGCGCGGGTAAACTGCTGAACAGCGAAACCTTATTGATCGTATCGATCGGTCTTTGTCTGGGTATGGTTGCCCTTGCTGACCAGTTCGGTTTTTCTGCAGCCCTCGGCGCTTTTATCATGGGTTCCATCCTGGCTGAGACCACGCAGTCGCATAAGATCGAGAACCTGGTGACCTCTGTTAAAAACCTGTTCGGCGCTATTTTCTTCGTATCGGTAGGTATGCTGATCGATCCGCAGATTCTGCTGGAATACGCGGGTCCGGTATTGATCCTAACGGCTACGGTGATATTGGGTAAAACCATTTTTGTAAGTACTGGCGCCCTGTTTGCCGGCCGCTCGCTGAAACAGGCGGTGCAGGCCGGAACCAGTATGTCGCAGATCGGCGAGTTCTCGTTCATCATCGCGTCTATGGGTGTGGCTTTTAATGTGACCAGTTCTTACCTGTATCCAATAGCAGTGGGTGTTTCGGTGATCACCACATTCACCACACCATATATGATCAAACTGGCGGAGCCCCTGTATAACCTGCTTTTGAAGATACTGCCACCAAAATGGATCGATTCACTGGAGACCTATAGCAGCAGCTCACAGATCATCAAAACGGAAAACAACTGGCGCAGGCTGTTGCGCTTTTATCTGCAAACCATCATACTGAATGGGGTTATCATGATCGCCATGACCCTGTTGATCGTGAAATTTGCCGAACCCTTCCTGAATGGTTATATCGGGAATCCACTGGCCACCAAGATCATCTGTGCAGTGGTGGGATTGATCGCGATGGCCCCCTTCATTTGGGGCATCTCTGTGAAGAAAATGAAGAAAAGCATGTATGCCTCTTTGTGGCTTGACCAGAAATACAGCAAGGGACCGCTGGTGATGATCGAGATCGCCCGCAACATCATTACGGTACTGCTGATCGGTTTCCTGCTCCGGCAGCTGTTCAGTCTGCCGGTGACCATTGCTGGGACCTTTTTGGTGATGATCATCGTAGGTGTCATTTTCCGTCAGCGTTTACAGGTGTTCTATCACCGCATCGAGGACCGTTTTCTGCAGAACCTGCACGAAAAAGAAGAGCTTGAAAAGAACAGGACCAAAAGTTATCTGTCACCCTGGGATGCGCATCTCACCAGTTATGTGATCAGTCCGCATGCGGATTTTATCGGCAAGACCCTGGAAGAATTGCAGTGGCGTGAAAAATACGGGATCAATGTAGCATTCATTGAGCGGGGTAATATCGCCAAATTCGCTCCATCCAGGACCGAACAGATCTTTCCGTTCGACAATATCGGTGTGATCGGTACGGACCAGCAGTTACTGGCTTTCAGCCAGTTGATCGTTCCGTTTGAAGAGGGCGCCGCTGACGAAAAAGAGCTGGTGGAACTGGATAAGATCCTGGTAGATGAACATACCCGGCTGAAAGGACTCACCATACGCGAATCGGGAATCCGTGAAAAGACAGACGGACTGGTGGTGGGTATTGAACGGAAAGGTGAAAGGATCCTGAATCCGTCATCGCATACGCGGCTGGAGTGGGACGATATCGTATGGATCGTGGGAAACCGCAAGAAGATCCAGCAACTGTATCAGCCCTGATTTTTTGAAGGGCCGCTTCCCCGCCCGGTGGAGTACATAAACTATAATATTACTAAATCCGGAGCGCCGATTCAATGACGAAAGTCATTGATTTCCGGTAAGTTCTGAAGTAAATTCATAGGTCAGACAGGATAATGGGTAGCGACGCCATCCTGCTATAAACCTATGTGTCATGAAAAAGTTCTTTGTGCTGTTCAGCACATTATTGATCGGGGGGGCTTTGTTGTTTTCCTGTACCAAGAAGACCCTGACCGAACCTACTGCCGAAACCTTATTACAGGAAAGACTACAGTCTTCTGTAGACCTGATGATGACAAAATATAAGGCCAAATATCCGGGTTACCCGGGTGGTCTGGCGTTGAAAGTCATCTCTAAGAAAGGATCCTATTTTGTATCATCCGGTATGGAAGCTGGCACTACAGACCAGATACATTTCCGGGCGGCCAGTAATACCAAGGCGTTTACGGCAACCGCTATACTGCTGTTGGCTCAGGAAGGTAAACTGAATGTGGATGCAAAGATCATTGATACCATACCAGGTACCAAAATGACCTATGTTCCGCTGAACCTGCAGTATAATATCCCGTACCGGGACCAGATCACCATCCGCGACCTGTTGCAGCATAGTGCCGGTGTATATGATGTTACCAATGATTCCATACCGGTGACCGTTACGGCCAATCTGCCGTATATAGGACAGAATTATCTGCAGTTTATCGAAGAGACCGACCCTGATCATAATTTCAATTTTGATGAGTTGGTGGGTGTGGTAGCTACCTGCCAGATATCTTATGCCGCACCGCGTGTAAAACATAAGTACTCCAATACAGGATACTCTATTCTGGGAAAAATCATTGAAAGGGTTTCCGGTATGGGATACAACCAGTTTGTTACGGACCGGATCATCAAACCAATGGGTCTTGATCAATCGTCCATGCCCTATACCGGCACGGATCGTTTATTACCTATGCCATTCGCAAAAGGTTATTTTTATCAGCCAGCTGTAAAAGAATGTACCAGTTCCAATGTCTCGGCCAATATTGCCGAAGGTAACCTGGTAACTACACCGGATGATCTCTGCCGTTTCATCCGAAAGCTCATGCGTGGGGAAGGTGTGCTGAGCCTGAATACGGTGAATAACATATTAAAGGTCTATCCTTCGGGAACACTTGGCGAGGGTAAATATGCCTGTGGTATCTTTTACGTTCCCAACCTGGGCTGGGGCCACAATGGTGCACATGAAGGATATTTATCCAGGATGGTATCCGACCCGGATGTAGACATTTCCGTAGTGGCTTTCACCAATACCTGGAATACATCTGGTGGAATGGCCACTATAACAGAACAGCTGAACACCCTGCTGGACGAAGCCTGCATGAATGCAAGGCTGATCGTACAGTAGTTCCGGAATGCCTGGTTTGGAT
This sequence comes from Chitinophagaceae bacterium, assembly GCA_020403425.1. Lineage (GTDB taxonomy): Bacteria > Bacteroidota > Bacteroidia > Chitinophagales > Chitinophagaceae > Sediminibacterium. The sequence continues at coordinate 84,320 of JADBXR010000014.1, read as the reverse complement.
ATAGATAGAACAAAGGGCGCAGATGATTTCTGTGCCCTTTGTTTATTGTCTGTTCATTGTTACGTGTCCTGTCAGAAGTTATGTATATAAGCCAGCATCAGACCCATGGCAAAACGGGTGGCGCTGATCTTTTTAAGGCTTCCCTCCAGATTGTTTTCAACAGAGGGGTCGTCAAAGTTGACCATCTGTTCCAGTTGGCTTTTTCTGCCATACGACAACAGCAGTCCGACCCTGAGGTTGAATTTCCGTTTTTTAAAGTTGGTACCTACCTGCATATGGTAAATATCCCAGGTGGAGGTATTGGAGCGATAACCGTCCTCGTTCTGGAATTTACGAGTATCGGAGTAATTATAATCGGTCCGCAGGGACAGGTAACCCATGATCCTTTCCCTGAGTGGGAAACTGACACCCACTGAAAAATTCAGGATCGACTTGTTCAGGTTCTTTAGCTGCATCATGGATGAGGTGAACTCTTTGCCGATGCCCGTGTCGGGGCGGATGAAATAATCGTTGCGCGGTGTGATGACACTGTATTCCGCGATGCGCGAAAAGTACTCGGCTGAAAAATACAAATGGCCCTTGCCATAGTCGTATGTGTATCCACCCGCAATACTCAAAGGTGTCTTCCACCTGGATGCCAGTTTGGTCTGTTTGCTGTTGGCGATCAGGAATTTTTCCTTGTTATTACCCAGTGGAAGGTTGTTGATGCTGTATTGCACCAACAGGTCGGCCTTTGAGGAAAGGTGTATGGACGGTGCGGTCACCAGCAGACCCAGGTGGTGTTTGGGCGCCAGCTCGTAAGAGAGTCCGGCCTTGATGCCCAGGTTGAACACATTGCTGTGCACGAGGTAATATTCTTCTATCGATACAAGCCGCTGGTCCAACCCGGCTGAAGCGTCGTTGCTGAGTACGCTGAGTGTGAGGTTGTGATGGAACTCCTGCCGGCGGTTGGTGAAACCGAATGAAACGCCCATGGCCAGTTTTTGGGGGAAGGATTTACCTACGGCCAGCAGTCCTGTGGTCTCATCTACTGTGTTGGAATGGACATATTGTCCCACATAGAACTCGTTGCCCACACTTAGGGATTCATCCAACACATTCACCATGCCATCTCTTCTTTGTGAGGCGTTGAATTTCATCACAGGTGTATTCATGATGGCATAGGCAAGCGTAATGGGTTTCTTCAGTTTCAGGTAGATCGTGTTGGAGGCGATCACCGGAAGAATATAGGTGGATGTGGCTTTCAGGCTCAGGCCGAGACCTGCACCATCATTGAACCTGGTGGTCTGGAAATTGTAGATGCTGCCACTGATATTGGATGCGTTCTTGGTGTTGAATGCCAGCAATGCAGGATTGTAAAACAAAACACCGCTGTCGCCATTCTTGGCGATAACCGCGCCGGGCGACATGAAACCTCCGGGTCCGTAGGCGTTTGACCAGTAGTTGGCATCTTGTGCGAGACCTGCTGAAGAGAGAAGGAGGGATAAAACAGCAAGTAGATTTTTTCTCAACATGGCGAGGAATTTATAGAGTGAGAAACTTTTTTTCAGTAACTTAATAGGGCGAAAGTTCACTGATAAATGCTATAACAAAGTTGGTTAAAATAGTTCACATCCTGCTCATTTTATCGGCGTTATTCATGCAGAAAACGTCAATTGCGCAAGGCCTGAGTTTTACACGACCCGCCAGGATGTTAGGTGAGCAGCAAACAGACCGAGAGCCCAGCATCACTGGTTTTGAGGGTAACTATTTTGTGGCATGGAAAGAGGCCGGATCGACGGGGAATATTCTGTTCAGCGACCTGGGAAAACAATACGATACGAATGTGGCGGCACCTGTGGTCCGCATAACGGGCGCTGCTTCTTCCTTCGCTCCGTTGCTGCAACCGTTTCATGGTCGTTTATACCTTTTCTGGATCAACTCCAAAGGCAGGATCCAATACCTGGTCCGTACAAAAGAGCAGGGTTTTGATCCGTCGGTTATCCATGAGGTCCTGTTCACAGATCCCGTAAAGGTTTCATTGGGGATCGATGGTGCAGAGTTGGGAGAACAGTTGGTATTGTCTACACATGCTGATAACAAAGAGACCTTATTATATGCATTGTTCCGGGTAGATGCAAACGGATTGCTACAGGCGACCGCCCCGTATAAGATACCACAGGAAAGATCCAGGAACTATCCGCATGTAACGGCGATCAATAACAATATAGCGCGATTTTGCTGGCAGGGTAAGAATGATCAGCTGTTTTTCGCTGATTATGACGCAAGCCAGAACAGCTGGTCCGAAGCAAAACCCAAAGGCAATTCACAGACACAGGTCTCGCCGGTGGTGCACCAGGTTTACAATTCTGATCAACTGTTCTATATCTGGCGCGGATATAAAAAAGACAATCGCCTGTATTATAAAATGGGTGCAGGTTTTGCCAGCCCGCGCGGACATACTGAATTGCCCCCTTATTTCACAACAGATCTTCCCGTATCTGTCTGTAAAGTGGATGCGAATAATTTCCTGATGGCCTATACAGGCCCGGACCGCCAATTATATCTCAGCAATTTTTCTGCTTATGAGCCTGCCAGGTGGATGGAGCAGGTATTACAACCGAATAGCAGTAACAAAACGCTGAAAGATATCGTGATACCCGGCTCGCATGATGCAGGTATGAGTGTGTTAACGGCTACCGGCGGACAGCAGAAAGGTACCATCAACGAGTGTAACACGCTTACCCAGCGCCTGAATATAGAGAACCAGCTGAACGGCGGTGTCCGCATGTTCGACCTGCGCATCGGCACATTCAATAAGATGCTCTACACCAAACATTGTTCCTCCGACTGTATGGATGAAGCGCTGGGCGGTGGTTTTGGTGAACGATTATACCCGATAGCAACGGCCATCAAAAAATTCCTGCAAACCAATCCGCAGGAGATCGTGATGGCCACATTCAGCCATTTCTGTGAAAAAGAAACACCGCTGGCCGGTTTGAAGGACAGCCTGCTACACTGGATCGGACAGGATCATATCTATGTTGCCAATAAAACAACGATCGGCGATGTGTCTTTACGTGAGCTGGCCGGTAAAGTGATCCTGAGCTTTGAGATACCTGATCAGACCGATCACCGTTTTCCCGGCTGTTCGATCGCAGATACATCGAACGCTTTCATCAATTTCCGAAGGGCCTATGCGGCTACCAATAAGATGAATGAACTGATAGAAAAGGAAAGGAACTTTTTTATCTCACTGAATAATACCCTGAATAAAAACGACCTGGTCCGTCTCGACTGGCAGATCACACAAAGTGCCGATGAGGCGCCGGTGATCTGTAATGAGTTTCAGGATGAAAAAATCAACCCATTGGTGAATGGGGTTATGCTGCTGGCCAATGTGATCCGCAAGAACAAAAGCATCATCGATCACTCGATCGAAGGCAATAAATGGTTGCCGGTAAAACTGAACGAATGGATCAAAGATGGAACCATCAACCGGCAGAACAAACCCAATATTGTGTATGTGGATGTGGCGGGTGCGTGGATCACCGATTATTGTATCGACCTGTTGCGGACCAACCTTTATAACTGATCAGCTCAACGGTAACAATTCAGTGTGGATCCCGATCGGATTACTCAGTATTTTATGGATAGGACATTTGTTGGCGATATCTAATAACCTCGCACGTTGTTCCTCATCCAGGTTCCCGATCAACCGGATCTTCCGGTTGATATAGGTTTTGTTCTCGCTGTCGTTCCTGTCCAGGTCCAGGTCGATCTTCACCTCCTGCAGGTCCCACTGTTTCCTGTCGGCATACATGCGCAGGGTGGCGCTGGTGCAGGCCGCCAGTGCGGCGATCAGCAGTTCTTTGGGAGAAAATCCCAGGTCCTTGCCTCCTTTATCCATTGGCTCATCTGCGATGAGCAGGTTACCACTGGGAGATTGGATCTCAATTTTATACAGGTCTGTCTTGATGGAAGAAGATACTTTGTCCATGTTTATGGTTTTATACGTGTAGGATAAGGAACGAATTCAATGTCATCTCCATTAATTTTTGGGAATCGCTGATCGATCCAGTTTTGCCTGGCCGCTACCAATGTCTCTTTGCTGCTGGAAACAAAGTTCCAGTCAATGAACCTCTCTTCCGGAAAGGGTTCGCCACCGAACAGGTAAACAGTGGTATGGGCTTCGATCGTAAAACTGCAGAGTTTGCTCTCTTTGGCCACCAGGATCTGTTTGGGTTCATAACGGTTACCGTCGTTCTCAACCGCGCCCTCTAAAATATAGAGTCCCGATTCGCCATACAGTTCGTGACCGATGCTGATGGTTTGCCGGGTACTGCTTTTGATCTCGAGCATGTATAACTTACTGTATACCGGAACTGGCGATCTTCTGCCGAAAGCCTCACCGGCGATCAGTTTATAACTCACATCGCCCTCCATCCAGTAAGGGATATGGTCCTTGTCCACATGCGCAAAATTGGGTTCCATGTTCTCCAGCTCTTTGGGCAGGGCCACCCAGATCTGCAGGCCGTGCATATGTTTCTCCGAATGCCGCAGGTATTCCGGTGTTCTTTCTGAATGTACGATGCCTTTTCCGGCGGTCATCCAGTTCACTTCGCCCGGTTTGATCTCTATTTCGCTGCCAATGCTGTCGCGGTGCATGATGGAGCCCTCGAATAAAAAAGTGAGGGTGGACAAACCGATATGGGGGTGGGGTTGTACGTCGAAATTTTCCCGCTCGCTCATTTTGGTGGGACCCATATGGTCGATGAAGATGAAGGGCCCCACCATTCTTTTTTCTCTGAATGGCAGTAAACGCCCCACCAGGAAGTTGCCAATATTGGCAGCACGTTCCTCTATGATCAGTTGGATGTTGGACATGGGAAGGGTTTCTATAAAGGTACGAAACAATGCCGCCGAAAATCGTTTCATAAAAAGGCGCCTCAGCACCATTGCAGGAACCATCCCGCAAAGGCACTAAGACGCGGCAAATTTGGTTTTTGGATTACGGGTTGGTAGACCAGATAGAAGCGTCCTTCACAAACACCCTCCTGTTCAGTTTCAGCTGGGCAACCAGTAGTTCTGCAAAATCTTCAGGATGCATTACTCGCTCTTCATTGTTATTGATAAGGTTGGCGCTTTTGGCCAGGTCCGTGACCACGGTACTTGGGGTAAGTGCTGTCACACGGATATTGTGTTTGCGTACTTCCTGCATCAAAGAATCCGTGAGCCCCATCAATCCGAACTTAGAAGCGCTATAGGCACTGGTAACGGGTGCGCCTTTTAAACCAGCGGTGGAAGATACGTTCACGATATCGCCCGTCTGTCTTTCGATCATCTCGGGCAAAACAGCACGGGTGGTATAGTATACACCAAACAGATTCACTTTAACCTGGTTCTCCCATTGCTCCGGTGTCAACTCCAGAAACTTTCCAAATGCGGCGGTGCCGGCATTGTTAATGAGGATATCGATGGGTCCCAGTTCCTGCCGGATCTTTGCCACGGCAACATTTACCGAGTGGATATCGCTGACATCGGCAGTGGCTACAGCCGTTTTGATTCCCAGCGCCTTGATTTCCTGCGCTACTGCCTGCAGGTCTTTTTCGGTGCGGGCCACCAGGCCTACCTGTACACCCTCGTTGGCCAGCGCAAGCGCTACCGCCCGCCCAATTCCTTTCCCCGCACCCGTGATCAGGGCGGTCTTATTCTGTAATGATTGCATATGTGTTTATTTATAGGTTGATGAAGGGAGATCGTGAGGCGTGAATCGTGAGTCGTCAGTGATGACTCTCCTACTAACTACTCACCACTGACCATTCACGACTGACGCCTCACGCAAAATTACATCCTGCTCCTTCGCGTCATTGTAATTTCTGTGTCATTGTTTGCCGTTACCGGCAAAGCTCCATTTAAAACGCAGGTATCCGATATCCTGTAAACCCTGAAAACTACCCTGGTAACGGAGAAAAAAGGATTGCCAGATAAGGTCGGCATCCCATTGCGGGGAAATATTATAACTGATGGTGGGCGAAAGAATGAGGAGGTCGAGCTGTGGGGAGTATACAATTGTGCAGCTGGCGGTACTGAGCGGACTGATCTCCTTGCGTACTGCCAGCAACCAGCTGAACCGCGCAGGCATCAGGTTCCTGGAGCTGAGGTTAAGATTCAGTTCGCCGGGGTTATTCAGGTTGCGGTTCAGGCCACGGCTGTTGTACAGACCGCCAACAGTCAGGTACCATCCATGTTTGAAAGCATGGTCCAGTGCGAGTGTCAGGTTCAGTTGACTGGCTGAGTCTTTGCCGGCAAAATAATATTGTGCTTCACCCTTGAATCCGGTTTCCCTGATGCTGCCGGCCCAGCCCAAACCCAGCGTGGCTGCGCCGTGATAGATACCGGAAATGAACTGCAGGTCATAGTTCCACCGGTTCAGGAAATAGCGTGCAGCGGCGATCTTTTTCTGGTCGTCGCTGCTGCTGTACACAAATTCTACATGCGAAAAATCGGAGAGGTTGCGTTGCAGACTGACTGCATCGGATCCCGGCCGTTCTTCGTAATCAATATCGAGGAAATTATAAGCATTGTAGATATCGTTGGGATTCCAAACGGTGGCCATGCCCCAGTTAATGCGCTGGCGGCCGATGCGTGCCTGCCATTTGTCTTTTTTCAGGTCTACATACAGCCGCTCTACATTGGTGTGCAGGACCAGGTTGTTATTGCTGACCCAGGCTTTCTGCAGGTTCCAAACTTCATTGTTGTTGCGGAGGCGACTGGCAAAATCGGGGATACGACTGACCTGATCGCCCCAGAACAGGCGGTTACGCAGTTCAGCAGCGAAAGTGATGACGGTAGAGGGTTTCCATTTTATATTGAAACGATTATGTACCAGGTTACCGAATGTATTTTGGTGGCCCAGTTTGTCGATCGAATAGGAAGAGAGGTTCTTGATGTATCCGTTGAAACTTATTTTCTGACGGGACGCAGATAAGGAGTCCTGTGCCACCAGCATCTGGTAACAGCCGCAAAACAATAGTATGAAAACCCCCTTAGTGCTGTACATGTGTATCCACTTTTGCGGTATCGGATGTGATGCGCCCGTCTACCAGTGTGATCACGCGCCGTGCACGCTCGATCACTCTGGCATCATGGGTGGAGAAGATAAAAGTGATGTTTTCTTCCTTGTTCAACAGCGCCATGATATCGAGCAGGTTCGAGGCGGATGCGGTATCAAGATTGGCCGTAGGTTCATCGGCCAATACGAATTGTGGCTTCGACGCCAGGGCGCGCGCTACGGCCACGCGTTGTTGCTGGCCACCGGATAACTGTGAAGGACGACTGTCCATCTTGTCTTCGAGCCCTATCTGCCTGAACAGGGTCTGGATACGTGCCTCCCGCTCCGTTTTATTGATGCCCTGCAACTGCATGATGAATTCTACGTTCTCTCTGGCGGTGAGCACCGGTATCAGGTTGAATGACTGGAACACGAACCCGATATTCCGTAAACGGAAATCGATGAGTTTATTGGGACTCATGGCCGTGATATCAATACCATTGATCTCTATCTTTCCTTCGTCGGGTTTGTCCAGACCGCCGATCAGGTTCAACAATGTTGTCTTGCCGGAACCGGAGGGGCCCACCAAAGCGGTGAACTCCCCCTGGTTAATGTGCAGGTGCACATTGTTGATGGCATACACGGGAATGTTTTCCTTATTATAGATCTTGGAAATATTATGTGCGTCAATTACGGTACTCATGCCGATTGTTTTGAGTGATCATGATTTTATTTTCGCAATGCTTCTATGGGTCGTAACCGTAGGGCTTTCAGTGCCGGATAGATACAGGATGCCAATGCTGTGAATAAAACGATACCCATGATGCCCAACAGTTTTTCAGTGGGAAACTCCGGATACACCAACGTGCTGAAACCAAAATTGCTCATCATTTCTTTACCCATGCTTTCGAGGTTCAGGCCGTTCCGGTGATAGTAACTGGTTACGATCCAGGCGATGCCTAGTCCGATCGGTGTGCCGATCAATGTCAGGAAAATGGTTTCCAGAAATACCAGCAGGAACAGCCGGATCCGGTTCATACCTAGTGCCATCATTACCCCGATCTCCTGTGTGCGTTCCAATATGGCCATCAGCATGGTGTTCACAATACCAAAAGCCAATGCGAACAGGATGATGCCGATGATGATATAGGAAGTGATATCCACCGTATCGATCATCAGTTCTGTTTCGGGCGACAGGTTTTGCCAGGGCTCTACGAGCAGGTCAGGGTATTTTTGCTGCAGCTGTTTTGCCACGGTATGTGTGGCGGTATCCTGCTTAAGTATCAGGGCTATCTCGTGTATCCCGTTGCCCAGGTTCAGGATGGGGTTCAGTTCGGTTTGTTGTACGTATACATTGCGCTCGTCCATGGGTGTGTTCTCCGACTGATAAATGGCAGCCACCCGGAAAGCAGCCGAGATGATATTGCCGTCGGCATCGGTGAACGTGAGCACCAGTTTACTACTGGGTTTCAGTTTCATTTTATCGGCGAGTTTTTTACCGATAAGCACCTGGTTCTTTTTGCCCGGCTCAAATCCACTTCCCACACGGATCTTTTGCAACAGGCCGGATACTTTATTTTCCATGGCTGGATCGATACCATTGATCTGTACCCCTGCGCTGCCCGTGGTGGTGGCCAGCATGCCTTGTGTGATGGTCCTGGTGGCCACCTGTTTCACCGATTCGTTTTTGCGCAGTTCCTGCAGCAGTTTTTCCGGGTTACTGATGACGAAACGGGCCTCGTAATCGTTCTTGAATGTTTTGTGGTGAAGCTGGATATGCCCGGTTTCCGAATAGATCACGGTCCTTACGCGACTGTTCATCATCCCTTTATACAGGGCCAGTACGGCAATGCCTGCAAACAGCCCGATCGCTACCGAAAGCAGGATAACGAGACTGCGGATTTTGTTACGCCATATATTACGCCAGGCAATTCTGAAGATCACGATAATGGTTTTACTTTTTCATGGAAATAACCGGATTTAAGCGGGTCACTTTTAACAAAGGATATAGCGATAATACCAACCCGATCAGCAAGACCATCAGGCCCTGGTTGATAAAGTGGGCGCTGTCTGTCGATGTTGGAAAAATGGCTTCAAAACCGAACCGTTCATAGGCTTTGGCTGCATTACCGGTGATGCGGATAGGGTGTTTCTGCAGATACCATACAATGGGGATACTGGCCAGGATCCCCAACAGGCAACCCGCCAGCACGGTCAGGATCGATTCGGACAGGAGCAATAATGCCAGTTTGCTTTTGCGCATGCCAATGGCCACCAGCATGCCCAGTTCAAAACGGCGTTCTGCCATCATCATCAGCAAAGTGCCGAAAATGCCGAAAGAGATCAGCAGGTACAGGATCAACTGTATCACCACCATATTGGAGCTATCGGTTTTGATGTGTTGTTTGATATCGGGCATCATCTGCTCCCAGCTCATCACTTCGTACTCTTTGCCGGCCAGTTGCTGCGCGTCGGTGCTGATCGTGTTCACCTGTTTGGGGTCCTGTATGGATAACACATAGGAAGTAAGGATGCCTGGAGCCTCGAACAGTACCTGGGCGGTACCAAGCGGCAGATACAGGAGCCGATCGTTCAGGTCCGGCGAACCGAATTTTGCTACGCCGCTGATCACATATTTCCCTGCAGCAGTGGCACCATGGTAACCCTGGCCTATCAATACCAGGGTATCATACAGTTGCAGTTGTAATCTTTTTAATAATCCTTCCGACACCAGTGCGGTATTGTGTCCTGCTTGCAGGTACTTACCGGCAATCAGTTTGGTGGAAAGTCGGGTGATCCTGTCCTCTTTCTGCGGATCAATACCTACTACCAGGCAGCCTTTGGTGATATTGCCCGCAGAAGCCAGTGCAAAAGATTCCAATCTCGGGGTGATATCTGTGATGCGGGGATCATTCAACAGTTTTCTTTCAAGCACTGTAGAATTTTCAAAACTGTTGTCGAGGATCTGTTCATCCCAATAACCCTGTTTGTGGATCTGTATATAACCCGAATAGAAACTGACCACGTTTTTGATGAGGTTGTCGAAGATGCCTGTTTTGATACTGCTGGTCAACACGGATAGGACCACGGCAAAAAAAATGGATGCCATGGTGATGGCAGTGCGGTTCCGGTTGCGCCAGAGGTTTTTCCATGCCAGCTGTAAGATCCACATCTTAATTGAATTGTTTTATCCGCTCAATAGAGAAAAAGTTATCGTCTATGTTCCGGTTGAACTGAACAGAGAGATAGATGATCTCCGTTTTATGTCCTTTTTTGTCTGCGGGTATCATTTCAACACGGGTGGGTATCAGGCGCCCGTCCATCAGTTTGATATCATATCCGCGCATGGTGTTGGTGAGTTTGCCCTCCTCATCAAAGAACTCTGTGTAGAGTTCCAGGAAATCCTTTTTATCGATCGCTACCAGCAGTTTGCCCCATACTACGGCCGTATTGGGTTTGGGGATCAGTTCAAGCCGGTAACAGCTTTTCCCGTCGATCGTAGTGTCCGCCAGTAACCGGTGTTGGTAGTCGTTCACAACAGAGGATTCTTTTACCAGGTCATCATTGGTGAAGTCGGTACCCATCCAGCTGTTGGTCATCATGGATGGCGGCAGTTTGATGACGCGTTCGAGTATGGGCATCCAGTTCCACACTTCTTTTTTTCGTTTCAGGAACACGATGCCTTTGTCTTTGGGGGGAGATTGTACCAGCAGCAGTGCAAAGTCATTACCCTTCATCCAGGACCTGATCCGCATTTCCCGGCTCCAGCTGGGGCGGGTGGTTCTGATGATCAGTTCACCCTGCGAGGTCTTACCACGCATTTTTTCATCTGCTTTCCGGATGATCTCGGTGGCCGATTGTGTATGGGCCAGGGAAAAAGAGCAGATAAACAGTATGATCAGAGTTAACCTCATGGCATCTGCTATTGTCCTATAAATTTACGACAATACCCAGGGATGCATAGGTTTAATTTAAATGTCTCAGGATCGATATTTTCCCGGCCTTCCTGGCTATCGGAGGCACCGATAGGCTACCTGCCGCAAGACGCATGTCCGGTTAAACCTAGAAGGAGATGAACCCTACTGCCGGGGCCGGTGAACATTATTGAGGGCGGGTAACCGCATTTTAAGACGAACACATGCCGGCACAATCAGGTAGAAGTTGATGATTTCGTCAATTGATGTCAATTTATCATCTGAATTAAAAACGGGTATAAATACTTAATATATTGCTGCCTGTTCGGATCTGTTATCGACCCGGGCGAATGATCGGACCTACACCTTATCTCTATATCCCCCCCGATTATGTAAGTGATGCCTGGTTTTTGCCGGGCATCACTTTTTTGTGAACAGGGGAATGGTGTTGATTTCTTCCAGACGCAATGAAGCTTTTCTGTAATTTTAAGCATGTTTCGTTCCTCTGTTCTCTCGCTGATGGTATTGCTGGCCTCACCGGTAGCTGTAACTGTTGTGTATCCTGGTATGGCCGGTCAGCCGGGTATCAAAAAACAAACAGCAGCCGCTCCGCAAGCTCATGTGACCGATCCCGGATCGGTAAAACCGAAGGGCATGGTTTGGATCCCTGGTGGCAGGTTCCGCATGGGGACACCTGCGGCCAATGAGTCGTTATGTGCCACTCCCGGACTGACTTCTGATGCCCTGCCGGTGCATACCGTAGAGGTGAAAGCTTTCTGGATGGATGAACATGAGGTGACCAATGCCGAGTTTGAAAAATTCGTGCAGGCCACAGGTTATAGAACCGTAGCAGAGATCGCCCCCACTGCAGCGGAATTCCCGAATGCAGATCCCTCATTGCTGGTTCCGGGTTCTGCGGTATTTGCACCGCCGTCTCACGAGGTTCCGCTGGACAATTATCTGCAATGGTGGGAATACCGTAAAAATGCCAATTGGCGCCAACCCTTTGGTGCAGGGAGCAGTATTAAGGGGAAAGAGAATTATCCCGTGGTGCATATTGCCTGGGAAGATGCAGTGGCCTATGCGCGTTGGGCCGGAAAACGTTTGCCTACGGAAGCCGAATGGGAGTTTGCCGCTCGTGGTGGGTTGAAAGAGAATACCTATGCCTGGGGCAACCAGTTCACACCGGCCAAACGCTATATGGCCAATACTTTCCAGGGAAGTTTCCCTTCTAAAGATGCAGGTCGGGATGGATTCAAAGGCATTGCGCCTGTAAAACAATACCCAAAGAACGGGTACGGCCTATATGATATGGCCGGCAATGTATGGGAATGGTGTTCAGACTGGTACCGTGCAGATTATTATACCACACTGGTACGAAAAGGAACAGCCATTGTTGATCCGCAGGGACCACCGGATAGTTTTGACCCCACGGAGCCCGGTGTTATCAAAAAAGTGCAGAAGGGAGGATCCTTTCTTTGCAGTGATCAATATTGTTCCCGTTATGTTGTGGGCTCCCGCGGTAAGGGCGATTGGAAAATGGGTACCAACCACCTCGGCTTCCGCTGTGTTCGGGATGCGAAATAAATTCCGATTATTTTTCTGTAGTCGCTTGTCAAGGCCCTGCCTCCGGCTTTCAGACAAAAAAACCGTGCCTTCGTGCTTTTATGCGGGAAATACCACACAAAAGCACGAAGGCACGGTTGAAACTGTTACGTGATAAGGGTCGTTACAATTTTTTCACCCGGATATTCCTGAACCGGAGCACATCGCCATGGCCCAGAAAACCGATATGGCCACTGGTTCTTAGCAGGCCGGGATGTTCCTTATGGTCCATGGTGCCGTTGGCAGAAGCCTGTTTGATATCGCCATCCAGTATGGTCTCTCCGTTCAGGATCACTTTCACTTTGGATCCTTTCACGATCACTTCTTCCTGGTTCCACTCGCCTGTGGGTTTCAGAAAACCTCTTTTGGCCGGGATCACTCCATATACCGAACCATGGTATTGGTAGGGCTGCAGGTTTTTATAGATCTCCGCTTCATTATCAAGTATCTGTAATTCCATTCCCACATAAGCCGCATCGCCCTGTAATGGTGCGCGGATACCCAGGCCATTGTTGGCGCCGGGGGTTAACTGGAACTCGAAACGAAAATTGAAATCTGCATATTCCTCTTTTGTATACAGATTACCGCCACTGAGCTCAGGATGCACTACTATATTGCCTTCTTCCACTACATATCCGGTGGTATTGCCTGTCCATTGGTCCAGGTTACTTCCATCAAAAAGAGAGCTGAAGCCCTGTTTAGTTTCCTCTTCGCTTAAAGCGGTCGTGTGATCTGTAGGCAGTTCCCGTACAAAAATATTCCGGTAGGCAACATAGGTCCCGTGTGCCTGCAGTTCCAGCTGCTCCTTAGGGAAGATCGATTGCTTGCGGTCCCAGTAATTCTCCAGTATCACATTATCTGTTACCAATTGTCCGTTCAGGTACACCGTTACGCGCTCCCCTTTCATGATGATGTGAAAACGGTTCCATTCTCCGATCTTGTTATCGGCCACTACCAGGGGTTTACTTGGGTTTTTCTGGTTATTGTACAAACCTCCTGAACCCACTTGCGCACCCACTTCGCGACGGCTGGTGTCCCAGATCTGCACCTGCGGACTACCCCGCAGGTAAATACCGGCATCCCCTTTTTCGGTGATCTTCCAGTCAACGAACATTTCTATGTCAACGTATTTTTTTTCGGTGCAGAGATTGTCGCCATGACCTGTAAAGACCAACAGGCCATCTTTTACGATCCAGTCGTTCTTTGCTTTTTCATTGGCAATGTTCTGTGCGGCTGCCAATGAATCAGCAGACATTCTGGCCCGCAGAATAGGGTTGCCCACCAGTGCTTTCCAGCCACTCAGGTCTTTTCCGTTGAACAAGGAAACAAACCCAAAATCGTAAGGCATGGCTTTGAGATGTGCGGTCAGTTTTTTTACCAGTATCGCACTGTCCTCTCCTTTGATCAGTGGCAGGGCCTTTTCCAATTCAGTACGTACCAGGGGCCCACGGATCTGCTTGTCGTTCAGCGCCAGTTGTGCAAGGATACGGGCCGCATCAGTGGCTACGTCTTTGTCTGACAAAGCCGCACTCACCAGCACAAAAGAGCTGATACCGGGAATGCGCGACACCTTGTTGAGGATCCTTTTTTTGCGGATGGGGTCAGTGGCTTTCTCTAACTGGTCTTGCAGCGACAACAATTGCTGAACGGGATTTTCTGTTTCAACAGGAACGGCTCTGGCCCCTTTGATCGCAGGTAACGCCTGTTTGTTGAAGTTGAGAACGGTCTCAATGTATTTCCGGTTGGGTTCTTTTGCTTTTGCCAGCGCCTTCTGCAGAGCTGCCATGGCTGCTGGAGAATGGATCGTGACCAATGCACGTGCCGCATTATCGACCTGTTCGTTGTCTGATAAAAGTTTGCTCAGCGGTTTCACCGCTGCGTCATCTCCCAATAAAGACAGGTATTTGATGATGAGCTCTTTGGCATAATAGGTCTTTACTTTTGCCAGTCCGGCCACCAGGGTCGTTGCCGTTTGTGTTTTCTGAGCGCTGTTTGTGGCCGATTGATGTGTGTAGGCGCTTAGCGCATAACTGGCTTTCAGTTTCAGTGAATCATCATCCAGCATGCCGAACAGCTGGTTCCATTGGTCGCTGTTCCAGTTCTGCATGCTGGCGAGTTCGGTGGTTACCTCTTCTGTTTTCTGGTAGGGGAAGCGTTGAACAAGCGTTTGCACATCTTCTGTTTGTGCGGTGAGCTGCGTAAAGCAGATCAGGAAGAGAAGAGCGGAAAGAATTCTTTTCATATGGTTGGTTATGGTTTTTTCACCGAAGAGGTCTTCTCTGCGTAAATGCTGTCTCTCTAAGACCCCCAAGGTGACTATGATTGTATACTACGATCAGATACTCCATGGTGCACGCATCGGCGGGTCGATCATCCGGTTGGCTTCCTCATCGTTGAGGAAGGTCTGGCTCACCGGATCGAACCGGAGTGAACGTCCGAGCTGTAAGGCGATCTTGCCCATATTGATGATGGTGCAGGACCGGAAACCATTCGATTCGTTCAGTGCGAACGGGGTCCTGTATTTCACCGAGTCCAGGAAATTGGTGACCTGCGGCTCCGGATCGGGCAGTAGTGCCAGTTTCTCTTTCAGGTTGGGTATGTCTGAACGGAACCCTGCATACAATTTCCCTTTAGGGCCTTCTATATAAGCTGCATTGGGATCTTTGGCTTCTCCATCTAGAATGATCTTACAACCATCTTCGTAAGTGAATGTGATCTTGCGGAACGTACCACAGGCATCGGGGTGTTGTTGCTCGGCATCCACTTCCACCAGTACCGGACTGGTAGCATCTTTTCCCAGGAAATACTGAATAGGGTCAATATAATGTTGTCCCATATCGCCCAGTCCGCCGCCATCATAATCCCAGTAGCCACGGAATGTGCCATGAACGCGGTGTGCGTTGTAGGGTTTGAAAGGTGCAGGTCCCAGCCAGCGGTCGTAATCCAGTTCTGCAGGAACGGGTTGTGTTTCCAGCTGTGTTTTTCCCACCCAGTAGAATTTCCAGTCGAAACCGGTGGTCTTGCTCACGGTTACCGTAAGCGGCCAGCCCAGCATGCCGGACTCCACCAGTTTCTTAATGGGTCTTACCGTGGTGTTCATCCCGTAAAAATTATCTTCAAAACGGAACCAGGTATTCAGGCGGAACATACGTTTGTACTGTTGTACGGCTTCTACTACCCTTTTGCCCTCGCCAATGGTTCGGGTCATGGGTTTTTCGCACCAGATATCTTTACCGGCTTTGGCCGCATCTATGGCCATGATGCCATGCCAGTGTGGGGGTGTGGCAATATGCACGATATCCACTTCCGGAAGGGCGATCAGTTCCCGGTGGTCGTGAAAGGTCTTGACACCATTGCCGATCATACCGGCTGCCTGCGACAGGTGATTCTTGTCTACATCGCAGATGGCCACCACTCGAGTGCCGGCATACGGAATATGTCCGCGGCCCATACCACCTACACCAATGATACCCTTGGTGAGCTGGTCGCTGGGGGCCAGAAAACCTCTGCCCAGAACATGACGTGGAACAATACTGAAACCGGCCAATACGGTGGCCGTGTTGCGCAGGAACTTTCTTCGCGAAAGGGCGCTTGATTTTGGGGATTTCATATGCGTTAGATAAGGTGTCTTTAAAGATAAGGAGAAATAACAATGAGCGAATGAGTGGATGAGTGGATGAATGAATGATAGGATGATAGAATGATAGAATGGTTTGAAGAGAGGGTGGGGCTAAAACCCCTTTGGGATTGTGGGGGGAGGGTTTTTTAACCACTTTCTTTAATTGACACTCCCGTTGTTGCCAGGCCTTTCTATTCCCCGGCTCTTCTATAGCCGCGCCCTTCAGGGCGTGGATAGGAGATAAATAATTATAACCTGTTTGGGACTTTAGTCCCTTGTGTGAGCTAGCCAGCAGTGCAGATCAACCGGAATAAAACAGCCCCAATTCTTCGCCATCGTTTTCGTAACTTCTTTGTGGGATGCTGCGGGTAGCGTTTGGGCTTTGTGGTACATTAGTAGGGTTATCTATCACTAACTAATTGCTTGTACCATGAAACCCTCTCAAAAATCGCGTCGTTCGTTTTTGAAGCAGGCGGCCATCCTGTCTGCCGCTTCTGCTGTTCCTTCGGTGATCACCAAAGCTGCCGGCAATTTTGCGGTTGGGCAGAAAGTAAAACTTGCTTGTGTGGGCATCGGTAATCAAGGTGGTTCCGATGTATTATCGTTTGCCAAAACCGGATTAGCCGAGTTTGTGGCTTTCTGCGATGTGGACATGGGAGCACCCCATACCCAGGCCGTGCTGAAACAGTTCCCGGATGTACCCCGCTTTCAGGATTTCCGTACCATGTTCGATAAAATGGGCAACCAGATAGAAGCCGTTGCTGTTGGTGTACCCGATCATTCGCATTTCCCCATCACGATGATGGCGTTGGGGCTGGGCAAACACGTGTTTGTGGAAAAACCCATGGCCCGCACTTTCAATGAAGTGGAACTGATGATGAAAGCCGCACAGAAAAATCCGAAACTGGTGACACAAATGGGCAACCAGGGACATTCGGAAGCCAATTATTTTCAGTTCAAGGCCTGGACAGAAGCTGGCATCATCAAAGATGTGACCGCCATAACCGCACACATGAACAGCGGGCGCCGTTGGCATGGCTGGGATACCAGCATCAAACAGTTCCCTCCCAAAGAACCGATACCTGCCACGCTCGACTGGGATACCTGGCATGGCGTAACGCAACTGCATGAGTATAACCACGATTATATCAATGGCCAATGGCGCTGCTGGTACGACTTTGGTATGGGTGCCCTTGGTGATTGGGGTGCTCACCTGATAGACACGGCTCACGAGTTCCTGGACCTGGGCCTGCCCTATGAAGTGCAGATGCTGAAAGCGGAGGGACATAACTCCTTCTTCTATCCACAGTCATCCACCATACTTTTCCGGTTCCCTGCGCGGGGTAATATGCCGGCCTGTGATATTACCTGGTACGATGGTGTGAACAACCTTCCACCACTGCCGGATGGATACAGGGGCCCTGGACTGGATTCCAATATACCGCCGCCCAGTTCCGGCAAGGTCGAAGCCAAAAAATTGAATCCTGGTAAGATCTTATACGGTAAGGACCTCACATTTGCGGGAGGTTCGCATGGCAAAACGTTATCCATCATTCCGGAAGCGAAAGCAAAGGATATGGCATCCAAACTACCCTTTGTGCCCGAATCGCCTTCCAATCACTATGCCAACTTCCTCAAAGCCTGTATGGGCGAAGAGAAGACACGTTCACCTTTTGACGTGGCCGGTCCGTTGAGTCAGGTGTTCTCGCTGGGTGTGATGGCGCAGAAACTGAATACCACCATCCAATTCGACAGGAAGACCAAAAAAGTCACCAATAATAAGATCGCGAATGATATGCTGGTGGGCCTGCCTCCGAGGAAGGGATGGGAGCAGTATTATAAGATATAATGAGTGAATGAGTGTGTGAGTGAATGAGTGAAGGGTGAATTATTCTTGGCGCTGCGGTGAATAAGGGTTCATCGCAGCGTTTTTTGTGCCATGTATGAAAGCTTATATTTTTTGGGTGGCATCGATCCGTAGCCAGAGAAAAGCGCCTGCAATTACGATGATACCGATGAGTAATACGGGTAAGTAATATCCATAGTTGGAAGCGAGATAACCAAAGAGTATGGTGCTGAGATAGGCGCCGGTTAACCCCGCTGTATTCATGGACCCCGAAACAGCGCCACTTTTGTTCCCGCCCAGATCCATGGCCACGGCCCAGGCCACGGGTGCGGTCACGTCCATACAGGCCATACCCACCGCCAGTGCAATGATGGCGATAAGGTTATCCTGCACCAATGAGGCGCCGATCATACAGAACCCTGCGATAAACAGGCCGATCAGTGGAACGATCCTTCTTCCCCATTTTTTGCCGTAGCGTAAACAGGCCTTATCACTTAACCAGCCACCACCCAAACAACCCAGTGCCGCCAGTATATACGGTAATGATGAGGCCCAGATCAGGTTCTCCTGCGGAATCAGTCTGCCTTTTTGCAGGTAAGTATGGAACCAGCTCTGAAAAAAATAAGTGCCGGTGGCATAACAGAAATACATGGCCAGCAGGAACCAGATATTGGCTGAGCGGAACAACTGTTTCCACGTACCGTTGGTGTTTTCATGCGGATCAAGCGGAAGGTCGCGGTTGGTAAGGATATGGTCCAGTTCTTCTTTGCTGATGGAGGTACTTTGCGCAGGTTCTTCTCTGTGCCAGAACATCCAGAATATGACCCAGATGATACCGATGGCGCCCAACACATAAAAGGAAACATGCCAGCTATAGTTTTGCTGTAGCGGGATCACCAGGAAAGGTGTTAATGCCGCACCAATGCGTGATGCACCCCAGATGATCGATTGCGCCCGTCCCCGCTCGAGCACAGGAAACCACTTACTTAATACAATGGAGGTATTGGGATAAGCACCCGCCTCACCCATGCCGAATAAAAAACGGACAATGAGCAACATGGTGAAACCCGTAGAAAAACCGGTGAGTATGGTGAAGAACGACCACCAGAGCACTACGCGTATCAACACTTTTTTGCCACCGATCCTGTCGCCCAGCCAGCCGGTGGGTATTTCAAACAGGCCATAGGCCATGGTGAACATGCCCATGATCCAACCCCACTGCACGGTACTGATCTGTAGGTCGTCCATGATGGAACTGCTGGCAGATGAGAGCGCGATGCGGTCCAGGAACGTGATCATGGATAAAAGCGAAAGAGCGAACAGGACCTGGTATCTTTTTTTCATGCAGTGTGTTGAAGGCTGTAATTTACTTATTCACCGGCAGTTTGCCTATGTCAACCCCTTCCTTGCCTGCTACTTTGTGTCTTTGCTTATAATTTTTGATCACAAGGATGCAAAGGCGCGGGCAGCAACTATCTTTGGACCTCTTAAATAGTGTGTTATGTTTTCCAGACCCTTTTTATTGTTGCTTGCCGCTTTTATTTTTTCCGCAGCACTTTCGCAGGATACGGCGCAGCAGGTGGTACCCGGCCGCAGCAACCATCCCTCGCAATACAGGAAGCCATACGTGATCCTGATCTCTGCCGATGGTTTCCGTGCCGATTTCGTGGAGAAGCACAAAGCTGGTTTCCTGAAAAACATTTCGCAGAAAGGTGTGCGGGCGGAGTATATGACACCCTCCTTCCCATCACTCACCTTTCCCAACCATTATACGCTGGTAACAGGTTTATACCCTTCGCACCACGGATTGGTGGACAACAGCTATTATGATACCCGCCGCCAGCAGTTCTATGGCATGGGTAACAAAACACAGGTGGCAGATGGCAGCTGGTATGGCGGCACCCCACTCTGGGTGCTGGCAGAAAAACAGCAGATGCTAACGGCCAGTTTCTACTGGGTGGCATCAGAAGCAGATATACAAGATACAAGGCCGACCTACTATTATCACTACAACGAAAAAATTGCCATTGGCGATCGCATCAATACCGTGAAGAACTGGTTAAGTCTGCCGGAAGAAAAACGCCCCCACCTGATCACTTTCTATTTTCCGCAGGTAGATCATGATGCACATTATTACGGACCCGATGACAGTCGGGTCACCGATGCCGTGCAGTTCGTAGATAGCAGTATTCATGCCTTACAACAGGCATTGCAACCGCTGGGCCTGCCCATCAATTATATTTTTGTATCGGACCATGGTATGACGAAGGTTGATTCTGGTAACACATTGGCCTTACCGGCAGCGATCGATACCGCGGCATTCATCGTGCCTTCCGGCGATGCGTTGCTGCATGTATATGCTAAAGACAGCAGCCGCATCGAAAGCACTTACCAGGCGCTGAAAAATGAGACCGCCTTTACCGTATACAAACTGGATGAAACCCCCGCCCACTGGCATTACAGAACAAGCGATGACCGCTACCGGCGACTGGGCAACCTGATACTGGAACCGCATTTGCCCAAAGTGTTCAATATCAACAACCGCAAGATCACCCCCGGCAAACATGGGTTCGATAACCACCTGCCCGATATGCGCGCCAGTTTCCTGGCCTGGGGACCAGCATTTAAACAGGGTCTGCGGATACCCGGTTTTGAGAACATACATGTATACCCATTGATCGCCAACCTGTTGGGGTTGAAGTATGATGAACAGCAGATCGATGGAAAACAGCAAGTGTTGAAAAATATACTCCGACACTAAATATCTGTTGCCAAGTGAGTAACTTACTGTGAAATAATCCTTCAACAAAACCAGATAGCTACATGGAAATACATGTATTTAGTCCGGGCCTCTTTGTTTGGTCGATCGTTTGCCTGTTATTCCTGACATCGATGATTTACCTGATAGTGAGGTATATCAGAAAGCAAAAATGATATCCTTGTTACATTCTTCATGGAGCCGGGAATAATGGATGCAGTAATTTTACCACCCCGTAACTCTGTACAAACGCTCCGTTCTCCCCGTCTCTGCGGTGAATTTCAGCGTTTTGCTACCTGGCCGAACCGGAAGAAAATAGCCGCGACCGTTTGCCGTGTCGATCCATGATATTGGTCATTGTTAGAAATCCCCGGAAATCCGAAAATTGGGAAATTTTTTCTTATGAAAAAGCGAATCCCCCTATTACTGGTTTTGCTGGTTCTCCTGTCTGCCTCCTGTAAAAAAGAGACAGAAACAGATGCGCAACTTGTAGCCAGGCGGCTCCAGGATGTGATCAGAACAGAGAGTGTGGTAAGAGTGATACCTGCTACGGAATATGTTCCGGGCAGTGGTGGTGGTACCATTACGTATGGACCAGATTATGGAAAGACCTACCAGTTCAATGCTCCCTTTGTTTCCATTGCCAGTTCAAACTATAACCTGATGAGTTTGAAAAGGTATTATATCTCGTATGTTGATTCAGATAAGACCTTGTTCCTGGTGTTCTGATGCGGCGTAAGGCGATACCGTTCGTTCAGCCTCACCCGCGTCTTTGCGAGAGAGTTTGCTCGCAAAGACGCAAAGGCGCGGCGATACCCGGTAGTGGTTTTAACGTGGATAGACCTCTGTTTACTTGTCCTTAGCTGTTTCCGGACTGATGATATTGGCGATTTCGGT
The DNA here is from genome assembly GCA_020403425.1 of Chitinophagaceae bacterium. Lineage (GTDB taxonomy): Bacteria > Bacteroidota > Bacteroidia > Chitinophagales > Chitinophagaceae > Sediminibacterium. The sequence continues at coordinate 62,648 of JADBXR010000014.1, read as the reverse complement.
GATCTGTGTGATCGGGAAACCGCCTTTTTTGGCATGCTCTCTTAACAGTTCCTCGTTCTCGGCCTGGTATACGCAGTAAATTTTATTACCCGCAACATAACTCTGCTGCCATTTGATCTTCGGGCCCATTTCGGTCAGCACCGTACAGGATTTTTGCGAAATGCCCTTCAGCTCGATATTGGTGAACTTACTGGCGCCGGGAATATCCCTTTCGATTAGGTAGGTCTTCATAACCGGCGTTTCTTTCTTGGTGTTGCCCGTTTGTTGCGCCATGGCAAAAAATCCGGGGATCAGGAGAAGGCCTACCAAAAGCAGGCGGTAGAGGTTGGTAGTTTGTTTCATGGTATAAGATGTTGGTTTAGGAAACAAAACTACCCGCACATCCAGGGGGATGGCTGTACCATATCGTGCAAAAAATGGTAAAAATCCTGCAAACCGGTTCATAAACGCTCCATATAAGCAAGCGGCAATATGCCATGCGCTTTCCGGAAACATTTGGTGAAGTACGACGGACTGCTGAACCCGCACTGAAAAGCGATGTCGGCGATCGATAGCTTCTTTTCTTTCATCAATGATCGGGCCTTCTGCAGCCGGTATTTTTGTAACAGTTCATTGGGCGAGAAACCGGTAAGCCGGATTGTATTGCGATAAAGTTGGGAGGTGCTCATATTCAGCGATCTTGCGTAATCGCTGACCTGGTATTCACTGGTGTGGCATCTTTCCAATGCGGTCAGCCAGTTATTCAGTAAGATCTCTTCTTTTTGGTCAAGAACGAAAAAGCCTTTGTCGGCACTGTGTAATAATTCTTTCGACAGTATGTTTTTTATGGGCTGCGTCAAAGAAATACCTGTTGGTCTTACCCAGGTACTCATGCGCTCCAGCAGTTGCAGACATTCTCCAAACAGGGTGTCGAGTGTTCCCACAGGCGGGCCGGCGTGAATATTGATAGAGTAGTGTTGTTCATTCTCTTTTCCATAAGCCAGTATCTCTCTGGCTGCAGCAAGTGCATCACTGGCTGCAATAAAAGAACCCAGAAGCGCATTACCATCGTACATCACTTCTTTGCCTTTGTGTTCGACGATCTGTTCGCGGATGAACTGGTTTCGGCGGGTAAGGCGTTCTTGTGCCAGGTCAACGCCATATTGTTCCTGTTGTAATACCGGATCAGGAACGGTGATGAAAAGAATGATCCGGAAAGCGGGTTCGTCGATCAGTAATAATCCCTGCTTGTTCTTTTTCGCATGCTCAGGATCCGTGATACGGCCCAGAAAAGAACGTACAAAACCTGGCTCCACTTCTATGATCTTATGTGGCACAAATCCATGTGTGTTCCTGTGCAGCTCGGCCACATTTTCTTTGGAGGGGGCTTCTATCAGACAGAATACCTGACCCTGTTCCTTATCCACCCAATAGGTAAAACATTTGCAGCCATGTTCATCCTGGCTTTTCACGTCTAAAAAATGCGCATCGGCAGCATCCTCAGCGTTGATCCCGGGGAGGATGTGTAGATCCATGTAAATAGGCATGTGCATTGGATTTACCGAAAGTTACTCAAAATCCAATAATCAGGTAGCGTTCCTGCTAAGGCGTATGCATCCGCTCATCTGTTCCTTGCTCATCTGTTCAACAGTTCCAGGGTGTACGATAAAATATCGAAAAGCCTTCTTACAATTAAATTCGGCCATTGTATAGTCTTCCCTATTCGAATATTTTCGGGCACTGAGTTACTCAGTACCCGGCTCATCGCGGTTTACCTGTAAAACACCAGATCCCATACCCCCCTAAGTCAATTCTGCCACCTCACCCCCTTTCAGGGGTTCAAGTGCCCATTAAGTGCCCTTCAAATGCCCTTCCGGTCCCATTCTCATTCGTTTTTGGTCCGTTACTGGTTCTATTCTGATCCTATTCCTGTTCGCTCTTTCAGCGGCCGGGGATGGAAGAAATGGTAAAGCAGTAACGAACAAAACAAGAAGGAAATAAGAAGAAAGTGATCGTGTCTTGTTCGTGTAACACCGAAAACAAGACCGATAACTTGTAACCCACCATAAAACTTCTGACCACTACCATCCTGCTGGAGCGGTAAGAAAGCAACTCTCTTGTCCCCTCTTTCTCTCTTTAGCTCTTAGTGAAACAAAACATCCCGCTTATTAGCACAATGGCTGAAGGTGCGGAAGGTTTCACTAAGAGAAGGACAAGAGAAAGAAAGGGGAAAGAGGTTATCACTGTTGGCTCTCTTCCCTGTCTGCAATGAGTTGTGCGATGAGGCTGGTCCAGCCGCTTTGGTGACTGGCACCCAATCCCCTGCCGGTATCGCCATGGAAATATTCATAGAACAGTACCAAGTCCTTGTTCTCGGGTCTACTGTAAAACCAGTTCTGGTCGCCGTGCAGTTTGCGGTGGTTCTGTGCATCCAGTTCAAACAGGCTGGTCACGCGTTTGGCCAGTTCATTGGCCACCTGTTTCAGGTCCATGTACACACCCGACCCAGTAGGGTATTCAATACTCAGCGAGCCATCGTAGAACTCACCGAACTTTTTGATGCTCTGGATGATCAGGTAATTGATGGGCATCCACACGGGGCCTCGCCAGTTGCTGTTACCACCAAAAAAATCAGAAGTGGAATCACCGGGATCGTATTGTATCGAATACACATGCCCTTCGATGGTTACAGAGTAGGGATTCTTTTCGTGGTATTTGGATAAGGCACGGATCCCGCCTTCCGATAAGAATTCCGTTTCGCTCAACACCCTCTTCAGCAGGGCGATGAGTTTGTTCTTGGGTATCAGCGATATCAGCATCCTGTCCTCATCAGCGATCTCTTCGTTGGGCCAGAATCTCTTGTTCTTTTTCCGGTACTGTTCGAACCAGGTGATGCGTTTGGTAAAATCTTCCAGTTTGGTCAGCATTTTTTTCTCGATCACCGATACGGCAAACAGAGAGGTCAATCCCACGATGGATTGTATGCGTAACTGAATGGTGGTGTTGTTGGGCAGGCCCAGTGTATCGTAAAAGAACTGGTCCTCCTCGTTCCACAGACCCAGCAGGTTCAGTGCTTCTGCGATCAGTACGAAATGTTCAAAGAACTTGGTGGCGCTGTCTTCGAAAGCTTCGTCTTCCATGGCTATCTCCAGTGCCATATCCATCAGGTTCAGTGCGTACATGCCCATCCAACTGGTGCCATCGGCCTGTTCCAGTTTGGCCTCACTGTGCAGCTGAATACTGCGATTGAACACACCGATATTGTCGAGACCAAGAAAACCGCCTTCGAACATGTTGTTCCCATTCGGATCTTTCCGGTTGATCCACCAGGTAAAATTGATCATCAGTTTGTGGAACACTTTTTTCAGGAAGCTGATATCGCCTTTACCATTCTTGTTCTTCTCTATCTGGTACACCTGCAGTGCCGACCAGGCATGTACCGGAGGGTTCACATCGCTGAAGTTCCATTCGTAGGCAGGAAGTTGTCCGTCGGGTTTCATGTACCACTCGCGCATCACCAGCAATATCTGGTGTTTGGCAAATACAGGGTCTACCATGGCCATGGGTACACAGTGAAAAGCCAGGTCCCAGGCCGCATACCAGGGATATTCCCATTTGTCGGGCATCAGGATGATGTCCTGGTTCTTGAGGTGTTGCCAGTCGTGGTTGCGCCCCCTGCTGCGTTCATCGCCTACATGGGCAATACCATCGGGTTCGGAGAGCCAGCGTTCCACATCGTAATAATAATACTGTTTGCTCCAGAGCAGTCCAGCCAGTGCCTGGCGTTGGATGTTGCGCAGGTCATCGCTGATATTGGCTGCGAGGATACGGTTATAATATTCGTCGGTCTCCTGTTTGCGCTGGTCAAAAATATCAGTAAAGCCCTTGGTGAAAGGGTTTTCCATCTGTACATCACTCAAACGCAGGTACAGGGTTTCGGTGGCGCCGGCTTTGATCTGGTATTCATATACGGGCGCAAACTTGGTACCGCTCTTTTTTTCGTTCAATGCTTCCACGTTTTTATTGTGGATAATGGCATAGTGAAAAGCGTCTTTTACAAAAATGGATTCGTTCTTTTTGCCAAAGAGTTTTTCCGTATTGGTTTCATTCTCGGTGTAAAAAGCGTGTTTAGGCTGGGGATAATAGAAATAGTAGGAACCCAGCCGTTCATGTTTGGCCTTCACCATACAGCTGTCGTCGATGGATTTGATCACGGGTTTCTTGTCCAGTCCCCGGGATTGCCAGCGGTTAAAGAACCAGAGTGTGGGCAGCACTGTGATCGGTGCATCATTTGCTGAGCGATTGGTGATCTCGATACGGATCCCGATATCCTTTTTGTTTACTTTGGCGTAGGTAATCAGTACATCAAAATATTCGTTGTCCTGGAAGATGCCGGTATCGAGGATCTCATATTCGGGTTCCAGTTTGCTGCGTTGTTTGTTCTGGTTGATGAGCTCCTGGTAAGGGAAGGCCTGCTGTGGATACTTATACAGCATCTGCATATAATAATGCGTGGGCAGGTTCTCCAGGTAATAGTACAGCTCCTTCACATCTTCACCATGGTTACCCTCGTTGTTGCCCAGGCCGAAGAGTCTTTCTTTGAGGATGGTATCTTTCCCGTTCCAGAGCGCTACGCAGAAACAGAGATTGCCGAAGAAGTCGGAAATACCGCCCAGTCCGTCTTCGCCCCAGCGGTAGGCGCGTGCATGCGCATGGCTGAAGGGTACATAATTCCAGGCGTCGCCATTTTCGCTATAGTCTTCCCGTACGGTGCCCCACTGTCTTTCCGATAAATAAGGTCCCCATTGTTCCAGGGGGATCTTCCTGGTGCTGTTTGCTCTCAGCCTTTGCTCCTCTGCAGTCATAGTGGCCCTAAATTAAAGATGCTTTGCGCAAAAACGTGAATATTTATGAACATATACTTCTTATTTTAGTGAAAATTAAGCGCGGCACTCAGCGTATACAATGCACCGGAAATGAAATACTTACTACCGTTATCTTTTCTCATGGTATCGATGCTGCGGCTTACTGCAACAGAAAAAGAGGCCAAACCTGTTTCTCAATTGATCTATAATGTATGGGTGATCGATGGTACAGGTGCGGCAGCCCAAAAAGCTTCGGTACGTATCCAGAATAAAAAGATCATTGCTGTAGGTTCGCTGAAACCCTTGCCTGGCGAGCTTTTGATAGACGGTAAGGGCAGAACGCTCACACCGGGTTTTATCGATACACATAGTCACCTGCTGGGTTCTTTCCGCTCTCAGCCGGAAGCGCTGGCCGCCCTGAATCAGGGTGTGACGCTGATCGTTGCGGGACAGGATGGAGAAAGCCATCCCATCGACAGCATCCGTTCTCAGCTGAAAGCGCAATCGGTTGCGGTGAATATCGCCACGTATACCGGGCAGACCTCCTTGCGTGAGGAAGTGATGGGAGAAAAGGAGTTGCATCGGAAAGCCAGTTCCGAAGAGGTCCAGAAAATGTGCGTCCTGCTCGCTCAGGAAATGCAGAAAGGGTCACTGGGCCTCTCTACCGGCCTGGAATATGACGGCGCTTTTTTTTCGGAGAAAGATGAGCTGGTAGCACTGGCTAAAACCGCGGCAAAATATGGAGGGCGCTACACCAGCCATATCCGCAGCGAAGACGTACAACTGAAACAGGCCATTGAAGAGATCATCCTGATCGGACGCGAAGCAAAACTGCCGGTGCAGGTATCGCATATCAAGATCGCGCTGAAAGATGATTGGGGCAAAGCGCAGGACCTGCTGGCCCGCCTGGAGAAGGCACGCGCAGAAGGTATTGATATAACAGCCGATTGTTATCCTTATGATTTTTGGAACAGTACACTGAAAGTATTGTTCCCCAAAACAGATTACAACAACCTGCAGAGTGCGTCTTTTGCGGTGGAACACACGTTCGATCCCAACGAGTCGATCCTGTTCCGGTACGCGCCTAATCCCCAGTACAAAGGAAGAACGATCGCTGATATCGCCGCTATGCGTCATGAGACACCTGCGCAAACGCTGGTCTCACTGATCGCCGAAGCAGAAGCCTATAAGAAAGAGCATCCCGGTGTTACCGGTGTGGAAACCATCATGGGCAAATCGATGGTGGATGAAGATGTGCGCAGCTTCCTGGCCTGGCAACATACCAATATCTGTTCCGATGGCTCCATCGGCGGCCATCCACGCGCTTTCGGTTCCTTTACCCGTGTGCTGGGCCATTATGTGCGGGAGAAAAAATTACTGTCGATGGAAGAAGCTGTCCGTAAAATGACCTTACTCGCAGCAGAACATATAGGAGTTGCCAACCGCGGGAAAATAGCGCCCGGTTATTTTGCCGACCTGGTATTGCTGGATCCTGCCACAGTAAAAGACCGCTCCAGCATACAGGACCCGGCAGCTTTATCGGATGGTATTGAACGGGTGTGGGTGAATGGAGAAATGGTCTATCAAAACAAACAAAGTACCCGTCGTTATCCGGGTATGTTCATAGAAAGAAAATAAGACGACCCATGTCAGAAAGGAATTTACCCAGCGCCCTCGTCATCACCGAGGGTATGTTACACACAGATGATGCGAAAACAGCACACGGACTGATCCGCGGAACCGAACGATTCCGTATCGCAGGTATGATCGATAGCATGCATGCGGGCAAGGATGCCGGTGAAATGCTGGATGGCCGGAACAGGAATATGCCCATCTACGCCAGTGCAGAAGAGGCTTTGCAGAAAGCCGGTAAGATCGATTACTGTATTGTAGGCGTGGCTACGGTTGGTGGTATCTTGCCACCGTTGTTTCTGCAGATCATCAGCACCTGCATCAAAAACGGAGTTTCCATTGTGAACGGATTACACGATTACCTGAATGATAAACCCGAACTGGTGGCACTGGCCAAGGAACATGGAGTCAGTTTAACAGATATACGACGTCCCAAAAAACGCGAGGACCTGCATTTCTGGACCGCTGAAATATTCAGTGTGAAAGCGCCCATACTGGCCGTACTGGGAACCGATTGCTCCATGGGTAAAAGAACCACCTGTCGCATGATACGCCAGGCCTGTGCCAAAGAAGGCATACATGCAGAAATGATCTATACCGGACAAACCGGCTGGTTGCAGGGAGGTAAGTATGGATTTGTTTTCGATTCCACGCTGAACGATTTCATCTCCGGTGAAATAGAACACGCTATTGTGAGCTGCTGGAAAGAAACACAGGCCGAGCTGATATTGCTGGAGGGCCAGTCTGCCCTGCGAAACCCCAGCGGACCCTGTGGTTCGGAGTTCCTGGTATCGGGCAATGCCAAGCTGGTGGTGCTGGTGCATGCGCCCAAGCGCATCCATTTTGAACACCTGCCCGAGTGGGGCGAGATCCCATCGGTTCGTTCAGAAGTGGCATTGATCAAAGCGTATGGATCGGAAGTGATCGCGCTGGCGTTGAATACCTCGAATTGTACACGTGAGGAAGCGTTTGCTTTTCAGCGTGCGTATGAAAAAGAACTGGGCATACCTGTGTTGCTGCCGTTGGAAGAAGGTGTGGAACCCATTATTCCTGTTCTGCGTTCACACCTGAAAACAAGAACCGTATGAAGATAACAGCGGTGCGCGCCTGGATAGAGCAACTGCCCCTTACCAAACCTTATACCATTGCCTACAATACCTGTTCGCATGCGGAGATCGTTTTCCTGGAGATAACCCTGGAGAACGGCATGACGGGCATCGGATCTGCCAACCCCTTTGAAGAAGTGGTGGGCGAAACACCGGCTCTCAGTTTTGCCAATCTGCAGTCGGTTCAGGTACTGGACCTGCTGAAAGGGAAGGATATCCGCAGTTTTCAGCAGTTGATCAGGGAGGCCGATAAACTTTTCCCGCATTTACCGGGTACATTGGCCGCTATCGATATTGCTTTACACGATGCTTTCTGCACCTGGCTAGGTATCCCGGTATTGTCTTTTTACGGACAGCAGCAACAGGCTCTGCTAACTTCTGTCACCATCGGCATCAAACCTGCGGAAGAAATGCTGGAAGAGGCGAAAGCGTACCATGCCCAGGGCTTCCGTATCCTCAAGATCAAGACAGGGCTGGATGTGGATGCAGACATAGAAAGAGTGACCTTATTGCATCAGGCATTTGGTAAGAAAATGAAGATCCGTGTGGACGCCAACCAGGGATACGACAGCACTGCCCTGAAAAAATTCCTGGGAAATACCCGCTCATTGGCATTGGAACTGATAGAACAACCCCTGCCTTCCGGCCAGGAAGCCGCATTGTTGGCATTTCTCGATACTGACAGAAAACAGCTGGTGGCGGATGAGAGCCTGCTGGATGCAGCTACGGCGATCCGTCTGGCACAACTGCCACAGCCCTTTGGTGTATTCAATATCAAACTGATGAAATGCGGTGGTATACTCGGCGCCCGCAATATCGCTACCATTGCCGAGCCGGCGGCCATCGGTTTGTTCTGGGGCTGTAATGATGAAAGTATCGTAAGCATCAGTGCGGCACTGCATGTGGCGTATTCCTGTCCACATACCCGTTACATCGATCTCGATGGCAGTTTTGACCTGAGTAAAGACCTGGTCAGCGGAGGTTTTATGCTGAAAGAAGGTTATCTCCATACCCTGCAACAACCTGGTCTGGGATTGAAAAGACTGGATTGACGGCGATCCTCACACTTATTATAGTACAAAATCGTAACAGGCCCATTTTGCCCTGAAAATGAGGTGTTGGCCTGGTCGCAACCTGATAAAATACAGTTTACAGCATGACAATTGTCATAACCCGGCGCAGGATACCTGTCTAATTTTAGACCATTAAAATGTACTATATGACAAAGAAGCGTACCACAAAGAAATACGTCTATTTTTTTGGCGCCGGCAAGGCCGACGGAAATGAATCCATGAAGAATTTATTGGGTGGTAAGGGAGCAAACCTGGCCGAAATGGCGGGCCATCCCAAACTGAAATTGCCCGTGCCTCCGGGATTTACCATTTCTACGGAAGTGTGTACCTATTATTACGACCATAAACGCACGTATCCGTCCGTGTTGCAGGCACAGGTGAGTGCTGCACTGGCTTCTATTGAAAAAATAACCGGTAAGAAATTCGGGGATCCTGATAATCCGCTCTTGCTTTCTGTACGTTCCGGTGCCCGTCGCAGTATGCCGGGTATGATGGATACGGTACTGGATATCGGTTTGAATGATACAACGATCCAGGGCCTGATCAAACAATCAGGTGATGAGCGTTTTGCATATGACGCTTACAGAAGGCTGGTGATGATGTATGCCGATGTGGTGATGGAAAAAGCCAGCGGTATTGAACCCAAGAACGGAAAAGGTATCCGCAAAGTGCTGGATGAAAAACTGGAGTCCATCAAACACAAGCAGGGCTATACTTCCGATACGGATCTTACCGTTCCGGAACTGAAGGCACTGGTGAAGGATTTTAAGGCAACCGTGAAAAAAGTGTTGGGCAAACCCTTCCCCGAAGATCCCCTGGAACAGCTTTGGGGTGGTATCGGTGGTGTGTTCGGCAGCTGGAACGGTAAACGGGCCATTGAGTACCGCCGCATCGAAAAAATTCCGGATGAGTGGGGAACCGCAGTGAACGTACAGGCAATGGTATTTGGTAATATGGGTAACGATAGCGCCACCGGTGTGGCGTTTACCCGTAATCCCGGAACGGGCGAAAACAAATTCTATGGTGAATACCTGGTGAACGCACAGGGCGAGGATGTAGTGGCAGGTATCAGAACACCCGCACCCATCAATGCCTATTCCAAGAACGACCATAGCCGCAATCTCGATACGCTGGAAAAACTGATGCCTAAGCTGTACAAAGAACTGGATCAGTACCAGCAGCGCCTGGAGAAACACTATAAGGATATGCAGGACATTGAGTTCACCATTGAAAAAGGTAAACTCTACATGCTGCAGTGCCGCGTAGGTAAACGGAATGGTGTTGCTGCCGTGCGCATGGCCACAGAAATGTACAGTGAGAAACTGATCGATATCAAAACAGCCATCATGCGGGTAGCTCCCAACCAACTGGTAGAGCTGCTGCTGCCCATGCTTGACCCCAAAGTGGAAGCGGTCACCAAACCCATCGCCAAAGGCCTGCCTGCAGGTCCGGGTGGTGCACAGGGCCGAGTGGTGTTCTCCTCTGCAGAAGCGGTAGAGTGGGCACGCAAGGGAGAGAAAGTGATCCTTGTTCGTGAAGAGACCTCACCCGAAGATGTGGATGGTATGCACAAATCGCAGGCGATCCTGACAACCAAGGGTGGTATGACCTCTCACGCTGCACTGGTTGCACGTGGCTGGGGTAAATGCTGTATCGTAGGATGTAACGACATTGAAATACATGCGGACACCAAAACCTTCAAAGCCAAAAACGGTACCGTAGTGAAAGAAGGTGATGTGATCACCCTGAACGGAACCAAGGGACTGGTATATGAAGGAGGTATACCACTTGTGGCAATAGACCTGAACAAGAACAAAGCCTACCAGAATCTGATGGCATTGGTGGACAAGACCAAACTGATGGGTGTGCGTACCAATGCAGAAACACCACAGGATGCGGCACAGGCCATGGCATTTGGTGCAGAGGGTATTGGCCTGTTCAGGACAGAACACATGTTCTATGGAGAGGGCAGTGAGCAGCCCCTGTTCCTGTTGCGTAAGATGATCATGAGCAAGACAGAACCTGAGAGAAGAAAAGCGCTGAATGAGTTGTTCGTGTTCGTGAAAAAAGATATCAAAGACACCATGCAGGTGATGAAGGGCAACCCGGTGACCATCCGTTTACTGGATCCGCCACTGCATGAGTTCGTGCCACATGATGTAGAGAAACTGCAACAGCTGAGCAAGGAGCTGGGTATCAGCATGAGTGTTTTACGCAGAAGGGTATTGGCCTTACACGAGAACAACCCGATGCTGGGCCACCGCGGTGTACGTTTGGGTGTTAGTTATCCCGAGATCACCGAAATGCAGATACGTGCCATACTCGAGGCAACAGCAGAGCTGGTGAAAGCGGGTAAGAAAGCCTTTCCTGAGATCATGGTGCCGGTTACCTGCACCGTGAACGAGCTGACACACCAGAAAGCCATCGTTGACAGGGTATACAAAGAAGTATGTGAGAAACTGAAAGTGAAAACCATCCCGTACCTCTATGGTACCATGATAGAAATACCAAGGGCTGCACTGATGGCTGATAAGATGGCGATCGAAGCCGACTTCTTCAGCTTTGGTACCAATGACCTTACCCAGATGAGTTTTGGATTCAGCCGGGATGATGTGGGCGGATTCTTACCCAACTATATGGACCAGAAAATTTTGCTGGACGATCCTTTCCAGACCATTGACCAGGACGGTGTAGGAGAACTGATCAAAGACGGAACAGAGCGCGGACGGAAAACCAAACCCAAATTGAAAGTGGGTATCTGTGGAGAACATGGTGGCGATCCGGAAAGTGTTAAATTCTGCCATCGTATCGGTATGAACTATGTTAGTTGCTCACCATTCCGCGTACCTATTGCGCGACTGGCAGCAGCACAGGCAGCCGTTATGTATGGAAAAGTAAAGGCGTAAGTGAGATTCGCCGGGTATCAACATGGGGGCCGGAATAGTTTCCGGCTCTCGTGCTTTGTATGAGGTAGTACCCGGATTCGGGCAAACACGGATGCTGCAGAACCCGCGTCTTTGTGCCTTTGCGAGTATATGTTCCCGCAATGACGCAAAGGCGCGGTTTTATTTCAAGGTCTTACTGGCATAGGGTGGCCGGATGGCCCAGCTGTGTTTGTTGGAAGGACGGATCAACAGCCAGTAAAAGAAGAACAGGGCTGCCGCAACGGTAATACCGCGCACTATCCAGAAAGGAACAGAATGGCTGAGATCGATCAGTACACCATCTTCTTCAAAACTGCCCATGCCCAGTAAAGCGGGTATGCGGTACCAGTAATAACAGGAAACCCCGGCCGCTGCAAACAGGCCACTGAGTTTTCTTTCATGACCAGGGATGATCAGTTCTACAAAGATCGCATAGATCGACAGGGTGAGCAGCATGCCCATCAACGGCATTTCATACACGCCCGGAAACGCATTGATACCCGCGATGTACCGGTTATCCGGAACATGGAACCAACCCCAGATAAAACCGGGAAGTCCTCCCACAATGAGCCAGCCGCTGAGTTTATGGTAAATGGTCTTTACAGAGGCCGACGGATGAATATTCGGAGTAGAATCCGGGCAGGGTACCACGCAGTTCATGCATTTATCGCAGTGTGCATTGGGAACACTGAAGGCAACATTGCTGCCATACAGTTTCTCAACCGGATGAACCGGACAAAGACCGGAGCACCATGCACTTTTCCATTCGTAGAAGAAACCAAGTACCACACCCATAAAAGCCAGTGAAATGATCAGCAGACCGGTGGCAACGCCATTGGTATTAAAAACAGCGTGACGCAGCGGTACAATACTGAATAGCAGCAGCACACTGGCCAGGTTCAGCATGCCCAACTGTCTGGCGCTGAGTTTCTTTCTTTGCGAGAGTCCCCAATGCCTGGGTAACAGATTGGTAATGGCCAGCGGACAAACATTGCGCCAGATGCCGGTTGCCAAAACAAACAAAGCGGGTGCCACCGGGATCAGGATATTCCAAAAGACCAGTAAACCGAGCCTGGGTCTTAGAAAAAGGCTTAACAACATAGCGGCGCCTATCAGCCATACCAGTACTTGAATGATGCGCCAGTACAGAATGGTGTGGGCCGAAAATGCATGTCTTTTCGAAAGCGAAACAACAGTATCATTCATACAAGGTTACCATCATGGGGGTAATAACGCATGTGGCTGCAGGCAATTTAAAATTTGCTGCCTGTACAAAAGATGATTTTCCTCATATCTGTGAAAACCAGACGGGCAGGATCACCTTAAAAACACTTCCCTTACCATTGCGCTGTTCAATAACCAGTTCCCCGTTGTGACGGGCAATGAATTCTTTACAGATCAGGAGCCCGAGCCCGGTACCGCGTTCCTTAGCGGTACCGCGTCTTGAATTACTTAAACTTGCCTGTAACAATTGTTGTTTGGTCTCTTCACTCATACCAACACCTTCATCTATCACTTGTATTTCTATAGCAGCGGGTATGGACTTGACCACTATTTCTATGGTACTGTTCTTATGACTGAACTTGATGGCATTACTAAGCAAATTGCGGATGATGAAGTCAAGCATTTCCCTGTCTGCAAACAACAGCAACCCCTCATCCAGATGCGTGTGAATTTGTACCTGCTTCATGTGAGCCTGGAGATAAAGCAGGCGTACATTCTTTTCAATTACGGTTTTGGCGGGTAGTTGCTCTGGTTTGAACTCTAACAAATGCATCTGGCTTTTACTCCATTGCAGCAGGTTGTAAAGTAGCTCATTCAGGTAATCAAGAGATCCCTGCGCTTCTTTTACCAGTTTCTTTTTTTCTTCCTCATTCAACTTCTCATGGTGCTGGGTAATCAGCTTAAGGAATGACTGCATGGTGGCCAGCGGATTGCGCAGGTCGTGTGAAATAATGGAGAAAAGCTTGTCTTTTACGCTATTCAGTTGCGACAGCTTGTTCTTGGAATCTTCCAGTTCATGAATGGTTGCTTCCAGCGTGATATTCTGTTGTTTCAGATCCTGGGTTTGTTGCTCTACCTGAATCTGTAATTCTTGTTTCTGCTGTTCAATCAATTGTTTTTTCTCCCGTTCTGTTTCCAGTGCCATCCTTTCTTTCTCAATCCTCTGCTGTGTTAGTTCCAGGCGTGTCTGGTTATAGCGGCTGGCCAGACCCAGGGCAAAGACGATGACCTGTATTACAAAGCCGATCTGTACAAAATAACGGGTGTAAAAATTGTCTTCCAACCAACCCATTTCGCGCAGGATAAAAAGGATGGCACCGATCACCAGGAGGGCATTGGCCGTAATGAAATATTTGGCAGGCTCATAGCGATCCGTATAATATGCTACCAACCCTGCTACCAGCATCAGTACCAACACCAGTGTTCCTACCAGGCCAACTACAGTGATCAGCGAGTTTAGAAAATCGATATCAGTGATGAATGTGGCCATACCAGTTACCATCAGTAAACCACAGGCAATGACCAGTATATGAATGATTCGGTTCAACCGCGGCATCAAAATATCTGTACGTAGGTAACTTTTGGTAAACAGTAGTCGTGCCAGGTTGGTAAAGGGAACTATAATGGTATAACAGAAAGTATCCCAGCGAGGTAAACTAGGCCAGAGGTATTCAATACCAAAACCGTAATAAAAAGCCAGATAAAGGCCAAGCCCGGCAATGCTTAATACATAATAGAGATAACTTACATCCCTCACCCCGTAAAAAATGAACAGGTTGTACAAAGCCATTACCAGGATAGTGCCCAGGAAAATACCTTGCCAGAAAAGTCTTCGCGTATCCTGTTGTTCAAAACCAGTGGTAGGTTGGAGTCTGAGGTCTGTTTTTTTTGGCTGATAGATGCTGTATATGGGGCTGTTGCGGATGGAGATCCTGAATACCGCATCGCGTGGGAGGATGAACCTGACCACATTGCTGTTGCTCGGGTGACTTCGCTGGTGTAAGGGTAACATGGATCCTGTAAACAGCTGTTGTTTTACCAGACCATTGTCGATGGTTACAGCGATGACCCCGCTTTTGGGGAACCCCAGCACCAGGTCCTGGTCGTATGTAGCGGAATTCCTTAATATGAATCCTGTTGTATAATAGGTGTCACTGTTCGTGCTGATTTTTTGCCATTGCAGGCTGTCGTGGCTGATGGTGATCGGTCCCCCGTTAAAAGAAACCGTATCGGTTTGGGCAAACAACGGGAATAGCTGGCAGCAGAAAAGGAATATGAACAGGCTTTGTTTCAGGAAAACTTATTTCAAGTAAATTTAGGCAATGGGAGGAATAAAAATTTTATTAGTGGAAGATGATTGGATCATTGCCAAAGAAATCACACTTTCGCTGAACGATCTGGGCTTTGAGGTGGTAGGTAGCTTTGATGCGGGAGAAGATGCCCTGAAAAAGATACCGGAACTGAAACCGGACATCATTTTATTGGATATTGGCCTGAGCGGGGAGATGTCGGGTATCGATACTGCCCGTGAGATCAAGCGGCAAGGCCAGGTACCCTTTATTTTTCTTACGGCCCTGGCAGATTCCACCACCATTGAAAAAGCCAAATTCACAGAACCATATGCCTATCTGGTAAAACCGGTAAAACCAGAAACGCTCTATTCAACGATCGAAATTACGCTGCACAATGCGGCACAACGAAAAGACCCCACCCCTCCGCTGAAAGAGGGTCTTACGATTGATGACGGCATTTTCGTGAAAACCAAAAACCGGCTGGAGAAGATCGTGCTGAAGGAGATACTCTGGGTCGAGGCCTCGGATATCTATGCACTTGTGTGTACTTCTTCGGGTAGATACCTGCTTAATACCAGCCTTAAATCGGTGGAAGAAAAATTTCCTGTTCAACGGTTCATCCGTGTTCACCGATCCTATATTGTTAATCTCGACAGGGTAGAAGCCATAGAAGAGGACGACCTGGTGATCGCGGGTCAGCGAATCCCGGTAGGTAAGACCTATAAAGAGAAACTGATGAGCCGCTTGTCTTTTCTCTGAAAAATCCGTTCACCCCGTAAAAAGCATCGTTTACCCCATGAAAACATACACTGGCAAGTAAGCTGTTATTTGTTTGTTACAAGAAGATATTTTCATTGTAACGATTGCTTATGAACCAGATTGCCACGCCAGGCATGGTATCCGCCATATGGATTGCCCTGCTGCTTTATATGGGTGCTATTGTCTTTTTTGTTGTGAGGGGCGCCTTGCGCACGCATAACATGAAGGATTTTGCGCTGGGCAGTATGCAATTCTCTCCTTCATTCCTGGGGCTGTCATTGGCCGCTTCCATGAGCAGTGCCGCTACTTTTATTATCAATCCTGGATTTGTTGCCTATTATGGCGTTAGTGGTTTCATATCCATGGCTGTATTCCTGCCCATCGGAACCCTGGTTTCATTGGCAATACTATCACGCAGGTTTCGAAAATATGGCCAGTCGGTGAACGCCCGTACCATTGCACAATGGATGGGCATTCGTTACCAGAGCAGTGGTTTTGCATTGTTCTTCGGCTTTCTTTCTTTATTGATGATCGCATTTATCGTGATGATCTGCGTAGGGTTAACCCAGGTGATCTCTCGCTCACTTAATCTTGAAATACTGCCAACCCTGATCGGCGTGGTTGCTTTCACCTTTACCTATATGATGTTTGGGGGAGCCAATAGTATGGTGTACACGAATACAGTGCAAGCTTTCCTGAAATTGGTGGTGGCGGTGATCCTGCTTACTTCGGGATACGATTATTTTTCGGAAGGCGTACATGGCTTTTTGGCAAAACTGGCTGCCATAGATCCGGTACTGGCGAAACCCTTTAATCCCCAAAGCCCACTATTCCGTGATTTTTTTGAAGTGGTGATCTGTCAATTGGTAGTGGGTACGGCCATTGTTTGCCAGCCACATATCCTTACCCGCTCTTTACTGCTGAAAAACGATAAAGACCTGAACCGATTTCTTACTGTGGCCATACTGGCGCAAGCGCTTTTTTTCATGGTGGTATTTGTGGGTCTTTATGCGAGGATCCTTTTTCCAAACCTTCAGTTCAATGGACAACCGATACCGCTGGATGGTGTGATGGGAACCTTTGTGGTCAGCCGGTTCCCGGTATATATCGCTATCGTCCTGGTATTGGGAATGATCTCGGCAGGCATGGCCACACTGGAGGGATTGATCCAGTCTCTGAGCACTACATTTACTTCCGATATCATCAAACCGCTTACCGGGCATAAGCTGATCCGCCAATCCGGTGTTAGCGGTGGCATGGTGAGCGAATTGACGATGAACCGGATCGTGATCGGATTAATGGCATTGATCGCTATCTACATGTCGTACCAACAGCTGCTGCAGCCCGATCTCAGTGTAGGCATATTTGCACAGAATGGGGTATATGCATATTTCTGCGGAGCTTTTGTGCCTGTTTTATTTGGGATCTTCCTGAAAGATGTGCCGCGCACCGCAGCCATTGCTGCCAGTATTACTGCAGTAACGGTTCATTTTTCAGTGTATTATGGAAGATTAACACCCTATATGCAAAGTGGTACCCGTAATCCGGGGGTAGCAGCCGCTATTGCCATTCTTTGTTCGCTGATAGTGGGTCTTGTTTTATATTATGCACGGAAAACCGAAATCAAACCGGTTGCAGAAGCATGAAAAAGACGATCATCACCATATTACTCTTATTTATCGTAGCAAAACCGTTTGCACAATGCATACCTGCATATGGTTTTGAAAGCAAAAAAATACAGCTGGATTCCACCCTGGTTAATTATGTGGAAGCAGGAAAAGGGAAGGCCCTGGTGTTGATTCATGGCCTGGGAGGTAATGCATCTCACTGGAAAAGAAACATGGAACAACTTTCGGGGGACTACCGCTGTATCGCCATAGATCTTCCGGGCTACGGAAACAGCGACCCCGTTAACAGAACGGAAGCTGCTACCCAACTGGACTTTTATGCGGAAACCGTGGCAGCAGTTTTGAAAAAACTGTCGATCCCCACTGCTGTGGTTATGGGACATTCAATGGGAGGGCAGGTGGCCATGATACTGGCGCTGAAACACCCATTACTGGTGGAGAAACTGGTACTGATAGCACCGGCAGGATTGGAAACATTCACCGATGCAGAAGCCAACCTGCTTATGACCTATGCCACTGCCGATTTTTACGAGAATCAGGATAATGCCACTATCCTGAAAAGTTACCAGTCAAATTTTTTCAGCATGCCGGAGCAGGCACAACAACTGATACAGGAAAGAATTGCGCTGAAGCAATGTCCGGGTTTTAAAGGCTACTGCCGCCAGATACCAATGGGGATAAAAGGTATGTTGTACCGGCCGGTAAAAGACAGGCTGAAAGAGTTGACCCAACCTGTTCTTGTTTTATTCGGAGAACAGGACGGCCTGATACCCAACAAGCTGTTACATCCTTCCCTGACCGTTAAAGACGTAGCAGGAGTGGCCAAGCAAATCCCCGGGGCTACGATACAGTTAATACCTGGGGCGGGACACCTTCTGCAGTATGAAAAACCGGAAGCGGTGAATGACGCAGCGATAAAATTTTTAAAGAATACCAAACCACTATAAACATTCTACAACCCAAAAATCAATAACATGAAACGATTGCCAGTACTCTTATGTTTGCTGTTGGTGCAGGCTGCTTTGATGGCCCAGGGCATTAAGATCAGCGGACGGGTAACCGACGGGAAAACAGGTCAGGCACTGGCCGGCGCCAGTGTAATGGTGAAATCCACTGGTGCAGGCACCTATACCGATGATGAAGGAAATTTCTCACTTGCCTTATCTAAAGCGGGTAAAGTAACACTGGTGTTCTCTTATGTAGGGTATGCAGATGCCGAAAAAACGGCCGATGCGGGTGCTAACCTTACCATAGGCCTTACAGCTACGTCCGGAAAGGGTGATGAAGTGGTAGTGAGTGCTTCAAAACGCCCCGAAAAGATAACACGTGCTCCGGCGACTATCAGCGTGATTACATCGCGCGACCTTGCACAGACCTCTTCGTTTAATATCGGTGAACTGGCTTCCAAGATACAGGGGGTTGAGTTTATCAGAACCGGTGTGACGGGAGTTGGTTTTAACGCAAGGGGTTTCAATAATGCGTTCAATGCAAAGATCCTGCAGATGACCGATGGACGTAACAGCATGATGGCTGGTGGAAGTGGTCTGCCATCCGGTATCATGAACACGGTGATCAAGGAAGACGTGGAACGGATAGAGATCGTATTGGGCCCCAACTCGGCCTTGTATGGTCCCAACGCACATAACGGTATTGCGAACACCATTACCAAAGATCCCCGCAGATACCAGGGAACCGATATTGCGATCGGTGCTGGTAACCAGGAGGTTTTTACAACCCGGTTCCGTACTGCCAATAAGGTTAACCAGCAATGGGCCTATAAATTTACCGGTGAGTACACCACCGGAAAGGATTTTGAATTTCATGATAGCATCTATGCCGGAGGTTCAGTGTATGGTCCCGCGCTGGCCATTCCTGAAAGGATACCCAGTTACCAGTTCAAACATGTGCGCGGTACGGCTGAACTGTATTATGCTGTATCATCGAAAGCAGACCTGATCGCTTCTTATGGAGGAAGCACCAATAATTTTTTAAGTGTGAACAATACGGGCCGTAACCAGATCCGCGACTGGAAATTCTCTTACCTGCAGTTACGTTATGTTAGCCCCCGTTTTTTTGCACAGGTATACGAAACCTGGACCAATGTAGGAACCTCGTATGGTATACCCGGATATACCCGTGATTACTGGAACCGAACGCATAGTACCATCACAGATCCCACCAGTCCTTTGTATGCTTCGGTGGGCCAGCTCTACCCTGACCAGGCAGAAGCTTTTGCAACAAGATTGGGAAATATGTTCAAAGAAGAATCCAAACGTTTGAATGCAGAGGCACAATACAATACTAATTTTTCTGCTGCAGGTCTGAATATGGTAGTGAGTGCCTCTTACCAGAAAGATGATCCCAAAACCTACGGAACCAGCCTGGCCGATGCTACCCAGAAAGTATCAGTAACACAATATGGCGGTGCACTGCAGCTGGAAAAAACACTACCGGCGGATTTTAAACTGGTAGCTGCCGCGAGACTGGACCATCACAGTCTGTTTAAGAATATGTTCTCTCCCAAACTAGCGCTGGTAAAAGGTGTACCGGGCGGAAGCATTCGTCTAACCTGGGGTAAGGCATTTGCCGCACCGATCATCCTGTTCCAGCGTGCCAGCGTGTTTGGCCTGGTATTCGGAAATGGCGATGGTGTGAAATATATCCCCAACGGAGCCAATGTCAATGATGCAACCGCTGTAGCTACCACGGTACCCTTGAAACCGGAACAGATCAGTACCTGGGAGCTGGGTTATAAAGGGACCATCGGTAAAAAATTATACATCGACATCAACGGATATTATGGTAAGACCCTCAATTTCCTGAGCCCTGCGATTACAGTGGGTGGCCGTGCGTTAAGTGTAGGCAGCATCGGTATCCCAACTGCGGGATTACTGTTGCCCGGAACCGTAAACGGTACAGGTGTTCTTTCGGGAGCAGCTTTTTCAACCTATTTCAATTATGGTGAAGTGGCTTCTTATGGTATTGATATGGGGGTTAATTATTATTTCACGGATGATATCAGCCTTGCCATGAAATATTCCTGGTTTGGCAGCGATATCACAGAAGACAATATTAAGAACGATGCCAATAAAGACGGCTATGTGTCGCTGGAAGAAAAAAGCCTAAATACTGCAGCTAACCGGTTCTCATCGACCCTCAGCTTCCAGAACATTGCCAAGGGTAAAATGTTCCTCAATATATCTCTGCGCTGGGTGGGAGAGTATGATCTCTACAGCGGAAACCAGATAGGTACCAAAGCTGGAGCTGGTAAAAGAGGTGTGGTATATGGTGGTATTAACCCATTGACCAATACACCGAGAAATTACGTGAAGAATTTTGACTGGGGTGCGTTGGGTGGCTTTACTTCTATAGATATCAGTACAGGGATAAAACTAAATAATGAGTTAAGCCTTGGTACAGGTGTCAGTAACCTGTTCAACGTTACGCAAAAGGAATTTGTGGGCTCACCTTCCATCGGACGTTTGTTTTCTGTTGAACTGAAAGCGCATATCCCGAACAAGAAAAAATAGCTTGTAATGATAGAATGACAGGTGGTGCCCGCATGGGTGCCACCTTATTTGTTAAAAGCGAGAGACATGTACAGCGACGACCTAACGATACAACACTGGCTTACCCGCCATGCGAAATACAAAGCACATAAAACGGCAATTGTGTGCGGTAGCCAGCGGCAAACATTTGCTGAACTGAATGCCAATGTGAACCAACTTGTGCATGCTTTACAGCAATCTGGTGTGTGTAAAGGAGATAAGGTGGCCACCGTTTTATCCAATAGCATTGAATTATGGGAAATTTACTGGGCCTGTGCCAAAATGGGAGCCGTAGCCGTACCACTCAGTCCTTTACTGCGCGGATCTGGTCTTGCCAACCTGATTGATAATGCCGATGCAAAACTGGTGATTACCGATAAAGAAACAGCCCAATATGTAACAGCAGTGAGAGAAGCTCTGACCAATGTGCCGATAGGTAATTTCTGGCTGATTAATACATCCGATATGATCGGTTATCGGTCTTATCACGCACAAAAAGCGAAGCATCCGGTTACAGAACCAGAAGTGAAACCCGTAACAGGGTCTGATCCTTATAATATTATTTACAGCAGCGGTACCACCGGCCTGCCCAAAGGTATCGTTATCTCGCATGCAGTTCGTGCACTGTATGGTTCGCTGTTTGCTAACAGCTACCGGATGACACCAGAGAGTGTGGTGATGCATTCTGGTTCGATCATCTTTAACGGCTCTTTTTTAACGCTGATGCCGGCCATGTTCCTGGGTTGTACCTATGTGCTGCAGGACCACTTTGATCCACAGCAGGTGATAACAGCTATCAGTAAAGAATCTGTTACGCATACCATCCTGGTTCCTTCTCAGATCATTGCCTGTCTGCAGCAGCCACAGTTCAGTAGCCAATCACTTCCATCCATCGAATACATACTTTCTGTTGGGGCACCTTTATTGTTGGAGCATAAACAGGAACTGAATAAACGCATACCTGGTGTATTCTATGAGTTGTACGGATTAACCGAAGGTTTTATGACCATCCTCGATAAAACCGATGCCGCACGAAAAACAGGTAGTGTGGGTTATGCGCCTTCTTTTATGGAGATGAAGATATGTAATGATAGTGGCGAGGCCCAGCCGGCAGGGGTGATCGGCGAGATCGTTGGTAAGGGGCCGTTGCTGATGGATGGCTATTATAAAAATGAGATCCAGACGCGTGAGACCCTTCGAAACGGATGGCTATACACCGGGGACCTGGGTTATGTGGATGAGGATGGGTTCCTGTTTCTCACCGGTCGAAAAAAAGACCTGATCATTTCAGGAGGCGTGAATGTATATCCGGCGGATATCGAGGAAGTTGTCATCAAACACCCGGCGGTAACAGATGTAGCGGTTTTTGGAGTGGCTCATTGCGAGTGGGGAGAAACACCGGTGGCAGCAGTAGTGGTAAATACTGGTGAAGCAGAAGCAACATCAATCAAAACGTGGGTGAACGATCATATTGATGCGCGCTTTCAGAAAATCCATGATATCATGATTGTCAGAGAACTGCCGCGCAATGTAGCCGGTAAAGTGTTAAAACGTGAACTGAAAGAGCAGTATGAAAACCGAAAGTAAATTCATGGACACCGGCAGTATTCATCTTCATTACCTGGATAACGAGGGTGAAGGTCCTCTGCTGTTGATGTTACACGGCCTCACCGCCAATGCGCATGCTTTTGACGGGCTGATGCATGCCGGGTTGAGCGAGAGGTTCAGGACCATTTCTGTTGATCTTAGGGGAAGGGGGAAAAGCGATCAGCCCGCTATCGGTTATACCATGAAAGAGCATGCGGCCGATATTGTTGCCTTACTGGATATGTTGCAGGTAAAACCGGCTGTGATCTGCGGGCATTCTTTTGGCGCTTTTCTGGGTTTATACCTGGCCGCTCATTTCCCGGACTATGTAGAGAAATTGATCCTTATGGATGCTGCGGCACGGATGCATCCAAACACAAAAGAAATGCTGGGGCCGGCCTTGGGTAGACTGGGTCAACAATTTGCGTCATTCGAAGCTTATCTGGAAAAAGTGAAACAGGCGCCTTATCTTACTTTCTGGGATGAGCAGATGCTGACATATTACCAGGCAGATATCAACACCTATCCTGACGGAACGGTTATACCGGTAAGTAAGCCCGAACACATGATGGAAGCTGTGCTGAAAGGAAGCCTGGGAGAGCCCTGGCCCGAGCTGATCAGAGACAATCGGAAACCCAGTTTGCTCATCAATGCTCCGGGTATCTATATCCAGGATGCCGCCCTTCTGCCCCAGGAGTTGGCCATGGAAACCGTAAATATGATGGAAGATTGCAGGTATGTGCAGGTGGCCGGCAACCATCAGACCATGTTGTATGGGGAAGGCGCCAGGCAAATAGTGACCGCGATAACCGGTTTTCTTTCTAAATAAATAAAACATGAAAATAGAAAATTCAGTAGCTGTGATCACGGGAGCGGCCAGCGGTATCGGTGAAGCGGTTGCCATAGCGCTGGCAGCGATGGGCGCAAAAGTGGTCTTGGCAGACAGAGACGCTGCGAAATTGCAATCAGTAAAAGACACCATAACAGCTGCCGGTAACCGCGCAGAGTACAAGGTCTGTAATGTTACGGACGAAACATCTGTGCGGGACCTGATGCAGTTTGCAGCGGATAGTTTTGGGTCAGTGAATATTGTATTGGCCTGTGCAGGCATCATCAGGGATGCATTTTTGATCACACCGGATAAGGAAACGGGTAAAGTAAAAAAATTCATGACCACTGAACAGTGGCAACAGGTGATAGATGTGAACCTCACGGGGGTGTTCCTCACTTTACGGGAGGCAGCCGTACAGATGACCGATCATCGCTGGCCAGGTGTGCTGATCCCGATCTCGTCCATCAACAAGAGCGGGGAGTTGGGGCAGCTCAATTATGCTTCCACCAAAGCAGCTATCGCACTCTGGCCCAAGATCATCGCCGGAGAGTTTCATGCAAGAGGCATTACCCATATTCGTATAGCTGCCATCGCGCCGGGTTATGTTGAAACACCGATGCTCACTTCGATCCAACCCGAGATCCTGAACCGGATTATTGCGGACATACCCCTGGGCAGACTGGTAAAGACCGACGAGATCGTGAGCACGGTCCGGTTTATCATCGAGAACGAAGCGGTACATGGCACTACATTGGAAGTAAGTGGAGGTATTGTAGGAAAAGGACTGGCCAAATAAACATTTATCCAGCAATTTCTACCTGAAAAACAGGCTCTTTCTACCATTTGTCCGGAATTTTAAGAAAAATTATTCTATTTTACTGCTACTTTTGTCGGGTTCATCTACATGAAAAAGCTGTTTGTCCTCATATTAGCCTTCGTACATCTCGGCGCCAGTGCCGGGGTCACCATGCACATGCATTACTGTATGGGCAAGGCTTATGGCTGGGAGCTGACAGAGCAGAAAGGCAAAGCCTGCGGCAAATGCGGCATGGCCAAGACCGAAAAGAAAAACAAAAAAGGGTGCTGTAAAGACGAGCAGAAACTGGTCAAATCAACCATCGACCAGAAAACAGCCGAGTCTGTTTACCAATCCATGCAGCTGGTAGCTACTGCTGTGCCTGTTTCTGTATTTCAGGTACCTGTCATCAGCTTTTCTTCCGTTACGGAAGAAAACCCTACCAGTAACGCGCCTCCTGAAAGCAGCGTAGCGGTTTATTTGAGTAACCGCGTTTTCCGTATTTAATATCGTATCCTTCTGAGCAGCCGGGCAAACATTTGCCGGGCTTTGGGCATTTCTAGGGCCCCAACGTTCCTGTATTCATTCATCACCCATAAAATCAAAACAATGAAAAAGTTCAAACTGCTGTTGATGGCAGCTTTTACCATCCTTTCTGTAACCGTATTTGCACAGGACGGCAAAAAATACAGCTGCCCCATGCATGCGGATATCACCAGCGATAAACCTGCCAGATGTTCCAAATGTGGCATGAACCTGACGGAAAATAAAAAAGAAGCAGCTTATTCATGCCCTATGCATGCAGATGTGACCAGTGATAAGCCCGGTAAATGTTCCAAATGCGGCATGAACCTGAAAGAGAACAAAAAAACAAGCGCCGCAACGTATGTATGTCCCATGCACGCAGATGTGACCAGTGATAAACCTGGTAAATGTTCCAAATGTGGCATGGCTTTGAAAGAGAAAAAGGGATAATACCCCGTTATTGGAAACCGGAAAATTACCGTCATGGTTCAAAAATTAATCGTACTGGCCTTACGCAACCGGCTGATCGTGCTGCTGGCAGCAGCGGGTATGTTTGCCTGGGGCCTGTATTCTGTGAAACAGAATCCGATCGATGCCATACCCGACCTCAGTGAAAACCAGGTGATCGTGTTCACCGAATGGATGGGTCGCAGTCCGCAGGTGATTGAAGACCAGGTCACTTACCCGCTGGTGAGCAACCTGCAGGGTATACCCAAGATCAGGAACATCCGTGGCTCATCAATGTTCGGGATGAGTTTTGTGTATGTGATCTTCGAAGACAATGTTGATATCTACTGGGCCCGTACACGTGTGCTGGAGCGACTGAATTTTGCCCAGCGCCTGCTGCCGCAGGGAGTTACACCCACGCTGGGGCCCGATGGTACCGGTGTGGGACATATCTACTGGTATCACCTGGATGCGCCCAAGATGGACCTGGGTGAACAGCGCGCCCTGCAGGACTGGTACATCAAATTCGCCCTGCAGACAGTGCCGGGTGTGGCCGAAGTGGCATCGTTCGGCGGTTTTGAGAAGCAGTACCAGCTGGTGATAGACCCGGTGAAACTGCAGTACTACAATATCTCCCTCATGGATGTGATGAACAAGGTGAAAGCCAACAACAACGATGTGGGGGGCAGAAAATTCGAGATGGCCGATATGGCATATATCATCCGGGGTCTGGGATATATCAAGAACAAGGAGGACATCGAGAACATTGCATTGGGTAATTACAATGGTATCCCGGTTCGGGTAAGGGATGTAGGTTCCGTACAGATGGGCGGTGACCTGCGTCTCGGCATTTTTGATATGGACGGGAAAGGAGAAGTGGTAGGTGGCATCGTGGTGATGCGCTACAACGAGAATGCCGACCGGGTGATCAGATCTGTAAAAGCCAAGATCAAGGAACTGGAGAAAGGTTTGCCCGAGGGTGTAACGTTGAAAACCTCTTACGACAGAAGCACGCTGATAGAAGAAGCCGTTGAGTCGGTAAAAGGCACCCTGATCGAAGAGATGATCGCGGTATCGCTGATCGTGATCATCTTCCTCTTCCACTGGCGCAGTGCACTCATCATCCTGATTCAACTTCCTATTTCCGTAGCGGTGGGCTTTATTCTGCTGCAGGCTTTTGGCATTTCATCCAATATCATGTCACTCACCGGTATCGCACTGGCCATTGGTGTGGTGGTGGATGATGGGATTGTGATGGTAGAGAACGCCTATCGACACATCAGTGAAGCACAGGTAGCAAAAAGGCAGTCATCAAATAATGTAAACTCATGACAAACTGGTTCAAAAAAAATAAAGACCCCCTGAGCCCTGAGGAAAAAATGGAGATCATCGAAAGGTCTTCGAAACAGGTAGGGCCGGGTGTGTTCTATTCAACGATCATAGTGATCGCATCTTTCCTGCCGGTATTCCTTTTGACAGGAATGGAGGGCAAGATGTTTCATCCGCTGGCCTGGACAAAAACGTTCATCCTGCTGGTAGATGCTTTCCTGGCCATCACTTTGACGCCGGTGCTGATCTCCTATTTTCTGAAAGGGAACCTGAAGCCGGAATCCTTCAATCCCATCACACGTACATTGGAGCGGATATACATGCCGATACTGCAATGGTGCCTGCGCTGGCGCAAGACCGTTCTGGCGGTGAACCTGGTGGCTTTAGCGGCGGGAGTGGTCATGATGACCAGAATGGGATCTGAGTTCATGCCTCCGCTGGATGAAGGTTCCATCCTGTTCATGCCGGTCACCCTGCCGGATGTTTCCAACGCCGAAGCCAAACGTTTGTTGCAGGTGCAGGATAAACTGATCAGCTCTGTTCCCGAAGTAGCACATGTGCTGGGCAAAGCAGGCCGGGCCAATACGGCAACGGATAATTCGCCGGTGAGTATGATCGAGACCATCATCCTGCTGAAACCAAGGCATGAATGGCGCAAGGGGCTCACCAAAGACGATATCATCAATGAACTCAATGCCAAGATGCAGATACCGGGTGTGACCAATGGATGGACGCAACCCATCATTAACCGCATCAACATGCTCTCAACCGGTATCCGTACCGATGTGGGCCTGAAAGTGTATGGACAGAATCTCGACAGTATTTATGTATTTGCACAGACCATCAAAAAACACCTCGAAGGAATTGACGGTGTAAAAGACCTCTATGTAGAACCTATTACCGGTGGTAAATACATTGATGTTGTGGTCAGACGTGAAGAGATCGGCAGGTATGGTCTGAGTGTGGATGATGTGAACACCGTAGTGGAAAGTGCACTGGGTGGCATGAAACTTACTACCACTATTGAAGGCCGTCAGCGATTTTCTGTGAATGCCCGCTATGGACAGGATTTCAGGAACAATATGCAGGCGTTGAAACGCTTGCCGGTGCAGACCATGAATTTTGGTCCCGTTCCACTGGAGGCTGTTGCAGATATCCGGTTGAGCGATGGTCCGCCCATGATCAATTCGGAGAACGCATTGCTGCGTGGAACGGTCCTCTTCAATGTGCGTGAGCGTGACCTGGGCAGTACGGTTAACGAAGCACAGGAAAAGCTGAACCAGATGATGATCAAACTACCCAAGGGGTATTTTCTGGAGTGGAGCGGACAATGGGAAAACCAGATCCGCGCCAACCGGACACTCACACTGATCATGCCGATCGTGATCCTCATCATTTTTATGGTCCTGTACTTCACCTATCATTCCATCAAAGAAGCCATAGTTACCATGATCACAGTTCCGTTTGCCCTGATTGGCGGCGTGTTCATGGTATATCACTACGGGGTGAATTTATCGGTGGCTGTGGCAGTGGGTTTCATTGCGCTGTTCGGTATGGCCATAGAAACGGCCATGCTGATGACGATCTACCTGAACGAAGCCATGCAGAACATGGTGGCAAAATATGGTAACTCACGGGCAACGCTGACGCCGGCCATCATACGTGAATTTGTGGTGGAAGGTTCGGTGAAGAGATTAAGACCTAAACTGATGACGGTATCGGTGGGCCTGTTCGGACTGATCCCCATTTTATGGTCAACCGGCGTGGGTAGCGATATTATGCGACCCATTACCATACCATTGATCGGCGGAACCATCAGTTCTACCATTTATGTATTGCTGATCACGCCGGTGGTCTTCGAGATCATCAAAGAAAGAGAACTAAAACGTAAAGGTAAAATTGAATTGATCGATGTTACAGAATAAAACATACCTCGTATTGTTTGCGCTGCTGTTGGTTGGTACCGGCCGGGCGCAGACCCTGAAGCTGGCTGCTGTCATTGACAGTATCACCGTTTCGCATCCTGTGGTTAAAATGTACAACCAGGAGATCCGTTCCATGGATGAAGCCGTCAAAGGAGCCAAAAGCTGGATGCCGCCGGAATTCTCCACCGGCCTGTGGATGGTTCCTTATAATCCGTCCTACTGGAAAAAATCAGATATGGGAAATGGGATGGGCCAGTATATGTTGGGCGGCCAGCAGATGATCCCGAACAAAAAAAAGCAACAGGCAGATGCGGCATACATGCAGACCATGTCGTCGGTAGAGAAAGAAAAAAAGAACGCAACTCTGAACGAACTGGTGAATGATGCCAAACAGTTCTACTACGAGTGGATCATCCTTGAAAAAAAACTGAATATCCTGGGTCAGAATGAGAAGCTTTTGAATTTCATGATCAAAAATGCGGAGATCCGTTACCGCAACGGGATGGAAAAGATAAGTGCCTATTATAAGGCCAAGGCGGCGCTGGGCAATATCAAGAACATGCAACTCATGTATGAGAGTGAGATCACCGAAAAAAGGATCCGACTGAACACACTGATGGGACGCAAAGCCATGGCTGACCTGTCCATTGATACCAATTACCGGATCAATGGGTATGATGATATGGTCTTCGACAGCACCCTGTTCTATCGAAACCGCAGCGATCTGAAGGCGATCGACCGGGATATTGATCTGACCTACCTGAAACAGGAGACCGAAAAACAAAGCCTGCGCCCCCAGTTCGGGATACGGTATGAACACATGTTTGGTTTTGGCGGTCTGCCCATGCAGTACTCATTGATGGGTATGATGAAGCTGCCGCTGACGAACTGGTCATCAAAAATGAATAAGGCCAACATTGAAAGTCTGAAATGGAAGGCAAGTGCCTTGCAGTCGCAGAAAGAGATGATGGTGAATGAATACAGCGGTATGGCATATGGTATGCGCAATGAACTGATGCTGAAAACCAAACAACTGAAACTTTACGAGACGAACATCTTACCTGCCTTACAGAAAAATTTTTCAACCATGCAGTTGGCCTATGAACAGAACACCGAAGAACTGTTCATGTTGTACGACGCTTGGGAGGCCTTGTATATGAGCCAGCTTGAATACACCGAACTGTTGAACCAGGCGCTCAGGACACAGGTATCACTGGAAAGAATAATTGAAAACAAATGAAACGACTATTGATCCTATCATTGGTACTGCTGGCTGTTGCGGCCTGTCAGGATCGAAAAGAGAAAACCGCTGCAACTGAACATGTGCATCCGGCAGAAAGCCAACCGATGTATACCTGCCCCATGCCACAGGATTCTGTTTTCAGCGATAAACCCGGCACCTGCCCTAAATGCGGCATGGACCTGGTTAAAATGGAGACCGGAAAACCAGAACAGCATCATCACGATACTAATACGGGGGCGGTTTACACCTGTCCCATGCATCCTGATGTGAGGTCCGATAAACCGGGATCCTGTCCTGTATGCGGTATGGATCTGGTAAAAAAAGAGATCGGCGGCAACCAACAGGAACCTATAGAGCTGGATGCTTTGCTGAAACCCACCAATGAGTTTGTGGTTTCTTCTTTGCCCGTAACAGTGATGCAACAGAAGCAGGAGCAGATAGAGATCAGGGCGCTGGGTACGATCACATACGATACAAGAATGGCAGGTACGATCTCAGCAAGGGTTTCGGGACGCATAGAAAAGCTCTATGTGCGTTACCGTTACCAGAGGATCAGAAAGGGAGAGAAGATCATGGAAGTGTATAGTCCCGAATTGCTTACCGCGCAACAGAACTTGCTGTTCCTGCTCAGGAACGATCCGGGAAACAGGAACATCATTGAAGCCGCCAAAGAAAAACTATTGTTACTGGGGATGGATGCTGCTCAATTGGAAAAACTGATCCGCGAAGAAAAACCCTTGATGACGGTTACGGTATACAGTAATTACAACGGGCATATACATGAATCTACCAATACGGGTGCGATGAGTAAAGAAAGGGAAACGGGTGCGATGAAAGATATTTCACTAATTACCGAAGAGCTTTCTTTGAAAGAGGGCATGTATGTGCAGAAAGGCAAATCAGTATTCACGGTTTACGATCCTGCAAGGGCCTGGGCAGTATTGAACATTTACGGTGAGAACCAGGCATTGGTAAGGGTCGGCAGTAAAGTGACCATTGTACCGGAAACCTTACCCGGAAAAAATTTCCAGGCCTCGCTGGATTATGTGGAACCCTTTTACCGGAAAGACAGCAAAACACTGACCGCCCGAGTGTATTTCAATAACGGCGATCTCAGAATACCGATCGGCAGCCAGGTAAGCGCCACCATATACGGGAACACCCGCCAGGCATACTGGCTGCCCAAAGAAGCGGTCCTTTCTCTGGGGCTCGACAAAGTGGTATTTGAAAAAGTGAAAGGAGGTTTCAAGGCGCACAGGATCAGCACCGGTATCATGCATAAGGAACACATACAGGTGTTGAATGGGCTCGGAGTGCAGGACTCTGTGGCAGCCAATGCACAATATTTAATGGATAGCGAAAGCTTTATCAAAGTAAAAAACTGAATATGCGTATATCATTCCTTATAATTTTCCTGTTGGTGGCGGTCCTGGGCTGTAAGAACAAGACAGCATCCGTCACAGCAGCGTCCGATACCTATTACACCTGCTCCATGGATCCTCAGGTGAAGGAACACAAACCAGGAAAATGCCCGATCTGTAAAATGGACCTGACACCTGTCAAAAAGAAAAATGGTAACAGCCACGATGAAATAGAACTAAGTGAACAGCAGGTTCAGCTGGGGAATATTCATGCCGATACCATCCGCAACGGAACCATCGGCGACAAACTGGTGCTTACCGCCACACTGAACTTTGACCAGATGAAAGCCTCTTCGGTGAGCGCAAGGGTAATGGGCAGGGTGGAGAAACTGTATTATAAGAATGTGGGCGATTTTGTTAAAAAGGGCGCGCCTTTGTATGAGTTGTACAGCGAGGAGCTGAATAATGCCAAACAGGAATACCTGCTCGCACTTGAAAGGAAAAAAGTGTTCGTCAACGAAACCATGATGAATTTTGATCAGCTGCTACAGAGTGCGAGGAACAAGCTGTTGTTATGGGGCATGTCTGATAAACAGGTGCAGGAACTGACACAACAGAAAAAAGCCAGCACTACCACAACTTTCTACAGTCCGGTATCCGGTACCATCACCAGCCTGGAAACAAGGGAGGGTGATTATGTGATGGAGGGTGGCGTACTGGTAAAACTGGCCGATCTCTCCAGCCTGTGGGCAGAGGCGCAGGTATACACTTCACAGATGGCCGATATCAACAGAAACAGTATTGCCACCGTTCAGTTTCCTGATTTTGACGGGCTCGAGATCAGGGGCACTATCGGCTTTGTCAATCCTGAGATTAACCCGGATACCCGGATCAACCTGATACGGGTGGCGATCCCCAATTCGGGTAATCAGTTGAAACCCGGTATGTCTGCGTATGTGTTGTTAAAAAGTGCACCACGCAAAACGCTTACCTTACCGATCGATGCAGTGATCCGTGATGGGAATGGCGCTACAGTATGGGTGCGTACGGGTAAAAAGACATTCAAGACACTGATGGTCGAAACCGGACTGGAGACCGATGACAGGATAGAGATCAGGTCGGGTTTACGTTCCGGCGATGTGGTGGTCGTATCCGGTGCTTACCTGCTGCAGAGTGAATATATCTTTCAGAAAGGTGCCAACCCAATGGCAGGACATGATATGAGTAAGATGTAACCTGTTCAATACGCTGCTGTCCAGGAAAAATGTTGTTTGATGATGCTGGTCTTGTTTTTTTGCAGGTACTGAAGGTAGGCGTGCGCTACAGCAGAAAGCTGCTTTTTCTGGAGCCAGATCATCCGCCATTGCGAATGCAGCGGGAATCCTTTGACAGGAATCACTTTCACTTCCTTTTGTTTCAGTTCGTTCTTCAGGCTGAGGATGGATAGGACGGAGTAGCCCAATCCCGCTACCACCGCCTGCTTCACTGCTTCGGTAGAAGTAAGGGATAGACTGATCTTGGGCCTGATATGCGCCTGGTGAAAATATTGCTGCATGGCAAAACGGGTACCCGATCCCTCTTCCCGGAAAATAAGAGGGAGCTGCTTAAACAGTTCCGCATCCTTCTTGCCTTTGGTGTCGATGACATCCTTGCCGGGTCCGAACAGGTACAGTTTGTTCTGCATCAGGATCTCTTCTTGAATGGCGATATGGGCCGGTACCACGGATACCAGCGAGAAATCCACTTCATTCTGTTCCAGACTGCTGATGACCCTTCTCTTATTGGTCACATCCATCTCCAGCTCGATCCCCGGATTGGCTTTCAGGAAATCACGTAAAAAGTACGGCATCACGTATTTGCCGGTAGACACTATGGATATGCGCAGTTTTCCGGAAAGGATCCCCTGATAACTCTGCGATTGATAGTGGATGCTCTCTATCTCTGAAAGTACACGTTGTGCGATACGGTACAGTTCCATTCCGAAATCGGTGATGAAGATCCTGCGACCGATGGTCTCGGTCAGGGGGATATCGAACTGATCCTGTAATTTCTTTAGCTGTATGGAAGCCGCCGGTTGCGTCATGTTCAGTTCTTCGGCGGCCTTGGTGATGCTCTGTTTCTCTGCGATCACCGAAAAGACACGCAATTGATGCAGGGTGTAATTCATAAATAATGTTTATGATTATTATAGTAAATATAAATAAAAGAATATAAAATGGCACCCGCAATTTTGTGGCATGAAAACAGACCAGAAAACTGCCATCACCATTGCCAGAGGCGATGGGATCGGCCCGGAGATCATGGACGCCACGCTGCGTATACTCGAGGCTGCCGGCGCCCAATTGGATATCGAAGAAATCGAGATCGGGGAAAAAGTGTACCTGCAAGGTAATTCGGCGGGTATCCAGCCCCAGGCCTGGGAATCACTGCGCAGGACCAGGGTATTCCTGAAAGCACCCATTACCACGCCACAGGGAGGAGGGTTCAAAAGCCTGAATGTGACCACACGAAAAGTGCTGGGTCTGTTCGCCAATATCCGGCCCTGTGTTTCCTATGATCCGTTTGTCAAAACCAAACACCCCAAGATGGATGTGGTCATCATACGCGAGAACGAGGAAGATCTGTACGCAGGTATCGAACACCAGCAAACGGATGAAGTGGTGCAGTGTCTGAAACTGATCTCCCGGCCGGGTACAGAAAAGATCATCCGTTATGCGTTCGAATATGCTAAAGCGTATAACCGGAAAAAAGTGACCTGCTTCAGCAAGGACAATATCATGAAAATGACCGATGGCCTTTTTCATAAGATCTTTCTGGAGATCGGGCAGGAGTATCCGGAAATAGAAAAGGAACATTGGATAGTGGATATCGGTGCGGCCAAACTGGCGGACACTCCTGAAAATTTTGATGTGATCGTAATGCCCAATCTTTATGGGGATATCCTGAGTGATGTGGCCGCACAGATCACAGGCTCAGTAGGTTTGGCTGGTAGCGCCAACATTGGTGAGGATTTTGCGATGTTCGAAGCCATACACGGTTCGGCCCCTCGTCTGGCGGGAATGAACCAGGCAAATCCTTCCGGCCTATTACTCGGCGCCATCCAGATGTTGGTGCATATTGGCCAGCAGCAGGTAGCGGAAACGATACAGAATGCCTGGCTGAAAACACTGGAGGACGGCATTCATACGGCGGATATATATACCGAGTCTGTATCGAAACAGAAGATGGGCACCCGCGAATTTGCTGATGCGGTCATCGCAAGACTGGGACAGCGCCCAACCAGCCTGCGTCCTGTTGCTTTTACACGCGAGGCAACCGGATTCAAGATCAGGTATACCCCCAAGCCGCCCGCTAAAAAGGAACTGGTGGGCGTTGATATCTTTCTTCATTTCCGCAAGCGCGATGCCAATCTGTTGGCATCTGAACTGAACAAAGCCGTAGCAGGAAAGCTGGTATTGTCCATGATCACCAACCGGGGCACAAAAGTTTGGCCCGAAGGATTCCCGGAAACATTCTGCACCGATCATTGGCGCTGCCGCTTTAAGAACAGCAACGGTGAACCGGTCAGTTATGCAGATGTGATCGTAGCCATGCAGGCAGTCAATGCTCATGGACTGGAGATCATCAAAACAGAAAACCTGTACACATTCGACGGAGTGGCAGGATATACCGCTGCGCAGGGACAATAGGACCCTGTGCAGACCGGCCCGATTCATAAATTTTTAAAATACAACAGTATGGAATTGGAATTAATCAGCGGTCGCTTTCCTGCCAAAGATGCGGAACAGATACTGACCGATATCTTTCAGGTGAAGATCGACTACCATCAACGCAAGATCCACATGCAATACCTTTCTGAAGAGAATATCCAGCATGCAGAGAAACGGATCGTAGCGCTTCAGGATACGCTTCGCAGTATCCTGAAGCGGATCCGGGAAAGCGGCAAAGAGATGGTGGATATTCACGCCCACGTGGAACTGAGCCTGGCCGCGCCTCTGACACAATAAATGTTTAATTTTTTTTGCCCGAAACAAACAATTCTTCAAACCAAGTGTTGTATTAGGCAGCCTTTTTCTCAAAACGGCAAATAGGAAAACAGTTCTATTATGGCTAAACCCCAATACCGTTCAGCCGGTGAGGTATTCCGCAATTTCCTGTCGATGCTCAATCTTGACAGAAAAGACATCAGTGCAATTTACGTGTTCGCTATCCTTGCCGGTCTGGTACAGTTGTCTTTGCCGCTCGGTATACAGACCATCATCAGCTTTGTAATGGCAGGTTCCCTGTCCACCTCCATAGTGGTATTGATCATCCTGGTGGTGGCCGGGACCTTCCTGAGCGGGCTTTTGCAGGTAAGGCAGTTGCAACTGATCGAGAAACTGAAGCAGAAGATCTTTCTGCGGTATGCCCTGGAATTCAGTGACCGGTTACCGAGACTGAACGTGGAAAAACTGGATCAGTACCATTTGCCCGAAATGGTCAATAGGTTCTTCGAGATCCCTTCGCTGCAGAAAGGTATCGAGAAGATATTACTGGATATCCCGACCTCTGTGATTCAGATTTTATTGGGCCTGATGTTGCTTTCTTTTTACCATCCGGTATTCATCGCTTTTGGTGCTATCCTGCTGACCTGTATCCTGCTCATTCTCCGCTTCACCTCGCAGCGTGGTTTCAGCGCTTCGCTTGAAGCCAGTGATTATAAATACCATGTAGCTGCCTGGTTGCAGGAAATGGCAAGGATGATCAAGTCGTTCAAGTATGCCCGGAACAGTTCCATCCATATCCGTAAGACCGATGCATTGATAAGCGGTTACCTGGCCGCCCGTACGGGTTATTTCAAGATACTGCTTATGCAGGCCTGGAGTTTTATCAGTTTCAAGACACTGATCACAGCCGCCATGCTGCTGGTTGGAGCCCTCTTGCTGGTAGACCAGGAGATCAATATCGGCCAGTTCATCGCTGCAGATATTGTGATCATCTCCATCATCGCATCTGTAGAAAAACTGATCAACAACCTGGATAAGCTCTACGACAGTTTCACTTCCATTGAAAAAATGAATCTGGTAACAGAAGCGTTGACGGAAAAAGAAGGACATATTGAGCTTCCTGATAACGATAAAGGCGTCAGGATCGATTTTGACGAAGTGGTGTTTGCTTATCCCAATACAGATAAGGTCTTGGACAAAGCCAGCTTCCGGATCGATCCCGGTGAAATGGTTTTGGTAAGAGGTGTGTCGGGCTCCGGAAAATCGAGTCTGCTCCGATTATTGACCGGCGCCTACCAGGATTTTGAAGGGAAAGTGCTGATCGATGGTCTCCCCATAGGTAATTACCAGCTTTCTTCTCTGCGTTCACAAACGGGGGTATTGCTGAATCAGCAGGATATCTTTCTTGGCAGCCTGTTAGACAATATCACGATGGGCGATACCAGCATCGGAGCAAAAGAGATCCTGGAGCTTGCATCCTGGACTGGTCTGGTGGATTTCATTCAGTCCAACAAAGAAGGTTTGGAGACCATTCTTGACCCGCTGGGGAAACGGTTACCGCAAAGCACCCGTCAGCATATACTGCTTACCCGTGCACTGCTGGGTAAAAGTCGTCTCTTGCTGCTGGAAGAGCCTTTCCTACACCTGAGTCCACAACAGAGAACGACCCTGCTTGCCTATCTGCGCAGGGAGATCAACAGTACGGTTATCATCATTTCAGCCATGGATGCCGATCTGTCTGTATATGATAAGGTACTGGAATTGAATAATGGGAAAATTGAAATCCGCAAGTGATCATGGAGAACTATATCAATAGTAATATCGAAGAACGCGCAGCGGAAGGAAGGCTGTCGTCGTTTGGTAAAGTATACCATATAACCAGGACCAGTCAGGTAAAAAAATGGCTATGGGGTACCCTGTTATTGATGCTGGTGATACTTTGTTTGCCTTGGACACAGAATATCCGGGCCAGGGGTTCGGTAACCACGTTGCGTCAGGAGCAGCGGCCACAGGAGCTGAATACCATCATTGCCGGCCGCGTGATCAAATGGTTCGTGAAAGAGGGCGATTACGTGAAAGAGGGCGATACCCTGCTGCAGCTGGGGGAGGTCAAGATCGAATACCTGGACCCCCAATTGCTGGACCGCACACAGGAGCAGATCAGCGCGAAAAAGAACAGTATCGAAAATTATCGTAACAAAGCTGCCACAGCGGAAACGCAGAGAACCGCTTTATTGCAGGGCAAGGATCTGAAACTAAGTTCGATAGATAATAAACTGGGCCAGCAGCAATTAAAGATCATGAGTGATAGTACCGACCTGGTGGCTGTTACCAACGAGCTGGCTGTGTACAAACGCCAGATAGATGCGGCAAAGCTGATGTATGATAGCGGTTCCATCTCGCTGACGGAACTGGAGAAACGAAGGATGAATTTCCAGAATGCACAGGCCAAGCGCATCACTGCACAGAACAAATTCCTCCAGGCCAAACAGGAGATGACGAATCTCTTGATCGAAAAGAACAGTGTGGAGCAAGAGTATAGGGATAAGATCTCAAAAGCAGAAGGAGAGAGATTTGCATCGCTCTCCAATGCGGCCAGTACCGAAGCAGAATTGTCCAAACTGCAGAACCTCTACGCCAATTACGATGCAAGGAATCAATTGTATTATTTACGTGCACCACAAAGCGGACAGGTGATACAGGCCAGAAAGGCCGGTATCGGCGAAATGGTGAAGGAAGGGGAAATGATCGTTCAGATAGTACCGGATAAAGTGCAGTATGCAGTAGAAATGTATGTAGATCCGATGGATCTTCCCCTGGTATCCATCGGCCAGAAAGTTCGGTTCGTATTTGACGGGTTCCCGGCCATTGTTTTCAGCGGCTGGCCACAAAACAGTTACGGGACCTTTGGCGGTACTGTAGCTGCCGTGGAGACTGAAGTGAGCAAGAACGGTAAGTTCAGGGCTCTGGTGGTTGAGGACAGTACCGATAAGCCCTGGCCCAAACAATTGCGCATAGGTGGTGGTGCCAATGCGATCGCTCTTTTGAAAGACGTCCGGATCTACTATGAACTATGGAGAAACATTAATGGATTCCCTCCGGAATATTATCGGTCGACCACTGAAACAAAACAGAAAGATGCAAGCAAATAAATTCCTGTGTACGCTGGTGATACTGGCAATGGGGATCTCCCTTGCAGCCCAGGAAAAAAGGTCCGTACTGACACCAGAGACGGTGATGGAGCTGGTACGCAAAAACCATCCCGTGGCCAAACAGGCAGCATTGCTGGTGAACAGGGCAGAGGCAGAATTACAATCTGTGCGCGGCGCATTCGACCCCACGCTGGAGATGGATGCAAGTCGTAAAACCTTCGATGGCAAAAATTACTACTATTATACGAATCCACAGATAGAGATACCTACGGCCGCGGCATTCACCCTGCGTGCCGGAACAGAGAACAATGGCGGCGACCTGATTTCTCCGGAGATCACCAGGGGAAGATCGAGCTACCTGGGTATAGAGATCCCGCTGGGTAATGGTTTACTGATAGATAAACGCAGGGCCGCACTGCAACAGGCCAGAATATTACAGGACCAGAGTGAACAGGACCGAAAGAATATCCTGAACAACCTGTTGCTCGACGCTTATACGGAATACTGGCAATGGGCAGGTGCGTATCAGTTATATCATATCTATACCGGCTTTGTTGAGAATGCAGTGAGAAGGCAAAACCTGGTACGGAACGCTTTTATCAATGGAGACCGGTCGGTGATGGATACGGTGGAGTCTTACACGCAGCTGCAGCAATACCGCTTACAACAGACGGAGGCTTTGCAGAAACTGAACAACGCGGCCATATCCTTATCGTATTTTTTATGGCAGGAGGATGCCACGGCATACAGCCTGCCTGCCGGCCTGGTGCCTGATACCGCCTATTTTACGTCGCAACAAGGCTTGGCTGTGCTGGAAGAAAATATCGGTGCAGTATTGGAGCAACACCCGTTGCTGCGATCGGCCCAGTTCAAGGTCAACAGCATGGAAACGGAAAAAAGGCTCAAATTCCAGGGCCTGTTGCCCTATGTGAGCCTGAAGGCAAATGTGCTGAGCAAGGAATACAACTTTATCAAAAGCTGGGATGCCGCCTACCTGCAGAACAATTATAAATGGGGCCTGAGCGTGCAGCTGCCGCTTTTCCTGCGCCAGGGAAGGGGTGATTACAAGAAGGCGCAGATCAAACTGAAAGAATCGCAACTGGAGCTGACCGGTAAACGCTGGCAACTGGAAAACAAGATCCGTTATTACCAGAATGAAAGTAACCTACTGTTACAGCAGTGGCAGCTCACCAGCAGTCTGCAGGAAAATTATCGTCAATTGTTACGCAACGAAGAGCTGAAATTCTCACAGGGTGAGAGCAGTCTTTTTCTGGTGAACGCAAGGGAGAGCAAATTGCTGGAAGTATTGCAGAAACAAACCGCCTTACGGATCAAATACCTTACTGCCAGTTATCAACTTCGCTGGGCCGCCGGCACGCTGCAATAAGAGGGGGCGTATGGGATGAAATTTTACAAATCCTGCTGTAGAAACGGCAGGATTTGTATTTTGTACCCTCAAACCCCCAATATGAAAAAGCTGACCATCCTTCTGCTTCTGACCGTCTGTATCGCTTCAGCCCCTAAGCGTAAGAAGACCGTTATCGTATGGCAGCCCTCGCACCAGACCAATACCGGCAAGAACTTCAGCGAAGCTGCGGTTTGTAATGGTATTGCAGAAGCGGCCATGGCCTCAGCGCCCTTTTTCAAGGAATACAAAGTGTGGAGCCTGGGAAGGAAAGATGTACATAATGCGGACAGCGGCAGCAATACCATGATCGCGCATACCTCAGCCGTGGTGGATGGAAAACTGTCGGGCTATGCCTGGGAACTCAAACAATCGAACAAAAAGAACCCCGATGTATTCATTGCCGTGCATAACAACGGCGGCACACGCAGACATGCGGTATGGGGATACATACATTATGGTGACGTGCACGAAGCCGATAACCGGGATCTGGCCGCAACACTGATCGCATCCATTGCAGATGCCACGACCCTGGAGAACCGGGGAGTTCTGCTCGACAGCACAACCGGCCGTAACAATTACCGCTGTGCTGCCACCGGTAAACTTTCTTTTTACAGCCTGGATGAACACGTGAACAAAGCACCTATCCGCGTATTGCTGGAGATCGGTGATAATGGCGCCAGCTATGATTTTCTCCGCGACCCCGCCAACCAGCAAAAGATCGGTGAAGCCATCAAGAAAGGATTGGCTCGCTGGCTGGAAAAACGGGAAACGGTCCAATAAGCGATACCCCTTCCTTTCCGACAGATAACAACGATACCGAACAGGTGTCCTGAGGTTTTTTGCAAACTGGTCTACCCACCTTACCGCCATCTCCCGCTTTAACATTTTCTTGATAACATCTTCAGCTCACCACGTATCTATCAATATGAGCAAACGTTGGGTACTACCAACGCAATTCTGCACAGGGTATCCCTGCGGGTACCTTTCCCGAAATCCAATCTCCCGGTAAGACCATCCAGAAACGGTACTCATCAATCATTGATCGATACATGCATTTATTCGCGGGTTTCATACAACTGCTACTTATCCTCAGTCAGTCGCGCTACATGCCCGATATGTCTATGGTGTGGGCTCCTGCTCCTGATCCGGCTGTTGTTGTGTATCAGTCTCCGCAAATAAAAACAATTAACAGGCCGTTGCCAACGGCAGCGTACGCAAAATACTGTAAAGCCGCCTGTTGCAAATACCGCAATGAAGGAAGGCTTGCTCCTGCCCGCCAGCCTGCACGCTTTTTTGTAGTACCCCCCTCCACCAAACTTCCCGCCGGGGGAGTGATACCAGTCCATAAGTTATACCTGGTATTCTGTCAGTTGAAAATAGGGGGGTTAGTGTGAGTGACCGCACTATGAAAAACCCTGACACAAACATCAACAGAGAATCGATCAAAAACAACCAACATGAAAAAACAATTCAGAGCAACCTATACCTATATCGCAGCATCCTTATTCCTGGTCGTGGCGGCCACATCCTGTAAAAAAGAGATCTCGGGTACGGGCGCAGGGCAGAATACGGCAGTGGCAAATACAGCTACCTCATCTACCATTGCTGTATCTACGAATGGAGGCGGTACCGCCTCCACCAACGGTGGCACTACCACGGATTCTGTATATGTGATACACAACTGCGAAAGAGGGCAACATCGTGATTCAGTGGCTGCGGCCGATCTGCCTGCAGTCATACAATCTTATCTGAGCACTAACTACAGCGGATACGGCTTTATAAAAGCGTTTTCGGTAAAAGATACGTCAGGTGCGGTAAAAGGATATGTTGTCATCATCAACTTTAATGGTAAACCCGTAGGTCTGCAGTTCAAAGCTGATGGAACATTTGTGAAAGTGCTTGAGCAGCGTGAGAAAGGAGATATGGACGGAGATGGCTGGCACAGGGGCGGACGTTTTGAGAAACGCGGCCTGCCTCATAAAGACACCGTTTCCCTGAGCGCTTTGCCAACTGCGATCATCTCGTACATGGGTACCAACTATGCAGCAGATACGCTGGTAAAAGCATTCCAGAAAGTTGATGGAGGTTACCTGGTGCTGTCTAAGAATGGCGGCATCTATGCCAACCTGTTCAGCAGCACTGGCGTGTTTGTAAGCAGGGTAAGTTTACCGGCCCCCGGTGACAGACCTGTGATCGCAGATGCTACGCTGCCGGCTACGGCGCAGGGATACCTGGCGACCACTTACCCGAATTATGTACTGGACAAGGCGTTCAGTCTAACTGTGGCCGGTACGCTCAAAGGTTATGTGGCTGTGATCGATGCTAACAATACCCGTTACTGTGTGGCGTTTGATGCCAGCGGTAATTTTGTAGCGGTGAAGACCATCTGGTGATCTATCTGGTCTGAAACAGGATATTTCCATCAAGGGGTTCGTGGTCGCCGACTGCGGGCCCCTTGTTGCATCCGGGCCTTTTGCAAGAATCTGCTGGTTGCATAGTAATTTCGCTGGTATCATTATGTACAAGCCCAAACCCGGAATTGATATTATTGCCAAGATCCTGGATGCCCTGTATGCGCATAACCCGGATGCATTGTTCGTCATGAGCCTGATGCATCAATATGAAGAAAGAGGGAGCCTGAGTAAAAAACAACTGCAGGGCCTTTTATCAAAAGCGCAGAAGGTGAAAGATATGCCGTCCAGCTGGCTGGGTACACTGGAGGCCATTATTTTGAAAATGCCTACCCGGTATAAACCTGTGGAGCCCGTTGTGGCCTCCCCCATTTACCAGAAAGATGAAACGGCGGGTAAATACATCAGTGCCATACTGGCCCGGTATCCGGAACATAAAAGGGTGTTGTTCCTGCAGGCCAAATATGCCAATAATGAACCGTTGAGCAATGATGAAATGAGTGAACTGAAAAAGTTTGTCAGGATCCTGAAGGTCGATATCACATAAAGAGATCCATCTCAACCAATTCTTACAGAGGTCATGGTAAGGGAACCGCCCACGGCCTTATCGTTGAACAGGCTCAGGTTGTCCTTTTCATTCTTTAGTGCCAATGTGTACAACAAGGGAAGAAAATGATCCGGGGATGGGATGGCCAGGTTAAAAGCCCTACCCTGCGATGGGTAATGGATCAGCTTTGCGTGATCGCCCTTGATGATATATTCTTTCATCTTTTCATTGGCTTCGGTTGCCCAGTCATAGGCATAGCCCGATGTGTTCAGTTTATCCCAGGCCACCATGCGCAGGTTGTGTACCATATTACCGCTGCCAATGATCAGCACTCCTTTTCTGCGCAATGAGGCCAGCTCCTTCGCAAGATCATAATGGTATTGTGGGGCCTGTGTATAATCAAGACTCAGTTGTATCACCGGAACATCCGCTTGTGGATAGAGATGTTTTACCACGCTCCAGGTGCCATGGTCAAGTCCCCAAGTCTGATCCAGCCCCACTTTTGTTTGGGTTACCAGCGACGCAGTTTCTTTGGCCAGTTCCGGAGAACCAGGGGCCGGATACTGCACCTTGAACAACTCCTGTGGAAAACCACCAAAATCATGAATGGTGCGCGGATGCTCCATGGCGGTTACGAAAGTTCCTTTGGTTTCCCAGTGGGCCGATACACAGAGAATGGCATTGGGTCTGGGAATGCTCTGACCCACCTTACGGAAACCGGCTACAAATTCGTTCTCTTCAATGGCGTTCATAGGACTGCCATGCCCCAGGAACAGCACGGGCATCGGCTCTGTACTACTCAGCGGGGCAAGCATTTTGCCCAATTCCTTCAGTTGCAGGGTGGCACCAGTCATAGCGATAATGGCTAAGTTTTGAAAAAATAGTTTCCTTTCTATCGGGCAGTGGTTCTGGTGTAAAGAGGGGGTGTTTCAAAATCAAAGTTACAACAATAATTTTAAAAGTTGCTCATAGAGAATCCGAGACCTTGGCCCATTCAGTACCGGGATAATTGTACGGGTTGTTGATTCAGGCATCTGCTCCGGCTAAACGCCCTTCCAGAACGATCACGGCCTGGCTTGTGAGCAATACCTTATCTGTCTGCAGATCAATATGCATATAACCGGTTCGGGCGGATGACTGGTAGGCTTTCATCTGCGTTTTCTGTAACCGAACCGACCAGTATTTGGCCAGAAAGGTCTGCACGCCACCGGTTACAGGGTCTTCCTGTGTACCGGCCCAAGGCCAGAAATAACGGTAATGGTAATCGTAGTCTGCCGTATTGGAAGGAGCAGTTACCAGAACACCATTGATTCCGGAGTATGATTGTACCAAAGCTGTGTAATCGGGCTGCAATCCCGCCAATACAGCAGCGTTGCTGATCTCCAGCAGGATGATCTTGTTCCTGGGACTGAACGCAGTGTTGCTGACCTCTTTCAGACCCAGTGCATCCAGCATGACGGGAGGTACATCGATATCGGTGGTATCGTATACCGGGAATTCCATGGTGATCTCCTCATTGTGTCGCTTGATCAACAAGTCTAATTTCTCGACCGTGGTAAAATGGATCTCGTTAACAGTACTACTGTTGAAAATGACCCTTGCAGAAGCCAGCGTGGCATGTCCGCATAAGGGGATCTCCTTTTTCGGGGAAAAATAGCGGATGCTGTACACACTCGCCTCTGCGGTCGGTTGCACAAAAGCGGTCTCAGAAAGGCCGAACTCCTGGGCTATTTTCAGCATTTTTTCCTCACTCAGCGCTGTTTCAGGAAAACAGACACCAGCCGGATTGCCTTTGAATGGTTCCCTGGTAAATGAATCAACGATATAGGTTCTCATGGATATTATTTAAAAGAAGGAGGATGCGGCAATAAATGTATAGATAATTTTATGTTTCGATGATCCCGTTCACCAGAGGCTATCCCCGCTGGTGGATCCGTTCCGCTCATCTTTTATCTCCCGCACTCAATTCCCTACCTTTATTTCCAGGAAAAGGAAGCGTATGAATTTACAGATGCATGACCAGTTGTTCATTATCGGCGGTGCCACATCCGGTTTTGGAAAAGCCATTGCAGAAGCATTGCTGGCCGAAGGCGCCCGTATTATTGCCGTAGCAAGGGGCGAAGAAAAATTGAAGACATTACAAGCTGCTGCACCCGAACGGGTGGAGATCCTTGCCGGCGACCTGTCTGATTCTGCCGTGATCAGGCAATTGGTGGCTGTGGTAGGTGATCGACAGTTGCATGGTCTGGTGATCAATGCCGG
Source organism: Chitinophagaceae bacterium (assembly GCA_020403425.1). Lineage (GTDB taxonomy): Bacteria > Bacteroidota > Bacteroidia > Chitinophagales > Chitinophagaceae > Sediminibacterium. The sequence goes on along the minus strand of JADBXR010000014.1, from coordinate 18,027 downwards.
AGGACCGCCGGCCAAGACCGTACTGGAGACCACACTGGAGGACTGGGACAATGCCTACCGTTCACTCTTGCGCTGGAAAGTGGAATTGACCCAGGCCCTGGTACCCAAAATGATGGAACGACAGTACGGCAGGGTGATATATATAGAAAGCTCATCGGTAAAACAACCGCTTGAGAATCTGGTTCTCAGTAGTTCTTTGCGTGTGGCTGTGGTAGGCATGGTAAAAACCTTATCGCAGGAGATCGCAAAAAGTGGGGTTACCCTGAATATCCTTGGGCCCGGTTCTCACGATACCCCCGCCATTGACCGTATTTACCGGAAAAAATCGGAGCAGACCGGTTTACCCGTAGAAGAAGTGCGTGAGAAGGCCATCGCCCTGATCCCTGTGGGAGCACTGGGTCTTCCGGCAGATTTTGCCAGTCTTGCTTTGTGGCTGCTTAGTCCGCACAGCCGTTACGTGACCGGGCAAACCATTACCCTGGATGGTGGGTCCGTAAAATCTATGCTATAAAAGCGTTGGTGAAACGGGTGTTGTAGTCAACCCTACCTGATGCAGGTCTATCAACTACATTTATTCACCGCTATCAGCGACCCTTTTCAGGATCAACTGGAATTTGGTGTTGAGCGAAACGGTGAAGTGGTTCTCGGCCAGAATGGATCTGATATTGGCATCTTCCTGCATTGAAAAAGCAAGGTCCGAAGCCAGCAAGGAACCGCTGATGATATTGGCCACGCGGCCCCTTTTGAATTCGATGGTGAACTTATATCCCGCTTTTCTGCCCGTTCCGGCCCTTTCGAAATCGATACGGTTCAGATCCAGTACCTGGTCGCCCGAAGCAGTACGCTTTAATAAAATCTTGATAATAGGAAGATACTTGCTCCAGATCTGTGTATACATGAGAATGATTTGATGATAGTGGTTTTGCGGATACAAAAGCCGGTGTAAAGTTGCACTTTTTATCGCCGAAAAACGAATTTGATTTTAGGAAGATGGCTGCTGGCAGTCATTTGGGCAGCGATGCACATGTCTGATCGCTCAGGATCTGGTGAACCACTACAAACTGGCAGGAGGATGGTTCAGGGTATAAAAATGTATCGCTACAAACACGATCGACCCGTGACTACTTTTATCTTCGCAGCCTATGACCAGTATCGACAGCGTACAACTGAACCAGGTGATCGTACACAAAGTGGGTAATCCCACCCGGGGTGAGGAACTGAAATTATCGGCCAACCCGCTTACCCTGAACGACGGGATCGTCCGGGGCATGTTGGCCAAATACTTTCTGGGGCCCTTCAACGAACATGAGCAGTACCGATTCACGCATCTAACCGATGTTGCCATGAATGAAGTGTACCGTTACGTAAGCGATCTGTTCGACGATCCGAAAAAATTCACTTTGTACAGCGCCCAGCTGGCGCAGTTCCTGTACAGTAAGAGCACCCATGCCAAAGTGAAGGAAGGGGAGCTCTATGTGGTACATTTCAGTAATGTACCCTTTGGTACGGAGTATACCGATGCCATTGGCATATTCAAAAGTGAGACCAAGGAAACATTCCTCAAAGTATTTCCCCATGGCGAGAACTGGGAAGTGATCGCTGAAGACGGGATCAATATCAACAAACTGGATAAGGGTTGCCTGGTGTTTAAACAGAACCGTTCCGAAGGGTATGTGGTATGCGTGGTGGATGCTACTAACAAGCAGAACGATGCACAATACTGGGTAAACGATTTTTTGCAGGTCACACGCTGTGCCAACAGCTACCATTATACCGACGCGGCCCTGGGTATGTGCAAGCTGTTCATCAGCAATGAGCTGTCGGAGAAGTTTGAAGTGAACAAGAGCGACCAGATAGACATGCTGAACCGCAGCATGGAATACTTCAAAACAAAAGATGAGTTCAAGCTGAATGAGTTTGCCGAGGAAGTGCTGCATCACCCGGAAGTGATCGATAGTTTTACACAGTATAAACAGACCTATGAAGTGGCCAGGCAGGTCACCATTGAAGATGAATTCGATATCCATCTCTCGGCGGTGAAGAAACAGCAGCGGGTGTTCAAGAGCGTTTTAAAACTGGATAAGAATTTTCATGTGTATATCCATGGCCGGAGAGACCTGATTGAAAAGGGGTATGATGAAATGACCGGCAAACACTACTATAAACTTTTCTTCGACGAAGAAAGCTGACAGCTTTTGTAATGTGTGAGCTATAACCCGTCGATCTCTTTCTGCAGGTCGTACTGGATATCTTCGTGCAGTGTCTTCATGGCGGTCCTTATTTTTTTCAGCTGCATTTCGTAGAGGTTGTTCAATACCGGGCTTTTGGTATCGGCTATGCCCAGGCTTTTTATTCTGCTACAGAAGTGGATGAGCAAGCTGGCTTCTACCTGTCTGGATCCGGAATACTTGATGTGCCTGTTGGTTACACGCAGGATCTTGCGCAGTGTTTTTTTGGTAAGGTAAATATTGGGTTTGGGCAGTTCGGTGAATGCTTCGTCTACCAGTTCCTTGATGCTGTTCAGGTAAGCTTCCTCATCATGCGCCTCGAACAGCAGAAAACTGAGTAGTTCCTTGTTCTCTTTTTTGAATCTCGCCAGCCGTAAGCAAAGTTCCAGTAATTGGTGGTGGCCTGTGGCCTGCAGTTCCTGTTTCAGCTCCTGTATACTCGCCGTTTTCATCCTGCAAAGTAACCACATTCACTCATTCACTCCCTCACTCATTGATTCATTGCCTATCTTCGTCCCATGCCTCTTGACCTGTCGCAACCACATCCCGAATTATTACTGGAACTGGTAACCCAACGGATGCCGTATGGCAAGTACAAGGACCGCCTGGTTTGCGACGTGCCGATGCATTACCTGGAGTGGATGCAGCGCCAGGGTTTTCCAAAAGGGAAACTGGGGATTTTATTGGAGACCATGTATGTGATACAGTTAAACGGGCTGGTGTATTTGCTCGACCCGCTCAAAAGGAAAAAATAGATGTCGTTATCGGCAGTGCGCATAAAATTCAGTTCCCCCGCCATTTTCTTCAGGTGATAATTGCGTATATTGATGCTGTATTCCGATTGCATCATGCCCTATAAAAAAAACCTATGAACAGTTCCAGAAGATCATTTCTGCAAAAAACAGCCCTGGTAGTGGCCGGCGGCTCTTTGTTTTCGCGCCAGCTATTTGCTGCTGCTGCTCCAAAAACCTTGACAGGCGTACAACTGTATTCCGTCCGTGATGAGATGAAAAAAGACCCCCTGGGCACCCTGAAAGCCCTGGCTGAAATGGGGTATAAGAATGTGGAACACGCCAACTATGTGAACCGTAAATTTTATGGTTACAGTGCTAAAGAATTCAGGAAGATCCTGGCAGACCATGGTATGCAAATGCCCAGCGGCCATACGGTAATGGGCCGCGACCATTGGAATGCCGATAAAAAGGAATTCAGCGACAGCTGGAAATATACTGTTGAAGACGCGGCCATTGTTGGCCAGGAACTGGTAATCAGTCCCTGGCTGGATGAGAGCCTTCGTAAAACCTACGATGGTATGCTCCGTTATATGGAAGTGTTCAATAAAAGCGGAGAGCTTTGCAAGAGATCAGGTATGCGTTTTGGATACCATAACCACAATTTCGAGTTTACACAGGAGTTGAATGGCCAGAAAGTGTACGACATCATTTTAGACAATACAGACCCCTCGCTGGTGGCCCAGCAGTTGGATATGGGCAACCTATATGGCACCGGCGCCGATGCGTATGCGATCGTCAAGAAACATCCCGGTCGTTTTGTATCCATGCATGTGAAAGATGAGATCAAATCAGAAAAAGGCGCCATGGGCGAAGGCTATGAAAGTACGATCCTGGGAACGGGCGTAGCTAACACCAAAGCCATCACCGACCTGGGAAAACAAATGGGAGGTACCCTGCACTTCATTATCGAGCAGGAGTCTTACCAGGGCAGATCGCCGCTGGAATGTGTGAAAGAAGACCTGCGTATCATGAAAAGCTGGGGCTATTGACCCATAACCGTCATCTGTTTACATAAACCCTTCCCGGAACGGAAGGGTTTATTATTTCCGGTAACAGATGCCACTCCTGAATGCGTAGGTGATGATACCCGCAATGCTCTTGGCCCCTACTTTGTCCATAATGCGGGTGCGGTGCCCTTCTACGGTCCGTTTACTCAGGTTCAGGCTATAGGCGATCTCTTTACTGGTGAACTCGCGGCAGATGAGCCGGATGATCTCCTTTTCACGTTCGGAGAAACAGAGGTCTGCATCCGGGGGTAGTTGATAATTCTTGGAAACGATCTCTGTTAGTTTCTCGGTCACTTCACGACAGAAATAAGGTTTGCGCTGGGATACGGTTTGAATGGCTTCGGCGATCTCCTCGTTATCGGCACTTTTCAATACATAACCCAGTGCTCCGGCATCCAGCATCCGCAGAATGGGTTCCTCCTTGTTAAAAGCGGTCAATACAATGATACCGGTATCCGGTTTCCGCCTGGCAATTTCACGGGTAGCAGCGATGCCGTCCATCAAGGGCATATGGATATCGGTGAGGATGATATCGGGTGAGGTTTCCATTGTTCTGCGAACCAGTTCCTGTCCATTATCGGCCTCTCCTATAACTTGTATGTTGCGGATCTGGTCTAACAGATCGTGTAAGCCATTCCTGAATAGATGATGGTCATCAGCGATCATCACCCGGATACTTCTTTTGAACATGACCGAAAGTTTAAAGGTGGTACGCAAATGGGATGCTGCACCCATGCCTGTAGCAGGGCCTGTTGTCTTCATAAAGGGAAGATCAACTATTGATCCGGTTTTGTATTAGGTATTTATACCTGGGGGGTGATGTTTTTTCGCGGTAGAATGTGAGGATAAGATAAACAGTTATCAAGACAGGGGCAACCGTTAAAACACGGTATTTCAAAATAGATCAGCTTTTGGGGATCTTGTATTCGCCCAGCATTTCGTCCAGCTCCATCTCCAAACCCTGCGCCAGCATCACAAGGGTGCTGAAAGCAAAATTCACTTTGCCTTTTTCTATTCGCTGTATCTGGCTGTATTCCAGTCCTGATATGGCGGCCAGCTGGTGTATACTGAGCCCTTTTTCTTTTCGCAGCCTGGTAAGGTGCGTGGCAAATTGGGTCAGTATTTTTTCCTTGTTGGTCATGAGGCAACAAGGTCAATGCAACAGTGAAATTTATTGACGTATGATTATACGTCAGTTGCCATTTTGTGTAACTTGTTGGCTGCGGCGGGGCTTTTCCTGCCTCATCCTTATGGAAAAACCCAGAATAACGATCGTTTCACTCGAGATATATCACGCGATCCTGTATGCATTCGTAATGAGGATCATCCGGGAGCAAAAGAAATATCGTCCTCTATCGATCAAACGCCCGAAATCCCGGAATATCAGGTAGCTTCTGCCCGGTCGTTCGGGTAAAACAGTTCGCCTGCCGCACCTTACCTTCTTTTTGTCGTATTGAGGGTCGTTCATTTTCGATATCGATTTCGTGATCTGTTCTGTTCCAAAGCGGACATTCTCCGGAAAACTGCTTAATTTTTCTGTTCAAATAATTCCATCAAAACATGTCATCGAGAAGAAAATTTTTACAGAACTCCGCTTGGGTAGCAGGTGGCGGACTTCTGGGTTCCGCTCTTTCTCATTCTGCATTCGCCTATTTTAAAAATGCGGTCGCACCCAGTGATCAGCTGAATGTGGCGGCCATTGGCATTAACGGCATGGGCTGGTCAAATGTAACAGCCGCCGTTAAAGTACCCGGTGTGAACCTGGTAGGTGTTTGTGATGTGGATACGAATGTGATCGATAGACGCAGGGCGGATATGGCCAAGATCAATGTAGATAGCTCCCGCGTAAAAGTATACAGCGATTACCGTAAGCTGCTCGAGAGCAAGGATATTGATGCGGTGATCATCGGCACACCCGATCACTGGCATGCGTTGCAGATGATACACGCCTGCGAAGCAGGTAAGGATGTATATGTTGAAAAACCCGTCGGTAACTCGATCGGTGAATGCCGCGCCATGGTGAATGCCCAGAAACGATACAACAAAGTGGTACAGGCGGGCCAATGGCAGCGAAGCCAGCAGCATTTTCGTGATGCGATCGAGTATGTACACAGCGGTAAACTGGGTATGATACGCACCGTGAAGGTCTGGTGTTACCTCGACTGGAAACAACCCTTGGAGAAAAAACCCAATGGCCCTGTTCCTGCGGGAGTGGATTATCGTTCATGGCTGGGTCCTGCACCTACCGTGCCGTTCAACCCGAACCGCTTTCATTTCACCTTCCGCTGGTTCTGGGACTATGCGGGTGGTCTGATGACCGACTGGGGCGTTCACCTGCTCGATTATGCACTGATCGGCATGAAAGTGGCAGACCCCAAAGCGATCTCTGCGGTGGGTGGCAAATTCGCCAAACCCGACTCTGCGGATGAGACGCCGGATACACTGATGACCATGTACGAATTGGACGGATTCAATATCGTGTGGGATCATGCGGTGGGTATCGGTAACGGTAATTACGGAAAGGACCATGGCATTGCTTTCATCGGTAACAACGGCACCCTGGTACTGAACCGCAATGGCTGGGAAGTGCTGGAAGAAAAGGAAAATGCGAACAAAGTGGCGGAACCTTTCCATAAATCGATGGATAACGGTCTGGAGAAACATTGGGTCAATTTTGTGGATGTGGTGAAATCACGGAAACTCGCAGACCTCCATTGTCCGATCCAGGCCGGCTCCGATATCGCCTGTTTTTCGCAGATGGGCAATATCGCTTACCGCAGCGGTCAGAAACTATTCTGGGACGCTGCCAAACAAAGGTTCAGGGATGAGTCGATCAACCAGAAATATCTGACAAAAGAATATCATAACGGGTATCACCTTCCTAAAGTATAGCGGGAAAATTCTTTGCCGGGGAATGATCCGCGGTCTAAATTATCCGGCTATTTATGTATAGATTAGCTATATGAAAAGATCCCTTATTTTATCTGCTGCGCTACTGGTGGTTACCGGCAGCGTACAAGCACAAAAAAAGATCAACCAGGACAGTCTGGTAAAGGAAGCCGCCAAAACAGAGTACTGGGAGCCCGTTCCCAAACTGGTAACGCCGGGTAAAACGCCGGCTGATGCACCTTCTGATGCGATCGTGTTGTACAATGGGAAAGATGTGGCACAATGGCAAAAGGAAAAAGGAGGAGCACCAGGCTGGAAGATAGATAAGGACGGAGCATTGACCGTTGTAAAAGGATCCGGCAATATCGCTACCAAACAGGGCTTCGGCGATTGTCAGCTGCATATTGAATGGCGGTCACCCGCTGCTATTGCAGGCGCCAGCCAGTCGCGCGGCAACAGCGGTATCTTTTTGATGGGACAATATGAGTTACAGGTCCTGGATTCTTACAACAACCCCACCTATGTGAATGGTCAGGCGGGCAGCATGTATAAACAGTATGCGCCCCTGGTGAACGCCTGCCGTAAACCTGGCGAATGGCAGAGTTATGATGTGATCTTCACGGCCCCACGTTTTTTCTCAGATGGAAAACTGCAGTCGCCGGCACGCATCACCGTATTGCACAATGGCGTATTGGTACAGAATAACGTAGAGATCAAAGGACATACCGAATGGATCGGCCAGCCGAAATATTCAGCTCACAAAGACAAGGAGCCGCTGGTATTGCAGGATCATGGTATGGACGGTGGTAACCCCATGAGTTACCGGAACATCTGGATCAGAGAATTGTAAACCTTGCAGAATACAGTTAACAGAAACGGCTTCCAGTTGGAAGCCGTTTTGTTTGACGCCGGTTGCAGCGGCAGGGGGGGCGTTGTATCATAGACCAAACTGGTGGCTGTCGACCCATTCAGCCTTGGTCATGGTCCACCAGTCGTCGGCAATGCCTTTCAGTACATATTCATATGGTAACCAACCATAACCTTCTTCACCCCAGCTGCTTCCCCAGGAATTACGGATAAGAAAGGCGCCGGTGGTAACTGTTTTTTTGCTGAGCGGGTTGCTGATCTTCAGACCATCGTCATAACCAACAGCCATCACAGCATGACCGCCATCGGTATCTTCTTTAGCATCCGGAAAGGGGATCTTTCCATTGTCGGCCTGGTTGAGAGATGTGTAACAGGTAAAACCGAACATGGAGGGTAGCCCCTTGTTCAGGTGATCTTTGATGCTGTTCAGCAATTCAGGTTGCGTTACGCCCACTGCATCAAGTCGGTAATAGGAAATGGCCTGGAAGTTTTGTGCATAGGAATACAGGAATGCACCGGGTTCTTCGTTCACTTTGCTTTCATCATAGGGCCAGTATTTTTCCGGCACTACCCCGAATAAGGCCAGCGAAGCCATGGCGGTACGCAGGTAAGCGCCGCTGTCTTCTTTTTGTTTTAACAGGTTGCGGGTAGCCTTGTACTGGAAAAGCCGCGAGCCATCGATGTGTTTGCCGAAAGCCCTTCGTTCAAAATATTCGTACAGGCCAATGGAGGCATGTGCGGTACAGGAACCCAGCTGCCCCTGGTCCTCGATGGGCGAACACCATTGGCGCAGATCTGTTTTGGGAGGTAATGCATGGGCGGATCTTTTCCTGCTATTGCCCGGTTCCAGCGCTTCGAGTATCTTTTTTACCGGTTGTCTGATACCCCGTTCGGCCTGCTTTACAGTTAGTTCTGATGTAAAAGGTGTTTGGTCGCGGAAGTCGGGATAGTCTTTGAGCCACCCCTTGCCCCTGGATAAGTGTTGGTTTTTCATAGGATAAGGCTTTTGGTGAAGCAGCAATGATACCTGCCAGACATATTGGATGCTACTGTAAAAGAACAGAATACCTATAACAGATGCAATGGGGAAAACACCCTTTTTTTAGCGTATAAATGCGTAACGGATTGCTGTGATTGCATGTTATCTTGCAGCCCGATGAAAACAGACACAGCACATACCGGCTTGATTACCACGCCCCGAGAAGTATTGGAGTCTGTGTTTGGTTATACCGAATTCAGGCACAACCAGGAATCCATCATCCAGCAACTGATTGGCGGAAAGGATGCCATCGTACTGATGCCTACCGGTGGTGGCAAGAGCCTTTGCTACCAGGTGCCCGCCCTGTGTTTTCCGGGTGTGACCATTGTGGTCAGTCCGCTGATCGCTTTAATGAAGGACCAGGTAGATGCATTGGTATTGAGTGGCGTGAAAGCGGCTTATTTGAACAGCACCCAAAGCAGTGGTGAGCAGTCGTTCATATTGAAACAATTACAGCGTAATGAATTAAAGCTGCTGTATGTAGCGCCGGAGCGCTTGGTGGGTGGCGAAATTTCTTTCTTGCGTTTTCTGCAGGATTGTAAGGTCTCTTTGTTTGCCATAGATGAAGCCCACTGTATCAGTCAGTGGGGGCATGATTTCAGACCGGAATACCGGGTATTGTCACAACTAAAACAACAGTTTCCCACAGTTCCGGTCATTGCTTTAACAGCAACTGCGGATGCGCTTACCAAGAAAGATATCATTGAGCAATTACAGGTGACCGATTACCGGGTTTTTGAGAACAGTTTTAACCGTCCCAATATTTCGTATCATATCAAACCCAAGAAAGGATACTATGAAATATTGGTGGATTATCTGAAAGAACACCAGGACGACAGTGGCATCATTTACTGTCTGAGTAGAATGGCTACGGAAAAGCTGGCGGAAGACCTGCGTTCGGATGGTTTTAATGCGGCCTCTTATCATGCCGGTCTCGATAAAACCACCCGCGATGAGCGGCAGGACCTGTTCCTGAAAGATGATATCCGCATCATGGTGGCCACCATCGCTTTTGGTATGGGCATCAATAAAAGTAATGTTCGTTTTGTGGTGCATGCTGATCTGCCCAAGAATATTGAAGGCTATTACCAGGAAACCGGTCGGGCAGGCAGGGATGGATTGCCCAGTGAAGCCATATTGTTCTATAGTGCGGGAGACGTGATGAAACTGAAAGGTTTTGCGCAGGTGGAGAACAATCCTGAGCAGACACAGATCCTGTTGAAAAAGCTTGACCAGATGGTACAGCTTTGTGAAACCCGCGGCTGCCGAAGAAAATACCTGCTTGCTTATTTTGGTGAACAGGCGCCTGATTATTGCGGCAACTGCGATAATTGCCTGAACAAACCTGAACTGCAGGAGCAAACAGTGATCGCACAGAAGATACTGAGTACCGTATACCGGCTGAACCAATCTTTCGGCATGCGTTATGTGGTGGACATACTGAAGGGTAGCCATGGCGAGAAGATCCGTGAAGAACACAAGAAATTATCAGTGTACGGTATTGGTAAAGAGGCGCCAAAAGAAGCGTGGCTGCATTATGTGAAGGAGCTGCTGTATTATGGTTACCTGCAGCAATCAGAAGGTGAATATCCTGTTTTGCAACTGACAGAAAAAAGTAACGGTGTATTGTTCAAGGGGGAGAAAGTGTTCCTGTCGGCACCTGTACAGGTGACCATTGCCAAAGAACCGGTGATCTACCAGCAACACGATTACGAAAAACCTTTGTTCGAAGACCTGAAAAAACTGCGCAACCGGATTGCCCATGAGGAGAATGTACCGGCCTACCTGATCTTCAGTGACAGCAGCTTACTTGACCTGGCTACCTATTTACCCGTTACCCGTACCGACCTGCCAAAGATCTCCGGATTTGGTGCGTTCAAAATTGAGAGATATGGGGAGGCTTTCCTGGAAAAAGTACAGGACTACTGTATCGAACATAAGATAAGCAGCCGGATGGAGCTGAAACAGCCCACGAGAACAAAACGGACACCGGTCAACCGAGAGCGCGCGTCAGATACCAAACGCATCAGTTACGAAATGTACCGGTCCGGCAGATCCGTACAGGAGATCGCTGAAGAAAGACAGCTGGCCGCCACTACGGTGGAATCTCATCTCAGTCATTACATCACAACGGGTGAACTGGATGTGAATGATTTTGTCTCTTCCGATAAACAGGAACTGATAGAAGCTGCGGCCAATCAATACGGGCGGCTGGGCTTAAAACAGATCAAGGACCAATTGCCGGACCATATCAGTTATTGTGATATACGAATGACCATTGCCGCAATGAATGGCCGCGACAAGTGAATGGGGCCGATCAATGTAGTGCCCAATCCAGTGCCCTTAGTTCCGCCCAGCTGTAGGCAGATCCCCTGACCATGAAGCCACAATGTCCGCCGTGTTCGGTTGTTTCCAGAAAAAGAAAGGGATGTTCGGCAATGATCTCTTCACACATACATTCCGGAGTAAGGAAGCTATCGTTCCTGGCCTGTACGATCAATGAAGGGATCCGTATGTTCTTCAGCAGGGGTTTTACGCTTGCCTGGCTGTAAAATTCATACGCATCGTTGAATCCATGCAAGGGTGCAGTGTACCGGTTGTCGAAATCAGCGAAATGTTTGATCTTCTCGTACCCTTCATAACTGATGAGATCGGGATAGATCTTTGATTTGGCTTTGATCTTTTCACCCAGTTTGCGCAGGAACCGGGAGCTGTATATCTTGTTAATGGATTGCGACAATATCTTAACGCTGCTCAAAAGGTCGCAGGGTACGGAAAAGCCGATCACTTTTTTTACCTGGGCGGGTACCTCATCCGGGAACTCGGCAACGGCGCGTAAACTCAGGCTGCCACCCATGCTGAACCCGATCAGCACGATCTCTTCATAACCATATTTCCGGATACTGTGATCGATCACGAGTCTGAGGTCACCTGCATCGCCATGGTGATAGAATCTTGGCAGACGATTCAGCTCACCACTGCAGCTGCGGCAGTTCCAGCCCAATGCATCAAAACCGTTTTGGGAAAACAGTTTGGCCATGCCGGTCACATAGTGGCGCGTGGAATCGCCTTCCAGTCCGTGGGTAATGATCACCAGTTTGTTATTGCCGGTGCGTTGCCAGTCAAGATCAACGAAATCCCCATCCGGCAGTTCCAGCCTTTCCCTTTCCCGATAAGTGAAATCCACTTTACGGAACAGGCTTGGGATAATGGTCTGCAGGTGGCCGTTGAATTGCCAGAACGGAGCTTTGAAAGCGGCTTGTGGAAGAATGGGCATGGGACGAAGGTAATTAATGAGTGACTGTTTTTTGGGTTGTCAAAAATTATTCCCATTCACTCATCCACTCATTCACTCATCCACTCATTCACTCATTGATAATTTGTACCTTCCCTATATGTCACAAAACAAGTATCTCAAATATTTTAAGCTGTCGTCGTTGTTCAACACCCGGCGAACGAGGGATATTTTTCAGGTGAACCCCACCGTACTTCCTCAGCGGGAAGAGGCCGAAGAGAGCAGGGTCAGTGTGTTTGACTATTCGCAGGGACATCTGCATGAACATTCCTTTACAGGTATCACGGATTGTTTTCCTTTTAAAGATAACCACCATACCACCTGGATCAATATTGACGGTATCCGCAAGGCGGATGTGGAAGCGGTCTGTAATCATTTTGCGGTACACGTGCTGATACAGGAAGACATCCTGAGCGTGGGGCAACGGCCCAAGATGGACGAGATGGACCCGGTGCTTTCCTGTTTGCTGAATATGTTGTACTTCAATGAACGGACCGGCGCGGTGGAAACGGAGCAGATCAGTATCGTGCTGGGCAGGGATTTTGTGTTATCGTTCCAGGAAGATGCCAGCCGGGATGTGTTCGATCCCATCCGTGAAAAACTAAGGATCGCCAACAGTAAACTTCGGATCAGTAATGCCGATTATCTCTGTTATGCGCTGCTCGATATGATCGTGGATAATTATTATGTGGTGATGGAGAAGCTGGGCGAACACATCGAGTTGCTGGAGGAAAAGATCATCCGCAGCAGTAATACCCGTGCATTGGCCGAGATCAATAACCTGCGGAAAGAACTGATCGTACTGAAACGGAATGTAAGCCCGGTCCGGGAGCTCATCAACGGATTTATCCGCAGCGACAGCGACCTGCTGGAGGAGCGCACCACCAAGTACTTTAAGGACGTATATGATCATATCGTACAGGCAAATGACCTGGCAGAGAACTACCGCGATATGATGATGAACCTGCAGGACCTTTACCTCAGCAACGTGAACCTGAAGATGAACGAAGTGATGAAAGTGATGGCGGTGGTGACCTGCCTGCTGGCGCCGGCTACGGTGATCGGTGGTATTTTCGGGATGAATTTTGACCGGATACCTTATCTGCACCACCAATACGGATTTTTCATCGCGGTAGGACTGATGCTGATCGTTCCTGTATGGATGGTATTCGTATTCCGGCGGCGAGGCTGGTTTTAGGAGATGGATGATTCGCGAATTAACGAATTAACGGATTGGCGGATTCGTTTTTGCGGGAATGCCTCTCGTGTTATTCAGTGAAGCGAGCCCTTGATCCGATCCCTCAATAAAACAATCCATTCATCTGCCAATCCGCAATCCTCTGATCCTATATCTTGACCAGCTTCCATTTACCTCGTTTGAACAGGATCACGCTGGTAGTGGTGATACAGGTCTCCGTTACCACGATGGCAATGAATACGCCGGTAGGACCCATGTTCCATACTTTGGCCAACAGCCAGGCAAAAGGTATCTGGAAGATCCAGAACCAGAACAGGTTGATCCAGGTAGGTGTTCGGCTGTCGCCGGCACCATTGAATGCGTTGATCATGACCATACCCACACCATAGAACACATACCCCAGACTAACGATACGCAGTGCCTGCACAGCGGTCTTTACCACAGCGGGATCTGTATTGATCAGCGACACAAAGAATTCGGCGGAGGTCAGGAATAGGATAGATACGATACCCATGAAAATGGCATTGTACTGCGCCGTTTTCCAGACAGATCTTTCTGCTCGCTCGGGTTGCTGGGCGCCCAGGTTCTGACCCACCAATGTGGCAGCGGCATTACTGAGTCCCCAGGCCGGCATCAGGAAGAAGATGAGCAAACGGATGGCGATGGTATAACCGGCAATGGCATCGCTGCCAAAACCTGAAATGATGCGGGCCATGGCGATCCAGCTGGCAGAACCGATCAGGAACTGCAGAGTGGCGGTGGAGGCAATGCTGAAAATGGATCTCAGCAAAGAGAGGTCGGGTACAAAATGCCGCAGGTGGATCTTGATGATGCCCTTTCCTTTGAACAGGTGGTACACCTGGTAGCATACGCCGATACTCCTTCCAATGGTGGTGGCGATGGCGGCTCCGGGTAACCCATGGTAATGGATCAGTATGGGACACAGGATGATGTTACAGATATTGGCCAGCCATAAGCTACGCATAGCGATAGCTGCATCGCCGGCACCACGGAAAATACCATTGATGAGGAATAACAGCATGATCACAATATTACCCACCAGCATGATGCGGGTATACGTATGCCCCATGGCTACGATGGCCGCATCGGCACCCATCAGCTCCAGGATCTCTTCTGCAAAAAAGAAGCCGGTGATACTGATCAGGATGCTTATGATGAACGCAAGCAGGGCGGCCTGTGCGCCTGCTTTGGCCGCGGCATCATACTTTTTTTCGCCCACGCGGCGGGCAACCATGGCCGTAGCTCCCATGCTTAACCCGATGGCCACGGAATAGAGGATGGTCAAAAAGGATTCAGTGAGTCCGACCGCAGCCGCTGCATTCGGTCCCAGTTTACCCACGAAAAATATATCTACAACGGCAAATACCGATTCCATGCACATTTCAAGTATCATGGGAATGGCCAGCATGAAAATGGCTTTTCGGATACTGCCCGTGGTAAAATCCTGGTGCTCGCTCCGGAGAGATTCTTTGAGATAAGACCAGACAGACGTCTTGCCTTTATGCGTAGTTGTATCAACAGTCATTACGTAATGAATTAAAATAACAAATAGGATTACCAATGGTAATGGATGCCCATTACAGAAACCGGGGAGTTGTGAGCCTAAACTTTCAAGTATGTCTGCCTAAGCTCTGCTTAGCTGTTCATCGGCGTAGAATTGATAAAGGGAAACGACAGTTTTTAAATGTGGTGTCGTCGTTGCGGAAACGAAAATAGGAAAATGATCCAGAAAACAACCCAGGGCTTCGAGATAAACGGTCGTAAAATGGTATGAACGAGAAGACTGTCAGGGGTATATCTGCACAACTGACTGGTACTCATTTATTGTTACAGTTCGGTGAGGGTGGTGATAGTCATGGTCTGGTTATGCAGTTCGCAGTCGGTGTTCTGACCAAAGGGCGCGATCTCACCATAGGAATAGAAACCGGTGATCGTACATGCCGGCCCAAGTGTTTTCCGGGCGGCCCTGATCTCTTCTGCTGTCCGTTCCTGCAGGATGCGTTTGCGACCCACACAACTGACGAGGATGGCGAGTTCCGGCGTTTTCCTGATACCTGATGCCAATACACCGGTGGCCGCTTCGGAAGCGGCATTGATGATCTTGTCGAAATTGGCTTTCATCAAACGCACTTTGCTTCCTTCGGGCAGGTTACCGGCAAAGACCATGTTTTTGTTCTCCTCGTTGATGGATAGGATGGTCCGTACCAGGCTGTAACCGCTTTTGTCTACCTGCATGGACAGCGGGAAGAACAAAGCGGCCCCGGGAAGTTCTTCTGCATAAGGGCCCAGGTATTCCCTGTACAGGTCAAGGGCGTTCCTGTTATCTATTTCGTACAGGATATTGTTCTCAGATCGGGTGATGATGCGTTCGCGGCCAAATTCTTCCCATCCGCCAAAAGAACTATGTGTCACCCGAAGGTGCTGGCCGTATAGGCCGATGGCCACTACTGTGCCTTCTGTGGCCACCCCGTTCAGACCCACCTGTGTTTTCTGGAAACGTTCCGCATCGCCGGCCAATCCGCCGGTCACGGGGATCTGCCTGGGGTTGTTCTCATTAAAACCCCTTACCAGTTCGTCACCATTGATAAAACTGCTTTCAGATAATACGAATATGGATACGAGATCATCCGCGTCCAGTTGTTTCATGAGCAACCGTCCTGTTTCCACGCTGCAACTGTTACGGTTCACCTGGACCTGTGCTGTGCGGACCTGCGTTTTTTCGAACTGGATGGCGGTAACGGTAAGGCTGTTGTCTAAGGCTGTATCTTCCAGGATCTCCCCAGCGGTGGAGCAGGAAATGATCTCTGCATTGGGATACTGCGAACGGATATGGGAAAAGAGGTCCTTCCTGGTCACCAGCGCCCCCGATCCAAAAACCAGTACCAGCTGGCAGGTGGTACTGTCGATATGGTCTGGATCATCGGGCCCATGCCATTGGTTTCCTGCATAATATTGCTGAATTGTCCTCATAGACAGGCTTCTATACTTACCGATACAATATAAACATTCCTGATATATATGAAAGGGGCCACCCCGGATTTTTCATGAAGCTGGTGGTGCAATCGATTGCGGAAGCAACAAATGGGGTAGGATATTTGTCTTTTAGACAGGACCCCAAAAATTGCCGGGATATACCAAAGAAGCCCGTATCCCGTTGTAGCTAAACCGGAAACCAAATGATAACCCTTTGCGACATCAATTTTTAGTTAGATTGTAACTGTTTTGTAGAATGCCAATATCTGTCTGATGAGTTGTAGTTCCCCCCATGTTACCGGATTCTGGAAATGCCTGTGTGTGCAGGGGGAGGTGTCTTTGTTTGCTTTGTGCAAGTATAAAAAAAAGATAAGTCACAATATTCCTTCTTGTGCCAAACCGAGACTTTTTTCTTTTTGCATCATTTTCTTTTTGCTCATCCATACAAGCTCCTTTTCGCAACTTACGGGAGGCACGGTCTCAGCCACGGCCTGTCAAACGTATAATACGGCACATCTGGTGGTTGAGGTAACAGGAATAACGGGGCAAGATAATGCTCAATCCATCACATATCAGTGGGAAAGATCGACAGATGCTTCATTCAGTTCAATAACCAATGTTGGTTTAGGAGGAACAATCCTGAGTGATAGTTATACTCTTACTGGTCGAACATATTACCGAAGACGGGTTGATAATGCTGGTAATACGGCGTATAGTAATACAGTAACGATTGATCCCAATCCTGTAATTGGCATCACACCCGGATCTCCCAGCGCTTGCTTAGGGGATGCTTCTTTCACGGTTGCTTATACTACCCTTTTCAGTCCAAATAGATACAGTATTGTCTGGAGTGGAGCTGCATCAGGTGTTTTTCCTAACGAAAATGCCGGACTCACTGCTGATAACTTAACGGGATCAACCGGGAACCTTGTAGTTGCAATTTCCGCTGCAGCAGGCTCGGGAACATTTACAGGAACATTGACAATTGTGAACACAACGACAGGCTGTTCGGCATCAGGAGCGGCCTCTGTTCTTGTGAATCCTTTACCTACTGCAACGATCACTCCAAGCGGCACTACCACATTCTGTGCGGGTGGTACTGTTTCCTTAACTGGTGGCGGTGGTACATCATATGTATGGAGTACAGGCTCAAACTTGTCTACGATCTCAGTGGCGAGCAGCGGAAGCATTACAGTAACGGCTACGGATGGAAATGGTTGTAAAGCGACCTCATCCGTGACAACCGTAACAGTAAATCCATTGCCTACGGCTACGATTACTCCGAGTGGCACTACCACATTCTGTACCGGAGGGAATGTTTCCTTAACCGGAGGTGGTGGTACATCGTATATATGGAGTACGGGAGAAACATTGTCGACAATCTCAGTAGCGAGCAGTGGAAGCATTACAGTAACGGCGACAGATGGAAATGGTTGTAAGGCGACCTCATCTGTGACAACTGTAACAGTGAATCCATTACCTACTGCAACGATAACTCCGAGCGGCACTACGACATTCTGTGCAGGTGGTACTGTTTCCTTAACTGGTAGCGGCGGTACATCGTATGTATGGAGTACGGGAGAAACCTTGTCAACGATCTCGGTGGCGAGTAGTGGAAGCATTACAGTAACGGCGACAGATGGAAATGGTTGTAAGGCGACCTCATCTGTGACAACTGTAACAGTGAATCCATTACCTACTGCAACGATAACTCCG
>JADBXR010000013.1 GCA_020403425.1 Chitinophagaceae bacterium | reverse complement strand
TCCGAATCAAATGATTTTTGCAACTGAAAATAATGTATCAGCTGTATCAGAAAAATCATTTTCTCCGGACAGATTTGAAAGTTCGTAAAACGCCTCGTTACAATAGTTTAGGATGCTACGAAATATGGGAGGAGCTCAAAATGGAGAATTTTATACTTTTGAATGTAGCAGATTTTAGGGGAGCTTACAGCAGGCCTTTACTCAGTTGTTGACCTGGATTATGACATCCGCTTTCATAAGTCTGATACCTGAAAAATACTCTCCAGGTGTAAAAAATTTCCTCGTATTTAAAAAATTCTTATGAACGCCTTATTTATATCCATCAGTAAGTGTTCTCATAAATGCGACAATAGCATGCTCTTCGGCAACGCTAAGTTTCAGGTTACCCGTTTCCCGATGGTTAACAGTAAGTTCGACTTCCGGGCGTGGAAATGACTCAACATCTCTTTTATTATAAAAATGAACTACTTCTTCCAGGGTCTGAAAAAATCCATTATGAAAATAAGGAGCTGTAATAGCAATATTCCGCAGAGTTGGCACTTTAAATTGACCTGCAAATCGGTTCATTTTAACTGTTCTGCCTAATCCCGAATCTACAAATTTGATTCCATCCGGATTGAATAATGTTGGTATTGAATAAAATGCATTCAGTGGATTTTTAGGTACGCCAATATTATCGTAGGTGAAATCTGTAAATAATATTTTGCCGCTTACAGGGTCCGGCTCAGTAATATGACATGATGCGCAATTCCCCTTAAGCGGGTTTGTGAATAATTGTAAACCCAACTCTTCTTCTTTGGTAAATTCAACTTGATTTTTGAGATAATAATCAAACTTTGAGCTGAAGGGGTTCAGTGATCCTGATTGTTCAAAAACGGAAATAGCATCAGTCATGCTATTAATCATTTTTTCAGGATTATCTATATGGCCATATAATTTCTCCAGCAAAGGGAACCAGGATGCTTCTTTAACTTTTTCTGCAAGTGAAGATTCACTTTGATTATTCATCTCCAATTTATTAAAGAAGGGAAGCTTTGCCTGCTCACGCAGCGAATTAACCCTCCCGTCCAGAAAAAAACCTCCACTATAAGTGGAATCTGATGCATCAAATACTAAAGGGAATGAAAACATACTATATCCAATAGATGGAACATTCCGCGCAGAAAATAATCCACGTACAGCTCCTTCGGAAACGATTCTATGCATTGGGTCGCTAAAACCTACCTCCGGACTATGACAGCTCGAACATGAAAGACCAACAGGATTGGATAAGTTTGGGTCGAAAAAAATTTGTCTTCCCAGTTCTGACTTTTCAGATGGAACAACCTTGATTTCATTCAATTCTTTTCCACAGGAAATTACCAAAATCATGAAAAATATAAAAACTGTTAAAAAGACATACCTTCTTCTTCGTTTCATTTCAATTACATTTTAATAGTAAATCCTACATAATAACTCCTACCTACTGCAGGAATGATTCCAGGGCCAGGATATTCATCAGTCCTCCTGGTAAAATAGGAGCGATTTGTAAGGTTATTAATACCCACTTTGAGCCATACCTGACTGAGCTTGATGGTACCACTGAAATCAAGAACATTATAGGCAGGAATATAACCTGCAACAGGATCGCTGCTGCTGACTGCATTACTCGCGTCGCCATAGGAATCACCCGTATGATTCCATTGAAGGGTTGTTGATATTTTGGAGGTACTGATAATCATACCTATCCGGTTAATAATCCTGGAAGCTGCCTCGACTCTTTTTCCTTTAAACTCACCACTCGTGTATGCTGCATCGATATAAGCGAATGAATTAAAAATGCTGTAACCGAATTTACTGGAAGCATTCAGGTATTTCAGCAGGTTAAACTCAACATAACTTTCCAGTCCTTTGTGAACGCTGTTTGCAATATTGGTTCTTAGTGTATAGGAATTATTAGTCAGCGGATCGAACTTTTCAACTAATCCTATTCTGTTATTGTAGGCCATATAAAAAAGTCCGATATCGAAATTGAGAAAATTCCGGACAGTACCTCTATAACCAAGGTCTGCATTGAATCCAGATGCATCCTTCATCAAAGGATCGATTTTTGAACTTACACCAAACGGTTCCAACTGGCTATAATCAATCGGCCTGTATGCCTGGCTGATATTTCCGTAAATGTTACTGTTACCCATACCTGTCCGCCATTCAATACCAAGTCCAAATAATGGTATATAACGGTTGCGGTTTTGATTGGCAATCATCTTATCCGGTCCTTCTGTTTTGTAGCCCTTTGCCTTACTGTTAAGGTATTCAAAACGAAAACCTGGTGTTATACTTAATCGTGAACTTATTTTAAAAAGGTTTTCTATAAAGGGAGCAAAATTGGTTGTTTTGAAATCCAGATTATAGCCCCAGTCACCTGTGATGGAAAGATCAAAATCACTATTCACCGAACCCTCTCCACCACCCAGTCTTTTAAACCACGCATAGCTGTACCTGAAACCACCAGACAAAACCGATTGGCGCCCATGTAACTGATAAGTGTGCGACATTCTAAGTTCTGTAGTGATGTTGTGCATTTTCTCTATACCAACTTCACGGGGTACAAAAGAGTTGGTAACAGGATCTATTTCATCTTTCGCCTCAGGCCCACCATCCTCATTGCGCCATACCAAAGAACGGTTACCGGCGAGATAGGTCATTTTAAAAAGTATCTTATTGGAAGAATCGATATCCCATTCGAAACTGCCTGTAACTATATTCCATGGACTCTTAAGCCAGTTCCGGTTGCGGGTTGCGATCCTTGGATTGGCTAAAAAAAGACTGTCTGTTAATCCGCCAGGCATTTGTATCCTGTTTCGAAGCACTGAGTACTCAAGCCCCACTTTTACTTTCTTAGAAAAAAGGTATTGCAGTTTTCCAAAACCGGATAATTGCCATTGCTGACTGCTCGGCCGGTAACCATCCATATTCCTATACTGAACAAAACCATAATAGGATAAAGCACCTTTACTTCCTCCCACAGATTGAAAAGTATTAAATAGTCCATAACTACCCTGCGTAATCGAAGTCTGAGATTCAAAACGCTTATCCAAAGGGGCATCCTTGGTTACATAATTCACTAAGCCCCCGAATTGAGATCCAAACTGAAGTGAAGCTGCACCTCTAACCATTTCAATTCGGCTAACACCCTCCATAGGCGGAATATAATAGGCCTCATTATAACCATAAGTATCTCCACTGATATTGTATCCATTTTGACGGGTGTTCATTTCAATACTCTGAATGGGATTAAGCCCCCTTGTAGCAATACCATTGGCGGTGAAACCACTGCTCTCTGTTTCTACTATGTTCAGCCCGGGAATTCGCCCTAATATCTGCCGTGTGTTATTGATAGCTTTATTAGCATCCAGACTGTCTGAAATGATGACTTCATTTTTCTTACCGGCATATATAACCCCATCTTTAACTTCTGATAAGTGACCGACACCATTTACAGTTCGATAGCCGGTAACAACAACTTTTTCAAGCTGATGAATTGTATCTGAATTAGCTTTCGCTGTTTGTCCAAAAATATTGAAAGAAGGCAGGTATACCAGCAAAAAAATAACAATAGGCTTAGTTTCTATATGCATAAAAGGGATTTATGGGCAAAACTGCCACAGATTGCTGCTTAGCCTTATTGAAATCGGGAATTCTCATCACCGAAATGCGGAAAAAAGTTAATCTCCATGATAATCCGGAGTCCTGAAAATTCCTTAGATAAGAGCTGTTTTAATATATTACTACATTTTTTGTTCCTCTTTTTGATTTGACGCATCATAGCTATCCAATAACGACGGTGTTTTGAACTCTTTTTCAACACAAAGTGTATAACATGTTCGTACTCCTAAAATGTTATCCCCTTATTTTACAGTAGATTTTGGTTGGCGGTAGAAATTATTGTCTGTCCGCCATGAAAAGGGAATCCCGTGAAATTCGGGAACTATCCCCGTAGCTGTAAGCTCCGCAAAGGGTTGTTAGATCTTCAAGCCACTGTTTTCAATGACGGGAAGGCATCTAACAATGGAGCAAGTCAGAAGACCTGCCAGAATCACTCAACAATTACTTGGAAGCTTTCGGAGGAAAAGCACCGGTACTGAATGATTGCCGACTATACTAATTGTATATCTGCGAACTATTTTCAGCGCCTGCCTTTTTGCCGTACTTATACCTTTTTAAAATTTAGATACATGGAATATACAGATGAAATCCTATTGAAGGAGAACAAAGACCGTTTTGTAATTCTACCTATTAACTATCCCCTGCTTTGGGAACATTACAAAAGACATGAAGCAAGTTTCTGGACGGCTGAAGAAATCGATCTTTCAGGAGATCTTAGAGACTGGGCAGGACTAAATGATGGTGAGCGTCACTTTATCAGTCATGTACTTGCTTTTTTTGCAGCTAGTGACGGGATCGTAAATGAGAACCTCGCAGTGAACTTTATGAGTGAAGTGCAATTACCGGAGGCGCGTTGTTTTTATGGCTTCCAGATCATGATGGAAAATATACACAGTGAAACCTACGCATTACTGATTGATACTTATATAAAAGATACCAAAGAAAAAGACAGGCTATTTCATGCTATTGACACGGTTCCGGCAGTCAGAAAAAAAGCTGAATGGGCATTGCGATGGATTAAGAATGGAAATTTTGCGGAAAGGCTTGTTGCATTTGCTGCAGTGGAAGGTATATTCTTTAGTGGAAGTTTTTGTTCTATTTTCTGGATGAAAAAAAGGGGATTAATGCCAGGTCTGACATTCAGCAATGAACTCATCAGCCGCGATGAAGGCTTACACTGCGAATTTGCCTGTCTGCTCTATTCCATGCTGAAAAATAAACTTTTGCCAGATGCAGTGCGCCAGATAATTACAGATGCGGTTACTATTGAAAAAAACTTTATTACCGAAGCATTACCCGTAGACCTGATAGGAATGAATGCAAAGCTCATGCAGCAATATATTGAATTTGTTGCCGATCGTTGGCTTACCGAGCTAGGCTGCGGAAAAATCTATCATACTCCCAATCCCTTTGATTTCATGGAGATGATTTCTTTGCAAGGCAAGACAAATTTCTTTGAAAAACGCGTAGGTGATTATCAGAAATCTGGCGTATTGTCTGCAAAAGACAATCAGGTATTCTCAACAGACGAAGATTTTTAACCCATCATTATTTATCAATAAATCCTATTGCACATGTTCGTAGTAAAAAGAAACGGAAAACAAGAATCTGTAAAGTTTGATAAAGTCACTGCCCGTATCGAGAAACTTTCCTATAAATTAAGCCCGATGGTAAACGTTATTGACGTTGCAAAAAAAACCATTGAAGGTATATATGCCGGAGTTCCTACTACGGAACTTGATAACCTTGCTGCTGAAACGGCAGCCTCGCTTACGATCACACATCCTGATTATGCGATCCTTGCATCTCGCATCGCTGTAAGTAATCTGCATAAAAATACAATCAAGAGTTTTTCAGAAACTATGCGCAGGCTGCATACCTATGTGGATGAATCTACTGGTAAAAAGCTTCCTTTGATTGCAGACGATGTCATGCAGATCGTTGAAGAACATGCTGACCTTCTTGATAGTTCCATTATCTATGATCGGGATTATGGCTTTGATTACTTTGGTTTCAAAACCCTGGAAAAATCATATTTGCTGAGAATAAACGGAAGAGTTGCAGAGCGACCTCAACACATGTATATGCGTGTTGCGGTTGGTATTCACAAAAAAGATATTGAATCTGCTCTCAAAACCTATCACCTCATGAGTGAAAAATGGTTTACACATGCCACACCAACCCTTTTTAATGCCGGCACACCAAAACCCCAGATGAGCAGTTGTTTTCTTCTCACAATGAAAGAAGACAGTATAGATGGCATATACGATACCCTGAAACAAACAGCAAAGATTTCTCAAAGTGCGGGAGGCATAGGCCTAGCCATTCATACTATCCGTGCCACGGGCAGTTATATTGGCGGGACCAATGGAACCAGCAACGGAATCATACCAATGCTTCGGGTTTTCAATGATACAGCCCGCTATGTGGACCAGGGTGGTGGTAAACGAAAAGGGGCATTTGCGATTTATCTTGAGCCCTGGCATGCCGATGTATTTGAATTCCTTGACATGCGCAAAAATCATGGTAAGGAAGAATTAAGAGCGCGTGATCTTTTCTATGCTTTATGGATACCTGACCTTTTTATGAAACGGGTGGAAGCAAATGGCGAATGGAGCCTATTCTGTCCTAACGAGGCCCCAGGCCTCAGCGAGTGTTTCGGTGAGGCTTTTGAACAGTTATACGGACAGTATGAAGCAGAAGGCAAGGCAAGAAAAATAGTTAAGGCTCAGGAATTATGGTTTAAAATACTTGAATCCCAAATAGAAACCGGTACACCATATATGCTTTATAAAGATGCGGCTAACAGCAAAAGTAACCAGCAAAACCTTGGGACGATCAAAAGCAGTAACCTCTGTACAGAAATACTGGAGTACACTTCTCCTGATGAAGTGGCTGTGTGTAACCTTGCATCCCTGTCCTTGCCCCGTTTTGTGCTTGATGGAAAATTTGACCACCAGAAACTTTTTGATGTTACTTACCAGGTAACAAAGAACCTGAATACTGTTATAGACAATAATTATTACCCGGTAGAAGAAGCACGTAATTCTAACCTGAAACACAGGCCCGTTGGCCTCGGTGTTCAGGGTCTTGCTGATGTGTTTATTATGATGCGCCTCCCATTTGAAAGTGATCTTGCTAAAACACTAAATAAAAATATTTTTGAAACCATTTACTTCGCTGCAATGACAGCCAGCAAAGATCTGGCTAAATTATTTGGTGCGTACACATCCTATCCTGGCTCGCCTGTTTCGAAGGGCATTTTTCAGTTCGACATGTGGGGAGTGACCCCATCAGACCGCTGGGACTGGGAAGCTCTGCGGGCCGAAGTAAAACAATACGGAATTCGGAATTCTCTGTTGGTAGCTCCAATGCCTACGGCATCTACATCCCAGGTACTAGGTAACAACGAATGTTTCGAGCCATATACCTCCAATATATATACCCGCAGGGTGTTATCAGGTGAATTTATCATCGTAAACAAACACCTGTTGAAAGACCTTGTGAATTTAGGTCTTTGGAACAATTCCATGAAGAACAGAATAATTGCCGCCAATGGTTCCATTCAACAGATTGATGAGATTCCGGCTGATATCAAGGAAATCTACAAAACTGTATGGGAGATCAAGCAACGCAACCTGATCGATATGGCAGCAGATAGAGCTGCTTTCATATGCCAATCACAATCGCTGAACCTTTTTATGGATAACCCGACAACTTCCAAACTAACTTCTATGCATTTTTATGCCTGGAAAAAAGGTTTAAAAACAGGAATGTATTATTTACGTACACAGGCTGCTGCACAAGCAGTTCAATTCACTGTTGAAAAAAATGGCAGCATTGAAATCGAATCAGTTTCTTCTGAGCTTAAGAAAGAACAATCCAGCAGGTTCAATGCTTCAGAAACCACACAAATGCAAGGTTCGGCCTGTACCATGCAAGACGGATGTATAAGCTGTGGCTCATAGATAATGTCGAAATGAAAAGACCCACATCTTTTTTCGGGTAGTCTATTTTGGGAAATGCAATTCGGCAATTAAGGCGACTTCTAAAATTTATATTGTACTAAAACGAAATTCTTTATCAAAAAGAAGGATAAGTCAAAGTTCTAAAGAATAGGGATTGTTTATATAGCTACTAGGATATTACTTTGTTAATCAACAAGTGTTTTAGCAGCAGAAAAGAATGAACTGATGATAAAATACAGATTAGAATATAAAAATTCTGGATCGAAAAAATTAATACACATTTTCTGTTGATTGTCATATATTCATTTAAATGCATTAAGTTTTATTAAAAAAGAATTCAGCAAACAAAAAGGAGCAAAATTGAACATCAATTTTGATCGAACAGAAAATAAGTAGAATAAAAATTAAGGAAAGCGCTTACATAAGTGGCTTCATTTCAATTTTATAATAGGTTATCCTTAAAAAATAACAATCCCATATTATCTTTTACCAGGCTTTTTTATTACAAATACATTTCATGAACACAATCAGGGAGGTCATACTTTCAATGATTCAGGGAGAATGTAAAATAAACTATATCAAGAGTTAAGTAATTAACTTTAAAACACAGGAAATGGAAAACAAATCCCCACAAGGCTTCGACATTGAATTGGCGAAGCATAAGCTCAAGGAGCAGTTACGTACCGATAAATCGTTGTTTAGCAAGGGAGGTGCCTTTGCACCTCTTCTGGAAGATTTGATCAATTCAATGCTGGAAGGCGAGTTAGATGGTCATCTGGATGAAGCAGAACGCAATATCGGCAATCGTAATAACGGGAAAGGTAGTAAGCTGCTAAAGACCTCTGCCGGTACTATTGAGATCAACACCCCGCGCGACCGGCTGAGTAGTTTTGAGCCTGAACTGGTAAAGAAGCGGGAGACCATCATGGCAGCTAGCCTGGAAGATAAGATCATCGGTCTTTATGGATTAGGTGCCAGCCTTCGCGACATCAACGTCCACATCAAAGAGACCTATGAAACGGATATCTCTGCCGCTGCGCTAAGCAGTATTACCGACAAGGTCATTCCCCTGGTATAAGAATGGCAGCAGTGCCCGCTGGAGAACCTGTATTGCATGGTATGGTTGGATGCGATGTATTACAAAGTAAAAGAGGAAGGCCGTACCCAGACACGCTGAGTGTACAATATACTTGGCATTAATAAGGACAGTCGCAAGGATGTGCTGGGCATGTACGTATCCCAGAGTGAAGGAGCCAACTTCTGGCTCGGCGTGATCACTGACCTGAAGCAACGGGGCGTTGAAGATATCCTGATTGCCTCTAGTGATAACCTCAAAGGCTTTGATGAGGCTATCCGTACCATTTACCTTCATACTGAGATACAAACCTGTATAGTACACCAGATACGCAACTCCATCAAGTATGTGGCCAGTAAGGATCAGAAAGCATTTATAGCGGACCTGAAGCTTATTTACCGTGCCGATAACGAAGACCAGGCCCTTACTGAGCTTGAAATGCTCAAAGAGAAATAGAATAAAAAATATCCGAAAGTTATCAGTTCATGGGAGAACAACTGGCCTAAACTGAGCACCTATTTTAAATACCTTGCCGGCATCCGCAAACTGATCTACACCACCAATACTATTGAGGGATACCACCGGCAGATACGCAAAGTGACCAAAAACAAGGGAGTGTTTACCAGCGATATGGCATTGCTTAAACTCATTTACCTGGCTACTGAACGTATCCAGCAAAAATGTACTATGCCACTGAACAACTGGGCCATCTGTGCATCCCAGTTTAAAATTAAAATTGCTGACCGGATGAAAACAGATCTCTGACAACGCACTGTAAAAAAGAGGTGGTGACTTGCTCTGTTAATGGAGCCGACACCTACTCTTTTAAACTGAAACCGAATTATTCGTTGACACAGTTCATTTTACAAACCCGTGGTAAGCGGATTTCCATCGATTGCGGAACTGTACAAAATTGTGAGAATTTATTTTGATTTTAAAATTATTTCCAGTTCTAGGTTTTTCGCTTCTTCTTTGAGTTGATTAGCCCTAATTAGTTTTTGAACATTTTTTTGTTGCTCTTCCTCTTTTTCCAGTACAAGCTTTCGTAAATTTTCAGTGGATTTGTACATACTGTCGGCATAAGCTAAATATTTTTTTATATTTCTGTTTGAGGTGTCAAGTTGCAGCAGCCGATATTTTGTATCATTAGCCACGTAATCATTTAACTTACTAGCTGTTACATACCATCCAGAACTGACTAAGCAAACCGCCCAAAAAAGCCCAACAGTTGCAAAAAAGATTTTCGGAAAATGATGGTGATGAACCTGCTGGCTAATCGATGGCTGTTGTAATTTTTGGCAGGTTTTTTCAAGTTGTGCGGACAAATCCAGCATTTGTTCATTCACCTGGAAAGTCTTATCGATTTTCAAATAAAGTGCTTTTATCTCCACAAAATAATCCTGAAGGACATTTTCATTTCCCCTTAACTGGTTCATACTTGACTGAATTTTTTCAATTTTTTTATCCTGTTCAAGTATTTTTCTGGACGTGACACTCATGAATGCCTCATTCTGCGTTTCTGGTGCTTCTGAATTTTCTTTCATCTCATTTAAGTTTATTGATTAAAATATATCATGTGATCAAAGTCCATGTGATTGTTGCCTTCTTTTTCTTTTTAATAGTTCCTTTTCAAATTCATTGGAGTTAGGATCATTCTCAGGCTTCAACAATTGCATTGTTAATTCTTTGATATCCTCGATGACTTTATCCTCCTTAAACGAATCTGGCCCCTTTGCCAAGTCTATTTTTTCCTTCAATACGATTCCTCTTGCATAAAGACCTTGGTGCTTATGCAGGCTATTTTCCAGGCCTAGTAAAGAGTATTTTCTATCAATCGCACTTCCCTTTATTATAATTCCGTTGCATTCAAAACTTATACCCTGCTTTTCTTCTGTCTTACTTTTGTATTTAAAATGGGTTTGTATACCTTCCTCTTTAAGGCGGGATACGAGTTCATTCATGTCTTTACTTGTTTGTAGCGCTTTGGTAATTCCCATATAAATTTGATATTTAACAGCTTCCTGTTTCTTTAAATTCTCCTGCTTTATCTCTTCCATATTTTTTTGAATTGCAGGGATTAGCCCATATTCGAATGTCAATGCCTGAGCTATCCGCTTTCCGCGTAACCCTATCCAGCTTTCATTTATTCCTCTGCCATTATTATTTACCATATTGGCTATAATATGCAAATGGAGATGGGCTTTGTCAGTATGTTTGGTTATTGCGTATTGGGTATCTGTTACCTCTAATCTGGTCAAATACTTTTCAGCGATCTCAATTAAAGTTTGATCATCTGGTTTCTCTCCAGGATAAAAGCTTATGATGCTGTGCAAACAGGATCTGGATTTTTCTGGCCTGAGCTGAAGTTGCATTTGAAAATCCTCCGCCATTTTCTGGTAATCATAGTCACGGACTCCGACAGCTTTCAATACTTCTGCTCCGGACTTATCTAAAACATACCGGCATGTATGGTAAAAAGAATGGGCGGTCAGCTGTTTACTGATCATTGTTTTAGCATTTTTAATAGGTGATCTATCCGGGACCTGTACTTCTCGAAATAAACCAAAGCCTCAAATAATCCTTCCCGATGGCAGATTTTTGCTACCTGGTTAATATTGGTAGACATACCAATTAACTGGCGGATATATCCAGCTTCTTCCCGGCTTATTCGGGGGAGTATTCTGGCTGTTACGGTTATTTGACGGATATATTCTGAAGCGTTCAGCCCAGCCTGGCTAGCTTTTTCCCGAACAATAAAGTATTCATGACGGGAAAATCTTACACAGGCTCTCACTTCCTTTTTAATAGCCTTTACTGGTCTTCCGGCCTTTTTTCGCTCATTTCGCACTGTTTCCATACTACTTCAGTTTTCTATGAATTTTATCTTCTCTAAACCCATGCCGACCAACGGGAGCATGGGCAAGCGGAGTTGCCGAACATTTATGTTCGACAACTTCACCGCTTGCCTTTATTCAAAAGCCTTGTTCCCGCTCATGCCAAATGGGTTATTGGTTAATTAGTATTCTTTCAGCTGATTAATTCTTATTGCTTAAATCTGGTCCTATAATTGCAGATCACCTAACAGCATCGCTATTAAAAACTTTTGTGCTATTAATGCCATACTTGCGGATATTATCCTTCAAATCCAGCCATAAGCGGATAGAAAAATCTGCTAACTCATACATTTCTTCTGCGGATAATTGATGAGGATTTGCCACAGCAGATCCGGGTTTGGTATCTTGATCATGGGATACACAGGCGAAAATATTGGGAGCATACCCTTCTGCAACCTCAAGGGATTTGCCAATACCGATGCTATTACCGTATAATTTGATCTGCTTACCTGTACTCAACGTCAGGGTTCGTCTTTTAAACTCTGCCATAAATTTTGATTTAAAATATTTGAAAATGGGGTGCCGATTAAAAAGGGAAATGCTAAAAGGGACACAAATTCATTCCTGGGGGGGGTGGACGAGTACATTGTCGAAAAAATTGGTTTGCTGGTGAAAGAAATAAAATAATAATATCACGAGCTAAGGACTCTGCTTGGTACACAAGCACACTGGCCAGGCTAAATATTGATACTTTCATTCTATTTCACAGTTTCGTTTTCACTGAAAAGTTCCAGGAGTACTGGTCGATTGATTATAAGCCTTGTCCTCGTTTGGGATTTTTGCGAATTTTATCCTCACTTACTTTAAGCAGTGGATGCTCAACATTTTGTTTAAAAACTCGGGCAGGATTTTGAATAGCCATCCTGAAACGTTGGGCCATTTCATCGATTGAAACATCCTTTCCCAGGACTTCAACCTTTACCTTGAAGTTGATATCGTCATGAAAAAGAAGGGCATTTTGAGCTATGTGGCGGTTAAATTCCGGGTATTTCTCTTCGAAACTTTTGCGCAATAAAAGAAAAGGGACATGTTCCAATAGAAAATACATGTCTATAAAGTCCTTTAAGCGGTTTCCGCTATTTACAATGGCATTCAGTTTCATTGCGCCTATATCCTCCAGGGAAACTATGCGAATACCCTGCTGAATATTTAGGGGGCCGATAATGGGATACTTATGGGAAATCAGATCGACTTTTACATTATCGATAAAGCAAAAAATGCCATTTTTAATCGTCCTTATTTCGCTAATACTGTATCTGTCAGACAGGTAGGCTGATAAAGCTTTGGAATCAAAGTCCCTATCAGTAAATAGGTCAATGTCTATCGATTTGCGGTGGCCAATCATTAAGGAAAGCGCAGTTCCTCCGACCAAATTAAAAGCTGAGAGCTCAGCATCATTCATCAATCTCTGGATCAGATCCAGTGTCCCGGCCTCGACTGTTTGCGTCTGTAGCATAACAATTCCTCACGGCGGAGTGAGAAATAATTACATACTTCTTGGATTGCATAGTCTGGGAAAAATAAAACCTCGTTTTTAATCACATTGAGGACGAAATCCCGGCCGTAAAAGCGTATTATCTCCGCCCAATGTTCTGGAGTACCCCGCTCAATGATTCTTTCAATAACAATAAGATAATCCTCCCTCCATTCTATGTCATCATACCTGAATTCCCAAAAAAGCCGTTTGGGAAGGTCAGGTTTATCCGATGTAATTACTCTTTCCTCCATTTTTTAAAGTTACAAAATCTATTATAAAGCCAGTTTTACTGGCCAATACCTTATGGAAATGACAATTCTTTACCATTCAAGACCTAGGTTTACTTATGCTACCAGGCTTGCTAAAAGTTTTAAATCGTTCAAGAAATGATTCGAAAATTGTTCTGGCGGGACTACTTAGCCTGCGGCTGCATTTGCAACGCAGGCTTTTTTTATCCATTATTTAATAAGGCCGGAAACAGTAAGTATACTTGACCCCTCACCGCTTTCTCTTAGAGAAATCACTTTTTCTTTCAAACAGCCAGAGCTTTTCAATTGTCCGATTAAGAATCAGGATACCCCCTAATACAAAAAAGTCCATAGCCTTACGGCTATGAACTTTTATAGAACACAGGGGGATAAAGAATCAGTTTATGTCCTAGAAATTCTCACTTGAAAAGCGCAGCGCTTTATCAGTTGTTTTGTGCAGGTCTTCCCATGTGCTATTGACCTTGTCTGTCACAAATATTTCTGAACGCCTGTTGACCTGTTGTTGTTCACTGTTGTAATTGCTATCAGAGCAGTCCTGAACCAGGTATTTCTTTCCGTAATGGTTCACTACGATCTGCGAAGCAGGTATATTGTTACGTAACAGGTATTGTTTCACCGCAACAGAGCGCTTATTGGATAAGCGGATATTATATTTCTCATCAGCAGCACAATCCGTAAAGGACCCCACCACCGCCTGCATAGCAGGATGTCTTTTCAAATATCCGATCAAAGAATCCAGCACCAGTTTGTCCTTTACTCGTATATCTGCTTTATCAAGCTCATAGTAGACGATATACTGCGTAGCATCTGCAACTGGTTTTTTCTCTTCCTCTTTAGCAGCGATCACCGGCACTGGTACATCCAGTACACCCTGTTCGATCGAATAGACGCCTTTACCTATGTTTCGATAGCTTTCAGCTGTGATCTGCTGTGCGGTCTCATGACCGTTCCTGTCGTCCACAACGATCTTATATGCCTGATTGGGTCTTACGGTCAAGCGGTAATTCCCATTCTGGTCTGTCACCGTGCTATCCAGTAACTGTCCCGTAATGGCATCATATAAACGAACGCGCACATCTTTCCCGGCGTTTTGATTGATCGTAGCCTTACCGGAAAGTTGTACAAGAGCTTTTTTATAGGCGTATTCGAAAATATCGTCGCTTCCGTAGCGGTTAGAATTGAAGAAGCCGGTATTACCCTTTTTCGAAAAACCAAAATCGTCACTACTGCTATTGACAGGATATCCCAGGTTCTCTACCTTTCCGGCTGTATTGACACGGTAAATATCCAATCCGCCCAGACCGGCATGTCCGTTAGAACTGAAATACAGGGTCCCTTCATAATAAGTAGGGAACAGTTCATTCGCTGCGGTATTGATGACACCACCGGCATTGATGGGATCGCTCCATTTACCATCTTCCGTTCTCTCAACATAATAGATATCCGCACCACCCAATCCACCGGGCTGGTCGGTTGAGAAGTAAAGACGTTTATCATCAGGGGTTACTGCCGGATGGAAATAAGAATAGGCTTTCTGGTTGAACGGCATGGGGGTGATGTTTGTCCAGGCACCAGACTCCGTTCTTTCTGCCCTGCATATTTCCAGTTCGCTCACCCCGTTACCAACAGCGCGGTTCCTGGTGAAATAGGCAACTTTTCCCTGGTTGGCAAAACTGATGGCTCCCACATTAACGCCTTTATTCAACTCTTTGCTGAACAGGGGCACATCAACAGCGGTATAGGTATATTGCTTGAAATCGAACTTAGGATTGAGTATGACATTGTCATTAGGCATCGCCGCGGTATAATCCGTTAGGCTTCTCCTTAATTTCTTCTCTGTCCAGGCCGATTGCTGGATACTGTCTGTACGGATATTGTCCAGCGACGGTTGATAATACAGCTTGCTGAAAGGTGTACCGTCCCATCCGAACTCACTTCGGCCGGTAACTTTAGAGCCTCTGTTTGATTCGAATACAAAACCGTTATCATACAAAGCAGCATTGAATTCGTTGAGTGGGGTATTGATACTCAAATAATACAGGGTATAATCGAGTGAATCTTTCATGAAAACCTTCGGACGAGAGAAACCTTCGATTCTCTCTTTCGCCACTTTGGTATTCACTCCGCTATTGGGGTCGGATAAACGGCTCTGATAGGCCGGTATTGCTTTAGTGTAATTACCTGCACTGGCATACAATTCCGGGAGGATATTACCCTTTACCGAACCCAGTTGACTGGCCTTTTCGTAATAACAAATGGCACTATCGTACTGGTTATTGATCTTGAAACAGTAGGCCAGTTTGGTCAACGCTGCCGTATCTTCCGGATGCTTTTTCAAATGACTCTTAAAAAAGGGAATAGCATAGGCGAAGCGCAGACTGTTGAACTCCCGGTTAGCAACGGAAAGAGCAGCTTCTGTTTTATTTTGTGCCTGTAAGCCAACGGGAAGCAATAGGGCAGCAAGTATGAGTTTGTACATATCTTAAAAATATCTTGTGGATTTAATGGTTTTATTCCTGCCGAATTCAAATCTGAACATCAGTTCGTGAGAGCCCCTGTTAAATGAATTCAGTTGCGAAGTGGTAACATCATACGCATATCCCAAACGCAGTTGCGGATTGACCTGCAACTCTGCCATACCTACGATAGCGTCTCCCGTTCTGTAGGAAGCACCCAGACCAATCACATCCCGTAACCATACATTACAGTTCAGATCGGCCTGAACAGGTGCGCCAGAAACGGCTTTCAACAGCACAGAGGGTTTGAGCTTAACTTCATCAGACATATCCAACACAACTCCTGAAGTGATGAAAATATGGAAGTCATTTGCCTTCTGAATGCCTGATGTGATCAGGTCAAGCGTGGCGATCCTTGTCCGAAGGATATTCGGTACAGAAACACCGGCATAAAAACGATCGGTGTTATAATACAGACCTGCCCCGATAGTGGCCATCCATTTGCTGTAGTTCTGAGAAAAAGCAGGGTCACCGGGTGTGAAACGATTCGGTACCTGGGTCAGGTCGGTCCTGTAATTCATCATACCAAAGGACAATCCGCCGGACA
Organism: Chitinophagaceae bacterium; assembly: GCA_020403425.1. Lineage (GTDB taxonomy): Bacteria > Bacteroidota > Bacteroidia > Chitinophagales > Chitinophagaceae > Sediminibacterium. The sequence goes on along the minus strand of JADBXR010000013.1, from coordinate 38,783 downwards.
ATACACCTTTCTCCGACACATGCACCCTTGTAGAGACCATGGCATTGAAGCCGGTTGCCTTCTCCACACCCAGGCGGTCATCGTACAACTGTATACCCAGGCCCACTTTGTTATCATTGATGGCCCCATCCACACTTACGGAAGTGGTTTGTGGTGCACCCGGCAATGAAACCCACTGTTTTCGGTAAAACGCATTCAGGCTGATGGCCTCCCTGCTTCCGGCATAGGCAGGATTTATCCCAAGCATGTTATACATGTACTGAGAATACATGGGATCTGTCTGCGCCTGTAGTTTACCCGTAACACAGAAGGTTACAAGCAAACCGATTCCTATTTGTTTGAATATTTTCTGGCTCATTTTTCTGTTTTTATCTTACAATAGTTAAGGGTCCGGCAAATTTTTGTACGGTTCCTGTTGCATCGGTGGCAACCACCACATAGTAGTAGGTTCCTTCAGGAACATATTGCCCCATGAAATTCCCTGAACCACGACCATCCCAATCATTCCTGTAGTCGCCATTCTGGTACACCTGGTTACCCCAGCGGTTGAACACCTGCAGGGCGATCCTGGTTCCATACGGACGGGTGATGATGAACTTGTCATCCACCCCATCCTGGTTCGGAGAGAATCCACCCGGGATGATGATATCCAGCTTAGGCACCTGGAACTTGGTAGCTAACCGGTTATAGGGATCGCTTGGATTGGCTACCGGATCATTAGAAGCCAGTTGCGCACGTCCATAAGGAGTATTCCCCTGCATGATCGCAACATTGTTATAGTTACCAGATGTTGCACTTGCATTGATCTTTATGGACAATGTGATCGAATCGGACTTGTTGGCTGCCAATGACGACTGCAACGTTAACAGGTCAATGACACCTGATCCGTTGTACAGGGCATTGGCCACCAGTGTACCCGTTGCCTGTACATTGACGATCGAGTAATCACTGGCGCTGGTAAACACTTTGGACAGATCATCTTTTACCTGTACGCTGTCCATTTTCACATTCATCAGGTTGGTGGTCTTGATCTTGAATACGGCCAGGAAACTTCCGTCCGACTGTAATTTGATCGACTCGAATCGTTTGGTAACCTCCATGACCGTTTGTGGAGCGATGATGGTCACCGTATCATATTTGCAAGGCGTACTAACCAGTCCGCTGGCCGTATCTATCGCCTTCACACACCAAACAAACACACCCAATTTATTCGGTAAAGCTGGTGCAGTGGTTGTGCAGTTCTGTCCATTCACATCGCACCACTGAGGTTTACTGCCCGCAGTGATCGTTTTGATCAGTCCGCTGATATTGGTTGGCAAACCGATACCGCCCAACACATAGGTTGCATTGACAGTAGTTACTGTAGGCAATATGCGGATGGTGTCATACACACAAGGCGTACTGCTGATATTACTTATGGTATCGATATTCTTTACACACCATACATAGATACCGGGCTTGGTAGGCAACAATGGAACCGTAGTGCTGCAGTTATTGCCGTTCACATCACAATAGATCGTTTTAGATCCTGCAGGAGGAGCACTTACTGTTTTACCGATATTCACCGGATTGGAAGGATCTCCTGCATTATAAGTACCGCCCGTAGCTTTTGGCGGATCTACTGCCGGGTATTCGATCAGCAGATACAAGGTAGCTTTGGCACAGGTAGAAGGTGTACCACCACAAACTGTATAGGCCACTTCTATCGGACCCGTGAAACCTGGGGCAGGCGTGAACGTATAGGTTCCATCGGTATTGATCACCAATACACCTTTGGAGGCCGGTACGGTTCCGATGGCAGTTACGGTAAGGGCTGCTTTACCTGTGTTCTTATCATTATTGATCAAACTACCCTTGATCTCCGTACCAACAGTGGTGCTGGCATAGTCATCCGTTGCTATTGTAATTGGATCGGGGTCAACGGGTACTGTGTAATATACCCAGGCTGTGGCACAGTTGGCTGGCGTTCCATTATCACATACCCTGTAGCGAAGGCTGTCCGTACCGGAAAAACCTGGCTTAGGTGTATAGTTGATCGTACCATCTGCATTTACAGAAACTGTTCCATTCAACGGATCCGTTATGATCGTTACACTTGCAGTATTCAGGCTGCAACCTATATTACTGCATTTATCGTTGGCCAGAATATTCGTAGTAGTGGTCTCACCTGGTAAAGCCCTTACAATATCCAGGTTCACCACAGGCGGATTATCCGTCCGAACCGGATCTTTTACGGTGATCACCAATGAAGTGGTGGCACAGTTCGATGTCTGACCGGGCACACACAAGGGAACCTGGTAAGTATAGGTACCCGGTGTACTTGCTTTGAAAACATAGGTACCATCCGTATTCATCGTGATCGTAGCTCCTGAAGGATTACCAGAAGCCGGCACAGGTGTGCCATAACTTGAACCGGTAGGTATGACGTCGTTCGTGGACACGTTACCGTTCACAGCAATATTCACATTCGTGGCATTCACATCCGGATTCAACTGCGCTAGCGGGTTCACCAATATATGAAGTGTAGCTTTGGCACAGGAGGATGGTGTTCCACCACATACCGTATACGCCACATCTATGGGACCATTGAATCCTGCAGCAGGCGTAAAGGTGTAGGAACCATCAGCGTTGATCACCAATACACCCTTACTGGCAGGTACGCTTCCATTCGCAGTCACCGATAATGTACCGCCACCTGTATTCTTATCATTCGTTAGCAGGTTGCCACTTGTTGCCACTCCCGCATAGGTATTGGCATAATCATCTGTTGCCACCGTAACAGGCGCTGCATCTGCTGCGGGAACTGTATAATACACCCACGCTGTGGCACAATTGGCAGGACTTGCATTGTCGCACACCTTGTATTGAAGACTATCCCTACCGGAAAAACCTGGTTTAGGCGTGTAATTCATGGTACCATCCGCATTCACCGTAGCTGTTCCATTCAATGGCGCCGTTACGATCGTTACACTAGCGGTATTCAGACTGCAGCCGTTATTGCTGCACTTATCGTTGGCCAGTATATTCGTTATTGTGGTCGCTCCGGGCAATGCTGTTACAATATCCAGGTTGGCCACAGGCGGATTGTCTGTACGGACAGGATCTTTCACTGTGATCACCAATGAAGTGCTCGGACAGTTAGCTGTCTGACCAGGTGCACACAAGGGAACCTGGTAGGTATAAGTACCCGGTTTACTTGCTTTGAACACATAGGTACCGTCGGTATTCATCGTGATCGTAGCACCTGAAGGATTACCGGAAGCAGGCACCGGTGTGCCATAACTTGAACCGGAAGGTATCACGTCATTCGTTGAGACGTTACCGTTTACGGCAACATTCACATTCGTGGCGTTCACATCGGGATTCAACTGCGCCGGTGGATTCACCAACAGGTATAAAGTTGCTTTGGCACAGGTCGAAGGCGTACCGCCGCATACCGTATAGGCCACATCTATGGGGCCACTGAATCCTGCTGCTGGTGTAAATGTATATGAACCATCGGTGTTGATCACCAATACACCCTTGCTGGCCGGTACGGATGCGTTAGCAGTTACCGACAAAGTACCGCCGCCCGTATTCTTATCATTGGTCAATATATTGCCGCTTGTTGCAACACCGGCTGGTGTGCTGGCGTAATCATCTGTTGCGATCGTAACAGGAGCCGCGTCTGCAGCTGGTACTGTATAATATACCCAGGCTGTGGCACAGTTGGCAGGTGTAGCATTATCACACACCCTGTACTGAAGACTGTCGGTGCCAGCAAAACCTGGTTTTGGCGTGTAATTGATCGTTCCATCCGCATTCACCGTAGCTGTTGCATTCAATGGTGCCGTTACGATCGTTACGCTTGACGTGTTCAGGCTACAACCTGTATTGCTGCACTTATCATTTGCCAGGATATTCGTTGTTGTGGTTGCTCCTGGTAACGCTGTTACGATATCCAGATTCGCTACCGGGGGATTATCTATACGGGCTGGGTCACTTACCGTAATTACCAATGCTTTAGTAGGGCAGTTCGATGTCTGACCAGCCGCACACAAAGGAACCTGATAAGTGTATGTTCCCGGCTGAGTAGCTTTGAAAACATAGGTACCATCCGTATTCATCGTGATCGTAGCACCTGTCGGATTACCAGAAGCCGGTATCGGTGTACCATAACTTGAACCGGCAGGTGTCACATCATTGGTGGATACATTACCGTTTACGGGAACATTCACGTTCGTGGCATTCACGTCAGGATTTGTTTCCGCTGCTACGGTAACTGTGACAGTGGCTGTATTTGTACAACCAGAACTGGTAGAAGTTCCGGTAACTGTATAAGTAGTGGTAACCGTTGGATTGGCAGTTGCGCTGACCGTATTGGAAGCAGACAGTCCGGTAACAGGTAACCAGCTATAGCTATTGGCGCCTGCTGCCGTAAGGATGGCAGCATTACCCAGTTTGATGGTAACAGTGGCCGGGCTTACAGATACCGTAGGTTTACTATTAACTGTAACGGTTACCTGCGTGCGCGATGCAGATACGCATCCACCAGCACTGGTCACTTCCACATAAAAACTCGTGGTTGTGGTTAGAGCAGTTGTTGTATAAGCAGCACCGGTATATAACAAAGTACCACCTGTTGCCGCACTATACCACTTATAAGTAGGGGTACTGGTAGCTGATGCCGCCGTTAAGGTAGTGGTCAAACCGGAACAAATTGTCAAAGTACCAGTCACGCCACTGATCGTAGGTAATGCATTTACCGTAACAGTCGTTGCTGTTCTGGGGGTAGATGTACATCCCGTTCCATTGGTCACCTCCACATAAAAATTAGTGGTAGTGGTCAACACGCCAGTTGTATAAGAAGCCCCTGTATGTAATAGATTGCCTGCTATGACATTATCATACCAGTAAAATGTAGGAGAAGTGGTTGATGATGCTGCAGTTAAGGTAGTGCTCAATCCTGCGCAGATCTCTGTTCCGCCGGTGACACCGCTGATGACTGGTGCCGCTCCACTGATGACCGTAACTGTTGTGCTTGTTCTGGACGCAGACGTACATCCCGCACCGCTGGTCACTTCCACATAAAAACTGGTGGTTGTGGTTAATGCTGCGGTTGTATAGGATGCACCGGTATATAATAAAGTTCCACCCGCAGCAGCATCATACCACTTATACGTGGGCGAGGTGGATGCGGATGAAGCCACTAATGTTGTGCTCTGTCCGGAACAGATTGACAAGGTGCCGGTTACGCTGCTGATAGTTGGTATAGCATTTACCGTAACAGTGGTGGCAGTTCTGGATGCTGAACTACAACCACTTCCATTGGTCACATCCACATAAAAACTGGTGGTTGTGGTTAACGCTGCGGTTGTATAAGCTGCTCCTGTATATAATAAAGTACCACCGGTAGCCGCATCGTACCATTTATAGGTGGGTGTGCTGGTAGCTGATGCCGCTGTTAAAGTAGTGGTCAGGCCGGAACAGATGGATAAAGTACCGGTTACGCCGCTGATGGTCGGCAAAGCATTTACCGTAACCGTAGCTGTAGTCCTGGAAGCTGAAGTACAACCGCCGGTGTTGGTCACATCCACATAAAAACTGGTGGTAGTGGTCAGGGCCGCTGTTGTATAAGCCGCCCCCGTATATAATAAAGTGCCACCGGTAGCTGCCGTATACCATTTATAGGTAGGGGAGCTGGTAGCTGAAGCCGCAGTCAACGTGGTGGTCAAACCGGAACAAATAGATAAGGTACCGGATACACCACTGATCGTTGGCAATGCATTTACCGTAACGGTAGTAGCTGTTCTCGAGGCCGAAGTACAACCGCCCCCATTGGTCACATCCACATAAAAACTGGTGGTTGTGGTCAGGGCTGCTGTTGTATAAGATGCGCCAGTATATAATAAGGTACCACCGGTAGCTGCCGTATACCATTTATAGGTAGGGGAGCTGGTGGCCGATGCCGCCGTTAACGTGGTGGTCAGACCGGAACAAATGGACAAAGTACCTGTCACACCGCTGATCGTTGGCTGGTCAAGAACCGTTATTTTACCCGAAACATTACTGGTGGTCTTAAGACCAGAGCTACCTGTAATGATGGCGTAATAATATGAATCGCCAGTTGTACTACTGGTAGGCGTATAAGTGATCGTTTGGCTGGTACCTGTTAAGGCAACAGTACTAACCAAAGTACCACCCGCATTAGCATTGGTAGTGCTCTGATACCACTTAACCTCACTTAAGGTTCCACTACTGATCGTAGCTGTAAGTTGTAATGGCGTAATGGCTCCATTTAAACAAACTGTTTGACCAGCTGTAGACATCTGGGAACTGATACTGGGCTGTAAAGCCAACATGTCATTCAATGCAGAGGCGATCGGGTCAGAAGAAGTGGCAACATTACTGTTATCAGATACATTGGCCGGACCATTCACGGGGTGTATCAGCAAGTATGCCTCCCCGGAATAAACCGGATTCGCCAGGTCATTATTGGAAATAGCTACCATGTAAAAACAGATCGTATTATCTCCAGGTCCCCCGGTTTTTGCCCGGCGGTTGATCTCTCCGTAAACAGTTACTACCTGACCCGAAGAATTGGTATATGTCAAAATACCCCTGACATAGTTGCCATTGAACGCTGTTGGCTGGTTGGGGTCCTCAAACTTAAAATCAGTTCCCACAATAGAAGTGGTGATGGCCGCAGTGTTTGTCTGGGCATCGTATGCGGTTCCGGTAGCTTTGTAAACCTTATTAAAGTTTACTGACACTCCGGCATAGGCATTTGCCGACAGAAAAAGGGCTACCAGCCAGATCAGCAGATTCTTCAACCGGTTAGAACCGGCAATACTACTTTTCAAGATCTCAGGATTTGAAGTGGTTGAATAATTAAGCATGAATCCTTTTTTCAATTATTATTAAAATCAGATTAAGACGGTATTTGTCAGGTCTCAAGGATGGCTTCAGAGAAATTGGATCGTCTACAAGTGCGCAAAAGAACACCACTTGCCATTATAATTTTGTACTACGTTGTCCAGTTTCGACAATTCTGAACAGAGAAGCCGTTCAATTTTATGTACTGACACATCTATGGAACCCATCGAAACATAAACAGGCTGTTCAGACTTACCACAGCAACGGAATGCCCATCAGAAGAGCGTTGGCAGAATAAGATGTTTTTCATGCGAATCCGGCGAAAAGCAGCTATTTCACAGGACCCGGATGCGTTATTTTTGATATTTTTTGCCGAATAAATTGGATTTTGAAAAATAGGCTGGCCGTTTTATCCCATGCGGAAAAACTCGAATTAAATTTGTCGGCTTATCTATTCAGAACACCCCTTATGCAAGGGGCTTGAGCGAAAAATTGCAGCGTAACAATGGGTATCACACAGGATTCGATTTTATTCATCGCTTGCCTTATAACAGGGAGCTTAGGAATGTTTGTTTCGCTGATCCTTTTTTTTGTGAACAAGGAAAAAAGCCTGGCGCCTAACCTGGTTGCCATGATCATTGCCATCCTGTCATATATAATGCTTGTCAATGCAGCTTATGTAACCAACTATTTTATCATTTTCCCGCTTTTCTACAGGTTAATGGCCTGGACGATCTTCTGTATCGGACCCCTGTCTTATATATATGTACGTTCTGTGTTAGAACAAACCTTCCGCCTAAAACGTAACGACTGGTTATTCTTTATTCCGGTACCCATCTACCTCATTCACAGGATCCCATTTTATCTGTTAAGCAGTGAACAAAAAGTGGCTGTTATAAAACACAACCTGACCAATCTCAAACTCATCCTGTTAGAACCCGAAGGGCTGTTTCCCAAAGGCTGGGTGGCCGTGGCAAGAATACTGCTTGGGGTCATTTTCCTTGCTGCACAATGCAGGCTCATCTGGAAGTGGAAAGCCAAGATCAATAAACAGAAACAGTTCAACGTTCATAACCAGACCGTGTTTACCTGGCTTCAATCGTTCACCTATATCCTATCGATCAGTTACCTGCTCGTATTCATTGAAATGACCTTGCATGTAAGCAATGTATTTCGTCTGGACTACCTGATCCTTACCAATGTGGGGCTCTCCATACTTTTCATCTGTGTCTATTTAGTAGTGAAGCCGGAGATACTCTATGGCATGAAGGGATGGCTGCAGGAATCTACCGTCAAAACAGAAGAAGTAGTAGCGGAACCGGTGGAAAGGATCAATCCAAACGTTCCCAATGCGGAGCAATTGACCAAGAAAAAAAGCATCCCGCATGCCGATGCTGTTCTGTACGAGTCTATGATCGAACAACATTTTTCGGAAAAGCAGCCCTTCATCAAAACAGGCTATTCCATCAAGGACCTCAGCAACGAGATACAGTTACCTTCCTATATTCTATCTGCTTTCATCAACCAGTACCTGGGAAAGAATTTCAATGAGTTCATCAACGACCTGAGAATAGACCACCTGTGCGACCAGGTACAAAAAGACGATTCCTTACTCTCTTATACTATTGAAGCGTTAGGCAATCATGTAGGTTTCAATTCAAGGACCACTTTCATCAATGCCTTTAAAAAAAGAAAGGGGATGACACCTTCGGAGTATTTCAATCTTTCAAAAAAACAGACCACAGATCAAAATAATAACTTCTCGTATTTCCAGGACAATACACTTGTTCTTCCTTTGAAGAATGTGTTACCAAATGATATGAGTGTTTCCTGACAATCCCCCCCATTCACTCATTCACTCATCCACTCATTCACTCATTCACTCATTCACTCATTGTCACTTGTCCTTCAAAAACAACCCACCCTTCACCAGCCACGAGATCCCGAATGCCAATAAGGCGCCGGATTCGAGCCAGAAAACGGGTTTATAGACTTTCAGCCAGGGCATAGTATCACGCAGATTGGTATACAGCGCCAGCAATACAATACATACCAACATCAACACCCCGCAGATGCGGTACACCCGGTTGCGCTGTTTCTTCTGACGGGTGATGACCACACCCCTGCTTTTGGTGAACTGGAACAGCGAAATGGCCGCCAGTATCAGGAAGAGAGCCGCTGAAAACACATTGTGCAGGTTATTACGCAGTTCATTCAGGGGCAGGTGAACAATGGCACAACTGTCGGCACTGGTTTCATTGGTAGGGAAGAATGCCACACCCAATGCCAGTATTCCCGCCGAGGTGGACAGGAACCCATCCAGCCGGTCACCGGGATAACCTTTATAAGAGATCAGGAACAGTGCCACCGCACATAGTGTACCTACCAGCAGGTCACCGGTAACCGTATAATAATAATCACTCACCGAATCCTGTATCGTATAACAGTGACCAAACAGGTAATTACCTACCAGCATAGCTGCCGGCAACAGAACACTCATCCAGCCGATGGATTGTACCAGTGTTTTAAAGGAGATCAGTCTTGGGTCCTTGGACGGTTGGTGCATGCAGTTTGGTTTAGCGCTTGAGCGATCGCTACCTGTTTCCCTGAGCAGTTCCTATATGCTTTTATAAAAATACAGGCTATTCACCAGACAATAAAACGAGTATTACCCGCAACTGAATACCCTGGTAGCACAAAGCTCCGGCTTATCTGGCAGACCTGATCTTTGCCAAAAAAACAGGCAGGTCCTTTTCTTCATCACTATACAGGACCAACTGCTGTTGGGAAGAATAAAGAAACAGGGAAGGGAATTTCCTGGGGCGGAAAAGGGTGATGAACTGTTGACGGGTGTCGCGTAGCAACAATACATTGGGCTGCCTAGCCAATTGCGGCGCCTGGCTTCCCAGGAAAGCTTCTGCACTGGGGCCGGGATCCATGGTCACCAGGTAGATCGCTGCCCGGCTCAGTTCCCGATAATGACCATTCAGGTATTGCATGCTGTTACGGCAATGCTCGCAGGTGATATCGAAGAAAACAAAAAAGACAGGTTTGCCGGCTGCCAGGTCCTGTCGGGTGAATGCAGCGCCGGTCTTCCTGATAAAACGAAAATCCGGGATCCTTTGGGCCGGCGTTTGCGCCATTGACACACCCAGCAACATAGACAGTAACAGTAGCAGACCCGTTCTTTTCATCATGAGGATGAAGATAATAAAGTTCCTGTCAAACGCGGATGTCCTTGGCCGCGAAAAATAGATATCTTCGAAGTATCCGATCACCTATATCCCATGAGCCTATGTTCCTTTATGTAAAAAATATGGTCTGCGACCGTTGTATCATGGCGGTTCGACAAGAACTGGAGAAGCTGGGACTAACCTACAAACACATACAGTTAGGAGAGATAGAATTGAGCAGCCAGGTCAGTGCCGCACAACTCGAGGCTTTTTCAGCAAATCTCTCTGCCATCGGTTTTGAATTGCTGGATGATAAAAAATCACGGATCGTTGAAAAGATCAAGACCACTATCGTATCACTGATACACAGAAATGAAGATGAGCTGAACCTGAAACTATCGGCACTACTGGAAGAGAAGCTGGGACTCGATTACCCATACCTCAGTTCTCTTTTTTCATCGGTGGAAGGTATCACTATCGAAAAATATACGATCCTCCAGCGTATTGAAAAAGTGAAGGAGCTGCTGGTTTATGATGAACTCAGTCTTGCCGGAATTGCCGACCAGCTCGGATACAGCAGTGTGCAACACCTATCACAACAGTTCAAAAAAATTACGGGACTGACCGCCTCGGAGTTCCGCAAACTGAAAGAGAAGAACCGGCGCCCACTGGATAAGATCGGATCCTGAAAATTATATAACGGTTCCTGGTAATGCTATAACAACTACCCTGTCCGGCAGCGCTAACTTGCCTGTTCAAAAGCGGCTGTATGCAGGAACAGAAATGGTACATCAAAGGAATGGTCTGTCAGCGCTGCATCACGGCAGTGCAACAGGTCATGGATGCGCTTGGCATTGCTGTCAGCAGCCTGCAACTGGGCGAACTCAGCATCAGCGGGACAGCACCTATGGATCTGACCTTACTGGAAACGCATCTACAACCACTGGGCTTCTCGGTCCTGAGGGATAAGAACAGCCGTACCATACAGGAGATCAAAGCATTGGTATCGCATGTTTACTCAGGCAACTTTGACTTTCCCCCCGCCTTCCGTTTCTCGCGTTATGCCGCAGCCAGTTTGAACACCAGTTACGAAACCCTCAGCGATCTATTTACGCGTACAGAGCGGTACAGCCTCGAAAAATATATCATCGATCAGCGTATCAAACAGGCCAGTGAACTGTTGGTGTATACCAACCGGTCCGTGTCCGATATTGCGTTCGCTTTGGGTTTCAGCAGTGTGGCCCACCTGTCGAAACAGTTCACACAACACAGGGGCTTAACTCCCTCTCATTTCAGGAACATCCGGAAAACAAAAGAAAGCGCAGCGGCTGCAGAAAGAATGTCTGGAATAATATGAATCTGTCCCCGCATTGTATAACAGCAGCTCCCTGTTTCCTTAGGAGCTTTGCAGAAACAATCTGTTATGCTTATCAAAGAGACCTACCCCATACTTGACATGAGTTGTGCCTCCTGCGCCATCAGCGTTGAATCAATGCTGAAGACAGCAACGGGTGTGAATGATGCCGGGGTCAATTTTGCCAGCCAGGATGCCTGGATCAGTTACGACCCGGCCCTAACTAACCCTGTACAGCTGCAGCAGACTGTGCGGTCCATCGGTTACGATATGCTCATAGAACAGGAGAACCGCGAAGAGGCCAGGGAGCAGTCACAACAACAGCACCTGCGCAGCATTAAGGACCGGACCATCTGGTCCTCCATCCTCTCCTTACCCATCGTAGTGATCGGAATGTTCTTTATGGACATGCCTTATGGCAACTATATCATGTTGGCATTGGCCACCGTGGTGATCTTTTATTTCGGCCGCAACTTCTTTATCAATGCCTGGCGACAGGCCGGTCACGGCAAGGCCAATATGGATACGCTGGTAGCCATGAGCACGGGCATTGCCTACCTGTTCAGCAGCTTCAATACCTTCTTTCCTGAGTTCTGGCACAAACGCGGACTGCATGCGCATGTATATTTTGAGGCGGCCGCGGTGATCATTGCCTTTATCTCGTTGGGCAAACTGCTGGAAGAGAATGCCAAATCCAATACATCCTCTGCCATCAAAAAACTGATGGGCCTTCAGCCCAAAACGGTCACGCTGGTATCAGAGAATGGGGAAACTTCCGAGATCCCCATCAGCCAGGTGCAGCCGCAACAACTGATATTGGTAAAACCGGGCGAAAAGATACCGGTGGACGGACAAGTGATCTCCGGTGAATCCTATGTGGACGAAAGTATGATCACCGGTGAACCTGTTCCAGTTTTAAAACAAGCCGGGAACACGGTATTTGCCGGCACCATCAACCAGAAAGGAAGTTTCCGCTTTCAGGCAGAGAAAGTGGGCAGCGCCACGCTTTTATCGCAGATCATCCAACTGGTGCAGGAAGCCCAGGGAAGCAAAGCTCCTGTACAGAAACTGGTGGATAGGATCGCCGGCATTTTTGTACCCGTGGTAATGGGTATCGCTGTGCTCACTTTCCTGTTATGGCTGCTGCTGGGGGGAGAACACGCATTTACACAGGGGCTCCTGGCTGCGGTAACTGTATTGGTGATCGCCTGTCCCTGTGCTTTGGGACTGGCCACGCCAACCGCTATCATGGTAGGCGTGGGCAAAGGTGCAGAGAACCATATCCTCATCAAAGATGCCGAGAGCCTGGAACTGGCCTACCGGGTGAACGCTGTCATCCTCGATAAAACGGGAACCATCACAGAAGGCAGGCCTGCCGTGAGCGACCTGATCTTTACCAAACCGGCCAATACAGCCTTATTAAAACCTATCCTGCTGGCCATCGAGAAACAGTCTGAACACCCACTGGCAGCAGCAGTGACCCGTTATTTAGAAGCGGAGGAAATTCACGATATCCAATTGGATGCTTTCCAGAGCATCACAGGCAAAGGGGTCACAGCTGTATATCGAAATAAAAATTACACCATTGGCAACACCACCCTACTCACTGAAAAAGGCATCCTGTTGACCACAGAGACCACCAGAACCATCCAGCATCTGCAACAGCAAGCCAAAACAGTGGTCGTTTTTGCAGAAGAGAAAGCAGTGGTAGCAGTGATCGCGATCGCAGACAGTATCAAAAGCAATTCAAAAACAGCCATCCATAACTTACAGCAACAGGGAATAGAAGTGTACATGCTTACCGGGGATAACCAGCAAACCGCTGCTGCTATCGCCCGCGAAGCAGGCATCGCACAATTCAAAGCAGAAGTATTACCCGCAGGCAAAGCTGAGTTCGTACAACTGCTGCAGAAACAAGGCAAGATAGTTGCCATGGTGGGTGATGGCATCAACGACAGCCAGGCGCTTGCCCAGGCCGATGTCAGTATTGCCATGGGCAGGGGAAGCGATATCGCCATGGACGTGGCCAGGATGACGCTGATCAGTTCAGACCTGAACAGTATTCCCAAGGCATTGAAACTGTCTAAGAGAACAGTGCAGACCATCCGGCAGAACCTTTTCTGGGCCTTTATTTACAACCTGATAGGCATACCCGTTGCAGCGGGCATCCTGTACCCTGTGAATGGCTTCCTGTTAGATCCTATGCTGGCCGGCGCGGCCATGGCCCTGAGCAGCGTAAGCGTGGTGGGGAACAGCCTGCGGCTTAAGTTTTCCAGGCTGGACCAGGCATAGCAAGTACGGTAAGGCATACCGTACATATGCCAGATCCGCCATTTACGTAAGCTATCAGCAGCCCGTCTATTCGGGCGCAGTAAAGAGGAAAGCAGTCACTAGGTTTGCAGTAAGGAAAAGTAAACTACCTGCTTACGCTCAACGCGGAAGGGACCTGCCTGGTGCAGTGTCATTCCGTGGTCTGTGTAGGCAGGTTTTATTTTATATATCAATCAATACATCATGGAACTCATTACATACAAGACCAATATCAGCAGCGAAGCCGCCCTGCGGCGGGTAAAACCTTATCTCGATCATGCTGTGGGACAGGCCAACTGGCAGCTGGACCTCTGCATCAGCGATAAGAAGCTGACCGTATTCTCACCCGGTTGCGTCAATGAAAGCAGGGTCATCAAAGCCATTCGTCAGGCAGGATACAGGGCTGTGAACATTGACGATTATTATTCCATTTATTAAAACAGTATCCGGTATCACCATGAAACAAAAGATCCAATCATTGGCTTTGGCAGTACTCACCACCTTAACGGTGATCTCCTGCAAGAAAGCAACCGTAGACCCCAACCTGCAGCCCCCACCGTCTGTAGATCAATCATCGTACCTGCAGTTAGCCGCTCCGGGCATTCAGACAACCGGCACACAGTTGTATGCTTTGGTGAGCATCAACACCGAATCAGGCCAGGAAGTGGTCAGCAACAAAAAAGTGAGCCTCGATTATATCCAGGGTGTTTACAAAACAGACAAGATCGGCTTACAGAGAGGCAATTTTGTGCTGTCCAAATTCATCGTCGTGAACAATAAGGACACAGCCGTATTTGCAGCGCCCAAAAGCAATTCAGAAAAGGCGTTGCTGGTAAGTACGCCGGTATCGGTGCCTGTTACCATTGCACAGTCGGGCGTTCATGCGGCTTCCGTGCAGGTATTACAGGTCAGTTCAACCGATGCTGCTGCAAGTTTCGGCTATACATCGGACGATTTTGGCCGCAACGAATTTGCGGACCTGACAGTAACCCTGTCGATCAGCGTGGGTGAGGTTGTGTACGACAGCTTACCAGGCAAATTGATCGTTGAAGCCACCAGCAGCAACGGCACACACTGGATCCGTGAAATAGAGCTGTTAGCGGGACAGACGCAGATACGGGTTCCTAAAACATATGAAAGCTATCAGTTCTCCATAGCCAAATGGAATGTCATTGCACAGAAGACCCTGAGCCGGGCAGAACTTACGCCCAATAAACAGGTAGCGCTGAGCACCACGCGCCAGCCCAAACAGCTGGTAGAGGAACAGGTATTTCTGGAGAACGGATCGGGCCTGGTACCTGATAGCCGTACTGAATATTATTATACAGCACAGAACCGTTTATCCGATATCAAATTCTACCAACGCTCTTTACAGATAAGTGGTCTACAGCTGACACAGGTCTACCGCTTCCTGTACAACGGGAACCAGCTGGATACCATTAAACGGAGCGGTCCCGACAATACAGTGAACGGCTACACCAGTTTCACCTATTCCAATGGCAGGATCGCCACGGCCCGCAACAATAGTTATGACCAGCAGACGATTGTGGCATTCGACTATTCCCTGCAGGGCAACAGCAGCGGTAACATCACAGGCAACTATGTGTTCCACAATGGGAACAGTATGCAGTATAAGATGACGTTCCGAAATGGCAATAATGTTCAGGATGAAGCCATGAGTTCTACCGGCGGCAGCGAAAGCGGCACCTATACCTACGACAGTTATATCAATCCCAAATACCAACTGGGTTACCCGGATATATTCCTGTCGAACAATTCCAGGAATAACCAGTTATCCGAACAGAAAAGTTATGCCGGAGGTTTCCCTTCTGTCATGCCTTACAAGTTCGAGTATATCTATAATGCAGATGGCTACCCGGAAGAAGTGTATATCAGTTACAAAGGCTACACATCACAACAACACCTGTACCGGATCAAAAAAGTATACCGGTATCAATAAACAGGTCTGTACAATAAAAACCCGCAATATTGCGGGTTTTTATTGTAAGGATATGGATCAGATCCCCATCCGCATCTCGATCATGAGTTGACTGAAGCCTGCTTTCTCGTAAGCGCGGATGGCAGATCGGTTATTATGGTATACTTCCAGTCGCAATTCCGTGATGCCTCTTTCGCGGGCCCATTGTTTCAGTGCATCCAGCACCAGTTTGTTCAGGCCCTTGCCCCGATGTGTGGGATGGGTGTACATGAATCCCAGGTAAGCGTGCTGCGAGTGCTGCAGGTAGGGTTTGGCCGTTTCCACGCGGGCATATCCCGAAGCCAGCAGCTCACCGTTCAACTCAACCACCATGAGTACGGAAGCCGGTGAGTTGATCAGCAGTTCGAGGTCATAATAATGGATGGTGCCGTTTTTCAGGGTGGGATCATAAGGTCTTTCAGCTTCGATCACGCCCTGTTCGAATAAACGGAGCGTATCAATATCGGCAACAGTAGCAGGACGGGTGATCAGTGTTTGCATAACGGAACAGGTATGACAGGATGGTTGATAGGTTTACACGCAAAGATACCAGATTCATTTACCATTCATGATTACGATCTGCCACTGCCTGTTGCCCGGCTTATTGATGCCAAGCCTATTGTTCCTATTGCTGGCACTCGATAAAAAATTTCAGCATCAGAGGTTCCGGAGTGGTCCCTGCAAATTCGTATCTTACCGGTATGAGAAAGATGCTTTGCCTGTTACTGACAAGTTACTGCCTGCAACTCTCTGCGCAGGAGCATACGGCCAGCTACCGCTACCTGGCTCCTTCTGATACACTGGTACAGCAGAAACTGAATGAATGGAAAAGGATCAAGTTCGGTCTATTGATGCATTGGGGCACTTACAGCCAGTGGGGTGTTGTGGAGAGCTGGAGCATCTGTCCGGAAGATGAGGGTTGGACGCAACGGCGCGGCCCTTATGCCAGCAACTGGTTTACGTACCTGAAAGCTTACGAGAACCTGCAGACCACATTCAATCCTACCCGTTTCCATCCGGAACGATGGGCCGCTGCGGCCAAAGAAGCCGGCATGAAATACCTGGTGTTCACCACCAAACACCACGATGGTTTCTGCATGTTCGACACGCACCAGACCGACTATAAGATCACCAGCAGCAAGACCCCATTCTCTTCTGACCCCAGGGCCAATGTGGCGAAAGAAGTGTTCAATGCCTTCCGCAAACAGGATTTCATGATCGGCGCCTATTTCTCCAAACCCGACTGGAACACGGACCACTACTGGTGGAAATATTTTCCGCCCAAGAGCCGGAACGTATCGTATGACCCTGCCAAATATCCTGAGCGCTGGCAGGGTTTTAAGGACTTTACCTATAACCAGATCAAGGAACTGATGAGCGAATATGGCAAGATGGACATATTATGGCTTGACGGAGGATGGGTAAGACCTTTCAGCAGTATTGACAGTTCTGTAGAATGGCAGCGCACCATCCCGTACAACCAGGACATTGATATGGCCAGGATCGCCGCCATGAGCCGCAGTTACCAGCCCGGATTACTGGTGGTCGACCGCACCGTACACGGCGAATATGAGAACTATGTCACGCCTGAACAGGCCGTACCTCCCACTTATCTTCCCTACCCCTGGGAAAGCTGCATCACGATGGGCAATTCCTGGTCCTATGTACCCAACGATACCTACAAATCATCGCGCAGGATCATTCACCTGTTAACGGACATCATCAGTAAAAACGGGAACCTGCTGCTCAATGTGGGCCCGGGCCCTGATGGGGAATGGGATCCGGTTGCTTACGAACGTTTACAACAGGTAGGTGCCTGGATGAAGATCAACCAGGAAGCCATTTATGATACAGAGGCCGATCCAGATCTTCCCCGTCAGGGTAATTTTGTATTCACTCGTAAAGGAAGGACCATTTATGCCATTTACCAGTTGGCGGAGAAGGAGATCCAGACAGGAGAACTGACATTACGTGGACGCATGTTTACCAACATAAAAAAGGTACAGCTGCTGGGCAGTAACCAAAAGATCAGGGCAGCGGCAACCCCTGATGGCCTGACCCTAAGGTATGACCCAATACCTGATACAGAAGCGCTGGTGTTTGCAATAGAAAGATAACCTGAACCGCTGTCCGGGTTAGTTCAGCTTACAGCTGGTATACCACTGCCTCATAGGGGCGCAGGTTACCAGTAACAGCTGGCGTTGCGTAATTATTCAGCAGCAGCTGGGCCTTACGCATATCAACCCCTGTTTGCACAGTTGCCGGTTTTGCAGTGAAATTCAACATCACTAAAAAGATCTTGCCCTGCCACTCGCGTGTGTAAGCATATACAGCAGGATTATCCTTATCGCGTATCGTGTATTTGCCATAGACCAGCACCGGGTTATTTTTCCGTAGCGCCACGGCCTTACGGAAATAGTTCAGCACGCTATTGACATCTTTTTCCTGAGCGGCCTGGTTGATGGTCGTATAGTTCTTATTCACCTGCAGCCAGGGTGTGCCGGTACTGAAACCTGCGTTCAGGCTGGCATCCCACTGGAAGGGTGTGCGGCCATTATCGCGGCATTCGAACTGGATACGTTTGAGAAAGGCAGGAATATCCCCTTTGTTGGCCAACTGGTGTTGGTATTCGTTCAGCGTAGGCATATCGCGGTAGTCCTCGATCCTTGTGAAGCCTGCATTGGTCATGGCCAGTTCATCGCCATTGTAATAATAAGGGGTGCCGCGCATGGTCATGATGAAAGTGGTGAGCATTTTGGAAGACAGGTCGCGGAACTCCGGGCTGTCATTCCCGAAGCGGCTGACCATTCTTGCCTGGTCGTGGTTGGCCAGGAAAATGGAGAGCCAGCCTGCTTTGGAAAAAGCGCTGTCCCATTTGCTGTATACCTGTTTAAAATGCTGCAGGCTGTATCCACCTGCCTTGGCAATATCCACACCTTCAAAGGCATACGCCATGTGCAATTCTTTGCGGGAAGCGTCTACCAGGTTATGTGCATCCTCAAAACTGCTACCGGCACCTTCCGCTACGCTCATCACATCGTATTTGCTGAATACTTCCCTGTGCATCTCTTTCAGGTAATCGTGGATGCCGGGTACCATGGAATAATATTTCATGAAATCCTTCTCATACCCTTTGGGAAATGCGGGGAAGCTGGTGTCTTTGGCAGCAAATCCAAAAGCATCCAGCCGGAAACCGTCGATCCCCTTATCGGCCCAGAACTTCATGATAGCATATACTTCTTTTCTCAATTCAGGGTTCTCCCAGTTCAGGTCGGGTTGCTTTCGCGAGAAATAGTGCAGGTAATAACTATTGGTGAGTGAGTCGTATTTCCAGGCATCGTGGTTCACATCGAACAGGCTGTAACGGTAGTTGGGTTTGCCCCTTTCCGCATCCCACCAGTGATAGTAGTTTCGGTATTTGCTGGTACGTGAGCTACGACTCTGTTTGAACCATTCGTGTTCATCGCTGCTGTGGTTCACTACCAGGTCCATCACCAGTTTGATATTCCGTTCATGCAAACCTTTGAGCAGGGCGTCAAAATCTGCCATCGTGCCAAACTCCTGCATGATGTTGCGATAATCGCTGATATCATAACCATTGTCATCATTCGGCGAGCTGTAGATGGGGTTCAACCATACCGCGGTCACACCCAGACTTTTGATATAATCCAGTTTGGAGATGATGCCTTTCAGGTCGCCGATACCATCCCCATCACTGTCTTTGAAACTACGGGGATAGATCTGGTACACGATGGCTTCCTTCCACCATTTTTGTTCCCTGCTGTCCGGTACAGGATTATTGTTGTTAGGACCATTCTGACAGGAACCCAAAACAAGCAGCATACCGGATAACACAGCCAATGATCTGGTAAAAAACATAACAGGGATTTAAGATTGACGGCACTAAATCTACAACAATGACCGAATGAAGCATGCCAGAAATCCGGATTTTTGTTATGTTTTCCGGCAGGGTCTTACCGTACAGGCGGTTGCCGTTCTTTTGTTTGGGTGGTCATCAACCCGAACATCATCACCAAGGCAGAAAGAATGATCACCTGTATGATCAGCGATCTGTTCACCAGGGGAATACTGCTGTCAGGTGTTATGGAGAGGAATAAAAGGATCGTGATCAAACCCCGTGGTGCGATGAACAGAAGCGGTTTCAATGGAAGACCCGATAGCCTGAGCTGTATGGCTCGTAGCAGAAAAATAGCGGCCACGATGCCTGCTGCCCATACCAATGTTTCTGTATTCAGCAGTTCGGCCGTTTCGATCAGGTATCCGAACAACAGGAAGAACAGGGCGCGTATCAGGAAGGCGGCTTCGGTAGTGATCTCCCTGAATTTATGCACTTCTTTATTCAAAGCCACCGGGTTCAGTCGATGGATCCATTTCACGTGCTGCAACTCATCCAGGTTACCCAGGAACAAACCGAACAGCAGGATAAAGATCAGTCCCGGCAAATGGTAGATCTTGGATACCGCATAGATCAATATCACCAGCAGGATAATGGGCGCGAATTTGATATGATGATCGATGCGGCTCAGCAACAACGACAAACCGATGGTGGCCACAAACGATACCGCCGTGATCACCAGTAACTGCATCACAAAGCCGCCTACCGTATACAGGGTAATGAATTCATTCAGCGCCACAAAATTGAACAGCAATACGCCCAGAATATCGGACAGGCTGCTCTCATAGATCACAAATTCCTTGCTGTGCTGCCCAAGTGATTTTACACTGGGTATGGCAATGGCGCTGCTGATGACACAGAGTGGGATGGCATTGGTCAGGCTGTCTTTGAAACTATAACCGCCCACCTGCTGCAATACCCAGGCAAGGCCAAAAGCCAATGCCAGCATGGGTAACAGCGCTACTGTAACAGAGCGTTTGATCAGGGGTGTCTTGGAGGCATTGAATTCCAGCTCAAGCGAACCTTCCAGTACGATCAATATCAACCCGATGGTACCCAGTACCGGCAATACCGGGGTAAGATCAGGCAGGGATACCTGTAAAATATCTGCCAGCTCACGTACCACAAAACCCAGCAGCAACAAAAGTATCACTGAAGGGATCCTTGTTTTGGAAGCAGTAAGATCAAACACATAAGCGATCAGCAATAAGATACAAAGGGTAATAATGATAGCATTGGTCATGCGCAGGATTTTGAATGATGGTATTCTTCAAAATACAAAATATATGGCAGTAGCTGACCTGGTGACCGATCAGATTAACATAGTTTTTATCTGCAGATACAAATAGCTATTCATGCCATGCATGTTTTGGCACAGGATGCAGCTGTAAGAGAACAACTATTCACAGGTGTTTTTTATTGCGCACAATGATCTTTTCCAGTTCCACACCTATGAATACAATAGTAGAAGCAGCGCCCACAATGAGAAACTCACGAAGATCCAATGCCTGTGTTGCAAAAACACTTTGCAGCAACGGAACATAGGTAACGGCCACCTGCAGCAGCAGGGTGAACAATACCGAACCCATCAGCAACGGATTAGAGAAGAGGCCTATGCGAAACACAGACTGGTGTTGTGAACGTATCGCCACTACATGCGCCATCTGCGACAGGCACAATACATTGAACACCATGGTCTGCCAATGCAATCCTTCCGCAATGGCCCATGCCTGCATACTTAGTGCCACAGTGGCCATCAACATACCCACCCAGATCATGTGTGCACCTTGTCCATTGGCAAATACCGTTTGCTGTGGTGGCCTCGGTGGCCGGTGCATGATATTCTTTTCAGCTTTCTCGAACGACAAGGCAATGGCCGGCAATCCATCTGATACCAGGTTGATCCATAAGATATGAATAGGCAGTAAAGCAATGGGCATACCCAGTACAGGCCCCATGAGCAAGGTCCACAACTCGCCCGAGTTGGTGGTCATGAGGTATTTGATGAATTTTAAAATATTGTCGTAGATCCTGCGGCCTTCTTTGATGGCTTTGACGATGGTGGAGAAATCATCATCCAGCAGGATCATATGTGCCGCTTCCTTCGACACATCGGTACCGGTGATGCCCATGGCGATACCGATATTGGCGCGCTTGAGTGAGGGAGCATCGTTCACCCCATCACCCGTCATGGCCACATAATGGCCTTTTTCCTGGAGCATTTTCACGATCTGTAATTTCTGTTCGGGCGATACGCGTGCATACACTCTGATCTGTTCCACTTTTTCGGCAAATGCGGCATGGTCCAGCGCCGACAGCTGCCGGCCACTGATCACCAGGTCATGCTCACTGCTCACAATGCCGATACGCCTGGCAATGGTCTGGGCAGTAAGCGGATGATCACCGGTGATCATCACCGGTACAATACCGGCGGTCTTACATTGTGCCACGGCAGCGTATACTTCTTCCCGAGGCGGATCGATCATGCCCGCCAGACCCAGGAAATGCATTTTCTTTTCATGCTGATCGCTGTTGGGATTGGCCGGCACTTCATCCCAATAACGGTATGCAAAACCAAGCACCCGCAAACCACGGGCGGCCATGCCGTTCACCTGATGGTGTATGGCATCTGCCTCCACATTTTCGCAGCGGGTGAGCAGCATATCGGGGGCTCCCTTGGTAAAAGCAATGATCCTGCCATTGTGCTCATGGAAAGTGGTCATCAGTTTGCGGTCGGCATCAAAAGCGATCTCAGCCAAACGGGGCCACACGACAGGGCGTATTGCATGTTCGTTCGAGACTTCCATCAAAGCGATCTCGGTACTATCGCCCACCATACTGTCGCCATCGGACAGTGTATCGTTGTTCAGGGCAAATGCGTGCAGCAGCAGCGAAACATCTTTCTGGTGTTTCACTTCGGCCAGCTCGTTCCGGTCGTGCAGGTGGCCATTTACATACACCTGCTCAACATGCATTTTGTTCTTTGTAAGCGTACCTGTTTTATCCGTACAGATATAAGTGACCGAACCCAGGGTCTCTACAGTTGGTAATTTCCTGATCAGGCTATTGTATTGCACCAGCCGTTTGGCCGCCAATGCCAATGAAATGGTGATCACTGCGGGCAAGGCTTCGGGTATGGCAGCCACGGCCAGGGAAATACTGGTCATGATCATTTTGAGCAGCCCCTCCCCACGCAGCCAGCCCACCAGTAAAAACAACAGGCACAGGATCAGCACGATCACTGATAGTTTTTTTCCAAACGATGCCATGCGCTGCTGCAGCGGTGTCTGCACTTCCTCTTCCTGCAGCATTCTGGCAATGCGGCCCAGTTCAGTCTGCATACCGGTGGCGATCACGATACCGCTGCCGCGGCCATAGGTAACATAGGTTCCTTTGAAGGCCATATTGAGCCTGTCGCCCAGCGGCAGGTCCTCCGTTTCCAGCATGGTGGCAATTTTATCTACGGCCATCGACTCTCCGGTAAGTGCCGCTTCTTCTATTTTGAGACTAATAGAATCGATGATCCGGATATCGGCAGGAACGGCATTACCGGCTTCCAGTAATACAATATCGCCCGGTACCAGTTCGGTGGCCGGCAGCCAGGTCACTACACCGTTGCGCATGGTCTTTGCCTGCGTGATGCTCATCTGTTTGAGTGCCTGCATGGCTTTTTCCGCCCGGTATTCCTGGAAGAAACCGATCAGTGCATTCAGAAATACGATGATGATGATGACAAGGGTATCCGTAGCTTCTCCAATCACCGCAGAGATCACTGCGGCAGCCAGCAGGATCAGGATCATCACATCCTTGAACTGCGCAAGCAATATACCGATGACTGTTTTTTGCTTGCCTTCTTCCAGTTGATTAGGACCCTGGTCCAGCAATTTCTCTTCTGCCTGCAGCGAACTCAGACCCTGGGGCGCAGAACCCATGAGTTCAAAAACGGTCTCAATGCTCAGGCGATGCCAGTTCATGGTTGGACTTTGTCTAAAGTTACGTAAGAATGCGGGTAGCTCCTCCATCTGCTTTACCGAAACATTCAGGCAGCATACAACAAAAGAAAGCAGTCAAGCCTTCAACCAAATACAAGTTTCTTTGTTAATAGTTGAACCTTGACCGGATTCAATACCTTAAACAAGATACCATGTTACCTGTAGCAAGATTATGGAGCGTATTTATGATAGTGATCAGCTGTTTCACCGCTGTGGTTGCCCCAGCACAGGACAACGGCCGCATCTCTGGTACCGTATTGGATAAGCGTACACAAAAACCGATCTCCGGGGCAGCAGTCAGCATCAAAGGCAGCACCAGGGCCGCCCTCACCGATACCAACGGTCTGTTCCGCATCACCGGCATACCCGTAAAGACACATACCATTGAAATTAGGGCCACCGGCTACCAGCTGCTCAGTTTATACAATATCATTCTGAGTGCGGGTAATGAATATACCGTGACCATAGAACTGGAGCCACAGGTAACCGAACTGGCCGCCGTTGTGGTCAGCAATAACCGGCGTACGGCCAAAGCGGCCACACTCGAGAGTCCGTTAAGTGTGCAGCGCTTAACGCTGGAAGAGATCCGCAGCAATCCCGGCGGTAATTTCGACATCAGCAAAGCCATACAGGCATTGCCCGGTGTGGGCGGCGGTGCAGAAGGCGGCAGTTTCCGCAACGATATCATCATCCGCGGCGGGGCGCCCAATGAGAACGTATATTACCTGGACGGCATCGAGATCCCGGTACTGAACCATTTCCAGACACAGGGAAGTTCCGGCGGTCCGCAGGGTATGCTCAACATCTCCTTTATCGAAGAAGTGAAACTGAGTTCATCCGCTTTTGATGCACGGTACGATAATGCATTGAGTTCCGTATTCCAGTTCAAACAACGCAACGGTAATGCCAATAAGTTCCAGGGCAATGCCCGCATCAGTGCAACGGACGTATCGGCCACACTGGAAGGACCGCTGTCGAAGGACAGGAAGACCACATTCCTGGCATCGGCGCGTCGCTCCTATCTGCAGTTACTGTTCTCAGCCATCGACCTGCCCATACGTCCCAACTACTGGGATTTCCAGACCA
Organism: Chitinophagaceae bacterium; assembly: GCA_020403425.1. Classification (GTDB taxonomy): domain Bacteria; phylum Bacteroidota; class Bacteroidia; order Chitinophagales; family Chitinophagaceae; genus Sediminibacterium. Next base: position 14,119 of record JADBXR010000013.1, on the reverse strand, counting down.
AGATCACCCGGCAGATCAACCCCAGGACCACTTTGTCTTTCATGGCATTGGGAGCCATCGACGAGTTCAGCCTGGCGCCGGTAAAAAAAGCCACTCCGGAAAAATTATACATCATCAACGCCAATCCTTCCATCAACCAATGGAACTATACATTCGGACTAAGCCTCAAGAAACTCATCCGTAACGGGTATGTGAACTGGGCCCTCAGCCGCAACGCTTTTGACAATGCCATTGAATCCTTTGAGGACAATACCCTGAAACTACCCTCACAACGCACGCTCGACTACAGATCCCGGGAAACAGAGAATAAACTACGGGTGGATGTCAACAAGAACATCGAAGGCTGGAAGATCAGTTACGGCGCCTCCCTGCAATACGTACAGTACCAGAACCGCTCGTTCAGTGTGATCAGGAAAGAACTGAAAGACAGTGCGGGCAACCTGTTACAACCTGCGGTTACGGTGAACTTCAACAGTCCCCTGTCGGGTTTCTGGCGGTATGGCGCTTTTGTGCAGGCAGGCAAACGTTTCCTGGACAACCGTTTGGGCATCAGTGGTGGTTTACGCACCGACATGAACAGTTTTACATTGGAAGGTAATCAGCCCCTGCAAAGCTTATCGCCCCGCATCTCCTTCAGTTATGTACTGGCCGATAAATGGACCGCCAATATCTCTGCCGGTCGCTACTACAAATTGCCACCATATACGATCTTGGGTTTTGCTGATAACAATGGTGTGCTGGTGAACAGGAACAGCCGCTACCAGCGAAGCGATCATTATGTGGCCGGTATCGAATACCTGCCCAATGATGGACTGCGTTTTACCGCGGAGGCATTCTATAAATTGTATGATAACGTACCGGTATCGGTCCGCAACGGCATTTCATTGGCCAACCTGGGTAGTAATTTCGATGTGTTGGGAAATGAAGCCGTGATCACCAATGGAAAAGGAAAAGCCTGGGGCGTGGAACTCTTCGCCCAGAAAAAACTGACCGAACGATTCTTTGGAATTTTCTCCTACACTTTCTACCGGAGCCAATACAGCGGCAACAATGGGAATTACCTGCCCAGCAGTTGGGACAATAAACACCTCTTAAGTCTTACCTGGGGTTATAAGTTCAAACGCAACTGGGAATTGGGTATGAAGTTCCGCTACCAGGGCGGGGCACCCTATACGCCGTATGACATGACCGCCTCACGTCTGAATTATCTTTCGCTGGGACGCGGCATATTCGATTATGCACAATTGAACAGCCTGCGTTTGCGGGGCTTCCATTCGGCTGATATCCGCATCGATAAAAAATGGAATTTCAAGAAGACCACGATCGACCTGTTCCTGGACATCACCAATTTCCTGCGGGCACGTAACCAACCCGTACCCGATTTCACGTTCACCAGGAATGCCAGCAATACGGCTTTCATCACCACCGACGGAAGGGCGCTGAAAGCGGATGGCAGTAATGCCGTACCTATTTTATTGCAGGATGATTCGGCTAACTTCATCCCTTCCATTGGACTGATCGTTGAATTCTGATGACTGAATAAGGACAAGGCAGATCCCTAACAGATACGGGGCAGTTGCTCGCCGGTAAGATATCCCACTACTCGGTGTCCGCCAATGCGGCTTTTCAGCATCACTTTACCGGCATGTTCCCGGGTCACTTCGCCAATGATACGGGCGTTCACCCCGTTGGGGTCGGCGTGTAACAGGGAAACCGCCAGGTCTGCATGCTGTGGCGATACGATGGCCACAAATGATCCCTCATTGGCCACATAGAGCGGATCAAGGCCCAGCATTTCGCAGGCGCCTTCCACCTGTTCGTCGATGGGCAGTGCATCCTGTTCGATCACAAAACCCAGTTTGCGGATCTCGGCCAGCTCGTTCAGCACCGAAGCCAACCCGCCGCGGGTAGGATCGCGCATGAATTTGATATCCGGACCGATCACATCCAGTAATCCACGTACGGTATGGTTCAGATTGGCGGTATCGCTCACGATATCCGTCTCGAACTCCAGTCCCTGACGTTTGCTCATGATGGCGATGCCATGCTGGGCCAGGTTACCGCTGATGATGATCTTATCACCTGCTTCAATATGGTCATGGTGGATCTGCGCCTTGGGGTGTATGATGCCCACACCCGAGGTATTGATGAACAACTGGTCGCCTTTTCCTTTCTCCACCACTTTGGTATCGCCCGTAACGATCTTGACGCCGGTTTTCTGTACGGCATATTTTACGCCTGTCAGCACGTTCCAGAAAGCTTCCATCGACAAACCCTCTTCAATGATGAATGCCAGTGAAAGGTATTTGGCATCGGCACCGCACATGGCCAGGTCGTTCACCGTACCGTTCACTGCCAGTTCGCCGATATTACCGCCCGGAAAAAAGATGGGAGAGATCACATAACTGTCGGTACTGAATGCCGTGCGCCCCTCCAGTTCAAAACTGGCGCCATCATGCTGCTGGTCCAGCAGCTCGTTCTTCAGGATATCGAACACCCCGCTCTGCAGCAACCGGTGAGTAAGCAAACCGCCGCTGCCGTGACCCATGGTGATCACATCGAAATCGAATTTCGGCATAGGGCATTGTAACTGGAAATGTGTTTTATCAGACACGGTGATCGTTTTTAGGATGAAACTGCTTCTGTGGTACCTGTTCCGGAAAAACTATACTGGTAATATGCCGCACAGGCCCCCTCACTGCTGACCATGGGTGCGCCCAGCGGATGCTCGGGTTTACACTTGGTACCGAAGTTCGGGCATTGACGGGGTTTCTTCAAACCTTTCATGATATCGCCGCTGATGCATTCCTTGTTCTCTTCGGCCAGCGGTATGTCTATCGCGAATTTGATGCGTGAATTGTACTGGCGGTAACGTTCATTCACTTCATATCCGCTCTGTGGTATGGAGCCGATGCCGCGCCAGGTTCGGTCGCTCACTTCAAATACTTTCTGTATGGTATCCTGCGCCATGCGGTTGCCTTCGCGCTGCACGCTGCGGGCGTACTGGTTCTCCACTTTGTATTCTCCCTTCTCCAGTTGCCTTACGGCCATCACGATCCCTTGGAGCAGGTCAACCGGTTCAAAACCCGTTACTACGATCGGGATCTGGTATTTTTCCGCTACCGGATAATACTCCTCCATACCCATGATGGTACACACATGCCCCGCCGCCAGGAATGAATCGATCTGGTTCTCCTCATCGCTCAGTATGGCTTCCATGGCCGGTGGTACCAGCACATGTGATGCCAGTATGCTGTAGTTATGGACACCCTGGTTATCGGCATGCACCACACTCAGCGCATTGGCCGGCGCTGTGGTCTCAAAACCCACCGCAAAGAACACCACTTCCTTATCAGGATTCTTCTTGGCCAGCTCCACCGCTTCCAGTGGCGAATACAGGATACGCACATCGGCGCCTTCTGCTTTGGCTTCCAACAAACTTTTCCGGCTACCGGGCACCCGTAACATATCACCGAAAGAACAAAGGATCACGTTGGGCTGACTGGCCAGGTAAATGGCCTCATCGATCACACTGACGCTGGTGACACATACCGGGCAGCCCGGACCATGCACCATGGTGATCTGTTCCGGCAACATATCCAGTATGCCGTTCTTCACCAGGCTATGCGTTTGCCCGCCACAGATCTCCATCAATGTCCACGGACGCGTGGTGATGCGGTGCAGCTCGTTTACATATTCATGTACCAGTTCGGGGTCGCGGTATTCGGAGAGATATTTCATGGTAATGAGTGAATGAGTGGGTGAGTGAATGAGTGAATGGTTTATGTAGTGATGATTGTTTATTTTGAGTATTGATTGATATTTCTCGTTCCTGTCGTATCTATTAGGGAGCTAGTGATTCGATACAATTCCTGTGCATATTCATGTGCCAATTCGGGGTTGCGGTATTTGGAGAGGTATTTCATGGTAATGAGTGAATGATTGGATGAGAGAATGAGTGAATGATTTATGTAGTGATGATTGTTTATTTTGAATTGTTTGATATGGTTTTTCTGGCTTTTGACAATACTTTAAGGATCTCTATCATTTCGTGTTGTAATATTTTTAGTTCTGGGTCATTACAGAACTTGGCATCTTCGGTCAGCTCCAGCCAAAAGAGTGTTTCATCTGCTTCTTCTATTGCCAGGCTCATCTTGGCATAGAACTCTGCCCGCGATCTGGCCCTGCACGCCGACCGGTAGTTGGCCGCACAGGAACTGGCACTCCGCACCAACTGCCTGGTCAATATCCGGGCTTCCTCGGTGTTAGGCATCACCTGCACCAGCCTGATACACCCGATGGTCACCTGTTTGGTACGTTTCCGGAACGCCTCAATAAAAAGAGCTTTCTCGTCCATGGTCTGTTTTTCATCAACCTAAGACAAACAAACCTACTATCAACCCATTCCATCTTAGCAATATGTCAACCCAACTAACACTATTCTATCCATTCACTCATTCACTCATCCACTCATTCACTCATTCATTATTCTCTATCTCCTCCACCTCCCCCATCTGCTTCAAATAATTAAATGTCTTCTGGGCTTCTTCTTCGTCCACTATGTTGATGGCTACGCCAACGTGTACAAGTACATAATCCCCTATCTGGGCTTCGGGGACCATGAAGAGATTGATCTCTTTGAGAATGCCGCCGAAAGAGACCTTCCCTTTACGGAAAGTGGTATCCAGTTCTTCGGTGATGGCGATGATCTTTCCGGGTATGGCTAAACACATGGTGTTGATTTTTAAAGGTTATTTATTGCACCTGCATCAGCGGCGCGATGATGTTCTCAAATCTTTTTTTTTGCGCTTCCATGGATGTGTGCGGCCGGTCGCCGAAATGTGCATACCAGGCCAGCTGGCCAAGGCTGATACATTCGTCGTTCGGACTCACCTGCTTATGAAAGTAAAGTTTGCGTTTGTGCTGCAGCAGGTCCATGATCATATCTACCAGCAAGGCATTCTGGAAAACGCCGCCACTGAAAGCCAGCTTGTCGATATCGTAATAAGAGCTCAGGTACGCGATGGCTTTGGCCAGCGAGTAAAAGAATTTCCAGGCGATCATTTCATTGGGTTCCTTGTGCTGCCAGTCTTCCAGCAGTTCATGGATCAGCTGTTGCCAGCTCCATACACCTTCTGTCAGTGGCATGCTGTAGTAGTCGTAGGAATGGTAGGTACAACTCTGTGCCAGCGCTTCCAGTTTCATGGCGGCCTCGCCTTCGTAACTGGTCTTGGAAGCCAGGCCCAGCAAACAGGCCACAGCATCTATCAAACGGCCCATGCTGCTGGTCTGCATGCGCGCGGGCTGTTGCAGCAGCTGCTGATAATACACCCATTCTTTTTCGGTGAAGAGGTGTTTCAGCCTGTGTTCAGCTGCGGCAGAACGACCCAGGATACTCAGGGCGCTCAGCCGGGGTTCGTGACTCATCTTATCGGCCAGCAGTTGCGGAAAATAATCCAGGTGTACTACGCGGTTGATCTCGCCCTGATCGTACAGGAACACTTCGCCGCCCCATACCTGTCCGTCGTTACCGTAACCCGTACCATCCCAGGTAATGCCCAGCACCGGTTGTTTCTGTGCAAACAGGTCGTGTTCGGCCATCACAGCTGCAAAATGCGCTTCGTGGTGCTGCACTTCGGTGAAAGAGCAGGCATCCATCGCGGCCAAATCACAGCCCCGCTGCGATACCTGGTAACGCGGGTGTTTATCGGCCACAATATGTTTGGGTGTGAAGTTGAGCAGTCTGCTGACATGCTGCAGCGATCGCTCATAACTCTCCTGCGACTCCACCGATTGCTGGTCGCCCAGAAACTGGCTGATGAATAGCCGGCCCGCATGCGACACGGCAAAGGCACTTTTCAGTTCACCACCCATGGCCAGAGTGTCGGCAGGCAGGTCACTGAAAGGCAGGGGATAATAATTAGGCGCCAGTCCACGACTGCGACGCAGGATGATCTTTTGTCCGCGGCTGCTGAACTGCAGCACACTGTCGTCCTGCGGTGCCACGATCTCCCTGTCATAGGTGAGGATATGATCGGCGATACCCGGCAGCCAGTGCAGGGCTTCCGCATCATCGTAGATCATCGGCGAACCGCTCAGGTTGGCGCTGGTGGCGATCAGTGGTCTGCCAAAAGCTTTCGCGATCAGTTCCAGCAGGGGTGATGAGGGTAACATGGCACCCACCCGCTGTAAACCCGGCGCTATCTGATCCACCACGATCCTGTTCTCGGGGTGAGGTTTTAACCTGCACAGGACAATGGGCGCAGCTTTGTCTTTTAAGGCGTGTATCTCCGTTCCCCGCAGGTTCACATCTGCACCCAGCATTTCCAGGTCGGCGTATAACAGGGCGAACGGTTTTGCCGGCCGATGTTTTCGTTCGCGCAGCAGTAATATGGTTCCGGCATTCGTGGCATCGCATAACAACAGGTACCCGCCGGTATTTTTTACGGCGATGATCTTGCCTTGCTGCAGCCACTGGTTCACCAGTTGCAGCTGTTCCTGTTCGTTGGCGGGGATCTCTTTCCGGTACGCATCATACAAATGCATGGTGATGCGACAATCGGGGCAGCTATTGGTCTGGCTGTGATGCCGCGCATCCTGCACATCGTCATATTCCGCTTGACAACTGTTGCAGAGCGGCAGCTGTTCCATGGTGGTATGCCTGCGGTCATAAGGCAATGCCGTGGTGATGGAATAACGGGGACCGCAGTTCACACAGGTGGTAAAGGGATAGCGGTACCGCCTGTTCCCTGGGTCGTTCAGCTCACGGCGGCAATCATCGCAGAGGGCGATATCGGGGGTGATGAGCATGTCCACTGTTTCAGAACCGGTGCTCATATCAATGAAGAATCCGGGATCTATCTCACCTGCATAGGGTTCCATCTGGTAGCCGGTGATGATGGCCAGCGGCGGCGGTTGCTGCAGCAGGGTCTCGTATACAACAGTTACCTGTTGCTGGCTGCCGCTGCAGTAGATATGTACACCGTCGGAGCCATTATGCACCCTTCCGTTCAGCTGCTGCTGTACGGCCAGTTTGTGTACATAGGGCCTGAAACCCACGCCCTGTACCATTCCTGTAATATGTATATGATACCCAGGCATCGGTGGCGGGGGTTATACAGGTTGTAATACTTTACTCTTCAGCCATTCGTACCACAGGTTCATGCCCTCACCGCTGGTGCAGCTGAGCTCAATGATCTCCAGCTGGGGATTCACTTTACGGGCATATTCCTTGGCCTTCTCCACATTGAACTTCACATAAGGCAGGAGGTCCGTTTTATTGATCACGCACAAAGTGGAGGAATGGAACATATCGGGATATTTGATCGGTTTGTCCTCACCTTCCGTTACACTGATCACCACCACACGTTCCTGTTCACCCAGGTCGAACATGGCGGGACATACCAGGTTACCTACGTTCTCGATGAACAGTACCGAATCGGCCTGCAGTTTCATGCCCTGTACGGCGTGTAACACCATATGAGCGTCCAGGTGACAGCCTTTGCCGGTATTGATCTGGGTAACTTTGGTTCCGGTGGCATGGATGCGGTCCGCATCGTTGGCCGTTTGCTGGTCGCCCTCGATCACGGCAAAACTGAGTTCACCTTTCAGGTCGGTAAGGGTACGCTCCAGCAGGCTGGTCTTGCCCGAGCCGGGAGAACTGACAAGGTTGATGGCGAGGATATTCCTTCCTTCGAAGAAACCACGGTTGCGCTGGGCAAGCAGGTTGTTCTCCTGCAGGATATCCTGCTCAACATCCACTACTTTTTTACCGGGAGAACTTTCGTGGGTATGATCATGCGAATGATCATGGTGATGTGAATTGGGGCCGCAGCCACAGGTAGCACACATAACTAAGGTTTTTGTGAGATTAATCGGGTAGTACAAGTGAGCGGAGTTTCAGCTCCTTTCCGCTCCTGATCTGGCTGAGATGACTGCCGCAATTCGGACAGCCATCGTACAGATGCTCCATCGTAAAATCCGTGTTGCAGTCAAGGCACAGGGCCCTGCCTTCTATCCGGTTCACTGTACGACGGGCATTCTCCAGTATGGTTCTTTTAACAGCCTGCTTCCATGCAAAATCGAACGATTCCATTTCAATACCGCTCAGACAGCCGATATCCAGCTCTATCTCTTCTATCACAGACGCATCGTGGCGGGACGCCTGTGCAGAAGCCAGTTCTACGATACTCATTACTATGGATAACTCGTGCATGGTACAGGGTTGCTAATGGTCAGGATTGTTTTTTTCTTCTCTCCTTCACTACAAAAACGGTGGTCAGCACCATTACGCCCAGTGTTACCAGCAGGTGTTGCGGCTCAGTGAAGTAGTGGATGATGGTATAACCTTCCGTTTCACCATGACCGGGATGTGCCAGCGCGAACAAGGGGGTGAGGGCCGCCAGGGATGCAATTACTTTTTTCATATTATCTTTTTTTTCGTGTTGGTATTTCCTGCAAAATAGCAAATGCACCCCCGGAGAAATATGACAATAATCATTTTAGCCGATGATAAACGTCATTCCGAAAGGTAGGGTAGACAAGTACTTTGTAGCCTCTTAAATCTATCCAACATGTCTAACGAGATCATTCCCACACAACAACCCACCTACTACGAAGAGGTACAGCGAAAAGGCTACAGCCGTCGCGATTTTCTGCAGTTCGTGAGCATGATGACGGCCTTCATCGGCCTGGAGAATACGGCTATCGGACAGGTAGCCAAAGCTTTAGAAACCAAACCCCGCGTACCGGTGATCTGGCTGCACTTCCAGGAATGCACCTGCTGCAGCGAGAGTTTTATCCGCTCATCGCACCCCATTGTGGCGGATATCCTGCTGGACAAGATATCGCTCGACTACACAGAGACCCTGATGGCCGCATCGGGTTTCCAGGCTGAGGAAGCGATGCAGAATACCATGAAGAAATACAAAGGTGAATATATCTTATGCGTGGAAGGCAGCGTGCCTACCGGCGCCGACGGGGTGTATTGCATGATCGGGGGCAAGACCTCGCTGCAGATCCTGGAAGAGGCCGCCGAGAACGCCAAAGCCATCATTGCCTGGGGCAGTTGCGCCAGCAATGGTTGTGTACAGAGCGCCAAACCCAATCCTACCAGCGCCACCCCGATCCATAAACTGGTGAAAGGCAAACCCGTGATCAAAGTACCGGGCTGTCCCCCCATTGGTGAAGTGATGGCCGGGGTGATCGTTCACCTGGTCACTTTCGACCGCATTCCTGAGCTGGACCGCCTGGGTCGCCCCAAAGCCTTCTACAGCAAAAGGGTACACGATACCTGCTACCGCCGTCCGTTCTACGATGCCGGTCTGTACGTGGAAAGTTTCGACGACGAGAACGCCAAAAAAGGTTACTGCCTGTATAAAGTGGGCTGTAAAGGACCTTCTACCTATAATGCCTGCGGTGTGATGAAATGGAACAACGGCACCAGCTTCCCCATACAGTCCGGACACGGTTGTATCGGTTGTTCGGAAGAGAACTACTGGGACAATGGCCGGCTCTACGAACGCGGCTCTTCCTTTGCCGGATTTGGTATTGAGGCCAATGCCGACACATTCGGTAAAGTGGCATTGGGCGTGACCGCCGCCGCACTGGCCGGACATGCCGTGATGACCAATGTGCGCAAGAAAAAACTGATCCGCCAAGTGGAAGAAGAAGGCAAACAGAATGAACAAGAACTCAAATCCTGATTACTAACAATACAATTTGTTATATGAGCAAAAGAATTGTTGTTGACCCCATCACCCGAATTGAAGGTCACCTGCGTATAGAAGCAGATATCGAGAACGGCAAGATCAAGGATGCCTACAGCAGCGGTACCATGGTACGTTTGCTGGAAGAGATCCTGCAGGGCCGTGACCCCCGCGACGCCTGGGCCTTTGTGGGCCGCGTTTGCGGCGTATGTACCTCTATCCACTCGCTTACCTCTGTAAGGTGTGTGGAGGACGCCCTTGGCATCACCATCCCGCCCAATGCGGAACTGGTGCGTAATATCATGTTCTGTGCGCAGTACATGCACGACCACGTGGTTCACTTTTACCACCTGCATGCCATGGACTGGGTAGACGTGGTGAACGCCCTGAAGGCCGACCCGAAAAAAACATCCGAACTGGCACAGAGCATCTCCAAATGGCCCAAGAGTTCCGTGGGTTATTTCAGCGACATACAGGAGCGTATCAAGAAATTCGTGGCCAGCGGCCAGTTGGGCATTTTTGCCAACGGCTACTGGGGACACCCCGCCTACAAACTGCCCGCCGAAGTGAACCTGATCGGCCTGGCCCACTACCTGGAAGCACTGGAATGGCAGAAAGAGATCGTAAAAGTGCATGCCATTTTCGGCGGTAAGAACCCGCACCCTAACTACCTGGTAGGCGGTATGGCCTGCGCCATCGGCATCGATGATGTGAGCGGTATCAACGCAGAAAGACTAGCCTATGTGGAACAGCTGATGAAAGACGGTAAGGAATTCATTGAGCAGGTATACATTCCCGACCTGATGGCCATCGCTTCGTTCTACAAGGACTGGGGCGCTATCGGCGGCGGACTGGGTAATTTCCTGGCCTATGGAGACCTGCCCACCAATGGTTACCGCGATGCATCTTCATTCAAATTCCCATCCGGCGCCATCCTGAACAAGGATATCAGCAAAGTGATGGACGTTGACCTGCGCAAAGACGATGAGGTACAGGAATTCGTGAAACATTCCTGGTACGAATACAAAGGCGGCGACGAGATCGGTCTGCACCCCTGGAAAGGAGAGAGCAAAGTGAAATACACCGGACCCAAACCACCATTCGAACACCTGGATACCACGCAGAAATACAGTTACCTGAAAACACCCCGCTGGAAAGGCAATGCCATGGAAGTTGGTCCGCTGGCAAGGGTGCTCATCGGTTATGCCCGCGGCAGGGAAGATTACAAAGCTGTGGTGGACAAAGCGCTGAAAGACCTGAACGTGCCGGTTACCGCCCTGTTCTCTACGCTGGGCAGAACAGCGGCCCGCGGACTGGAAAGCGTACTGGTGGCGCAGTGGGGACTGGAATTCTTCGATAAACTGATCGCCAATATCAAGAACGGCGATACCCGGATGGCGGATACCACACTGTTCGATCCAGCTACCTGGCCCAAACAGGCCGTGGGTGTGGGACATGCCGAAGCGCCTCGCGGTGCCCTGGCACACTGGATCAATATTGAGGACCAGAAGATCGCCAACTACCAGCTGGTGGTACCTACTACCTGGAACGCATCACCGAGAGATAATAAAGGTGGTTTATCTGCCTACGAATCATCCCTGATCGATACGCCGGTACACGATGAGAAACAGCCGCTGGAGATCCTGCGCACCATACACAGTTTCGACCCCTGTATGGCCTGCAGCGTTCACCTGTACGATGAGGAAGGCACAACCATCAGCCGCGTGAACGTGGTGGGAGAATAAGCTTGCGTTAAAAGCTCTGCGAAACCTCTGCCTCTCCTGTTCTCTGCGATTGGCATCAGTTGCATCCAACCGCAGAGAACAGGAGAACAGGGAGCTTCCGCAGAGGAAAAACGATATACATTATCATTAAGAATTTCAATATGAAAACAAAATACCTGCATGTTCACCGTCTCCGCCGCGTATATGTATGGGAGCTGCCCGTACGGTATTATCACTGGCTGAACGCACTGGCCATCATCGCGCTCATCATCACGGGTTTCTTCATTGCCGATCCGCTGGCTTTGCAGAGCAAGGATGAAGCTGCCATGCGTTTCACCATGGGCTGGGTACGTGTGATCCATTTTATTGCGTCCTATATCTTCTTCTTCAATTTCCTGTTCCGGTTATACTGGGGTTTTGTGGGCAACAAATACGCCAACTGGCGCCAGTTCATCCCCACTTCGCGGAAATTCATCAAGGAAATGTGGGCCGTATTCAAGATCGATATCCTGATGCTGCGTGGCAAAGAGCATATCAGCATCGGGCATAATGCAATGGCTGGATTTATTTATTTCCTGACTTTCTGGGCTTTCCTCATCCAGTGTTTAACAGGGTTTGGCCTCTATGCTTCCATGGGAACCTGGTGGCTGCCCAAGTTATTCAGCTGGGTACCGGCTTTGTTCGGCGGCGATATCATGACCCGGCAGATCCATCACTGGGCCATGTGGTTCTTCATTCTTTTTGCGGTGATACATGTATACCTCGTGTTTTACCATGACTACGTGGAAGGACGGGGAGAAATGAGCAGTATGGGCGGCGGCTGGAAATTCATTGAAGAAGATGTGTTCCAGAACGAGGAACACCACACACCCAATAAGGTTAAACAATGATTATGACAGCACCCAATCCAAACCTGTTGATCCTGGGCATCGGTAATTACCTCATGGGGGATGAGGGTGTAGGCGTACACACTGCACTGAGGCTGCAGGAGAAGCAGCTACCGGAAAATATCGAGATAGTCGATGGGGGAACCGGTGGCTTCTATCTCCTGCAGTATTTTGAGGACCATGATACCGTGATCCTCATCGATGCCACCCTGGATGGTAACCCACCCGGTACCATCCGCCTGATAGAACCCCGTTTTGCCAAAGATTTTCCCCGCGCCATGAGCACCCACGATATCGGTCTGCGCGATATGGTGAGCGCCCTGCAATGGATGGAGAAAATGCCGCATATCTACCTCTTCGTCGTAAGCATCGAAAGCATTCAGCAGCAAGGCATTGACATGACCCCCGCAGTGGAGAGGATCATGCCCGACCTGCTGCAGCTGGTCACCGACAAGGCACTGGAGATACTCGAAGCCAAAAAACACCACTCCGCGGTCCTGCTGGCCTAGCTTTTCCTCCGCGAAACCTCCCCGCTCCCCGTTCTCTGCGGTTGGATAGCATTGGCACCAACCGCAAAGAACAAGCGTGTTCAGAGGTTACGCAGACAGTTACCATGGATCCTTTATTGAATAACACATATAACTTCTTGGTTTTAGTACCTTTGCCTTTCAGCAATACACCCCGATCCCTTGCAAGTATTAGACAATCCCGTATGGCAGGCGCTCAATAGTGTGGACAGCCATTTTAACCTGGGCGACCAGGTAACAGGCTATTTCCCCGCAGACGTATCGCCCTTTGCAGCACTGCCCTATTGGAGCGCCACCCTGCAGCAGACCCTGTATGCGTGTTTACCCGCCGGCCGTTCCTGGTCGGTCATGATCAAAGAACCCGTAGAACTGATCGCTGCCTGGGAGCTGAAATTCTCTACCACACTGCACCAGATGACCTGCACCGATTTCACGCCCTACCACAATGGCGAGATCGACACCCAGCCGCTGAACAGTTCCCATGTACCGGCCATGCTGGCTTTAACTGCCCTCACCAAACCCGGCCCCTTTCTCGAACATACCATTGATTTTGGCAATTACCACGGCATTTTCGACGGCGAAAGACTGGTAGCCATGGCCGGCGAGCGACTGCACCTGAACGGCTTCACAGAGATCAGCGCCGTATGCACCCACCCCGATTATGAGGGCAAGGGGTATGGTGCCGTGCTGGTATCACTGATCGCACAACAGATCATCGATAAAGGGGCTATCCCCTTCCTCCACGTAAAATGGGATAACCAGCGTGCCATTAAAATGTACGAACGCCTCGGTTTTGCGCACCGGACCGATATGTATTTTGGGGTGTTTCAGCGGAGATGAGTAGATCCCTGCCCCAGCCGGAAGATCATGCGAAGAACTCACCATTGTCCATTCAATACGCACCACTTACCCTCACAATAGCCATACCATAGCCCCCCCGTTAACGGCTGGATCACTACCGGACCAGCACCGAAGTATTACCGGGTAGCACCTGGACAACCATAGGGATGACTTAACTATAAGTTCGCTATAACTTAGCTATAAGTTAACTATAACATACTTCCGCCGTTGTTGGTCGCCTGACCAACAACTGTCACTATCGTAGATCAAACTCAAAAACGAACCTACCCTCCGCCGTTGTTGGTCGCCTGACCACAGGTGTTCGGAAGAAATAGGCATTTAAACACGATTTATGGGTATTTGATCGTTTAAGGAAGATGAAAGTAGATGCCCTGATTCGTCTAATACCCTCTGAGCGACTGGAACAATTGGCT
>JADBXR010000012.1 GCA_020403425.1 Chitinophagaceae bacterium | reverse complement strand
GTCAATGTAGTGGTCAGACCAGAACAGATCGTCAGAGTACCGCTAACACCAGAGATGGTTGGCAACGGATTTACCATAACGGTCACCTGGGTCCTTGAGGCTGACACACAACCCGCATCACTGGTCACATCCACATAAAAACTGGTCGTGGTGGTCAATGATGCTGTTGTATAGGCCGCACCGGTGTATAAAAGTGTTCCACCACTGGCTGCTGTATACCATTTGTAGGTTAGACTGGCGGCACCAGAGCTGGCGGTCAATGTAGTGGTCAGACCAGAGCAGATTGTCAAAGTACCTGTAACACCCGAGATGGTCGGCAATGGATTTACCGTAACGGTCACCGCAGTGCGTGAAACAGATACACAACCCGCATCGCTGGTCACATCCACATAAAAATTAGTGGTGGTTGTTAATGCATCTGTGGTATAGGCAGCACCGGTATATAAAAGTGTTCCACCACTGGCTGCTGTATACCATTTGTAGGTTGGACTGCTGGCACCGGAACTAGCTGTCAAGGTAGTTGTCAGACCAGAACAGATCGTCAGGGTACCGCTGACACCTGAGATGGTCGGTGTTGGATTCACCGTAACGGTCACCTGGGTCCTTGAGACTGACACACAACCCGCATCACTGGTCACATCCACATAAAAACTGGTCGTAGTGGTCAATGCTGCTGTTGTATAAGCTGCACCGGTATATAAAAGCGTTCCACCACTGGCTGCTGTATACCATTTGTAGGTTGGACTGGTGGCACCAGAGCTGGCAGTCAATGTAGTGGTCAGACCAGAACAGATCGTCAGAGTACCCGTAACACCTGAGATCGTTGGCAATGGATTCACTGTAAGCGTCAGGGTTGCCGTATTCACGCATCCGGTAGCAGAGATCGTACCTGTGACAGTATAAGCCGTCGTCGTTAACGGACTGGCCTGCACCGTTGCGCCAATAGTCGCACTGAGACCGGTAGATGGACTCCAGCTGTAAGTATCCGCACCACTGGCCGTTAAACTGGCAGTGCCTCCAATACAGATAGCGGTAGTATTGGCAGAAACGGTCACGGAAGGCAACGCATTCACGGTGACCGTCACCGTACCGGTATTCACACAACCATTGATATCGGTTCCGGTTACTGTATAAGTAGTGGTATTGGTAAGCGTAGCTGAAACTACGGAACCAGTGACACTACTCAACCCAGTGGCCGGGCTCCAGGAATAAGTAGAGGCACCACTGGCGGTCAGCGTAACCGAACCTCCCGTACAGATGGCTGTAGCAGAAGGGGCTACCGAAATGGTGGGCAATGCATTCACCGTTACATCAATAGGAACCTGGGTAGTACAGTTATAGGCATTGGTAACCGCATAATAGATGGTAGCTGTTCCGGCACTCACACCGGTAACGGTAACCGTACCAGCAGCACTGCTTAAGGTTACATTTGGGCTGCTGGTGCTCCATACATTGGTAACACCGGTTGAAGCCGAATACAATTGGGTAGTAGAACCGATGCAGACACTGCTGACACCTGATATGAAACCTACCACAGGGAGCGGGTTCACGGTAACCGTTGCGGTAGACGATAAAGTCTGGGTACAACCCCCATCAGATGACAGTATCGAAATAAGGGATACGGTCTGGTTGCTGGTGGCTTCCGGAACAGTGATCGTGGCAGATCCTGAGGTAAGTACAATGGTTTGACGTAGTCCGTCGTTAAGGGTGTAGGTAACCACTGCATCCTGTGTACCGGAAATATTGAAAACTGCATTAGCGCCGGAACATACTGAAAGAGCGGCACTGCTAACAACAGCGGTTGGTGCCGATTGAACAACGAAAGCAGGGCTGGATGTACAACCATTCGCATCCTTATAGGTAATGGTAGTGGTACCAGGGGCAACGGCAGTGACCAGTCCGGTACTGTTTACCGTAGCAACAGCGGTATTGCTGGAAACCCAGGCCCCGCTGGCGGCAGGAATGCCGGAACCGGTAAGCTGAGAAGTGGCATTGGCGCCACAAACAGACAATTGCCCGGTAACAGTAGGCAGGTCATTTACCGTGATGATCGTGCTGGCACTGGTGTTCTGACAACCATTGTTATCGGTCACTGCTACACTGTAAGAAGCGGAAAGGCCTGTTGTGTACGTGCTGTTCGTAGCATTGGCGATTGGTGTTCCGTATATCTTCCATTGATAACTGTAAGAACTTGCCCCTCCCGCTGTAGCCGTAAGGGTGGCAGTACTGCCAGAACAAAGATTGGTGGCACTGGAGCCGACAGATACCGTAGGCAAAGCATTCACGGTAACCTGAACGGAACAGGATGTTTGCGTGACCCCATCATAAGATACAGACACGCGATAATAGCCAGTGGAAGTTGCCTGGTAACTGGCATTGGTGGAGGAACCGGATGCGTTGGTGAAATTGTTGACACCATCCGCACTTAGCTGCCACTGGAAAGTAGGATTGGTAAGACCGGTGGTATTCGCCTGAATGGTAACAGACTCGCCCTGGCAGATCGTGGTCTGGCCGGCAGCCGAAGCTGTTGGGAAACTAGCGATCACAGAAGCTGGTGAAACGGTGGTACAGCCATTGTTGGTAATGGCCACCGTATAGGTTCCGGCCGAAGCAGCTGCATAAGTGGCATTCACGGCACCTGGAATATCAGAACCATTCTTTTTCCACTGATAGGTCGGACTTACCGCATCAGAACTGGCCACCAGGGTCAATGTGGTCTGACTGCAATCCCCTCCCAAAGATAATTGCGTACTCTGTGTGATCGTTGCAGTGGGGAGCGGTGTAATGGTGACTACGGAAGCTGCACTGGGATCACTGGTACAACCATCGGTGGTAGTTACGGTGAAACTACCCGACTGATATGTAGTATAGGTTCTGCCGGTGGCACCAACAATGGCCACCCCGCTTTTATACCATTGATATTTGCCTGTACTGATAGAGGTACTGGTCAATGTAACACCAGTACCCGCACAAACAGAGCCGGATGCAGAAGCGCTGATCACCGGCTGTGAGGGTTTGGGCGGAACCGCATTCACCGTAACACTGGTGGCAGCGCTGACACATCCATAACTGTTCTTCACCGTTACGGAATACGTGCCGGGTGCCATTGAACTGAATACACCTGTGGTATTGCTGTAATTCACACCATCGTAACTGTAAGTATCGCCCGCATTACCGGAAGGCACAACGGTGATGGTACCGGTAGATACGCTGCAGCTGGGCTGCGTTACAGATACCACTGGCTTGGATGGTGAAGGATTCACCGTAATGGTCACCACATTGGAACTAACCGACAAACCGGTTTTATCAGTAGCTATACGCATGAAATAGGTAGTGGTACTCAAACTACCCGGTGCATAGGTTTTGGAAGTTGCTCCGGAGATATTGGTATAACCAGTTGTAGCAGAAGTGGTTGATTTCTGCCACTGGTAAGCAATGGTACTGCTGGACACAGAAGCATCCAAAGAAGAAGTTAAGGGAGCGGGTATTGTACCGGCACAGATGGTTTGATCCGCTGCAATGCTGCCAGGCTGCAGATCAGATGCAGTACCGGTTGAAGTAACTACGTAATCGCAATACTTGCTGTTACCATAAGCATCCGTGAAATTGAATTTCCAGTTACCGGCAGGCGTGGCATTATCACTCTGCGAATTTCCGTAAAAACATATTTGTTTGGTGGTAGCATTGAATCCACCAAAAAAGATGGACCCCTGGTAAAGTGTGGAACCTTCCTGATACAGACTACCATTCAGCAACACCTGGGAAACGCCATAGTTGGCAGCTCCATCGTTGAAAGTGAAAACCCCTGATTTCTGTTTTCCACTGGGAATATTCACACCTACCTGATCTCCCGGATAACATTCACCACTACCCTCCCCATTGTTCCTTTTATTGAACGTAGGACAAATGATCTGCTGCACGGCCGTAGCTGTAAAACTTACCGGACTTCCGGTTAAACCGACCGAACTGGCTTGTAAAGTATTGTTATTGGTGCCTACATTTGGACCGAGTGTCCAGCTGCCAACGGTAGCAATACCATTTGCATTGGAGGTGGCAGTAGCTCCGGTTACAGAACCGCCTCCGGCCGTTACCGTAAAAGTGACCGTTACACCGGATACTGGGTTACCGCTGGCATCTGTTACCAGCACGCTGGGCAGGGTCTTTACAGGACTGAGCACGGGTGCTGTCTGTGCATTCCCGGCATTCAATTGTATTCTGGAAGCTGCCGCAGCCGTAATGTTGAAAGAGCTGCTGGTAGCACCGGTCAAACCCGACGCACTGGCGGTCAGGGTATATCCGGTACCCGCCTTATTGATATTCACGGAGCTGAAACTGGCCACACCGCTGCTGGCGTTCAGGGGATTGGAGCTGGCACTCAGCGTTCCACTATTAGGATTATTACCAATGGCCAGTGTAATGGCATTCGTTGCACCAGTGGCCACGTTGCCATACGCATCCAGTATTTTAACAACGGGCTGGGGCGATAAGGCCGCAAGACTTACCCCATTACCCGGTTGGGTAGTAAAAGTCAGCTGCGTACCGGTTGATGAAGAGACCGTAACAGACAGACGATCTGCATCAGCTGAGATGGTACCATCGGTAGCAGTGATGCTGGCGGTCTCCGCCTTATATAATTTCAATGAGACCGTGGCCACACCATTCACGAAAGTTCGGTAGCAGTGATGCTGGCGGTCTCCGCCTTATATAATTTCAATGAGACCGTGGCCACACCATTCACGAAAGTAACGATGGTAGCTGAACCGAAAGCCTTGGCGGTCCCGGATTTGTCTGCAATGGTCGGATAGGAAACGACGGGGCCGGGAGAAGCATTGGCTCCGCTGAAAATGAGTTCCTTATCTCCGTTATAGGAAGAAGTGGTATTGCCACTGGCATCTTTGGCCGTAATGGTGATGGACTGCGTGGCCCCGGCTGATTGTGTACTCAGACCGGTGATCTCCAGTTTGGTGGCCGGTCCGGAAGAAATATTGAACGAACTACTGGTGGTACTGGTCAGGGAAGTTGCACTGGCCAATAAGGTATACCCTATCCCTGTTTTATCCAGTTTAACACCGCTGAAAGAAGCGATACCGCCTACTGCGTTCAATGGGTTGGTGGTAACACTGAGTGTGGCACCGGGTCCCGCATTGTTCGAAATGGCCAATGTGACCGCGTTGGTGGCATTGCTCACCAGGTTACCATATACGTCAAGGATACTTACCTGGGGCTGTGGCGACAGGTTGGTGTTACTTACCCCGCTTCCGGGCTGTGTAGAGAAACTTAATTTATTGGCACTGGCCGCACTCACCGTTACGGTCAGGCGATTGGTACCGGTGGCACTGATGTTCCCGTCGCTTACACTGATATTGGCCACTTCAGCCTTATACAGCTTCATCACCCCATTGGTGGTGCCCGATACCTGCGCCACACCCGCTACGAACGTAACGGTCACGGGTGAACCGAAAGCGATAGCGGTTCCGTTCACATCGGTGATAGTGGGCTGTGTGGCCGGACTTAAAGAAGCGTTCGCGCCACTGAAGATCAGTGTTTTGCTACCTGAATAGGCAGTAGCAGTGGAATTGTTACCATCCAGTGCGGTGATCGTGATGTTCTGGGAGCCACCAGCAGTTTGGGTGGAAGTACCCGTGATCGCTAATTTGGTGGCAGCAGCCTGTTCTCCAATATAGAAATCACCGAACAAGGTAACACCGGATGCGCTGGTGGTAGTACTGGTCCGGGTACCGGTGGTAGTGGCATACCAGGTAGCACTGCTCAATAAACGGGCAATGAACAAAGAGGTATTGGCACCGCCGATGATATCATTGGCAACGAAAGTGAAAGTAGGTGCATAGGCACTGAAACCGGTAACACTGTTATTGGTGAGTTTCCAGGAACGTTTTACGTATTGCGTCTGGCTGATATTCGACCCAGGATCCGGTGCTCCCGCTATGGCAGCAGTACTTGCATCGATCGAACCCGTTCCGCCGGGTGTACCGGTGAATGTCAGTGACACAGGTGCATAGTTGGAAGCATCCCCGATCGGGTATGCAAAATTGGCCAGATTGGCCGTTGCGGGTACAAACCTGCGTAATGTTCCGTATACATATTTGCCTACACCCGCACCTACTACATTAGCGGCACTACCCAATATCATCGTATTAGACAATGTTGTAGCGATAATTCCACTTGTAAAACTAAGGGTTCCGTTTACTGTTACATTACCACTTAATGTAGCACCTGCTGTATTGGATAAAGTAAGATTATTACAGGTTAATGCAGGTATTGTTTGGGCGCTGGTTCCATTAAAATTTAATGTGCTACCGGTGACGGTAAAAGTACCTGAACCCGTAGTAAGACTACCGGATATTCCTATCGTTCCCGATGAAGCTAGTGTTCTGGCACCATTACCTGAGTTAGTAAGGTTTGCATAATTAACCGCACTGATCGTTTGTGCAGCGCTAGAACCGTAATCTACTGTTGTACCTGAAGCGATAGAACTCGAACTGAATGAAGGGTAAGTAGTTGCTGTAGCCCCACTTCCTAACTTAAAAGTTCCAGAGTTAAGCGTTAAAGTTCCAGTTGATGTTAGCTGAAAGCCTCCATCATTGAAAATACTGTTAGCAATAACATCTCCTATTATCAAAGGTGTTGTCCCTAAATTTTTTGCAGCAGTTAATGTTACACCACTTGCATTATTGATTTTTACACCTCCCGTACCTGACCATGTGGCCGGAAATTCTGTACCTGTTGTTTGAGCAACTGAACCTTTATATTGTAGAGTGGCATTTGCGCCAAACCCACTTGGTGATCCTGAAACGGTAGCTGATCCTTCCATGGAAAGTATCCCGTTAACAGTGACTGCTGAAAATGTTTTGATACCAGATCCAGATAATGTCAGATTATTAACAGAAGAAGGAATACCTGTCATAGTCTGAGCAGCACCGTCAAACTCATAATCCGCTGTGGTGTTGGCGGTAAATTGAGTTTTTGAAATTGCTGTTGGAATCGAAGCATTGGTACCGTAAATCCCATTTGCATTTGCAGTGATCAACTTACCTGCAACAGTAAACGTATTGGTACCACCTCCAGTAGAAGTACCCCATGTAAACTGGCTCGAACTTGTATTGGTGAATTTGATTGTTCCGTTACAGGTAAAAGATGCCGATGCACTTCCATTACCAGAATTTGATAATGTCATACTGCCATCTACCTTAATGTTATTACCAGCACTCAAAGTAACCAAGGATACTACGTTAGAACCACTCCCTGTCACTAACAGTGAACCTGTAACTAAAATTGTATTGCCAGATCCTGTACCAGAGGCTGTGAATAATGTTACAGGTGTAGTTCCATCAATAGTTAAAGTATGACCACTTTGAACAGTAATTGTATTATTCGTAAAAGTTGTTGCTGATGGCGCATTTAATGCAGTTCCCCAAGCACCACTGCTATATATCTGCCAGCCTGTAGATGAACCCCAAGCAACAGTCGTTGCATTACTTCTGTAGTCACCCGTAGTTTGTCCGAAAGTCTTTGCAACACCACCTAATAAAAGGAATACCAGAAATAAAAATGTCCGAAAACCTGCCAGTTTAGTTACACATATATCAACTCTTTCCGAATATATATATCTTAAAGCATTCACCTTATAAATTTTACGTAACCAACTATGTGTTTCCTTTTTCTTCATTTCAAGTATTGAATCTATTTTCAATTAACTTTATGACCATTAACCCTGGTACCTGTTGCGCTCCAGTTACTCAAAGTAGCGCTGGTGATCGTAGCAGCGCTAGAAGAGACCGCAATAACAACCGTAAATAAAAAATAGTGCCCCCGAAAGCCCAAAACGACAAAAGCCGGCAAAGCTTCGCCCTGATCTACCTGAAGTAAATAATGCCTGCCTATCCGTAATTCCCACGTAATAATTTTTCAACCAGTTTCTCTTTTTGTTTCTGAATATTTTTACAACAGCCTTGCTATGATGAATGAACCCGGCCTTTCCTTTTCATGAAACTGTGCAACAGCAATAACTACTTAATAGGGCCTTCTGGACAGATCTGACCAGGCCCGAAAATGCCATTTACAATTCCTGATATTTCTGGCAACAAATTTGTTATATCCTACACTGGAGAGGTGTAATAAAATGTGCGAACCTTATCAATTAATCGTCGTAAAAAAACTTCAACAACATAAAAAATCGTCACAAACAGGTCCACGGTGACGATTTTTTGATATATAAACCGTTTTATAGAAAAAAACAGCTGCTTCGTGAAGATTATCGGACATGTTCACTATTGGGCATTACTGCCTAAAAAATTACATTTTGTAGTATTTCACTACATACCCAAATGGTTACTTGCGTATTTATCAGGAAGAGAAAAAGAAGTAAAAGACAGAAAAACATCAGTGAAAAAACACGAACCATCAAAAGCCTCCATCCGAAGAAGGATCCAATTTATAGACCAAAGATGAAAATTGGAATGCTTCCAGGCATACCCGTTTCCTGATACTTGAATCTTGATACTTGATACTTGTTCCTTTATTAGCTGAGTGTATCCTCTAATGCATTGAGTTTTTGCAGCAGGACCACCTGATTACTGGCTCGTACAAAGTTCTGGCCAGGGTATCGGGCGCCGTAATAGATATCGTTATTGATATGGTCCGCCAGAAAACGGATGGCTTGCATATAGATCATGAACTGGCCGGCATAAAAGAACGCCTGTTTCTCCTGTGCAGACAACTCCTCCCCCATTTCCTGCTGGTAACCATCCACAATGGCATGGTACATGTCTTCCCGCACATCCATCAGGGAGAGGTTCTTTTCTTCCTCGCTTACGGTGGGCAGGTAGGTGCGCATCATGTCGCCCACATCACTGATAAAATAACCGGGCATCACTGTATCCAGGTCTATCACGCAAAGGGCTTTGTCCGCATCATTGAACAATACATTACTGATCTTGGTATCATGGTGAGTGACCCTGATCTTGAAATGAGCATCCTGCTGTATGGCCACGTACCTGTCTACCAGGTGCGATGCCGCTTTCAGGTAATGGATCAGTTCGGCCGATTCCCGGATCCTGTCGGGATTGCCCGTTTCCAGCGCCTGCAGGAACTGCCGGTACCGAAGGGAAAGATCATGAAAACCGGGAATGGTGGTGTGTAAACTGCTCGCATCAAAACCGGAGAGCAGACGGGTAAATCGTCCAAACTGCCGGGCAGCTTCAAAAGCCTGTTCGGCAGAAGTGGCCACCGCTTTGGAATGTGAGCCCGGAACAAAAGGGAACAGGCGGAAAGATCCGCCATCGTCTCCTTCTATGGTGATCAGTTGTTGGCCGTTACGGGCAATCACCGGCGCCACAAAGAAATAGTCAGGAGCGTGTTCCGCCAGGTAAGCGGCAATGCGACTGATATTGTCTGCGATCGCTTCGGGCTTGGTAAATACGTTGGTGTTGATCCTTTGCAGGATATATTTTTTTCCCTGCTGCGCAACTGTCCAGGTGTGGTTGATCAATCCCGTACCAAAAGCTTTGATCACGGTATCCGGCCCTGTCAGTCCATAGGCAGCTAAAACCTGTTGCGGTATTCCCATCATCACTCCGTTTCTTACTTAATAATCTGCGCCCAGTGCAAACACGGGTTTGCGGTACATCCACTGCCCGCCTGTGAAATCAGGGAATTCAATGGTCTGGTTACCCAGTTCTATCGACCGTTCGCTCAGTGGCGTGATGGCACTCCAGGTGGCCGCATCGTATACATCCAGCGGTGTGGCGGTCTGTCGTTTGATGGATTCTACAAATGCATGGATCACAAAAAAGTCCATACCGCCATGACCGGCACCCGCAGTCTCCTTGCTCCAGCGCTGCCACAGCGGGTGATCATATTTGTCCAGCCAGGCTTTGGCATCATCCCACTGGTGCGCTTTGGCCGATTTGCCTTCGATATAGACGCCCTTGTTCACATCCATCCACAGACCTTCGGTACCCTGTACACGGAAGCCCAGTGAATAGGGCCTTGGCAGGTTGGTATCGTGCTGCAGCAATACGGTCTCACCATTCACACAATTGATGGAAGTGGTCACCACATCACCCAGTTTGAAGTTCACTTTGGCATTGGGATGGTTCTCCCCTCCTTTCTTCACCACATAATCATGCAGTCCACGCGCTTTGGAAGAGAAAGAACAGATCGAATGAAAACGGTTGCCGCGGTTGATGTTGATATAGTTCGCGATCGGCCCGATACCATGGGTGGGATACAGGTCGCCGTTGCGATGCACGGAATGTTCCGTCCGCCAGCGTGCCTCTGAATATCCTTTCTCACCGAATTCCACACCATGTCCATACGTGTTGACCCCATCGTTGAATTTCACTTCACGCAGGTCATGCTGGTAGCCGCCCTGTAAATGTATCAGTTCGCCGAACAGTCCCTGGCGCACCATGTTCAGCACCGCCATCACATCGCGGCGGTAGCACACATTCTCCAGCATCATCACGTGGGCTTTGTGGTGTTCAGCGGCTTTCACCACATCCCAGTGATCCTCCAGCGTAATACCGATCATCACTTCAGAGCCCACATATTTGATGCCCGCATCCAGCGAGCCGATGATCATTTCCTTATGCCATTCCCAGGGCGTGGCGATCACCACGGCATCCAATTTGGTCTTCTCCACCATTTTCTTCCAGGCATAGTTATCACCTGTGAACACTTCCGGCATGGTCTTACCCGATTTGCTCACCATTTCCTTTGCCGCCTGTAAGGCCCTCGGCTCTATATCACAAATGGCCACCACATCCACATCACTGCGGCGCAGCAACAGGTCAAGGTGACTGACCCCTCGGGCACCGGTGCCTATCAGTGCCATTCTTACTTTGGTCTCGGGTGTGCGTGCAAACAGGTTCATACCGGGCAATACCGCCATCGCTGCGGCAGCCATACCGGTGGTGCGTACAAATTCTTTACGGTTCATGGTGGGTGTTCATTAGATAATTAGCAAACGGTTGAGCTCTCATCCCTGATGGATGGAGCACCTAAGATAAATAAGACGGCTGATAAAACCGTACACTTATTTATGTTCCATAATGACGAATGCATTCTTTATTTTTATCGCATGAAAATGCAATTCTGGTCGGTAGGAAAAGTGCATGAGACCTATGCAAAAGCAGGCATTGAGGAATTCACCAAAAGGCTGAACAATTATTTTCCTGCCGACTGGCTCATCATCGCACCGCCCAAAAATGCAGGGACCTTATCGGAAGCGGAACTGAAAAAAGCAGAAGCCGCTACCATTTTATCCCAGTTGCAAAAAGAGGATCACCTGGTATTGCTGGATGAAAGAGGCAAGAACCTAAGCTCACCTGAACTGGCGCAATGGATCCAGCAACGGGCCAATACCGGCACCAAACGCATCGTATTCCTGATCGGCGGTGCCTTTGGCGTGGATGAACGTGTGACCCAGCGGGCCGATATGGTCTGGAGCCTGTCGCGACTGGTCTTCCCCCATATGCTGGTCAGACTGATCCTTGCCGAGCAGGTATACCGGGCCTGTACCATATTGCGGAACGAGAAATACCACCATAGTTAAATAGCTGCTGTTCTTCTCTGCGAAACCTCCGCCTCTCTTGTTCTCTGCGGTTGGTGAGAGCCTTATCTAACCGCAGAGAACAAGAGAACAGAGAGTTTTCGCAGAGGGTGAATAACGGGAACTGACCTGACTGCAATATTTAATATATCCCTCACACAGAATTTCCTAAATTGCCTGTATGCTTACCATTACCCTTATCATCCTGCTCCTGACCTGTGTGATCTCATTTTCTGCTTTTTCGAACGAGAAAGTGATCAATGACCTGATCTTTTATCCAACAGCTATTACCAATCATAACCAGTGGTACCGGTTCATCACCTGTGGTTTCATACATGCCGATTTTATGCACCTGGCATTCAACATGTATACCTTCTACCTGTTTGGCGGTATGGTGGAAGAAGCGTTCACCATGATCTATGGAGAAATGGGCAAAGCCTTGTATATCATCATGTATCTCACATCGCTGGTGGTATGCCTGCTGCCTACTTATTTTGCGCACCGCAACAATTATTATTATCGAAGCTTGGGTGCATCCGGTGCGGTATCGGCAGTGATCTTTATCGGTATCTTTCTGAACCCAACCATGGGCATGGGCATCTTCCCCATCCCCTTCCATATTCCGGCATTCATATTCGGTCCTTTGTACCTGGGCATTTCCGCCTATCTCGCCAAAAAAGGTCATGGCAACATCAACCATTCCGCGCATATCTGGGGCGCTGTTTATGGCATCGTGTTCCTGGCCGTTACCAGCCAGTTCCTGACCGAGTTCAGGCCTGTGGGCAGATTTGTGGAGGAAGTGACGAATTATTTCCGGTAAGACAATTGCAGCACTTCGCGGGTCTTATCTATGACCCGGAAACGGTTATCGATTCGGTAGCCGACCACCCAAAGGATCCGTTGGTCGCTTTCTAATACCCATACCTGTTCCTTTTCCGTGCGCGATAATTTCAGATCGATCAGGAATTTGCTGAGCTTCTTTTTCTTCTGCATGCCCAGCGGATAAAAATAATCACCGGTCTTCCATTTACGCAACAACAAAGGAAAACGTATGTTCGCCAGGTCCAGAGAAGCCTCGTGGGGAGAATTCGTGAATGAGTGGGTGAGTGAATGAGTGAATGTTTTTAGGAATAGGGTTGCAGTGGGGCCGAAGGATACTTGTTCCTGGCCTGCTTCCACCTGGATATGTTGCGCCGTTTGCGGGGTATTGGGTGCAATGATCATCCAGTTGCGGTTGCGGATGATGCGGTGTGTGGCGGATGCCTGGAAGCCGCCGTTCTCACCATCCAGCAAACGGATCACTTCCGCTGTCTGACCTGAATGGAACCCAAAGTTGCGGATCAGTTCCCAGGTTATCGTATGCAGGGGACGAACCTTTTTCCATTTCAGGACGGGCACCTGCCATTCAGTTCCCTTCGGCTCCAGCAGGTCATTCACCGTACGATCGACCGATCCCTGATAGATCATTTCCACTTCCCGGAAACGTTCAATATTATGCAGCAGGTTCTCATCCGCCTGTGGATACACTTCCCG
The DNA here is from genome assembly GCA_020403425.1 of Chitinophagaceae bacterium. Lineage (GTDB taxonomy): Bacteria > Bacteroidota > Bacteroidia > Chitinophagales > Chitinophagaceae > Sediminibacterium. The sequence continues at coordinate 3,412 of JADBXR010000012.1, read as the reverse complement.
GATCTGTGGCAGCAACCGGTTACGGAAATAGTTACGGGTATACTTATCGGAAGCATTGGAAGAGTCCTCCACAAAATCAAGACCCTGTTCAGCCGCATAGGCCAACAAGTCATGCTTCCGGAACGGCAACAAAGGCCTGATCAACCTGCGAGACCGCAACTCGGGCTGTATACCCGCAAGTCCCTGTATACCGGTGCCCCTGAAAAAATGCATCAGCACGGTCTCGATATTATCATCGGCATGATGCGCCGTTACCATATAATAGCTGGCTGCACCCGTTTTCTTCGGACTAGTTTCTTCCGCACCCTGCCACCCGTGGATAACATCACTGAACCAGTTGTACCGGAGTTCCCTGGCTGCCTCCTGGATGGCACATGTATGGTCTGCAGCGTATTGTTTGGTATCGAAGTATTTTACCAGCAGCTCCTTCCCGTATTTCACGGCAAGCGAACGGACGAATCGCTCATCCCGCTCACTCTCCTCGCCCCGCAATTGAAAATTAGCATGGGCCATCGTGAAAGCAACCCCCATCCTGTGCAACAGATCCGCCAGCACCACACTATCCACCCCACCACTCACCCCCAGCAGCAGCCGCACATTAGCCGGCAACAGTTGCGGAAACTGTTCTTTCCAATGCTGTTGAAATGAAAGTAAGAGATCCATGTTATTTAAGGATTTGCGGATTATCGGATCGGCGGATTGGTGGTTGGTCTTTAGTCTTTAGCCTTTAGTCTCTCACTTTCAGCGGAATCTTCGCTGCGATCTGGTCTTCTTTTCACCGCAGAGCCGCAGAGAGCGGGGAATTTGCGCAGAGTACCGAAACACTTCATCATTCATCATTCCTTGCTCATTATTCATTATTCCCTTCCCTTCATCTGTTCCTTGCTCATCTGTTCATCTGTTCTCTTCATCATTCATCATTCCTTGCTCAATATTCAATATTCCCTCCCCTTCGTCTGTTCCTTGCTCATCTGTTCATCTGTTCCCTTCATCATTCATCATTCCTTGCTCAATATTCAACATTCTCACGCTTTCTTCGCTTCCTTCGCCCATCCGTCTTTCAAAGTGACGGTTCTGTTGAAGACCAGTTTATCCGCGCTGCTGTCTTTATCGAGACAGAAATAACCTTTCCGGATGAACTGGTAGCGGTCATCAGGTGTATCGTTCAGCAAAGCAGGCTCAGCATAGGCATTTGCGAGTACGGTGAGGGAATCTTCATTGATATGATCTTTGAAATCGCCTTCGGCATTGGCCACATCCTCTACTTTAAAGAGACGGTCGTACAAACGCACTTCTGCAGTAACAGCGTGTTGCACGCTGACCCAGTGCAATGTGCCTTTTACATTGATACCGGAGGTATCGGAACCGCTTTTGCTCTCGGGGATATAGGTACATTTCACTTCTGTAATGTTTCCGGCGGCATCTTTCACCACTTCCTCACAACGGATGATATAGGCGCTCTTCAGGCGCACCATCTGGCCGGGAGCCAGCCTGAAATATTTCTTGGGCGGGTTCTCCATGAAATCTTCCCGCTCAATGTACAGTTCCCTGCTGAAAGGAACATCGCGGTGTCCGGCATTGGGATCTTCGGGATTGTTCTCGCTCTGCAGGTATTCCTCGCCTTCGGGGTAATTGGTGATCACCAGTTTCAGCGGATCGAACACCACCATCCGGCGCAGGGCGATCTTGTTCAGATGTTCGCGCACACAGAATTCGAGCAGACCCACATCGATCAGGTTCTCACGTTTGGCCACACCGATACGGTCACAGAATTCACGGATCGCTTCAGCGGGATATCCTCTCCTGCGCATACCACTGATGGTGGACATACGCGGATCGTCCCAACCGTTCACATGCCCCTCGTTCACCAGCTGCAGCAGTTTGCGTTTGCTCATGATGGTATAGGTCATGTTCAAGCGGGCAAACTCGTACTGGTGCGAAGGGAAGATCTCCAGCTTCTCGATGCACCAGTCGTACAGGTCGCGGTGCGGAATGAATTCCAGCGTACAGATCGAGTGGGTGATGTTCTCGATCGAATCACTTTGTCCGTGCGCAAAATCGTACATCGGGTAAATGCACCAGTTATCGCCGGTGCGATGGTGATGCGCGTGTTTGATCCGGTACAGGATCGGATCGCGCAGCAGCATATTGGGCGATGCCATGTCGATGCGGGCACGTAATACTTTGGATCCATCCGCATATTTTCCGGCGCGCATATCGGCGAACAGCTGCAGGTTATCTTCAATGCTTCTGTCGGCATAACGGTTCCGCGTTCCCGGTACGGTGGGTGTACCTTTCTGCTCGGCTATCTCTTCACTGGTACTGTCGTCCACATAGGCCAACCCTTTTTTGATCAGCGTCACCGCGAATGCATATAATTGTTCAAAATAATCAGAAGCGTAAAACTCATTGGCCCATTCAAAACCCAGCCAGCGAACATCGTCCTTGATACTTTCCACGTATTCGGTCTCCTCGGTGACGGGGTTGGTATCGTCAAAACGCAGGTTGGTCTTGCCACCGTATTTTTTGGCCAGTCCAAAATTGAGACAGATACTCTTGGCATGCCCGATATGCAGGTATCCGTTCGGCTCCGGCGGGAAACGGGTAACGATGGACTTGTATTTTCCATTCTTCAGATCCTCTTCTACGATCTCTTCAATAAAATTCAGGCTCTTTTCTTCGCTCATTGCTATTGTTTCTTAGGTCTGCAAAGGTAAGGAAATGAGGGGCGATTAGTGCATACGCGGATTGGCGGATTGGTCTTTGGTCTTTGGTCTTTGGCATTCAACATTCCTTGTTCATTATTCAATATTCCTCCCCCCTCGTCTGTTCCTTGCTCATCTGTTCTTCTGTTCCATTGTTCATTAGCGCATTAGCGGATTGGCGGATTGGCCTTTGGTCTTTGGTCTTTAGTCTTTGGCATTCAACATTCCTTGTTCATTATTCAATATTCCTCCCCCCTCGTCTGTTCCTTGCTCATCTGTTCTTCTGTTCCATTGTGCATTGGCGCATTAGCGGATTGGCGTATTGGTCTTTGGCATTCAACATTCCTTGCTCATTATTCAATATTCCTCCCCCCTCGTCTGTTCCTTGCTCATCTGTTCTTCTGTTCTATTGTACATTAGCGCATTAGCGGATTGGCGGATTGGCGCATTGGTCTTTGGCATTCAACATTCCTTGTTCATTATTCAATATTCAAAAGCTCTACCGGCTTCTCCGACAAGTGATTCGATCATAACGACTTATACCCGGAAACGATTCGTTAGACCATATATTAAACAAAACAAAAATACATCTAACCTTAAGACGATCTGTCTCTTCCTGAAATCACTTTACATATTTCGAACTAAATATGTAAACTTGATTAATTATGAAGGTTCCCCAAAAGCAAAAAGGTCGTGAACATCTGTAC
>JADBXR010000011.1 GCA_020403425.1 Chitinophagaceae bacterium | reverse complement strand
GTAAAATACTCTTGCGCAAGGGCAATCTTTAGGGCAGGTTCGTACACATGTTCACGACCTTTTTGCTTTTGGGGAACCTTCATAATTAATCAAGTTTACATATTTAGTTCGAAATATGTAAAGTGATTTCAGGAAGAGACACTTTACAGTTGAGCGGCATATTACTGCCAGAGCTTTTCAAGTCGGTGATTTAATAATAGGACAAAAAAAATGAGCGAATGAGTGATTGAGTGCATGAGTGAATGATAAAAACCCATGACCCAGATACACTCGTAAACAACTAATTAACCGGTCACCTCAAATCAGCCAATGCGCCAAATTCAATGAGCGAATGAGCGAATGAGTGAATGAGTGCATGAGTGAATGATGAAAGCCCATGACCAGCATAAACTCGGAAACAACTAATTAACCAGCTACCTCAAATCAGCCAATGCGCCAATGCGCTAATACGCCAAATTCAATGAGTGAATGAGTGCATGAGTGAATGATAAAACCCATGACCCAGATACACTCGTAAACAACTAATTAACCAGCTACCTCAAATCAGCCAATGCGCCAATGCGCTAATCCGCCAATACGCCAATTTTCAAAAAATAGAGTATTTACCACCAATAATCGAGTATTTCCCACCTTTTAGTTCCCATAAATGCACCCTAGTTTCACACTCAAATCCGGTATTCTATGTTACCTGCACTTTACCAACTGGCCCGACAACTGTATCAGAACCTCCGGCCTGAGCAATTGATAGAGAGAAATAGTGAAACTGCGGCTGAAAAAAAGGCGGCGGTTTTATTAGCCAATCACCTGCTGATCGATTTCCTGGAACAGCATGCCACTGCTAGCTCGAAAAAGGGCCAGGCATTATGTGTGCAAACGACAGCAACTTACTGTGTGCACCTCTCCGATCTGCTGAGCGAATTCAGGCAGCAGCTGCAGGATACTGGGATACGCGGCAAGGACCTGTTGGCACACATGTTGTTTTATGAGGGTCTGCAAAAAAGCATATTGGGATTATTGGAGCTGGTTCAGAATGGGTTTGGTAAGAACCTGGATCCTGGGTTACGTATGCCTGTATGTTTACAGGAAACCATCCGCCCCATATTCAGGGAACAACTGGCCCGGTTAGCGCAAAACGAGGAAACAGCCACTGATCAGTCTCTTACCAGCCTGCTGTGCCATCAGTTAAAAATGCATGCCGACAATCCAAACCTTAGCTATGGCACCCATGATTACCTGCAACAATTACTCTACCAGCTGTTATTACCTGAATATAACAGCATGGAGGCCCGAATCAAACTGCTGATCCGGTATAATTTCAATGATCCCGTATGGATAGACCAACTGATCCATTATTGGGCAGCACAAAGAGAGTCGCTGGGTACTACCGAGGAAAGAATTTCCTTCTGGAGAAACTGCCAGCTAGAACTGACCAGGCTACAACCCGTGCATGACCGGGCCCTCCACCCTGAGCAGAAAAACTCCAAGGAACTACTACTGGAAGCCATAGCCCTGGAGGAAATCACCCACGGTGAACTGTTTCCCGAATCACCGTTAGACAGGGACAAACCCTTCGAAACCACCCTATCCGTATCACAACTGGGCCTATTTCTACGTTTGCAGGTAGATACCCAGATCCTGCAGACCAGCAATAAAAATGAACTGATCCGTCAAACAGCCAGCCGTTACCGGACCAACCGCACCACCCAGATCTCACCTGAAAACCTGCACAAGAAATTCTACACCTGTGACCCTGCCGCTATTTCGATCATGCGGGTGCATTTGGTGAATATGATGAATTGTTTGAAAAGGTATGGATGAGGGCGGCCCGTTAGTCTTTAGTCTTTGGTCTTTGGTAGAAAACGAATTAGCTGATTAACATCGATTCCGCCGATGGCGGGATAGAAATGACGGGGGGCAAAGCAAATGAGTGGATGAGTGCATGTTGAACACCCAAAAATCGCATGCCCCAGGCAGGCAAGCCCAACCAAAGACTAAAGACCAAAGACCAAAGGCCAAAGACTAATAACCAATAACGACAGACTGATAAAGTCCCAATAGTAACCACCTAATACACAACAGAATTGCAAGTCCTCACTCCCACTCCACATCCTTCACTTCCTCATATACCCTTGCGATACCTTGCTCCAAACCAATAGAAGCTTTCCAACCAAGATTGGTCAGTTTGGAGACATCCATCAGTTTGCGGGGGGTGCCGTCGGGGCGGGATGGGTCGAGGATGATGTTGCCTTGGTAACCCACGACCTTTTGGATCAGCTGGGCCAGTTCGAGGATACTGATGTCTGTGCCCATACCTATGTTCACGAGACCTTGTTCATGATAGTGATTCATGAGGAAGAGACAGGCGTCGGCCAGGTCATCCACGTGCAGGAATTCACGCAGCGGGGTTCCAGAGCCCCAGAGAATCACTTCGGGCTCTTGTTTCTTTTTGGCCGTAATGAATTTGCGCAGCAGGGCCGGCAACACATGCGACTTCTCAAGGTCATAATTATCATTAGGACCATACAGGTTAGTAGGCATGGCAGAGATAAAATTGCATCCGTATTGCGCCCGGTAAGCATCACACAATTCAATACCCGCGATCTTTGCGATGGCATAAGGTTGATTGGTCTGCTCAAGATATCCAGACAACAGGTATTCTTCTTTCAACGGCTGGGGTGCCAGTTTGGGATAGATACAGGAAGATCCCAGGAACAATAATTTAGTTACCCCATGTACATAAGCAGCATGAATGATATTGCTTTCTATCATCAGGTTCTCATAAATAAATTCCGCCCGGTAGGTATTATTGGCCACAATGCCCCCCACTTTGGCTGCTGCCAGGAACACATGATCCGGTCTCTCCGCTGCAAAAAAATCATTCACCGCCTGCTGGTTTCGTAGATCCAGTTCTTGAGAGGTTCGGGTAATGATATTGCAATATCCCTCGGCCCGAAGTTTCCGTTCAATAGCACTTCCTACCATTCCTCGGTGGCCGGCGATGTAGATTTTAGATTGTTTTTCCATCAAATCTGTTTTTTTGCGTATTGGCGCGTTGGCGGGTTGGCGCATTGGCTTTGTTTGGTGGGTTTTCGCCTTTGGCGAAAGGGGGATTTACACTCAACACGCTAATTTCTTTATTTATATAGTTCCTCTAAAAGCATTTATCCTCTTCTGAAGTAAATGCAAGTCTTGTAGCAGATCGTGATATTTATCTTCTGTCAAGTATGCAACTTGTTTACAAATTTCAATTTGGGTCTCCAATTCAAAAGATGACCCTAATGCGATATCCAGGAAACGGGAAAACTCAAGACGGGTTTTCCGGCTGCAACCTTCCGCAATATTGGATGCGATGGAAACCACAGCCCTTGTCATTTGCGAACACATCCCGTACTTTTCTTGACTGGGAAATCGATTGCTAACCTCGTATATTTTTTTCGCAAGGGTCACAGATTCGGTCCAAATTTCCAGCTTTCTAAAATCACGCATATCAAAAAGGGGGTTAATTATCCCGAATTTACCAGAACCCATTAAACCCTATCATGCGGTAATTACTCAAATTACTCACCAATTTAACCCCCAGCCAAAAACTAAATCGAAGTGTACCGGAGATCCCGCTGCACGGCGTCCAATCGCGTGCCGCAGGCAAGCGATACAAGCCAATGCGCTAATGCGCCAACCCGCCAACCTGCCTACCGCAGGCAGGTGCGCCCTATTCAAACTCGTTTTTAATATCAAATCCATTCTTCTTCAAAAACTCATCTTTCTCAAATAACCGGATATCGCTGGCGACCATTTCGGTGACCATTTCGGCGAGGGTGTATTTGGGTTCCCAGCCGAGTTTTTGTTTGGCTTTGGAGGGGTCGCCGATCAGGAGGTCCACTTCGGTGGGGCGGTAATAGCGGGGATCCACTTTTACCACTGCCTGGCCGGTGGGAACCTGGTATTTACCTGTGCAGGCAACCACTTTGGCCACTTCGTTCTCTTCTGTTCCTTCAAAAGCCAGTTCGACGCCGATCTCGGCAAATGCCATTTTCACAAAATCCCGGATGGGAGTGGTGATACCGGTAGCCAGGACAAAATCTTCAGGAACATCCTGTTGCAGGATCCGCCACATCCCTTCTACATAGTCTTTGGCATGGCCCCAGTCGCGTTTGGCATCCAGGTTACCCAGGTAGAGGGTATCCTGTAACCCAAGTGCGATTTTGGCTACGGCGCGGGTGATCTTACGGGTAACAAAGGTTTCACCACGAAGCGGGGATTCATGGTTGAACAGGATACCATTGCAGGCGAACATACCATAGGCTTCCCGGTAGTTCACCGTGATCCAGTAGGCATAGAGTTTGGCTACGGCATAGGGGGAACGGGGGTAGAAAGGCGTAGTTTCACTTTGCGGAACCGCTTGTACCAATCCATATAGTTCGGATGTAGAAGCCTGGTACACCTTGGTTTTTTTGGTTAAACCCAGCAGGCGTACGGCTTCCAGGATACGTAAGGTACCGATACCATCCGCATTGGCGGTATATTCGGGTGTTTCAAAACTTACATGCACATGGCTCATAGCTGCCAGGTTGTAAATTTCATCGGGTTGCACTTCCTGGATGATACGGATGAGGTTCGTAGAATCTGTCAGATCGCCATAATGCAGGGTCAAATGTTTGTGTGGCACATGGGGATCTTCATATAAATGGTCAATACGACCTGTATTAAACAAGGAGCTCCTTCTTTTGATACCATGAACTTCGTATCCTTTGTGTAATAACAACTCTGTTAAATAGGCCCCATCCTGACCGGTAATCCCGGTTACAAGTGCTTTTTTCATGATTTTCTTACTGGTATTAATTGTTTTTATCATCTATTATGGCTCCTGAAATAAACAGGACCCATCGGGGGAGCGCAAAATAAGTAAAAAATAGCGAATTGCAGGTTGGTCTTCGATCTACCGCAGAGCAGGATCTTCGCTACGATTTGTCGCATTAGCGCATTGGCGTATTAGGCTTTTAACGCTGCCTTCGGCAGGCGATTTACTATTGGGTAGCATTCATACAACATATTTTTCATTTATTTCTCCCCCTCTCCAACATTTCAAATTTTACGTCCCAAGCTGCAAAAAAGCAGTTGCCTGTATCCATGTCCTTAGATATTGCCAATATCCTTAGTGTATTAAACTATTTAGCCATATCTAAGTCAAATTCATCCAAAACCACGCAATGGGACATATTATTCGTTTCCTATATATTGATCCCGGAACGGGAAGTCTTTTTTTTCAGATGATCTTATCAGGATTATTGACCGGGTTGGTCTTTTTTAAGAAGATCACCCTGTACCTGAAAACCCTATTCTCCCGCAAGAAGTCAAGTGATCCATCGTCTTCTAACAACCAGCAAGGCTCCTAAATGCAGCAGGCTGTTTCATACCGGGACCGGGATGGATTTATGGTACAGCGTCCATCAGGTTGGAGAAGATATGTTGGGTTTAGCTATGCAGAACGATATCAGCAGCTGATGCGGTCGGGACTGTACCAAAAACTGGTGACAGAGGGGCTATTGATACCCCATGTTGAACTTGACATGGATGAAACTGAGAAAAACCGGTTTTATCGGATCCTTGTACCAGAGAGAATTCCTTTTATCAGCCTGCCGTATGAATGGACCGCGGAACAGTGGAAGAAAGCAACCCTAACTTTCCTAAGGATCAACACCCTCTGTATGGAACATGGAATGATCCTGAAAGACGCCACCCCGTTCAATCTGACTTTTTACCAGAGGCGTTGTGTTTTCTTTGATACACTTTCTTTCGATACATATACCGATGGCGATCCGTGGATGGCCTATCGCCAGTTTTGCGAAATGATGCTTGGGCCAGTTTCGCTTATGTATTTCAATGATTCGGACTGGGGAAGATTGACCGTGTCGCAGATCAATGGCCTGTCATTAGCTTTTATTTCCTCCCATTTGCCCCTACAAAGCTGGTTTAATCCGGTATTGCTGTTGCATATTCATTTACATGCACGTGCTAAAAAATCCGGTACTACATCAGTCAAAAAGACCTTTAGCCGTGAAAAGTTGTTGGTTTTATGGGATCTGATCCACAAATCGGTTGCACAGTGGAAGACCCGCGAACGTGCAGTGGTATGGAGCAATTATTATGATACCACGATTTTATCCGAGACCTACCTGGAAAGTAAAACAAAGATCATTTCTAATTGGTTCTCTAGAATCAATTGTACGAATGTGGTTGACATAGGGAGCAACGATGGTCATTTTACCTTGCTGGCCGGCGATTATGCCCAACAGGTGATCGCTGTTGAGTCTGATCATGGTTGTGTGGAAAAGCTAAGAGATGCCATCAACAAAAAACAACTCACCCATATTGAAACAGTAGTAGCGGATATTGCAGCACCAACACCTGCCATCGGGTGGGAAAATGAAGAGCGATCCTCTTTGCTGCAAAGGCTGAGCGGCGATATGGTACTTATGCTGGCCGTGATACATCACTTGTGTATTGGCAACAATGTCCCCATGGCCTTTGTTGCCAAGCTGGCAGCGAGAATAACCACGCGATACGCGATCGTTGAATTCGTACCCCGTACGGATCCCAAAGTTGCAGAGATGTTACGTTACCGGAAAGACATTTTTGATGATTACCAGGAAGCGCATTTTCAGGATTCATTTGGCCAGTATTTTACCTTGGCTGACGTGGCTGATTGCACCACAACGGACAGAAAATTATACTTATGGGAGAAGCTGTAAACCGATCGATCCAAAAGCCCCTATATGTGTATCTATACGGACTTGTATTTCTGATCTATAAAAGCGCTATCTATTTCCCCTCCTTTGATATAGTGACCGCTTTTTGCAGTTTGGTTCTCTATTTTTTGATCACATACCTCTTGGTGATCTTTTCCCAAAAAGTCATTGGACCTGCCTATGCAGGTATCCCTGTTATCATAACCTGGTTATCTATCTTACATGTAGTGAGCCTTGCAAAGGGCTTCGGATTTTCCTACTCGTATATACCGGTTCGTTTTTATGTCATTCTGTATACAGCCGTAGCGCTGATCATCATCGGTCTGTGTTATGGATCCCGAAGAATCGCTTCATTACCCATGGATGCTTTCCATAAGACAGTCAATGTTTTCCTCTTGATCTCCTGCATCGTGTTCCTGGGCGCTGGCATAAAAAGATCATACGAGTACCGGATAGAGAACCGTACACATCAGCAAAAAGAAAAAAAAACACACACCCCCGCTACAAAAGACATTGTTTGGATATTGATGGATGAATATGCTTCTTCAGTATCCCTGCAACAACAATTCGGATCTCAGAATGAACTGGACAGCTTTCTTTCAAAAGCCGGGTTTGTTTTGCTACCTGAGATGCGGAGCCGGTTCAATAACACCTTATTTTCTGTGAACAGCATCTTTCATTTTGATGACAGTATCGCTCCTTCCAATTTTTACGAAGGAATTGATCTGTTGCGGCACAACTCGCTTGTTCCGGCATTGGAAAGATCGGGTTATACATTCATCAACCTTAGCTTCTTTGACATTAACCAATACCCGATGGTTGCGAACCGAAGCGAATATCCCTACAGTTTTGAACAACAATTATTTTCTGGCACCTTATTTAGCATGATCGCTGTGAAATGGAACAACACGATCCGCAAATGCGACAATTACAACCACCAGATTTACCAAAACTTACAGAATACAGTTTCGAGAAAAACGTCAAGTCCCCGTTTTATTTGGGCACATATACCGATCCCCCACCAACCCTTTTGCAGGAACAGCCAGGGCCGGCTGCTTGCTGACAATCATACGGATGATGAGGATACCACGCTTATCAAGCGTCATTACATCGACTACCTGCAATATGGCAATTCCTTGCTCAAGAACCTATTGAAGCAATACCCTGAGATGCAGGACAAAATCGTTGTCATTTCCGGTGACCACGGACCGAGATATCCCTTTTTACGTGATAAGTCCTACCAATTATGGCCCTACGCAGCCGTACATATTCCCGGCAAATTTGATACCTCCGGCCTGAAACGGCTATCCTATCTGTCGCAGCTTCCGGAATTTCTATTACATCGCTCACGGGGTGCAGGGTCTTGACATCCTGATTTGAGTAAGGTCTCTGGTCTCTCGCTTTATTAGGAGTAGTTTGGGGGAGCAGTTGTTTGATTGGTAGGCTGTTGGTTTTGGTCTTTAGTCTTTAGTCTTTGGTCTTTGGTAGAAAACGAATTAGCTGATTGACAATTGACCACTCATTACTCACAGCCTTGGGATTTGGCGCATTGAAAACCAATGAGTGAATGCTTTAATCCTGCTCGCTTGGTAAAGGCAGGCATCACAAAGGGGATATACCAATACCTGAAACCTGCCGCAGTCGTTCCAAAGCCAAACCTGACTGCCGTCAGGCAGGTGCTAAATGCCAATACACCAATTGAACAGACGAATCCCGCCTAAGGCGGGAAATGATGAATACCCCCTTAAACGGCAAACGTCTCAAAAAATAACCTCGCAAACAACCACTTACCCAATTATCCGCAATTAGCCAACCCGCCTGCCGGCAGGCAGGTACGCTAGTGCGCTAACCCGCCAATGCGCCAAAAGCAATGAGTGAATGAGTGGATGAGTGGATGAGAGAATGTTTTGATCCTGCTCGCTTGTTAAGGCGGTATCACAAAGAGAAATACCAATACCTCAAACCTGCCGCAGGCGGGTGTATACTAACTAAATAACTGCTCCCCCAATCTACTCCGATTAAACCAAAGACTAAAGACTAAAGACTAAATCGTAGCGAAGCGAAGATCCCGCTGAAAGCGGGAGACCAAAACCCATCCACTCATTCTATCATTATCCCCCCCCTGACATATTTCCAGAAAAAAATTCACTCACCCATAGGCAAGTATCAAAAATACCCATTATCTTAGCTTAACTCCCCCTGAAATGATATTGTAAACTGGTCAGATAGGTTTTTTAGGCAGGAAATCCTGTGGGCTGCAGCCGAGGATCCTGGCGAGGTCATTGAGGTGGCGGAGATTGTAGTGTGCGGGATAGTTCTTGCTCTCCACTTTGCCGATAAAACCAACAGACATACCCAGTTCATAGGCAAGGTCGGACTGAGAAAGACCGTTTTCGATCCTTTTCTCTTTCACCCGCTCTATTACGTAACTGTCTATTTTGGTTTTCAATACTGCCTGGTATAAGTGATTTAAAATTGAAGATTCTGCAGCTACCGCTCAATCACCTATAGGCAAGTATTTGAAAACAGGTAATGTATGATACGTTTTTGCTGACTGTTCGATGCTTGTGCAGTGACACAGGAACAGCGCTCAACCGGACCAGATGATCGCCGACAATTTGTAACGATATCGATTTGTTTACTTACTAATCAATACCTTATGCCAACCCGTCCATACCTGAACCCGGCAGAACAGCCTGTTACGCAGCACCAGCTGGTGCAGTCAGGGGTATTGTATTACCTGTTACTGAAACAGCATCCGCATAAACACCGTTATCCCGCACTGGCCAATGCCTGCTGCCTCTATAAAAATCATTGCCTGAAAAACCGCCTCTTACCCTCGCCCATCGGTCAGGCCCTGTGCCTGCTGAAGACACAGTATGCCAAAAAACCCAAGAACCCGGTGTAAAACAGTAGGCTAACCACTGATCCTCAATCTATTGTACAAACCTAAAACTACTGCAAATGATCCGAATTCTTTGCTTACTGTTATTGTTATGCCCATTATGGAACCTTGCGCAAAAAAGCATCTCGATAAAAATCATTGTCTCCAACGAAGCAACCGGTGATGTGTTACCGGGCGCCTCGTTACATCTTACAAAAACCAATACCAGCCATACTACCGGGAAACAGGGTGATGTGACCATTGTTTTGGCCCGTCTCCCGGATACCCTTATCATCAGGTATACGGGTTTTCTGACCAGGTCAGTTATCCTAACTGATAAAACGGTTTCTCCGCTGATGATTGCCCTGACACCCGCAACACAGGAACTGGAAGCCGTAACCGTGAACACCGGCTACCAACAGATCCGTAAAGAAAGGATCACAGGTAGTGTTGTGAGGATCGATAATACATTGTTGAACCGAAGGGTCAGCACCAATGTGCTTGACAGACTGGATGGCGTGACCAGTGGCCTGCTTTTTAACCGGACCCATATCAGTGACGAGCAGATCAGTATCCGCGGCAGAAGTACCCTGCTGAGCAATACCGCTGCCAGTCCGCTGATCGTAATAGATAATTTCCCCTATGAGGGAGACATCAACAATATCAACCCCAATGATGTAGAAAACGTTACTGTACTCAAAGATGCCGCTGCTGCAGCCATCTGGGGTGCGAGGGCCGGTAATGGGGTGATCGTTATCACGACAAAAAAAGGCAGCTACCAGTCAAAACTGAAGGTGGATTATGTGACCAACCTGAGTTTTGTAAACAAACCCGACCTCTATTACAGCCATAGCTACCTCAACGCAGCCGATTTCATCGGTGTGGAGCAATACCTCTTCTCAAAAGGCTATTACGATGCCAGCCTTGCTAACCAGACATCAAGACCAGCAGTTAGCCCTGTGGTAGAAATATTGGCCAAACAGCGGGCGGGACAGCTCTCGGCTGCTGATGCTGCCAGCCAGATCAACCAGTTAGCGGGTAACGATATGCGGTCGGAATATGCCAAATGGGTCTACCAGAAATCCTCACTCGCACAGTATGCCATAAACCTGCGGGGCGGGGGTGATAAGATCAACTATACCCTTTCGGCGGGTTATGACCATAACCGGCAGTCGCTGGTACGTAATGCATACAAGCGGATATCGCTTAGTTCGGTGACCGTGATCAACCCCATCAAAAGACTGGAGATCACCACAGGCATATACTGGATACAAAGCCATACGGATATGCACAACCAATTCATACCGGGATTCTCCAACACTACCTTCCAGGGCAATACGCAGATCTATCCCTATGCAAGGCTTGCTGATGAAGAAGGGAACCCGATGCGGATAGTAAAGGACTATCGCACTGCTTTTGTGGATAGTGTCCGTCAATTGGGATACCAGGACTGGACCTATCGGCCGCTGGAAGACCTCTATAGCGCCAACAATACCAGGCGCATCACGGATATCCTGTTAAAGACTATGGCGAAGTACCGGGTGACCGATCACCTGAGCGCCGAAGTGCAATACCAGTATGAACGTCAGGTGAGGTTTGACCGCAACCTCCGTAATAGTGAATCCTATTATATGCGTAACCTGGTCAACCAGTATTCGCAGCGCAACGCGGCAACCGGGGTATTTACGTATGCTTTACCAAAAGGATCCATCCTGAACATGCTTACCCAAGATATGGTGGCCCATAATGCAAGGGTCCAACTGAATTACAACCGCAGTTTTCGACAGATACATTCGCTGACAGCTATGGCAGGTGCGGAAATGCGGGAGATCACCAACACCATCTATACCCAAAACCTGTTAGGGTATAATGATGAATTTGGCACAGCCGTGAGTAACCTGGATTACAAAACACTTGTCAATTTGTATCCTTCCGGCCTGGCGAGGGCATTACCCGATCCGGGTGGAAGTATCTTCGAAACACGTAACCGGTATATTTCCTATTACCTCAATGCTGTGTACCTATTCCGGAATAAGTATGCACTTTCCCTGAGTGGCAGGAAAGATGGCGCTAATATTTTCGGCGTTAAGACCAACGATAAGGTTACACCCTTATGGTCCATAGGTTTGTCCTGGAACCTGGCGAAGGAAAAATTCTTTAGGCTTGACTGGTTGACAGAACTAAAGCCCCGGATCTCTTTTGGCTATAATGGCAATGTGTACAATGCTTCCGCCTATCTTACCGCCAGGTATTCACAAGCCAATTTTACCGGGATCCAGGCTGCTTCCATCACTTCGCCACCCAATCCTGAACTGCGCTGGGAGAAAGTTGAGAACCTGAACCTTGGCCTGGATTTTACCACCCGCAACAATCGTTTCTCCGGCAGCATTGATATCTATCGGAAAAAAGGATTGGACCTGATCGAGAAAGCGCCATTGGCACCCTCCACCGGCTTCAGTTCTTTTAATGGTAATGCCGCTTCTACCCAGACCAATGGTATCGATATTGTGCTGAACAGCAAACTCATTGACCGGAAATTCAAGTGGGAAAGCCAGCTCCTGTTCAACAGTCTACGCGATAAGGTACTGGTATTCGACACCAAATATGCGGCCACAAGTATTGCCAATAGTTATGGCAGCCTGATCGCCGTACCTGGCAGACCGCTGTTCTCCATTTTCAGTTTTCCTACCGCAGGCCTGGATCCGACAAACGGGGATCCGCAAGGCTGGCTGAACGGTCAGGTGAGTAAAAACTACCAGGCACTGTTGAATACGGTGCCAGACAGCCTGACCTTTCACGGATCGGCCAGGCCTACGATCTTTGGATCACTGCGGAACAGTTTTTCGTATAAACAGTTCTCACTCTCCTTCAATGTGATCTACAAACTGGGGTACTATTTTAGAAAAAGTTCCACCAGTCTGAATTATTCGGACCTGGTAACCGGCACTCCGAACCGGGACTATACGCTCAGGTGGATGAAACCGGGTGATGAACAGTTTACGACTGTGCCATCACTGGTTTATCCCACCAATACGCCCCGGAATAATTTCTACATGTATTCGGATGTATTGGTCGAGAAAGCAGATCATAT
This sequence comes from Chitinophagaceae bacterium, assembly GCA_020403425.1. Lineage (GTDB taxonomy): Bacteria > Bacteroidota > Bacteroidia > Chitinophagales > Chitinophagaceae > Sediminibacterium. The sequence continues at coordinate 87,910 of JADBXR010000011.1, read as the reverse complement.
TCGTTTGCAGGACATACAGCTAAGTTATACGGTGGACAAAAGCTCCCTGAAAAGAACACCTTTCAGCAGCCTGCAATGGTATCTCTATGCCAATAACCTGGGCATACTCTGGAGGGCCAACAGCTCTGGCATTGACCCGGATTATAACGACAATTTTTACCTGAACGGATACCCTGCACCCCGCTCCATCAGCATCGGGTTAAGGGCCACATTCTAAACAATCAAAATAACCATATGAAACATACACTGATCATATTGGGCTGGCTCCTGTCTGCAGTAGCCTGTACCAAACAGGATGAATGGCTGGATATAAAATCGAACAAGAGTGATATTACGCCAAGTACGCTGGATAATTACCAGGCAATACTGGATTACGATATTTTCATGAATGACAGTTATCCGGGGATGCCACTGGTGAGTGCGGACAATTATTACCTCACTTATACAAATTGGCTCGGCATTTCCAACTACGGCAAAAACGTGCATGTATGGGCACAGGAGATCTACCAGGGAACGATAACTATTGGCGACTGGAACAATCCGTATATCATGGCAGGTTATGCCAACATTGTGCTAGAAGGACTGGAAAAGATCAGGCAGACCCCACAAAACAGGCTGGATTGGGAGAATGCAAAAGGCTCCGCCCTGTTCTACCGGGCCTATGCATTTTATAACCTGATCAGTGAGTTTGCAAAACCCTATTCAGCCGCCACTGCTGCTACAGATCCGGGGATACCCATCCGGCTTACATCGGACATCAATCAAATATCTGTGAGAGCCTCCGTGAAAGAGGGGTATGACCGGATCACGAGCGACCTGAAGCAGGCGATCGATTTGCTGCCAGTGACAGGACTGTATCAGACAAGGCCTGGAAAAACTGCTGCAGAAGCGCTGCTGGCAAGGGTGTATCTGAACATGGAAGACTACAGCAATGCGGGATCGTATGCCGACAAAGCACTGAACAGGGTAAACCGACTGATCGATTTTAACAGCTTACCACTGAACGCCGCCAAGCCATTCCCGACATTTCCGAACAATCCGGAAGTAATCTTTTATGCTGCTAATAGTATTTTAAGTATCAACATCCTCAACGGCCTGGTAGATTCCAATTTGCTGAGATCCTATGCAGCCAATGATCTGCGCAAGTCGGCTTTTTATACTACCAATAGCAGTGGCACCATTTTCAAAGGCCAGTATACCGGTTCCTCCTACCCGTTTGGCGGGCTTGCCACCAATGAACTCTACCTGATCCGGGCAGAAGCAAGCGCCAGGGCCGGGAACACTGCTTCCGCATTACAGGACCTGAACAGCCTGCTGAGCAAACGCTGGAAAACCGGAACCTTTGTTCCCTACACGGCCAATAACGCAGAAGCGGCACTGATACTGGTACTTGCCGAAAGAAGAAAGGAACTGCCCTTTACCGGGACCCTTCGGTGGGAGGATCTCCGGCGGCTGAACAAAGACAGCCGTTTTGCCCAAACACTGACCCGGGTAATGAATGCACAGACCTATACCCTGGAACCGGGCGACCCGAGATATGTGTTACCCATACCTGATAATGAGATCAGACTGAGCGGTATTGCACAAAACCCAAGATAACAGAAGTTTTCCATCACCTCAAAACATTCGTTCATGAAAAAATATGTATTAATAGCGGCTATCCTCTGTACCGTAGCTGGTACCGGGCAGACAGTAACCCTTTCCGGGCAATTACCAGACAATGCAGACAGCGTTACCGTGTATGTATGGGATCATTTCTTCAATGAAACCAGGGCCATGGTCACACCATACCGATCATTCAGTGCACCCTGTCAATCGGGGACTTTTTCGATTCAATTAGATAGCATCAACAACCCGGTATACTTTTCACTCTATTCCATCAAAAACTCACACAAGAACCCAATACCAGCGCTGAGATTCTACCTGGCAGAACCGGGGGATAATATCATGCTGGAGATCGGCAGTAAAAAACAAGTGCAGGTTACCGGAAAAGGGTCTGCCAAATATGCCTTCCAGTACCGATCGGATACCCTGACCTATTACTGGGATAACCGACGGCCCTTTGACCGCTCCATATACAACGATTGGAAGAATAAAAAATACCTGGACTATCTGCACAAGGGGTTCAACCTGATCGATACGTTTTTAGCCAGGCAAATACAGTTGCTGGAGGAATATAAAACCCAGCTATCCGAAAAAGTATGGCTACAGCTGCAGGCGGACCTATTGGGGAAAAGCATTGAACGAAAATTCCAACGCTTTAGATCCACAGAAATAGATATCAAGCTGAAGGGTAGTGGCAATGGGGAGCAAAGCGATCTGAATCGGCTATGCAACCTGCTGACTGAACGTGTGAACAATACCCATATACCGATCCCTGATGCCTATCTCGCCAAATCTAAAAACTATCCAATAGGAATCGTTCAGATGACAATGGCCACCCAACGGCAAACGGATACAGGTTCCGTTGGCAAACGGTTCGAGGAAAATTTCAAGGGTGTACTCAGGGACAAACTATGGGCCGTATACCTGGTCGATAATTTCGACCATATGCCTGATGCGGATTCTGTGCTGGCAGTGGCCATACAGGCAGTCAAAACACCCGCTTACAAAGCGCCATTACTCACCATACAAAACCGCTTAACCAGGGGCGCGCCTGCCTATAATTTTATGCTGGAGGACAGCAATGGCCGATTCCGCACCCTATCTGAGTTTAAGGGGAAAAATGTATTCCTGGATTTTTGGTTTACGGGTTGCAGCGGCTGTGTAATGTTCTATAAAAAAACACTAAAATCAATAGAAGAGGTCTTCAGTAAGGATACATCGATGGTCTTCATTAGTATCTCCGTTGATACGGATAAAGAGACCTGGCTGAAGAGTATAGCTGACGACAACTACACTTCCACCAAAGCCATCAACCTAAGAACAGGTACCATGGGTAGAGAACACCCCGTCATCAATTGGTATGCGGTCAGTTCTTATCCAAAATCGATCCTGCTGGATAAAAATGGAAATATTTATCATAACACCACTGCTGTATGGGATAAAGAAAAATTATTGTCATTGCTGCAAGAGGCATCCAGCCAGTAGCAAAGAATGAGGCGGGGTATGTGTAAACACTCATGGTTGGAATGGATGGTTGGTGATCGCCATCTCTATGGACTATTTCACAACCCCGGCTTTTAAGCCGGGGATCAAAACGAAGAAGGAATCAGGGCTTTAGCCCAAGCACGCTTAGCAACGCAGCCTGCAAAAAAGAGGGAGGTCGGTCAGGGCTAAAGCCCGTTTTCTTTGCTGTTCTTCTGTCCCCGGCTTAAAAGCCGGGGTTGACAACTATATATGCTATACCATGGCCAATGATTATTGTTCCCCATCGCTACAGGTCATTCATAGCCCAGGCTTTCAAGCCGGGGATCAAAACGAAGAAGGAATCAGGGCTTTAGTCCAAGGACGCTTAGCAACACAGCCTGCAAAAAAGAGGGAGGTCGGTCAGGGCTAAAGCCCGTTCTCTTTTCTGTTCTTCTGTCCCCGGCTTAAAAGCCGGGGTTGACAACTATATATGCTATACCATGGCCAAAGATTATTGTTCCCCATCGCTACAGGTCATTCATAGCCACGGCTTTTAATCCGGGGGGCAGAAGTGATCAATAGCAGCATGAATCAGGGCTTTAGCCCGGCGTGTTCTGGGAATCGTTTGATGACAACACTGCTCCATCAAGCGCCCTATAGAAGAGGCTGGCTCAAAAATATGAGCCAGCCTCTTTTTACTGGTTAACTACTAACCTCCTTATGGCAGAGGCACCCACTGTTTGTCTTCCGTGCCCACACCTTCATAATTAGCAGGATCCCCATTGTCTTCACGGCCGGGAATCAGGTCATAGGTGCAGAAATTCGTTCCCACATCACAGAATCCATTCTGGGTGATGGGAACAATGGTATTACCATCCCTGTAATAAGAACCCAGGATAGTATGACCACTTGTAAAAGCACTTGCAGAAATGGCAAGTACCACAGCAAATAACCCTGTTACATACTTTTTCATAAAATGGTTTTTAGTGAACAATGATTGCCTACTCTGTTACAGGTTTTCGGCTTACCCCTGTTATGCATGCATCTCTTTCATTTCTCTGTTTTTATGCAGGTACCACCCTGCCACCGATACCCCCAACAATACCAGGTTTACCGCCCCGTGCTGCCCCCAACCCAAACCACTCAGGAAACCGCCACAGGCACAGGGTACCCGGTCAAACAAATGCAGCAACACGGCGCCCACATACAAGGTAAATGCCCCCATCAACAGCACCGATAACCGGAACCCCCATGTTACCAGCCTCGGAAAAAGCAACAACACCGCAACGGCCAGCTCCAGCGGTGGCAACACCCCTATCAATGTATCCGCCAACCAGCGGGCAAAGGGCTGGTTATGCATATCATGCACAAACCGCTGAAAAGCAAACCATTTGCTGAATGCCACATAACTATACAGCCAGATCAACAGCAACCGGATCATCAGTAGGATGGCTTTTTTCATGAGGCCAAATTAGAAGCGGGTAATTATGAGGGATGCGGTTTTTTGTATGAGGGACGAGGATTAATGAGTGAATGAGTGAATGAGTGTTTGAGTGAATGGGCAATGGTGAATGGGCAATGGTGAATGGGCAATGGTGAATGGGCAATCGTGAGTGGTGAGTGGTGAGTAGGGAGTTGGTCTCACGCTTTCAGCGTGATCTTCGTTTTGCCGGGATTTGGCTTATCAGGAGCAGATCGGGGAAGCAGGTATTTAGTTAGTATACACCCGCCTACGGCAGGTTTGAGGTATTGGTATTTCTCTTTCTGATACAGCCTTAACAAGCGAGCAGGATCAAAACATTCACTCATTCTATCATGCACTCATTCACTCATTCTTCCTCTTCACTCATTGCTTTTGGCGCAGAGCCGGGGAGAGCGTTATAAGGAGAAGCGCAAAAGTCAAACAACAACCGAACAAAATAAGGATTGGGCATAGGAATCTGTATTGGCTATTTTACGTATCGAAATTTCACTTCAAATTCTTATATTAGATAAAAAATTGCCTACCCTATTCATCATAGCAGGATGTAACGGCGCCGGGAAAACTACCGCCTCTTTTACAGTTCTTCCGGAGTTACTTAATATTAAAGAATTTGTAAACGCAGATGAAATTGCGAGAGGACTTTCCCCTTTTCAGCCTGAAAAAGTATCTATTGAAGCTGGCAGAATTATGTTATCTCGGATTAATGAACTAATTAATCAAAAGCAAGATTTCGCGTTTGAAACAACACTGGCAACCAGAAGTTTTGTTCCTCTCTGCAAAACAGCTCAAAAAAAGGGGTATCAGGTTTGCCTAACCTTCTTTTGGCTGGATTCAGTAGAATTGGCCATTGAACGGGTCAAGCAGCGCGTTAAGGAAGGTGGACATAATATTCAAATTGAGACAATTAAACGTAGATATGTAGCTGGTTTGAAAAATTTCTTTACTTTGTATCAAAACGTTGTCAATTACTGGCTTTTTATCGACAATTCTATTCCCATGCAGGAAGTAATTGCCGAAACCAGAGAAAACGCAGAACCCACTATTTACAACAAAGAAAAGTGGTCCAAAATTCAGGATTATGCAAGCAACAAAAACATCTGAGATAAAGGCTAAGATTCTTGAAGGATCGAAGTTGGCTCTCAAGAAATTGGTCTCAAAAAAGCGCCTGGAAAACTCATACCTCATCATTTCAGACAATGGCAAGGTTATTAAAAAGCAAGCCGCAGATATTAGACTCTAATAAAGCTATAAGCCTTTAAGAAGAAAATGATAGAATGGGCAATGGTGAGTGGTGAATAGGGAGTAGGGGGTTGGTCTCCCGCTTTCAGCGTGATCTTCGCTTCGCTACGATTTAGTCTTTGGTTAATTAGGAGCAGATCGGGGAAGCAGTTATTTAGTTAGTATCCACCCGCCTGCGGCAGGTCTGAGGTGTTTGCATATCCCTTTTGATGCCTGCCTTTACCAAGCGAGCAGGATCAAAACATTCACTCATTCTATCATCCACTCATTCACTCATTCTTCCTCTTCACTCATTGCTTTTGGCGCATTAGCTTTTGGTCTTTAGTCTTTGGTAAAAAACGAATTAGTGGATTTACAGTTGCCCGTTTATTACTCACCACTATTCATTACTCACAGCTCGAAGCTCATCGCTCTTGGCATTTGGCAGATTGAAGGTGTTGGCATTTCTCTTTGTAATACTACCTTTTACAAGTGAGCAGAATTAAATCATTCACTCATTCTATCATCCACTCATTCACTCATTCTTCCTCTTCACCGCAGAGTTATAGGCCCAACTTGAACACTCGTCTGTTCCTTGCTCATCTGTTCGTCTGTTCAACTGCGTATTGTATTGGAATACCTGCTTTTGACATGCCATCGAATTAAATCATTCACTCATCCACTCATCCACTCATTCACTCATTGATCTTCGAGATCATTCAACGTTACCAGGTCATTTTTAATGGCATAGATGGCTACTCCGGCGGAGGTCTTTACGGACATTTTTTGGTAGATGCGGGCGCGTCGGTTCTCGACTGTGCGGGGGCTGAGGGACAGAATTCGGGCTATCTCCTGATTGCTTTTCTGGAGGCAGATGAGGTAAATGATGGTCTTTTCGTGATCTGTGAACTTGGGTGAATATTTATGGGAAAAGGGGTTATAGTTGCTTCTGCCGATCAGCCGGATCATTTTGGCATTGGTGGCCTGGCAGAAATAGGGATATCCGCGGCTGATCTGATCCAGTGCGGTAAAGAGTTGCTGTTTCGGCATATTCTTGGTGATATAACCGCTGGCTCCCGCTTCCAGGGCCTCAATAACGGAGAGATCGTTCTCATAATTGGTCAGCACCAGGCATTTACAGGTGGGACTTGCCTGTGTGATCTTATTGATGGCCTTTGCACCGCTGAGCAGGGGCATGCGCAGGTCGGTGAGTACGATCTGTGGCTGGTACAATTTGGCCATTTTCACCAGTTCAATACCATTCTGCGCTTCGGCCACCACTTCGTAGACCTGCTGTGTCAGGAACAGGCCTTTCAGACCATCCAGGTACAGTTCATGGTCATCTGCCAGCAGGATCCGGATGGGAGACCTGTTCATGACCGCAGCGATTGTAAGGGTATGATCATGGACACTTCCGTTCCGGCGCCGGGTGCGGAACGGATGGACATACGCGCTTTGAGAATATTTGCCCTGGACCGTATATGCGATAACCCTGTACCCTTGAGCCAGGTGGCCGGCTGCTCGGGCAGGAAACCGATACCATTATCTGAGAGGAAAAGGTTGGCGGATCTTGCATCCTCACTCAGCCGCAGGCAGATACGGTTGCAACGGGCATGTTTCAGGGCATTTGTCAGCAGTTCACGCAGCAGACGATACAGGTGCACCGATTTGGGAAGGGCGTACAACTGATCCGCGATATGGATATCGGCGGTGATGGTTACAGGATGGTCACTGGCGATCTCCTGCACATAATCCTGTATGGCAATGGACAGTCCGCGTGTTTCCAGAATGACCGGCACAAAATTGTACGCGATCTCCTTGATCTTGGTTTGGAGCGCATGGGTCTGGCGATAGATCTTGTTAGCGATCCGGGCGGCATTATGGGTCTGCACCTGTTGGGCCAGCAGGCTGATACCGGCCAGACCTGTACCCAGCTCATCGTGCAGGTCGGTGTGTATCCTTCTGCGTTCCGCATCGATCAGTTCCACTTCACGGGCCAGTTGCAGTTGGTATTGCTGCAGGCGCTGTCGGAACCGGCGGATCAGGGTGACCAGCACGATGAGCAACAGTATACTCATGAAGGCAAGACTGGTCAGGAATACCTGTTTGAGGTCGATGGTTGTCTGGGGATCCATAGGATGGCGATGGTGTAGGTGATATGAATCAGGATATTGATGACTGCCAGCGCCAGCCATAACTGGCGACTGATCACAGAGAAAGGGTGACTGGCAAAAAAGCTGAACAGGAGGATGAAGCTGCGATAGGTATGGTAAACAAAGAAGCTAAAGCAGAGTGCCAGGTCAGTCTTTTGCAGAACATGGGAGGAACCGCCCAGCATGAATTGGGTAACGGTATCCATGCTGAAATACACCATGATCAGGGAGGCACTGATCCGGAACCAGACATTGGCCTGGTCAATACCATGCAACCAGGCATTATCGATCAGCCAGATGAGTAGTCCGCTCAGGGCGGCAACCGTAAGCAGTTTGTTTTCCTGCGCATCCATTCTTGCCAGTTGCCATAGCAGAAGCAGGTATTCGATGAGGGTATAGCCATTGGCATTCACCTGGTTGTTATGCCACCAGTGGGCAGCTGCATAACTGATGAGTTCATTCACCGTGCCTGCCAGTAATAGCATTACCAATGGCGCATAGCGATACGATATACGCCGGTACCTGCCTGCGGCCGCCATAAGCGGCAACAGGATAGAGCAGGCAGATATCAGCAGGATATCGAATTCGCGCATGTCATCCGTTTAAGGGCGAAGGTGTTGGACAGATCGGGGGGCATTGAATGGCTTCTTCCAGCAAAATACCTTCATCAACAGTAAGGGTTGCCGGCCCGGCGGGGGGAAGAATATCCTGTCCGTTGGCATCAACGCCTACTAACACGGTACAGATACGCTGGTCGGGCTTTCGTCCTAAATATACGCGAAAAGACCGACATGCCGGCTGGTTCAGCAGTGCCAGTACAGAAGCACCATCATACAGTTCTGAAAAGAACGCATCAGCAACCGGTGTGGTGCGGTAACGGGAGGTAAGCGCAATGGCTTCCTGCAGAGAGATCTGATTTGGTATCATATGATTTGTTTTCGACAAAAGAAGCGGTTCTATCGTATGCTGCATAGCGTATTTATACGCGATTTCTGGTGGTAAATACCCTATTTTTCAAAAAAGCCTGCTTCATAACCGGAGGGGATTAGATTTATGTTCGTTTCCCATGCAGCTCTACCTGAACCATAAGCCCCTTGTGTGCAAGAAACAGGTGCCTGATCACCTGCTGGCCTACCGGCTGCCCGGCACCAGGGCCAGCGTATGGACCGATGCCAAACGATCTATCCTGCTGCAAAACCTGCCCATTGCCAACGCTGATATCTGGTATGTGGTAGCATCGCTCAAAACAAGCGACCTGTTACAACTGAGGCGGGCCGTAACTGCCCGTTTGTTCTGCATTGTGTTGGCAGGTGAATGCATTGTACAGGTAGAGAATGAAACACCCCTGCAGCTTGATCCGGCACATTTTGTGACTGGCGGTGGTAATGAAGTGACCATTATGGCTGAATGGAAAAACGATCAGTTCCTGCATTTGCTGCTGATCGATTACCTGGACCCTACCCCTGACCGCTCATTGACACGCAATGGCAGCTGGCAGACCCTCGGCCGGGCCAATAGTCGCCTGATACGTTCCTGTCTGCTTTTAACCCAGGCTTCCTATTCACCCGAGCCCTCAGCGTTTCACCATACCTGCCTATCGCAGATCAAAGACATTGTACGGAAGCAGGCGTATGGAGGCACACGTTCAACCGAACTGAGCCTGGCCGATATCCAGCAACTCTTTGCCGTCAAACATTATATACAGCAACACATCCGCGACGCACCCGATACCCCGTGGCTGGCACAAATTCATGGGATCAGCAAAACAAACCTGGAGAAAGGTTTCAAACACCTGTTCCAAACAAGTCCCTACCGTTTCCTGGAACAGCAGAAAATGGAACTGGCCAAACAGGAACTGGCCTCCTATAAAAGCATCAAAGAGATCGCCCGCCTCTGCGGATATAAAAACGCCAGTAATTTCAGCACAGCGTTCAGAAGACATACAGGATGTTCGCCGAAGGAATTCAGGAGGGAGAATATTGAATGATGAACAAGGAATGATGAATGTTGAGTTTCTCGAAAAACCAATGAACAATAGAACAGATGAACAAGGAACAGACGAATGATGAAGCTCGGGTGATGAGTTACCGAATTATTGCAAATTTGCCAATCTGGCGAAAGCAATGAGTGAATGAGTGGATGATAGAATGAGTGAATGATTTAATCCTACTCGCATACCGAAGATTGGTATCAAAAAGGAGATTGACCAATACCTCCTACCTGTCAGATATATTCTAAACAAATAACTGATTCCCAGATCTGTCCTAATATGCCAATCCGCCAATGCGCCAATCCGCCAATCCGCTGATACGCCAAACCAAGTCATAGCTTAGAGTCTTGCATCGACCAAAGCTCTATCCAACACACTCTTGGCATCAAAGATGAGTGCTCCGTTCTTTCGGAAAACGGGAAAATCGAGCTGTTGGAAAGCCTGGTGGGCCACGGCGAGGATGACTGCGTCCTGTTGGTAAGAGAAAGTATCCGACAGATGGATACCATATTCCTGTGCCACGGCCTCGCTGCTGACACAGGGATCGTATATGGTGACCTGCATTCCTGCATTTTGCAGGGTATGGTAAATGTCCACCACTTTGGTATTGCGGGTGTCTGAGCAGTTCTCTTTGAAAGCAAATCCGAGGATCAAAACCTTAGATCCCTGTAAATGCCCTTTTTTACGTGCTGCCAGCAGGGCAATGGTCTTTTCGGCAACGAATACACCCATACCATCGTTCACTTCTCTTCCCGAAAGGATCACTTTGGGCTGGTAACCCAACTGCATAGCTTTGTGTGCCAGGTAATGCGGGTCTACGCCGATACAATGTCCACCTACCAATCCCGGCTGAAAGGGGAGGAAGTTCCACTTGGTGGCGGCTGCTTTCAGCACTTCCTGTGTATCAATACCCATCCGATCAAAGATGAGGGACAGTTCATTCATGAAAGAGATATTCACATCACGCTGGGCATTTTCGATGGCTTTGGCGGCTTCAGCCACTTTCATACTGGGAGCCAGGTAGGTACCCGCAGTAATGACACTTGCATACAGATCATCGATCGATTTTGCCACTGACCGGGTAGAACCGGAGGTTACTTTACGGATAGAAGTGATGGGCCGCTGTTTATCCCCAGGATTGATCCGCTCAGGTGAGTACCCACAGAAGAAATCAACATTATACCGTAACCCACTCTGTTGCGCCAGTACGGGCACACAGTCCTCTTCGGTGCATCCCGGATAAACGGTTGACTCATATATCACGATATCTCCTCTTTTCAAAACACTACCCACCTGCTGTGAAGCCTGTAAAAGGAAATGCAGGTCGGGCTCTTTCTGCTGGTTGAGGGGCGTGGGAACGGTAACAATATAAATAGTACAGGCTGCGATATCCGCGAGCTGACTGGTGAACTGAAGCTGAACCGCGCCCTGTATCGTTTGCCTGTCAACCTCATGGGTACTGTCAATCCCTTGTTGCAGTTCGGCTATTCTTACTGAATTGATATCATACCCGGTAACCCGGTACTTCCCCGCAAAGACCAGTGCCAGCGGAAGTCCTACATATCCTAACCCAACAACAGCAATATGTGGCGAAGAACTCATAGACGCTAAAGATAACGTGTTGTGCCGATTTGGGAAGGAAGAGAAAGTGAATAGTTAATAATTAAAAACCAGGAATCAATCATTGATCCTGGAAGTACCGGATACTGCCTACCTACAAGTTTCACTCCCTACTCACCACTCACCACTCACTACTCACGATTCACGACTCACGATTGACAATTCACCATTGCCCATTCACCATTACCCCCTCACCCATTCCTCGCTTCCAACAAACAAACCGCATGCGCCACCAATCCTTCTTTTCTGCCTACGAATCCCATTTTTTCGGTGGTAGTGGCTTTGATGGAGATGTCTTTGATGGAGATCTGGAGTATGTCTGCGATCACCTGCTGCATGGCGGGAACATAGGGTTTGATCTTGGGGGCTTCCAGGCAAAGGGATGAATCAATATTGACAACCGTGTATCCTTCTTTTTTGATCAGTTCATAGGTTCTGGCCAGCAGTATCTTGCTATCGATATTCTTGAACTCGCTTGAAGTATCGGGAAAATGTACCCCGATATCGCCCAGGCTGAGCGCTCCCAGCATAGCATCGCAGATGGCATGTAACAGCACATCCGCATCACTATGTCCCAATGCACCCATATCGTGCGGTATCTGTACGCCACCTATGAACAGGTCCCTGCCTGTAACCAACTGATGAAAATCTATTCCATATCCGATCCGTAAACGCATGTGACTGGTTTTAATATTGCTTCGATATTTATTTCGGTAAAAGTAATGAGAATTGTTGGGGATTGAGGAAAACCAATGAGTGAATGAGTGGATGAGTGGATGAGTGAATGATGGAAGCACAATTTGCTAATGTGGCAATTTGCTAATGTGCTAATGTGACAATCGCTTGCCTGCGGCACGCGGCTTAAGACAATGAGTGAACGAGTGGATGATAGAATGAGTAAATGATTTAATCCGATTGCATTTCAAAAGCAGGTATTCCAAGACAATATGTAGTTGAACAGATGAGCAAGGAACAGACGAGTGTTGAAGTTTGGCCTATAACTCCGTGGAACTGCCCGCTCTCCCCGCCTCTGTGGGAATAAGAACAATGAGTGAATGAGTGGATGATAGAATGAGTGAATGTTTTAATCCTGCTTGCTTGTAAAAGGGTCATCATAAGGGCATTTTCCAATACCTACCACATGCCGCAGGCTGGTGTAACTACCTAAATACCTGCTTCCCCAATCTGCCCCAAATAACCCAACCTGCCTGGCGGCAGGCAGGTGCGCCAATGCGCCAAAAGCAATGAGTGAATGAGTGGATGAGTGAATGAGTGAATGTTTTGATCCTGCTCGCTTGTAAAGGCAGGTATCACAAAGAGATAAACAAATACCTCCTACCTGTCGGATATATTCTAAACAAATAACTGCTTCCCGATCTACTCCAAATTAACCAAATCGTAGCAAAGCGAAGATCCCGCTGAAAGCGGGAGACTAAAGACCAAAGACTAAAGGCCAAATCCCAGCAAAACGAAGATCACGCTGAAAGCGGGAGACCAACTCCCTACTCACCACTCACGACTGACGATTCACGACTGACGATTCACCACTCACGATTGACAATTCACCATTGCCCATTGCCCATTCACCCCTTCACTCATTCACTCATTCACTCATTGTCCTCCCTACTCGTTGCTTCCGTTCAGGTTAAATACAATACCAAAACGTAGGGTGTTAGACAAAGGATTTCGCGTAACGCCACTGCCCGAAGGCACGAGGTAGGAGAAGTTGACCTGCATCTGGTCGATGGAGAAACCGGCGCCGACGGAGAAGAATTTGCGGTTGCCGCGATTTTTGTTCTCGTAAAAATATCCGGCACGGACAAAGAACTGGTTATTGTAAGCATACTCCGCACCGAGCGATGCCTGTAGTGATTTCAGCTGGTTACTGCCATCACTGAATGATTTCATCCAGCTGGATACTACGCTGGTAGAACGGTAATCGACCAGTCTTGCCGAATCCACGGAATAATTACCCGTGGCCTGTGGCGCAGTTGGCACCAGCAGTTTATTGATATCCAGACCGAACGTGATCTTGTTCATTTCATTGATGGCTTTGGTGTAGGTGACACCCAGTCCCAGGTTAGCCGGTATGAAATCCTTGTTGCGCGAGTCGTTGGTGTACCCGACTTTACTTCCCAGGTTAGATAAGGTGATCCCCCAGTTCAATCCCTCCCCTTCCTCATTCACGCCATGATAGAACAGCGACACATCACCTGCCACTGCATTACCAGCCTTGTACACCACACCGGTTCCCACATCGCCCACCACCAGTCTGGAATTGATGTAACGCAGTGCCACGCCGATGCTGAGTTTCTCATTCAGGATACGCGAATAACCGGCATCAATCGAAAATTCGCTGGGTTTTACCGTGTTCAGGATATTACCGGAATAATCGGTGAGCTGTATATTCCCCAAGCTGAAAAAACGGATAGAGGTAGAGATGGCCTGCTGTTCATCCAGCTGGTGATATGCGGCCAGGCTGGCCAGGTATACATCGGTAAGGCCCAGGTCTTTTAACCAGGGTGTATAATTTAAAGCGATGGCTGATTTCTTTTTGGCAAAGGGCACTTTGGCCAGGTTCCAGAAAGGCGCATTGGCGTCGGGTGAAGTGGCAATGGCCAGATCGCCCATGCCTCCCGCCCTGGCATCGGGTGAGATCCGCAGAAAGGGTACCGCGGTAGATACGATATTAATGGAATCGGCCTGCGCGCTGGCAACACCATGCATACAGAACATAACTGCCAAGCAGGCACTGATCTTCTTAAGAATCGAACTCATCAACAATGGTTTTAGACCGCCCGTAAGCCCAAGCGAACGGAACGGTAACGGTAAATAGGATTAGGGGCATACCATCTCTCTGGTTCCCGTAAGAGCAGTAAACCGTTGACAACGCTTGCCGATGCCCGACAAAGTTTTCGTGCTATTCCTGCAAACAGCCCCTACGATGTACTACAATACTATTAAATTAATGCTAACCTTAAGAACCAAAAAGTGTAGAAATCAAACCATTCAGTCAGTTTTAGAGAAGAATCAGTTGCCGGGCAGTTTCAGCCCGATCGGTTTTGGTGGCAACGATTATTTTGTAAAGATAGATACCTTTTTTCAGTTTTGACCCCGACTGGTCGGCCCCATCCCAATAAATCTGGCAGTTACGGGTGCCACCGGTATTGACTTTTGTCCTGATTTGTTTTACCAGCCCACCTCCCATATGGTAGATGCCGATGGTGACATCCAGGTCCGTATCGGGCTGGTTATGTTCAAAGGCAAAGGTGGTGGTATTGCTGAACGGATTGGGGAAATTCCGTACGGCCGCTATCTGCAGTCGGTTCTGCTTGATTACCTGGCAATCCAGGCTCACTTCGCTGGAATTATTGGCCACATCCCAGGCTTTGATGCGGATGGTATGTTTGCCCTCACTAAGCGTAGGTAACTGGTACCGCACCCGGCCCCGTTGGTAGCTATCCTGGTCGGCGGTATAAAAATCGTTCAGCACCAGGATGCTTCTTTCCACCCCATCGATCACCGCCGTGATATCATGACCGATACCCGTACCGGAGGTATTGATGCCCGATGAATCGTACAATTTCAGCAGCAATACCGGGTTCTCATGGGTCAGGCCGCCATTCAGGAACCGGTCATCATTGAGGTATGGTAAGATCTGCGGGCCTGTACGATCCGTTATCACCGTAGTTCCGCTACCGCCAATGGCCAGATCGGCCTGCACCCCATTGGCATCCTTCGTGCCGTCCTGCGCATACAGGCTGATCCGGGCTTTACCAGCGGCATAGTTGATGTCTTTGGGAACCACGAACGTGAAACTGAACTTCCCGTTGGTGACCGTTGCGTTGCCTTTGTACAGAATATTCGTTTGCTGCTGAAAACTCACCGGTTTACTGCCCGCATCATTGCCCAGTGTCTTTACAGCCTGTGCCTGATCATATACCGTAGGATAAACCGTTCCGTTGAATCCGTTCAGCGATCTGCCCTGCGCATCGGTCACTTCCCCGGTGAAAGTATATGGCTGCAGGGCACGCAGTGTATCGTTTGCACCGATGGCATGACCGTTGATACCGGTGAGCCGTACCCTTCCTTCGGGGAAAGCAAGGCGTAAGGCAGGATCTCCCAGCAAAGTGAACTTGCGGTTATTCAGCAGGTCGCCGGTACTGAGCGAAGTATAGTTCTTGGCCTGTTGCACGGATTCGCCGAGGGTCAGGTAACGACCGTCGGGCAAGGGTTTCAGGGCGATGGACAGGTAGTTCTCGTTCATTTGCCGGTTACTGTAGGCGAACACCAGCCGCGTGGTGGTGAGCAAGGCGATGGCGCCATGCGCATTACCTGTAAGGATGGTGGCGCCCAGTGAATTCTTTGAAGGATCATCGTGCGGGGCAAAATCGCAGCTGGCAGTGATGAACAGCGGCAGTTTATCGGGGTTATTGAAGCGGGCCAGTTCTTCCTGTGTGAGTACCGCTTCATCGGCCAGACGCAGGTAACTGCCATGGCCGCTGTAGTTCACCAGTAAGGCCCCATTGAAGACCTGGCTGACAATGGCATCATTCACCGCCGGGTACCTGGCACCCGCACTGGTACTTACTACCGGGTATGCATCGAGGTAGATCTTGTTGGGATTGAGCAAAGGATTGACCGAACTGGCCACCGCAGTAATGGCTTCCGCATCTTCGAGGTGCAGGTTCTGGTCGCGGTCATCGGCCACAAAAACGGTCTGGTTGCGCCAACTGCCGAGACTAGAGGCTGACTGGTAACGGATGATCTTATCCACCATGGTCTTTGCCTCCGCCAGATTACGGGCCGGGATCCTGCCGATACCGATGTCCAAAGTCATACCCGGATCATTGCGGTTGATATTGTCGGTATCGTCCAGCAAGCCGAAAAAATCGTCCGAAGTAAACGTCAGCAATGGCTCGAACGAGTTCATCGACTCATAACCCGGCACCAGGTTACTGTTACCATTGATGCGATAACGATAATCGTAGGATGCACTACCGAAGAGCAACAGGTAGCGGGGTCGGTCGGAGATATTGGTGCCTGCTCTGTCGTAATACATTTTTACAAGATCCCGCAATGCTGCCGGATCGGGTGTGCCGCCTGAAAATTCCATATACACCTGATCGGTATTGATCACCACCGTTCGATACCCGTTACGCTGCTGGTGAAAAGCAGCCAGCCGCTGCGCTTCTGTGAGCAGGGAGGGATGGCTGAGAATGATATAATCTACCGCCGTGGTATTGTGCAGGTCCTGGTTGGCCATTTTACCCATGGCAACCGGCGTTAACAGACCGGCACCTGAAAAAGCCACATACTCACGTAAACGGGAGGCATCCCTGCTAAAAACAGATTGTACAGCATTATTTGTCACCCGCATGGCCAATGGCTGTAGGGGATCCGTGATCTCCCATACAGACAAAACACTGCCATTATTGGCAATACTGAATTGCGCCACCGAACCATTGGCCACTGATGCCCAGTCGCGGAACAATACCTGTCCCCCAGGCGTGAAGGTCAAAGCCCTTCGCCCGTGCAGTTCAAACCAGTTCAGCCATCCCTGGCTGCCTGATACACCGGGTGCAAAAGCCAGGTTCAGCGAAAGAGCGCTCTGTGATACGTTCCAGTTACTGGTATGGGTGGCGGTACTGGCAAAGGCATCCAGGAAATACCCTGATACCGCCGGCAGGTTCACCGTTTGTGCCGTTTGACCGTTCAGCCTGACCGAAAAACCACTATTGCCTCCCACAGAGCGACTGGCCAGTTCTGTGACCAGGGTAACCGGCTGGTTCTGCTGCAATCCGGGCCAGTCAACCGTAAAGGTCCGGCTACTGTTACCGCCCAACTGGTCATTGAATTCTTCGCCCAACCATTCTTTTCCGCTGTTCAGCAGGTTCACCCGATCGTTCTCATAAAAATAGCGTTCGTGGAAACTGTTCACCGTAATGGTGGCCGCGGGATTTGTTGCGGGGCTGTTGATCCTTTTACCCGTGCCGCCGATGGTGATGAAATAATAGGCAGTATCGGCATAGCGGTTTTTCTGGTGCCGGAAACGCTGGTTGGCACTGTCACGAAGCCATCTGTGAGGTCCGGGTGCATAGAACAGGAAATAATCGGAGCCATTGAAAAGTCCATCCCCTCCATCTATCACTTCGATCGGGTTTTCGATAAGATCATCGGGACGGGCAACCGCGTTATCCTCATCCAGCATGCCGCCACCATTACCATAGAAACGGATAGCGGAAGAAGAAATAGCTGCGGTGGATATACCCAGGGAGGACAGGAAAGGCAGGTCTACCTTATACACCCCTTCGCGGGTAACGGCTATGCGGTACCAGTTGCCTGTGGCCAGCACGGAATGCTGGGTATAGACCCTTTGTGCCCATAGAAAATCACTACCCAGCACCAGGAATAACCCTACCAAAAAAAAGGACCGCAGGTTCATACAAATCTAAGATCGGTAAATAATGCAGGCAGCGACGAGCCGCCACAGTGAATCAGGTTTAAAATTAGGCTTTTGCTAACATCAAAGCAGACAGTCAAATAAGCGGATTAGTCAAAATCTTATATATTCGCATAGACGTATCTTAGAGAAACCCATATTCCAAATTCAATCTATTGACATGCAGTTATTGAAAACAACCAGAAATTTAGTTTTACTTCTGGCAGTGGCAGGTTCTGTGGCCTCCTGTAGTATGCTGAAAAAGAAAAAGGAGAAGTCTACAGCAACCGGTTGGAATTACAATGATAAAGACCAGGGCAACTTCTCGGTTGCCAAACCAGCGGATGTAAAGACCGCTCCGGGACTGGTATTTGTTCAGGGTGGTACTTTTACCATGGGCGCCGCACAGGAAGATGTGATGGGCGACTGGAACAATATACCCCGCCGCATTACGGTCAACTCCTTTTTTATTGATAAGACCGAAGTGGCCAACGTTCACTACCGCGAGTACCTGTACTGGCTGGAGAACGTGTTCGGACAGGCCGGTATGGATTCTGTAGTGGACCAGGCCAAACCAGATACCCTGGTATGGAGAAGCGAGCTCGCTTTCAATGAGCCCTATGTGGAATATTATTTCCGTCACCCTTCTTACAACTACTACCCTGTGGTAGGTGTGAGCTGGAAACAGGCCACTGAATACTGTATCTGGCGTACGGACCGCGTGAACGAGCTGACCCTGATGAACAGGGGTTTCCTGGACAAGCGCAGCCAGATCAAAAAAGAGATGAATGGTGCCGGTCAGGACAACTTTAACAGCAAAGCCTATATCATGGGCGAATACCAGGCAACCCCTGGCAAACAGGCCACATCCAAAAGCAACCCGCTGAAAGATGCCCAGGGCCGCCCCAGAACACAGGTGAAATTTGAGGACGGTATCATCTTCGGTGATTACCGCCTGCCAACAGAAGCAGAATGGGAATATGCCGCTTATGGTTATATCATGCAGAACCCGCAGAAAAAGCAGAAAGGTAATTCACGTGGCGAGGAAGTGATCTCCAACAAACAGATCTACGCCTGGAAGAACGATGGTTTCGACAATATCCGTTACACCAAAAAAAGCGCGTTCCAGGGAGCTTTCCTGGCCAACTTTAAACGTGGCGCCGGTGATAACATGGGTGTGGCCGGTGGTCTGAACGATAATGCCGCCATCCCTGCCGAAGTCACTTCTTTTATGCCCAACGGTTTTGGACTGTACAACATGAGCGGAAACGTGAACGAATGGGTGATGGATGTATACCGTCCGGTTACCAATGATGGCGATGATGATTTCAATCCCTATCGTGGTAACGTGTTCCAGAAAGTGGACATGAGCGGCGGTGCCGGTAACCTGAGGGACGATAAAGGCCGTATCAAAATGATCCCTGAATCAGATTCGGCACTGCGTAACCGCAGGAACTACCAGAAATCCTATGCCACCAACTACCTGGATGGTGACTCTACCAGCAACGTATTGTACAACTACGGTATCACTACCCTGATCTCCGATAAATCAAGGGTATACAAGGGCGGTAGCTGGAACGACAGGGCCTACTGGCTGGCACCCGGTGCACGTCGTTTCCTGGAAGAAGACCTGAGTACCAAAGAACTGGGCTTCCGTTGTGCCATGAACCATTATGGCGCTCCTGAATCCACTTCCCGCAAATCACAAACCGGCACGTTCTTCCCGAACCGCCGAAACAAACGCTGATCACTGATTTCACTGATTAGGGTATGATGGCGCAGATCATAGAAAATCATACCCTAATCAGTGAAATCAGCGTTCAATCTGTGAAATCAGCGATCAATCTGTGAAATCTGAGCTTAGGAAAAGGTAGAAATACAGCAAAAGCCATCCCGGATCGGGGTGGCTTTTTAGTTAATGAGTGAATGGGCAATGGTGAGTGGTGAGTGGTGAGTAGGGAGTGGGGAGTGGGGAGTGGGGAGTGGTAGTTGTCGCGCCTGCATGACGACGGTCTGGGTAGCTTTTATCATTTGACCTCCTCTTTCCGAATATTGCTTATTTGTGCATTTTCTCTTTCATGCAGGATTGGCCGCGCCCTTCAGGGCGTGGATGGGAAGATTATCTGGATTTCTTATTGGCCGGGCTTTAGCCCGGTGTATTATGTGTGGAGGAAGATGCTCAAATGAAAATAGAAGACCAGCAAAGATAAATGGATGGGCAATGGGCAATGGTCAATTGGGAGTAGTGAGTAGAGAGTGGGGGTAGCTGACGCAGAGCAGGCGAATGAGTGGAACCAATGCGTCCATGTACTGATCCGCCAATTCGCTAATCCGCTAATGCGCTAATTCACCAATATTAAATAAGTTTGATCCATTAAAATAATTACTGTGAACATAGCTGAATTATACAAGATCTTCCAACAGCATCCTTCCGTGCAGACAGATACGAGAAAACTGAAGCAGGGGGATATTTTCTTTGCGCTGAAAGGACCCAATTTTAATGGCAACCGGTTTGCCAAACAGGCGCTGGAAGCGGGTGCGGCCTATGCGGTAGTGGACGAGGACGTGGATCCCTCGGACAACCGGCTGATCAGGGTGGCTGACACATTAGCGACCTTACAGGAGCTGGCCCATTATCATCGCCGTCAATTTACCATACCTTTTATCGGCATCACCGGCAGCAATGGAAAAACCACCAGCAAAGAGCTGATCTATGCGGTTCTTTCCTCGCATTACAAGACCTATACCACACAGGGTAACCTGAACAACCATATTGGCGTACCGCTTACCCTGCTAAGTGTGCATCCCGATGCGGAAATGGCCGTGATAGAGATGGGCGCCAATCACCAGAAAGAGATAGCCGGTTATTGCGTTTATACCGAGCCTACACATGGCGTGATCACCAACTGCGGCAAGGCACACCTGGAAGGCTTCGGCGGTGTAGAAGGAGTAAGAAAAGGGAAAGGTGAGTTATACGATTTCCTCTCTGTACACGATGGGACGGCATTTGTGTATGCCGACTACGATTACCTGCAAACCATGAGCCGGTCCGTACCGCATATTGTGCAGTATGGCCAAAGCCAGGGACAGGTGCAGGGGCAGGTACAAGCCAATGAACCCTTCCTGGAAGTAACCGTAACGCAGGGATTTGCGCAGCCCCGTACCATCAAAACACAACTGGTGGGCGATTACAACCTGCCCAATATCCTTTGCGCCGTAGTGATCGGCAAATACTTTTCCGTTCCGGAAGAAAAGATCGTAGCGGCCATTGAACAGTATGCCCCCTCTAACAGTCGCTCCCAGTTAGTGCAAAGAGGGACCAATACCATTGTACTGGATGCCTACAACGCCAATCCGACCAGTATGAAGGCCGCCATCGAGAACTTCGCAAAGATCCCGGCGGACAACAAAGTGCTGATGCTGGGCGGCATGATGGAACTGGGTGAACAAAGCGTGGCCGAACACGAAGCCATTGTACAGCTGATCAAACAACATCCCTGGAAACAGGTGGTACTGGTGGGTGGTGATTTCAGTAAGACCGATCACGGTTTTATCTTCTTCCCCGATTCGGCTGCCGCAGCCCAATGGTTTGCCGGGCAGGGTTTTGAGCATACCCATTTTCTCATCAAAGGCTCCAGAAGTATGCAGATGGAGAAGATATTACCCGCGTAAAAAAATTACCTATTCGCAAATCCTAACTGCTGTTCTCTAGCCGCGCCTTTGCGCCGTAGCGTACAAAAAATCTCGCTAAGGCGCAAAGGCGCGTTTTTAATTCGATTTCATGAACGGATGCTCAGATTGTCAGGTTCCCCGTTGCAATTCAGTACCTTTGCATTTTAATCAACAGAAAGTATATGCCAGAGAAGAAGAAAAGGTATTACCTGACCAGTATACTCGGCAACCGTTGTCCCAGGTGCCGCGAGGGGAAGGTTTTTGAGAAAAACAGTGCCTACGAGAAGAACAGTATCCGCATGCATGAACACTGCCCGGTTTGCGGACAGCCCACCGAGATAGAAGTGGGATTTTATTACGGGACCGGTTATGTCAGCTATGCGTTGAGCATTGCCGTACTGGTAGCCACTTTCGTTGCCTGGAAAGTACTGATCGGCGTCACTTTCTCCATCGACGACAACCGCATATTCTACTGGATGGGAACCGCATTCACCATCCTCCTGATACTGCAACCGGTATTGATGCGTTTATCCAGGATACTCTGGCTTAGCTGGTTCGTTAAATACGACCCCAACTGGAGAAACAAACCCACCCCCAAAGCAGAAAGGATCGTTCCCGAGCATATGAAGAATTGGTGAGGGAGGAAGACGTGAGTCGTGAGTCGTGAATCGTGAGTGGTTAGTGGTGAGTAGGGAGTGGCAGTTGTGAATGGTGAATGGGCAATAAGTAGCAACAGTCTCATTGACAATTGACAATTGACAATTGACCATTCACCATTGTCCATTATCTCACTCACTACTACCCACTCACTACTGACTACTCACTCCCCTACCCCTTCTTCCTATTAAACTGCGTAGTATCAAATGCATACCTGGTTCCGTTGGTAAAATCGTAACGGCTGCGGGCAAGGAAGAGGCTGAATTGGAGCATTTTCTTCATCACCACTTTTTTCTTATCGGGATAGGTAAGGCTGATCTTGTTATCATCCAGTCGCACAAATTCATACTTCAGCGAATCGGCACCTACAACGGCAAATACTGCCCGGGCACGGGTAGCGCTGGTAAGGTATAGTTGCTGTCCATTGAACTGCCATACCAATTGATCTTTTTCCGTCTGGATGGAAGCATACTGCACATGAGCAGAATCTCCTTTTACCAACTGGTAGGCATAGGTCTTTACCACATAATTACCCAGTCTACTTACATAGAGATAACTGCTGTCCTTGGCACCGGGTATGAGCCAGTTATCGTTTGTGAACAACTGCTCAAGCGCATTGTAGTCGTTCAGGTAAGAAAGGTTGGTGCGGATGGACTCAGCCATTTTCACTGTATCAGTCGTTTTACTTTCTTCTTTTTGTGCTTCTTCCTGGTTACCGCCCTGGCAGGCCGTTAACAAAAAAAGCATTGCGAAAACACTGTTCCTGATGATGTTCATGTTAGCTGATTTTCTGTTACAAAACTATAGAACTACTGGTATACAAAAGCCGCCCCGATGATCCGGAGCGGCTTCGATAGGATATTAATTCCTTATTTAAAAGAGGTCCAGGTTTTCCACCAGGTATCGCCTACGGCGCAGGCTCCCTTGTAAGATACCGCGGTGAAGTCAGGTTTACCAGTGGTAGAGGTCTTTAATTTAGCACTGCTGAAATCAGCACCGGTCGCAGCAGCTGCAGTAGCAGAGCTTGGGTTGAAATCAGGCGCACTGTAATTGAATGGCGCTGTCAGACCGGCATCTGTATTGTTAGCCAGTAATACGTTACCATAAGCGGTCGTATTCACCCAATCGGTAATAGTGGCTTTGGTAGCACCGGTTGGCGCTGTTGCACTTGCCGCATAACTTACCGCATTGGTGGTGACACCTGCAATGATATTGTTCCTGAAGTTCAGACCACCGGCAGGATCCAGGTTCTTGTCTGTAGGTGCTCCTTTACTGGCATCGATCAGTAAGCCATTCACGGAACCACCGTTCCAACCCAGGAAGATAGAGTTCATGATACTCTGCTCAGAGTTCCTGCGGATCTGGGCACCGGCCAGGAACAGGCTATTTCCTTTTGAATTGGCTGTTTCTTTAGGTCCGATCAGTGTCATATTACTGAACACCGCATTGGTTTTTGTAGGAGTGATGGCTACCGGATTGTTCGCACTTACCGGGATGGTTGTCATGAAAGTGGTCCTGTCTGAACCATTCGCATCGTTATCGCTTTCAAAAGCCTCACTCTTGGAGATATCTGCAATAGCGGAATCACGCAGGGAGATACCGAACTGTACCTTACCGCTGAAACCGTTATCGGTATCGAAGTCATCATCCAGTGTACGGAATGAGATCAGGTGTTTACAGTTAACAGAACCGCCGAACCACTCGAATGAGTCATCATTGGCATACGATACCTGTACATAGTCAACAATGGTCTGGTTACCCACACCACCCAGGGTCAAACCGTTGATCTCCTTATCGGGCAGGAAAGCGTATCCGGCATATTCGATCCTTACATAACGCAGGATCCCGCTGTTATCGGCCAGGTTGGAGGAAGTAGCGCCCAGTCCATACAGACCCAGGCCATCACTGTTATTGATACCACCCTCTATCTCACCTATACCATCCACACCATTGAAAGAAGAGTTATTGGGTGCCTGACCCAGGACAACCAGGCCGGCCCAGTCGCCACGCTGTGGTGTAGGCGCTTCTGATGTAAATACGATCGGTTTATCGGGTGTACCGTCTGCGATGATCTTGGCACCTCGTGTAATGATCAGACAGCCGTTCCTTCCGTTCTCACCCACGATCTTGGTTCCCGGCTCGATGGTCAGGATGGCCCCGTTGGTCACATATACCAGTCCGCGCAGCTTGTAGGTATACGCTGCTTTCAGGGTAAGGTTGTTGATGATACGACCCTCCAGGATGGTATTCTCTGCTGTAGGAGACGGAGTGGTGGTAGTGGTTGTTCCACCGTCCACTTCGATCTTACGACAGCTGGTTGCGAGCAATCCCACCGATGTAATCAGGATAAGTAACTTTTTCATGTTTGTGTTTTTATAGCGTTTACTTGTTGGCTTTATTTTATTTGATACTGTAAGAGAATGAAAGGCTCACATTGGTTCCGTATTTACGGGCTATGGAAATGGCATCTGCCCCGCCTTTATCGAACTTACCGTTGTTATTCAGGTCGTGGTAGTAGTAGGCCACCTGATTCAGCAGGTCTGAGATATTCAGTTTCAGCTCTCCTTTCCTCTTCAGCACTTTTTTGGCGATCTGGAGATCGATCAGTGCACGCGGGTTCTCCCATACCGGAGGGTATTCGTTACTACCCACATACAGAATACGGCGGCCGATCTGGTTGAACAATAAAGTGGTGCTGATCCCGTACTTCTCTACATCGTACTGTAAAGAGGCGTTGATGAGGTAAGGACTCTGGCCCTGCATGGGACGATCGAGGTTGGTACCTTCACTGGTAACACGGTTATAGATATAAGAGAAGTTACCCTGGAAAGTGAAGTTGCGCAAAGCATCTGCCACTACATCCAATTTCTTGCGGAGATCCAGTTCCACACCATAACCTGAGGCCTTATCGGCATTGATGTAGTTGAAAGTGCTGGAACTTCCGGCGCCTGTCTGGTTAAAGTATAACTCGATGGGTTTGTTGAAGTACTTATAGAACACGCCTACGGTGAACAGTTCACCCGCTCTTGGGTAGAACTCGTAACGCAGGTCGGCATTGGTCACTTTGGTACGCTGCAGGTCCTTGTTACCGGTAGTGGTGGCACCCAGGTCAAAATCGAAGAACGCGAAGGGACTCAACTCACGGAACTCTGGTCTGATCACGGTCTGTGAACCGGAGAGACGCAGGTTGGTCTGCTCATTCAACTTATAGGTAAAATTGGCACCGGGTAAAAAGTCATTTACCTGGGTATGTACATGTCGTGGGTCTTTCTGGTTAACACTTCCTACGAGCTGATCAAAATTCTCCCAGCGCAGTCCCCAGGTAGCACGCAGCTGGCGGCCCAACTGGTTATCGAACTGCAGGAAACCTGCGTTCAGGATGGTGTTGGCCATATAACGGTATTGATCGCCATAGATCTCGTTGAAGGCAAATTTGTTATCGAAACCGGTACCGTAGTTCTGCGGACTGAACACCTGGTCCTCACTCAGCAAACGCAAAGAAGGATTATCGATCGGCAGGTAAACAGAGAAAGGCCTGGAGTCGAACAAACGGTCTTTCACCTGTAACAGGTAACCCAGTTTTACAGATTGTGTGCGACCGCCCATGGTGAAATTCTTGGCAATATCACCACCGGCTGTATATACATAATCGCTCAGGAATCCGAAGTAACGGCTACCGCTGCGCTGTGAGGTCTTAGAGGCCGATACCAGCAACAGGTAAGGAGAACCCGGCACCACCACGTTCTGGTTGTACTGGATACGACGTTGGTCAGGAATATACTGGTCAAGGATGTTAAAGCTGCCGTACCAGTGGAACTTGGCTTTCAGGGCTGGCAGGTTATGGTCTCCTGTCACCTGTGTATTGAAGAAGGTATTGGATTTCAGCGCCAGCTCTGTTGCGCGGATATTCTCACCATTGATGGGATCGTTCTCAAAATCCTTACCGGTACGTTTGGTGGTATAATCGGTTGCGTTTACGTTCAGGATCGATTTCCAGGAGATCTTATGATTAGCGCCCAGTTGCAGGGTCACATTACCCAGTGCACCCCATAATACATCCTGGCTGTATTTATCGTTGTAATAATCAAAGTTCAGGCTGGCCGTTCCTCCGTTGATGGAGTACAGGCGGTTCTCGAAATTGGTCCTTTTGAAACTCTGGTTATAGGTGAGTGCCAATACCACGCCCAGTTTGCTGCTGCTGCCCAGGTTCCTGTTAAATCCACCGCTTACCTGGAAGGACTTATTGGTTACCGGGAAAAAGTTAGCGGCGTTCTTATTGGTGCCCCAGATATTCGGGAACTGTTTGCCCAATTCGGTCTTTTGTGTCTGGTCGAGACTGTTGAACACAGATTTGGTGGGCATGCTGGCAGGCAGGCCACGGGTACCATCGTCAAAACCCAGGAAATCCAGTTTACCGCCCTGGTACTGGTAAAAATCAGACCCTGCGGTCTGGGTATTGAAACCGGTACCCAGCTGAACAGTAAAGAAATTGCTGGAAGGGATGTCTTTGGTATTCACCTGCACCAGACCTCCCGCCCACTCACCGGGCAATTCGGGAACAAAAGCTTTGTTGATGATGATATTGTCGATCATAGGTGCAGGGAACACATCGAAAGAGAAGGTTTTCCTGTCGGGTTCGGTGCTGGTGAGCAGTACGCCGTTCAGCATGGCCTGGTTATAACGGTCGGCCAGACCACGAACGATCAGGTATTTACCTTCCTGTACCGAAGTACCGGGAACCCTTTTCAGCACTTCGCTGGTATTTTTATCGGGCGACCGCTTGATGGCTTCGCCGGAGATCACCTGTGCTACGGCCGAGGTATTCTTCTGGTAAGAAATGAGTGCGTTAATGGTTTCGCCCCTGGCGCTGGTATTACGTGCCGAAGCTTTTACCGTAACGGCTTCCAGGGCCTTACCGGCTTCTTCCAGGATCACGTTAACGGTCTCTTCCTCTGATGCGTTAGTGAGGGCGATATCATTCACCTCTTTGTCCTTATAACCTACATAAGAGAAAGTGAGCGAATATTTTTTCCCGGATTCGGCATTGAAAGAGAATCTACCGTCCACATCCGACTTGATGGTACCGGTGATGGCGCCGGAGATGCGGATGGTAACGCCTGCCAGACCTTCATTTTTGCTGTTAGATACCTTACCGGCCACTTTGGCCTTTTGAGCAGCCACAGAGAGGGATAAAAAAGCAAGAAGGACCAGGGTAGCAATTTTCTTCACGGAACGATAATTTTAATGATGCAAAGGTGCTCGCGTCATGTTATCAAATTGTTACCCCAATGTTACCTGCGTATTAACAAATGGCTGGAATGCCCGCCTGTATCGAGTTTAAAGAAATTAAACAACGAATAGGACGCCTCAATACATACGTAACATTCTATTATTCAGATGGTTAATTCAATTTTTTTACTTATATCCCTCGAATTAGGGATTACGCTGGGGAAAGTTTGCTACAATCGCATAGTATAGTTTGACCTTACTATACACCGGTTAGCGATCCGCTGTCGCGGTTGAAATCTAATGGACAGATCATGTATGTTGGGCAGGAATACAAAAAAGCCGGTCAGATTGACCGGCTTTTGCAGAGAGGAAGGCTCACAAACCTTTCTCTCTATGAATATGATTTTCAACCAATTACAACTCGCAAGATTTAGTGTCACCGAATGGGTCACCTATTTTTCTGCCTTGGTGAGTACAAAGATAAAATCTTAATTGATAAAATTTGTACCAAAATGTGGTAAAATGTAATTGTAAAAAATTTGCAGCTACCTTGTTTTACTTAACCTTTCCAAGGGTTTTCTTGTTGTTCTAACGGCTGTTTAATCCTTGCAGGAAGCCAACGCTTATGTTTTCTTCTAAGTCCCAGACCAAGCTCACGATACATGCGCAAAACACGATTACTGCTCCAGCCTAATCCTTCGTTACGGATCTTGCCATAGTAATCATCAAAACCGCGGATCTGGTACCGTTCAACATAAGACTGCAACTTGGCAATTACTTCAGAATCGTCTTTCTGACTTTGATAGCACCAAACACTTCTATGCAGCGATACAACCCGGCAAGCCCTGCCAACACTCACTTTTTCTTCCAGAACCACACCTTCTGCCAGTTCTCTCTTCTGACAGGGCTCTATAACTTATTTTCGATGATGTGTTTGGCTAACTGATGATCCCACATTAACTCGGCATACATCCACAGCCTCTTGGCTGCCTTCATACTGCTTTAAAATTGACACGATCTGTGTCTCGGACAAACTTTGCTTTTCATATTTAACGGTTAAAAATTAACTCCTTCGAGTCTAATTTCTATCCGTCCTAAAATCAAGTCTTTCTTATTTTGGACAATGATAAGCAGCCTCCTCGATTGCTGAATACATTTACGAGTTCATTTACACAATCTACCCTTTCACTATCACCCGCTCCATACGGGGTGTGAGAAAATGAATGATGAGCCATGCCAGCAGGTAAGCGCAACCGCAGATCAGGAACAGCAGGTTGTAGCCGGTAGTGATATTTCCTTTCAGTTTATAGAGATCCAGCAAATAGCCCACCAGCATCGGAAACAGGATGCCCCCTACCGAGCCCGCCATACCCCCGATACCTATCACGGAGCTCAATGCTTTTTTAGGGAACATATCGGAAGCTACCGTAAATATATTGGCGCTCCAGGCATTGTGGGCGGCAGCAGCCAGGCTGATTAATCCAACCGCCATCCAGATATTGGTGGCATACCTCGCAGATATAATGGGTATTACACAGAGCGCCGCTATGAGCAGGGTGGTTTTCCTTGCCTTAAAAACCGGCCAGCCTTTTTTGATCATTCGCGATGAAAGGTATCCGCCGCCGATACTTCCCACAGTAGTGGCCAGGTAAACGGCTCCCAGTTGCAGGCTTGGTTTGGTGAGGTCTAACGCAAAAGTGGATGAAAAATAAGACGGTAACCAGAACAGGAAAAACCACCAGATGGGATCGGTCAGGAATTTGCCGGTGATGAAGGTCCAGGTTTGCCTGAGTCCGAGCAATTCTATCCACCTGATAGTGCTCCCCTGTTCTCCCGTTTCTTCCTGGTCGCTGTGAATATGATCATATTCTATGCGGGTGAGTCCTTTCTTGCGGGAGGGCACCTCATAAAAAAGCAGCCAGAAAATCAGCCAGATAAAACCGAGTGCACCGGTAATCAGGAACGCTTCTTTCCAGCCATAGGCCGCCAGGATCAGCGGAACCATGATGGGCGCTATTACGGCGCCGATACTTGCCCCTGAATTGAATAACCCGGTAGCCAGTGCCCTTTCTTTTTTAGGAAACCATTCTGCAATAGCTTTGATGGCCGCCGGAAAATTGCCCGACTCTCCCAGGCCCAGGCCAGCCCTTACCCATACAAATCCCGTAGTACTTTTTACGAGCGAATGCAGCATGGCGGCAATACTCCAGCATATAATGGAAATGGCATATCCCAGTTTGGTGCCGATTTTATCAATGATGCGTCCAAAGAATAATAAGCCGATGGCATAGGTAAGCGAAAACGCCATCACAATTCTGCTGTAATCGGTTTCTGACCAGTTAAATTCTTTTTCCAACGTGGGTTTTAATAACCCGATCACCTGCCTGTCTATATAATTAATAGTGGTGGCAAAAAACAAAAGTACCACTACCACCCATCGAAAATTTCCTGTGTTGCTTTTCTGTGGATCAGACAAATCTGTTGGCTTCATGGTCAGTCTTTTTAGCGTATGGCTGTAATAAAATGGTTATCCGTTTGTCTTTTCCAATTTGGTAAGTTCATCACGCATCTGTTCCAGGATCTGATCGTTCACCTCAATCAGGTGTTGTGTATTACCCGCCCGCTCCCATTCCAGGAACCTGTCGTGATGGTAAAACGGTTCAGGGGTAAGTAATTCATTTTCGAGGTAACTGATCAGGCTCGAGAAATACACATCTTTTTCCCCGGCTATCATGATCCTTGCCCGCAGGGCATTATAGGCATTCAGTTGCCGGTTAAGGGTCTGTATATAACGGGGATGGGTAAAACCTGCTGCGTCTGTTGCAGACAATACTTCTTTGATAAACACACCCGCCCCGCCTCCTGTGTTGGGTGGTTCAATCCCCATCAGCCCGGTTATGGTGGGTGAAAGATCTGTGTGTTCGAAATAAGGTAGTACCCTGTTTTTTGCAACAGAGGGTCCCACAAATACCAGCGGTGTCATTACACTGTCTTCATCTATCATCGGATGCCAGCCCTGTTCAGATTGTCCATGATCGGAAGTTACCACCAGCAGGGTTGATTCCCATTTACCGGTTTTCTTCAGCTCATCGATCAGTTTACCGAGTAAACGGTCTGCCTGTTCCACAGCCCTTACATAAGGAGATCCCTCGCCCCAGATATTCCGGTAATAAGGTTGATCGGGAGATGTGGCCGAGAGGTAACGCCCCTCGTTACCGGGTGTTTGCAGGTGTATTCTGCTGTAGCGGATCTCCTGTTGTTGCAGCAGTTCCATACTACGGTTCACCACTTCTTCATCAGACAGGGCGGGTTCATGGATATTGATATCAAAGCCCCTGCTTACAGAAACATACGCTTTGGTATTGGCAATAAAAGCGGTGGTACCGGCAGGCACAAACATTTCCTGCAGCATTTTATTGGCGGGGTTGATGAAGAGCGTGCCTTCCTGTAATACTGGGTTGGGAAATGAAGACGTATGGATGCGACCATATTCGCCAATAGTGGGATGATGGGGAACGATCATGTACGATTTTTCGATATAGGTTCCCTGTTCTATCAACTGCTTAAACACCGGCATAACCAGTTTGCCCGGCGCTTTCCAGTGAAGCCCGTCTATCAGGAATACAATCACCCTTTCCGGTTTGCCATTCAATTCTGTGTACATACGTTTTAATTCCTCCTGCCAAATACAGCTCCCTGTTCTATCGGCATTACATTATCAGCATAAAATTTCAGCCAGTTATTTTCCAGTTTGCGTTGTTTGGGTTGCCAGTTGCGCATCCTGTTTTGATATTCCGCTTCCGGAATCTGCAGGTCTATTTTCCTGTTATCGAGATCAATCAATATACTGTCTCCTTCTTCAATAATGGCCAGTGGTCCGCCACAGGCTGCTTCGGGCATCACCTGACCGATGGTGATTCCTTTATTCAATCCCGAAAGTTCTCCATCGGTTACCACCGCTACTGTATCTGCCAGTCCGGCCCCACTCAGTGCGGCCATAAAACTACAGGCAAAAACAGTACCCGGTCCGCCAACAGGTCCCATCATCCGCAGAACCACAATATCTCCCTTTACAATATTTCCTTTGGCCAGTTCCTGCATGGCCAGGTCTTCCTCTTCATACACTCTTGCCGGCCCTTTAAAAATACGGTTTGCCCCATCAATTCCCGAAAGTTTCACAATAGCGCCTGATGGCGCCACATTACCGCGGATGATGACCAGCCCGGGTTCTTTGCGGAAGGGATCCGTTGTTTTCCGGATGATCGTTTCATCAATCACAGTTTCTTTGCTGAGAATAGCCGAGAGTGTTGTATTCTGTACCGTTAGTACACCGGTATTCAGTTGTGATTGCAGCCTGTGCATCACCGCGTTGGTTCCACCGGCCCTGTCAAGGTCTTCGATACGATCGGGGCCATTGGGCCTGATCTGTGTGATGAGGGAAAACCCGGCAGATTCTTCTTCAAACATTTTTACAATATCCAGATCCAGTTCCGCTTCTACAGAAATAGCGGCAAGATGTCGCACGGTGTTTACAGAACACCCGATAGAGATGGCCACCCTTACCGCATTCTGAAAAGCTTCTTTGGTGAGAATATCCCTGGGCCGCAGATCCTGTTCAACCAATTCTATGATCTTAGCCCCTGCGGTTCTGATGATCTGTTTTAAACGATCGCTACCCGCCCGTACCGGGGTAGTTTGTGGCAGTGCCATCCCCATCGCTTCCGCCATACAATGCATGGAATTGGCCGTTGCCAACCCCGCACAAACACCGGGACCCTGGATGGCGCAGCGGGTCCAGTCTTTCATATCATCGAGTGTCATTTTTCCTGTCAGCAAAGTACCCACTCCTTTATACACTTCTTCTATGTCCACCACTTTGCCGTTACAATTACCACCCAGCTGGTATCCACAGGGAACAACTATCGCGGGAACATTTAACCTGGCTGCCGCCATGATATGAGCGGGGGTGGTTTTATCGCAGGAGGAGAGCAGGATCATTCCATCCAGTACGGCTCCTTCCATCATCACTTCAATATCATTCACCATCAGGTCGCGGGTGGGCATGAGGTAACGTGCTTTTTTCCCGGCAGATGTTACAAAATCTGAAGGTGCAATGGTGTTGATCTCGAAAGCCAGTCCACCGGCTTCTTTTACAGCCTGCTGTGCCAGTACAGACATTTCATCCAGGTGCTGGTAACAGACAGAGAGTCCTGAAGAAGAGTTGATGATGGCGATCTTGGGTTTCTCAAAATCCGCTTCAGGAATGCCCATGGCTATCCATTGCGCCCTGCGAACGGCCCAGCGGGTACTTCCTTCTTCAAAATTGCTTCTTAGCTTATGGTTCATGTGTATCTTTTAAATGCTGTTGTTTCATCCATTGTTTTACCATCACTCCATCCAGGTTCTTTGCTTCCTGTTTTTCATGCAGCATTAAACCACAGGCAGCTCCTGCCGCATAACCCATTCCGAAACACTGGGCCGTAACCCGGGCAGAAGCCAGTGCCTCATGCTCGGCCGACATACACCTGCCGGCTACGAGATAATTGGTGGCATTTTGCGGAACCAGGGTTTCGAATGGAATATCGTAGTAGTCATTCTCCAGCTGAACAATGGTTACTTCTCCTGTGTTATGAATCTCCATGGGCCATGCAGAATGTGTAATGGCGTTTTTATTTTTCCGTGCCTGCATCACATCTTCATTCAGCAGTTTACCTTTTCCGAGAATGGAACGGGTTTGCCTGATGCCTACCTGCGCTCCTGTATCAGACAGGTAAGCATTTCGGAAAGCGGGTATTTCGTTGATGAGGAAGCGCGCATATTCGCGGGCCTGTTTTCTGCCCTCTATTTCTGCAAAACTGAGGTCGGCAGAATCTATTCCCAACGGGATCCGGCCATCGGGGTAAGTGATCTTGGTCATATTACAAAGCACTTCGCCCGAATTAGGCAGCGGGAACACATATACATGATGCCTTGGCAGTTGATAGGCACCGGAGAGAGCAGCTTCTTTTACTTTTTGATTCAGCTGCGCGGGACTTAGCTGCTGAAAAAGATGGTTGTCTACATTCCCCATTTTAAAGATCATGGTTGGCGTTTGCACCACGCCATTATTACCCAAAAAAGTAGGGCCGGATATGCTATGAACCACTTCGGCATCTCCCGATGCGTCTATAACAAACCCTGGCTTAATAACGAACTGGCCTTCTTGTCCCTTTACTAACAAAGAAGTGATCCGGCCCTGGTAATCTGTAAATGCCTGCAGAAAACGGGTGTGGTATAAAATGTTGCAATGACCTTCCTGTAACAACCCATCTGCGATCTCTTTCCAGCGAAGGCTGTCGTGCGGTACCAGTAAGGTATTACCAAAGGGTACCGGATTGGACACGCCGTTTTTTTGTTTTAATCGTGTGTAAAATTCATTGGCAAAACCAAATACGATCTGTTCGGGTTTTGGTCCGCTGCTGAATAATCCGCAGATGGTTCCACTCAGGCCAGCAACGGTGGCCCCGCCGCTGAATCCATATTTTTCAATCAGCAGTACAGATAAGTTCTGGCGTGCCGCTGCAACGGCAGCAGCCACTCCCGCAGGCCCGGCTCCAATGATGCATACATCAGGTTTGTACCTGACGGGAACCTCATACGCCGCTACCTGGAAATATTCTGTCATGCAAACTGTTTCAGTTTTTGTGCTTCGGGTAAATAGTCGAGGTTACAGATATTTAAAGGAACCTGTCCGTTAAAAGTGTCGAGTACCGCCTGCGCGGCTGCGATGGCGATGCGTTCATTCGATTCTTTGGTTGAGCCTGCCACATGCGGAGACAGGATCACATTTGGGAAATGAAGAAGCGGGCTGTCGGCAGCCAGCGGTTCTTCTTTAAACACATCCAGTGCCGCACCTGCTATCCTGTTTTCGGCCAATGCCGTTACAAGGGCTGGTTCATCAATCAGTTCTCCGCGCGAAGTGTTGATCAGGTAAGCCGTTTTCTTCATCAGGTTCAGGTATTGGGTTCCGATGAATTTATGTGTGAGCGGAGTGGATGGGCAGTGTAGACTGACAAAGTCGGACTTTGCAAAAATCACTTCTATATCGTTTGTAAAGCAGGTGTCCAATCCTGCCTGGGAGATAAACGGATCATAGGCGATCACCTGCATACCCAGGCACCTGCAGAAATGGGCCGTAGCGAGCCCGATATGGCCATACCCTATAATGCCCACTGTTTTGTTCCTGATATCGATCTGCTTTGGCGAGAAACGTTCTTTCCATTGCTGGTTCCGCACGGCTTTGTCCATCAGGATGATCTGTTTGGCACAAGCCAGTATCATTGCCACCGCGTGTTCAGCTACTGTTTCATCATTGGTTCCGGGAGTGTTACACACATAGATCCCTTTTTCTCCGGCAAATTTGAGATCCACATTATCTACGCCGATCCCGGTTCTTACGATCGTCTTTAAATTCACCCCTTCCCCAATCACTTCTTTGTCGAAGATCGTGGTTGCTCGCAAAATGGCAGCGTCTGCCTTGCCTATCAGGGCCAGGGCCGTTTCTTTGCGGGTATCAGGGGCTATTACTATGTCAGCCTTCCCCTGCAACATTTCCATGCCTTTTGCATTGATAGGTTCTGATATAAATACTTTTGGCAGATCCTTCATATAAAAAATTTTAGACTTAGTTATTTTCCAGTACCTGTATCAATGCACTAAAATCCAGTTCGCCTTTACCGGCCTGCAAAAGCGTTTCCATTTCCTGGAACATCAGTTGTGTTCCCGGTAATGAAAGCGAGTAACTACTGGCCGCATTTTGTGCAATCCGCAAATCTTTCGTGTACAGCTTCAACTTAAAGCCGGGAGAGAAATCTTCCCGGATGATTTTATCACCGGTGATGGAGAGCGCTTTACTTTCTGCAAAACCTCCCAGCAATGCTTCCCGCACTTTAACAAGATCTACCCCAGCTTTTTTTGCCAGTGTAAAAGCCTCAATCACACCCTGGGTTGCCAGGGCCGTAGCAATCTGGCTGCAGGATTTGGTGATCTGTCCTGAACCGATATCACCCATGTGACTGATTCTTTTTCCCAATGCCTGAAATACCGGAACGGCCCGTTCAAAAGCGGCTTTACTACCTCCTGCCATGATCGAAAGCGAAGCAGATTCAGCACCTGGCTGTCCACCGGAAACAGGCGCATCCAATGTATCAACGCCTATCTGCCTGAATGTTTCGTGTATCTCGATTTCTGTGGCGGCATCAATGGTAGACATGTCGATAAAAAGTTTACCGGAACTCAGCCCGGCCAACAGTCCATCCTTACCCATGGTCACTTCTTTTACCTGCGGCGAATCAGGGAGAATACTGATGATGATATCACTGTTAGCCGCCAGGTCTTGCAGCGACTTTGCTATCACGGCACCCCGTTGCGCAAGATCATTCAATGCATCCTGGTTGATATCATAAACAGAGAGTTGATACCCTGCCCTGATCAGGTTAACCGCCATCGGTTTTCCCATGATGCCAAGTCCAATGAACCCGATATTATTTCCCACTTGTTTTTTTTAATGAATAAGGTAAATGCTCGTTTAGGAAAAACTGATGGCTTTCAGCATGGCTCCGGCAGTTTGCTGGGCCCCTTTGCTCAAAAAACCGGCATCGGTACCACAGGCTATAAAATGTATGCCCATCTCACTATACTTTTTCACATCGGCCGGATCTGAGAGCAGTATACCCACCTGCTTTTGGGCATCTTTTGCGGCTTTGATGATCTGCTCGATTGTTTTAACAAACAACGGATGGTCTGTCTGGCCAAAAATACCCAGTGCCATCGACAGGTCTGATGGCCCGATAAACAATACATCTACACCCGGTGTATTGGCAATGGCATCGAGATGTTGTAAAGATTCGCGTGTTTCAATCTGGATAACTCCCAGCAATTCTTCTGCGGCAGTTTCCCGGTAACCATCAAAATCATCCCCATATCTGGTAGCCCTGATCATTTTGGCAACCCCCCTGTTACCTTCCGGTGGATACTGCATGGCTTTTACCGAGAGTTCCGCTTCTGCTGCTGTTTCAATTCTGGGGAACATGATACCATCTGCACCCAGATCAAGCACGCGGTGAACACGCTGGCGCTGATATCCTTCTACGCGGATGATGGCAAATACATTACTATTCCTCAAAGCCATTAACTGGTGCACCACATCGCCCTCAGAGCCCACGCCATGTTCAAGGTCTACGACCACCCAATCAAATCCTGCATTGCCTACAATTTCAGTAGTAACAGGATTTCCCAGGCTTAAAAATGTTCCGATCAGTATCTCTCCTTTTTGTAATCTTTGTTTTAATCCTTTCATTCGTTTCTCGTGTTTGGCAGAAAACTTGATTAATCAGTGTATGTAATATTTCAGTGCGGGTAGTTTCCATTTTTATCCGGGGTCCGTATCGGGATCTACCATTCAGTTAAAGCAGGAATTCCCGGTTTCAGTATACACGCCGGGGCTCCAACCTTCTTAGCAAATAAACTCATGTTTGCCAGAAAGACCGGCTTCTTAATTTGCAAAAATGAATACAATATTTGCCTGAGATCCGGCTGAAAAAAAAGGGGATGCCAACAGGCGTTCCGGATAGCGCATCAAACACATATACAAAGCAGAACCATGTGATGATTGTGTGAAATAATTATTACATTGGGAGTGAAATAACGATTGCCTGCCCCCCATGAAGCCGATTCTGATTAAAAACAGTTCTTCGCCGAACCATTCTTTTTCTATTGAAGAACGGATCAGCCCTCATTTCAGTGTGCCCTATCATTTTCATAAGGAATATGAGTTAACGGCCATCCTGAAAGGACAAGGTTCCAGGTTCGTTGGCAATAATATCCGCAGTTTCGAAAATACAGATATGGTGCTGATCGGTAAGAACCTGCCGCATCACTGGCATAACGACAAAGACAGCGATGTACCGAACGATGGTGTGCAAGCCATCATCCTGAAATTCGATTCAGATTTTAACGGGATCAGATTATTTGATCTTCCGGAGAACTACCAGATACGGAAACTGCTCGACAAAGCCGCCAATGGCCTGCGGATCTATGGCGATACATTTACCAAGCTGGTATCACTGATGCAATCGCTGCTTACTGCTACCGGACCCGACAGGATATCCCTGCTGCTGAAGATTCTTCACGAGATCGCTGTTTCTGAAGAGCTCGAGATATTATCGAATGATGGATATGTACCCAAAACCAAAGACAACGAAAGCGACAGGATGAACAGGGTGTATGAATACATCATGACAAATTATCTCGGCGATATCAGCCTCGCCAAAGCAGCATCGGTAGCTTGTATGAATGAAGCCGCTTTCTGTAAATATTTCAAGAAGCGCTATACCAAAACCTTTATTCAGGTGGTAAACGAGATCAGGATCAGTTATGCGTGCAGGGAATTAATGAAAGATGACTCCAATGTAACAGAAGTGTGTTACCAGAGTGGGTTTAATACTTTTTCTAATTTTACCAAGACCTTTAAAAAGGTAACGGGAACCAGCCCGAGAGAGTATAAAACGAAACTGAAAAAATTGGGGAATTAAGCCTCCGTTTTCACCGTTATTTAAACACGCTTTGATCTGCCAGATTTTCTCCGCTCCAGATTTTTTGTTGTGTCCATTTTCCGGCGGTTTCTGTCCAGAACCTGTCCTGGGCAGGAATACCGAGATGCGACAATCCTACGGTACACATATACAGCGCACCGGTGTAATTGTAATAATCCCGCGCATTTACCTGTTCGCCTACGATGCCTGCATTTAACCATCCCTTCTCATCAAAAGTACCCGGTGCCAGCATCATTCTTTTGATTACTGCGGTAATAGCCGCACGGGTAGCGCCGGGATCTAAGGATGCCGGAAGTTTTTTCTCCCGGAAAGCCATATATCCCAATTGCTGTAATGCAGCTATGCGATATACAGAAGAGCGGCCAATCACAGGAAAAGTACCTTCGGGTGAGATCAGGTGCTCCAGTACTTCGGCATACCGTTTTCCGCGTTCAATGGCCTGCGCCTGCAGTTTGTTAACTGACATACCCATTTCTTTTGCGTTGCGTAATACTTCCAGCAATAAAGGATGTATCACATAACTGTTGTAATAATCCCAGTGAAAATCCGGACCATCTCCATACACGCCATCGCCCAGGTACCAGTCTGCATGTTTTGCAAGCGCGTATTCGATCGGTTTTTTATCACAGCTGCCGGTTAATTTCCAGATCGCGGCTTCGATCAATGCCGGGAACAGCAGCCAGTTGGTTTCATTGGGTTTGAAATTGCGGTGGGTTTTCAGCGCGGCAATCACCTGTTTGCGTTGTTCTGTTGTCAGCGGATCCCATAACTGACTGGTAGCAATCAGTAATGGATAAGCGATATAGGCCGCATGTACAATCCTTTCCTGCGTAGCATCTTTGAACATATAATCACGCGAGCGGGGATTGGTGGCATTCACGAGGCACTGTTGGGCCATCCGGCTATATTTGGCGCGGAGTACACCTTCTGCTGTTTTATCCGGCCCCAATGCTAACCAGGGTGCCATACCGGATAAGGTACGGCCAAATGCCTGCAGGGGAGAAGTCTGGATATTGCTTTCCCTGGTTTCCCATTCTTTCCTCGGAAAATGTACGGTAAGTTCTTCTTTACTGAGCGGGAGCAACACCGGGTCTGCTATTTTCAGCAGCATGTTGAGTGTGAAAGACCTGTCATCCGTAGCAGGATATACATCAGCAGAAACTTTTGTTGCCGATGGCGCCAGTAGTTTATACAACTCAGATGCGGCAAGTAAAAAAGCGCCGGTACCATAGGTTTCTGAATCGTCGTACTTTACATTGGTAGGAGAATCGCCTACTTCCTGTACATAACCCAGCTTACCGTTGGTATGAACCGATTCTGTTAATGCGGCCCAGCCTTTTTCAATAACCGGTAAAAATTCATTGCGGGGTAATAATCCATTGTTCACCCCCCATGATAACGCGAATACATAAAAGCCGGTACCACTGGATTCTTTTTGCGGATAGTTTTCGGGATCCAATAAACTCTGGCTCCAGAATCCGTTCTTCATCTGGATCCGTTTTAATTTATAGCTCATTTCCCTGAACTGCTGTTCAAAGAATGGACGGGCAGAATCGGTCTTGGGTAAATATTGCATTACACGGGCCAGCCCTCCCAATACCCATCCGTTACCCCGCGACCAGAAGATCTTTTCTCCATTGGTTGATTTCATTGTAAAGAAACGATCATCGCGAAAGAATAAACTGTCTTTGGGCGAATAGAGATATGCGGCCGTGCGTTTCCATTCCTGTACCATAAAATCACGATACTTGGGTTCTTTGAAAATAGCAGCCATACGGGCCAGAGCCGGGGGCGCCATAAACAGGGCATCGCACCACGACCACCACTCCCACCAGTATTTATTCTTATCAAAACTAATATCCGGTACCAGCTCTCTTTTCATAGGGGCATCCATCACAAAACGGGACTTATCAACGATTGCCTTTTTACCGGTTAACTGGTACAGTTCCAGAAATACCTGCGAAATGGCAAGTACATTGGCATCGTATGGACGGGCCTGGGGTTCCCAGTTTACTTTTTCGCCCATGGCTTCTATGGCTGCGAGGTATTTTTTTTCATGTGTGGTATGATACAATGCCATCAGGCCAATATAAAATGGACCATACTCCCAGGAGTTCAGTTCTTTACCGGTAGGATTGGCCAGTTGCCAGTCGGCTACTTTTTTCATCAGGCTTTTGATCTCATCGGGAGGGATGGTTCCTGATAATATATTTTCTGTTTGCTTTTTGCCTGGGCCATTTTTTGGAGTAGCCTGTGCAAGAGATACCTGTTGTAATAACAGGGAAATAAAAAGAAAAAACGGAAAAAAAAATCTTGTCATGGAAAATAGTTTAATGCGATTTGTTTGTAGGTAGTTTATCCTTTCAGTACCTGCACCATAGCCCTTACTTCGGCAGCATCCGCAATATATACATTGCCATAGTCGCTTACCTCCTTATTTATATAGGTAACAGGGTTGGCTGCCACTCTCCGGGCCGAAGAATGAAATTCGGTTGCGCCTGTTTCCGCTCTCAGTTTGGCGAGGTTAGCAGAATTAACACCTGCACCCGGCATAATGCTGATGCGGCTACCGGCCTGTTGTACCAATTTGCCGAGTAATTCGCCCGCATCCGGTGCAGCTGTTTTTAGTCCGGATGTGAGTACACGTTCACAGCCGCAGTCAATTATATCTTCCAATGCCTGAAAAGGATCGGGTGCACAATCAAAAACCCGGTTACAGGTTACACCCATCGGACCGGCCAATGCTACGATTTGTTTAAACCGTTCTTTATCAATTTCCGCATTGATCAATTGTATACCCACAGAAATGCCATCGCAGCCCAGTTCCCGGCAGATCCTGATATCATTCGTGAGTATTTCAAATTCCTCCTCAGAATAATAATAACTGCCCGATCTTGGTCGCAGGATGGGATATAATTTAATGGAGATTTTCTCCCGTACCCGTTTAATGGTACCATAACTCGGTGTGGTTCCGCCTTCAATAGGGTTATCGCATAATTCTACCCTGTAAGCGCCTTCTCTTTCTGCTATGATGCAGCTGTCGATATGAAACGCACACACTTCAAGTATTGCCTGTTGGTTCATGTAAGTGATTTTCTTATTTATAAAAACTATCTGCCTTAAAAACCTGTTCCACCGTTTGGCTTTTTACCGCGTAGGTAAAACCGGGTTGTATACTGTAGCCACCATAGTTACCCTGGTTATCGAGCGCCAGGAATCCGACCTGTATTGACTTGCATTTTACAGGGTTCATCTTAACCAGTCTTTCAACTGCTTTTTTGCAGGCAGCTGCAGGTGCTGATCCTGAACGCATGTACTCTACCACTAAATGTGAACCCACCATACGGATCACTTCCTCGCCCACACCAGATGAGGTGGCGGCACCAGCTTCATTGTCTACATACAGCCCCGCTCCTATCACGGGAGAATCTCCTACCCGCCCGTGCATTTTATACGCGAGACCACTGGTAGTGCAGGCACCACTTAAGTTCCCCGACGCATCCATCGCCAGCATACCAATGGTGTCGTGGTTTTCAGGTCCGCCGGGCATGGGATCATTTTCTTTTGAATATTTCCTGTTCTCTATATTAATCTCTGGTGAGTACTTCGATGATTTCAGCCATTCCATCCAGTCTTTCCGGCTTTTGGGAGTAAGCAGGTCCATCTTTTCAAACCCATTGGCCAGTGCAAACTGCAAAGCCCCTTCCCCGGCCAGCATAATATGCGGTGTTTTTTCCATGATCAGCCTGGCCACTGAAATAGGGTGTTTGATATACTGCAGGCAGGATACGGATCCGCAGTTATAGGCTTCATCCATGATACTGGCATCCAGTGTAACAAAACCATCCCGGTCTGGCAAACCGCCATACCCAACCGTCTGGCATAAAGGATCTGCTTCTGCAATTTTAACCCCGTTCTCTACTGCATCAAGGGCCCGG
This sequence comes from Chitinophagaceae bacterium, assembly GCA_020403425.1. Lineage (GTDB taxonomy): Bacteria > Bacteroidota > Bacteroidia > Chitinophagales > Chitinophagaceae > Sediminibacterium. Next base: position 45,847 of record JADBXR010000011.1, on the reverse strand, counting down.
CCATTTTTACCCAGAATATCCCAGGCACCTACATTGGCTTTGATTCCATAATCCCATGTAGAAACAACTACCGGGTTGTTTTTGATTTTCTGCGGAGAGCTGTTCCTGCCTGCCAACAGATCCACGGAACTTAAGCTGAATGAAGTAAGTGCTGCGGAGCGTATAAATTTTCTACGTGATGCCATAAAGATTTTTTTGTTTGATAGATCTCAGTTCACAGGAACCAGACCTGTCGTAATATGTAAACCGGTTCTTCCCCTCAATCAGTTCACCTGGAAGATTTTTTTATCGTAATCTGCACAGGAAACTCTTGTTTTTTCCGGAATGCCTGCAGGTAGGCAAACCATTGTTCAGCACTGGTAATTTCACCGGCTTTATCCCATGCCGCGCCACGGTAATAGGTTACCGGTTTATCCGGCCGGGCTTCCAGTAAAGTAAGCAGTTGTCCTTTTTGTACCAGTATTTTTTTTACCGGTTGTGTAAACAGACAACCTACACCCGTTGTGCCGTTGCTGGCATCTGTGGGTTCCCAGTAAGCCATCAGTCCTTTCTGTTCATCAAAGTAGGTAATACCCGGCTGGTCACGTTTTACAATACCCACCACTACCGGTAAAACAGGCGTGTTCTGAAAATGGTAACTGGCTTCTACTTTATGCAGTTGAGAGCCTGCATCGATGGTCAGTGTTTTTACCACACTTACTTTCTGTGCCGCTACGTTCCACTCATCGTATATCAGCTGAAAAGTGGAACGGAGCGGGCCATTCTCCAGTATTTTCCAGCCACGGTAATTTCCGGTATACCAGATCGAATCATTTGTATAGGGAGCGATATTTCCTGCCCCCAAAGAAAACCCTACATGGTAATAATCCATCCCGTCTCCATGATCATTGTGATAGTCGCCCATACGGTATCGCCGATCCAATACCAGTTGATCGGTACGTTTTACCCATACATCAAACCCATAGGCATCTTCACTCGTATTCTCCAGCGCTTTTCCATAAGCACGTGAAGCAATTTTGTCATTCTCCCAGGCAAAATCATCTTTTCGTTCCGGCACATAGCGGCAGAAAGTTTTGGATGGAAATGGTTGTGGTTTGGCTTTTTTGATCTGTAAAACCTGTTTGGCACCGGCCGCAATGGTAACCTGGAGCAGCAGTTGCTGAACCGCTTTCTCTCCATTGTATTCCAATTGATAAGGAACCTGTTTTCCTGTTACGGGGTCGGTAACAGCAAAATAAGCGGTATCAATACCCGGGTAGGCAGCCAATACTTCTTTCCAGGCAACAGACACCAGTTCCCCGGTTCTTGTTACAGGTGCGGGATTCGTAATCGTAATAACCGCCTGGCTATTGGCTAACAATGGCGTTAACAGGAAGCCCATGGCCCATATCAAATAATTTTTCATAAGCGAACCTTCATTAAACTTCTAAATCGTATTGTTAATGCTGGTGTGAGGTTTTAGTTACCAGGCGGAAGAGTGAATTCGAACCTGTTTTCGCCAGCCAGCTGTTTGTCATCAATAACAAAAGTTAAACGGTATATTTTTTTACCCCAGGAGTTCTTCATCTTTTCATCGTCCAGTAATTTCTCTTCTATCTCTGCCAGCGTAACGCCTGTGTGATAGAGTAACTGCAATACACGGGTGCCTCTATCATCATAAAAAATCAACTTCCCGTTGGTATCCCTTTTCACTTCACAACTGCTCAGGAAACTGATCTTTGTTTTCCCGGTTCTTTTCTCAAACAGGTATTTTTCAGATAGTACCACACGATTCCTGTTTTGATCAAACAGGAATTGCCTGTTCCAGTTCTTTACAAAAGCGGCTGGCGGGTAGGCAGTGGCTATGTCCATGGCAATCGAAACAAACCCCTTGTTCTCTTTATAGGAAAGATTGGTAGCGCCATAGGCTTTCCCGTCTTTTTGCATCACACCGTTGATCAAGGGGCAATTGTGCCATTGCGACTGCATATTCCACAACTCATACCTGTCGGCACTGAATGTTTGCGCCGTATAAGTGCCCACACCGGCATCAATGATTACCGGTTTACCGTTTGCATACACCAGGAAATTACCGATATCATTGTGGTTATGACTTTCGCCGTTATGTCCGCCCTGTACAGCTAGAAACAAACCGGATGCAGATCCTGCCTGATCCCTTGCAGTAAGCACCTGCAGGTTGGGCAGGAAAGAGGAAGCCGGTAGCGGCGCTGTTCCGGCAGTTCCGGTTAAGGCGGCAAAAACATCTGCCGTTTCTAAAAAATCAACCACACTATTGGCCGGCATGGCATGCTGTTTCTGCGCAAAGAGGTAAGCGCCGAACTGTTTCAGCTGATCATCCTTGAACATCTCGCCAAAACGGTAAACACTTCCGGGATCGGGCACCGTTCTGGGGGTAGCATCTGCGAAGTTGACAAAATAATCACCCGCTATATGCATTTGATAAATATAAGTACCCAAACTGTGCAGTAACCGGTTATCTGACCAGTTTAGTTTGCCGCCGGATATACTATAGGCAAGTTGCAGTAAACGAACCAGTTTACCGCCGGCAATACTCCAGTAAGACGGCCCCTCATCACAACCTCCATCATCCGGGTACTGATTTAAAAAATGATCCGTACTTCTGAATATTTTACGGACGAGCTGTGCCATTTTTACCGTATCCGTTTCTGCTAATAAAACGGTTTGTAATACATTGGTATTGATCCAGGCATTCCAGTTATTAACGGCTTTGCCTGTAAATCCCATCCACCAGTAATCATCCCGCTGCCAATAAGGATCCAGTATTCTTTTGTGCAACTCCTGAGAAACCCTTTTATGGATGATGGGAGAAACTGTTTCTAACTGGTCGTACAGCATATACTGGATAGTAGCCACCATCACAGCCGTTTCGCCTCCCACCAGTCCGATAATTTCTTCAGCAGGATCGGGCAGATCCGTACCGGCTTTCTGCAAAGCAACAATAGCGGGGATCTCCCAGGTACTTTCTTCCAGCGTAGCCCATAAACCATTCACGATCTGGGGCAGGTATTTTTTATTGCGGGTGATCAATTCACCTATTACCAGGTTATTCAGAAAATGTCTCCGCTCATTCTGTTTTGCCTCATACCGGATCCTGTTTCCCGTTTGTTTGTATTCGAGATACATAACGGCGGGCAGGGCGGGCCAGTTATAGGCAAGTGCCTGGTCGGCTTTGGCAATACAGGCTGCTTTTACAGAATCAGGCAGGCTCCCGATCTTACGCAGGTAGTTTTCTTTTTGCCGGGCTCTCCATGCTGATACCGCCTGCTGAGAAAAATCGGCACCAGAAACATTCAAAGCAGTTGACAGGTAATTTCTTTCATGTATCACCGGCTGCTGGCTGTACGCATAGCCATAGAGGCATACCCAACACAGAAACATGGCAAAGAATGGTATTAAACGACAACGATTCTTTGCCATGTTTCAACGTGTTTATAAACAATTACCAGTTAGGATTCTGGGCTAATTTAGTGTTTAAAGCCAATTCCTGTGTTGGCAGGGCCCACAAATAATCTTTAGCCGGATTAAACTTGCGGAAAGACGCTGCTTCCAGCACCACATATCCATTCAGGAGATTGGGTGTGGTACCTGCCGGGTTTTCTGCGGCAAAATATTTCCTGCCCAAAATCGCCTGCGGCAATACTGTTTCGGCTGTTTTCCACCTGAGCAGATCCCAGTAAGCCAGCCCTTCGAATGATAATTCAATGGCCCTTTCTCTTCTGATTTCTGTGCGCATATCCAAACCATTGGCTGTTACAAATGCGTTGGTTAATAAAGGCAATTTGCTTGCATCGTTACCAGTGGCGCGGTTACGGATCTCGTTAATGGTCTGGTTTAACTCTGCATCGCTGATAGAACCATTCAGTTCAAATTTAGCTTCTGCATTGGTGAGCAATACTTCTGCATAACGCAGTACGTTAAAATTGATAAAGCTGACATTGGCTGTCCAGTCGCTCACAATCCAGTATTTCCGGTACCGATACGTAATACCTGCCACATAAGGAATCAACCCTCCTACAGATGGTGTGATCAAGGTTCTGTTATACACAGACATGGACATACGGGGATCCCTGTTCTGGAACTCGGTTAAAGAACTTGTCTGGTTATTGGATGAATCAAAAGCAGACTTACCCTGCGGTAATCCGTCTTTATATAAATATGCATCCATGATCACACGGGTAGGTGCAATATTGGCCTGGTCAAGATAGGTTCTGCCAAAAGAATGCGAAGCAATATTATTGCTTTGGTTCTGGCCGTATAATCTTACCAGTATGTTCTCCTTGTTGGTAGCATAGGTGTAATTCACCTGCGGACCGGGAACTGACTGGATCGGGTTTCCATTGGCACCACCATCGTACTGGAATTCATAGAAATAACTTTCGGCTCCCTGTGAAGTGTACAACCTGTGTTTCCCTTCTGTTATTACGGTATTACTTGCCGTAACCGCTACCTGCAGGTTGGTGTTTGCTGTGCTGATACCGCGGAATTTGTCCCAGGTTCCTTCAAACAAAGCCACTCTTGCCTTGAACGAGAGTGCAGCGGCACGGGTGATACGTCCATATTCTGCTGCAGGCATTACATCCGGCTGCGGACAATTAGCAGCTGCAAAATCGAGATCAGCATAAATGCTGTCGATAACCGCCTGGCGGGGAGTGCGTGCTGAATACAGTAAAGAATCCGTTGGTGTCAGAATTTTGTTGATGTAAGGAACATCTCCAAATCTTTTTACCAGTTCAAAATAAGCCATCCCCCTGAAAAAACGGGCTTCGCCCACATACCGGTTAATGGTGGCAGCATCTCCTGTAACACCTGGTGCTTTTTGCAGGATATTGTTGGCTGCGCGGATAGCTTTGTAATAATTAGACCACTCGTTGGAAGTAGCCGGTGCCGTGCTGGAACCATCGCCAAAACCTACAGAGCGTGCACCAAAAGTTTTATCAGAATAATTATCCTGCAGCGGTGTAGGATAACCGGTAGGATCATCCGTACTCAGCCCACTTAAAAATGTATACAGATAATTACAGGCCTGACTCAGGTCTGAAGTCGTTTTCCAGAAGTTGGCATCTGCCAGCTGCGACTCAGGAAGCAGGTCGAGGTTCTTGTTACAACCCGCCAGCCAGAGAATGGCTGCCGGTAAGACCCACAGTATACGCCTGAAATGATATTTCCTTATCATGATTTTAATTTTATTTTTTAATGACTGGATCTCAAAAAAGAGAGCAGGTTTTTACAGTACTGCACCTGCTCCCGTTTTTCTGAAATTAGAAGGTAACATTTACACCAAATGCATACGTACTGAAATAGGGATACGCATAAGAAACATTGTTAGGACTTTCCGGATCGAAATACTTGTACCACATTTTGGTTATGGTAAACAGGTCCTGTCCGCTGAAGAACACACGCAGTTTCTGTATTTTATACTTACTCAGCAGCTGTGCCGGTATGGTATAACCCAGTTGCACATTTTTCAGCCTGAGGTAAGCACCATCCTGTACAAAAGCACTGTTGATACGCATATTGGTACCTCCGCCGGCAATAGGTCTCGGAAACCTGGCATTGCGGTTACTTTCGGTCCAGTAATTGTCTATATAATTATCCAGCGGGTAACGCCAGCTTTGTCCGAATGGAATTACCTGGTAAGGATACAGGATGATGTTCCGCTTGCCGGTTCCCTGGAAGAAAACAGAAAGATCAAAGCCGTTCCACTGCGCACCGAGATTGATTCCGAAATTATACCTGGGAGCTGGATTGCCAAGATACACGAGGTCTCCGTGGTTGGCCGGAGTTCCGGTACCACCATTAATTACACCATCTCCGTTCACATCCTGGTATTTAATATCCCCAGGTCCCTGGTTGGTGGCTCCAAACTGCTTGGCGCTTTGCGTTACTTCATCTGCCGATTGAAAATAACCTGTTGATCTGTACCCAAAGATCGAGTTGATGGGCATACCGGGTAATGCCTGGTTCACGCCCTCGCCGTACACTACGTTTCCGAGGTACTTGGTGATCTCATTCTTATTATCGCTCAGGTTGAATCCTACAGAATAAGACACTTTACCGATTTTATCTCTCCAGTTCAGATCAAGATCCCAACCTTTTGTTTTCATGGCAGCTGCGTTAGAAGTGCTGGGTATTACGCCCAATACTGCCGGAAGGTTAACGGGGATCAGCATATTATCGTTCACTCTTTCATACACATCAAAACTTCCACTCAGCCTGCTCTGGAACAGGGAGAAGTCGATACCAATATTGGTAGTGGTAACGGTTTCCCATCCAAGTGCGTCAGAGGGCAAAGCGCGCTGGTAAATAAAAGTGGAAGCGGCATTGTTAAAGGGATATACGCCGTTTACCAGTGTGGCTATGGATGGATAATTGTTCTGGTACAACTGACCCAGCTGTGCATTACCCAGTTTACCCCATGAAGCCCTTACTTTTAACTCGTTGATGAATTTTATTTTTTCCATCCATTTCTCCTGCGACATACGCCATGCTACAGAGAAAGCAGGGAAAGTCTGTGCACGATTACCAGGTGCCAGGCGTGAGCTGGCATCATTGCGCAAAGTGGCTTCTACATAATATTTATTCTTATAATCATAGTTAATACGTCCGAAAAAAGACTGCCATGCATTTGCCTGCAGATCATCTGAGATGGAGGTTACCGGCAATGTAGCATTGGTGGTATAATTCAGGGTAGCCAGGTTATTGTTGATCAGGTTGGTAAGGCTGGCATTCATCCGGTTAAAATTATAGCCCTGGTATTGTACACCTCCGAGCAGACGTAAATGATGTTCGCCAAAAGACGTACCATAATCTGCAAGGAAATTGGAGGTATAGGAGCTTTGAGAGATCCGGTACTTATTAAGCGAATTGGATCTGTTTACCCATGCGTTCTGTACAAAAGTGCCGGAAGCTTTTACGAAACTGTACATGGGTACTGTTTTAAAGAACATATCCTGCACACTCTGCTCCAGATGGGGGCTATAGTTGGCGCTTAACTGTAAACCTTTAACCAGGTTATCTGCTTTAAAAGTAAATACGGCATCCAGCGCATTCTGCGTTGTATTGTTAAAACCACCATCTTTTAAAGTAGCATAGGTATTAACACCTGATAAATATTTTGATTCATCGCCCGGAACAAATACCGGGGTGATCGGTCTCAGGTTATAAATATTGTATAACAAACCATAATCACCATCCAGTGAACCCGCCGCCGCTTCTACTTTATTCTGGGTAAAAGACAAACGGGAATCAAGACTGAATATATTATTGAATTTAGTAGTCAGGTTGATCCTTGCGTTATAACGTTTATTCCTGTCGGGGCCTACTTTCAGCATACCGCTGTTGTCGTTATAACCCAGTCCGATAAAATACCTGGTATTCTCATTACCGCCGGTTAAGTTGATATTGTGTGATACGGCACCGATATTCTTTTTAACAGTCATGGAAACATAATCCATTTCGCTATAATAGAATGTATTGGCCGGATCGGTAGGCAGGAATGTGGTATTGGGATCTTTGAACATGGCTATCTGTGCATCACTCCAGGAAGGAGCGCCGCCATTGTTTTTATTGGCCAGGTTCTGCAGTGTGGCACTGATATTAAAAGGAACGGTTTTAGGAAGACTCAGCGGACTTTTATTCTGGAACATACCGGTATAATTCACCGTTACTTTACCGGCTTTACCGTTTTTGGTAGTAATCAGCATTACACCATTAGAGGCTTTGGCACCATAAATGGCAGCGGCCGAAGCATCTTTCAACACAGAAACAGACTCAATATCATCCGGGTTAATCAGGGTAAGGTTGGCATATTCCACCCCATCCACCATCAACAGCGGGTTATTGGTTCCGTTTAACGAAGAAACCCCACGGATATTGATATTCCATCCTTCGTATCCGGGCTGTCCGCTGGAACGGGTAACCACCAGGCCTGGAGAAAGACCCTGCAATGCCTGGATAGCATTGGTAACAGGCCTGTTTTCCAACGATTTTCTGCCAATCACAGAAACGGAGCCGGAGAGACTCACTTTTTTCTGCGTTGCATATCCCACTACTACTACATCAGAAAGTACATTATCTGCACTCTTACTCATTTTAACAGTCAGATAACTGCCCGTTACTTTCTGGGCAACTGTTACATAACCAATGAATGTAAACTCAAGCGTTGCCCCCTGCTGTGCCTGCAAGGTAAACTCTCCCTTTTCGTTAGTTGTGGTTCCTTTGGCAGTATTCATAACCTGTACAGACACGCCGGCTAATGGAGCATCATTTTCATCAGTTACTTTTCCACCAACGGTTTGTGCAAAGGAGATAAGGTACAGGCAACACCCGCAAAACAAAAGTAGCAATCGTTTTAAAAATTGATTTTGAGTCATGGCCTTGTTTTTATCGTTTTTAAGTGTTAAAGAAAATGCCTGAGGCATACAACTATCTCTTCTGTGTCAGGCATACACATTACATGATATTACCCGGGATATGGCAACCCGGCTATGTTTCAACGAAACAGCCCAAACCAGAATAGGATACTTGTACTTCCAAAAATAGATAGTTGAACAAAGGGTATCAACGCCAAAATTTGCTAAATGAAGTAAAATATTTGCCTCCTTTTTTTTATACAATTTCAGCGTCAATTAAGTTGTTGATGAAGGTTTTCTTATTTAGTATTGTGCCCGCAGCATAGTATACAAACCGCAGTACAGGCTATATTTTCAACAACTATTTTACGCATTAAAAAACGACAGGAGCGCTGATCCGGCAATAAACAGCAGTCTATTTCAGCAGGAATACAAAACGTTAAAATCGCATCACGCCTTAGTTATACACAACAATCATTATAAGAAAACCCGATCACTCATATGACAGCAGCAACCAACCGGATGGGGATAGATATCGGAGGAAGCCATGCTTCTTTCAGTGTTATTGATATTACCGGAAAAGGAGAACCTACTTTGGAAGTATTTCGGAAACAAATAAACAGCACTGCCTCCGCCATTGAAATCGTGAACGATATTGCCGGCGGTATCCTGACCGTTCTGAAAACCTCCCCTGGCATCAATTCCATTGGCCTGGCCTTCCCGGGGCCTTTTGATTACAAAAAAGGGATCAGCAAAATAACCGGTGTAGGCGGAAAGTTTGCCGCTACCTACGGACTTCATATAGCACAGGCATTGAAAACCGTTACCGGCTTGCATAATATGCCCTTCCATTTTTTTAATGACGCGCATTGTTTTGCATACGGCGTATACCAACGTCACCGGTTACGCAGCAGCAGAACCGTATGCATTACCCTCGGAACCGGATTAGGTTCCGCTTTTATGAAAGAAGGCAAACTGGTTACTGCGGATAATGCCATCCCGGAAAAGGGTTGTTTGTATAACCAACCCTTTCTTTCCGGAACTGCAGAAGAGTATATTTCTACCCGCTGGTTTTTTCAGGCATATCAGCAACAAACAGGCACACAACTTACATCAGTTAAGGAACTGGCCGATAGTAATACAGCTGTTTCGCGATCCATCTTTACCCAATTCGGCACTAACCTGGGAACTTTTTTATTACCCTGGTTACAACAATTCGATTCTAACGAGCTGATCGTAGGTGGCAACCTGTCAAAAGCCCATCACCTGTTCGGTGCTGCTTTAACAAAAGAACTTGCCCCTCTGATACCGGCACTGAACATCCTGTATTGTAACGATACAGAAGAATGTATTTTAACCGGTGCCGCTTTACAGGCTCCATCCGATAACTATCCACAAACTGAAAACACAATGATCCATACATACCGAAAATCAACACAACCATTATTACCTGTATCAACCGATATGTCAGAACAAAGCGGGTACCAGGTTTTCCCTTCTTACCAAAGCCCTCACCCGGTTTTCACGGGATTTCATTCCCTGGCCGAAAAAATACATAATGAAAAAACAGTTGTTATTGATGGATATGGAGGTGTACTATGGGAACCTTTCAGGCAACAGCTGCAGGAAGCCTTACAGGCAAACAACCGGAAAGTATACTGGTACGATATCAACACCTGCCTGCATGATAGCGCAAGCATCAACAATAGGCTGGTGGAGCACTTAAACGGCAACGATCCCATTTTTGGCAAAAGATATACCGGTGAGCTGGCTGACTTTTTTGACCAGGAAAAAATAGACTTGCTGCAACCAGACCCCTCGGCCGACATCTGTATTGTGTATGGTACCGGTGCTGCATTAAGTAACTGGCAGGGGCCATTGATTTATGCAGATACACCCAAAAACGAGATTCAATACCGCATGCGGGCCGGCAGTATCACCAATATCGGTGTAACAGAACCCTTATCCAACACACAAACCTACAAACGCTTCTATTTTGTTGACTGGCCCGTGCTGAACAAACACAAGGAAAAACTGCTTCCTGCAATTGATTATATGGTTGATGAACAGCGGATTTCCACCATCACCTGGATGCAGGGTAACGATTTCCGCGACACATTACTTGACATGACCAGTCATGCACTGCGGGCAAGACCCTGGTTTGAAGCCGGTGTATGGGGTGGTAACTGGATGAAAAAGAAAATTGCCGGACTAAACCAGGACGAGATCAATTATGCATGGTCTTTTGAACTGATTACACCAGAGAACGGGATTGTGCTGGAAGGAAACAACTACCTGCTGGAAGTATCTTTCGATTTTCTGCTATTCATGAACAACCAAAACCTTTTGGGCAAAGCAGCCAAACGTTTTGGTAATGAATTCCCGATCCGTTTTGATTTTCTTGATACCTATGACGGGGGTAACCTATCTGTACAATGTCATCCCCGGCCTGCTTATATCCGAAAAAAATTTGGTGAAAATTTTACACAGGATGAAACCTATTATATACTCGACTGTGAACCCGGCGCCAGTGTGTACCTCGGTTTTCAACAAGGGATTGATGCTGCAGAACTGAAAAATGCTTTAACCGATGCGCAGGAAAAATCGGTGGCAGTGGATATTGAAAAATTTATACAGAAAAAAGAAGCTCACAAACACGATCTCTTTCTCATCCCTAACGGCACCGTTCATGCATCCGGAAAAAACAATATGGTGCTGGAGATCAGTAATACCCCTTATATTTTTACTTTTAAAATGTACGACTGGTTAAGACTGGATCTGAACGGACAGCCTCGCCCGATCAATATTGAACATGCGTTTGATAATCTATACTTCGACAGGCAGGGTGATTACGTGGAGCAGCAACTGATATCTCATCCTGTTATGGAAGCAGAGTGGCCGGGCGGCAGAAAAATGAAACTACCCACCCACTCCGAACATTTCTACAGCATTGACCGCTATGAATTTACCGGACGGATAACCATTCCCACTAACGGCCACAGTCATTGCTGTATGCTTGTAGAGGGAACACACATTATAGTAAATACCGGAACCAGGCAACAGACTTTCCATTATGCCGAAACATTTATCGTACCGGCCGCTGCCGGTGAATACCAGGTTTGCACAGCACCGGAAGAGAACGCATACCTCGTAGTAGCTTACGTAAAAGACGAACGCTGTTAAAATACACAACCATGAAAAATGTAAATAAGGTTAATATCGGCTTCTTAACACTGCTCACCATTACGGCAGCATTGGGTGGATTTTTATTTGGCTTTGATACAGCCGTAATCTCAGGCACCATCAGCTTTGTAAAGGAACAGTATCACATGAGCACTCTCATGGAGGGTTGGTATGTTAGCTCCGCATTGGTCGGCTGCATTGCCGGTGTGGCCATAACCGGAAAACTCAGCAACCTGTCAGGCAGAAAAAAAGTAATGTTTTTATCTGCTTTGCTGTTCATCATTTCTGTCATCGGCTGTGCCATTACTCCGGGTGTTTTTATGCTGATCATCTTCCGCCTGATCGGAGGGGTGGGCATCGGTGTTTCTTCTGTGATCTGCCCCATGTACCTCTCTGAAATGGCTCCTGCCAACCTGCGGGGCAAATTAGTTACCTATTACCAGCTGGCCATTACCATTGGTATCCTGCTGGCTTATTTTTCCAACTCGTATATCCAGGCTTCTGCTTCCCCACTCGCTGCAACAGGGTGGGCAGAACGGATATTTATACTGGAACCCTGGCGTGGTATGTTTGCTGTTGGTATTATCCCCGCTGTTGTCTTCCTGCTGATGTCCTTTTTTATCCCTGAAAGTCCCCGTTGGCTGGCTTTACAAAACAGAACCCAGGAAGCAGACAGCATCCTCACAAAAATATCGGGCAGGGAATATGCCGCTAAAGAAATGGTTTCCATCCGTGATTCGCTCAGCCCGGCAGGCTCCCTTAAAATAACCACTTTATTCAGCGGCAAACTCAGACGCCCATTATTCATCGGTATCTTATTAGCAGCTTTATCGCAGTTCAGCGGTATCAATGCCATTATTTACTATGGCCCATCCATACTCGAAAAAGCAGGGTTTCAATTAGGCGAAGCACTGGGCGGACAGGTAACCATCGGGATCGTAAACATGTTGTTTACCGTAGTAGCCATCTATTTTATTGACAAAGCCGGCCGCAAGCCATTGCTTTTATGGGGTATTGGTGGAGCCGTTTTCTCTTTGTTACTGGCATCGCTCCTGTTTGCTACGGATATTTCAGGTGGCTGGCTGGTACTGGTACCCGTGATCCTGTTCATTGCCTGCTTCGCTTTTTCTTTTGGACCGGTTACCTGGGTTGTAGTGTCTGAAATATTTCCGACGGGAGTAAGGGCCGAAGCCGTGGCTATTTCAACCATGAGCTTATGGATTGCCAACTGGATTGTAGGTCAGTTTTTTCCGGTACTGCTAAACGGGGCAGGGGCTTCTGTTACGTTTCTTGTATTTGCACTGTGTAGCGTGTATGCATTTTATATCACCTGGAAAAAAATTCCTGAAACCAAGGGCAAAAGCCTGGAAGAAATTGAAAAGTTCTGGAACGGGTAACACAAGGTAGCAGCTGGTTTTGTAGCACTACCTGGTTGGGTAAGGCTACTTTTATTCCAATGTGTTCCCTAATAAAATAATAAAGATGGTGGTCCGAATGTCTCTCAACAGAAGACATTGCTGGTAACAGTCAACCTTCATGGAATGAGTGGGACGATAGGATGAGTATATACACCTTACAAAGAATAAAAAGATTCTTTGGGTGTTTGGAGTAGTTGTTTTAGTTTGAAACCAGATATTATATTTCCTTCCCCGCATTCGGATGTATGGGCCACACCACAGGTAAACAAAAACCAAAACTGCTCCCTTTTCCTTTTTCACTATAAACATATATTGTGCCCCCCATGACTTTTGCCGAATTAAATGATAAAATTAGGTTTATCACCAAGGCAGGTCAAGATGTCCATCTGCTGAACCCCTTTACTGGTAAGGATTTCAGCCGATTCGGTGACACCAACTAAGAAATTAGTTACGTGTCACCGAATGTGTCACCGGAAATATGCTAGATTTTGTAAGTTTTTGTAAAGCCCTAAAGTTACAAAAGCCCACAAAATCAATGATTTGCGAGCTTTTGTAACTTTTTGAAAACCAATTTTGCAGAGAGCAAGGAACCCGTTCTATAATCAACCTCTATAATAATCTGATTTTCAAAAACTTATAACTCACAAATTTTAGTGTCACCGAATGTGTCACCTTGAAAACTGCCTTGGTTGATACAAAGGTAGCATCCTATTTTATTCTGTTTGTGATAAAATGTAAAGAATTGAAATAGAAAATAATTTTACATTTTCTTCTTGCGAATGCAGTTCGGGTTCCTCTCTCACTTTCTCTGCAACAGATTATGTCTGTACGAATTCTTTCAGCCGGTTAAGGATCATGTAAGTAGCCGGAGGGTAACTGGATCCAGCGTGCGCATCAACCCATTCTTCGAATCGGGGATGCGCAAGATGAGTCCGGAATTCTTCAATCAGGTATTGCTTGAGGTCATCTTCTGCTGTCTGCATCTCCTCCCAGATAGATCTCCGGTATTCAAGTATAAACATGATGTCTTCGAAGTCAGTGCTCGTGATCCCATTTAAATGGTCTTCACGAGATGGGCTTTTAAACGCTTCGAGCTTAGTTGCTAAGAAATACGGAGCAGGTAAAATTTGTATCTCATGTTGCGGATCGATGGTATGCGTGATGGAATGAGCGAATCCTTCCGGGTACCATCGGTTAGAAAATCCAAGTACATCTTCTCCCGTTGCCATTACGTCCACTGGAATGCGATCATGGAAAGCTAAAGTCACTCCCTCGATATAAAAACGACAGGAAACCTTTGAATCCATGTCATGCTTGAAGCCCAGCGAACGCAGTCTCTCTTCAATTGCCGGAAAATCCCTACGAACCCACAGTTCGATAAGTATATCAACGTCGTCAGTGGGGCGAGCCTCGATACGCCGATCCGCGTAGAAGGAAAGTGTGGCGCCACCAACAAAGACTACATTGGCGGCCAAGGGTCCCAGTGCATTGTACACAGCTTTGACCCTAGTAATGTTCTCGTGATCACTCATGCAAAAGAATTTTTTCAAGTTCTTTCATCGCCAGTTTCTTTTCGCGCAGTTTGCCTACCCGAAGCATATCAACGAGTGCAAGTAACAGATAGAGTTGTTCATCTTCCCTTGCGGCTTTTGCCTGCTTTGGATAAAGGGGCTCGATATGCGCACCCCGTTCCTGTCCTTCAAGTTCAGGCCATACATATAGTTCCTGTGCTATAATCGATTTTCGAAAGGCAGGATGCGCGTGAGCGGTAGGCATGCCCGTGCTGATCCTTCCCGGTTCCTGTGGGAAGACATAAGGAAGGCCGTATACCATGAATTCATAAAAGGCCTGGCGGTTCACTCTTTTTTTCCGGTGATCGATCAGTCCGGCCTGCACACTGCGGTTCAGGGATTCCGATACCTCTGACGGGCTGATGAACAGCGACTGGGCAAGATCTTTTAATTGCCATGGGCGATTTCCCAGTGCTACGATCTTTAGCAGGATTACAATATCTTGGGGACGCATCCCATTATGCCGTCTCATGCGACAAAGATAGGGGATAATTCTTGATTCGCAAATCGCGAATTGTAAATTTTATGGATACTCTTCATATCATTCACCTAGCTGCCCGTACCGACCGCATGGAAACCCTGCGCCGGGAACTGGCTGTTCAGGAAATCACTAATTACCGGATCTGGCCGGGTATAATAGGGGCGCCCGCTTACAAGGGAGTTGCATCAGCACATCACCAGATCGTTGCATTTGCCGACGAACAACAATTGGAATCGGTGGTGATTGCCGAGGATGATATCCAGTTTACAGCCCCTGGAGCCTATCAATATTTCCTGGAGCATACACCCGCTGACTATGACCTCTACCTGGGCGGGATTACTTGGGGCTCTTTTGGAGATGAAAAAAGGACAGAAAAATTTGCTGGCCTTACACTCTACAAAATCCATCAGCGTTTTTACCAGACATTTCTCTCCGCAGGATCAGACGACCATTTGGACCGGTCCCTCTCCGGCCTGGGAGCTTTTATGATTTGCGATCCACTGGTAGCAAAACAATATCCTGGTTACAGTGACAACGAGGGGCGCGAAGTAAACTACGAGCACCATGTCGCCCACATGAAATTCCTCAAATAATCGGTTGTGCCATATTATCTGTTTGAAATGATTCGTTCCTTATATGGATCAACTAGCCTTATCTCGAATAACTTTAACCAATTAACGTGCCTCACAGCGGAAGTAGCATCAAGAAAAAGAAGAAGAGATTCTATTGACTGTTTTGAAAATCAGCCAACCCAAAAATCAGTATTGTTTATTAAAAATTGCTATATTAGTAGCCTCCCCCCTCAATTTGATAACGGCTAACCAAACCGTGTGAAACTAACTGAATTAATCGCCACCAGTAAACCCAGAGAGATATCTGGTTCCCGTACATCTAAACAGTACGATTACCAGAAGGACCTGTCCCTTATGCTCATGATTGGGCGTCATGCCAAAGGCCAAGATTATATCTTCGTCTTTGATTACCATGACGACCTGCTGATACTCAATAGAGAAGCTGAGCCGGACAAGATTGATTTCATACAAATCAAGACGACCAGTAAACAGTATTGGAATATCGGACCGCTAATTACTGCGGGTCCAGGTGAGCTATCTATTCTCGGCAAACTATACCTGAATAAGATATTGTTCAAGGATTTTGTTCAATCCCTCCAGCTTCATTCTAACCAGCCCTTTAAATTTAAACTGGGCAAGAACCTCGATACGCTTGCAGAGTCAGAGATCAAATGCACCAGCCTGACCCCAAAAGACTTGGATACGATCAACAAAAAACTTCAAAATGAACATGGTTTGTCTGCAGATGCACAATTCAAGGATATCCTTTTCTTCGAAAGGTCAAAATTGAGCCTGGATGATTCGGCTACGCACTGTGCTGGCGCCCTTGGTGTATTGTTTCAGCAACTCAACCCTACTAATACAGTTAACGCGCAGTTGGCTTACCAGAAGATATTCAATGAAGTGCGTATTAAAACCGCAGCCAGGATACCGGGCTCAGAAACGGTGAACTGGGAACTGATCAAAGAAAGAAAAGGCATAAGCCGGTCGGAGTTCGATCAATTTTTGAAGCTGGCCGGTGTATACAAGAGTCTGGAATCGACCTGGGAAGAAACGGCTGCGGCTCTCACTGCTTCCGGCATGGGCTACCTATCGGTACAAAAAATTAAAAGCAGCTGGCGGACCGTTCAGGCAACGATTCTTTCGCAAGCTAATAACCTCCCACTTCATCAGACCATTGCGTATGTAAACCAGGTGATCGATGCTGTCAAAAAAGATCCAACGGCATCAACCCTAAATCTGGTTGGACTTTTGCATCAGGTGATTTTGAAGTGTGACCAATTGCCGACAGATGCCTTCGATAGTAGTTTTATCGAAGCCTTAGTATTAAGACAACTCAGCCATGAATAAACCAGACAATTTCAGAAAATTAGTCCGAAACCTAAGAACCCAGAAAAATGATGCATTTATCCATATCGGAAATCTTGCTAATCTCGCAAAAGGAAAAGAAGGCAAGAAGCGTAACGTTCGACCCAAAAAGAACGGTGATCCAGGGCAAGAACCACACTGGCAAGTCCTGTCTGATTAAGTCCATCTACCGGACGTTTGGTGCTGAGGTTACCCTTCATCCGAAATTCAAGGCAGCTAACGCAACCACGCTGGTAAAGTTCTCAATCGCAGGATTGCAATATCAGATCTTGCGCGATGACAACCAATACGCCATCTTCGATGGCAACGGACAGTTTATCCGGAAGTTCACTTCTGTTTCAAAGCAGTTGGGACCTTATTTAAGTAACCTGTTTAATTTCCGCCCACTGTTCCAGAATAAGAAAAACGAGTACGTCACACCAACACCAGCCATCCTGTTCCTGCCCTATTATGTCGACCAGGACAAAAGCTGGATGAAAAGCTGGTCAGCTTTCAAGAGCCTAGAGCAATTCAAGGACTACCGCAACCAATCGATCCGGTACCATTCAGGATTACGCGCCAACGAATATTACCAAACCCGCAAAGAGCTTGCGCAATATTTACAGGCCATTGAAGAACTGGACAAGGAGCAGAAAGTGACCAACAAAATCCTCTCGCAGGTAAAGGACAAACTTGGGCAGGCGGAGTTCAATATGGATGTGGAAGACTTTAAAGAAGAGATCAAGGAACTGCTTGTAGAATCCGACAAGCTTAAACAAAAAGAAGAGACACTCAAACATACCCTGCTTGAGTTTTACAATATTAAAGCCATCATCGAATCACAACTGGAGATCATCAAGCGGGCGATATTAGAGAATCACAAGGATTTAAGTTTTGCTTCGGAAGAGCTAGAGGCGATGGTAGATTGCCCGGTATGCGGCGCCCATTACGAAAATTCATTCACGGAACGTTTTGCGATCGCCAACGACGAACAGCGTAGCAAGGACCTGATGATCGAGCTTTCCAAAGAACTGGAAGTGATCAATGGCAAGATCGCCGAAGAGAATAATAAGCTACTGAAGACAACTGCTGAGGTAGAGCGTATAGAAGCAATACTATCGCAGAAGAAGGGCGCTATTGTTTTCAAAGACATCATCGAGCATAGTGGTAAAAAACAGGTCAAAGAATTGTTCCAGGAGCGTGTGGATATGCTGATCGCCCAGATCAAAGACAATGCGATCAAAAAAGATGATCTTCAAAAAACACTTAAAGCGCTGGAGGACCGCAAAAGAACAGCTAACATCACAGAAAAATTCCAGGATTACCTCACGCTGTATTTAAAGAAGTTGGATGTGCAAACATTATCCCGTGATGATTATAAAACACTGCAAACCAAAATAGAGGAAAGGGAAACCGGCAGCGCATTGCCGAGGGCACTGATCGCCTACTATTACAGCTTCTTTAACCTGATGCGAGATTTTTCCACCACGACGTTCTGTCCATTACTAATTGATGCGCCAAACCAAGGAGACCAGGATATCAAGCACATTGACGATATCATGAAATTCATCAATGAAAATCAACCCAAGGATACACAGATGATCTTAGGTATCTCAGAAGACTTTGGCGTTAATTTTAATTGCAAGGTTGAACTGCTGACAGAACCGTACAGTCTTTTGAATGAACAGCAATATGATGCTGTACTCAGCGAGATGCAACCTAAGCTGGAAAAATTGTGGTTCAGTGTATAATCATTCTTGATAACCCGAAGCCGGACAAAACAGATTGGCCTCTTTTGTCAAGTTACCATTAGGAAATCTGAATGACATTGCTAAAAAAAATAAAAATAATGTCTAAAAAAGAGCCAAACTACTTCTATTGGGGAACAGCGATTATAGCTATCGGTTATTCTATCATTTATAAACAATTCAACGATATTAAGAATGGAAATTACATCTTCATTCTTATTTCATTAGGTTGGCTTATTTTACTCATAGCGCCGTTTGTTACCAGTGCCCAGGCTATTTGGTCTTCGGCCCGACTTAGTCTACGTACGCTGGAGGAGCGCGTACAGGTTTGGGCAGTTCGAAGATTACATCGCAGGCTTTCGACGTTACAGCAAAAAAAGGAACAAGTAGCAGATCCTGACGGTTACGAAGACCTAGCACCCAGTCATAACGTGAACCTGGAAAAATATTCTTCTGCGATGGGCTATGCACTCAATAATCCCCACATATTCAATATCGCTGTCACGGGTAATTATGGATCTGGTAAAAGTTCCATCTTGAAGAGTTATGAACATGAGCACCCGGAGCACCGGTATTTAAATATTTCACTCGCAAGTTTTGATGACTCCGTCAACAACAAGGAAGAAACACGTAAACTGATCGAGGTGAGTATCCTTCAGCAGATTTTCTACCGGGTGAAGCATTCCAAGATACCAGACTCGCGATTCAAACGGATCCGCAAGCTATCACATTCCAAACAATGGTTGTTAAGTATACTCGCGCTTTTCTGGGTCTGTTCACTCTGCGTACTGTTTAAGGTGAAGACTTTTGAAAATGTCGTGAACGTGGATGCGCTCACCGGGGTGTGGCCGAAAATGATCCGGTTTGTGTCGCTGGCCCTGTTTTCGATCGGAACGATCTGGGCAGTGTATTACCTGGTCAGACCCTTGCGCAACACCAAACTTAGCAAACTTAATTTTGTCAAGGGCGATATTGAGATTGGCGAATTAGGCAAAGCTTCTATCCTCAATGAATACCTGGACGAGATACTCTACTTTTTTGAAGTGAATCGCTACGATGTGGTGGTGATAGAGGACCTAGATCGATTTAATGACACGGCGATCTTTACGCGCCTACGCGAACTGAACAGCCTGCTCAACAACAGCAACCAGATCGGCAGAAGAATTGTTTTCATCTACGCGATCAAGGACGAAATGTTCCTAACACATAACCGTGCCAAATTCTTTGAATTCATTGTGCCTGTCATCCCGGTGATCAATTCGAATAATTCAGTGGATCGGTTGTTTGAGAAACTGGATAAGGCGGGATTGCGCAAAGAGTTATCGGACGATGTGCTCAAAGCGATCATGCTTTATGTAGACGACATGCGCATGCTGAAGAACATCGTCAATGAATACATCTTATACAAAAAGATATTAGACGGCAAACTTACTCCAGATTACATCTTTTCGATGGTCGTCTACAAAAACGTGGAGCCGGTCGACTACGCGGAGTTAAATATGAACAAAGGACTGGTTTACCAGGCATTCCAGGATAAGCAAGAACATATAAAATCTCTGCAAGATCAATTCGAGGATAGGATCAAGGGATTGGAAAAATTAATCCTTGATGCCAACAAGGAGCCGATGCGATCCGTGGCAGAACTCAGGTTGCTGTATGTTTACCATGTTAAGCAGAAAAGTCAAAATGAGAATATCAAAGTAGACGGGAGACCGATGGCCATCAACGAACTTTTATCAGATGAGAATTTTGAAAAGATCAAAAATTCTGAGGCGAAGCAAAATATCAATTACAATTGGCAGGATATCGATTTTAAAAAAGCCGAAAGGGAAGTTGACCCCAACCAAACTTATCAGCAACGGGAAAACCAGGTGCTTGAGAAACGTGACAAATATGTTGCGGGATTGCAACAACAAATTACTGAACTCCGCAAGGAGATCTCTAACATCAAGGCAAATACACTTGCGGAACTGAGTGAAACCACAGGTGTAGGCATTTTCAGCGAGGATTTGCGAAAGAAAAAGTTGCTGACCTATCTGTTACGCAATGGCCTTCTCAACGAAGAATACCGCGAATACATTTCTTATTTCTACGAAGGAAGTCTGACCTATCAGGACCGCGATTTTGTCCTGAGCGTGAAAAACCAGGAGCCATTACCGGCTGATTACGCGCTGACCAACGTAGATGAAGTAGCCAGTAGGATCAGCCTCAAAGAATACGGCAATCCCGAGGTGATGAATTATCATTTGCTAGATCATCTCCTACAATACCAGTACCGATATACCGATGAGCTACAAGCAATCAATAAACGGTTGCAGGATGACAGTGAATCCAGTTTTGTATTCCTGGATGCGTATTTCACCCGCAGTCAATTGACCAGTCAATTCATCAAATTGTTGGCAGCGAATTGGCCTGGCTTTGTTGATTTTATCGTAGACAACCCTGAGGTTTCGGCAGAGAAAAGACAAGCTTATTGTGACGCGATCATCCGGTACGTTCCGGTATCTAATCTGCCAGCGCTGAATCAAAAAAAGAGCCTAGGCGCTCAAATCCTTGCAGACAAATCTTTCCTGGTTACCTACCAGGATCCCAAATTCCACCAGCGTATCAAATCAGTTATGAGTTCCCTGAACATTCAATTTGAAGATCTTGAAGTACCTGGACCAGCTGCACCATTGTTTGATCATATTGTTGAACAGAGCTTATTTGCGCTAACGCCTTCGATGGTAAGGCTCATCCTGACAAAGCACCGGCCCGAAAGTATTACCCAAGAAAAATGGTCTAAAACAATTGAAAGCCGCAACTATACGGCTGTACACGACACTACTTCCGAAACACTATTGAGCAAGGTGAAGAAAAACTATGATACTTATGCCGAGCGGGTTTTTCTGAAGATGGATGATAATACGGCAGCAGACAGCAAAGAGATTCAATCCTTTTTGGCGAATGATAAAATCAGCATGGATAACCGGGAGCGAATGTTCAAAAAACAAGACTATGTTTTTCATAAACTGGATAATGTACCCAAGCTTTTTTGGAATATTGCGCTCAAGAACAATAAGGTAAAACCCAACTGGGAAAACGTGATGACAGGTCTTTTTTGTGAAGTAAAAATTGATGAGCCCTTGCTCCAGTTTTTGAATGATCCCAACAACGCCAAAGCGATCGCACAAGAACAACTACAGGAGCAGGAGGATGAGGTAGAAAATGTAAAAGAAAGCAAAAGTACGCTGGCTGATCACATCGTTAGTCAGCAGGGCTTGAGCGATGGGATATATAAAACTTTGGTTGCTGCGATGGGATATGAATTTCCTGAAGCCCACCTGAACGGGTTGAGTAAAGAAAAAATACTGTTTCTGATCAATACGCGTAAATTACCACCCAATGAGCACATCATTGCGGAATTGCGATCACTCGAAGAGCCTTTGCACCTGCAGCTGCTGGAGACAGCAACAGAGCAGTTCCTGGATCATTTCCCGGATGTAACATTAACGTCAACAGATTACGCGCTGCTGTTACGAAGTCATGAAATAACAATGCCCTTAAAAATGCGTTTGCTGCAACGGGGCAAGCTGTCAATGATTGAAGAGAGCGCTGCTCTTCGGCTTTCGGTCGGCGATCTCATCCTGGAATACAGGCAGGCTTTTGATATGCCATTGGTCAAGACCATTGTTGGACATGAATCGGATGAGCGACGAAAACTGAACATCGTGATCACTCAATTGCCTTTTGCGACGATTGAGTCGATCAAAGAAATGGTGGCATTGTTGCCGGAGCCTTATAATGAGGTTCTTCTCAATGTGCAAACTAAACTCGAAGCAAAAAGTAAAAACATCGAATTCGCCAAATTGCTTGAGATGCGTGGGTTGGTGACAGCGAAACAGGATACGAACAAAGATGTGATCCGCATATACCTCAAGCCGGGAGCTGTACAGGGTTGAGAGTGGATAAGTATTTAGGTCAGAATACTTCCACGATAAATACTGGCATCCTGTACCGTTACCTATGGTGAATAAAAGAACAACCGGAAATACTCAAAAATCTGAATTACTATGCCTATTAAATAAAATTACCGACACCACTAATATCGCCCATGGAAACCCTAACTACTAATAATCTTCGATAAGCGACCCATATCAAATCCAATTTTCTCACCCTGCAACTTTGCATAATGCTGAGTCGCTTTCAAATAACTATGCCCTAATAGCTTACTTACAGTTTCAATCGGCACACCATTGTTCAAAGTGATGGTAGTTGCAAACGTATGCCGGGCAATGTGCACGGTAATCTTTCTTCGCATATTACAGATGCTTGAAATTTCTCCAAGGTATAAATTCATCTTCTGGTTTGACAACACCGGTAAAAGCCTGTTGGAAAAAATGCATTTGTAGTAATCAGCATAGCGGTCGAGGATATTTAGTGCATCAGGAAGGAGTAGTATGCGTAACCCGGTTTCTGTTTTCTCCCTGTTAATAAAAATCCACCTTCTTTTATCGATACCGATTGAAACGTCTGATTGCTTCAACGCATATACATCTGCGTATGATAAGCCGGTATAACAGCAGAAAATAAAAATATATCTTACATGAATAAATCTTTCGCTTTCGAAATGGGTGCTTCTCAATACCTCTAACTCAATCATGCTTAGTGGAGTAACGGGAATATTTTTCCTTCTGATTATATGTCTGAAAAATGGATCTTTTTGCAGCCAGCCGGCGCGGATACAATAACGTATTATTTTCCTGAAGTTGCTTAGGTATTTTAATGTCGTATTGTGGACACATTTCCGTACGGCCTTCAGCCAAAACTCATAGTCCTTTACACATTCAAAATCGATCCCGTTAACAGGGTAATCGATTTTTGAATATTTCCATTTTATAAAGGAGCGAGTGTATTCGAGTGAAGCCTTATATCTTTCCAGAGTTCCTGTAGCAAACTATGTTCCTACCAGGGCTTCCATTCGGTCGTTATGTTGTTGAAATATTTCAAGTATCATGCTTGGCTTTTCTTCCTAGCCTGTCAGATACTGCCTTATCGATTTTACAGTAACTGCTTTGTCAAGTTCAATCAGGTATCGTCCGATATTGAATACTTTTTGACGCAACGCAGACAGGTGATTGTTCAATCCTTTCCAATAGCACTTCTGCCACCGGAGCATTCCGCATTCCTTAACAAATTTTCAGGTTGGCATTTCAGCGATGTAAGGATTTCAATCCTTACACCGTCCACCGTTATGCGCATATAGATCGGAACAGTTCCACCTTTGTAATTCTTAGATTTTTTTTATTAAAAAGTACTTTAAATGATTTTCCAATCATACAAGAGAATTTTAATTGTAATAAATTAGGGTATCAGCATGGATCCTTAACAAGCATTACCAAGACAAAAGTTTGACGAAAAAAACTGTGATT
Organism: Chitinophagaceae bacterium; assembly: GCA_020403425.1. Lineage (GTDB taxonomy): Bacteria > Bacteroidota > Bacteroidia > Chitinophagales > Chitinophagaceae > Sediminibacterium. The sequence continues at coordinate 21,744 of JADBXR010000011.1, read as the reverse complement.
AAATAAGTCAGAATCTAACTCCCGAAAGACGCTCTTTCAAACCAGGATTGAGACTGGTTATTTTCTTTGTACGAGGTATAAGTATTTGAAAATCAGCTTAGGTTCGAATCCTTTTGTCTCTCTGAAAACACATCAAAAAACCCTTGTAAATTATCCGTGTACAAGGGTTTACAACTTTAACATTTCTTTAGAAAAAGGACAGAAGCCAAATTCAATATGTCTATAATTTTCTATCCATCACAGGTCACGCAAATCGGTGTCACTTAATATGTTTTTGACCTTATCTTGGTGAAAGTCAAATTAGCCAATTCAGGAAACAGAAGAATTTAAAAAAGTAATATTTATACCCTCTACTTATTGATCAATTAGAACTACTTAACCACACTACAGTTTCTTACCGCTTGATTGATCATTTTCATTTCTAAGAAGAAGGAGATTAACATATTTCGATAAATCAATAACTACTAGCTGTGCTTTCAATTCCTGAAGACTCTCGGTTGCTGCAGTGAAAATTATTTCGAAATCAAGACTATCATAATCATGCGAAATTCGGTTTCGGAGCCCTTTGATACGATGCCACTCAATTTCGTTATGCTCCTCCTGAAATTCATCAGAAATCTTACCGATTTTCTCACCGATAAGTTGAAGGGTCATCGATACTGCGCGTTCAAGAGTAAGATCGTTTTCAAGATCAACTTTCGTTTTTCCTGCAATGATCAGTTCCATGTTGGCAATCTCCTTGAGAATATACAGTACTCTTTCTTGATCAGTCTGGATCATCTATATTATTATAGTAAAGGGATTAAATTGCGATTCTAACAGCAGAATCAGAAATAATCTTCCCGGTTGCGGATCTAAGTGATTCCCGGGTAAGCAAATCTACTTCTCTCCCAAGCAGTGTTTCAAGATAAAATGCGAGGTCAGCGAAGTTGTTATAGTTTTTGCGACCAGGTGAAAATTCAACAACTAAATCGATATCGCTTTCACCACGGATTTCTGTATTTCTCTGAAAAGAACCAAATAGGCTTATTCCCTCAATCCCGAATGAGCGTATTTTTTCCGCATTCGAACTGATTAATCGTTCGACTTCTTCGCGTGAATTGACTTTATGAGAGGCCATCTGGTCCATTCCCAAATTTACTATTTTTTGCATAATTACTGGTTTAGTGGGTTTATTCAGGCTGGAATAGGCGTTTTTTAGCAGGTTTTTAAAGAATATCCCTGATTTTAGGATCTCCAGGTGCTTTATAGAATCTCTCGCATAAAAACCAAACTCCCGTCTGGATGGTATGAAGGATAATAATCAATTAGTCCCAACATACACAAAGCCCGGATACACTTATGATAAGTAGTCCTACTCCGCACCTTAGACAATCTCATAACCTTACTCCTGCTAACCTTTACCGGATTATCAAACCCACCACCGATCCACAACTGAAACAAAACAGAATACACACAGATCTCAGGCATCCCAATCGAATCCTCATAAACCGAGCGCTCCATTACCCGTATTAAAAGGCTTTCAGGCCCGCGTTCCATGCTTCAATAATTTACGGATGTCTTCCTGGTTATAATATAAAGTACCACCCACCTTGCGGCACCTGATTTTCCCGGATGACCTCAATGATAATAGTTTTCCATTTGAACAATCCAGCAACTGGCAAGCCTGCTCCGTTCTTAATCCCTCTGGTAAGAGGGGCTGTTTTATGTCGCTTTTTAGCCGGGTCACCAATTCGGTCAATTCGGCCAGTAATTCAACCCGAAAAATCTGCAGGTCTTCTTTTGTCAGGATTTCCGTAATCATCTTTTACAGCTTTCTCAGTTTTGCCATACTCTTTTTCCTTCCACTGAACGGCACATATTGTATATACCCGAAATCATGCAGTTCATGCATACACTTATGGTAAGTGACCGGTGAACTGATCTTTGCCAGCTGCATAATGTTCCCGCGATCAATTTCCAGGTAAACTTTACAGCCCATACTTTCCCATGCGAAGTAGATCGCGATATAAAGACTGATATGCGTAGCCGTAATGCGCGAATCCTCCGCGATAGTTGCATAAAATTCCGTCAGCCATTCAAACGCATCCATGGAACTCTATTTTTTTCGTACTGGTTTGCGTTTATTGCCTTTTACAGAAGCGGATTGATTTTGACCACCTTCCGCCTGCCTGCGCTGCAACCTCCCCTGCTGCATCTGCCGTTCCGTCCAACGGTTCTGTAAGAAACGTATCGCCTCATCGGACCTGATCGCCGTATGCTCCTCAGAAACATAAAACCGCTGCGACAGTTCATACTTACTTTTCAACGAAGCGATCCCGGGCACCAGTGCTTCCAGTGTAGTCCCTGCCCAGTATTTATACAGAATAAGCGGATACTCCGTCATTTTCGCCGCTTCCACCAAAACAGCATACGCTTCCTTCAAAATGGAGAGATCAATACTATCAGTAGCAGCCGTGCGATAAGACACAATCAGCTTCCAGTCGATCTTCCCCAGCCGCTCTGCCATCACCTGCGAGGCGGGAGTCAAAACAATCCCTTTACGTAAGGAAGCGGTATAATGCACTACAGCATATTCGCCGGAAGTGCCCCGCTCTATATGGACCAGGAAACTGCCTTCATCCTGTCCAGACGGACGGACAAAACGAACGTCGAAAACCGAAGGACTGAAACATATTTCCGTCATCAGTTTTTCTTCCACTTCATGATCAAAGCCCAGCGAAATCAGCCGGGCTTTGATCGCTTCCAGGTTCATCTTATTCATATTCTCGCAGGTTTAGATTTTCTGCCCCATACCCTCTCTTACTTCATTGACCGGGAGTAGATCCACTTTTTTAGTACCCAGTTCATCGCCAACGCTAGCCTGCAAACCATTTTCAACGCGCTTTTCTTCACCAGGTGCCTGACCGTAGCGTTGATCTTGTTTTTCAGCAGGCACATACAACTTTTTTCCCTCCATGTCATACATTTTAAGGGTCTTGTACTGGGGATCCGTCGTAATCTGAACGGGTTTCTCTGCGCCATCCTTCAGTAAGGTCACACTGGCCAGGTTCCCCTTTTCCAGCGAGGCCACCAATGATTGCACTTTATCAGGATCGCTCAGTTCCTTCAAAGGCAGACGCGCCAATGCTTCCTTTACATCGTACCCGAAATTTTCATGGAAATGTTTCACCTTGGCATTGCCATTCGGGTCCCGCTCAGAAGTATCCAGCTTCACCCAGGCCTTGTATTTTTCACCCTCCTTCGGTGCCAGCTCCTTGAAAACCGCTCGACCATTCAGCAGGTTGCAGGACTCTTTGAAAGTGATGCTCTGCCCCTTGTTGTTGATGTAAAAGGTCTGGCTCAGGTTGCGGTCACCCTGTGTAAGGGTTGCATCGTACTTGTTGAAGAAGTACATTTCCTGTCCCTCTCTCTCAGACCTTTTAAAATACAGCGTCGCCTCCATCTGGTCCTTGCCAAACTGGTGGGATGCCTGTAATTGGAAATCAGGTAACCCCTCTTTCAGATTCTTTTCCAGTTGTGTGTTCAATCCATCTCCAAAACCTAAAAATTTTAATTGATTCTGGAGGTAATCCAAATTTTCTGTGTTCATAACCTCATTTTTATGATGAAAAAATAGCTCCCTATTGGGTTGGGCATATTTACCACCGAGTACCTCGGCGATTTGGGCCTCCATCGGCATTCCTGACCAGTGTCGCACGGTTAGTTCCACCACTGCCGCCATCCCCCTCTGACCTGACTGTGAGAGCACTGATAACTGCTCCACCAGGTATTCCAGCTTGTTAAATGAAAGGATATCTTCAAAGCTTTCTGCCTGCACATTTGCTTCCAGCGGATCGTATAACACTTCCTTCCAGTCAAACTCGTCCATCAGTTCCTGCAGATCCACAATACGCTCGTCCATTTTCTTGTCTGCATAAAATCCAAGTATGGTCACGTCATCGATCTCTAATTGGGAAAACTGTTTGCCCTCTTTTAAAAGATTACGCGTCGTATCCTGTACATACACCAACAACGCTTCCACTGGAAGTAATGTCACTTCCCTGCCTTGAGAATGATTGAACAATTGAAAATCTGCGGCCAGCTGGGCCGAAGTAAAAAAGTGCAGATCATAAGCTGACAGCTGTTCGATCCTGTTATCAAACCCTATCCAGGTCTTTTGATCCGTGATGGCATCTTCGAGGGTCTTGCAGAATAATGGTAAATGCGCGGTGGTAATATTCATAGGTCAGGGAATTAAAAAAGCGTTCAGTAAATAGCGGTTAGATAGTATCAGGCGGAGATGTCTTTCCCCGGCTTTTTCCCGAACATATATCTGTAGTGCCTGTCCGGGTGCCAGTCCCGTTTTGGGAAGCAGGATCACTGCCACACCCGCCTGCCTTTCCCTTACCAGGGATGTTTCACTATCTATGAGCAGAATAGGTAGTTCTATCTCCTGTACTGCCCTGCGCCTGCCTTTGCGCGCAGCGCCGACTGCTGCGCCGATACGCCCGAACTCAAAAGACAAGGGAGAACTGTTTTCAATCTTGAGCTTGCAGGCGACGATTTGTCCATTGGTATACACCCCAAGCAGTGATAACCATACCTTACCCGCTCCATAGCGGATCCCATGCAAATGGTTGACGGATCGTTTTACTCTTTGTGCGAAAGACAGCATCGAAGTATCCTGTATCGTATTTTCCGCCGCTCCCATGTCAATATTTAAAAAAGCTGGCGAGGCTGAATAACTGACAAGAAAAGAATACAACCTTCCATCAGTTGTGATGATGGTAAGATTGGTGGTGTCCTTAAAAAGGGAGTCAGCCTTAACACGAAGGATATTGCCGGTAGATTTCTGTACCACGATACACTCACTGCCCCTGTCAACAGCACTGATCTGTGCAGGAAAAATGAGGTTCGTTGTCTTGTTGCTGGTAACCTGCAGGTACTTCGGCTGTATAAAAGACTGACCGCTGAGAGCAACCCAGTAACAGCAAAACACTATCAGTAAAATATATTTCATATCAGTTCCCCATTTGTTTGTTATCACGCAGCAGCAGTTTATATCCGGCAGTCAGTGTCACGCGTACCTGTTTGACTCTTTTGGACAATAGGCTCTTTACTGCCCCGATGCCACTAGCAGCTACCTCGGTCGGGAGCAAAACGCCAAAACGGGACACACCCATCGACTGGATCGCCTTATCTGCTGATTCTTTGACAACTTCCCGGTTAAGTGAACCCGGAACATATATCCCTTCCAACCCATCCATATCATACACGCTGAGTGATACAGGAAGTAGCTGGTTATCCAGGCGGATGGATGGTATATGGATCTGAAGACGCTCATTGTCAAAACGTGCCATACCGTAGAGGAAAGTACCGGCAGGTATTCTTACCCCATTGACAAGAATGGCCGAACCCAGTTCCAGTTTCACTAGGGTGCCGTTCTGCAATTGCTGTTCACTTGGAATAATGGCCATCAAACCGGGACCCGCTTTGGTATTGTCTCCATAAAAATTCTTAAGGGGACTTGATGCGGTCTGTTTTCCGAAATAGGTCAGATCACTTTGCTCCTCTCCGCTCACTGAATAACCGGGATGAGGCAACTTTGCCGTATTACCAGGTGTCGGATGTTGAATGGCCATGATCTTATCCAGTGTGGCATTGATCGATTCCCATTCAGGGTCAGACGCAGTGGGTACGACTTGTGGTTGGGTTGGCGCGCCGTCCATATCAACCGGATAATTGACTCGGGGTAGTGGCCTGTTCAGTAAGCTGATTTTAGCGTCCAGCTGATCATCAGGGTTCGAAGAAGGACTTCTGTACTTTGTTGGAACATGACTCAGATACACTGACTTTGTAAGGCTATCCCGCCTGTATGGATCCATTTGGATCTGTTCCGCCCGCTTTAAGGAATCCTGCAATGCATCCGCATAAAAACGAAGTTTATCCCTGGTGGAATCACCCCTTTCCTTGACGGCTGGCAGTTGGGTATTTAATCCTTTGGAAGGATGGGTGGCATCCGCTACTTTATCGGAAGGGTAAAATATCCAACCCATTATCACTAGAAATAACAGCACCAGGCCAGCATAAACAGCGATAGACCTAAATTTCCTTGATAGCTTTTTCATCTTTCTTCTATTTTAATATCACGGTTATCAACGATCTCCCATTTCTCAATTAAAAACCCATGAGGATTATGTTCTGTCCTGGAAACATTGCGCAAAAAACCCTGGGTGATCAGGTTGCGAGTTACCTGGCTGGTAGTACGGGTGATCCAGATGGTCGCATAAGACCTGAAAGCATATGGCTCCTGGTGGGTGTTCACCTGCACACTGTCCAACACGATGCGCTGGCTCACATTACCGGATATGATCCCAGCGATATAGCCGGATTCAACTAGGTCATCGTATTGTTTTTTAGCGGAAGCGTCAGATAAGTAAAGGGCCTTTTTGATAGTAGAAGCAATGGCTTTTTCATCCGGGTCAAGCGAGAAGAACAATTCGTGAAAACGGGTGACATGATCCTTGGCTTCTACGGCCAGATTTTCCTTTCGGCTAACAGCAAATATTTCAGCGGCTTTACCATTGCTTAATAAATAGACTTTGTCTTGAACTCTGGCAGAAAGCAATTCATTTTGATACAAGGCATACAGGCTTACACAGATACTACCCACCACCACCAGTAGCATAAAGAAGCGTATGGAACGAAAAGCCGTATCGATATTTTGCGTAGGTTGAAACATCTTATTTCCCATTTAGCTTATCCTTGAAATAACCCTGATTGAGGGAAGCATTACTCATATTAGAGCTCACAGAGGAAGCGGCATTGCCAAAAGCGTCAGCAGACATGCCAGACATAGTAGAGCTGGCCGCTTTGCTGACCGCCCCCGAGGTAAAAGAAGAGACCTTGTGTAATAGTGTATTACCGCCACCCGCATTAACGATATAATTACTCACCGAAGGCACGGTACAATACCCCACGATGGCAATGAGTAAAAAAGCGAGATAGGCCCACTCGCTCAAGGACACGGGCTGGCCCGCCACCTGCACAGAGGCAATACTTTCAAGAACCATATTCGCCTGTATTCGGGCGATGATGGCGCCAAAAATGTTGGCCACCGGCAACCAGAGAAATACATTGATATAACGTGCGAGCCAGACAGTAACCAGGTGTTGGAACCCATCATAAATAGAGAGCCCGAATACGATCGGACCAATGATGGCAAGCACGATCAGGTAAAAAGTCCGGATCGCATGGATCAGTAAGGCAACGGTCTGAAACAGAAATTCCAATACCACCTGTAAGCCTGCCCGGATCCAGTTAGCGGGATTGAGTGCACCAAGACCCGCTATACTGGTATCCTGTAACTGTAGATATTTACCAATGGCTTCATTGGACGATTTTACCATGCCGGCGGTGGCAGTGACAATGGGTTGCAGAATGCCATTGATCAGGTCAATGACGGAAGGAAAAACAAGAATGCAAAACCCAAGCACGAAGGGCCGAAGCAGGCCAAAGACATCCACCGGTTCTGCGGAAGCGATATTCCGCCAGATCCTGAGTGCGATATACCAGAGTGCCCCGAACCCACCGATCAACCTGGCAGACCCGATGAGTCCTTTACAGAGTGGTATCATCTCCTTGTATAAATGATCGAGGATACCCTGGAATCCCTGCCCGTTGGACATACCCTGTGCCTGGACACAGACCGGTACCCATCCAACAATTAATAATAGTCCCCACTTTTTCATGATGTCAGATTTTAATGTAACCCATATAAACGCAGCATTGCCTGCCTGTCTTTTTCCTGTTGAACCTTCCCTGCTACTAACACCGTTTGCTCCTTGATAAATTGCCGCAAACCCAATAATGGCTGATCTGATACAACTGCCAGCCTTTCAATAGATGCTATTCGTTCTCCCTCACTCATCCTGAGTCCTCCTGGAGCTAACAATACTCCCAGTTGGTCCAGCACCACTCCCATTTCATAGGCCACTTGCTGATAGCGTTGATTCCACAATGACAATTCCATAAACCTACCTGCTCCCATCCCTTGCATCTTTGTCAGCCAGTCACGGTATTCCTTTTGTGCCTTAACCCAGTTAGCCGTGATTCGCTTAACAGCAGGTGCATTTCTCACTTGCTCACTCACTTGTAATAATCCATCGAGATAACTTTTATGCAGGTCATAATTACCTCTGGCTGCATCCCTCACTGCGGTATAGCCATTTTGAAGAAGCTGGTATCCCTGTTTTGCCTGTTGCAGCATGAGTCTTAGTTGCACCAGCTTCTCCATGTTCAGTTGTAATTGTTCCATTTCCTGTTTTTGGGCAGACAATACCCCAACCCAGAGGAGGCCGATCAGCCATAGATAGATTTTCATTGGATAGCGTATAAACGTTTTACAAATCGCAGATCTGACTGCTTTCTTTTTTTATCGGAAAGGATTTCCGCTTCTTGCTCGTGTAAGGATTGCATGTTATTGAGGCATTCCTGCATGGCATCTTTCAGGGTCCCGATCATCGTGACCCTTTCTGCATCCTTGCTGGCCAGCTGCCCAGTAAGCACAAGTTGAAGCGCTTGAACCAGTTCCTGACTTTGGTTCAGGATAGCATTGTAACGGGGCTTAGTAGAAGAACCCTTCTGTGATTTTCGATACACAGCTATTATCTGCTCATGCAGGGCGAGGATCTGCCTGACGGTGGTTCCGCCACTGATCATGGGTTTGACCTGTTTTAGTTCAGTAAAATAACCCGCATACAAAGCAGACAGTTGCCGGTGCCAGGAACAGATCTCTTCCAATTTCTGCTTTGACAATTGCTGTTCTGCCTGTTGCTGCGCCTGTTGCAAGACCAGTGTCTGATTTTGCAGCCGCTGCACTTTCAGGTCAATGGCCTTAATAGCCTTTGAAAGAATGAGCGAAACCGGATCCAATGTTTGGGCAACTACCCCAGTCCTGAAAAAACAGCAGATCCCAACCACCAAAATGATTTTCCCTTTCATACACACTTACCTATTTTCTTGAACAATGGATTGAATGCCAAATTCCATACTCCCATATTTTTGAGCGGCCAATGAAACACGCAGTTTCTCTCTTTCCTCCGTTGTATAGGCCAGGTACTCCTCAGGTGACACCTCCAACCGGTATACTCGTGCGACTCTTCCGCCCAGTGATACAAATACCTCCTTATACTGCCGAAGCGGATCATTTGCCCGGTTCATAGAAAGCACCAGCGCCCGTTCCTTCTCTGTCAGTCCGAGTAATTGCTGGATTTCTTCAAAGCGGTGCTGGTATTTGTTCTGATCCAGTAAAACTTTACAGTCAGCATTATTAACGATGGCCTGTTTGATGATATCAGAAGAAAGGATATCTTCTATTTCCTGGGTTACTACAATCGCCTCACCAAAATGCTTACGCGCTGTCTTAAACAGGTATTTGATGTATTCTGCCATCCCGTTCTTGGCTATGGCCTTCCATGCTTCTTCGATCAATATCAGTTTGCGTACACCTTTGAGGCTTCTCATTTTGGCGATAAAGACCTCCATGATCACAATGGTTATCACCGGAAATAAAATGGGATGATCTTTGATATTATCCAGCTCAAAAACAATAAAAGGCTGGTTATACAGATCCAGATTTTCGGTAGCATTGAGCAGGTAGTCAAATTCACCTCCCTTGTAATAAGGTTTCAATACATAAAGAAATCCCGCCACATCAAAATCGTTGACCCGTACTTTATCTTCTGCCAACTGAAACGTGAATTCATCCCTGACAAATTCATAGAAGGAATCAAACGAGCGAACACCTATCTCCTTTTCATAGTAAGCCTGTAAAGCATTAGATAGGGCAACATATTCACTACGGGAAAAGGGTTCATGATCCCTTTTCCATAAAGTAACCAGGAGTGCTTTGATACTTTCCCTTTTTTCAATATCGGGTGTTCCCCCTGCTGGAACATAAAAAGGATTAAAACGGATGGGATGGGTTTCACTATAGGTGAAATAATAACCACCTACCAGTTCACAAACGCTTTTATAGGAATGCCCGACATCCACGATCACCACATGACTGCCTTGTGCATGGTAACTATGCACCAGGTGATTGGTAAAAAAAGACTTTCCGCTTCCAGATGGGCCGATCACGATCTTGTTGCGGTTGGTAATAACTCCCTGGCGCATCGGTTCATCGGAAAGATCCACATGCAGTGGCCTGCCTGAAATCCGTTCGCCCAGCCGCACACCAAAAGGGCTTGCGGAACTGCGGTATTGGGTCTCCAGGTTCAAAAAACAGCAGGCCTGTCCGGTAAAAGTCAAAAAGGTTTCATTCATAGGTATATCACCTGCATTGCCTGGAATCCCCGCCCAGTAGAGCTGTGGTGCGCCTACTGTTTCTATTTTAGCAACCGCGTCCATCTGGGAAAAGGCTGATGTGCAGGCATTACGGATATCACGGAGTGCTGTTGGATCATCCGCCCAGGCAAGTACATGAAAATGCGCATAACCCGGTTGACGGCTTTCGGTGATACAATCCTGCAGGAAACTATCTACCACTTCCTTACCGTAGGCATTCTCCCTTGCATAGGTAGACAAAGCCTGCAGTCTTCTTTTTTTCCGCTCCAGTTCCTTAATCAGTTTAACAGGGTCCTCCAGTACCAGAAACTGCTGGTAGATATGGTTACAATTCAGTAATAGGCCCACCGGGGAAGCAAAACCAATCGGGAACCGGCTACCATCTGACCCATACTTCTCATAGTCCATACGGGAACCACAAAGGGATGGCAAATGGTTAGTTTCGCTTAAAGTAAATAGCTCGCAATGTTTTTCACCCACAAGGATTCCCTTGTCAAAAGACAGATCACGTCTTACCCCATCCTCATCTAGCAACAGGTATTGATTAACCAGTTGCACAAGCGCTTCCTGTTCCAACCTTTTCGCCTTCAACAGACCTGAATCACTCAATACTTTGATGAACTGGGCACAGCTACTCTCAAAACTTTTGGCAAAAGCTGGATCAAGGGTCTCGGGGGGAACCAGGTGAGTCCGGATTAAGGAAGAAAAAAAAGAATTAACGGGCTTACGACCTGATGGCCGTAACGTCAACAGTAAGTAACAGCTATGATCCAGGTAAGGTCGCTCGTGGAAGAATCGCTCACTGCCCCGTGCAAGAAATCCATGCTCTTTCTCAAAATCCCCTATAAACCTTCGGGTAAGGAACCAATCCTGTTTGTGTAAGACAGAACCTACCGGTAAGAGTTTGATGGCTTTGATCCATGACTGGTGGAATAACTCATATTCGGCCGATGACAGGGTGAAGATCTCAGGTAATTCCAAAGCATAGGCCAGCGTAATATCTCCTGCCTTTGACAGGAGCATATCCTCTTCCACCCAATAGAGCGGTAATATGTCAGAAAGATTTTTCATGCTTCGAATAATTGGTTACAACGGACCCACTTCGGTGTGGCCTTATGGGCCAATTGTTTCATCATTCCATGTTCGCCATACCGGTGATTCAGGCGGTAAACGCTGCGAAACAGAACCCCTCCCGCAACGAGAACCAAACCCATGCAAATAGATACCGGGGTGCCTGCGATATAGAGCAAAGCAAAAACAACGAGCAACAACCCCAGCCCGAGGGCAAGCCACCAGATATACTGTCCTTTGAGACCGCGAAAAACAACCGGATTATTCACCCCTTTATTAAGCTGGTAAACACTATTCATAATCTTTTCCCTTTTGATGGATGGACATCATTTTTTTCATGGCTGGATAAGGTTGGATGTTGGGGAGCGAGCCCCATCATGGCTCTATATCCCAAAGGATCCATTTTTGAAATACTCGGTAGTTGTACAATTGACAGATCCTGTCTTCTTTGCTCATACTCCTCCCTGGTTCCATGAAAAAGATTTTTTGTTGTCAGATCAAAACAGCAGGTAAATCCATTACTGGTAACATGTAGGTCGTCCAGGCTGAACCTGTTTGAAAAATCATTCACCTCCCTGCATTCCCATAAACGCAGATCAAGAATAAACCTGGTTCCGGCGATGTCTATTTCAGGCAACTTCCTGGCAGGGAAATATTTCCAGTTTTCCTGGGGAATCATATACCAAAAAAGGCTTTGATCACGGTTACCACTACCACCAGAAACACACAACTACCAAACCAGGCTGCCGCTACTTTCCCGGTATCATGGTCACCGGCATTCCATTTGGAATACACTTTCACCGCACCGATCAGCCCCACTATCGCCCCTATGGCATACATCAGTTGGGTACCCGTCTGAAAATAACTCCTCACTTTCTGATTGGCATCCATGATACCTGCATTACCATCCTGCGCCTTCGATAACACTGCTATCAGCAGCCATAACAGCAACATCTCCACTTTCTTTCTGTACTTTTTCATCTTATAGTTTTTCATTTTGTAAAAAACATGCCCGCCACCACTCTCTCTGGCACTTGATTTTCCTGCACAGGCGGCGGGACATGTACCTGCATCGCCCTCTTTTACACACTACTTTATTTACTGATAGCTCCCGATATTGATCAACAGGCTAAGCCCATAGACGTTTTGGAATGGTGAGATACCGGCTCTCCTGCCAAATGGTACCAGGTAAAACAGATCCACTCCCCAACTCTGGTCGCTCACAAAGCCTTTGTAACCGGCTCCGAATGAAAAATATTTCCGGTCTCCCTTTGTTGCACTTTCCAGGCTGAGACCTCCCCGAAGAAAAAATGTCTCAGCAAATCCATATTCCATACCCGCGGATATCCTCACCCCTTTCCAATCATCTTTTATCAACCGGCTCAGATCCATTCCTGCCGTCAATCGATCCCCCGATTCATAGATCTGTAAATACCCGATACCCACTGCCGCAGTTAAGGGCAGATTGATCTTCGGACCTAGATTGGTAAGCGTTACCCCAAAAAGAATTCTTCTGTTTTCAGATCCGATTGTGCCATATCCGTAGTATCCGATATCACCGGAAAAACTGAATCGCTTTTCTATACCGTTATGCTGACCCAAAAACTTTATCGTAGAAGAAAGACTATGCTGACTGGCAAATTGTAAAGCATAGGATATACCCAAATGATAATCCCTTGCACGGAAACTGGCCAGTGTGGCACCAGTATTATCGCGCAGATCTATTTGTCCCATATCCAGGTAAGTAAGGTTAACACCCATCGCAGACTGTTCCGTGACCGCATACAGGTAGGTCGCGTTCAGTACCCGGGTATCCTTGCTGATCGCAGAAAGCCAGGGCAGATAACTCACCGATAATTGATGTTGATAGGAACCAAAAGCACTGCTAGCGGGATTGTATAAAAGGGATTGGGTACCCACTGAACTGGCTATGCCCATATCACCCATAGCCATTGCCCGGCTATTCGGATGCAGGGAAAGACTCGGAAAACTGGTAACCGGAACCTGTGCATCTGCAGACAAGACTACACAACAGAATAGTAAATAGAAAAAGGTTCTCATGGGATCATAATTTTTTTATACACGGTAGCGGATGGCTGAGCCAGATCGTCGGTAACCGAGAGTCCGACAATATGCTCACCCTTTGCCCGGAAGACCCACCTGATAACCGGATCGCGCGAGTCGATCGCTTGTCCATTAATGGAATAATGATAACGGGTGATGATCCCATCCGGCTTATGTGATAAGGATGCGTTGAATTGAAAGGGCCAGCTTTGCAACTGGGTCTGCTCCTCCATGCGATAGAAAAAATCAGGTATAGCTGGTTGGTTGGCTAAAACCCTTACTGGTAATTGTTGGGTGATGACCCGACCCAACCTGTCTGTCAGGTTAAATCTTAACTGATACATCCCTGGCTTGTCTGCGGCAATAAACAGCTGCAAACTATCTGCTACCGGTAAAGATTTACCCGGGACTATATCTTCTCCCCTATACAGCAGGTGCAGACTGGTACTGGTATCATCCCGTAACAGGTTTAACTGGTGGATAACATCCTTGCAATAAAGCGTCAGTTGGCCGTTAGCAGAATAGAGTATATTAGTATAGTCTCTTTCACGAATTTGAACGCTGTCCTTGTTAAAGGATAGTTCCTGTTTTGGGGCAGCACCCAGGATAGATTGGTATTTGTCCGAACAAGCACCCAGCAAACACAACACACACAGATTGATCCACTGTTTCATGTTTTTAATTTTTATAGACTTTATCAAAATGTTTTTCGTTGTTATAGATGGCCGTAATGAAATACATTACTCCGCGAGTGAGATGCTCCACTCCATCGAGGCGGAATAAGTTCTCTCCTTCTACGCCTACCTTGTTCCAGCTTTTCACTCTTTTACCATCACCAGAAAAAAGCTCAATGCGTACTTCCTGCTTTCTGTTCAGAATGACGGAAACCTTCAGGTGATCCTGAAAAGGAATAGGATACACATTCCAGTCCTTTAGATTCCCCCTGTCAAAAGGTTCCCTTTTGGGGGCAACAGGTTCTGGCAAAACACGCAGCCACCTGGAAAAATGAGTGATGCAGTTTCTGGGACTCACGGCATCCACCTGCACCAGCAATGAATCAGCAGCTTTATAATAATATTGGGTCACGACACTGTCCTTTGTTACCAGTTTGGTACCGTCCCCCAAATCCCAGTGAAACACACCCGCATTGGTAATGGCTGCATTCAACTGCACAGCACCACCATAGGGAACGGTTGAGGGATTGATCATCAATTCGCCAGCCGGGTAAACAGTATCATCTGCTGTAACAGTTACAAGTGAACTATCAAAGCATCCTTCCCGCATAACCCATACCTGATACTGCCCGGCTTCGGCGAAAAAATGGCTGTCCCAACTATAAATTTGCCGGGGTTGGCCACGGTCAGGAGGATCCGCCCACCGCCATAATTCAAAGCGTTTTTCCTGGCTGGCAACCACCAGCTCCGTTTTGCCACCTTCACAAACCTTTCTCGCCCCAAGAATCACAGGAGTAGTTACCGTACCGGTGGTGATTTGTATTTCATTGGAGTTGGAAGCTGCCCGACATCCCAGTGCACTGATAGCACGAACCGTGAATCCTCCGGCATTCCCATTGATGATAGTATCATGTAACGAGGTCTTCAGCACCGATTGATTGTAATGCCACTCATAAGTATTGCCACTGACATAGTTGAGTATTCTAATCACGCCGCTGGAACCATTACAGAGATGCGATTCACTGGTGGTGATTACCGCCGCATCTGGTTGAGGATAGACTGTAACAGTTACTTCTCCAACAGCGGCATTCGTACAGGAAGTTGTACTGCCATCCTGCACACTGATCAAACTGTAGGTAAAACTTCCGGCTATTTGAGTAGGTACGGCAAGATGGATGTTATTGCCGGTAGTGGTGGTAATCGTTTGGTTGGCACCCCCATTGACACGATAGGTAAAAATGTAAGGTGCTGTTCCACCAGAACCGGTAAAGTTGATCTGTGGGGAATGGGCATTTTGGCAAACCGCGACCTCCCCGCTGATGGAGGCCGAAGGAAGGGGATTCACCACAATAGTAGCTGATCCATTGGCAGTAGCGGTACAATGGGTGTTGCCGGCATCACTCACGCTGACGAGTGTATAGGTATAGTAACCAGGAGTTGCTGTGGATACACCGAGGCTAAGAGTGTTTCCGGAGGAAGTACTCACAGACTGATTAGCTCCCCCATTGATACGGTAAACAAATGTATAGGGAGCCGTACCACCCGAACCGGTAAATTGAATGACAGGGGAAGCACTGTTTTGACAAACAATGCTTGAACCGCTGATAGTAGCCAAAGGCAATGGATTAACCGTAATGGTTACTGATCCATTCACAGCATTGCTGCAAGTTGTACCACTGGCATCCCTGACATTGATCAACTGGTAATTAAAATTACCGGCCACACTTGTAGGTGTTGAAATACTTACACTATTACCACTCGAAGTGCTGATACTTTGTTGACTTCCGCCATTAATCGCATAAGTAAACGTATATGGAGCCGTGCCATTACCACCCGTAAAGCTGATCGCAGGTTCTGTTCCGTTCTGACAAACCAGGGCATTACCAGAAAGAGAAGCCGTGGGTAGTGGATTGACCGTAATGGTTGCCGATCCACTGGCGGTATTGGAACAGGAAGTACTACTGGCATCACTAACACTGACCAGCGAGTAAATATAGGTCCCGGCAGAACCTGTGGGTACAGATATACTCACACTGTTTCCTGTTGCAGTTGCAATGGTTTGCGCAGCCCCATCATTGACCCGGTAAACAAAAGTATAAGGAGCCGTACCATTACTACCTATAAAACTGATCTGCGGTGCAGTGGCACTCTCACAAACCGAAGTAGTGCCACTGATGGAAGCTACCGGTAATGGGTTCACCAAAACAGTAGCTACTCCGCTGGCTGGTCCTGCGCAGGCCGTAGAACTGGATTCCTGTACACTGACAAGTGAATAAGAATAACTGCCCGCTGTAGTTGTTGGAACAGCAATGGAAACACTATTACCGCTGCCGGTGCTAACGCTTTGAGCCGTTCCGCCATTGATCCGATAGGTAAAAGTATAGGGTGTACTGCCGCCACTACCACTTAAGCTGATCATTGGTGAGCCACTGCTTTGACAAACCGCTGTGCTTCCTGTAATCGTGGCACCGGGCAAGGGACTAACCATCGTTGCAATGGGACTGGAATTTACCTGGCAACCATTGTTATCCGTAATGGTGACGGAATAATTACCGGCAGAAGTTACATTGATGGAGGATCCGGTGGCACCGGTATTCCACAAATAAGCCGTGCCACTGGAAGCAGAAAGGGTGACACTTCCTCCTGAACAGAAGGTAGTTGGGCCAGATGCGGTAATAGTAGGAACGGTCACCGTATAATCATTCACCGTTACAACAGCCGAACTGGCATAACATCCATTTTTCATCACGGTTACTGAATAAGTTCCGGGGCCCACACTGATGGTTTGGGTATTGGCTCCATTGCTCCAGAGATAGGATTCAAATCCACTACCGGCGTCCAGTGTTTTGAGTGTTCCCGGACAAATGGTATAAGAAGTTCCGGGAACAGGTATCGGGCAATTGCCCGTGGCAACCACTACCTGGTTGGAAAAAGAAGAATTGCCGCAGCTATTACGATCATAAGCATAATAAGTGCCTGCGCTGGAAACTGTAAGGCTATTACCCGTATTACCCGTAGACCAGGCGATATTGGAACCGGTGGCAGTTAGCGTAGCGGAAGCACCATTACAAAGCAGTTGATTGTTGCCAGGACTAACAGTGGGGGCTACTGGCGCATTGCCAGTCGTGATGATGATAGCATTACTATTGGAAGAATTACCACAACCATTCTGCTCCCACGCATAATAGGTTCCGGCCGCCGAAACAGTAATAGTATTACCTGTCTGGCCCGTATTCCAGCGAATAAACCCTCCGTAGGATGGAGCAGTGCTTAGAACCGTAGAAGCCCCATTGCACAAAAAACTACCATTACTGATGGTTACAATGGGTGCAGCCGCTGTTACCAGGGTACTGATGCTAAGGGTATTACTATTCGCACTGGTTCCGCAACTATTGGTCTGATTAGCAAAATAGGTTCCCGCACTGCTGACACTAATGGAACCACCCGTCTGACCCGTGCTCCAGTTTACAGTGCCATCAACACCAGCCGCCGACAGCAAGGTAGTGCCGCCGTTACAAAGTAATGTTCCGTTACTGCTGCTGATAGAGGGTGTACCCGGTGTACTGCCTGTACTGATGGTAATAGTATTGCTGTTCGCACTGGTACCGCAACTATTGGTTTGATAAGCATAATAAGTTCCGGCAGAACTGATCGTGATTGAATTGCCCGTCTGTCCAGTATTCCAGGTAACCGCTCCTTCTATTCCCGAAGCTGTTAAGGTAGTGGAAGCTCCATTACAAAGCAGGGTTCCATTACTGCTGCTGATACTCAAAGTGGCAGGTGTAGCTCCGGTACTTACACTGATGGTATTGCTATTCCCACTGGTTCCGCAACTGTTTGACTGGTAAGCATAATACGCCCCACCGCTACTTACTGTAATGGCATTACCGGTTTGCCCCGTATTCCAGGTTACTGTTCCAGCCACTCCCGAGGCGGTCAGGGTAGTGCTGCTGCCATTACAGAGTAAAATACCCGCACTGCTTGAAATAGAGGGAGCAGCAGGGTTACTGCCGGTACTGATAGTAATTACATCACTGTTGGGTCCCTGTCCGCAGCCATTGATCTCCCAGCAATAATAATCGCCAGCAGCAGAAACCGAAATACTGGTACCCGTGGCACCCGTGTTCCAATAAATCGTTCCGCCCGCCGTAGGGCTTGCCGTCAAGGTCGTGGAAGCACCATTACATAATAAGGTGCCGCTGGATGAATTCACTCCCGGCTTACCAGGTGGATTACCCGAACTGATAAGTATCGTATTGGTGGTGGCTGTCTGGCACACATCACTGACAATCGCATAATAACTACCTGGCGAATTGATTGAAAGTATACCACTCGCATCAGACAAAGCGATAGCTGTCCCATCCCTGTACCAATCATACCTGAATCCATAGGATACCATATTCGGCGCACCACTCAATTGAACGGATGCACCTCCACATAAAATAGTGGCATCTGCCGAGATGGTTGAGGAATTGAGTACCACAGGATTGGTATACAGTAGCGGTACAGAATAATTTAGTTTCGATGAGTGAGTAGTGGTTGAACCATACTGATCAATGCCTTCTATGTCCACTACCAGTTGTTGCCCTGTATTATTATTGGGGAAACTGTTGTAAGGAACATCAATGCTTATCCAAAGTAAACTTCCACCTCCTGCGTGTTGTTGAGGGTTACCGATTTTGCTCCCATCAAAATACAATGGTTGGATATTACCATAAGTACTGAATAGTGTTCCTCCGGAGGAACTAACCGAATAGTAGCCAATCTCCTGGTAAAATCCGGATATATAATAGTAGAAATGAAACTTGACTCCTGTAAAATAGACTGATGAAATAGAATACACCTTACCGTTGACTTTTGCAACCTGATCTTGCGTA
This sequence comes from Chitinophagaceae bacterium, assembly GCA_020403425.1. Lineage (GTDB taxonomy): Bacteria > Bacteroidota > Bacteroidia > Chitinophagales > Chitinophagaceae > Sediminibacterium. The sequence continues at coordinate 2,726 of JADBXR010000011.1, read as the reverse complement.
CAATAAAACATCCGGTCGGAACTGACGTTCAACGAATAGTTACCCTGGGCTTTTAGGTCCAAACTAAAATTCAACAGACAGAAAAAAAATAGCCATTTTTTCATACAAATTATTATGTTAGTGACAATTCAATATTTAATATTCAGCTGGTAAACCAATCCCATCCCAAATACAAACTGACGATTCCCTAATACCGGGCTGAATAGCCATTTTTGCTGCCCGAAGACACATAAACCAAAAGCGGAGGAAACGTTCCAGATACCAGTTACCTCACCTGCTAATCCTAACCCTGTTTGGTGGTGGGATTTGGGAGTACTCAATATCCAGGGTTCCCTTTCAATTAGGATAACTGCACCAAGACCTAGCCGGTAACTAAGCGAGGAGGATTGATATGAATCTACCGCTGATGAAATTTCTACAGAAGTGATGGCTCCATAGGAAACATAATGAAGTTGCTTTCTATTGGAACTTTCACGAAATAATTGGGCAGTGAACTGAAGTGGATAATTAGAAGGATGGAGATACCTTACGGCTAAATGATCGGCTGCCATCAGGGATCTACCACCGAATACACCCACCGCTTGCGTCTTGGCTGCAACCCATCCTGAAAGCAAAAAAATTAGGAAGAATGATTTCATACCACAAATGTGGAATGATCCGAACTGCCTGTTTCGTAGTCGGATTCGTAGTCTGTAAGGAAATTTTCAAAATAATTTGTTAAGAACCTATCAGGTTCTTGTTTTATCATCGATGCGGGCCATATAGGTTTCTAATGCATCACGTACCTGATCCAGAAAGGCTATCGAATCTTTACGGCGTAATATTTCCTGGAAACGCAGTGAGGTATTCCCCAGTTTTACACCTAATGCTTCCTCGAAAAAATGAGTGATCTCTTTGATGGTAGTCTTTCCGTTATTAAATACCCTGTTGGCATAGAGACCATAGATCAGTTCAATTAGATCGGTTTTACTAGCTGACCACGTAATAGAAGGAAGCGTCTCATTTGAATTAGTAAGAGAATTGGATGGAGATTGCACATACAATAAATGTTCGATAGCAGTTATCCGTGTTACTATTTCCTGTAAGATGGATAAAACATTGCCATCACCATCCAAAGTGGGAATCTCATTCATAGGATCTTATTAAAAAAGTGCCATAGAGGCCTTAATCATACTCATATTAAACTGACTATTTTAGGAAAAATAAACAACTAGCAAAACGCCAAATAAACTTATAAATGTTATCCAGTTAGTATTTTTAATAATCCAAATGGAAGGTATTTCCAAAAAAATGAAATAACTGATTTATAAAGAAGTGTAAGTATCCCTAAATCGCAGACAGTTTAAAATTAGAGCCAAAGGCTTAATGACCCTCACCCAATAATCAGACACGGTAAATTAGAGATCCGGGCTCCCTTTTTGGTACATTTCAACCATCTCCTGAGGTGTCATTCCGTTTAATGAACTATGCGGTCTGAAGTGGTTGTATTCATGTCGCCAGTCTTCTATTTTCTCAACAGCGTCTTCCAGTGACAGGAACCAATTTGTATTCAGGCATTCATCTCTAAAGCTGCCGTTAAACGATTCAATGAACGGATTATCCGTTGGTTTTCCGGGTCTTGAGTAATCTAAAGTTACCTGATTTTCATATGCCCACCGATCAAAATCTTTACTGATAAATTCACTGCCATTGTCAACCTGTATTCTTTTCGGTGTAACCCGATGATACTGTTTCACGTCTTCCATCAGGCGAACAACATCTATTCCTTTGATCGATTGGCCAACCCTGGTTGCAAGGCACTGGCGACTAAAATTATCCACTAAAGTTAAGACCCTGAATTTCCTGCCGTCAAAGAGCTGATCCGCCACAAAATCCATCGACCAGCACTGGTGTAAATTATTCAGATCAGGTCGCTCCATCCGATGAGCAGCTACTTTGCTTCTCCTTGGCCTTTTGCTTCTCAGGTTTAGCCCTTCCTCTTTGTAGATACGGTGTACGCGCTTCTTATTATCTTTCCAACCTTCCCGCCTAAGTAAAATGTGAATCCTGTTCACACCGTACCGGATTCTTGTATTCGCTATCTCTTTTATCCTGGTTCTAACCGCCTTGTCTGAGCGCTTGGTTGACTTGTAATACCACATCGAACGGGCAAGTAATACCGCAGAACAAGCCTTTTTTGCAGATACCTTGTATTGATCGATCAACTTCTGAACCAACAGCTTTAACTGCCTAACCTTCAGACATTTTTTTTTAAGACATCCTGTAACATCTGCTTGTCTAGCGTCAGGTCCGCTACAATCTGCTTCAACCGGAAATTTTCATCTTCCAGCTGTCTTAATCGCCTCAGTTCCGTGATACCCAATCCACCATACTTTTTCTTCCAATTATAAAAGGTGGCTTCGCTGATCCCCATTTTTCTACAAACTTCCTGAACGGATGTCCCAGTCTCTGCCTGCTTCAATGCAAAGGCAATCTGCTGCTCGGTGTACTTTGTCTTTTTCATGAGCAATTTTTCATTTTTTTAAATCATGAATAATTGCCCGTTTTTCTAATTTATATATGCCCGATTTTTCGGGGGGAGGTCATTAAATTTAAACTGCAAATATGAAAAAGACACGATTTACGGAGACCCAGATTGTTTCCATTTTAAAGCAACAGGAAGGCGGTCGAACAACCAAGGAGGTTGCCCGCGAGCATGGCGTATCAGAAGCAACCATTTACAACTG
>JADBXR010000010.1 GCA_020403425.1 Chitinophagaceae bacterium | reverse complement strand
TCCGAATCAAATGATTTTTGCAACTGAAAATAATGTATCAGCTGTATCAGAAAAATCATTTTCTCCGGACAGATTTGAAAGTTCGTAAAACGCCTCGTTACAATAGTTTAGGATGCTACGAAATATGGGAGGAGCTCAAAAATGATTAAACTCTAAAAGTGACTGTCTGAAATTAGGGGTACTTACACAAGGTCTTGTGGAATTACAAATGGAACGCCGCGATTAGGTTTAGCAAAATTATACCGCCTGAAGTCAACCACTGTTTTGGCATCTGTTTGAGAAAAAATTGCCATAGCATAGTAGCGATTATTCATATAAAAAATACGCAATTCAAATTCTTTCTCAATGTTTTCCTGCAATAATGAAGGTAGAAATTCTTGAGGCAGGGCTTTAACGTTATGGTTTTCAATGATATTACCATAAAGTGTATACGTGTTATAATGGTCTGAAACAAACCCATTTTGAAAATGGGTACTGTCAGAAATAGCTTTCAATAATAGACGCGGATGTTTCTTAAGAATTTTGTTTATTTGGTTCCGGGTTGAAACTATATATGTATCCGGGATCCTCATTCCAACCTCTGATGCCATACTAAGGTGAATAAGCTTATTATTAACATAGTTAGTAGGATTTCCTAGAAGCTTAATATTGGTATTAAACTCTAACAGGTATTTGTAAAAACTCTCAATTCTTAAATGTTCATTTTGTACAAATTTCATTAGTAGTCGCTTGGTAGTATCATTAGCTGGAAATGAACTTTCAAATTCCGGGTACGCAATATCAATACCCAGGCCTCCTCTGCGAAACCAAAAAGAATATATTTCAGACAAATTAAAAACCCGGGATCCTGACTTAAATGTTGCATCTATCCCGCCATTTGAAACAGATACGCTTTTTATATGTAATTTGTCTTCTTCATTTAGTCTAATAAAATTATGACCCAAACGCTCAATCCATCTGCAGACTAGTGTGGTTGTATAGTCGGCATTTTCACTGCCTATCAAAACTAGTTTTGGTTTCATCATTTTAGAATTTACTTTTCATTATCTGTTTCTTATGGGCACTGGGATCCCATATGATATTAAAATTTTTTACATACTCAGAAATGGGTGGTAAATCGACCTCCTCCCGTAAAATATCAACCCGATCCGGGTCTTCAATTGGTTCAATAAAAGGCAAACCCGTAGCCTGATCAAATCCTAGTTGAGTTCCATAGATTTGCTTCTTATTCTTCATCAGGTTAGTTCTATCAATTAGATATGCCAAGTATTGTGCATCAGCTTCACCTTTGTCAACAGAGGACTTAAGTACTGGTAAATATTTAACTTGTACCATTAATGGAGCGTGTTGTAAAACCAAGAATAAAGTTTGTGACCGATCACCTATTATATCAGAATTAGGCCATCCATATTTATTTAGAATTGCAATTACCTTTTTAACATTCGCAGAGTCGGTTCTTTCCATCTTTAATAAGATTTCTTTGAATTCGGGTGTATTCATCTGTGAATTCTGCTGCATTTTCTGAATCATTATCCTGTATTTCTGATCGTCATTGGCAATAGAGTCTAGTGAACTGACCAATCCTAAGTCCATTTTTGCAATTCTATTTTTATGGTTGAGTACCGATTGCTCAACAAGTTTTTTCCATTGAAAATTATTTTGCAAATATTTTAAACTACTGTCCTTAATAAGTTTTGAAGATTCATCATAAAGCAACTTATTTACCAAATAATGTAATGCAGTAATGGCAGAATCCTGATTTCCGCATCTGGCCCACGATAATACTCTTATATACCCATCCTCCTTTATTTGAAATTTCTTAAAGTAGGATATTACCGTATTGTTAATATTAATTCTTACAAGAGAAGAGTAAGTTTTGGCAGCACTACAATAATCTTTGCTTTTATATTGCTTGTATGCTTGAATAGACTTTTGGCGGTAATCCTGCCAGTTTTGAGAAACCGATCTAAACGAAAAACTACAGAAAAACAGGATTAAACAGAAAGAGGCCACAGTTTGTATCCGAAACATTGGATTTAATTTAGAAATTATAATAATATGGTTTCTATTTAAGAAGTATTGCTAAATCTGAAGCAGAATATATTGTTGGCAATTTTTTACCATTTACATAGAAACTAGGTGTATTCATAATTGAATTACAATTACACCACTCGTTCATCAACTCAATTTTGGAAAATTGTTCTTCAATTTTTTTAACTGGAAATTTCAATGCGATGCTTTCATAATCCCGTTCTGAATTATACCAAAAATGCAATGCTTCTATTAATGTCAAACGATCATATTCCCCCTCCATCGCTAAAAAATGAGCTACAGGCAATGCACGAGATTTATCGCTGTCTGTAGCGAATATAATATGTACTTGTATATCTTTATTTTGTGCTACTAAATCTTCTATTTGGTTGTGCGCCTTTTTACATGGGTCACAATAGGGATTACTTACCATTGTTATCAAATTCTTTGCATTGATATCGCCTAAAACGAGACTTATTTTATATGGTGAGCCCTCAATTGTCTTTTGCGTATTGAGCAAAGCATCGAATACTGGTTTGTCCATTTTTAGTTTATCTAATTCGTTAGCCTTCGCTTCAAACATTTTAGCCCTTTTCCCATACGCAATCATAAAAAACAGTACCACGAATAAAAATATGAAAATGGAGATGAAACTTATGGCACTTACGGTTAATGTTGTTAATGTAGTAGTTTCAGTGTAAAATTGGGTGCCCACAACAAGGATAAACTGCAGAATAAGAATTGCTTGGACCAGGAGACACAAAATACACCACTGTTTTATAACTCGCCACTGGTACCAAATTGAAAATAAAGAATAACTTACTGCCGATATGGAAAAAAAAGAAATAACCTGTAAAGACCCTGTTTCAAAAATACCGGTCGCTAATTGATAAAGCCAGAGAGTGAGAAAATAAGATACACCAAAGTGGCTCCAAGAAATACCAAATATTTTAGACGACCCAGATGTTAAAACGCTTGAACAGTCTGTCTTTGAACTGCGCTTACAAAATTTTGGAAGACTGGAATTTTGTGAATCAATTTCGAAGTTTAATAGTACCACACCAACCATGGAACCAATAACCGATAATATCAAATGTATGATCGGGCCAATAGTGAAATTTCCTGAAGATAATTGTACGGTTGTCAAAATTGCAGCAAGTGTTAGCAACCCCACGGCACCTAATACACTTTTTTTTAATCGGCTACTGCGAGTTTCAGATTTCAACTTTTGAAGGTAGTTCACTTCTCCGGAATATTCATTTGCTTCAAAAATCATTGCAAAATTTGCATACTCTTTCTTAAATATTAACTTCGGCAAAACGATGGTGGCATCTATCTCTGGATTATAAAGTAAAACATTGGTGTCATTAATTTCTTCAACAATCCTATATACAAAATGGTGACTTTCACGATCCTTAAGTTTGACAATAGCAGGCAATGGCAAATCTGATTCAACGACATGATAAGGTGCGCTAAGACCTAGATTGGCCACCTTATACTTTTCAAATATTTCATTCAACGAATAAATAGATGGAAAGTACGGGTGAGAATGTAATTCTGCCCGTAAAGTAGTTTTTGTGATCTTAAGGTTTAATTTATTAACAAGCCTCCACGCTAAAACCTCAAATTCATCATTTGGAGGGAAGAAAGACTTCAATATCGGTATTTTAGAAACATTCATTTCAAACAATAATTAAGTGATAGGCACCAAAAAAAAAGAAAGAAATTATTTAGATGTTAGTTTAGTAACACTTGCTAAAAAAAGGTCTAACAGTCTCCGGTTCTTTGTAATAATTAAAGCATCAGCTTTCAGCCCACTGCGGTAAACAATTTCCTTTTTTTGATTAGTGACAAGTCCATTGGTAAGTCTTATTGTAGCCAGATATCCGCTGTCCTGAGCAATTTTTGATATATAATTAACTTTACCCCTAAGAAAACCCAATTCCTGGTATGGATACGCATCAAATCTCAGCAGAACATTCATTCCTGTGTCAACTTTTCCAAGATTGAATTGCGGTAAATAAACCTGTATCAGGTAGTCACTTTGTATTGGAGATATATACCCTAAAACAGATCCCTGTTTTAAAAACTGATTCTGTTGTAATAGTTGATTGAACGAAACAACCCCATTAGTCGATGCAATGATTGAATAGTTATTTATCCAATCACGAATTTTGCTCTTTAAAGTATTTAGATCCTGCTCAAAAATCGTCCTTTGTTGTGAAAAGTCATGATTGAGTTGATCGAGTTCTTTCAGTTTAGTTCTGCGCTGATTCTCATTATTAAGGATGTTGGAATTGACCCGAGGGATAGCCATCCTTTTCGAGAGTAACTTCATTCGCTGTGTGCGATATTCTTCTTCGGATATCACACTCTGTTTTCGAAGTTTTTCATTCATGTCAAAAGTATGTTGAGAAAGTAATGTATCTTCTATAATAAGAAGTCGTTCATTTTCAAGATCATTGCTTATTTTCTCAAATGTTTTTACATCGTTTAGAATACTTTCCTTTTTCTTTATATAAAACCCGTTAGTCAAATAATCGTCTAACTGCCGCAAAGAGGTAGCAAATTCCTGGAAACTAGTCTGCACCGGCCCTAAATTATTAAAAGGATCCTTGAATAGCCGGGATATTTTTTCCGGATTTCCCTGTACAAGAAGCGCGGAACCCGAATCTAACAATTTTTCCAATGAAAATATCTCTTGACCTTCTCCACTATTGCCAATCCACCCAATAATATCATTCTTTGAAACACTCTGGCCCTCTTTTACATTTAATTTAACAAGGAATCCAGATTGATTAGAAATAATTTCTTTTGGACCATTTGCTGAAATCAACTGACCTCTTGCCCGAACGATATCCGGATATTGAATTATCCATGTAACTGAACCGAGCATAACAAGAAGAACTACAAAGACAAAGAGACCCCATTTTTCAAAAAAATCGGGATTACTATTGATTATCTCTTCGACTTCCTCCGACCGTGATGTATATTCCAGATTATCAGGCATTTTAGAACATTAGATTTTGAGTAATAAACATGTACTAGACATTGGCACTAGGTTCCCAATTCCAGCTGATTCTTTACCAGTTCAAAATATTTACCTTTGGCTGTTGAAAGTTGTTCATGGCTTCCTTGCTCTACTATTCTACCATTGTGAAGAACAACAATATTATCAGCTTGCTTGACTGTGCTAAGCCTGTGTGCTATAACAATGACAGTTTTCCCTTCAAATACTTTTTGAAGATTTTCAACAATTACTTTCTCATTATTTGCATCAAGAGCATTTGTCGCCTCATCAAAAAAAAGATAATCCGGGTTTTTATATACTGCCCTCGCAATTAATAACCTTTGTTTTTGACCTTGGCTCAATGCCGTACCATCAGAACCTATTTTCGCAAACAATCCATTTGGCAAGGATTCAATATGCGAATAGATGTTTGCAATTTTGCAGCTATTTATTAATAATTCGAAATCGATTTCATCCTTACCAAGAGCTATATTTTTTGCGATCGTATCGTTAAAAATGAACCCATCCTGCATTACGGCACCACATAAATCCCTCCAATTTCCCGCTCCGATATTGTCAAAACGGACACCTCTATTCCTCTCGGAATCTGAATTGGAGATGGTGGCTTGCTCTTGTCCTATTCTGATTTCGCCTTCAAATTGTTGATAGATTTTTAAAAGTAATTTCAAAAGCGTAGTTTTTCCACTACCACTGGTTCCAACAATTGCAGTAACTTTTCCTTCTGGGATGAAAAGGTCTATATTTTTCAAAACTTGCCCTTCTTCCATTCCTGGATAAGCAAAAGATACATTATTTAGTGAAATGCTTTTGTTTTTTGGCATTTGAAAAATGTATGACTTTTCAGGATCCTCCTCATCCTTCAACTGATGAATTTCGTTTAGCCGCTCCATACTAATTTTAGCATTTTGTGCACTTTGAACGAAATCTATCCATTGCAGAATAGGTCCTGTTAATTGGCCGATAATATATTGAACAGCAAGCATGGCTCCTAAAGTCAGGGAGCCTACTATTACCAACTTTGCGACTAAAAAACTTATGAAGATATTTTGAGTCTGGTTTATTAGAGTCGCACCAGTAGCCTGCCACTGATCATAGTTTAGACTTTTAAAGTTGAGCTTAAATATTGAGGCCTGAATACCTTCCCATTCCCATCTTTTTTGTTTTTCCGCATTATTTAATCGGACCTCCTGCATCCCTTGAATTAACTGAAGAGTTGCATTGTTCTCCCTACTGGATAAATTAAAAGCCTGAAAATTTATTTTTCGCCTAATCCTTAAAAACAGTAAAACCCAACCTAAATACAGAGCACTTCCCAAAGAAAAAATTAAGAAAAGGTTGAAGTTATAGTTAACTAGTATTATTGCGTAAACGACAAAATTTAAAGTCGAAAAAAGGGTAGTCAAAGCGGGGCCTGATAAAAATAACTGTATTCTGCTGTGATCGTGAATGCGCTGCATAATATCACCTGTTGGATGTAAATCAAAATAGGAAACTGGAAGGCGGGTTAATTTTATCCAGAAATCTGACAGTATCTGAAGGTTGATTTGATTTGAGATCCTCAATAGTAAACGTGTGCGGATAAAATTCGATATGGTCTGGCTAATAGTAAGCATCAGCTGAGCTATTAAAATGACAACAACAAAATCAAGATTTTGGGTATTGATACCAGTGTCTACTATACTTTGAGTAAGAAAGGGTAATATTAGTTGTAAAACCAACCCTATAAATAGAGCAATAAATACTTGAGTGATTTTTCCTTTGCTTCTGATAAGATACTTAATCACAAGGTTCCATGATAATTTGTCTTCTTTCTCGCTTTCATTTTCGTAAAACTTTGGAGTGGGCTCTAACATCAAAACAATTCCATTGCCAAGTTCAGTTGTGGATTTTGTCGTCATCCAATGTTGTAAAAATTCACTTTTTTTATATGTCACAATTCCTTCAGCAGGATCTGCTACTTTTATCTTAGAGTTTGAAATTTGAAGTAGCACAACAAAATGGTTCTGATTCCAGTGTAATATGCAAGGAAGCTGAACTTGTTGAAGTTGTTCAAAAGAAATTTTTACTCCGCGGGTTCTAAATCCAAGTTTTTCAGCAGTTGAACTTATTCCTAACAACGAGACACCAGCTTTGTTGAATCCCGCAATTTGCCTTAAGGTATCGGCATTATAATGTTTACCATAATACTTGGATATCATCCGTAAGCATGTCGGACCACAATCCATGGCATTTAGCTGTTTATAAAATGTGAACCGCATTTAATTGATAATTATTAAAATAAGGAAACCAAAACCATTGCGTAAGGCAATAATAATACTTATATTTAACAAAAAGTAAATATGTGAAGAAGAACTATTCGAATTCCGCAAATTCGAATAGTCTAACGGAACGTTCAGAAGTGAGTGCCCCTATACAAATTGGTTCCCGTCAGTGGTAGATACCGTTGAGAAAATTAAAGGCTGACGACTTGAATACAAGCACTTCAGGCCGCACAGCTTTTTAAACGAAATGACGCCACGAAATGGTCGAAATGCACCAAAAAATGATTAAACTCTAAAAGTCTTGTAGACAAAAAATATAGTAAATCCCAAATCTAGCGTCTAAAAGATTAAATATATCCTTTCTTATATGCAATTAGATATTTATACGATATGAGTATTATATTTTGAGTTATAAATCCATAATTCCTTTAACCAAAATGTAATGTAGTCTTCAAATATCTCCTCTTATCTGTAATTTTACCCCAATGAAAACCTCCCTCAACCATCTCCCCCTAAGTAAACGAAACCAGATCCTGGAGATCGTCGAAATCATCAGGGAGGTCGTGAGTCCTGAAAAGATCATTCTGTTCGGGAGTTATGCCAAAGGGAAATATGTAGAACACCGCTATATCGGTAAAGATGGGATTCAGTATGAGTATATCAGTGATTATGATTTCCTGGTAGTCACCTTACACAATGATATTCAACATTATGAGCTGGAGGATATTATAAACAGCCGGACCCAGCATTTTAGGCAGCCCATCAACCTGGAGATCCACGAAATTGACTACATTAATGAGGGGCTGGAATTCGGGCAGTATTTTTTTGCTGACATAGTGAAGGAGGGGGTTCTGATGTATGACACCGGCGTCGTGGATTTCGCCGATCCCAGGGAGCTGACCCCGGAGGAGGAAAAAGAAATCGCGCAGCGGTATTATGATATATGGTTTAAAAGATCTGTCGAATTTCTTATCGACTCCAGGAATGCTTTTCAGAGAAAAAGTTTTAGAAATTCTGTTTTTTATCTGCATCAGGTTACTGAAAGCTTGTACTATGCAACACTGCTGGTTTTTACTGGCTACAAACCTAAAACACACAACCTATTTAAATTAAGGAAACACGCGAAGCATCTGTCTGAAGAATTATTTTTACTATTCCCAGTTGAAACAAGTAAGACAGAAAATAATTTATTCGACCTCTTGAAAAGAGGTTATATAGATGCTCGATACAAGGAAGATTATACGATCACTGAAGAGGAACTTTCAATACTGATAGAAAGGATTTCAAAAATGCAAGTATTGGTTAGCAGAATCTGTACTGATAAAATTGAATTACTAGGCTAATTATTATTTGCCTTTCCTTCTTTGAACTGGCTGATTTGAATACTCTGATTGTATAAGTTGAAACAACAAAACATCCTCTACATCAAATAGCTTCGCCATCAGTTTAATATCCCGAACAGTTAGTAAATCGACATTATCAATTCTACGTCTAAGCGTATTGTAATTGATTTTCATATCCTCTCTAACGGTAGAAATTGGTACGATGGTGAAAATATCCTTGAATCGCTGGATATTTTTTGATTCAATTAGAGATTTTATTGCCTTATAGCGTTGATCTTTCAATATTTTATAGTTTTCCTATCAGAAAAGTAGGAAAGCTCTATATAACTAGCACTAAAAATGAATATTATAGAATTAAAATAGTTCATTTTTAGAATAAATAATTCTATAATAGAATTATTTATAAATACATTCCTTATTTTTATAGGTCATTACGAGTACTCGTGTCTCATTACTGCTGAACCTGAGAAATTCAACAAATGGGACAGGACAGTACCTTTTACAACGCATTCAGGGGCGGGTGCTCATTTTGTTATCGGGACATTTTCTCAGGTCTCAGTAATGAAAAAATGGGCCCCGTTCCTTTCATGCCCATAGGTGCCGGGTTCCCGGTTTTCGTCAATGACTTCCCCTTGAATGCATATTTCGCTACCATCCTATTTTTCCTATGGATTACCAGTCCAGTCCTTTCCCTCGGAGGACAGCAGCCCCCTTTCTGGGAGGCATTTCGCAGGCTACCCATCTTTCTTTGTCTCTTAAGAGGTAATAGCCTGGTACTGCTCAAAACCAACTTTGCCAAGAAGCCCAAAAATCCCGTGTAGGGTTGCTACACACGCACGTTACTTCTTTACTTATTCTTAAACAATCCCCACATGAGAGTATTTATTTGCCTGTTGGCGATACTGTGGCTATGCCATAGTGATGCCCAGACGATCAAACCGTTAACAATTGGCGACAAGGTTCCGGATTGGGTGGTTAACCATTTCATTAATGCCCCATTTTCCTCCTCACGCCTGCCCTTTGCGAAAAACAAAATTATCCTGCTGGATTTCTTTGCCACATGGTGTGGCCCCTGCGTAGCTATGCTTCCAAGGCTAGATAGCCTGGATAAGCAAATGGGGGACACACTCCAGGTATTTGTAGTAGGGTATGAAAAAGCTGATGTAATACAGACTTTCCTGGCAAACAAAACCAAAAACCTGCAGCTTCCCTTTATTACGGGTGATACCATCTTCAGGCAATGGTTTCCGCACAAATTGATTCCCCACGAAGTCTGGATCAAAGATGGCATTGTTAGTGCCATCAGTCATGCAGAGTCGGTCACAGCGGATAATATTCGCCGATTGGCGACAAACGGGAATCCTGCCATTCGCCCAAAAAATGACTTGTTTCACTTTAACAGGGATAAACCCTTACTGGAAAATGAAGCGGTCAATTACACAACAATACCCATCCATGCATCGGTGTTGCTGCCTCATATCGAAGGGCTGTCAGGAATGTCAGATTTTAACAGGGATACCGTTCGAAAATTGCAAAGAATGTATTTTATCAACCTGCCCCTGACCGCCTTGTACCGGCAGGCCATCCATGATTCCATTCCTGTAAATCGGTGGATACTCAATACCAGCCTAAAGGAATCCTTTAGTAAGCCGGTAACAAGAAATACCGAATGGACGATAAAGCATACCTATTGTTACGAACAAACGGTGCCGCTGAACACCAGCCTGGGAAAAATGAAAAGCAAAATGCTGACTGACTTAAATGAGCAGTTCAACCTTGCTGCTTCAATCGAGCAAAAATGGATAGATGTCTGGATCATCCGCGCTGATACAACACCATTGACATCCGCGACTGCTTCTGTACCGGGAGAAAAAATAGCACTGGCAGCACTGATCAAAAAGCTGAACAAAGATGAAATCGGGGCCCCGGTATTTGTTGATGCAACCAAAACCATGCGTTGGATTACTACACCAGATGCAGCGGTATTAAACAACATCCCTTCACTACGGGCCTTCCTGCACACCTATGGTCTTACCATCAGTAGGGAGCTGGTAATGATGCCCGTATTTGTATTAGCGGATATTTCCAAACCCTTTAAATAAAACAATATGAAGATATTTTTCTTTAGTCTGCTGCTGCTCTTTCCTTTTGTAGCACCAGCACAGGCTACCCAAACCATTATTTCTGGTTGGATCATGGATTCAACCCGGCAGCCGCTGGAAGGTGCTGTCATTGAAGTGATCAGTAACCGCAATAAAACCATCTCCAAATCCGATGGAAGTTTTACGCTAAAAGTTGGTAAAATTCGGGACAGCATCAAAGTCACTTATTTGAATTATGAGGGTCGAACCGTGCCGGTAAATCGGGAGGCTCCTATGACCATTTTCCTGCGCTTCTCTGTGAAACAACTGGAAGAAATCATGGTGAATACGGGGTATCAGAAAATTTCCCGGGAAAGGGCTACCGGCTCCTTTACCTTTCTCGATAATCAAACACTGAACCTGCAAGCAGGCACATCCACCTTATCCCGGCTGGAGGGCCTGACTAACGGTATATTATTTGATCATAACAGCAACCGGCCTGCCATTACCATCCGGGGCCTCAGTACGATTTACGGGAACCAGCAGCCACTGGTGATTGTCGATAATTTCCCTTATGAAGGCGATCTCAATAACATCAACCCCGATGATGTAGAAAACATTTCAATACTTAAAGATGCGGCAGCAGCTTCCATTTGGGGAACAAGGGCCGGGAATGGGGTGATTGTAATAACTCTCAAAAAAGGAAAACGCAACCACTCACTGCAGGTCAACTTTAATTCGGTATTAACCATTGCAGACAAGCCGGACCTGTCCTACTTCAAACCCATTTCCTCTTCCGATTTTATTGATGTGGAACAGATGTTGTATAGTAAAGGATTCTATGCGAGTCAGATAAATAGTATTTCAAGACCAGCCTTAACCCCTGTGGTTGAACTCCTGATCAAAAAAACAAACGGGCAGTTATCCCCCGCAGAAGCAGACAGCCGGATTGGTGCACTACGCAACCTGGATGTCCGCAATGATTTTTCAAAATACCTCTACAGTAAACTGCTGAACACCCAATATTCCCTTTCATTGGACGGGGGCTCTGCTGCTGTTACCTACCATGTATCAGCGGCCATGAATCGAAACAGTAATGAATTAAAAGCGAGGTATAACCGGGTGAACTTATATGCGGATAATAGTTTTAAACTGTCAAATGCCTTGCAGCTAACCACTTCGTTATATTATACCCAAAGCCGTTCGGGCAGTGGCAGATCAGGCTATGGCCTGGGTAGTTTTAATGGGCAACAGCTCTATCCATATGCACAGTTTGCCGATGCTGCTGGTAATCCTCTTGCACTGAATGTGTACAGGGAACCCTATATTGATACCGCTGGAAATGGCAAACTGCTTGACTGGAAATACTATCCCTTGGATGAGTATCAACAGGTAGTTTCATCCACCAATACCCAGGATATACTTGCCAGTACCGGACTGCAATATAACCTGGCAAAAGGACTATCTTTTTCAGCAAATTACCAGTACCAGCGGCAGATAAAACTGACGGAAACCTTGCAGGACATCAACAGTTTTGCAGCAAGGGATCTGATTAACCGATTTACCCAAATCAATAGGTCAACCGGTTTGGTAAAATACCCAGTTCCACTTGGTGGCATTTTCAACAATACAAAGGCAATCATTGAAACGCAGAATGCCAGAGGGCAGATCAATTACCAAAAAAACTGGGGTAAACACGATCTCTCCTTACTGGCAGGAGGAGAAATCAGGGAGATCGTTTCCACCGGAAGTACCAGCCGGGTCTATGGATATAATGATGAATTGGCGACTGTGGGTGTCGTGGACCTGGTAAATACCTACCCCACTTTTATCACCGGGGCCAATCAGGCCATACCATCAGGTAATACTTTCTCAGCCAAACGTAACCGCTTTACCTCCCTGTTTTTCAATGGTTCCTATACCTACCGTTCGAAATACATGTTTTCCGCCAGTGCCCGAAAGGACGCATCCAACCTTTTTGGCGTGCAGGCCAACGAGAAAGGGGTGCCTCTTTGGTCTTCCGGCCTTTCCTGGACACTTTCCAAAGAACCTTTTTACAGTTTGTCCTGGTTACCCATTCTGAAACTCCGCCTTACCTATGGAAGCAGTGGCAATGTAGACAATAACAGGTCGGCAGTTACCACCATCGGTTATACGCCCATCGGTGCCCAGTATACCAATCTACCGTATGCGAATGTGACGCAGTTTCCCAATCCTTCACTACGGTGGGAAAAGGTATATGTGTTTAATGCAGGTATTGACTTTGCAACCAAATCATCCCTACTCTCAGGCAGCATAGAATACTATGCGAAAAAAGGAGTGGATCTTTTTGGTAACGCGCCTGTCGATTATACCACCGGACTGGGAACCAATTACCTTACGGAAAACATTGCCAATATGGAAGGCCACGGTTTCGATATACAGTTACAAGCCCGCCCTTTTACCGGTCAACTAAAATGGCTGCCAACTTTGATATTCAATGTCGCCGCAAGCAGGGTTACAAAGTTTAACCAGACAGCAATACAGGGAAGTGCATACCTGAGTAGTGGTGAATCGATCTCACCACTGGAAGGCAAACCGGTGTATTCCCTACTCAGTTATCAATGGGCGGGTCTTGATCCTGCAACAGGCGATCCACAGGGTCTGGTAAATGGGTTGGTAAGCAGAAATTATACAGCACTCACCGGCCCGGCCATTCGGGTCAGCGATCTTGTCTATAGAGGCTCCGCTGTGCCTGTGTATTGGGGAAACTTCCTAAACAATTTTGTCTATAAGAACTGGTCGGTAAACATCAACATGGTATACAAACTCGGGTATTACTTCAGAAGATCATCGATTAACTATTCAGGCTTGTTCAGTTCATCCAGCGGACACAGCGATTTTGCCGAACGCTGGCAACAACCCGGAGATGAAAACAGAACCGATGTACCATCTCTTATTTACCCGACTACCAGTACGAGGGATAATTTTTATAGCAGTTCTGATATCCTGGTAGAGAAAGGGGATCATATCCGCTTACAATTTATCAATCTTAGCTATGAATTCCAGCCCAAAGATGCCCGTTCCCCATTTAAAAAATTGCAGGTGTACCTCAATGCCAATAACCTGGGTATAATCTGGAAAAGCAATAAAAAAGCAATTGATCCTGACTATACGAGTGGCTTGCCTCCTTCAAGATCATACGCATTGGGAATCCGGGTTAATTTTTAATCAATTAAAATAATACTATGAAATATACAATCTCCTTGATCTTTATCTGCTGCCTAACGGTACCGCAGATTTCCTGTAAAAAATACCTGGATGCCAAACCAGACAAAAGTTTGGTGATTCCCTCATCGGTAGCGGACCTCCAGGCATTGCTGGATAACAACGACCGGATGAATAAAAATTGCCCCTGGGCCGGGGAAGGTAGCAGTGACAATTATTACCTGACAGATGCCGATTTCAATACCCTGACGCAACAACGCTATAAGAACATCTATACCTGGGGAGAAGAAATCATATTCGACACCTATCCCAATGACTGGTCATACTCCTACGATCCTGTGTACTATGCCAATATCGTATTGGAATCTTTATCCACTGTTGACAGAACGAACCAGAATAAGACAGCCTGGGACAATGCAAAAGGATCAGCACTTTTCTTCCGGGGCAAATGTTTTCTTTCCACCCTTTCCTTATGGGCAAAAGCCTATGATAGCACCACGGCCGGTTCAGAGCCGGGCATACCCATCCGTTTATCTTCTGATTTCAACATCGCCAGTACAAGGGCAAGTATACAGGCTGGTTATGACCAGGTGATTACAGACCTGAAAGACGCCCTCCCCTTATTGCCAGCCACACCCTCCCATGTAATGCGACCCTCAAAATCGGCGGCTTTTGCTTTATTAGCGCGTACCTATTTGTACGTACAGGATTATAGTAAAGCAGGAAAATATGCCGACTCCGCCTTACAGTTGACCAGTACACTGCTGGATTATAATACCCTAGCACCAGCTACGGCACCCTTCCCACGGTTTAATGCAGAAGTTATCATGCACTTTACTGCATCAGCTATGTCTGCTATCAGGAACCGTATAGATTCAACCCTTTATAATTCCTATGCCAGCAATGATCTCAGAAAATCATTGTTTTTTAGGAATAACGGGGATGGCTCATTTAGTTTTATAGGCAGCTACGATGGTAGTACCACTTTATTTTGCGGCCTGTCTACAGATGAACTTTACCTAATCAGGGCAGAGAGTTACGCACGCACTGGAAATACCAGTGCCGCTCTTTCTGATCTCAATACCCTGCTTAAAAAAAGATGGAAAACAGGAACATTTATTCCTTTAACTGCGGCAAATGCGGCAGATTGCCTGGCATTGGTATTAACTGAAAGGCGAAAAGAATTACTCATGCGCCACCTAAGATGGCCGGACATTAAAAGGCAGAATGTCAAGGGTTCGGCCATAACCATTACCAGAAAATTAAATGGACAATTACTTACGCTTCCCCCTGGTGATAACCGATTCGCGCTTCCACTTCCGGCAACCGTAATTGCTAAAACCGGGATGCTGCAAAATCCAAGGTAAATTTCATGCAAAAGGGCTGCCGGATGGCAGCCCTTTTTTACTTACTTAGGTTACTTAGGATTAAGGTTTATAAACCTTACTGAACACCAAAGTGGAAGCGCGTACATCTGAGATTCCGGTAAAATCCGGATGCGTATCCATCGGATTGGCGATCGGTGCATAGATCGTGCAAAGCACATCTTCACCTTCACATCCAATATCTCCAGGATCCTGGCTGGTGATATAGTCCCATTTTGATGCATCGTTTTCATCTCCTGCATTATTGGTAGTCAGGTAGAAATAGGCATACTCAGTCAGCGCAACAGCAGGTTGTGCCTTTTGCTCGGATGCCAGCGTAAAAGCACTTGCGCCCAAGGCAAATACCACGGCCATCAGGCCAAAAAAATACTTTTTCATGCAATTGATTTTAAAATAAATGAATAAAATACCAGTTTTGGCTGCCGCTCCTGTAGCAACAAATGATGGAAAATGTTTGCTTACTCTTTTACAGGTTTTCAGCTTACTTCCTGTTATCATATTTGTCAGATTGCCTCCCTCCCATCAGCCGCAGCCCCACCATGGCAACTAGTATCCAGACCACATTAAATAATAAATGAGCCCGCCAGCTTAAAAACTTGAGGACTCCACCACAGGAACAAGGCAGCTGACTAGAAAACAATAGCATATAACCGATATACCCGGTAAATACAATCAGCAAACAGGCAGCAGCATAAAACCCAGCTTTACGTGTAGATGCAAAAAACAACAGGCTGGCAGTACCAAGTTCCACTAGAGGCAAAAACCACGCAATTACAGCAGCAAATGAACCGATCAGCGGAGATTGGGCTAGTACGGTTTTAAAAGAGGAGAACCCGATTATTTTATTGACGGCTGTATAAACGAACAATAAAATAAGCAGACTGGATAGGATTTCGACTAAACACTTGTGCCGCATAACTTAATCAGATTTACGCTGCCACAAATATGAAAAGCAAACCTGGGCCAGTATTGTTTGACTGGTAATGCCTATGGTTCGTTTGGAAATGTTTTTTTGATCTGCCCGGGCGTAACGCCGAACCTTCTTTTGAAAGCTTTGATAAAACTGCCAAAACTTTTATAGCCGGAAGCATCCGCCACTCGTTGGATAGAGAGGTCTCTTTTTTGAAGCAGGGTCACAGCATGTTGCATCCTGATCTCTATCAGGTATTCAAAAGGAGCCATACCAAATGCCAATTTGAAGGCGGTTTTAAAACTGGTGGTATTCATGCCGGACTTTCTGGATAGTTGCCGGATAGTAAAATGCTGGGTAAACTGTTGCTCAATGATTTTCTTGACATCCAGTAAACGATCCCTGATCTCGGGACGGATCGGATCTACCGGTAAGGAGGCCCCAAATAGATAAAACAAGAATTCATGAATCTTGATCTTTAAGAAAAGATCCTGTTGATCAATGGCGGCGGTAAAGGTCAGAATCTCCTGGATGATACCCTTCAGAGCAAAGCCCATGGGCAAAGGATCATGGTGAAGTACGACAGGCTCCTTTTCAAAGAGCCTGGCTGTAAATCTCTTGCCAGTATCAAAATGAGCGAGATAAGGTTTTACCTGAGTGGCCCGCAGACACATATTCAGGTTCTGGTAACGTTTTCTTTTTTCAAGATGCGCCGTCCCATCCAGCAAAGGCAGGTAATAAAAATTGCATTCCTGTTCTCTGAACCGCACTGAAGGTAACCCATTGATTTCATACGGTGAGTCGCCCTCCAGAACGGCGTGGACACCTAAAAATGCCTTCTTGTGGTGAAAGCGCATCTGGCAATCCTGCGTTACTTCATACACGCTGTGCCAGATCTCAAAAGGGCCGGAAACCAGACGCTGACAGGTGACACGGCCAAAATTTCCTTTGACAAAAAAAATAGTGCTTGTCCGGATCACCGGACCGGGATATCCTTCCGGCAAAGCTGGTATTTGCCGGAAGGGTTTGAATTGACCATCTACAAAGACTCCTTTCATGGATCAGTTAATAGTAGGTGCGATGGTCTCAGTAACCAGCATGGTGCAGGAACTACAGGAGCATTTGACGGTAACGTCACCTTCATTACTGATCGTGGTTACCACCTGGCAATTACATCCCACTCCCTCACAGCTGGTACCGGAAGCAGCCAATAAAACGCCGTTTTTGTATTGACGTTCCAGCAGAAGGTTGCCGGATCTTTTGTTGGATTTGAAAAAAACCAGTGCATAACTTTTATCCCTGGAATCAATATAGGAAACATGGCTGATCTCGTCCAGTGTTTCATTCGGAAAACGTTGTGAAACAAAGGATTGGATTTGACTGGCCATATCCGCCCGGCTCTTGAAGAACTCGTGCTTAGCTGAAAGGGGGATAAGGGACTCTTCTTCTTTTTTGCAGGAATAGGCTACACTGATGAGGCAAAGGATCAAAAGGATTTTATTCATGGCAGTTTGGTTTTAGTAGTCCAAAACTGTCTGATAGGTCTTGCCCAATATGACCCTGATGTGTATCGGTTGGAAACGGATGTGTGTCGGTTGAATTATGGCGGTATCCGTTTTATCAAAAAAGGAATTTGTATATTCAATGACCAATTACTGATGTGAGAAATCCAATATATCATACAGGCTGCCTGCTGATTGTAGCATCTTTTGCCATTGGCCAGACTACGCCGCCTTCTACCATCACCTATATTAGCAAAGTACCCTTCATTGTCAAAACAGCCGTCTTTAGTCATAAACTTTCTGTTGGAGATCGAACCCATACCTTAAGCGGGAACATACAGATCGCATTGGCTCCCAGGAAAACAGGCATTCAGAGTAATCATTCCTTTCGGCTGGGTAAACCGCTTCCTGTAGATGAGTATACAAAAATCGAGTATAGCTATACCTATGCTAAACAGCCGCTACCGAATTGGAAACCCCTAATACCGGTAGAGACAAATAATACCAGCTTCCCCTTTGGTAGTTTATTGGCAGCCTTTCAGTTACAGTATGGAGACTCTGCCACACTTACATTCCGTTATAAAAAAGGCGGGGAACTCATCCATCAAGCTGTTTTCTATCGCCCCGGATCACTTCCGGTTATTGAAGGTTACAGACGGAAAGAAGCAGCAGATTCCATTGATAGCAAGATCAAATCACTCACTGCTAACGACCCAAAGAAACAATGGATGGGCTTTGACAGCCTGAAGGGTACTACCCTGGTACTGGACGCTGGTAAAAAACTGGATCTGCTTATCCGGAAAAACAATTGGAACAGGGACTCTTGTATTCAGTTTCGTCTCTATCCTTCATATATAAAAGCCAAACCCCGGTGGCAGATTACCGGCCATTTACTTTCTTTGGACTCATTGGAGTCAAACAACCAGTATCTGCTGGATATTCGATACCTGGATATGGAACTGGTCAATACCTATTCCCTCAAAATACTACCCCATTGGTATCAATCAACCCTGGGTAGATCTGCCTTAAGTCTGATCGGGCTGGCGGTTTTATTGGGTGCTCCCTACAGGTACCATCGCTACCGTTTACAAAGAGAGGCAAGGAAAAGGAAACAATTGGAAGATCAGCTCACTAACGTACAAACACAACTCAATCCCCATTTTGTATTTAACGCACTGAGCTCCATTGAAGGATTGGTCTCCAATCAGGAGAATGAGAGAGCCAATGAATACCTGTCCTCTTTTTCAGATATCATGCGTGATACTTTGAAAAACAGCCGTGAGACAATGATTCCATTGTCAGAGGACCTGGATACACTGGAAAAATACCTGCGGGTGGAACAGCTACGTTTTGAGTTCAAATGGATGATGGATATAGATCCTGCACTTGACCTTGATCAGATCGAGTTCCCTCCTATGCTTCTTCAACCGGTAGTTGAAAACGCGATCAAACACGGGATCTCAGGGAAAGCTAACCAAGGTTTACTGCTGATAGCCATCCAAAAACGAAACAATGACCTGGTAATTACCGTAGAAGACAATGGAGGTAAACAAATAACTTCTAATCAGAAAAGAAAGGGAAATGGTTATGGTTTGCAACTGACAAAGGACCGGATTGAACGATTGCGCGAGTTATATAAAACTGACAATATCTCGTTCGTATTAAGGCATCAATCAAATAGCAGCAAAGCAACCTATTATTTTGAAAACTGGATACAAGCCTATGAAAACAGTTATCATTGAAGATGAAAGGAAAAGTCTGGAACATTTGAAGAGACTGCTTATCAATCTGCCACAAATAACCTTGGCAGGCGAAGCCATGAATTACGCAGATGGGATCACATTAATATCCACAATCAAACCAGAACTGCTATTATTGGACATACAGCTACAGGAAACGAATGGATTTGAACTCCTCTCATCCTTGGGCGAATATGACTTTGGTGTCATTTTCACCACGGCATATGACCAATATGGAATCAGGGCCGTAAAATGTTCCGCCCTTGATTACCTGCTAAAACCAGTGAAACTTACTGATCTAATCCAAGCCGTACAAAAAGCTATTATAAAAAAGGAACATAGGCAAACCCAGGAACAGATAAAAAACCTGATATCGATTTTAAACCATCCATCAAAAGAACATCGTATAGCAGTAACACTTTTAAAAGAAATCCGCTTTATTGATCCTGAGGAAATCATTCGATGCGAGGCAGCTAATAACTATACCCGGATTTTCTTAAAATCCGGAGAAAGTCTGATTGCTTCAAAAGGTATATTTGAATATGAGGATATGTTAAAAGGGTATAATTTTATCAGGTGCCATCAATCTCATCTTGTAAATAAAAAATACATTAAAAGCATCCTTACTTTAGACACTGTAAATGAAATAGAGCTTATTGACAAGGTTACACGAATCCCGTTATCAAGACTAAAAAAAGAATATGTCAGGATGAAACTTATAAATCAAACTTAATAAGCACATCCAACAAATCTCTGAATAAATGCCGTATTATCTCAATTCAGTCATTTCATAATCATTTAAACTAAAAAACACTCTTAACTATTTAATCCTGAATCCATATGATAAATATAGCACTTGTCGATGATCACGTAGTTGCCCGCAGAGGACTAAAATCTGTATTTGAAATAGAAAGTGACATAAAAGTTATTTTAGAAGCTTCCAATGGAAAAGAATTAATTGATAGCTTGGCACTTTCAAAAGAACTTCCCGAGATCATTATTTTAGATATAAACATGCCCGTGTTATCAGGCATTGAGGCTATTGATCAAATCAAAAGTAAATACCCGGGAATATATATTCTAATTTTCTCTCTTCTCTACAATGAGGATACTGTTATTAATATGATAACAAAAGGAGCGTGCGGATATCTTTCAAAAAATACAGATCCCGCTATCTTTCCAACTATAATTAGAGAAGTACACAGTACAGGTTTTTATCTCGGCGACTTAGTTAAAAAGGACTTTTTTAAACGCTATGGTTCAACCAAATTAAAAGCTGGATTTTACGGCAAAGAATTTCTTACTGCAAAGGAGGTCGAATTCATCAAATTAGCATCTAGCAATCTTGGATATAAAGAAATTGCAGTAAAACTAGGGATTAACCCAAAAACAGTGCAGAATTACAGGGATAGCTTGTTTCATAAACTACAAATTAATAACCGAGCGGCATTGACGGTATACGCATTCCAATCGGGAATTGTTAATATAAATTCCTAGTATTCCTTAAGTTCAGTTCTATACCTCCCAACAGCAACACCGTGATTTCACGGTGTTTTTTTGTCCAGTCTCTACGACTTTTACTATCGCCCTTACTGGGTTATTTGTAAGTACCCCTAATTTCAGACAGTCACTTTTAGAGTTTAATCATTTTTAATAAGGTTTGTTTTCCACTTATTAATAAGGTTTGTTTTCCACTTATTAATAAGGTTTGTTTTCCACTTAAAGGGCGTCATATTTTCTAATGATTCATGGGGTCTTTTGTGATTGTATTCTTCTATCCATTTAGCGTATTTGCCGTGTTGCGCGTGCCCTAGTATCACCTACATTAGCCCCATGGAAAACACCCAAACCCCGATCTTCGAAGTTCTCCGCGAACTCTTCCATGCACTGCTGGGAAAGCTCGTCCACATCCGCATCAAAGACAAACCCTTTACCACAGATACCCACCCAACGAATTGCATCGAGATCGCTCATAATATAAGGGTAGTGGAGAAACAAAATATCCCGTAAAATTGCCGCAATCATTAACCAAGACCATCTGTCATGGCATACCTGCTTACCTACAAGATAGATTTTACAGAAATGTTAGTCGATGAAGACGACTATATCCGGTAAATGAATAAAATTCAGACGTTCGTGAATACCGGCATGGAGAAGCAAATCATTCATTCGGATGCTGAGATCTTTCCTGCATACGATGAAGAAAAAGAATCGCATGAGTACATTGTGAATGCAAGATTCAACAATGCTGTGGATTTGCAGATGGGCCTGGATATGCTTACAGTTTTTGTATACTCAATTTTTTACGCGAAGATGAGCATGCAGTGATAACTTATGAAAACTAAAAGTACTTGGTAAGGTTCTCTCAATTTTTTGCCACTGGTTGATAAGTGTATTTTAGTATAATTCAACCTCATGGAAAATATCCAGTTGATCAATCCGTTTGAAAATTTCCTCAAACTGTCCTCGTTTGTTTTGTATTGTTTCTGCGTTTACACCTTCTATCGTCATGCTGATTCTAGAAGTGTCCACATCGAGATACATTTTAAATCGCCATTTCCATTTAAAATATAAAAAGTCGATTGTTTTTTCCGGGCCGAGGTATTCAAAAAGTGTTTTATTGTTGATATTATACCCTTCAAGGCATTCATCGATGGCGTTATCCAGAAGTTTAGACGGATAAACCGGTAATAGCAATTCCGGTTGCAGCTTTTTGTTTACACGGTCAAAAAACATTTTTCTGATTTCATAGTGTGTTGGCATAGTATTTTTTTAAACAGGTCCGTTTGAAGTTCTTACAGGTATATCAATGACAGGTGTTAACTGTTCAAGTTTGGTTCTATACCGCCGTACAACATCATCATACAAGTTCGGGGATTTGCGGGACGATACTGTGATCACTAGCGCATATTCGATTTCCTGTGACCGCGTATCATTGTGCCCTTCTTGTCGAGCATTGTAATGAATATCGAAGACAGGGTCAAGGAGCGTCGAGCCAAAGAAATTGTGAGATGCATGCATACAGTTCTCCCATTTTAATGCATCTCTGCGAAGTTCAACTTCTGATTGAAACTGTTTGTTAAGGCTCCCGAAGAATGTTTTTGTTTTAGCATGGATGGACTCGCGACCATCCTCGTCCACACTATGTTTATCTTTATGAGGGCGGAATGTTACCTCCAATCCACTTCTCGTATAGTTTTCTGGGTGATGTGGATCAACTGCCGTAGCATAACAAAGGGTTGCTTTTACATTCAATTTGCCAGGGATTTCATCAAGCGGAATGGGTATGGGAATTCTTAAATATTTTGCGGCTGAAATTTTTCCTTGAAAGACAACACGAACCACTCCTTCAGGACAAATAACGATATCGTCAAGGTTGCGAGCAACGCGACCGAAACCAATTTCCTCTTTCGGAATATTAGCTGCCTCACTACAGTGAATAAGAAGTGTTCGGATAGCAAGAACTCCAAGGCCACCACCAAAATGAGCCTTTACTCCAACGCCCAAACGCAACACGGCAGGAGCGGCGAAACTGGTGCCACCAGTTGGAACAATAGAAGTTCCATCTATACCATCTAGCGTAAGAAAAGGACGCGGTAACGATCCGCCGAAATCAACAAGGTCGGGCTTAACCACTCCGGGGCTTCTGCCTGGTCCTACTGAACTATACGAAGCACGCTGCCAATTATTTTCCGGAACATCGCAAGCGCCAATACCAAGAGCATTCACGCAATCTTCAGGGACTTGAATACGATTCGCTTTCATAGTAGCATCGCGTTCACCGCCATTGCCGACCGCAATTGTTGCAAGTGTTGGAGTTTTCGAAAGATAATCATCGAGAACAGCTGTCCAGACATGAACTTCATCATCCTCAATGGGAAGTTCGGGCCCTAGACTGAGATTGATGAAATCATATTTGCTCGTTTGTAACACGTCCTTGATCCGGTCGAGGATCTCGAATAACTCATAGGGATCGCGCCCTGGAATCGTATCAAGTACACGGTAATGATCAACAAAACTGTAGGGTTGTGGTAGAGTACCTTTAGGGTCAATATGACCGAACAGGAAAGCGGATGTTACACCTACACCATGTTCTTCCAATTCTGGATCCGAAGGACCGATATCTTTTCCGTCAAATCGTTTGGCCCATCTCAGAATGGGATGTTCCTCTGGAATCCCGCCATCAAAAATGGCTACTTTTATGCTGGGATCCATCGGTGCATTAGCAGGAAAGTTAGCCTTCACTTTCTTATCCGGTCCGACTGTGCGTATAGCCGGTCGAAGTAATCGAAGCGCCGGCATAGTCCGTACTACCCGAACAAGACTGTATTGTGCGATGTAATCCCGCAGATTTTCGGGCGCCTGCATTTCAACGAAACACAGACCGCCTGCATAAAAACGTTTTTTAAAATCTACATCAATGGCACGTTTACGCAGATAGGTTCCAAATAAACTCAGGTATCTACTTTCTCCACCAGACTCATTCAGGTGAAGCACGACTTCATAAACTTCCTTGTTGGAATTTTCTTCATCAACTTTCAGCTTTTCTTGTGGAGTCGGGAAAGAAACTTCCTCGATTGCGATCAATTGGGCAGCGCCATCATCTGATTCTTCGAGCGCAGAAAAGCGACTTGCCCAGTGTCTGAAATTTGTACGTTTACCGATCACGAATAAATCCGTGGTAAGTGTTTCCACTGGTTCACGGTCTTTACTTCGCTTCGCAGGTTTGATTGTTTTGGAACGACTCCCGATCGGTTCCAGTCCAACAGATCGCAAAAGATCTGTTGGAAAGTAGCTTTTGGCAATATATTCCGGGTTCATGGTAATGACTGCCACTGCCAGATCATCAGGGCAAGCATCAGACGGCAATTGATCTACATTATCTGCAACCGAATTGACCATAGGCATAAGACGGGTCTTGGCTTCCTCAAATGTATAAGGAGCTGATTTGTCCGGTTTACGCGGTACGCCGCTTATATTCTCAGCGAGCAATTCGCCTTTTCCTAATAAAAAATTTTTCTTTGCCATAATTAATTATTTATGATCTAGAAGCAGTCTTCTTTTTAACTGCTTTTTTAGGAGGGTTACGTTTAATTGCTGCTTTTTTTACCGGCTTTTGTTGCTTTTCATTTCGGCGTTTCCGAATAGTATCTCGCGAAACCCCTGTGATCTCATTCGCCCTGCGTTGAGAGACAAGTCCACTTTCTTCCAGCAACAAAGCGAGTTCCTGTTTTTCAGCACGTGAGAGGTTTGCATTCTGATTAATAAAGTCCGGCATTACTTCGCCCAGCGGCACGGAATGTATCGCGGCTGTTTTACGAGCCAGTGTTAATTGACGCTCGATCTCGCTGTAAGACTTGCCGGAAAAGATATAGGACAACACTTCACTCCAGTTATCGAGATGTATCAGCTGTCCATTCAATAACCGTTTGACAAGCATTTTGATTTGTTCTTTACCCGGCTTATCAAAATCAATGATTACCTCGAATCTTCTCCAAACAGCCGGATCTAACAGATCAGGGTGGTTCGTCGCAGCAATAAGCAAACCGGATGGCGGCCAATCATCGATCTCCTGCAAAAGAACTGTTACAAGTCGCTTCAATTCGCCAATCTCGCTGTTGTCATCCCTGCGTTTTGCAATTGCATCGAGTTCATCAAGTAGTAAAACACAATCACGGCTCTTGGCGTAGTCAAGTACATGACGGATATTGTTTCCTGTTCTGCCCAGGTAACTACTCATCACAGCCGCAAGATCAAGAACTAGCAACGGTCGCTCAAGTTGAGTCGCAATCCATCTTGCCGTTAATGTTTTACCAACACCCGGAGGGCCAGTAAACAGGATAGACTTGCTTGGATGAAGCCCTAGCCCTATAAGGGAGTTGACATTCCTGCGTTCTGACAACACTTGCTGTAAGAGTTTCCCGTTGTCAGTAGATAAGATCGGCTCTTCTTCGAGTCCACCGGTTTCGATCCTCAGAAGTTGTAGCCGGGAATCCAGATCGACAGGCAGGGGCATATCCATTTGTTTTCGTAGCGGGGACGATCGCGAAGGCGATTCCCTTAAAAGCGATACCAACCCTTCCGTCATCTGCGGAAATACGTCTTTGTACTTTTTGGACACTCTGTGGATTAATAATTGGACATCCTGCGGCCGCCCGGTCAACGCGATCCTGGCAAGCTGCCTAAAGTCCTCCTGTAACTGCAATGATTCATTCATACTTTCGGGGTGGTTTTATATGGACGAATTTAAAGTAATATTTTCTATTTAGTCCATTAAAATTTTAATAGCTTAATTATCAATATATTGTAAAATTTATTTAGTGGACTATTATTTTGTTATTTTAAAATTACATGTTATATTTGCTGATAAACCCATTTTTATGAAAGTGAAACAAGATGCGCCCGGAATGAAAGGGCAACGCAGCAGAAACCAGGATGGTGAACTGCGTCAGAAAAGGAGTGATACCCACATGGGTACCATTGAGAACCAGTATGGAAGAGATTTTGATGTTCGCAGCGACATGAATCTCGGAACTTTCCTGAAGGAAAACAACCTGAACTCTCTCAATGATGTTATCCATAGCAAACTCGGCCAGTAGGCTGACCGTTTGTTTGGTATCCTAGCACAAGCTGATAGAAAATTCAGCTTGTGCTTTTCATATACAGCAAACCCATCTTATGCCTCCACTCAGAAAACCCTGGACCAGGTACAGAATGGCCGACGAAAACAAAGAATATCTTACCGATGTCAGTCATGTAACGCACCTTCAACCTGCCCTACGAATAATAAGAGACGGAAAGATTAAACCAAGTCTTGTAACGGAATGTGATGTCTTGAAAACGCAAAGAGTGTTAGGTACTTGGCTGTCGCCTAATACCTGGCACAACGGCTCCAGATACGGGAACCTGTGTTTTTATTTTCCGGTAGAGAAATTACTTCGTAGAAAAAAAATCTATTGGGTCGAGGCAATGGCATACCAAACCGTAGCGTGCCGCTTTCTTGTAACCAACGAAGACTATGATTATCTGTTGAAGCGCTACGACCCTTCTGAGGAAAACGGGCCCTTACTTTTGGAGGCTGGTAAGTATTACTGGAACAATTCGGTAAGTCTGCAGTTTCTTTTGGACGGATCAATTCCAGCCAATAAATGTAACATGATGAAACTCACGAAACACCATGCACGTTATTGTTGCCTTGAAAATACCTGCTCTGACAAGGAAAAAGGCATGGCTACTTACAAGGTGTCACAGTTATTGGTAAGTCATGTGCTTTCCCACGATTTTGATTGTAATCTCAACTTGTTCACGCATGAATCGATCGGGATGCGGAAAACATCGATAAAGCCACTGGATTCACTACGGGAGGGAGTGAACTATATTTTGACTCTGGCTCACAGAACGAGTTTCAATAATATCCTTCAGACTGATGATGAGGACATCCTCGACGCGATAGTAAAAGCAGGCTTGATCCATTTGGCAAATAATGACATTGCTTCTTTTCGCAAAGTGATCGGTGTGTTGAAGGACGTGGAGAGTTTTGAAGACTCTTTTTTAAGCCTCGTAAAGAAACGCTTTGAACTAAGTTCGATTAACGAATTCCTGGATTAATCTGCTTAGAACCCCCACGAAATGAGTAGTTCATTCATATCAGCATTTGGCGTTGAAGCGATTCTGGTCTTTTTCGATTCCAGCACAAACTTCACAGGATAACGATAATTGTCTCCACTCAGTCCGTTGGCATCTTTAACTTGATAGGCAACTATATTCTCATCGCTGCAGCGTAGGTGGAACATTCGGTAGCCTTTGCATTCGTTTATAATATTGATCAGCCTGTCTTCAGGGAGCTTGAGTGCTTCAAGCGCGATCCGGGCAACCTTCTCAATTTGCTCATCATCGAGTTTGGCCATGCCAGATTGCCCATACCGGTCATCTGTATTGATCCTGTTTAGTCGCTCAATAAGACCTGGTATAATCAGATCTATTGGCGCGATGTCATGTTGTTGTTCCAGTTCCCATTTCTTCTGAAGCAATAGGTCTGGGTTTTCATATGCTTCAACTTGATAGACACCATTGGCAAGCGTGCTGATTTCGATAGCATCGTTCAGTGCGTGATAAGCGTCCCTGACGAAACCTTGGCTTACGAAATAATTGCAAGCGGTTAACGCATTATTGACTTCCGCTTTCAACCTTTCTTTCATATCTCCCATATCATCCACATTCGCATTCATGCCTAAAAATCTGACCTGTGAACTGATGAAGTGTTTGACATGCGTAACAACCGTATAGGATTTCAGTAGTAGATCGCCGGTCTCTTTAACGATCTTGTATACTTCCTGAAGGGTGTCGCTGAATTTTCTTTCATAAGGAAGCCACCGGTTAAGTGCGGCCAATCGCTCATGCAATGGCGCTGGGGAGCCCATTGTTTCTTTCATCTGAAATACAGCGCCCTGTTGAGTGAAAATCGCAAGTGACAGTTGTGAAAGATTTTCTGCGTTCCATAACATCAATAGTCCGCGTTTCCTTGGGGAAGTATCTAGTGTGCGGATCGCCTTAAAGATATTCTCGATGTCTGGTTCTATCGTTGGTGTAATCGATTTAAGGCTTTTCAATTCAATCAGATCGTACCGGACGATGTTAAGCCCGATGACAATTTTACTCGTGCTGTCATGCGCATTCGACAACATCGATCTCAATCCGTCTGTGAATGATTTGTCGTCAATATTGCCGAGGGCCAAAAGAATTTTCAATTCAATGAACTTCATCATTTCTTCTGTACCTGCATCCAATTCAGGCTTCCGGCTGCGTAGCTTCTGGTAATAAAAATCAGCATCAACATAAGCGCCTGCTTCACAGTAAGAAATGGCGGCAATTTTCAGCAGCTCTATATCCTGGAAAATTTCTCTGTTTGGAACCTTTAGGATCATTGCATGTATGTCCCCCAGGTCGTAGTTATTCAAAAGCATCAGTCCATACTTCGAAAGATATTTTGAAATGTCTGAAGGATTATTGAAATCATATTTCTCTTCGCCATCTACGCCCTCAACAGGAAGACCGTATTGCTTACCAAAACTTTCCTGCATTAATTTACCGCTTTCAAAACGACGTTGCATTGTAACGAGGATTTTTGCAGCTTCTTCTTCATTAAACACTTGCGAGACAGGAAAATGAATATTGACATAATCGTTTTGCTTCCAATCATCTGAATCGCGTTCGCTTAACAATCTTTCATATATTTTATCCGCATAATCATAGTAAAGCATATCAGCATCAACTGCATACAGAACGATTATGCCCATAGAAGGGCGACGTGCCATCAGGTATCCAAGTCTTGATGTCAAAAAAGAATAAGAAATAAATTGTCCATCGCTGATAAGCGTTGGCGATTGCACACTTTTTAACTGGCACGGAAATCTCCAATCCGTCGCTTTGCCATCAAGGATCAATTCGATATCAAAATCACAGCCGAGATCTGGTTTATCCTCCCTGCACACGAACCCTGCACCAAAGCTTAGTACAGCTTTCAGTTTTTGTATGGAAAGATCGCTGTTGACCAGCGCGCCATCAACGATCGGTCTTTGATTAAATGCCATGACGAATAATTTGTAGAAATACAACAATCGAATTTTTTAAGCTAAAAGAAAAATTGAACTCATAAAAGGCTGATTGTTAGTCGATTAGAATTTATTTCCCATAAATGCTAAAAATCTTAGTAAATCTGCACTTGGAGAAGGTTAGTAATCATGTATTTAGACGCGAAGACATATTATTCGTTCTGTTTTGGCACGTACTCAACGCAAGGGTTGGTAGATGCTGCGTTAGAACAGGGGGTTTCAACACTTGCATTGTGCAACATCAACTGCACCTATGATCATTGGGAGTTTGTAAAGCTGTGCCGGGAGGCAGGTATTAAACCGGTACTGGGTGTGGATGTGCGCAATGGAGATACGCCTTGCTATTTGCTGATTGCGAAAAACAATGAGGGTCTTTGCTGGATCAATGGTTTTCTTTCTTTGCATTTAATTGAGAAAAAAGATTTTCCCGATTCGCCGTTTGCATCGGACGATGTGTTCGTGATCTATCCGTATGGAAGTAAAGAGGCGCAAACACTGAAGTCCAATGAACGCATTGGCATCAAGCCTTACGAGGTAAGTTCGATTTTGAATTTTCTGCCAGGCTATCATTATGTCATTCACCAGCCCGTTGTAGTGCAAGACAGTGAACACTATTATTTGCATTACCTGTTGCGCGCAATAGATAAAAATTTATTGTTCTCTGCCATGCAACCTGAGTATTGCTGTCACCGCCAGGATGTGTTGCTCCCTCCTGCAAAACTGTTGCAGGCTTTTCGTCATTACCCTACACTGGTAACCAATACTTACAAACTGCTCGATGCATGTTCTATCGAGATGGATTTTGATTCCGATAAAACCATGCAGGTGTATGGGGGATCGAAGGAAGATGATTTTGTGTTGCTGGATAAACTCGCGCGTGCGGGCCTTGTTCGCCGCTACGGTAAAAAGAACAAGACAGCCACAGATAGATTGGAAAAAGAATTGAAAGTGATTTATGATCTTGGGTTCACTGCTTACTTTTTGATCAACCATGATTTTGTTCGGTTTGCCAATGAACAAGGGTATTACCATGTGGGCCGTGGCAGTGGTGCCAACTCGATTGTGGCGTATTGTTTGGGGATCACTGATGTGGATCCCATAGAGCTGAACTTATATTTTGAACGGTTCTTAAATCCCGAAAGGACTTCACCCCCTGATTTTGATATTGATTTTTCCTGGACGGATCGTGATGAGGTCATGGCCTATATGTTTACGCGCTATGGCAAAAAGCATGTGGCCCTATTAGGTTCTTGTCCCACCTTTAAACATGATTCGATTATTCGTGAACTGGGTAAGGTATATGGCTTGCCTGATGAAGAGATCAAAACATTTCAGCGGGATGGTGTTGCCACCTGCGACAAGACGCAACGGATTAAACGCTTTGGCGAACTGATGCGCGGGTTTCCGTCAACACCATCCATACATCCCTGCGGTGTGCTGATTTCTGAAAAGCCAATATTGCAGTATGGCACTTTGTTTCATACACCAAAGAGTGAGCGCACCGGTATGGCGGTCATACAGATGGATATGTTTACGGCTGAGGACATCGGCTTGAATAAATTCGATGTGTTATCTCAACGAGGATTGGGACATATCAAAGATTGCCAGGCACTGATCAAACAGAATCACGGTAAATACATCGACATACACAACACGAAAGTTTTCTTTTCGGATGAACGGATTAAAAAGCAGATCCGCGAAGCGAACACCATTGGGTGTTTTTATATCGAATCGCCTGCCATGCGAGGTCTTTTAAAAAAACTGGGCTGCGATGATTATATCACACTCGTGGCTGCATCATCAATCATACGGCCCGGTGTTGCACAATCGGGTATGATGCGTGCTTTCATCGAACGCTATCACAATCCTGCCAGCGTGGAATACATTCACCCCTTATTCGAGGAACACTTAGGCGAAACCTATGGGGTGATGGTTTACCAGGAGGATGTAATCAAGATCGCGCATTACTATGGAGGGTTGTCACTGGGTAAGGCAGACATTCTCCGCCGCGCGATGAGTGGCAAGTACCGTTCTTCCAACCGGTTTAACTTAATACGAGAAGAATTCTTTGCTTCCGCCATTGCATTGGGGCGCGATCCGGAACAGGTAGCAGAAGTATGGCGGCAGATGGTTTCATTCGCGGGTTATTCATTTAACAAAGCGCACTCTGCTTCCTTTGCCGTTGAATCGTATATGAGTTTATACCTTAAAACGTATTACCCGCAGGAATTTATGGTGGCGGTGATCAACAACTTCGGTGGCTTCTATTCGCGTGAATTGTATTTCATGGAACTGCTGAAGTGCGGTGGTGATATCCATTTGCCTTGTGTCAACAACAGTGATCACCTAACCAATATTGTTGAGGGTAAAGTGTACGTAGGTTTTATTCACATCAAAGGAGTGCAGGATAAACTTATTGAGAAGATAACAGACGAAAGAAAAGCAAACGGTTTATATAAAAGCCTCGATGATTTTATTGAGCGAACGCGATGTGGCCTGGAACAACTGAATACGTTGATACGCATTGGCACCTTGCGCTTCACCGGTAAAACAAAGAAAGCGTTGTTATGGGAAGCAAACTTTCTGCAAAAGAAAATGCAGGCGGTAGTACCCGGTGTACAGGCAATGTTTAATGAACCACTAAAACTGGATTTTGCTTTGCCCTTGTTAATCGATGATCCGATAGATGATCTCTACGACCAGATGGAGATCATGGGGTTTTGTACAAGTAATCCTTTTTCGCTGGCAGACGCAGATCCTGCCACGTTTGTGCCTGCGCGTGATATGGAAAAGCACAAGGGAAAAAACATTGTAATGTTCGCCTACTTCATCGCTCGTAAACATGTGATCACTAAGAACGATGATGCCATGTTCTTTGGCACCTTCGTTGATAGTGAACTCAACTGGATCGACACGGTTCATTTTCCGGATGCAGCAAAACGCCATCCTTTACACAACAGCGGTTTTTATAAAATCAAAGGCCGGGTAACAGAAGACTTTGGCGTTTACAGCCTGGAGGTACAATACATGGAAAAAATAGGATACCGCAACCGTTCTTATGCCAACTGAACCGAACAGAAATATCATTCACCTGGACCTTGATACATTCTTTGTATCCGTAGAGCGCCGAATCAACCCGAAGCTGATCGGCAAACCCGTGCTAGTGGGCGGCAATGGTGATCGCGGTGTCGTGGCATCCTGTAGCTATGAAGCCCGAAAATTTGGTATCCGCTCCGCGATGCCAATGAAAGCCGCGCTTCGACTCTGCTCGCACGCAGTGGTCGTGCGCGGTGATTACGAAGCCTACAGCAAATATTCCAATCTCGTCACTGACGTCATCCGCGACCGCGTACCGCTTTTTGAAAAATCATCCATCGATGAGTTTTACGTGGATATGACTGGTATGGAGAAGTTCTTTGGTTGCTCGCTGTATTCAAAGGAACTCAAAGAAGCGATCTATCAGGAAAGCGGCCTGCCAATCTCTTACGCACTGGCCAGTAATAAATTGATTGGAAAAGTAGCCACCAACGAAGTCAAACCAAACGGCCAGCTCGAAATTCCTTTCGGTAACGAACGCTCTTATCTCGCTCCATTGAAAGTAGATCGCCTGCCCGGTGTCGGTGATAAAACAAAAATCCTGCTGATCAACATGGGCATACACAAAATAGAAACACTCGCGCAGATACCAATTCCGCTGATGATTAACCTGCTCGGTAAGCCCGGTATCGACCTCCACCGAAAAGCAAATGGTATTGATGAATCACCCGTTGTTCCATTTCATGAAGCAAAAAGTATTTCAACCGAACACACTTTCCAGCAGGATACGATCGACTTGAAGTTTCTTCATGCAGAACTTTCCCGCATGACGGAAAAAATTGCTTTCCAGTTACGGAGCGAAAATAAACTTACGGGTTGTGTTGCTGTGAAGATTCGTTATTCAGATTTTGACACCATCTCTGTGCAGAAATCGATAGCCTACTGCAACCAGGATCATGTGATCCTGAGCGTAGTTAAAGAACTGTTTACGAAAGGAAACACCCGCCGCCTGCTAATACGTCTCATAGGTGTGCGTTTTTCGAACTTGATACCCGGGAATTACCAGATTAATCTTTTTCAAGATTCTGCCGCCAAGATCAGTTTGTACCAACGGATTGATAGTATTAAACGGCAGTTTGGAGAAAATTTCGTTCAGAAAGCCTCTGGATTCGACAACAGGAAAACCAAATAGAAATAATAAAGAATGGTTGAAAATAGGTCTCAGAAAAAACAAGATAAATCAATTGTAAATCTTTACACCTTTCTTTTTCTGAATTTCCAGCATTCGCTTTTGAACAGCTCTTGTTAAAGAAACTTCAAGATCCTGTGATGTGTTATAGGGAAGATATTTGATGGTCTTTAGCTCCTTTATCCTGTCTAGCTCTTTTTTCCAGCACGTATGACAGCCGCTTGTTGATTTTACAAACATGAAAATATTTTCGTGAGCAATAATCTCTGTCGCTAATTTAATCTCATACCTTACCACAGTAGAATGATTTTCTTCAAGGAGAATGACAATCCATTCGCAATTAGACATCACTTCCTTGATATGCTTATATAGCTTTTGTAAGCTGAATTTATCATATTCAATCAAATGCGGCGGTGTGAACGGATATGAAAATGACTTCCTAAGATATTCAAGACGATCAAGTATAAATTCTCGTTCGGAAATATCCTGTTTTGAACTTATGAAAATATCTATCGCCTCCAGTTTTTTTCTAACCTCCTTTTGAATGGCAACTTTAGGGAGCTTTTTTTGAACTTGAAGATGAGAGATTCTCCCTCTTATAAAATACCCAATGCTAATACCAAGTGAAATAAGTTCAGACTCATTCGAGGGTGATAATTTTTGACCAAATAATATCAGGGGAATATACTTGGCAGAAGGGGTTCGGCTAACCCGGTCCAAATACGCTGGAGGTATAGAGTTATTAGACTTGACAAGGATCAGGTAGATATATTCGTCTTTTGAAAACAGTAAATCCGGGCGCCATAAAAGCGATTTTGGGCATTTTTCATTCGGAAGTTTAGTATAACCTTCAGATAACAGAATGTCGGAAATCTTCTCAACCGCAGTCATGTTATTTCAATTTTGATTTCAATAACTGCGTCAGAGAATTTAACTGCTGAATCATTCGTGATCGTTCTTCCTTTGTCACTTGATTAAGATTCAGATTCTGGATTTCTTTGATTAGAAGGTCTGTTTTTTTGATAATAGAATCAACTTGATAAATGGTTTCAGAAGTGTCCTCAAAAATGCTTTGCGGTGTAACGCTAACATCTTTAACAAATGATGTTAACTTTTCAATCATTACCTCTTTACGAACACTGCCCTTTTTCATAGCAGTCAGGGATTTTGCCAAACCTCTGAAATCCCGATTCGTCGTAATTACCCCTTTTGACTTCTTTTTTATACAAGCATCAATTATTTTATCAACGCTATATTTCTTCAGGAACTGCGGTATCTCCTGTTCAATTATTTTTATCGGACTATGCATCTCTGCAAGAATATCAGGGTCCATGCCCTTGTCCGGTTCCTCCTGCATTTCTGAATGCATGAATTTATCAAGCACGCTTTGTGGATAGTCATAAAATACCAGGTACTTATTAATTTTGTATTCAGATAGAGAAGTTATTTTAACCAGTTCGAGTTTATCTTTTCGCTCCAATTCTGACACTTTTTTTCCCATTTCACCGATCACTTTGATCAAGGCTTGCGCAATCGCAAAGTCAGTCCACTCTTCGCGAACATTGTGTATGTGAAACATTAGGGACAGGTTCTCTAATTCCGTTGGTTCCTTTTCCAACACGTGACAAGGAATAACCGTTTCATTTATTTTTTGGAACGCACGAAATCTCCGTTCTCCATCTAGAATGACGTATTTGCTACTTTTAGATTTTTTAAAAACGATAATTGGATTAAGCAGTCCTTTCGATAAGATCGATTCGATTAATGTATCCCCCTCAGTGTCAACAAAGCGCTTTCTTGGATTCAAAGTATTGACCTCAATCTGTGATAGCGGAATGTCTATGATTTTTTCTTTATACTCTATTGTGTCGTGTAGCATCGTAGTCGTAATAAAACAATGATGGAATAATAGTCAATGACTGGAAATAGGATATATATGTTTCCGCTGACAACAAATAATGGGTGGGGGGTAAAAATTGTCAACTATGCGATGATCTCTCCTGTGCAACACTAAATTATACAAAAAAAACATCTTGTAAGTACCCAAATTTCTTTATTAAGGATCCAATCCATTTGCCTACCAAAAGATGCAAGACGGTACGGAACTAAGTCGTTACCACTTGAAAAACAACTAGTTACAGGCATTCCTATTAATTAATCAATCATTTGCTTTCTATATGGGTTTATAAACCCACATCAGAAAATAAGTGCTTAAATGGGTATAGCAATGAATTTGAGCTATACAGAAGAATCCAGAAAATGAAATAGCTTTAAGCATTATACCACTTGAAAATTTTACAATGGCAAAAATTTGTGTGTTTTGTGGCAATCAGCCGCAGGATAAAAACAAGGAACATATCATTCCCAAATGGCTGATTAAGCTTACAAAAAGCGAAGGAAAGCTGAAAACTGTAGGCATTGATCTTTCGGCTGGCCAAGAGATAAATCTCAATCTTTATTCCTATACATTTCCAGCTTGCACGACATGCAATACCAATTTTTCAGAAATAGAAGCTCAGGTCAAACCAATCGTTGAAAGGATATTAAAAGACGATTATATTACCGGTGAAGAATTGCTGTTGCTGCTCGATTGGTTTGATAAAGTTCGTGTTTGCCTATGGCTTGCCATGAAGATCAGGAACGACGATACGATTAATGTAGAGCCAAAATATTATGTGAACACCAGGGTAGGCAAAAAAGATAGAATGCTCGCAATTACCAATACTTATGACGGGCTTGACGAACTCTGGTGGACAGGAATGCATACATTGGCATTTCTTGCCAGTCCCACATGCTTTACTATGAAAATAAACAATATTATTTTTAATAATTGTTCAATGGATTTTGCTTTATCCGAACAGCTTGGATTTCCATATCCATTATATGAAAAACAAAACGTAGACGATAGTAGCATACAGGACTTTGCTTTCACAGCCGGCAAAGAGAAGGTAGCCGGCAAGCTATTCCAAACCCCTTTTTACAAGGATACTACCATCATTGCTCAATCTATTTTTACAGAGGCGCAAAAACTCAACCCTAAACGTTACGATACCGACTATGTTAAGAATAACTGTTATGATTATTCTAACGGAGTAGGTAAGCTATTTGTTTCTCATGAAGGAATGACTTACTCGATGGAAATGGACGAGGATATTTCATTCCAGTCAAAAGTTAAAACCCCCAAACTATTACTTCGAAACAGGACCGCGTTAGGATTCCAGCTGGAATTATTGACAGAACGAAAACTAGTATTCAACAATGCCTTGGAAAAGAAGCGTCACCAAATAGCCTTACGCCACATTATTGAAATGACGGAAGAACAGATAAAACAATATGATTACTGAATTAAGAATTTACAATACTGATTCGATCATAGGTAAATCCTCATATAGAAAAGGCTTTGCAGGATCCAGTTGTTCCTTAAAATCTTTTGCTATGGTGCAGGCGGTCATTTGATCCGAAGGAAACTGTGTTCCGGAAATTTCTGTGATCCGGCTTTCTGTAAGCGGTTCAAACATCCACTCCCACGCAAGATCCTCATTTAGGATGGAAGGCATACGCATCTTACTGTTGTGCACTTTCGCCATGAGGTGGCCTTCTGGTGCTGCAGTAGTATTGATAGTTACTGTATCTATCGTTTCACCTGTTGCCTTATCTGTCCAGGGTTTATATTCGCCGGACATGAAAAAATATGGTTGGTCTTTCACGGTGATATAGTGTGGTATTTTTAAGGCGGTCTTCACCGGCTCTCCTGTTCGCTTGTTTGCAGGAAAATGATGCCGCCACTCAAAAAAACCTGAAGACAAAATCAGGCATCTTCTGTTCAGCGCGGAATCACGATAGATTTTGCCCGGTAGCAATAACTCTTCGGACATTGCATTAAGCGTAGTAATGCCGGGAATGAACTTGCCCTGTGCATTTTTATATCCTCTTCTCCACTGTTCGACTTTCTCGCGGGTATCCAGCGGCTTGCCAAACCAGGTATCAGGAATAAATCCCCACTCCATTTGCACGATCTCAAAATCCTTTTGACCCACGATTGGCTTCAACACAGCGATATTGCCATATGCAAACCCGTCATGCAGATCGGTACTCAGGAACCCATAACTCGCCACCAGTTTCTCGATACCCTTCAACCGGATAAACTCCGCATGGGTTACTTTTTGTCCATTGTAATAACACATAAAGCATGTTTACTTTAAGAAAAATAATTGTCGATCCAACTGCCGATCTGTTCTGCAAGTTTTGGATTTATTTCTGCATCCAGTGCCTTGTCTAGTGGGGAAAGACGGAACCCTTCCAGGTCTGGAACCAGCCGGAAAAGGTAACCTTCACTGTTGCTGACTTCGAAGTTCACCTCTCTTTCCGTAAACCGGGGGGTAATCCTAAACCCCTGTAACTCAATCACCTCTTCCATACCCTCAATTTAGCTTTTTTTTGTGGGGAATTATATCTTTATAGGGATATGTTACCCGCACAATTAAACGATGCCGTGATCGCCTTGCTGCAGCAGGAAGGGAAGGTTTTCCTCGGCTGGGAGTACGGTATCCCTGTCGCGTCCGCTCCCGGCTATACACCCGGCCAGTTGTACCGCGTGATCGATTACGATGAGCGCAGTGGTGTCCTGCAACTAAAACCCGAAGGGAAAGCCGCATCAGAGGCCCACCGCATGACCTTTGATAAGTATAGCAGCATGTTTACAGCAATGGGGGTAAAACGCATCGAAATAATCAGCCCCTACAAACAAATCACGCTTGCGACCGGTTACACGCAGCCCATAAGTCCTGGTTATCGGGATCGCCGACCGGCTTATTCGCCGCCACCGCCCGCTGCGCCGTCATCTCCGCCGCGATGGTACGAGCCGCCGCCCATTGAACCTCCAAAACCTGTCCGCTTTACCGAACCGCACACGTTCGATATCCGTCAGGCTGTCTTTGACGATGGTACGATCAGTTTCACGTTGAAAGTAAAGTCGATGTTTCAGAATGTTGAGGTCACCATCAACAACCCTAGCGTCAAAAAATATTTCGATGCGGTAAAAAATTACATCTACAAATTGTTTGGTTCCAAAAAAACATCCTGCTTGGTCACATTCGAAGTACGT
Organism: Chitinophagaceae bacterium; assembly: GCA_020403425.1. Taxonomy (GTDB): domain Bacteria; phylum Bacteroidota; class Bacteroidia; order Chitinophagales; family Chitinophagaceae; genus Sediminibacterium. The sequence goes on along the minus strand of JADBXR010000010.1, from coordinate 152,492 downwards.
GACCGCAAATGCGTTGCTGTTGAGGTGGGTGACTGTGTATTGTCCAGCATGGATGAAACGATTCTTCAGCACATCCACGACGGCTGGATAAAACAAGTCGTACTCTCCGCTGAAAGGGATGAAATTGTATCGCTGGATGAACTTGTGGAACAGGTGCGCGATGAAACGCTGAACCCTGAAACCGTTTTCAATCACATCGTTCAGGAAGAGAAGACCAAACATTACCATCATCTGCGTTTTCTTTCCGCGAGGCAGGCGATCGATCTGCAAAAACTCTCGTTAACCGGCAAACCGATTTCCTTTGTCTTTCTGACGCGTGAAAACGGCGCATTGTTTTTAATATGGGAGACTTACTTATCCGAAGAGGCTACTTATATATGGAAACTGGCAAAACCAGAACAAGTATTGGAGAAATATGCGTTGATACTCGAAATGCGTAAATCCAAACGGATGATCTACAGACGCAAAAAAGAGGAAGGATTCTATTACATCGAACACGATTACCAGCAAGCAATGAATGGCTTTCATAAATGGAAAGAAGAAATAGAAAATATTTTTAAGACCGCCTGATAATGGAAAAGAAATTCTTGATTATTGAATTTGCAGTGGGCTACATGCTGAAGGTGTTGAAATCCGGCGTAAAAATTACTGAGTACAAAACTGAATTTGCCGCCATCCGCCATGGTAATTATTTTGAATTCATCAACCTGGTTAAGGGTGAACTACCTTTTATGGTTACCTATCGCGAGGGTGATGTGTATGTCGACGATCAGAACAACCCGGATGATATTGATTTTGCAGGGTTGATGAAGGCCGGCAATTCCCTTAAAATGTTTTATGAAAACTGCATAGAATTTTATGGGGAAATAAGAGATGCAGATATATCCGATTTGGCGTATTGCAAACTGGCATCCTTTGAGATCAGCCTTAGAATGCACGCCAATAACCATCATTTAACAGACAAAAACGCAGAACTTCAAAAAGTGATTGATGCTGTCGGAAGCCATTTTAAACTGTCCGCGAGCGAAATCGAACATTTGCAAAGTGGTCGGCGGTTCCTGAATATGGTGAAACATTTCAAGCAACAATTCAATTCTTGGGAAGATGGTATAGTTGCACTGCAGCAGGCATTAAAAGTACTGTCGGATCATAAACTGACAATTATTTGAAGTATATGGAGCAGAAGAAAACATATATCAGCAGGAAGGATTTTCACGACAGTGATCATTACAAAAAATTGGAGCGTCGTGTGAATACCTGCCTGATGCTCGTCAAGCGCCTGATTGATCACAACCAGCAATGCGAGCGGGTTGTCAGGGAGAAATGGCCGGTTGAATCTTATATTATTGATTACAGGATAGATCAGTTTAAGTTATTTCATGATACACTTTGTGGAATATACTATGGATGTTATGCTTCCAAGGATACATACAATGCAAGTATTCATATGAATGCATTTAAGATCGACACGACCATATACAAAGCGTTGTTGTCCCATCAGAAAATGATGACACTTGCTGCCATCGTTCAGGTGTACAGTATGCTTGAGTTCACGCGCAAAGACTTTGAGAAAAACATAAAGGGTAAAGACTATTTTTCGCAGCTGAAACTAAAGTACCCCGGTCTCGGTGATTCGCTGTCATTACTTTATAACCTGCGTAACACGATACATTCAGATAGTAAATGGGAAAAAGACAATCCGTTGGTCTACCGCTTACTAAAAGGCGAGGTCACGATTAAAAAAGGTGATTACTTTGAATACGATCACTGGACACTTTACAAATTGTTTCGTGATGGTATTGAACTGGCAAAAGAAATGGCGCTCGACAATGAACCCAACCTGGTACGCGATACGCATTTAATGTCAGGGGAACACAAGATTGCTGTTGTGCAATTAAAAAACTTTGACTTCAATGATTTTGTTAACCGCCTCCGGGAAGGTGGAGAAAATGCTGAATCGATATAGACTACTTCACCAGTGTTTGATAATGTGCCGTGATCAGGCTACCCAGCAAAGCCGCCTCAGCCAATGCCTTTTGCTGAAGTGATTTCTGTTTTTCTTCAGGTACCGTAGTCCAGAATGAGTGACCACCTTGCTTCGTAGCCTTAGTAAGCATGATAGGTGGTCTTCGCGACGGAAAATCTATGATATAGACATGATCCATCCCGATCCTGCGCGGGATCACCTGGACGGTCGCCCCCTTATACTCGATCTCGAATGGCGTTTTCATATCCATACCGTAAATGTAGCAAATATTTGGAAAAACTAAAATAATTAGTATTTTAGTGCTATAATTTATAGTATGATGGACAACGATCAGCACCAGCCTTTGCCAGCCGTAGAACAGAAATTTCTCTTCGGTATGACCGTAGTTTGCGGGGATGAGCTGTTTGATTGCAAGGTATTTGCCGCCGGGCTCGCGGATGGAACGGAGTTCACCAGGGTGGTATATGATAACCACGGAGAAGAAAGGATCGTAGATGTGGATCGCTGGGAGGAGGTGGGTTGGATCGATATGTGGTATGGCGAACCATCTCCCTGGTCTGCGCTGGTGGGGCCCTCCCTGGATTACCACTTTGCCCAAATAAATAAAGATGAACAAACCCAAAAATAGTCTCATGCTTGCCTTACGCTATATGCTGAACCAATACAAGACACTCAAGGTCCTTTCTGACATCGCAGAATCATCGCCCAAACCCACGCAGTACAAGTGCACCGCGCGTGAAATGATCCTGCATTCTTCGTCCGATTGGGAGACCATTCAAAATGACCTGTACCAACTGGCGACCGAATCCCTGGTGCAGATTTCAAAAGCAGACACGATCCTGGTGAGCATCACCGCAAAAGGATTGGAAAAAGTGAGTTCACTGGAAGGAAAATCATCCGTGCAGAATGGTAAACCGATCACCTACAGGTAACAAAACTTTTAATCAATATTAAAACCAAAACAAATGGCACACGCAATCAACTGGTTCGAGATCCCTGCCTCTGATTTCGAACGCGCAAAAAAATTCTATGAAACGGTACTCGCCATCTCTATGCAGCTTCCTTCCCAGGAGATGAATTACGCGATGTTTCCCGCAGATATGCAAAGTGGTGAGATCGGCGGAGGTCTGGTTGAAGAAAAAGGATATGAACCTTCTGAAAAAGGCTCGCTGGTCTATCTGAATGGCGGTGAGGATCTCGATGTTCCACTTGCACGCGTGGAAGCGGCAGGCGGAAAGATCCTTACGCTGAAGACATCACTAGGCCCGAATGGTTTCATGGCAACCTTTCTCGATACAGAAGGCAACCGCGTAGCCTTTCATTCAATGAAATAATGGTTTCAGCATGAAGCATAATAACTGCCCCCTTCATAGGGGGCAGTTTTGTTTTTATCTCTTAGAAAGAATGGCATACACCAGGCGTAGTGCTTCGGCAGTATCTCCTGAAAGCAGCAGGAATATCACCACAAAGGCCACAGCCATATACAGCCACTCTTTGGGTTTGATCTCCAGGTTGATTTTCATGATCATCGGGTTAACAGATAAGCGTAGGCTCCCCCTGTTTTCCTTACAGGGAAAACGAAAACAAATCACCCTTGATAAATAGCTAAAAATGTGGCTGAATAGTGGCTGAATGTATGGCTTGCGACGGCTAAAGTGGTATGATGTATGGCTGAATGATGGCTAAGTTATGGCTGAATTTTTGTGGCTTTCGCACTCGGTATATGCCTGAATGTATGCCTGAATATGCCTTGAATTACCTGGTATGCCTTATGTATGCCTGAATATATGCCTTGAATGTATGCCTATAAATGAATGCTTTGGTGAATGATTTATTTACTACCTAAAGATAAGCAAATCATTTCAATTCCCCAACCACCTCGACAATTGCGTCATTGAATGCTTTAAGGTCAATATCATCCGCAGCAAAAGCTGAAAAATCCCGGCTGTTTACTTTACGCAGTTCAAGGATATTTTCCCAATATTCATCTGCTTTGGATACCGGCCTGATTCGTTGCTTTTCAACTTTAAAAAGAAAATCATCGATATGGACTACGTAGAAGGCAGTGGCAGACCACGTACTCTCTTGCTTCTTCCTCGCCTGCGAAAGTTCGAACTGGCAGGCCTTGCTCTTGATCGAGTTTTCGGATGCGATAAAAAGAACTCTGTCAAACTGTTTGATATTGTTCTCCATGATATCGTCCAGTTGCTGCCCGCCTGGTGCATCCTTCTCCCACAAAAAGGTCTTCACGCCATGTGCCAGCAACGCATCATTCAATCTGCCTGCAAAACCTTTATCCTTGAAACTATAAGAAATAAATACCGTCTTAAATTCTGTTTTCGTTGCTACGCCATCCGCGATTTTTTTAATATCCGGCGTATGGATATGAAAGTATTCCTGTAGTATGTCAAAATCTATGTTATCGCTTTTCAGTATCGTCTGGAAATCCATCGTAGCATAGTTCGGGTACTTGGCTGGTTTATCCATGAAGAAGGTCTGTGCAGTTAACACGCAATCAATAAAGGCACACATATATAGGGAAGCATTCTGAAAATAACTGTTACCGAAATCACTTTTAATAAAGACACAGTTATCCAGCACACTTTCTTCAAACATCACATCCGGGAAATCATCCTCGCCATCACTGTTTTCATCCTTTGTATTCTCGAACCCGATAAAAAAACTATCACCGATTTTGCATTCGGTGAACCAGATATTCTCTGTCGCTTCGAGCCCAAGGTTAATGTATTCGATACTGCAGTTGTCAAAAAAGATATTATACATCTCACCCTCATCAAACCGAAGTCCCGCAAAATAACAATCCTTGAATTGTACACTGTCCCAGCTTGCGTCATCACCTATATATTCAAAATGAGAGAATCTGCAGTTCCTAAAATGGCACTTGTGAAATTCGCAGTCCTGCAATGAAAGAAAGAAACCAAAAATGCCGTCAAATTCGCAGTTAAAAAACTTGCATTTTGAGTACTTACCATGCCATGAAAACCCGTTTAATTTAAGACCGGTAAATTTTTGATTTTTTACGTAAGCAGTATGATTCCGAATTATCTTAATTTGACCCGCAGGTTTTTGAAGGCCTTTTAGGTATCTGTTCAGGCCGGAAATTGATCTGATTTCCATAAGCAGAAGTTTGCAGTCATTGGATAATTCAAAATATATTGTACCGTAAAGTGATTCGCGCTGAAAGGACAACAAAATAATTACGCATTCGCAAGCAACCCCTTCAGTTTTCTTAACCTATCGAGTCTACCCGCATTTACCGGATTAGCCAAATCGGAATCCCGCAACCGATCCATATTCAGTTTCACAAATGCCTCCACATCCGGTACAATCGTCCCGCTATCTAGTCTGATCGTTTTGGGCAATGTTTCAAACTTGAAAAATGCCTCCAGTTGTTCCATCTCGGAAAGTTGCTTTGCCATAAATCAAAGGTATAAGAATCCCCGCCGCGGTAGGCAGGGATAAGTATATCGAGGGTTAGTAAGCTGACATAGAAACGAAGGAATGCCCACAATATTGTGCCGGCGGGCTACCTGTCTTCAAGGATGGTTTCCGGCGCCCTTGAAATGATGACCTGCTCACCCTCGATATCCCTCCAGGAAAGCAGGTATACATTGTGATAAGTCAAGCCGGAAAAACTTATTACTGAGGTATGAAACCGGAAGTTAAATCCTTTCTTTTCCATTTTGATCTTCTTGACCTTAACATTTTTCTCTTCATCGAGCAGGTCCTTCATAATCTGGAAATTCTTCTTCAATATCCGGTTCACCCTACCCATTTCAAGATTGGCTTCTTTTTGTAACTGGTTGAAGTGTTTGGATTTGCAATCCTCATCGCAATACTTCTTGTTACTCCTGTAGTGCGGGATCTCTTCTCCGCAATAGGCGCAGGGATGCTGGATCTGGCCACTTACCTGGTTTTTCATAGCGGTTTGGGTTGGTTACTTACCAAAGATACCAAACTTATAAACCGGATTAATTCGGTTTATAAACGGAATGAATTCCGCTTTACACGCTTTAGCCCGTTACCCGTTTTGAGCTTTGCACCATCAACCAAATGTCAAAGCAATGAAAACACAAAACTCTGTTCAGTTGATCGGGTACTTGGGTCAGGATCCGGAGATACGAACCGCTGTAAACGGTTCCAGATTGGCACGATTTACCGTCGCCACCGACTATTTCCGCCGACTTAAAGACGGAACGGTAGTCAAAAAAGTGACTTGGCACCGCATCCTGGCTTGGGATTTCCTGGCCGAAAAAGTTCCGGGGAATTTCATCAAGGGAAGCCATGTCATGGTCAAAGGCGAGATCCGCCACCGCAGGTTTAAGAACAAGGCAGGTGAGATCAAATCCATCACCGAAGTACGCGCTTCCGAACTCCTGAACCTTGACCGTTGATCCCTAAATCAAAAACTTGATAGCCATGCCAGCCAAACGAAATGTGATGCCGTACAGGGGCGTAAAAAAAATTTCAGGTTGGGGATGCAGTTTTGATTCCCTCACCGAACTCAAATATACCATGAGCATCATGGAGAATTACTTTTTCCTACGCTCACCCGTTTCTATTTATTACCATCCCGGAACAAAAATTACCCTCGATAAGATCCGCAGATGCCACCTGCGTTACACGCCCGACTTCCTGGTGCGCAATAAGCAAACTTTCGAAGCGCATTTGGTAGAGATCAAACCGCGGTTTTTTCAAAATCATCCGCAACTCGACTTACGTAAAGCAGTCGCTGAGAATTACATCGCCCGAAAAAACATGGATTGGAAGTACAAAGTCGTGTTTAATGATGAGATCATCCTTGACGAACAGCAACTACAGGACTTTGAATGCGCAGCCTCTCTGAACACCGTTGCTGAAGTCACGCAGTGGTTCAATGAATACTGTCACCGTATGGGTTATGTTTTCCCTGACAACCTGTTAACTGATCTCATCATCACCGGCCGACATACGCAAAACCCCAAATGGAAACAGATGCGTTTACTATAAATCCAAACATCATGTTTAACCAATACCAATATAAATCCCAAACAGTTTTTTACAATGGTAATGTGTTTGATTCCCTTCTTGAGTTTCGGTATGTACTGATGATCGAAAAAACACATGCCTGGTTACGCCAGGGCTTTGAAATGTATTACAACCTCGACAAGCTCACACCGGGGATGAAAGAGGACCTGCTTTGTTATCGCCCTGATCTTTTGATCCGCAACTGGCAAACCGGGAAAGCTGAATTGATTGAACTGAAGCCAGCCGGTTTCATCGACGATCATAAGAAACGAAAGATCCGTATACCCTCCAGCTATATCGCTGAATTTCAGTACGACTGGACCTATCATTACATGAGTGATGGTCACATTCAGCTATCTGATGACCAGCAACGCAAATTCTATTCAGTATTGCGCAAACATGATAGTTGGCAGCACAAACCCTGCGGCCGGCTGTTGCAGAACACTTCCTCTCTCGATGATGCGGACTATCCGCAGTTTGTAATGAGTGGTTTGTTACCGGCCACTGTACATCCATCTGTCTTCGTTGCGTCGCACAGTTGTACTTCCTGTTCCCTGTTACCGGCTACCCATTAAATACGATCACAGCCGGATGCTTATCAACCCCTCCGCTTCACTGGCGCGAGGGGATTGATAAGCCCCCTCGCGTCCTTTATTCACCAAATAATATTTGTATGAGCAACACCATCGAGAACTCAATAAATATTTTCAAAATATCCAAACGGGCTCTTATTCAGTCGTCAATTCTTTCCACAGCAAAAACGGCTGGTGAATCGGCGGTTTCTTATCAACCCCGCTGTTTCACAGTGCGCGGGGATTGATAAGAAAACCCCGATTGCAAATTTTTAAACACTAAAAACAAATGTTATGGAATTCACAGGAAGAATAACCGCTGACGCAAAGATCAGCACCGTCAAAGGAGACAAAGAAGTGGTCAATTGCACCGTTGCGATCAACGATCGTTACCGCGCAAAGGGCAGTTCGGAAACCAAAGAGTTTACCACCTTCATCAACGTAGCCTGGTGGATGGGGACAGGTATTGCAAAGATCCTGCGCAAAGGTGCCATCATTACGGTTTCAGGCAGGCTCTATGCCAACGCCTACAATGACATGGCAGGTAATGCCAAAGGCAGTATCAATTGCCATGCAAGCGAGATCAAACTTATCCAGTCAGCAAAAAAGGAAGTGCAGCCAGAACAGCAGCCGGCTGACCTCACAGAACCCGTTGCTGACCTTCCTTTCTAATCAGGGTCAAACCCAATTATTCACCAAAAATCATTTACAATGGCACACCAACTGTATTTCAATGAATTAACCGGGGCGCACAGTTTCTTCTCAGTAAAAGAAAAAGCATGGCACGGCCTGGGCAAGATCGTCGAAGACTATCCAACCAGCCAGGAAGCCCTCCAGTTCGCCGGACTGGACTATGAAGTGGTGAAGGAAGACCTCTACACCACCTCCTTCAATATGGATGGACAGGCAATGGATCACGACAAAAGAGTGAAAACCCATTATGCTACTATCCGCAAAGACACAGGCGATATCCTCGGCGTAGTAGGCAAGGACTACGAGATCGTGCAGAATACAGACGCATTCGCCTTCTTCGATTCCATTGTCGAAGGAGAAGGTATCCTTTACGAAACCGCTGGTGCGCTCGGTCAGGGCGAAAGGGTATTTATCACCGCCAAACTACCGGGTTATATCCGTGTTGGCAAAGACGACTGTATCGACAAATACCTGTTCCTGACCACATCCCACGATGGCTTTGGAAGTATCATGGCGGCATTTACACCCGTGCGTATTTGTTGCAACAATACCTTGAACGCGGCACTGCGCAACAAGACCAACTGCATCCGAATCCGCCATACCGCCAACGCTAAAGAACGCTTGCAGCAGGCCCACAAACTCATGGGAATCAGTAACCAGCTATCTGTCCAGATGGAAAATATCTTTAACCATTGGTCGAAAGTTCCGGTTACCGATAATCAGCTTAACCAACTGATCCGCCAGACATTGGTACCAAACAAGGAAGCTCTTCAGGCATTAAATGAAGGCAGAGAAGAGGAATGTTCTACTTATTACCAGCATATCTGCGATTCCGCGTTCACCTATGCGATGTCCAACGACACACAACAACTCGAAACCACACGCGGAACACTCTTCGGTGCCTACAATGGCATCACGGGCTATTTCCAGAATGTGCGCAATTACAAAAACGATACCGCGAAGATGAAATCACTGCTGTACGGTGGTCTGGCGCAACAACGCGGACAGGTGGCATTCAACCTTTGCACCAGTTTCGCCGCAGGTGAACTGCAACTCAACTAATCACCCTAAGGAGCAGCAAAATCATTTGCTGCTCCTTAACATTTATCCATCCAAATCAATCTACTATGGGACGATACATGACAGTAACCCTTAAAAAGGAATACCGTAACGACCTGTTTATCCATACCCTGAATGAGGAACTTTCCAAACGCTACGGCTCCAATACCGGTACCAAGTTTAACCCCTGGGATTATCTGCAGGAAGAAGCGGATTACCTGAATAACCATCCCCTTGGCCTGACCCAGGTAGCGCATATCCCAAGACCCATTACAAAAGAATTCCTTGAAACGAATTTCTTTTGGTACCGCTACGGGACATTTTCCTTCAAGCTATCTGGTGGGGGAAGTAATTCAGACGAGTGCCGCGATGCGGTTGCTGTCTGCAAATGGATCATCCAGACACGCCGGAAATACATCGACCAGGATCACTGCGATAATTACCAGTCCGCCATAGTACAGGAATATCTCAACTGGTATTTCGAGGAAGCAGGCTATGACATCGAAGTGCTCTGGAAACTGCCCAATATTCAATAACTATTCAACCTGAAAATCATGAAAACAAACTTCTTTACCCAAATCGCAGCACTGGGTGTAACTACAGGCACATTGCGGGTAAACATTCAACCGCAGCAGTCGGGCATTTTAATCGTATCAGTATTACTTGCCGACGAAACTGTGAAAGACAAAGCGGCACAGCTGATCCCCCCACTTGTACTGAAGGGCTCTGCCACTGAACTTGATGAAGGTTTTTTGGATCCATCCAATCGCCTATCCAACAAACCAATACCCTGATTGCCAATCTGATTGCCTATGCAACTGCCATGACCAAGGCCGGCAAAGAAAGCAGGCAGCAAAAAGAGCAGGAAGCCACCACACAAAAAGAAAAGGATAGCAAGCGGAAAAAATTCGATGAGAAGATGAAGAAAGTGGAGGATCTCGAAAAATTAAAAAAGATCGGGGAAGCCATAGGCCAGTTACCTGATTTACAACAGTTCCCCGAGTTCTCCGAAGAGATCAAAAAGAAAAGCCAGCAGCTCCGCAGCCAGCACGGCACACTATCCCTGTTTGAGGAACACCAACCGCTGCAGGATGCACCCCTTGTTCAGCAGGATGAGGAGGAGGAACCTGAACAGGATGATTACTCCCGGGAAGAAGACCCCAATGATGAATTCGATAACGATGAAATAGATAACCAGTAAAATCTTATACCATGTTAATCGCCAATCAATTACCCCGCGTTTTCCTGTTCGAAAGGCAGGGAACAAAAATCGAACTGTCTGATCCATCAGCTGATCTGACGCCAGCCTCAGTGCTGAATTTCTATTCGCAGACCTACCCCGAACTCACCACCGCCAGAATGGAAGGCCCCGAGATCAAAAACGACCGCGTGGAGTATAGCTTCCAAACCACCCTCGGTACAAAAGGATGACCATGAAAAAAAGAACAACAGCACGTTATGTCAAACCGATTAAAAAGGAGGAGTTATGCCAGCATCACAACCGGCTGGGCACACTGGCCGCCGGCCTCAATCGCCTGCCCGACGCAGGCCAGGTCAGAAAGCAAAAACCCCAATGCGTTCCACTGACCATGCTTCCTATGATTTTTTAAACCAGTCCTTTCAGCCCCTATCCCATTTCTGGGGCTTCCAAAAATCAAAAACGGACAAAGTGGAAGCACAGTTTTTCCGCTCTCTCGGCCATCTCGCTAAATGCTTTGGGTTACTTACGGATCCCACCCAAGAAGAAACCTTTCCTTCTAACCTACTAAGCGCCTTCCAACAAGCCAAAGAGCAACTGGAAAAAAAGTCGCCGCGCACCGATCTGATCATCACGGAATACAAAGGCGAAACTCTCCTTGCTACAGTTGAACAGCTCGGCATCGACCATACCCTGTATTATACCTCACTCAATGCACTGGACTGGTTGCACCAGCGCGAGGATATACCCAGCTTCGATTTGATGCTTTCCATCTTTGCCTACCTGCACCAAACAGTGGGTATGCCCCTGTCGACTGGCAACGATTTTCTTTCCGGCTGCTATGATGCCATTGCAGATTGGCTGGAGAACAGTAAAGATGAATATGAAGAGGAAGAAGAATGGAAAGAAAATCGGCGATTGATTACCGCCATGCGCCGTAAGCGGCCCATTTTGGAAAAAGCGGTGCGCGATCCCGCTAATCTTACCGCATTCGCCGACCGGCTACGCAACTACCAACCCGCAAACAAAACACAGGAACAATTCAAAAAAATCGCAGCTGGTTTCAGGCAGCTTCAACAACAGTATCCAGGCCATTGTTTCTATCGAAATATCCAAAGTGATTATATGGAAGAACCCGAAGAAGAACGTGCATGGCCTGATCACTATTTCAGCTTCTTTTGGGACGACAATGGCTGGCTCTATGAAAGCCTGATGGAATACATCAACTGTGACCTGCAGGATCGCAGCATTTTCGAGCAACCTGTAGCCATCAATTATTTCCATTCGCCATCAGCAAAACCGCAATCGGATCTGGCATTTGAAAAACGCTTGCTCCAGCACTGTTCAGAACTCTCTTCCATCACCTATCAATTAACGGCATGAAAAATCTAAACAAAGAACTTACTACGCTGCATGATCCATTCAAGGCCATGCTTTTTTACGCTTCGAACACCGAAGATAGAGAGTACTATGTGGAAGCATGGGATCTGAACCCAAACGGCAGGCTGGTTGACCCCCATCCGCTCTCCCTAAAAGAGAGCCAGCAGTTGGCTGAAACCTTACTGACCACCGACAGACTTTCCGATCATTACCTAGTTCCAAAAGGATTGCTGCCTGATCAGGTTTTATACACACGCAGCGGCCAAAACGGTTTTGTTATCTGGTATACGCCACCCCAGCGGAGGCGGCTGGTATTTACCACCAGCCTCGGGCTGAAAGACGGGGAGTATGCGCTACCAGGCTTGTTGTGGAAAGCAGACCGCGGGCAACTACAACTATTTGCCCTCAAAGAATCTTCAAAACCCACCCTTAATACGCAGCTCTTTCAGGCCCCATTCTTTAATATCTACGAGGATGGTAGGGTGTGTATGGGAACAGTTGACATCACCATCGACCGGTACAGTTACCTGGAAGAATTTATGAGTGAATGGGAAAACTATTTTTTCAATAGCAAATTCTCCCACACATTGGGTAACCGCGCACCTCTCAAGGGCAATATTATCCAGCGCTGGCAATCCCTCCAGGATAACCACAAAATATTCCCGACAAACTGCCTTTTAAAACAACAACTCACCATCAAAAATCTAATCGCATGACAACCGCCAAACCAACCGTACACTTTACAGACAAATACCTGCTTTCCCCTACTAATCCTGTCACCGTAAACCTGATCGGTGCAGGTGGAACCGGAAGCCACGTATTGACCGCCCTCGCCAAGATGAACCACGCGCTCATTGGACTGGATCATCCCGGCCTCTTTGTCCGCCTCTTCGATGATGACCTGATAACAGAAGCCAACCTCGGCAGGCAACTCTTTGCAGCGAGCGAACTTGGACAACACAAAGCGGCCGTTCTCATCGCCCGCGTCAACCGATTTTTTGGCACCAACTGGAAATCTGTTTGCAGTCGTTTTGAAGAGGGAAAAACAGATCCCGGGAATAGGCAGGCTAACCTCACCATTTCCTGCGTAGATACGGCTGCCTCACGATTTGCCATTGCAAAGGTCTTAAAGAAGATTCCCAGCCGTTCACGATTCTACCGCGACCGCGGAATGTATTGGATGGATTTTGGCAACGCACTAACGACCGGCCAGGTCATCCTATCTACGCTGCAAACCATCCGCCAACCCAGTTCTCAACAGTTCAAAACCTGCAGCAGATTACCTTGGGTTACCGATGAGTATAAACAGGTGCTGAAAAGCACAGCCGAGGAAGCTGCACCAAGCTGCTCCTTGGCCGAGGCACTGCAAAAACAGGACCTGTTCATCAACACTTCTTTGAGTGCGCTGGGTGCTTCCCTTTTATGGAATCTTTTCCGCCAGGGCATGATCCACCACAGGGGCTTTTTCTTAAACTTAAATGATTTCCGTTCGCAACCCATTCCCATAGCTTCCACCAAACAAAATAAATCATGAACCACCTACTCTTTATCCTGATGGAAATTGATCCCAATGATCCGCCACAGGAGGGTCCATTTTATGTGATCGAAAACTTCCATGAACCTCAGTTTGTAATAGCCGAAAATGGCCAACTCAAATCCTTCCCAACCTATCCCGAAGCCGCCGCCGAAGCAGCGGATTGTCAGGACGGTTATGTCATTGCTTTCTAAACCGCACCAACTTCGAACTGACAATTCCCAACACATCATTCTTTGATCCTTTAGTTCTCTGACCTGCTATACAAGCTAATTTTATGTTCGTCCTAAAGATAGCCGCCTTACCGGCACCGGCAAGATGTACAAACGTTGCACGTTTGGGTTAACGGGCACTCACTCGGGACTCGTTCGTGCGAAATGTGAAGAAGATCAGTGATGAAGAAGAATAAGACAGCAATCAGAAACAAATGGGTTACCGTTCGCATGAACCAGGCAGAGTTTGAACTACTTGAAAAAAACCGTCTGCGAACCACCGAAAAAAACAACAGCAATTACTTGCGTAAACTGGCGCTTCAGCAGCCGGTCACCAAACTTACCCACAATCAATCCATGGACGAGGCCACTACCGCCATCATTCAACTCAAAAAAGAAATCAATTTCATCGGTCATAACCTGAACCAGATCGTCCATAAACTCCATACCCTTGACCGTATCCCGGAATTCCGGAATTGGGCACAGCAATATGAAAACACACGGGAACGAATCCTGACCGACACAACTAACCTTCTTCTCCACGCACACCAAATCCTTTCCCAATGGTCGCAAAAATAACTATGCCTATTACCATCAACCGGGCGCTCAACTATAACGAGCAGAAAGTACAAAAAGGCAAAGCCATCTGCATAGGGGAGGGAAATATGATCCTGCCTGCTGATTGCATGAACTTTTACCAGAAACTCGATGTCTTTGAAACCCGCATTCAACTCAATCAACGGGCCAGTACCAAAACCATACATATCTCCCTCAATTTTGATCCCTCGGAAAACCATTCTGCTGAAAAGCTAAAGCGCATCGTGGAAGAGTATATGAACCGCATCGGATTCGGGGAACAGCCCTACCTGATTTATCAACATCACGATGCGGCCCATCCCCATATCCATATCCTTAGCACAACGATCCGCGCAGACGGCTCCCGAATCAATACCCATAACCTGGGTCGGAACCAATCTGAATCTGCCCGTAAGATCATTGAAGAACTATTCACCCTGGTCCCTGCACATAAACAGGAAAAAACAAAAGAGTACCAACTGGCTCCTGTGGAAATTTATAAGGTAAGCTATGGTTACTCTGAGACAAGGCGAAGTATTGCCAATATTGTCAGTCAGGTTGTGGACAATTACAATTTTATCTCGCTACCTGGCTTTAACGCGATCCTAAGGCAGTTCAATATCCAAGCCGACGAAGGAAAAGAAGACGGCATTATCAGACGTAACAAAGGATTGCAATACCGCATACTGGATGCACAGGGAAAGAAAACCGGCGTACCCATTAAAGCAAGCAGTTTACCTGGATCACCTACCATCAAAAATCTTGAAAAGAAATATATCCATAACCAGAAAAAAAGGGAACCGGCTAAACTGTCTTTAAAAAACCAGCTTAGCTCCTTACTTGAAAACAGACCTGGTAAACTCGATAGACTCATTGAAAATCTGCGCAAAGAACAGGTATTAACCATACTTCGGCAGAATCCTGAAGGAATTATATACGGGATCACGTTTGTGGACATGAAAAACAAAGCTGTCTTCAATGGCTCTGAATTAGGCAAATCCTACAGTATAGCCGGCCTTCAAAAACTACTTGCACAGGATAGCCATAGAGAACCCAAAAATCATCACCCAGACAAGCAGCCGGGCCAACGATGGGATCCCTCCCTACTCGAAGACTTACTAAAACCGGAAAACGAGGACCTCCCAATACCATTTGAATGGATCAAAAAGAAGAAAAAAAATAATCATTAACCACTCAAACCAAGCGTATGTCATCGTCGGAAAACGAACAGGGTTTAAGGAAGATTGTTGACCTCTCCAGGTTGTGCAGCATTGTACTACTGATCCTCCACTTTTATTACTATTGTTATGGAGCATACAAAACATGGGGGTTAACAGCAGCTATTACTGATAGATTGCTGCTTAATCTGCAGCAAACCGGTCTTTTTACCCACCTGGCCTATTCAAAGACAGCGGTCCTTATCCTCCTGCTGATTTCACTGCTCGGTGTTGATGGAAAAAAAGATCCGGGCAAAAACATTCGTTTTGCAGTTTTATCCCTGCACGTTTGTATGGCAACCTACTATGCTGCCGGATGGTTACTGAATGTCCAATTAAACTATATCGCAGTTGCTATCAGTTACATGCTGATCTGTAGCATTTCCTACCTGCTGATCCTGGCCTGCGCAATACAGCTCACAAGATTCATACATCTCAAACTAAATGAAGATGTCTTTAATACGGAAAATGAAACTTTCCCACAGGAAGAACGACTGCTCAATAACGAATATTCATTCAGCTTCCAGGCACGTTATTCTTTGAAAAGACAAATCAGAAACAGTTACATAAACATTATCAATCCATTTCGTGGGCTGCTGGTGACAGGTAGTCCGGGAGCCGGCAAATCCTGGTTTGTAATACTGCCCATGATTAAACAACAACTGCAAAAAGGATATGCCCTGTTCATCTATGATTTTAAATATGATGACCTGTCCAAAGCTGCCTACAACTGGATGCTTCAAAATCAGGGTGCATTTGAACATAAACCCTCATTTTATGCCATTAATTTTGACGATCTCTCCTGTTCACACCGTTGCAACCCGCTTCAGCCGGAAGGAATGACGGACATCACGGACGCCATTGAATCCGCCCGTTCCATCCTCCTCGGGCTAAACCGGGAATGGATCACCAAACAAGGGGATTTTTTCGTTGAATCTCCCATCAATTTTGTGACCGCTATCATCTGGTATTTGCGCAAGTACGAAGACGGACGTTACTGTACCTTACCCCATGTCATTGAACTGATGCAGGCCGATTACAAGGAACTCTTACCCGTTCTTAACTCTCAACCGGAAATAGAGGTATTTGTTAACCCCTTTATCACGGCTTTTCAGAACAAAGCCACCGATCAGTTGGAAGGGCAGGTCGCGAGTGCGAAAATAGGCATGGCCCGCCTTTCCTCCCCTCAACTGTACTGGGTGTTATCCGGCAATGATTTTACCCTCGATATTAACAACCCATACGAACCCAAAGTGCTTTGCCTGGGCAATAACCCGGAGAAAAAGAATATCTATGGAGCCGTTCTATCGTTATATATTTCAAGATTGCTCCGCGTCGTTAACAAAAAAGGAAAACTAAAATGCTCACTTGTCTTTGATGAATTTCCTACCATCGTGGTCAATAATGTGGATGACCTTATCGCCACCGCCCGCAGTAACAAAGTAGCCACTACCCTTGCCATGCAGGATTTTAGCCAACTGGAAAAAGATTATGGCAAACAGGCCGATGTGATCACGGACATCTGCGCCAATGTAATCAGTGGACAGGTAAGTGGTGATACGGCAAAATCTCTCTCAGAAAGGTTCGGCAGAATACTACAGGATAGACAAAACATAACAGTCAACCGGCGGGATACCTCCATCAGCTATTCAAGGCAACTTGATAGTGCTGTCCCTCCCTCCAAAAATTCGTCTCTCTCTTCGGGACAGTTCGTGGGCGTAGTGGGTGACAATCCTGACGAAAAAATCTCCTTAAAAATGTTTCATTCTGAAATCATTAATGATAGTGTTGCAATGAACAAAGAAATGGCAGCCTTTCAACCCATTCCACAAGTGTATGACATTACTGAGCAGGAAATTATGGATAACTACTTCCAGATTAAATATGATGTAAGAGGTATCCTGGATAAAGTAATAGTCACGCTGATCAAACAAAAGCAAAGCAAGAACAAGTAAACCAATCATTAAATAATTTTTAGGGTGTTCGTTAGACACCCGTTTTCCCTTGTCAAAGCCCCCAGGAGTTGGTACGGGGGTATTGCCAAGGGAAAACAAGTAACGTAAAGTTCCGCCTGGTTGCTTTTACAGCAACTTCGCCAGCTCTTTTGCATCAGGAAGTATACCCTTCATGTCGTCCGGAACTTTCTGCGAGGTTTTGAATGTTGCTGCCCCCATTCCACGGGCTATGTTTTGAAAAGCATATTCCACTACGGTATTGTTCTTTTCCTTGCAGAGAATAATACCGATACTCGGGTTTTCTTCCGGCATTTTTACCTTATCATCAAGGACATTCAGGTAGAAATTTAATTGCCCGGCGTATTCCGGTTTGAATTTGCCAGTCTTTAATTCAAACGCCACAAGGCTACGCAATACACGGTTGTAGAAAAGAAGATCCACAAAAAATTCCTGCCCTCCGACCTCAAGCCTGAATTGGTTACCGATAAAACAGAACCCTTTGCCAAGAGCCATAATGGAATCCCTGATTTTTGATACCAGTTGCCCTTCGAATACCCGCTCATTATCTGATTCATCTAGTTCTATAAAATCAAAAAGGTAATTGTCGCGAAATACATTCATTGCATTAGTTCCCAGTTCTCGAGGAAGTGCCGATCCGAAATTATTGGGCAGAACCCCTTCCTGATAAAACAATTTGGAAGAAATATGATACTCTAATGTTCTATAAGACCAAAATTCTACACAGGCTTTTGAGATATAAAACCATCGTTCTTCCATATTGGAACACCCATTTAGAATTGCCAGATGGTGGGTAAAGCTTATTCCCAAAAAGAGTCTTAAGGATTGATTATCATTATGTTGTAATTGATCAACCACTGGCTGGCCAATTGTTTCCTTATTGCTTTTCAATTGTGCAGGCAATGCCTGCACAATTGACTCAGTACCAAATTGCGCAACCAGGGGTTGCCAAATCGGAGTTTGTCGATAGGCAGTATAAAACTGTCGCATATTCTGCATATTCCGATATGAAAAGCCCTTCAAACCGGGCAATTCCATTTGCAGATCTTCAGCAAGTTTCTGAAGCACACCCGTTCCCCACTTTTGTGCTGTCACTTTTTCAGAAAGGCTTTCACCAACCTTCAGGTATAGCAGCAACTGTTCCCGATTCGCCAGTTTTGCAGCTAAATATCTGCTTCTGACGATACTCCCTTTTAATTCTTTAATGAAGGTGATATATTCTTTATTCATGATTTCAGTTTGATGATAATTGAATTAAAATTCCATGTCATGCAGCTTTCCCATCAGCTTATCCATATCCTGACTGATCTTGGTATCAAGCAATTTTGCATAGTGCTGGGTAGTTTTGAGATTTGTATGACCCAACATCTTACTGACTGTTTCTATTGGAACACCATTATTCAATGTTATTGTAGTAGCAAATGTGTGACGTGCTATGTGAAAGGTTAAATCCTTTGTGATACCACATACATCAGCGATCTCCTTCAGGTAACCATTCATTTTTTGATTCGACATTACAGGAAATAATTTTTCTTTTCCAACTACATCTTTGTGCGTAGAATATTTTTCAATTAATCGTAAGGCAGTAGGTAAAAGTGGTATCCTGGAAAGTGTATCTGTTTTCTGACGCTGTGTAAAAATCCATTGTTTGCCATCTATCCCTGATTTAATATCTGTTTGCTTCAGTTTCAAAACATCAGCATAGGCCAACCCTGTATAACAGCTGAAGAGAAAAAGATCACGCACACGTTCCAGCCTTTCCGCTGGAAATTGCTTTGTTGCAATATTTTTCAATTCTTCATCATTGAGGAAGTCCCGGATCACTTCACGTTTCTTCATCTTATAACCATAAAACGGATCCCGCGTTAACCACTGATTTTTCACGCAAATGAGAACAATCTTTTTGAAGTTAGCGAGATACTTCATCGTCGTATTGTGCGAACAATTGCGAACGGCCTTTAACCAGAACTCATACTCAGAAATAAATCCAAAATCCAGTTTAGAAATTGGATAATCTTTGACTTTGTACTTCCATTCAATAAAACGTCGGGTATGATCAAGTGCGGTAATATATCGTTCCAGGGTGCCCTCTGCAAAATCCTTTCCGACTAGTTGGGCTACTTTTTGATTATGGTCTTCAAATATTTCCAAGATCATTCGCTGTTTTCCGCTGGTACCCAGCCACCTGAAACGGAAATTTTCAATGGTAAGTTCCTGTCCGCCCATCAGGATCTCAGCCTGATACCGGTATGCCTTGTGTTTTAGTATTTGCAGGTATTCGTTGATCTCGTTCCCCTGGGGTGATTTTGGATCAACAAGGTTTGCTTTTGCCATCCATTGCTTTCTCGCAATAAATCGCTGGGTGGCCGGTTCAAAACGCCTTCCATCTATGGTTATTCGCATGTAGATCGCGTACAAACCATCGCGTGTTTTCTTGTTAGTCCTTAATCTAAAAAGTACTGTGAATTGTGATTCCATGACTTTTGCCGAATTAAATGATAAAATTAGGTTTATCACCAAGGCAGGTCAAGATGTCCATCTGCTGAACCCCTTTACTGGTAAGGATTTCAGACGATTCGGTGACACCAACTAAGAAATTAGTTAGGTGTCACCGAATGTGTCACCGGAAATATGCTAGATTTTGTAAGTTTTTGTAAAGCCCTAAAATTAAAAAGCTCACAAAATCAATGATTTGCGAGCTTTTGTAACTTTTTGAAAACCAATTTAGCAGAGAGGAAGGGATTCGAACCCTCGATACGGTTTCCCGTATACACACTTTCCAGGCGTGCTCCTTCAACCACTCGGACACCTCTCTGTGTCTTATTTTCCCCTAAACGCTATTGTAATATGGTGGCTTCCTGGATAAGCCATCCGTTTAAAGGACTGCAAAAATAGCTTTTCGGCGTTAGCTACCGAATATTTTTTGGGCGTTGGTGGTGGTAATGGCGGCCATCTCGTCCAAAGGCAGGTTTTTTACCTCGGCCAGTCGCTCCACAATATTTGCCAGATACGCGCTCTCATTGCGTTTGCCGCGATAGGGCACCGGGCTCAGGTAGGGCGCATCGGTTTCCAATACCAGCCATTTCGGGTCAATATTGGCCAATGCCTCGGGCAATCCGCTGTTTTTGTAGGTCAGCACTCCCCCGATCCCCAGGTGAAAACCCAGGTCCGTCACCTGTTTTGCCTCAATGGCATTACCGCTGAAACAGTGAAAAATACCACGGAGCCCCTTGGCAGCAAATGGTTTGACCGCTTTAAGGGTCTCCGACATGGCTTTTCTGGTATGAATCACTATGGGCAGGTTCCTATCCAGCGCCCATTGCATCTGTATGGCAAAAGCCTCCTGCTGTTCAACAACAAAGGTCTTATCCCAGTAAAAATCAAGCCCGATCTCCCCAATGGCCACAAAAGGACGTTTATTCAACCATTCTTCGGCAATGGCCAGCTCTTCGCGGTAATTGGCTTTTACATAACAGGGATGCAGTCCCATCATAGCCATGCAAACCCCCGGATACTGTGCTTCCAGCGACAGCATACCCGGAATGGCCTCACTATCAATGGCCGGTAAATAAAACCGGCTAACCCCTGCTACTCTGGCCCGTTCTATCATCTGATCCCTGTCGGCATCAAACTCTTCTGCATATAAATGGCAATGGGTATCTATGAGTATCATGCTGCAAAATTCCTTTTTTAAACGATACAACCCCAATAACAGCTTTTACAGAAGAGAAGAATACAATGGATTTTGCCAGGTTTTTAGTCGGTAACATACTAAAAGACAAGGGGTTGCCGTTTATATCCCGGGCCCGACCGTATAAGGCCCCAAGATCCTGCGAAGCAATTAAACGCTGTTTTTATAGGGTACGGATTAAAAATTGCCGGTGTTTCTACACCGGCATCCCTTTTTCAGGGGCTGTCAGCGGAGCAAACCGGTATCCGGCCTTACTGAAATGCGCCAACACCCGGGGCAGGGCATATTGCATCCGGCTCCAGGCCTTGGTGCTATCGTGAAAGACTACGATGGAGCCGGGTTTACTATGGTACAACACATACCCCAGGCAGGCTTCTGGCGTAAGATCGGTATCAAAATCGCCACTGAGCACATCCCACATAATGGTTTCGAGCCGGGGATTCTGTTCCAGAAGTTTCTTATGCTGTGAGCGTTTCAATCTTCCATAGGGTGGACGAAACAGGTTGGATCCAATCAGTTCTGCCGCTTCCTGCACTTCCTTTACATATGCCTGGTCCGTTACTTTCCAGCCATTGGCATGGTTTTGTGTATGATTGCCAACCGCATGCCCTTCGGCAAGGATCCGCTGATAGATCTCCGGATGTGCTGCTACATTTTTGCCAATACAGAAAAAAGTTGCCCTGGCGCCATACTGCTTCAGCTGATCCAGCACAAAGGGGGTGGCTGTTTCGTGCGGACCATCATCGAATGTCAGATACAATGTTTTTTCATCATTCCTGATACGCCAGATCAATGCCGGATATAATTGCCGCAGCCACCAGGGTGTTTTGACTAAATACATGGAATAAAGATAGGGAACAGATGAACAGATGAACAAGGAATGATGAATGATGAAGTTAGGGGTGGATTTAGCACTTGCCCCTCCCCGCCTGCCGTAAGGCAGGTTCATCCATTCCCTTCATCATTCATCATTCCTTGTTCAATATCCATTATTCTGTTGCTCCCGTTCGATTATCTTTGTATCATGAGTAAGAAAGTACGTGTACGTTTTGCCCCATCGCCCACCGGAGGACTGCATCTGGGTGGTGTGAGAACGGTTTTGTTCAACTACCTGTTTGCCAGGCAGCATGGAGGGGATTTTATTTTACGGATCGAGGATACCGACCAGGGACGTTTTGTGCCCGGTGCAGAAGAATATATACTGAACACCCTGAAATGGTGCGGACTGGAACCCGATGAAAGTCCTGTACATGGTGGTCCTTATGCCCCTTACCGTCAGAGTGAGCGAAAAGCCAGTTACCGGCAATATGCCGAACAACTGGTGAAAGCCGGTCATGCCTATTATGCTTTTGACACACCGGCCGAGCTGGAAGAAATGCGTACGCGTTTTAAGACCGCAGAGAACCCATCGCCGCAATATAACCAGTCCATCCGCCAGCAGATGCGCAATTCATTAACGCTGGATGCCAAAGAAACGGAACAATTGCTGGCAGAAAATGTGCCGCATGTGGTGCGCATTAAAATGCCTGTGGATGAGACCATCCGCTTCACCGACATGATCCGTGGCGAGGTTTCTTTTCATACATCCCAGGTAGATGATAAAGTATTATTGAAGGCCGATGGTATGCCCACCTATCACCTGGCCGTGGTGGTGGATGATCATGCCATGAAGATCAGTCACGCATTCCGTGGCGAAGAGTGGCTGCCTTCCGCTCCTGTACACCTGCTGTTATGGAAATACCTGGGCTGGGAAGCCGACATGCCGCAATGGGCCCACCTGCCCCTGATCTTAAAACCCGATGGCAACGGCAAACTGAGCAAACGAGATGGCGACCGCTTAGGATTCCCGGTATTTGCCATGGACTGGACCGATCCCAAGACCGGTGAGACCACGATCGGTTTTAAAGAAAGAGGATTCTTACCCGAGGCTTTCGTGAACCTGCTGGCCATGCTAGGCTGGAACGATGGTACCGATAACGAGCTCTTCACGCTGCAGCAACTGGTGGAGAAATTCTCCATTGAACGCGTACACAAAGGTGGCGCCAAATTCGATTATGAAAAAGCAAAATGGTTCAACCATGAGTGGATCAAGAAGGTAGCTGTTGAGGGCCTTGTTTCAGAAGTGAACGCCGCATTTGAAGCGAAGGGAATCCATATCGCCGATAACGATGCATTACTGCCGAAAGTGATAGAGATGGTGAAAGACCGTTGTACGCTGTTACCCGATTTTGTTCAGCAGGGCGGTTTCTTTTTCCAGGCACCCGTTACGGTGGACACTGATGCCATCAAACCCAAATGGGACGATAAGAAGAACCTGTTCTTCACCGAACTGATCCGGGCCTATGAATTGAGCAGTACCTGGAACGCGCATGATCTGGAGAACGAGTTCAAAGAACTGGCTGCTGCCAACCAGCTAAAACCAGGAGAATTGATGCTGCCTTTCCGCGTGATGCTGGTGGGTGGAAAATTCGGTCCGGGGGTATTTGATATTGCGGCCCTGATCGGCCAGACAGAAACTGTACAGCGCATTACTCATACCCTGAGCCTGTTACAGTAACCTATAAGAGTCTGTTTTATAACCGTGCCTTGATGTGACATTCTTTTTCTCGCAAAGGCGCAAGGGCGCAGTGGTAGTAATGTTTCAATACGATAGAATACGGCATCCATTGTGCCTTTGTGCCCATGTGTGAAATTATTTTCTCGCAAGGTGCAGAGGCGCGATTGGTTGGTTGAGGGTTAATTTGTATATCTTGTTGCAAATCTTTCCTGATGAAGGCCCTCTCCAGACCTGTTTACATCATTGCCCTGTTTGCAGGGATCAAATTCCTAATTCCCTTCCTGCTCATCCACCCGTCTTTTGAATTACACCGGGATGAGTTTCTGTACCTGGCCGATTCGGACCATATGGCCTGGGGTTATATAGAAATGCCACCGTTACTGGCTGTGTTGGGATGGTTCAGCAAACTGGCCGGCGGTTCCATTTATACGGTCTATTTCTGGGGTGGTCTGTCGGGAGCGCTCACGATGGTTGTCATCGGGAAGATCGTACTCAGGCTAAAAGGCAACAGTACAGCGGTTTTTTTTGCCTGCCTGGCTTTTCTCTGTTCTGGTTTCCTGAGGATGCATATCCTTTTTCAACCCAATTTCCTGGATGTCTTCTTCTGGACCCTGGGTAGTTACTACATCATCTGCCTGGTACAGAACAACCGAACCCTCGATTTCTATTACCTGGGCATTTGCCTGGGATTGGGCATGCTGGGCAAATATTCCACTGCATTTTATATCTTATCGTTTGCCGTTGCTGTGGTTGCGACCGGTCAACGCAAATGGTTACGCAACCGGCATTTTTATTTTGCCATGTTACTGGGCATACTGATCTGTCTGCCCAACCTGTACTGGCAATACACGCATCAGTTCCCGGTATGGCACCACATGGACCTGCTTACACGGCAACAGCTGCAATACAATAGCCGGAAAGATTTCCTGATAGACCAGTTACTGATCCTATTGCCGGGTTTCTTTATCTGGATGGGAGGCTTATGGTATATCCTGATGAAGAAAGAAGGGAGAAAATATATGATCATCGGTTTCCTCTATATGGGTATACTTGGCCTGCTACTCTATTTTAACGGGAAGGGGTATTATGCTGCTGCCATCTATCCCACACTGATTGCTTTTGGCGGTATCTGGTTCTCACAGCTGGTGAGCCAGAAATATACCGCATGGCTGCGATGGGTGGCGCCGGTTTTCATATTGGGTGTGACCCTTTTCGCCTTACCTGTTCTGATCCCTTATCAATCGCCTGATAAACTGGCCAACACCTACCGCAACATGCATTTGGAGAACAGTCCCATGCTGCGATGGGAGGATCACCAACAACATGCGCTACCACAGGATTTTGCGGACATGATCGGCTGGAGAGAAATGGCCGAAAGAACTGCCAAAGCCTATCACAGTTTACCCGATTCGGTACAACGGCAGACAATGATATATGGAGATGCCTACGCACACGCCGCCTCGCTGAGCTTTTACAGGAAACCCTATCGATTACCTGAGATCTATAGCGATGATGCCAGTTTTGTATTCTGGTTACCCGATCAATTCAACTATCGGTATTTCTTACTCGTTACGGATAAGATGCCCGATGCGGATGATCATTTTTTCAATCACTGGGGCAAACGGGAGATCATTGATTCGGTACAGAACCCTTTATCCAGGCAGCATGGCGACAAGATCATCCTGTACAGTTTCCCGGACGATTCCGTAAAGATCATAGCAGAAAGGAATATCCGCAGGGATAAGGCACAATTCAGGCGTTGATGATTGGAAAAAACTGAGCGGATGAAGTTCATCCCTGTTTCTCCATCATCTCCATTACAGGAAGCCAGTGACTTTCGTACAGGTTCTGCAAATGCTGTTTATCAGCAGCCTCCAGTGTTACCAGGTGATCGGTATTCAATCCCACATGTTCAGGGGTTCTGATGCCGGGTATTACGGTGGATATCTCCGGGTAACTGAGGATATAACTAAGTGCGAGTCCTGAAGCTGTTGTGTTATACTTCTCACAAAGCGGCCATACCTGTTCTTTCAGGATCTGTAATGTGGCTTCGGTAATAGGCGGAACCACGCGGTAGCTGCGGTGGTCATCGGCGGTGAATACCGTATCGGGTTTGATCTTACCGGAAAGCAGGCCAAACTGTAATGGCATACGGGCAATGATCCCATAGCCTTTTGATGCGGCCTGTTGTATAATGGGTAGCGCTCTCTGGTTGATGAGGTTGAACACCAGCTGAAATCCTTGTCCGATCTGATTGGCCAAAAAGAAATCCGCTTCAGGGAAAGGATGGAACGTGATGAGCGAGATACCCCAGTACCGGATCTTCCCTTCTTTCTGCAATTGCTGCATGGCCTCAATGCATTCCCCATTCTCCAGATGCTGCATACGCGCCACATGTAACTGGTGGAAATCGATATGGTCACGCTTGAGCCTTTTCAGGCTGGCATCACAGGCTTTGATCACATATTCCTTTGTATAATCTATCTCGATAGTATTGTTGGCGCCTACTTTCTGCCCTACTTTGGAAGCGATCAGCACGTCTTTCCGGTTGCCCAGGGTATTACCCAACAGCTCCTCCGAATGACCAAGACCATAGAAATCGGCCGTATCAAAAAAATTGATGCCGGCATCCAGTGCCTTGTGTATGGCAGCAGCGGAAACCGCATCATCGGATGGTCCCCAGCCGATCGGGATCTTACCTACAAAAGCTGCGCCGCCAATGGCCCAGGTACCAAAACCGATCTCACTTACTAGGAGGTCCGTGTTCCCAAATTTCCGGTAGTTCATATGTTATGCCTGTTTGAATGGTAAACCTAAGTACAATTGAACTAAATTTACGGCATTGTTCCTGTTTAATTGAGCCAAATGAAAAGACCGATCCGTGTTTTAGTAGCCAAAGTAGGACTGGACGGCCACGATCGTGGTGCCAAAGTGATCGCTACCGCCTTGCGGGATGCGGGTATGGAAGTGATCTATACCGGCCTTCGCCAGACACCTGAAATGGTGGTGAACGCCGCCCTGCAGGAAGACGTGGATGCCATTGGCATCAGTATCCTCAGTGGCGCTCATATGACCGTGTTCCCTAAAGTAATGACGCTGATGAAGGAAAAAGGCATGAATGATGTGCTGGTGACCGGTGGCGGTATCATTCCCGAAGATGATATGAAACAATTGAACGAAATGGGTGTGGGCAAACTCTTTGCCCCCGGGGCCGCCACAACAGATATTGCCGTGTATATCACCGATTGGGTAAAAGCGAACCGTAATTTTTAATTCCCATACTGCTGTTCGCTACACTTCCGGCAAGCGAACCCGGTTACGGATAGAATAGATCCTGACACCTACCACGATGCAGATACAGATGAAGAGACCGAGATTATATTCGATACCCATTTTCTTCAGCAGGATATAAATGACGCCTCCAATGGCACAGGCCGTAGCGTACAATTCCCCACGTTTCAACAGGTCTGGTTTTTCACCGCAAAGTATATCGGCCAGCAGTCCGCCAAAAGTAGCGGTGATCACACCCATGATTACGGCATAACCGTCGTTGATGGTAGCAGCAAGGCTGCGCTCTATGCCTGTAACCGTGAACAGTCCAAGCCCTATCGCATCGGTAAAGAAAATGGTCCTGCGGAAACGGATCTGGTTGGTCTCGAAGAAAGAAACGATGATCACAGCACCGACCACCAATCCCAATGCGAGATAATCATTGATCCAGTTCACAGGATGCGCCCCTATCAACAGGTCGCGAATGGTGCCGCCGCCGTAGGCCGTGGCAAAAGCGATCACGAATCCACCGAAAATATCCATCTGGTGGGTACGTGCTTTCAGTGCCCCCGTTCCGGCGAACACAAAAATACCGCAGTACATGATGACCTGGATAAAGTTCATGCCCTAAAATACAAAAGAACCGGTATCTTTTTTGCAGAAGTTTTTTTTAGTGAGACGTGAGTGGTGAGTGGTCAGTAGTGAGTATGGGAATTTGTTTATTGATTAGACAATACTCACGATCAACATAACACTATCCTGCAAAAACAAAACCCGTCTGAGCGGGGCCTTGTACAATAGTAATCCTGTCAGGCAATGGCCGCTGAATAGACATGACACTTACCTTTGCTAAAACTTGCCGATCATGTATACCACTTTATTGACCTCACTCGAGAACAGCATATTTACCATTACCATTAACCGCCCCGACAAACTAAATGCCCTGAACAAGGATGTGTTTGCCGATCTGAACAAAGCACTGGATGAGGTATACAGCCATCCCGATATCCGCTCAGTGATCATCACCGGTTCGGGTCCCAAGGCATTTGTTGCCGGTGCCGATATCAGTGAATTCAGCGGATTAACTGTGGAAGCCAGTAAAGCATTGGCCAAAGCAGGACAGGATACTTTTTTCCGTATCGAGAACGCACCCAAACCCATTGTGGCCTGTGTGAATGGTTTTGCCCTGGGTGGTGGCTGTGAGCTGGCCATGAGCTGCCATTTCCGGATCGCAGCTGATAATGCAAAATTCGGTCAGCCCGAAGTGAACCTGGGCCTGATACCGGGTTATGGCGGTACCCAGCGACTGGTACAACTGATTGGCAAAGGCCGCGCCATGGAATTACTGATGAGCGCCGGCATGCTGGATGCTGCCACTGCCCTGCAATATGGATTGGTGAACTATGTGGTACCCCAGGAAGAACTGCTGACCAAAGCCAG
The DNA here is from genome assembly GCA_020403425.1 of Chitinophagaceae bacterium. Classification (GTDB taxonomy): domain Bacteria; phylum Bacteroidota; class Bacteroidia; order Chitinophagales; family Chitinophagaceae; genus Sediminibacterium. The sequence continues at coordinate 124,105 of JADBXR010000010.1, read as the reverse complement.
AACGATACTGGATCTGATCAATACCAAAGCCCCTATTGCCGTAGGAAAATGTATTGAGGCTGCCAATGCTGTTTTTGATGAGACCAAAAACGGATATGAAGTGGAAGTGGCCGCTTTTGGTCATTGCTTCGGGACCGAGGATATGAAAGAGGGCACTACGGCTTTCCTGGAAAAAAGGAAAGCGGTATTTACCGGAAAATAACAGCAAGCTTTATCGGATCACCGACCTGATCTCTTCTGCCACCGGGTGTTCTGCCCGGAAGGTCAGTCCCATCAGTTTTGCCATGGTTTGCGCAAACTGTTTCTGGTAAAGTAGTCCCTCGGTCTTTACTTCTCCCAGTGCGGGTGTATTGGGCCCCATGGCAGCAAACCAGATCTCATGCGAATCCTCAACAGATGTTCCGTGTGCATTCCATTTCGATTTTGTTTTATCGCCCCTGCCATGATCTGTTGTGAACAGGATCGTTGTCCTATTGCGGTATTGCGGATCACTCTGTACGAAATCCCAGATCTCCTGTAACCAGCCATCCACCCGGTTGGCCGCATCCAGGTAGGAACGGTATTCGCGCCCGTGCGCAAACTCATCCGTTTCACCGTAACCGATAAAAAGTACTTTGGGTTTGCGTGTCTTCAGGTATTCCATAGCTCCGTAGTGCGTGAACACATCAAAACATTCTTCTGGCCAGGCCCGGTGAGAATGGTCGAGCATGGTATTGAGTAATTTTTCATTGGGAGTAGGATTCTTTCCGCCAAAATGCTCGTAGGCGGCTACCACCGGCACACCACTTTTCTGTTCAGGCAAGATGCGGTTGAACACACCCCATGCACCAAAAGCGGCCACTTTCCCTTTCAGGCCAGGCTGCTGGTTAAAGAACTCCAGGATGGTGGTATTGGGGTTATCAGGAAAACGGTTACTGTTGATGGCCGTATCCACATACCCGCACATGATCTCGCTGTAGCCCGGATAAGAGATACGGTAAGGATTGGATACCTCCACCTTATTACCCAGCCATCGGTTCCCATATACCTGGCCATGACTGGCCATGGTGTTCCAGAAAAAGGGCATCAGTTTCTTACGGCGTTCACCGGTATCCTCCGACCAGAATCGGGAGAAGATCCGGAGACTATCTTTCTGGTTATACGCTTTATCCGCTGCCAATATCGGATCCATACCGCCAAACAGTTCCTGCCAGCGAAAACCATCCGTGGTGATAATGATCAGGTTCTCTGTTTGCTGAGCACCGGATAAAAAAGGGATCAAAACGATCGCGAGGACACAAAAAAACTGTTTCATAGAAAGGGTAGTATGGGAAGATGTCAGAAAAAGGCCTATTGCATGCGAATATACTGATCAAACGTAAAAGCCCGTTCCCGTTTCACCGGCTGCAGAACCCGATACACCTGTTTCCGGCAAGTATGTGATCACAGATTTCACAGATTATCGCTGATTTCACTGATTAAGGTATGATGACGCAGATACAGACAGCCATTAATGACAACATAGCCTTATCAATGAGATCCTACTCCAATCTGTGAAATCAGCGATAATCCGTGAAATCATACCCCAATCTGTGAAATCAGAGATAATCCGCGAAATCATACCTCAATCTGTGAAATCAGAGATCCGAGCCCGCGTTTGCCCTCAGGGGCTTACCTTTGCAGGACCAAGGAAAAGATCTGTAAAATCATCTAAATCTAAGATAATGGACTACCGTATCGAAAAAGACACCATGGGCGAAGTACAGGTACCCGCCGATGTGTATTGGGGCGCACAGACCCAGCGCAGTATTGAGAACTTCAAGATCGCACAGGACATCAACAAGATGCCGAAAGAGATCATCAAAGCCTTTGCTTACCTGAAAAAAGCAGCGGCCCTCACCAACCTGGACGCCGGTGTATTGCCCAAGGAAAAAGCCGATCTGATTGCACAGGTATGTGATGAGATCCTGGAAGGCAAACTGGATGCTCAATTCCCCCTGGTGGTTTGGCAGACCGGTAGCGGCACCCAAAGCAATATGAACGTAAATGAAGTGGTGGCTTACCGCGGTCACGTGATCAAAGGGGGCGCTTTGACCGACAAGGACAAATTCCTGCACCCGAACGATGACGTGAACAAATCACAGTCATCCAACGATACCTTTCCTACCGCCATGCACATCGCTGCCTATAAGATACTGGTGGAGACCACCATTCCGGGCATCAAGAAATTAAGGGATACACTGGCAGAGAAAAGCAAAGCGTTCATGCATGTGGTAAAGATCGGCCGTACGCATTTCATGGATGCCACACCGCTTACCCTCGGACAAGAAATCAGCGGTTATGTATCGCAGTTGGACCATGGATTGAAAGCCATCAACAACACACTGGCGCACCTGAGCGAACTGGCCCTGGGTGGTACCGCCGTGGGTACCGGCATCAATACTCCGAAGGGATATGATGTGAACGTGGCCAAACATATTGCCAACCTCACTGGACTGCCTTTTGTGACCGCTGAAAATAAATTCGAGGCACTTGCCGCTCACGATGCCATTGTAGAAGCTCATGGCGCACTGAAAACCGTTGCGGTAAGCCTGATGAAGATCGCCAATGATATCCGCATGCTGTCATCCGGACCTCGCAGTGGCATCGGCGAACTGTTCATTCCTGACAACGAACCCGGTTCTTCTATCATGCCCGGTAAGGTGAACCCTACCCAGTGTGAAGCGCTGACCATGATCGCCGCACAGGTAATGGGCAACGATGTGGCCATCAATATCGGTGGCGCTACCGGTCATTTTGAACTGAACGTGTTCAAGCCGGTAATGATCCATAACTTCCTGCACAGCGCCCGCCTGATCGGTGATGGTTGTGTAAGTTTTAACGACAAATGCGCCGTAGGTCTGGCCCCTATTGAGGTCAACATTAAGAAACACGTGGACAACAGCCTAATGCTGGTTACCGCACTGAATACCAAGATCGGCTACTATAAAGCGGCCGAAATTGCACAGACCGCACACAAAGAAGACACTACGCTGAAAGAAATGGCCGTGAAACTTGGCTACCTGACAGCCGAAGAATTCGACCAGTGGGTGGTACCGGGCAACATGGTGGGAGAGCTGAAGTAATTGACAATTTTCATCTACCTATCAATACAAGGGCTGCTGTTCCAGGTGAACAGCAGCCCTTATTGTATGCATCAACTTTTCGGTAAAGAGATGAATGATGATCAGTGTACTTTTTTACCGCCGAGATAGGTTGCCTGCACTTTTACATCCAGGATCTCTGTTTCCGGCACTTTCATGAGGTCTTTATCCAGGAGGATGAAGTCCGCTTTTTTACCCGGTTCCAGACTTCCCACTTCTTTCTCGAGGAAACTGGCTTTGGCTGCCCAGATGGTCATGCCCCGGATCGTTTCTTCGCGGCTCAATGCATTCTCTTTCTGAAAACCTTCGGAAGGAAAACCTTTGGCATCTTTCCTTGCCACGGCTGCCAGGAAGGTCTTGAAAGGAGAAATATCTTCCACCGGAAAATCGGTACCCAGCGGAATCCAGCCATTCTGTTGCAACAGTTGTTTGAACGCATACCCTCCCTTCAGCCTTTCCTTACCCAACCGCTCTTCTGCCCAGTACATATCACTGGTAGCATGGGTAGGTTGAACCGAAGGAACAATACTGGCCGAGCCAAATAAAGCAAAGTCGGCTGGGTCGATGATCTGTGCATGTTCCACGCGCCAGCGTTTATCGTTCTTACCCTGAAGGTATTTATTGTAGATATGCAGGATCTCCCGGTTAGCACTGTCGCCGATGGCATGCGTGCACATCTGGAATGGCGTGCCCGACAAAACCTTTGCCAGAGAATCGTAATGCGATGGGTTGCGCAACAGGAAACCTGTCCAACCCGCTTTATCCGTATAAGGTTGCAACAGACAGGCGCCCCTGCTGCCCAATGCACCATCCATATACACTTTGAACCCATTCACGAAGAGGCGATCTGTCTTATAAGGACCTGTTTTGAGGTATTTACTGATATTCTCATCGTTATCGCTCAGCATCACGAACAGGCGCATATCCAGTTTGCCCTCTTTCTGCAAAGCATCGATCGCATCCACATCCTGGTAACTGAGTCCGCAATCTGTGATGGTGGTCAATCCCTGTTCAAAACAATTCTTCTGCGCAGCCTGTAACCATTGCAGGTAGATCTCTTTGGTGGGCTCCGGTATCTGTGCGTACACTTTATTGTCGGCATTATCGATCAGCACGCCGGTAAGTTTACCATTCTTGACTTCGATAGCACCTCCCACAATGGTCTGGCCGGCCTGTATGCCCGCCAGTTCAAGCGCTTTCTGGTTGGCAATGGAAGCGTGTCCGTCCACCCGTGTAATGATGACGGGTTTATCAGGGAATAAGCTGTTCAGTGCTTCATTGGTGGGATAGGTCTTCCCCGGCCAGCGGTTCTGGTCCCAGCCCCGACCTTGTATCCAGGGCAGATCGGGATGCTGATCGGCAAAAGTCTTGATCCTGGCAACGGTCTCTTCCCAGGTGTTGGTTCCGAACAGGTCGGCCTGGAACAGCGAGCGGCCATAGCCCACAAAATGCGCATGCGCGTCAATAAAACCCGGATATACGGCTTTACCCTGGGCATCGATATTTTCCGCTGCATTATACCTTGACATGATCTCCTCATTCTTACCAACAGCAACGATCTTACCATCTTTCACGGCCATGGCTTCTGCAACCGTAAAAGAAGAATCCACCGTATAAATGACCGCGTGGTGAATGATGGTATCCACTTTCCGGTCAGAACAACCAAAAAGTACTGCCAGCAAAACGATCGAAATAATTTTCCGCATAATGATCTTTTGAGTAAGATAAATGAATATTGAATATTGAGCAAGGAATGATGAATGGAACAGATGAACCGATGAACAAGGAATGATGAATAATGAATATCCTTAAACGGCAAACGCCTTGAAAATAGCCTTGCAAATAACTACTTAGCCGATCACTTCTAAATGAGCCTATCCACTAATACGCGAATGGAACAGATGAACCGATGAGCAAGGAACAGACGAGGTGAATATTGAATATTGAACAAGGAATGATGAATACCGAAGTAAAACCCCGATCATCATTCATCATTCCTTGTTCAATATTCGATATTCCAACGGTCTATTTGAGCAGTTCACACGGTTTGAGACCGGTGTGTTTTTTGAAGGCAGCGGAGAAATGTGAGATGGAGGAATATCCCAACAGGGCAGACACGTCGGTCACGCTCAGTCCTTTTTCGTACAGAAGGTATTTGGCGTGTTCCATCCGCTGCTGTTGATAGAAATCGAATATGGTGGTACCAAAAACCTCCTTGAAACCTTTTTTGAGGTAACATTCGTTCATGGCCACTTTACGGCTCAGTTCCTTGATGGTGATGGGATCACCGATATGTTGCAGTAAGATCTCCCTAGCCTGGTAAATACGGTCGCGACCGCTTTCATCTGCCAGGAACTTACAGGTAAACCCTTCTTCTTTCTCATCTACCAGGCATTCCAGGCTATACAATAACAGCTCGTGAACCTTGGCGTTGACGAAAATATTTTCCAATGAACCGGAATAACTATGGTTCAGCAAACCATCCAGCACATTCCTTTTTTTATTGCAAAGCGGGAATACTTTGGTGAATGCATGCGGATGTTTGAATGCCAGCACTTCATCTTTCCGGTTACTCATTTTCACGTTGTGCACGAACTGGTGCAGGAAAGTGGAGGTGAAATGGAAAGTGAACACATCTACGGTCTGGTGTTTGCCATTACAGTTCTCAGTAGGCAACTGGTTGCACTGTCCGCAACTCCTTTCCTCGCAATAACGGTTACCGGTAGTGCAGTAACGAAGCTCCAGGTAATTCTCGGAAGGTCTTTTGGCATTGTAATGGTATACCATCATGCCGGTATCATCCGCCACCCAGGAATGCTGAGCGTAGTAGCGACGGATATGGTACTGGATCGAACCCGGGATATTCTGCTCTTTTTCGTACAGCAGATCCATGCTCGGCTCAATACCACCACGCTGCGAAACCTTCAATATGTCCATTACCTGTTGCATGCAGGTGCAAATTTAATGTATAAACATCTATTCTGCAAGAAGGCCCTCCGGCAGCCTGTCACGGAAGCGTCATTTTATCCTCCACATACCCTTCCAAAATGGGGAAAAATAGGCTTGTTTGAGCCTAAAAAGCCCCTATATTTTCATTAGATTTGCCAACCCTTGAAAAATTGTTAAAACTCAGGATTGATAAGCATTTATGACCCAGGAACAACAGAATAACAACGAGGCCCAGAACCGGAATTACGGGGCCGACAGCATACAGGTATTGGAAGGTTTGGAAGCGGTGCGGAAAAGGCCCGCCATGTACATTGGTGATATCGGTATCAAAGGACTGCATCACCTGGTGTATGAGGTGGTGGACAACTCGATCGACGAGGCCCTGGCCGGGTACTGTAAAAACATCGTCGTGACCATTCACGAAGACAATTCCATCAGCGTACAGGATGACGGGCGGGGTATCCCCACCGGTATCAACACTAAGGAAAAAAAGAGCGCGCTGGAGATCGTGATGACCGTACTGCATGCCGGGGGTAAATTCGATAAGGACACTTACAAAGTATCCGGTGGTCTGCATGGTGTGGGTGTCAGCTGCGTGAACGCACTCAGCACTAAACTGCATGTTACTGTTAACCGTGAAGGCAAGATATTCGAACAGGAATACAAGATCGGCGTACCCCAGTACGATGTACGTGAGATAGGCACCAGCACCACTACCGGTACCCTGGTGCATTTCTGGCCGGACGGCAGCATTTTTCAGGAGACCGTTTACCGGAAAGAGATCCTGGAAGGACGTTTACGCGAGCTCTCTTACCTGAACAAACGCATCAGCATCACCCTTACCGACCTGCGTGAAAAAGATGCGGACGGCAATGTATATACCCGCAATTTCTACAGCGAAGGCGGTATCGTTGAGTTTGTGGAAATGCTTGACCAGAACGGTAACCGTAACCCGTTGATCCCTTCACCGTTGTATGTGGATGGTCACGATGAGGCTTCCAATATAGCAGTGGAAGTGGCACTTACCTATAACGATGATTTCAAAGAGCATATCTTCTCATACGTCAACAACATCAATACCATTGAAGGCGGAACACACGTTACCGGTTTCCGCCAGGCGCTGACCCGTGTATTTAAGACCTATGGCGACAGGGAAGGCCTTTTTGAAAAAGCCAAAGTGACCATTGAAGGGGATGATTTCAGGGAAGGTCTGAGCGCCATCATCTCTGTAAAGGTTCCCGAACCACAGTTCGAGGGACAGACCAAGACCAAACTGGGTAACAGCGAGGTAAGCGGTATCGTACAGACCACCGTGGCCCGGGCACTGGAAGCCTACCTGGAAGAGAACCCCAAGGAAGCCAAGAATGTGATCTCCAAGATCATCCTGGCGGCACAGGCAAGGGTTGCGGCCAAAAAAGCGCGCGACATGGTGCAGCGCAAAACCGTATTAAGCGGTGGTGGCCTGCCCGGAAAACTGGCCGATTGCAGCGAGAGGGACCCGCAGAAATGCGAACTCTACCTGGTGGAGGGAGACTCGGCCGGCGGTACTGCCAAACAGGGCCGTGACAGGAGTTACCAGGCCATTCTGCCCCTGCGCGGTAAGATCCTGAACGTAGAGAAAGCCATGGAGCATAAGATCTACGAGAACGAGGAGATCCGTAACATGTACACAGCACTGGGTGTGACCGTAGGTACCCCGGAAGATCCCAAAGCATTGAATACGACCAAACTGCGTTATCATAAGCTCATCATCATGACCGATGCCGACGTGGATGGTTCGCATATCGCCACTCTGATCCTCACTTTCGTGTTCCGTTATATGAAGGAGATGGTGGAGCAGGGTTATGTATACATTGCCCAGCCCCCATTGTACCTGGTGAAGAAAGGAAAAGAGCAGGAATACGCCTACAACGAAGAGCAGCGTAAGATGTGGGTGGAAAAACTGGGGGGCGGAAAGGACGACAGTGTTACCATTCAGCGATACAAGGGTTTGGGTGAGATGAACGCCGACCAACTCTGGGAGACCACCATGGACCCCGCCCGCCGTACCCTGAAACAGGTAACCATTGAAAGTGCCGCCGAGGCCGACAGGATCTTCAGTATGCTGATGGGCGATGACGTGGCCCCACGTCGCGAATTCATTGAAAGTCATGCCAAATATGCTAAAATCGACGTATAAACGGGTTCCTGACCCCTTATACCCTGATCATATAAAAAGCCGGTGACAGACACCGGCTTTTTTGGGCCCCTTCCATCCCTAAGTTCCTGCCCGACAGCGCTTCCAGCCAGAAATTTCACTTTCCTGAAAAAAATTGGTAGATTGTGGCCTATAACCCATTGTTTATCTACTAACTTTTAAATTCTAACAACATGGACACATCAAAAATGATCAAAGCATATTGCCTGAAAACCAAAGAAAAAAACGTTCCTATGCAGGATGCGGTGATCACCAGAACGGCTAAAGGCGGTTACATGGCCGGTGGTCACGACGGAAAAGGAAATAAGATGGCCGCTATCCTGAGCGAAGCCAAAGCCTTACAGGCCATTGCCGACGGCGTTGCCAAAAAAGGTTTCTAAGCCATATCAACAAGAGACTTGGATCCGGTTCTGTTAGGAACCGGATTTTTTATGTCCTACCCGGCCTTACCCACCACTTCGCTGTGCATATGGGTAAGAAAACGGTGCATGGACCCCATATCCTTCATGGTATCCACGATCAGCATGAACATGCGGCCGGTCTGTTTCAGGCGGGCCTTGTTGGTTCCAGTCTGCAGATAGGCCAGTATCTTACGGAACAGGTCCGATTCGAAATAAGGTGAGTCGGGGCGGTTGATGAAATAACAACGTAGTGTCTCATCCTTCAAAGCCATTTTCTCAAATCCCAGCTGTACGGCCATCCAGCGGCAGCGGACCGTGGTGAACAGGTCTTCCACCTGCGGCGGCACGGGACCAAAACGATCCAGCATTTCCTGGTGGAAAGCCAGTAGTTCCTCTTCTTTCTCACAGCTGTCTAAGCGGGTGTAGAGCGACAGGCGTTCGGTGATACTCTCCACATAGTCATCCGGTATCAGGATCTCCAGGTCGGTATCGATGGTACAATCACTCACAAAATCGTCCTGTTTGCTGATCTCTTCCTTGAACAGGTCTTTGAACGAGGTCCGTTTCAGTTCACGGATGGCCTCTTCCAGTATCTTCTGGTACATTTCGAAACCGATCTCGGCCATAAAACCGGTCTGCTCTCCCCCCAACAGGTTACCGGCCCCACGGATATCCAGGTCGCGCATGGCTATCTGGAAGCCACTGCCCAGGTCACTGAACTGCTCCAGCGTTTGCAAACGTTTTCTTGAATCGGTGGGCATCGTACTCATCGGCGGACCCAGCAGGTAACAGAAGGCTTTTTTATTGCTTCTGCCCACCCTTCCGCGCAGTTGGTGCAGATCGCTCAGTCCGAAGTGATGGGCGTTATTGACGATGATGGTATTCACATTCGGGATATCCACGCCACTCTCTACAATATTGGTACATACCAGTACATCGTATTTCTTATCGATGAAGTCCAGGATCCTTTCTTCGAGTTCATGCCCTTCCAGCTGACCATGAGCAAAACCTATGCTCAGGTCGGGACAAAGCCCCTGTATCAAGGCGCACATTTCTGACAGTCCCTGTACCCTATTATGAATGAAGAATACCTGCCCACCCCTTTCTGTTTCATAATAAATGGCATCGCGGATGAAGTCGTCATTGAACACATGCACTTCCGTCTGTATGGGTTGCCGGTTAGGCGGTGGTGTATTGATGATGCTGAGGTCGCGGGCCCCCATCAGGCTGAACTGCAGGGTGCGGGGGATCGGTGTGGCCGTAAGCGTTAAACAGTCCACATTTGTTTTCAGGGTCTTCAGTTTTTCCTTATGTCCTACACCAAATTTCTGCTCCTCGTCGATCACCATCAATCCGAGATTCTTGAACTTGACATCCTTGCCCAATAGGCCATGTGTTCCGATGATGATATCGATCTTACCCTCTTCCAGTTTCTTGAGGGTCTCTTTTTTCTCTTTGGATGATTTGAAACGGTTGAGATAATCCACCGTTACCGGAAAATCTTTCAAACGCTCCTGAAAGGTCTTAAAATGCTGGAAGGCCAGGATGGTGGTAGGTACCAGTACAGCAGCCTGTTTGCCATCCACACAGGTCTTGAACGCGGCGCGAACGGCCACTTCGGTCTTGCCGAAGCCCACATCGCCGCAAACCAGCCTGTCCATCGGACTCTCGCTCTCCATGTCTTTCTTCACATCTGCCGTGGCTTTGCTCTGGTCAGGGGTATCCTCATAAATGAAAGAGGCTTCCAGCTCGGTCTGCATATAATTATCCGGCGTATGGGCAAATCCCTGTTGCGCCTTTCTTTGTGCGTATAGTTTGATCAGGTCGAAAGCGATCTCTTTGACCTTGGTCTTGGTCTTCTCCTTCAGCTTGTTCCACACATCGGAACCCAGTTTGTTGATCTTGGGGACCGTTCCTTCCTTACCTGTGTATTTCGAGATCTTGTGCAGTGAGTTGATGTTCACATACAGAATATCACTGTCCTTGTAAATGATCCGGACCGCTTCCTGCACCTTACCGTTGGCCTCGATCTTCTGGAGTCCACTGTAAGTGCCCACACCATGGTCGATATGCGTTACATAATCGCCCGGCTGCAGGTCCCGCAATGTTTTGAGCGTAATGGCCTTGTTCTTGTTATAGGCCTGTTTTACCTTGTACTTATGGTAACGCTGAAAGATCTGGTGGTCGGTGTAGCAGACCAGTTTCAGTTCCTCATCAATGAATCCTTCGTGTATGCCCGAAGCTACCGGTACGAACTGGATCTCTGTATTCAGATCTGCAAAAATGCTGTGCAGTCTTTCCAGCTGACGCGCCTGTTCGGCAAAGATATATACCCCGAAACCTGCGGCCTCATGAGCTTTGAGGTCCTTGATCAGCAGGTCGAACTGTCGGTTGAAAGAGGGTTGTACACGGGTGCGGAAACCTATTTCCGTTTTGGCCATATGGGGTTTGTAACCAAACTCCACAATATGTCTTGATCCCAGCTGCTGTTCTATGGCACCGCTGCCCACAAAATCTTCGGTCTTTACTTCCTTCAGGATCTTGGTATCATCCTCTTCCTCACCGGCCTGCATGCGGTAACCATCTGTAAGCAACTGCACAAAACCCTGCAGGTCCTCTTCCTGTGTATCTATCTTTTCCCTGATCACATCCCAATCCTTCAGCCATACCACCGTATTCTCCGGCAGGAACTCCAGCAGCGATACCTTCTCCCCGCTCTCGAACTGTGTTTCCACGTTGGGGATGATATTCACCTGCAACAGTTTCCTTTCACTCAACTGTGTTTCGGGATCGAAGATTCGGATACTGTCTACCTCGTTACCGAACAGCTCCACGCGATACGGCTTTTCATTGCCGAATGAATAGATATCCAGGATACCACCACGCAGCGCGAACTGGCCGGGTTCGTATACAAAATCGGTACGCTCAAAACCATACATCACGAACAGGTCCATCAGGCTTTCGGGGTTGATGGTATCATTGGCCTTGATGCTGATGATATTACTGCTGAGGGTGGAGGGTAACACCACTTTTTCGAACAAAGCTTCCGGGTAAGTGACAATGATCTTGCGGTTACCGCCGGCGGATAATTTGGTCAATGCCTCGGTGCGCAACATCACATGCGAACTGTTGAGTATCCTGAAATTCTTCCGGTTCTTGAAGGAAGATGGGAAATAGAACAGGTCCAGCGCCTGGGTCAGGTTTTCCAGTGTATTGTGGAAATAGGCCGCTTCTTCGGCGTCATTCAATACCACCAGGTGGTTCAGTTGCTGGCAGGAAGGATGCATAAATACCGCACTCACTACAAATTCCGAGCTGCTGCCTTGTAAGTTCTGCAGGAAAATTTGCTGGGGTTGGGCAAAAGAAAGCTTGTCCGCCAGCTGAAAAAGGTGGGGTGATTGTTGGTACAGATCCAGCAGCACAGTCAAATTCATATCCGCTTGCTCAATTCCTTCACGAAAAGAGGGCAAAGATAATGGGTAGTTCCGAGAATCGGGTTACCGGTGATGCTTTAGGGGCAAAGCAATGGCCGCCGTTAGAAACTCGCCCTGCTGCTCACCGAGAGCGTAACCTGGGTAAGTTTTCCTTCTTCCACGGTGAAGAGGGCGATGTTGTTGTTGTTGTCGAAGAGATTGGCATAAAACCGCCCTCCCTGTTTCACAAAAAGGGAATAGCTGCCCACAGGCAGGGAAATGGTAAAATGGCCGGTGCTGTCGGTGTCCACCGAAGCAACCAAACGGGTGGCGATGGCCGTATATACCGGTTCTGTACCTGTTCTGGTCACCTGGCTGATATGGGTGGGTTCATAGATGAAAACAGTGGTCAGTATGGGTTTGGGAAGATCCGGTTCAGCATCTTTCATGGGCATCCGGTTACCGGTGAGTTCGGTGACCCTGCCGCTAATACCCTGGGTGATCACCGCCGAAGGGACCTTTTTAGCCGACGAACAGCCAAGAATTGCCAAACAGCCGGCGAGAACCAAAAAAAGAATGTGTTTCATACCTCACTTTGAATGATGAAAGTATCTAATTTAGTGAATATTACGCCTATTTTTCTTAGTTACCGGCGGATGGAAAACATGAAGGTTATGATGAAAAAAATTGTATGGTCTATTTGGGGGATCTGCGGATTGGCATGGGTTGCTTCTGCACAGACCGTTACCAATACCCGGATCCTGAAACAGGCCGCTGTTGGTTATAAGCTGGCTTTTAATGCCAATTATGCCAAAGCCATCACTCTGGCCAAAAGAAACGGCTGGGACCTGACCATCAGTTCCCCGAACGGAAGGAAAGGCGTATTGGTGGGGGTGGATGATTTTGGTTTCCCCAAATACTACATGACCAACAACAATACGATCGCTGCGGCAACCACCCGTGCCAACCAATTATGGCCAGGCGGTTCAACCGGACTGAATCTTTCGGGCAGTTCCGCTTACCTCAAGAACAAGATCGGGGTATGGGATGGTGGATCGGTATTGGGCTCTCATGTTGAGCTGACCGGGCGGGTAACGCAAAAAGACAATCCTTCTTCTTTCAGTGACCATGCCACACATGTGACCGGCACCATGATCGCTTCGGGCGTGAATGCCAGTGCCAAGGGGATGGCTTATGGCGCTACGGGTATTGTTGCCTATGATTTTACCAGCGACCTTCCCGAGATGGCGAACGAATCCAGTAATCTCCTTATATCGAACCACTCCTATTCCATCATTTCCGGATGGAATTACAACAGCTCACAAAGTCGCTGGGAATTCAACGGACGGCCTGACGAGAACGAAGATTACAAGTTCGGGTATTACAGTGACGACTCTCAGGCACTGGATTCCATTGCCTATAACGCCCCTTATTACCTGATCGTAAAATCGGCGGGCAATAACCGCGACGAGAATGGGCCTGCGGTGGGTGAGCCTTATTACCGCCGCAATTCCAGCGGAACCATGGTGGCTTCCGGAAACCGTCCCGCCGGTATCAGCAGTAACGATGGCTATGACATCATTTCCTGGGATTGCGGCGCCAAGAATATCCTGACCATTGGTGCAGTGAATGGGATCCCTTCGGGCTATACCCGTCCGGAAGATGCGGTGATGAGCCGGTTCAGTTCCTGGGGCCCCACTGATGATGGCCGTATCAAACCGGATATCGTAGCCGATGGTGTGAACCTCTTATCCTCGATCTCCACATCCAACACCAGTTATGCCACTTACAGCGGAACATCCATGGCGGCACCGAATGCCACCGGCTCATTGTTCCTGCTGCAGGAATATTACTCCAAACTCAAGAACAGCAATACCGCTTTTCTGCGTTCCGCCACACTGAAAGGTCTGGCCATTCATACAGCGGATGAAACGGGTAATGCCCCCGGTCCCGACTACCAGTATGGCTGGGGACTATTGAATGTGCAGAAGGCAGCGGTGGCGATGAATACCGCCATCAGGTCGAACAATGCTGACACCAGCAAACACCTGATCTATGAAAACGTGTTGACACAGGGTGGGACCTTCTCTAAAACGGTAGTGGCTTCCGGTAACGGGCCACTGCAGGCAACCATCTGCTGGACAGATGTGAAAGGTGCCGTTGAAAAGGTCAATGTGCTGAATAACCGTGCCAAGAAACTGGTCAACGACCTGGATATTCGCATTACCAAAGGAACACGCACCTATATGCCGTGGACACTGGATCTGAACAACCCCACTTTCGTAGCGGCTCCGGGAGACAATATCACGGACAATGTGGAAAGGATCGATATCGACAGCACTGTTCCGGGGCAGACATATACCATTTATGTTTCGCACAAAGGCACATTGGCCAATACAACACAGGCTTACTCCTTACTGATCAGTGGCGTGGGTGGTTCGGCATATTGCACATCCACGTCGGGCGGTGGTGGAGCCAGGATCGACAGCGTGGCATTCAAGGGTATCCAGGTAGCGAATTCAGCCGGTTCGAAGACCTATACAGACAATACACGGTATGTAGCCAATATCGAACCTTCAGAAACCATTCCGGTAAGGGTGCGCGTGAGTACGGCAGATGCCACCACCGCGAGCCGCATAGTCAAAATATTCATCGATTACAACAACAATGGCACATTCGAAACTTCGGAAACGGTGGCCACCAGTGGGGTATTGAGTTCTGCGGCGCAAACCTTTACGGCCAATATCACTACGCCCAGCACGCTGACCATTGGCAATATCTGCCTGATGCGGGTGATCGTTCAGGAGACCAGCCTCGCCGGTGATGTATCGGCCTGCGGCACTTATGCAAAAGGAGAAACACAGGATTATCGGGTAAAAGTGATCACACCTTCCAATGATGTATCGATCAGTGAGATCGTTGCACCATCCGGGAATGATTGCGCCAGCGGTGCACAATACCTTACGGTGAAGATCCGTAACAACGGCGCCGTCAACACACAAAGTAATATTCCGATCACTGCAACGGTATCGACCGCATCCGGTACCATCGCCAATCTTTCATTCACTTATCCGGGCCCTATTTCTCCGTTAACGACCGCAACCTATACGTTCCAGTCGCCCATTGTTACCACCCCTGCCACTGCATATACCATTGTAGCCGCCACCAATATGACCACAGACCAATTTCCTGCCAACAACTCACTTACGGCAACCATCACCACTGCAGCCAAACCTGCCGCAGTATCTGCTTCTGCAGGCATCTGCGGTGCCACGGTGAACCTGAAAGTGAATGCCCCGGACAATTCCAATTATTTCTGGTATGCCACTGCTACAGGAAATGCGCCTTTTGCCAGCGGCTCTACGGCCGGCACTACCACGATCCCCAGCGACAAAACCTATTATGTGGCCAAAGAGGCCAGAACCACCATCGGACCGGTGAATAAAACAGAGCTGTCTGCTACGGGCGGGTATAACAGTTTCAGAGGCAACTATGTAAAGTTCAACAACTCTGTTCCATTGACCATTGAATCGGCACGTATGTACATCGGTTATCCGGGCAAGATCAGGTTTACCCTGGCCAACTTGTTGTCCGAGACCGGGACTTCATATAGTTACCAGCCATTGGCTGTGACCACTATTGATGCCTATGCCACCACCACTACCCCAACAAGTGGTTCAGTCATTTCCAATACCGCAGCTGATACCGGTGCCGTGTTCCTGTTGAAACTGCCGGTATCTTCCACCGGCGATCATATCATCATCACAGAATGTCTTGACAGGTTTGGCAATGTAGACACGATCACCAAACTTGGCGCCACCATCTTCCGGAACGACGGCATCACCAATGCCAGTACCTACCCGATCGCGATACCCAATATCATGTCGATCACAGGTAACAGTGCAGGAACCACACAAAACCAGTACTACTATTTCTTCTATAACATGCAGATCAGCACGGGCTGTGTGAGTGACCGGATCCCTGTGATCGCTGCGGCCTCTCCTAAGCCTGTCATCAGTCAGCAGGCCGATTCACTGGTAAGCAGTATCAGTTCGGGCAACCAATGGTACCTGAACGACACCGCTATCAACGGGGCAAACGGGGCCAGTTACAAGCCTTCCAAAGCCGGGAAATATAAAACCGTGGTCTTTGATGCTTTCGGGTGCCAGCAGGCTTCCAATGAGATCACAGTGGCGGTTACGGCGAGCATCGATGTCATTGCCCGGGAGATCAAACTGAATGTATCCCCCAATCCGAACAACGGGATCTTCAACCTCTCTTTCGAGGTGAGCGGTAAAGCCGACCTTTCGATAGAATTGCTGAGTGCTTCCGGACAAAGGGTATACAACAGCAGTTATCCCGGATTTTCCGGTAAGTTCTCCAGACAGATCCGGATAGACCAGGTGAGCTCAGAATTTTACATTTTGCGGATCCAGCACAATAAGAAGACCTACCTTCAGAAGATACTGGTACAACGATAAAAAAATTGTCTCCCAAGCAAAAAGGCCACGATAACGTTATCGTGGCCTTTTTGCTTGGGAAGCTGGTTATCGTTACCTTTATATAAAGGGAATTGCCTGCAAAGCCAAGCAGTTCCAGGACAGGATCTATTTGATGAACATCTAAAAATTATCACACATGGCAGAACCCTGGCGCACCGGCAAGGTGATCAAAATCGAAAACGCAGTTCCATCCGGTTTAACACGCCGTTTCTGGATACAGGTTCCCGAAGTAGAAAGCTTCGACTATCAGGCTGGACAGTTTGTAACGCTTGATCTTCCCATTCATGAGCAAAAGAATAAAAGATGGAGAAGTTATTCCATCGCTTCCGCGCCAGATGGCAGTAATGTATTTGAACTCGTGATCGTTCTTCTTGAGGGCGGTCTGGGCACTACGTATCTTTTCAATGAAGTGAAAGTAGGCACTGAGTTCCCTCTTCGGGGGCCGCAAGGTAAATTCACGTTACCGCAGCCAATCGAGGAAGACATCTATCTGATCTGCACAGGTACCGGCATTGCACCTTTCCGTGCCATGGTACATGCGGTGCATCAACAGAAATTACCACACCAGAACCTGCACCTGATCTTCGGATGCCGCAAACTCACCGATGGTTTGTATGTGGACGAACTAAAACAACTGCAGAAAGATGAACCCGGCTTTTTCTTCCACCCCTGTTATTCCAGGGAAGAAAGCGTTCCTGAAGGTGCACACAAAGGTTATGTGCATCCCGTGTATGAAGAGCTGACCGGCAAAGGTTCCAAACCTGCCAAGTTCTTTTTATGCGGATGGAAGAACATGATCGACGAGGCCAAACAGCGCATCGTGGACCTTGGCTATGATAAAAAAGCCATTCACCTGGAATTGTACGGGTAGTCCCTATCCTTCCGATACATCAGCCTCCTGCAGCAACAGCTTTCAGGAGGCTTTTTTTTGCGACACGGTCACATAATAATCGAAGATGGGTTCCCGCTTAACCAGGAAACTTTTGAGTATATGCATCTTTCTTTCTGCGAGAAAGTTTTCATATTCGCGTATATCCAACTGAACGGGATGCAGCATATCTCCGGGAAGCAGCTGAAACAGTTTCTTTAAAAACCCATTCCGGTGCGCATCTGTAGAAACAATGAGATAACCATCCGGCTTCAGCGCTTTTACCAGCTTATCATAACAAAGCGGAAGGTTCCTGACATGGTTGATGGCATTCATGCAAAAGATCACATCATATTTTTCCGTTTCATCCAGGTCCTCCATCGGCAGGGTCCGGAACCGGGTCCAGGGAACGTTCTGTGGTTGAAAATGCGAAAGCTGCTCATACTTACCCAGTAAGCTGTCGATGGCATCCACCTGGTTACCTTCCAGCACCAGAAAGATACCTGCAGGTCCGCAACCGGCATCCAGTATCTGTTGATTGCCCGGCAATGGCAGCAAGGGAGACATTCTCGCCAGCAGATCCTGCCAATAACGTTTCTTCCGGTCCAGATAAGTGTCAGGGTCTTTGTTCTGCAAATACCGTTTCCACCAGATGAACTCCAGTTTTTGAGCGAGTTTCCATTTCCACTCCATAGGATATTTTTTTGCGGGCCGATGAGGGTTACATCACCTGCTCCAGTACCAGGTCCTTCACCTTGCTCATCAACACCCGCTCCTGCACCATGCTGTCGCGATAACGGATCGTTACCGTCTGGTCCTCTTTGGTCTGGTGATCGATGGTTACACAGAACGGCGTACCAATGGCATCCTGCCTCCTGTATCGTTTACCGATCGCATCCTTCTCCTCATAAAAACATTTGAAGTAAGGTTTGCATTCATCCATCAGCTCACGGGCCAGTTCAGGCAGACCATCTTTTTTGGTCAGCGGGAGCACTGCCAGTTTCACGGGTGCGATCTTTGCAGGTATATGCATTACCACGCGGCTGTCAGTAGTGCCATCTTCCTTAGCAATGGTTTCCTCCTCGTAGGCATTCGCCATGACCAGCAGGAACATCCTGTCGAGTCCGATAGAGGTCTCCACTACATACGGAACATAGTTCTGGTTGATCTCCGTATCAAAGTACTGCATCTTCTTTTTGCTGTACAGCTGGTGTTGGGTGAGGTCAAAATCGCTCCTGGAGTGGATACCTTCCACTTCTTTGAACCCGAATGGGAATTCAAACTCTATATCACAGGCTTCTTTGGCGTAATGCGCCAGTTTCACGTGGTCGTGATAACGGTACTTGTCTTTCGAGATACCCAGGCTCAAATGCCACTGCAGCCTAGCTTCCTTCCAGTACTGGTACCATTCGCCTTCCGTGCCGGGACGCACAAAGAACTGCATTTCCATCTGCTCGAACTCACGCATGCGGAAGATGAACTGGCGGGCCACGATCTCATTACGAAAAGCCTTACCGGTCTGTGCAATACCGAATGGGATCTTCATCCGTGCAGTTTTCTGCACATTCAGGAAGTTCACGAAAATGCCCTGTGCCGTTTCGGGACGCAGGTAGATGGTATCGGCATCTTCTGCCACAGAACCCAACTGGGTAGAGAACATGAGGTTGAACTGACGGATATCTGTCCAGTTGGCAGTACCGCTTACCGAACAAACGATCTTCTGGTCAATGATCAGTTCTTTCAATCCGGCAAAATCTTCGGCGGCCAGTAAGGCATCCATGGAGGCCAGCAAAGAATCTGCTGCCTGCTGCTCGCCTTTTTCCCGAAGCTGGTCCGCTTTAGCCTCCAGCAGATGGTCTACCCGGTATCTTTTCTTGCTGTCCTTGTTATCGATCATCGGGTCGCTGAAATTATCAACGTGTCCGCTGGCTTTCCAGGTAGTGGGATGCATGAAGATGGCAGCATCGATACCTACGATATTCTCATGCATCTGGGTCATGCTTTTCCACCAGTAATCGCGGATGTTCTTCTTTAACTCACTACCGTAAGGACCATAATCATACACGGCACTTAACCCGTCGTAAATCTCACTACTCGGAAACACAAAGCCATATTCTTTGGCATGCGAAATAATCGCCTGGAACTGATTGTCTTGCTGTATACTCATAACCTCGCAAAAATATGCTTTTACGCCTGTTGGGAAAAGCCACAGGTAACGGTTTTTCGGGTTTGACCGGCAAAAAACAGCTCATTCATCCAAAACATGGTGACCGAACCAATAAAAAAATTAGTTTTAGCGGTACTTAAACCATTACTATGCTCAGAAGACTATGCTCCATTCTGCTGACCCTGTTCGCCCTGTCCCAACCGGCAGCAGCCCAGCAAAACACAGAATATCCCAATGATCATCTCAGCCCTGCTTTTCATGCCGGCCGCAGGGCAGCGGTAAGGGAACTGATGCCTAAGAACGCTGTGGCCGTATTTTTTGCAGCGCAAACCCGTAACCGTTCCAACGACGTGGATTTCATCTATGCCCAGAACAAGAACTTCTATTATCTCACCGGCCTCACAGAGCCCAATGCCATGTTGCTGCTGTTCAAAGAACCCGCAACCATCAACGGGGAAACCGGTACGGAATTCATTTTTGTACAACCCCGCAATGCAGCCCGTGAAATGTGGACAGGCAAGATACTGGGAGTGGACGGTGTAAAGGGCAAACACCAATTGGCGCATGTATTTACCCATGAACAGTTCAACTATAACACGATCGATTTTACCAAGATTGATTCCGTGATGACCAACCTGTACAACGAGAAAATCCTTTCCAAATATTACAGTGGTCGCGGCGGGATGGACCCTTTATCAAGGATGGCACAGCTGGTAGACAGTGCCATCACCACTTACCACAAACCCAATGCGGTAATGACCCTTGGCAACATACTTCGGAACCTGCGTGCCATCAAACAACCGGAAGAGATCACCCTGATCGAAAAAGCGGTAGTGATGAGTACGGATGGGCACAACGGCGTGATCCGCTCCATCAAACCCGGTATGACGGAATACCAGGCCCAGGCCATTATGGAATACTATTTCAAGAAAAACGGATCGGAATATCCTGGTTACCCAAGCATCAATGGTTCGGCGGAGAACAGTTGCGTACTGCATTATGAAACCAACCAGCGCCTGATGAAGGACGGCGATCTGCTCCTTAGCGACTGTGCTGCTGAATACCATGGATACAGTGCCGATGTTACAAGAACCATCCCGGTAAATGGGAGATTCTCACCCGAACAGAAGATCATTTATGAACTGGTGCTGGAAGCACAGGATTCCGCCTTTGTACAGTGTAAGGCAGGCAATAACTCCCGGGAACCGCACAATGCGGCCTTGCGGGTGATTACGCGTGGTTTGCTAAAACTGGGGATCATCAAAACAGAGGCCGAAGCAAGGACCTATTTCCCACATGGCACTTCACACGGACTGGGATTGGATGTACATGACCCCAACCCAGGCATCTTACAGGCTGGAGCGGTATTTACGGTAGAACCAGGCATCTATATAGCCCCCGGAAGCAACTGTGACCAGAAATGGTGGAATATCGGCGTTCGGATCGAGGATGATATCCTCATTACTGCAGATGGCGGTTACAAGAACCTTTCAGCCGGAAGCCCCAGAACGGTAGCTGAGATCGAAAAAATGGCCAAACAAAAAAGTATTTTCAAGTAATTACTCAAAAGCCTTAGCAGAACAGCCGCATATATTTATGCGGCTGTTCTGTTTTATCCCGCTATCATTTACCTCTATGTTTTTTTTCAGCAGTTATCGGGTGATCCTGTACCTGGAGTGATGCTTTATTTTCCAGTTCGATCTCCTGTATCCATACGGCATAGTCAGTAGGATAGATATTCCTCCCTTTGCGCATGGCATATACTCTGGTGAAAGAAGCGCCCAGATACAGGATGATGGCAGAATAATACACCCACAACAATATGATCACTACTGCCCCCGCAGCACCATAAGTGGAACTGATATGCGTTTTTGTGAGATAAAAACCAATGGCAGATCTACCGACCATAAACAGAAAAGCAGTAGCAAAAGAGCCCACCATCACATCGTGCCATTCGATACGCGCATCGGGCAACACTTTAAAAATGGTAGCGAACAGGATACTTACCGTTAGAAAAGTAACTACCAGGTTGGCAGTATGCACCAGAAAAAGGGCCGTATCGGGAAATGCCTGCAACAATTGCTCGCCCAACAGGTCTATCACCGAGTTCACCACCAACGATACCAGCAGGATAAAACCCAGCACCACGATCATGGAAAAACTCAATACCCGATTCAGGATCAGTTTCACCCAGCCTTTCTTGGGTTTGGCCTTTAAGCGCCAGATGAAATTGATAGAATCCTGGATCTCGGTGAACACACCGGTAGCAGCCAGTACCAGCGCACAGACACCTACGATAGAGGCCCAGCTCACATCTCTCGAAACACTGATGTTCCGGATGATCTGTTCGATCTGACGGGCCGCATCCACACCCACTAAGCCCTGGATATTCTCGAACAATTTTCCTTCAATGGCCGCTCTGCCATAAAAAATATCGCACAGACTAATGACCAGGATCAATACCGGGGCGATGGCAAATACCGTATAATATGCCAGGGCGGCACTCATTTGCAACGCCTTATGGTGCGAGAAATCGTGTATCGATTCTTTGCAGACCGAATAGACACTTACCATATGCCGTTTCATAAGCTCAGTATTTAACAGATACCTGTGACTTATTGTAATTTATCATTCTGCTTATGCCTTTCCGCATCGCGTATGTTCTTCTTCTCGAAGTTCTTTTGCAGGGCCTCGGTCAGATTTACACCCGTTTGATTGGCCAGGCAGATCAGCACCCATAACACATCGGCCATCTCATCGGCAATTTCTTTTCCTTTATCCGATTCTTTGAACGACTGCTCGCCGTAGGTACGCACCATGAGCCTGCTCAGTTCACCCACTTCCTCCATCAGTATCCCGAGGTTGGTGAGTTCGTTGAAATAACGTACACCGACTGTTTTGATCCAGTCATCTACCTGTTGTTGCGCCTGATCGATTGTCATATATGCAGTGTTGTGAGGTTTACAAATTCGATACCTAACTAAGGTTTACCAATACCGCCATGAACGGTCTTCAGTCGCATGACCATGGCTATGGATTCTGCCCGCTGTTTCAGTTTTTCACTGGCATCACCCGCAAACAGCTCATCCACCGTTTGTTTAAAGACCGTTACCCAGCGTTGAAAATGTTCATCCCTGAAAGCCGACAACTGGTGCAGGTGCTGGTGTACCTGCATGACGTTACCCTGGTAACCGCCTTTGTCAAACAGTACCGATTCCCAAAAATCAACGATCACAGGAATATGTTTTTCCAGGTTCACTTTCACTACTTCGGTAAAATAGTGACCGATCAGGTCATCTGCAAAAGCCTTGCGGTAGAATTGTTCCATCAGCTTTTCAAGATCTGGACGGGTAGTGATATCGGGCATGTTTACTGTAATGAATGGATGAGTGGATGAGTGATTGAGTGAATGGTGAAAGGATCACTTATCCGCAATGGTTGATCTATATTTATTCTTTATTCTTCGAGTCGATCAGGATGGTTACCGGGCCGTCGTTGAGCAGACGCACTTTCATGTCCGCACCAAAAATGCCTGTCTGGATCTTTTTCCCGAGATCGGTCTCCAACTGCCGGATCATCTTCTCGTACATCGGTATGGCAATATCGGGTTTTGATGCCTTAATATAAGAAGGTCGGTTCCCTTTTTTGGTGTTGGCATGCAGGGTGAACTGGCTTACCAGCAGGACCTCTCCACCTACGTCTTTGACACTGAGGTTCATCACCCCTTCCGCATCATCAAAAATGCGGAGGTTAACGATCTTGCTACTGAGCCAGGCAATGTCTTCGTCCGTATCGGCATCCTCGATTCCGATGAGCAGCATCAAGCCTTTCTCTATGGCACCTGTTACCGAACCTTCTACGGTAACCGAAGCCTCACTTACCCTTTGTATTACAATTCTCATGATCCTTTAACAGTTTTTATCCGAACTTTAGTACAATGAAGGTAGACATTACACCGGAGATCTGGTTCCAAACCGCCCGCAGTGGTGGCAAAGGAGGACAAAACGTGAACAAGGTGGAGACCATGGTGGAGGGTCGTTGGCATATTGCCTCATCCCGGCTGGTGAATGAGGAGCAGAAAGAACGGATACGCGAAAAACTGGCCAATAAGATCACCGATGAAGACCAGCTACTGGTAAAATCGCAAACAGAAAGATCGCAACTGGGCAATAAAGGGGAAGTGACCAGGAAAATGAACCAGCTGATAAACTCCGCACTGATCAGACAGAAAGTTCGCAGGCCTACCAAACCCACCAGGGCCGCACAGGAAAAAAGGATCGAGACCAAGAAAAAGAACCGGTCCATCAAAGAACTGCGCAGAAAGATCAACAAACACGATTATCTATGAAGTACCCGGTATATACACTTGTCTTGCTGACACTGATCCTTACCGGATTAAACTTTAGGCAGCCAGGCCCCATTACCGCACCAGCCGGAAAATTGCGGCTGGTCTTTCACCACCAGGTTGGCAAAGATCCGCTGGCGCTGGGTACCCTTTGCCGGAACGGTCTGGGCGATCGTATCACGATCGAAAGGTTCAAGTACTATGTATCCCATTTCACCTTTACCGACAGTAAGGGCAGACAATGGAAACCGGATCCGCAATATTTCCTAATAGACGAAGAAATACCGGATTCAAAAATCATCACCATCCAGGTGCAGGATATTGATATCCGCCAGATCGGTTTTTTACTGGGTGTGGATAGTGCCAAAAATGTTTCCGGGATACAGACCGGCGCCCTCGACCCATTGAAAGGTATGTTCTGGACCTGGAACAGCGGTTATATCATGGCCAAGATGGAAGGTACCGCAGAACGTTCCCCTTCACCGGGGCACCGTTTTACCTACCATATCGGAGGGTTCCGTTTTGGAATGAATACGGCAAGGGAGATCAGGTTGACCATTCCGCAAACGAGCCAGCCGGTCCGGGAAGTTCATATTGCTGCCGATATCGACCGGTGGTTCAACGGATCGTGGCAGATCGACCTGGCAGAGACCCCTGTATGTCATTCGCCAGGTGTTCTGGCAATGAGATTTGCCGATAATTATCAGAACATGTTCTCTATCCAATCCGTGCACTGATATGAGGATTACCAAAAATACCTGGGTCTTACTGCTGATCCTTCTGGCCGGTGCAGGATGGGTTGCGGGGGACAGCGCTTATTTCAGACCCAAACCCATTGCCTTCAAAGTACCCAAAGGCTGGCCCCGGCCAGTCTACGATTTTTCGAAGAACCCGCTGACCGAAGAAGGATTTGCCCTTGGTAAAAAACTTTTTTACGACGGCAGGCTCAGTAAGGATGGTAGTTTTTCCTGCGGTACCTGTCACCAGCAGTTTGGTGCCTTCAACACGTACGACCATAGCCTTAGCCATGGCTTCAATAATGCATTTACCACCCGTAATGCACCGGGCCTGTTCAACCTGGCCTGGCAGAAGGATTTTATGTGGGATGGTGGCATCAATCATCTTGACCTGCAGCCGCTGGCACCGATCACCGCAGAGAATGAAATGGCCGAGACACTGGAGAATGTCATTACCAAACTGAAAGCGGACAAGGAATACCGGAAACTATTCAAAGCTGCATTTGGGGATGAGACCATCAACACACAACGGATAGGCAAAGCCCTGAGCCAGTTCATGCTGCAGCTGGTGAGCAGCAACAGCAAGTACGATAAAGTGAAACGAGGCGAGGCCAGTTTCATACTGCCGGAGCAGTTGGGATACCAGATCTTCTTACAGAAATGTGCCAGTTGCCATACTGAACCGCTGTTCACAGATTATTCCTACCGCAACATAGGTCTGAAAATGGATGATGTGCTGAAAGACCCGGGCAGGATGCGCATAACCAACAGGTCCGAAGATTCACTCAAATTCAAAGTACCCAGTCTGCGGAACGTGGCCATGACCTTTCCGTATGGACATGATGGTCGTTTTTTCTCGCTGATGAGCGTATTTGAACATTACCGGAAAAACATGGTAGTGAGTGCCACCACCGACCCCCTGTTCCGCAACAAACTGGCACTGTCGAATTACGAGATCGGGCAACTTACCGCATTTTTATATACGCTGACCGACTCCAGCTTCCTGAAAGACCCTCGTTTTGCAGCACCTGGAGCCAATAACAACACAAAACCACCTATAGATATTCACAGGTAAGCGCACATTTGTTACTTTAGCAATGAGTGAATGAGTGGATGAGTGAATGAGTGAAGGGATACAACCCATAAATCAATAGAACTTGAGCGGAATAAAGAAACTGGCAGGACAAACGATGTGGTATGGACTCAGCTCTATTGCAGCCAGGTTCATGGGTTATCTGTTAACACCCTTACTTACCTATTCGCCCCATGTGAAAACAGCTGATTTTGGCAGACAAAGTCTTTTGTATTCTGCCATACCGGTGTTAAGTGTACTGTTCACCTATGGTTTTGAAACGGCCTATTTCCGTTTTTCTGCCAGGAAGGAATATCAACAAACGATCTACAGTACCAGTTTTTTATCCATCCTGTTTTCCACCCTTATTTTTTCCGGTGTACTCTGGCTCAACCGAGATCTGCTCGGAAGCATCAGTGGTTTTTCTGACATACCGGAGATAGCCACACTCACTATCGCGATCATTGCACTCGATACGCTGAGTGTGATCCCCTTTGCCAAACTGCGGCAGGAAGAAAGACCCATCAGATATGCATTTGTACGGGTGATCGGGATCTTTGTGAACCTGCTCCTGGTCTGGTTCTTTGTTAACTATTGCCCGGCTCAGCTACAGGCAGGTCCGGACAGTTGGGTGAGCCCATTTTTCGACATCAACCAGAATCCTATTGTATACGTGGCCATTGCCAATGTGGTGCAGAGCCTGCTCACTTTGTTATTACTCAGCAAGGAGATATCCTTTGTCCGATTCAATTTCGATATACGGCTTTGGAAAGAAATGATGGTCTATTCCCTGCCACTGGTCATCGTTGGCCTGGGTGGTATCATCAATGAAACCTTTGACAGGCTGATGCTGAAAGCCTGGTTACCCGGCACTGCGGAATTCAGGAATGAACAGGTAGGCATTTATAATGCCTGTTATAAATTATCCTTGCTGATCACACTGTTTGTTCAGGCATTCCGGATGGGTGCAGAGCCCTTCTTTTTCAAACAGGCTGAAGGACAAAATCCGCAGAAGACCTATGCCAGGGTAATGAAATTCTTTGTGATCGTGGTCACCACCATGTTCCTGGTTGTAAGCCTGTTCCTTCCGGTCTGGTCAAGACTGATCGGGCCTGAATACCGGGTAGGGCTGGCGGTGGTTCCGATATTGCTGCTGGCCAATATATTCCTGGGGATCTATTACAACCTCAGCATCTGGTTCAAATTAAGTAACCGTACCATTGCAGGCACCTATATCACATTGATCGGAACGGCCATTACCATTGGCGTGAACTACACACTCATTCCCTATATCGGTTATATGGCAGGTGCCTGGGCCACTTTTTTGTGTTACGGCACCATGATGCTGATCAGCTACCGGTGGGGACAGAAAGCCTACCCGGTTCCTTACGCAACCAAAAAACTGATCGCATACGGAACCATTGTTGTGTTGTTGTTCCTCGTGCATAAAGCTGTGACCCATTGGTTCCCGCATGTGTATTTCAGTCTGGGACTGGGCTTCCTATTATTATCCACCTGGTGCTGGTTCATCCTGCTGATCGAGAAAAAGGAATTCCAAAAATTTCCGGTGATCGGAAAATATATCCGATAAGATGTTCCAGCAGCTCAAGCAATATATTGAACGGTTTAGTCCGATCTCACAAGCCGACTGGGAAATGCTGGAGCCGCATCTCTCGCAACGCGTGATCCCCAAAAACGGGCTGTTCTCCAAAGAAGGCAAAGTTTGCAGGGAGATCGGGTTCGTAACCGATGGCAGCATGCGGCACTACTACACAAAGGACGGGGAAGAAAAGACCACCTATTTTTACTTCGAGAACAGTTTCGTTACCGATTATATCAGTTGCATAACCGGCAAACCGGGAGCGTTAAGTATTGAAGCATTAACAGACACCCGGCTTATTGTATTTCCTTATGCCGTACTGAAGCAATGTTATGAACAAAGCCATTCCTGGGAAAAGTTTGGAAGATCGATAGCCGAATACCTCGCCGCCGGCCTTGAGGAAAGAATGACCGGGTTACTCCTGTATGATGCGGAAGAGCGTTACCGACAATTACTGAACAGCAACAAACGAAAGATCCTCGAACGTATCCCGCAGCACCTGATCGCCAACTATCTGGGCATAACACCTGTAAGCCTCAGCCGCATCCGTAACCGGGCCGCCAAGAAATAACATCCCCATTTTCTTATCATTTGTTAACGTCTCTTTCTGCTGGGTGTGACGATTTTTGCAACCATAACCGAACAACATGAAAAAAACACTACAGACAGAAGAACTTGCCCAGCTGCTGATAGCCATGGTTGCTTTATCACAACAACCCATTTCCTTCAGCTGGTGGACCTGGCCACTGCTATTCCTGTCACCCGATATCAGTATGCTGGGTTACCTCATCAATCCCCGCGCAGGAGCCCTCTGTTACAATCTGTTTCATCACAAGGGTATTGCGTTGGTCGTGCTGTTCTTGGGGCATCTGATGCATTCTGACATGTTCCTTCTGGCAGGCATGCTCCTGTATGCTCATGCCTGTTTTGACCGTGCCATGGGCTATGGATTAAAGTATCAGGACAGTTTTAACAACACCCATCTCGGCAGGATCGGTAAAGCTGCATAAGATATCCTAATTTTGTTACTATACATGATCTATGGCAGAAGACCTTACCATCATACGGGGAAGTAAAGAAGAGCAATACCTGGCATTGATACCTCAGATCAAAGCACTGATCGAAGGTGAAACGGACCTGGTAGCCAACCTGGCCAATATAACCGGCGCACTGAAAGAACAGTTTGGCTGGTTTTGGGTGGGTTTTTATCTGGTAAAAGGCGAACAACTGGTACTGGGACCTTTCCAGGGCCCCGTAGCCTGTACCCGGATCAACAAAGGCCGTGGCGTATGCGGTACCAGTTGGGCCAAGGCGGAAACATTGATCGTTCCGGATGTAGAAAAATTTCCCGGACATATCGCCTGCAGCAGCCTGTCAAGATCAGAGATCGTCGTTCCCCTTATCAACAATGGAACCGTTTGGGGCGTACTGGATGTAGACAGCGAACTGCCGGACCAGTTTGACGAAACCGACAAAACCCACCTGGAAAAGATCGTTTCACTAATCCACAATTGAACAGACGAAGGGAATATTGAACCGATGAGCAAGGAATGATGAATGATGAATCTCCTTAAACAGCAAGCACTCAAAAAAACAACCTAACAAACAACTACTTGGCTAATCATCCCAAATAAGTCAATTGAACAATTAAACAGACGAGCAAGGAATGATGAATCCGCCCTAAATGGCTATCGTCTCAAAAAAATAACCTCACAAACAAATACTTGATAAATCATTCCCAAATAAGCCAATGCGCTAATCCGCTGATACGCAAATCCGCCAATTGAACAGACGAAAGGAATATTGAATATTGAGCAAGGAATGATGAATCCAACTGAACGGCAACCGTCTAAAAAATAACCTCACAACAACTACCTGGTCAATCACACCCAAATAAGCCAATGAGCTAATCCGCTGATGCGCAAATCCGCCAATTCTACAAACGAACAGACGAGTGATAGCCAGTAAACTTCATCGGTTCATCTGTTCCCTATTCATCAGTTCAATATTCCCCCCTCCTCCTCTCTTAACAACCTATTAAATATTTTTCCCTTACCTTTGCACTATTCATATACTCTCTCTACGACTGATCACTCTTCCGTGACAAAGTTTCATCAAGTCAATTACGGGCAGGTTATATACCATCTGAGCTATTTCAGGTGTTCATTTATGTAAAATATCTATTGTGTTATTCGAACAATTGAATCTTATCGAGCCCATATTACGTGCGCTCAAGACCGAAGGTTACACTTCACCCACGCCCATCCAGGAGCAGTCCATTCCCATGATCTTACAGGGAAGGGACCTTTTGGGTTGTGCCCAGACCGGAACCGGTAAAACCGCTGCTTTCGCCATTCCTATGCTGCAGATCCTGCACGAGCGGAAAATGGCTGGCAGCAACAACAAAGGCATCAAAGCCCTGATCTTAACACCCACACGCGAACTGGCCATCCAGATCGATGAAAGTTTTGCCGCCTATGGCAAACACCTGAACCTGAAACACCTGGTGATCTTTGGTGGGGTATCACAACAACCCCAGACCAATGCCTTACGCAATGGCGTTGACATCCTGATCGCTACACCCGGCCGTTTGCTGGACCTGGTGGAACAGCGTTTCATCAACCTAGCACATCTGGAACTGTTTGTACTCGATGAGGCAGACCGTATGCTGGACATGGGTTTCATACACGATGTAAAAAAGATCATCACCAAGATACCGGCCAAACGACAAACACTTTTCTTCTCGGCTACCATGCCAACAGAGATCGCAAAGCTGTCGAGCACCATCCTGAACAATCCGGCGAAAGTGGAAGTGACACCTGTTTCTTCTACCGCCGAAACCATTCAGCAGTCGGTCTATTTTGTACAGAAGGAAAATAAGAAACATCTGCTGGTTCACCTGCTGAAAGATGCGGCCATCCGGAGCGTGCTGGTATTCACCCGCACCAAACACGGTGCCGACAAAGTGGTCAAAGACCTTAGCCGTAACGGGATCAGTGCCGAAGCCATTCATGGCAACAAATCGCAGAATGCCCGGCAACGGGCACTGGGTAATTTTAAATCGGGACAGACCCGTGTATTGGTAGCTACCGATATTGCCGCAAGGGGTATCGACGTAGACAACCTCTCGCACGTGATCAATTTCGAGTTACCGAATGTGCCGGAGACCTATGTACATCGTATCGGCCGTACCGGTCGTGCCGGCGCCAGTGGTATCGCTTTTTCTTTCTGCGACATGGAAGAGAAAGAATTCCTGCGCGATATCCAGAAACTGATCGCCAATACGGTACCCGTGGTGACCGAACACCCTTATGCCATGAGCGATATTTCTCTGGCCGCTTTCCCCTCACAGCCCAAACGTCCCGCACAGAACCAACGCCAGCAAAACAACAGGCGTTCATTCCGTGGCGGCGACCCAAGAAGGTATAACGGACAGCAGACCGCCAACCGCGGCAAATAATAGAGACCCATTCAACGGTCCTGCCAGGTCAAGATCCTGATCTGTGCAGGACCGTTCTCATTCCTGCACCCCCTTTGTTTTTATAAGAGAAATACGGCTTTTACACGTTGCTATCTCCTCAAAAAAAACTAATTTCATTGATAAATTCGGGAAATGAAAAAAGTGCTTAGCAGCGGCCTTGTGGCAGGTATCGTTCTTTCCATCCTCTCTTATGGTGGATTGTTTGTGGCCGTCACCATCCCCTTCATGAGCCGCTTTTTTGTCGAGTACCTGAGTAATGTTTTTATCTCAGACAGATCCAGGGATTTTTTCTTTTATTCCCACGCTTTACTCATCAGTTTTGCCCTTTCCTGGTTCTGGGAGCGTTCCAAAAAAGTATTTCACGGCCATTTTGTGCTTCGTGGGCTTGAATTTGGTCTGGCGTATACCATTGCCGGCCTGCTGCCCATTCTTTGGATGACCTACAGCCAGATCGATGTATCTGAGACCATGGTATTATCCTGGCTCGGATTCGGATGTTTCCAGTCTTGTGTAGCGGGAATTATCTTCGCTAAGATGAACCCCTAACCCAGGGGTTTCAGTTTCAGTTTGAACTCTACACTCAGCTCATCTTTGGCTTTGATGATGCCCCCCAGTTTGCTGGGCGGAACCAGGTTAAAGTCCGAGAAGTTCACCACCCTGTCTCCTTTCAGGTGCAGCATCTGTCCATTGTCCTGTGTGAACAGGTAAGAAATTTCAAATCTTTTGGTAACACCCGCCAGGCTGATATCCACCACCCCCGTGATCTTGGAAGGGTTCTTGAAATCGGGGAAACTGTTGATGGAGATGAACCGGATGGATAAATGCGGATAGGTCTTGTACTTGAGCGTTTTGCGAAGATCATTCGTCATCATTTTATTATGACAATCGAATGAAAGGATATCCAGCATCAGCCGGCCCTGCATGGGCAACAACTGCCCCTTGGGGGCTTTGGGTGCACAAGTGATGGTATCCGGCAGTGAATAATTGGTGATCTCACACTGGAAGGTATTGATATTAGTACTGCCATTTACCGACAAGCTGCTGCCGGGCATCACCACCCAGGTAGCATTGTTATTATCCGGGGTGTTAAAACCGGGTAATACGACCAACAGTATCAGGTACAACCAATTCTTTCTCATTATGCCCCTGCCGCTTTATAAAGCTGAAAAACAATAGCCGAATGAAATTAATTCATCCGGCTATTATACACTATAAAAAAACCCAATAATTTAGAATCCTACGATCGCTTCGATCACATATCCGTTGAATTTACCACCGGCACGGTAATCGCTGGTTGGGAAATCAAGGTATTTCTGGTTAACGATCTCGGCTTTCATCAGCACATTTTTAGTCAGGAACCAACCTGCGGCAAATGCAGTTCTGTTCACTTTGATATCGCTGGTAAAACCGGCTAATCTGGCACTGGCAGTGTTGTAACGGATACCGGCAAACAGGTTCTCTTCTTTACCGAAACGATACACACCTTCTATAGCAAACTGACTGGCCTTTCTATCATCAACCTCGGTTTTGGTTCTACCTTTAGAGAATTCATAAGTAGTAAACAGTTCAAATCCATAAGCTTTCAGAAATGCGTTGAACATGGTAGCAGACATTTTTTTGCTGAAATCCGGGTTCAGACGGCCAGATACAGGAATGGCAGTAGAAGCAGGTAATGCACCGGGTACCCCTTTTTCCATTACGTTCTGGTAGTTAGAACCGGTACGGTCGCCACTATATAAAGTAAGACCGCTACCTGCATTACTGTAATTGGTATAATGGCTCACTGCAAAACGAACCCTTACATCTTTATCTACTTTGGCATCATAGCTACCTTTGAAATAGATAGAAGGATTTTTCCTTACATTAGGATCCTGAGTTGTTGCAATAGAAGAATCCACATTTCCTTTGATCATACCGTTGGTAATACCGATCATACCCATGAAGCCGTTTTTCTGAACATATACCTCACCACCGATCTCTGTAGTAAACGCATCAATGATATAGTTATCCATGAAAGGATTGTACAAAGCCTGACCACCATCTGACCTGCGGAAGTGCTGGTCGCCATAGTTCACTTCAAAGTGACCTACTTTCAGGGTAACCAGTTTCATCACATCATCCCAGAATTTGCCTTTAAAAGGCACTTTATCGAACTGGATATAACCACCTTTTACCCAGGTGTCGTTGTGGCGACGGGAAGAGAGGTAGCTGGTCACATTCATTGCGATACCATCTGCCAGCTGCACATCCATGTATAAGTTAGCCTGGGCAGTCATGAATCCTTTGCTTAAAGGATAGAGACGGTTGGCACCGGTACCGGTATTATTCAAAGCGGCATTCTCGTGTTTCAGGTTCTGGAACTGCATGGTAAAGCCAGATCCCCATCTGATCTTCAGTCCGTCAAACTTAACGGAATCAGCTTTAGAAGTTTCAAACTGGTTGATACCGCTCTGGTCGTATGCACGGAAGTGTCCGATTTTTGGTTGTTGCGCTTTAAGGGCTACAGGTAGAACCCCGATCAAGACGAAACCAAGCATTAATTTAAACCTGTTCATTTGCATTTTCATAAAATATAGTTTGGGTTTACAAACAATAGTGTTGCCGTTTTAGTTATTGAGTTATTGGTTATTTGCCGAGTGTGAAATCAAATTTCAAAGTCACATCATTCCCGGTTTTGATGGTACCCATCATAAAACTGGGCGGAACCATGCCAAAATCCTTCATGCTGATCTTTTTAGATCCGGTTACAGTAATGGTCTTATCTGGGTGTACTTTACAGATAGCTGTTATTTCCGCATCCAGAGTAGCGCCCGCAATGGTGAGCTTACCGTTTGTTTTTACCAGATAATCTGTACCACTCGCAGAAACGGCAGAAGTAGCGGCAGTGTAAGTGATATTAGGGCTCTTATCTGTTTTCAGCGCTTTGTAAGCATTCTTGTCCATGGCACCTTTACCGCTTTTCAGTTCCAGCGCATTGGTAGAGAAAGACAGTCCGTTCAGGGCGGTCAGAGCACCTGCTGCATTTAAGGTAATGGTGGCTTCGCAGTTACCCTGGGCTGATTTCATATCCCAATCGTGCAAAGTAGAGGTTCCGCTCACTACCAGGTTGGCAGCATTTTTATTACTGTATTTAACCTGTGCAAAAGCGCCTATGAATAACAAGAGAGATACACCGAGGGTAAGGACTTTTTTTTGTGTGGTTTGTAGTACGAGGTTCATAAAATAGATTTTAGGTTCATTAAGTGTGGTTGCTTTTATTCTTTTTGTTTAACGATACAAACTTAGTCCGGCATTTTCCCGCTGAACATGACATACATCAAACGGTAATATGATTTATATCATACTTTAACATGACATACCTCTTTTTTTCCCAATAATTTCTATATAACACATTGATATACATTTTATTATAGTCGTTTTTTTCGCGCTCAGGCGCATCCAATGCAATTGTAATCCCATTGTCATTTCTTTACGATCAACTATTATAACGGTAAAGATTTTGATTAAGTATATAAAAATTAAATATACCTCTGATAATTTTTAGAGTGATCTTCAAAAGAATATGATCCAACGCATACTATTGGATCATTGCCGGGCAGTCTCAGCTGCAGTGAAAAGCCTTGTCGTTCGTTATTTCACTTAATTTAGTAGATATGAGATTCTCAAATATCATCCTAGCCGGCTGCCTATCTATGAGCAGCATCGTTGCCGGCCAAAAGAAAAACATTCCCGCATCGGTCAACAAAGCCTATTTCCCTTCTGCACAGCATTGGGAAAGCAAAATTCCCGCTGAACTGGGCCTAAATAATGAAAAGATCCAGGAAGCCATCGGCATTGCCAGGGCAGCAGAAAGCCGGAATCCCAGAAACATGGAACTCAGCCATTATCAGAGCTTCGGCAAAGAGCCTTTTGGAGAAGCCATCGGCCCTTTTGCAGAGCGAGGTGAGCCCACAGGCCTGATCATCTACAAAGGTTACCTGATCGCCAGCTGGGGCGAACCCCTGCGATGCGATATGACACATAGCGTCACCAAAAGTTTCTTATCGACCGTTGTAGGGCTTGCCGTTGACCAGGGTTTGATCAGAAGCGTACACGATACCGTTGCAACCTATGTGCCACCTATAGAATTGTTTGCGCCCGGTCAGGTAAACCGACCTGCCGAATCATATGGTCAGCCGCAGTTACTGCGCCCATTCGATACGGAACACAACAGGGGCATCACCTGGGACCACCTGCTCCGGCAGACCAGTGATTGGGAAGGTACCCTTTGGGGCAAGCCCGATTGGGCCGACAGACCTGATCCAGATCCCGCAAAATGGTACAACCGGAAAAGGAATGCGCCCGGTACCGTTTATGAATACAATGATGTACGGGTCAATGTAATGGCCCTGGCAGCTACCAGCGTATGGCGCAGACCTTTGCCACAAGTGTTACAGCAATATATCATGGATCCGATTGGCGCTTCCAATACCTGGCGCTGGACGGGTTATCGCAACGCCTGGATCGTACTGAACGGACAACCCGTGCAATCGGTCAGCGGTGGCGGTCATTGGGGCGGAGGCATGTTCATCAACGCATACGATATGGCCCGTTTTGGTCTGCTTACTTTACACAAAGGCAACTGGAACGGCAAACAACTGCTGAGCGAGCAATGGGTGAAACAGGCACTCACACCTACCCCGGCCAAAACCGATTACGGATATATGAACTGGTTCCTGAATACCGATAAGAAACTACTACCCGATGCGCCGACAAGCGCGTTCATGCATATTGGTAATGGCAATAACCTTATTTATGTAGACCCCGAACACGAACTGTTGGTCGTTGTTCGCTGGATAGCCGATAACAAAGCCATGAACAGCACCATCAAAAAGATCCTGGAAGCATTGGAAACGAGATAAATAGGTTCTCAAGGCCTATAGTAAAACAAATGGACCGCTTATTGCGGTCCATTTGTTTTAAGCGAACGGTCCAAAAAAGCTGGAGTTTTCATAAATCCCCCTATTTTTGCGCCCCTACGGGTAAGTTACCCGATCGTTGCGGATGTGGCGAAACTGGCAGACGCACTAGACTTAGGATCTAGCGGGGTGACCCATGTAGGTTCGATTCCTATCATCCGCACAAATTGTTCCATCAACAAAAAGCTCACTGTGTGAGCTTTTTGTTTTTCTTGATCTGGAACACACGCGACAGGTTAAACCCGAAACGGACTTCTCCTTTGGACCAGCTGTTGGTGGTTTCTGTAATAAAAGCACGTTCATTCATCCCGGCAGCGTTGGATACATGCAGTTGAAATACGTGACCTCCGGTCTCAATATCCACACCGACAGAAAGGGGATGATAATTCACACCACTTTCTATGCCGTTTGCCACATAAAAATAATCCCAGGTCAAAGCCATACGGTTCGAGACTTTGGCACGCCCGCCAAAACCTACCGCATACACATCATTGGGCTGTGTCTGCAGAGGCACCAGGTTATTGTGCACCAGCGTTGGCGAGATCTGCAGGGTAAGCCCCTCACTTATTTTTCTGCCGATAATGGTTTGAAAATAATAGGCCAGTCTCGACGAAAAATAATTCTTGATCGTAGGATCGGCCCAGGGCATGGTATTCATGGTCATACCGGCAACGAGTGCAACGGTAACAGGGAAACTCCCTTCACCGGTACTTTGCATCAGGGGCGCGTATTTGATATACCCATCCAGTTCCTTTTTAAAATTGCTACGGCCAACACCGAACATGAGGTTCCTGCGTAGTCCGAAATCAAAACTCAGGCGCATACTGGCCTGGTCCAGACCAAAGAAATTATCAGCGCCCTGGTTCAGCAGACCAAAACGGTGAAGGATCCGGAAATCCATCGTTCCGGGCGCCAGGAACTCCATGGAATGCCCATTGATGACCCTGGGTGATTTGAAGGCATATTTTACATATTCCTTCTGTGGCTTATCCTCTCCCACCAGTTTCAACAGATCCGTTTCCTGGGCGTTCATGCCTTGCACATACATGCTGAAAAGAGAAAGCACCGCTATTCTTGTTATCATTTTTTTCATGGTATGAATGATTGATGTGGGAGATTATTTCAGTGGGTCCAGCGAACAATCCACCGTAATCTTTACGGTTTTGGATACCTTATCGGCCACCAGTGAGGGAATGGCGACGGCATAGTCAGACAGCAGTTCCGTGAAAACAGACTGTACCTGTAACCTGCCTGCTTTCACGGTAAGTTTACCTTCCGCGGTCACGTCTTTGGTCTGTCCGTGCATGGTCAGTTTCCCTTTCACCTGAACAGGATATACGCCGTCTTTGGCATAGTTCACAGAAGTACCGGGCGCGATCGCTCCCCGGAACTCCGTTTTCGGGAATTTGTGGCTCTCCACATAGTTCTCGTTGAAATGCTCCTGCATCAGGGCCCTTTCAAATTCAAAGGCCTTCATCAGTACGGCCATCTGCAGGTTACCGGTCTTGGTATCGAGCACACAGGTCACTGTTTTATTGACGCCTACAATATCTTCCGGCGATTTAGGGGCGGTAGCATCGAAACTGATCTTACCGGTCTTGGTAAAATATTTATCCTGTGCCTGTACAGATTGCAGAATAAGAACAGACAGCACAGCAATGATCAACTTTTTCATAAAGAATTCATTTAAGGTTTTACAGAATTTTGTGAGATACAACGGTTCAGGATCACATCGGCACCCAGACCCATATCATCCGCATTATAACCGGTACAAATGCCTTTAACGGCAATGGTCTTCCCTACAGCATAGGAGGCAACCTCTGAGGTCTTTTCCATGATGCAGCGAACGGAAGACATGGACGCGGTATCGCCCAATACCAGGGTCTGGGTTCCGGCGCTGTCACTGTCAACGGATTTGATAACCCCGCTCACAGCAAGCACTTTACCCAGGTACCGGCTATTGGCATCGGCTTCCCCGTTCTGGAAAGCCTGTATCAGTTCAATACCGGTAAGTTCATAAGCTGCCGCAAGATCACTGGTATCGGGTGCTTTCCGGTTGTATTCGCGGTACACATAGATCCCTACGGCCATCAGTATCAGAACGGCAAACAGCAGGTATTTTGACAGTTTGTTAGGTAACATGGTTCCTGTTTTTTGGATTAATTATTCAAGGCTCCCCCATCGATCCATTTTTTAATAGTGGATATCTGGCAGGAGGTCATCTTTGCGGCACCCTGCGGCATGGCTACAAAACCCGCTGAATGATTGATCGAGCCATATAACTTACCGTTGAGGGCAAGGGCCTTGTCGTTGGCATACGTGGACATATTGATCCCGCCCGAACCTCCGGTAGCGGTATGACAGCCATAACACTGGTTCCGGAGCAGAGGCACCACTTTCTGTGAATAAGAGATAACGGTGCTGGTATCGCAGGATGCAGCAGATCCTGTTGGATACAGCAGGTCGG
Organism: Chitinophagaceae bacterium; assembly: GCA_020403425.1. Classification (GTDB taxonomy): domain Bacteria; phylum Bacteroidota; class Bacteroidia; order Chitinophagales; family Chitinophagaceae; genus Sediminibacterium. The sequence goes on along the minus strand of JADBXR010000010.1, from coordinate 85,826 downwards.
CCTTATCATAATAACACGAATAAAAAGAGAGTACCAGAGAACCGATACATAAGAGCATGATTGATTTTTTCATAACTAACCTGTTTAATTGTTGGGGGTTCCGGCATCGATCCATTTTTTGATCTGCCTGATCTCGCAATCGGGCATTTTCACACCGCCTTTGGGCATGGCGGAAATACCTGCGGTCCAGTTAACCGAACCATACAGTTTTCCGCTTAGTGCAGAAGCTTTTACACCTGTGTAAGTGGAAAGATCTACACCCCCGCCCAGAGAGGCGCTGTTATGGCAACCCACACACTTTGTCTGCATCATGGGCTTGATGGCCGTACTGAATTTAAAATCGGTGGTATCACATTTATCACACACATTGTTCACTGCACCCTGGTTGATCCATTGCTGGATCTTAGCCACTTGGTCGGCAGGCATGGCGGGCATGGGCGGCGGTGGCATACGGTCATTATCCGTGCGTACCACTTCCTTGTACAACTTACTGTCCGAAGCCCGGCCCGGTGACACGATCTTCAGGATCCCTGTATAAGTGGTGAGGTTCAGTCCCTCGGCATGCGTGACCGCATCGTGACAGCCACTCATGGCACAACTGGCATTCACCAGGGGTTGTATCTCGTTGGCAAAATAGACGGAATCCGGGCTGCAGGTACGGCCGGAACTTCCGGGATTGGGCGTTTCGGTTACCACTACGGTACCTGCCGGAAAGGGGATCTCATGTTTGCAGGCCAGGAAAACCAATACGGTCAACACAGCCAGCAAACTGTTTTTTAAGCTCATTAATTTCATAATACTGGTTTAAACAGGTTAAGACATTACCTGCACAGGCATAACCGTGTCCGGTGCTATACCATAGCAGGGCGTCTTCCAATAAATTCTGTTGAACTTGGGTTCAATGCAAGGTTAGTAGAGATCAGATCATATGGCAGGGAGGCCGCAGGAGGGTATTTTTATAAGGAGATGGTACCGGTTCCGGTATCGGGGTTGGAAATACGGCTCCCTCCAGGAGATGATATTCGGTAGTAACAAAATAAATGACCGGCGGGGTAGTAGCCGAAAGGGAACCGGGGGGAGCACATTTTTAAAGGGCAGTTCGCGGTCCTGCGTGTCATCTCCCTCCGTTCCATCGTACCCCCCATAATGTTCACAGATATAACTGATAAAACCCTCCTGGGGATCCATCAGCTGGTGAAGGCGGTAATGTTCGAGGATCTTGGGCAAACTCAATAACTGCCGTAATTCTGTATTGCCCAGAACATGTATCAGCAACAGTGATATCAGCAGCGTATTCCTCATGCAGGGGATTTGAAGTCAAAATTGATGCCACTGACCGGCGATTATCCTATTTTAAGATAATCTTATACAGTTTAAAATATATTTCTATATGTTAACCTGGTCTTGCACCAGTTTCAATACAAAGAGACGACTTTTTCCGGATCTGCTGCCCGGCGGACAATAATTTAACATTGGCCTGTTTTTTTATGAAAACCCGGCAAGCTTCGCAGGGTTTGCCACAATCCCTTACCTTTGCACCCCAAATTTTAAGAATTCAAAAAATTCCATCATGGCATCTGTTACCAGAGAGAACATTGGTTTATTGAACGACAAACTGACCGTTCAGCTGAACAAAGAAGATTATTATACCGGCTTCGAACAAAGCCTGAAGAAATATGCCAAAACTGCCAATATCCCAGGTTTCCGTAAGGGTATGGTGCCTGCCGGACTGGTCAAGAAAATGTACGGCCAGGGTGTTTTCAGCGATGAAGTATTGCGTAAAGTAGAATCGGAACTGAACGCCTACCTGAACAAGGAGCAACTGGAGATCTTTGCCCAGCCCCTGCCTCTGGATAATGATGCCACCAAATTGGACATGAACAATCCTGGCGAATACAGCTTTTCTTTTGAAGTGGGCCTGAAACCTGATGTACAGGTAGATCCCTCCAAAATAAAAGTGACCCGCTACAAGATCACTGTCACCGACGACATGGTACAGGAAGAAGTGGAGCGCCTCCAGGTCCGCAACGGTAAAATGACCGATCCGGAAGCAGTGACCGGCGATGAGAACGTACTGAACGTAAAATTCATCGAGTCCGATAAAGATGGCAATGAAGTAGAAGGCGGTATCAGCAAGGACAATTCACTGCTGGTGAAATATTTTGAAGCGGGTTTCCGCAAGAACCTGATCGGCAAAAAGAACAACGATACCGTTGTATTGCAGCTGAACAAGGCTTTTGAGGACAAAGAAAAAGAAGCCATTCTGGCCGACCTGGGTCTGACTAAGGAGGACGGCGACAAGTATTTCAAATTACTGATCACCAAAGTAGGACTGATCGAAAAAGCGGAACTGAACGATGAGTTCTTCCTGGCCGTATATCCCAACAAAGAGATCAAGTCCGAAGCCGATTTCCGTGCAGCCGTTAAAGCTGAGATCGAATCACATTTCGACGCCCAGTCACGTAACCAGGTCTTCGACCAGATCTACCACCACCTGGTAGACCATACCGAAATGCAGTTCCCCGAAAGCTTCCTGAAACGCTGGTTGCAGACCGGAGGCGAACAGCCCAAGACTGCCGAAGAGGCAGAAGCCGATTACCCCACTTTCGCCAATCAGCTGAAATGGACCCTGGTAAGCAGCAAGCTGATACAGGACAACAAGATCGAAGTAGTACCCGATGATATCCGTGATTTTGCCAAACAACAGCTGTTCAGCTATATGGGCGGCCAGTTAGGTGCCCTGGGCGATAACCAGCAGTGGGTGGATGATTATGCCAACCGCATGATGCAGGACCGCAAATTCGTGGAAGACAGCTACCACCGCATCAGCACAGACAAACTGTTCACTGTGCTGGAAGGCCAAGTGAGTGCCAAAGAAGAAGCCATCAGCGCCGATGATTTTGCCAAAAAGCTGCACCACCATCACCATTGATAACAAAGGATCAAAGAGACCGATGCCGGACCTGGGGTCCGGCATTTTTTATAGGAGAAAGGCTGTTGACAGGCCGGTAATGCCTGACTTGTTGTCGCAAAAAACGAATTGCACAGTATTTGCCAGTAGAATTCAGGCTTGAAATAGCAAATCACTTATCTTCAAAGCGAAAATCGTAACACATGAATTTTGGACAAGAATTTGAGAAATACGCGGTAAAACACAAGGGCATCAGCAGTGCCACTTTGCACAATTACCGGCAGAACGGGTTCACCAACCTTACCCCTTATATCATTGAAGAGAGGCCCCTGAACGTGGCCAGCATGGACGTGTTCAGCCGTTTGATGATGGACCGTATCATCTTCCTTGGAGAAGGTATCAATGATTATGTGGCCAATATCGTGACCGCACAATTGCTGTTTCTGGAAAGTACCGACCGCACAAGAGATATCCAGATGTATATCAATAGTCCCGGAGGCAGCGTATACGCAGGCCTGGGTATTTACGACACCATGCAGTTCATCAGCCCGGATGTGGCCACCATCTGCACGGGTATTGCCGCCAGTATGGGACAGATCCTGCTTTGTGCAGGTATCCAGGGAAAACGTACGGCGCTGAAGCATAGCCGTATCATGATGCACCAGCCTAGTGGCGCCATTGGCGGACAGGCCACCGATATCGAGATCACCGCGCGCGAGATCAAGAAACTGAAACAGGAACTGTACGCGATCTCGGCACACCATACCGGAAAAGATATTGAGACCATTGCCAAAGACAGTGACCGTGATTTCTGGATGACCGCTACCGAAGCCAAAGAATACGGACTGATCGATGAGGTATTGTTCATGAACCCGAGAAAAGAGAAAAAAAGCTGATCAACGAGTCCTGCGTGAACAAACTGACGACTCACGATCCGCATTTACCATACAAACACAAACCATCAACGACATGATCGACACAAAATATATCAACCCATACTTACAGGAAGAAGAAGGAGAGGAAAACGAGCCTAAGGAAGAAAAGCAGGAACCCATGACCGGTTTTATGATGAAGAAGATCGAAAAACTCTTCTTCGAAAAAAGAGCCGTATACCTCTGGGGCGTGGTGGATGACAAATCTGCCAGGGAAGTGGTCAGCAAATTACTGTTACTGGATGCCGACAAACCCGGACAGGAGATCAAATTTTATATCAATAGTCCCGGAGGTGTTGTCACCAGTGGTATGGTGATCTATGATACCATGAAGCTGATCCAGAGCCCGGTAAGTACCATCTGTATGGGACTGGCCGCCAGCATGGGATCCATTTTGCTGAGCGCCGGCACCAAGGGCAAACGTTTTGTTTACCCACACGGGGAGATCATGATACACCAGCCCAGCCTGGGAGGTTATTTTCAGGCCACCAGTGCAGATATCGAGATCCAGGCCAACCAGATCCGTAAGACCAAGGAACTGGGTGCCAAGATACTGGCAGAGAACTGCGGCAAATCCATTGAGCAGGTAATGAAAGATTTTGACCGTGATTACTGGATGGATGCCAACGAAGCCGTTGCTTATGGCATCGTAGATGCGGTTTTGGAGAAAATCTAAGCCCATTTTAACCGTTTTTACACGGTTTTAGTCCAAAAACTACACGCAGACCCCCTGAACTATGGTAGCTTTGCAACATCAGGCTGCCTCAGGGTGTCTTGTATCATATTAAGTGAAGAAGAAGATTATGGCGAAAGCATCACAATTACACTGTTCTTTCTGTGGCCGTAACCGCGATGAGGTCAAGATCCTCATTGCCGGTCAGGACGGTCATATCTGTGAGAACTGTGTGGAACATGCACAGGAGATCATTGCGCAGGAACTCTCGACCAAACAGGAGAGCAGCAGCGGTTCCAACTTCAAACTCAATGTCCGCCGTCCCGCAGAGATCAAGAAATTCCTGGATGAATATGTGATCGGTCAGGACGAGGCCAAAAAAGTGTTATCGGTAGCTGTTTACAACCATTACAAGCGTGTGAACAGCAAACCGCAGCAGGATGAAGTAGAGATCGAGAAGAGCAATATCATCATGGTGGGCGAAACCGGTACAGGAAAGACACTGCTGGCCAAGACCATCGCCCGTTTGCTGAACGTACCCTTTGCCATCGTAGACGCGACCGTTTTCACCGAAGCGGGATATGTGGGCGAAGACGTGGAAAGCATGCTGACCCGTTTGTTACAGAACTGTAATTACGATGTGGCGGCTGCCGAACGGGGTATTGTTTATGTTGATGAACTGGACAAGATCGCCCGCAAAGGCGACAACCCCTCCATCACCCGTGATGTAAGCGGCGAAGGGGTGCAGCAGGGCTTATTGAAAATGCTCGAAGGCACCGAAGTACTGGTTCCCCCACAGGGTGGACGTAAGCATCCCGAGCAGAAAATGATCAAGGTAGATACCAAGAATATCCTTTTCATCTGTGGCGGTGCCTTTGATGGCATCGATAAAGTGATCGCCCGTAGGGTGAACACCAATGCCATCGGTTTCAGCGTGAACAAGGAAGAACAGGAACACCAGCGTAAGAACCTGCTGCAGTTCATCAACGCGCAGGACCTGAAAAGCTTCGGACTGATACCCGAACTGCTGGGTCGTTTACCCGTGATCACCCACCTGAACCCGCTGGATGCAGAAACACTTCGGAACATCCTCACTGAACCCCGTAATTCCCTGATCAAACAATTCACACGTTTGTTCGAACTGGAAGGCATTGAACTCAAGCTGGACGATGAAGTGCTCGATTTCATGGTTAAAAAAGCCCTCGAATACAAACTGGGCGCAAGGGGCTTACGCAGTATATGCGAAAGCATCCTTACAGATGCCATGTTCGAACTGCCGGGTACCGACACCCGCCAACTGCACATCACGCTCGATTATGCTGAGCAGATGTTCAGCAAAAGCAAACTGAGCATTTTGAAAGTTGCCTGATCAACACAGCAGGCTCACCAACAATACTGGAAAGCGATGGGAATAACTTCTTGTCGCTTTTTTATGTACAGCCAGTAATATTGCAGCGTGAGTCGTGAATGGTGAATGGTGAATGGTGAATGGTGAATGGTGAATGGTGAATGGTGAATGGTGAAAAGAGTGGCCTATTGACCATTCACTGAATACGAATAACCTGTAAAATAAATGTAACCCCAATAACGTAAACAGAACCAACCATGAATGAACTTATTGAGCGCCTGGTAAAAGAGGCCCAGCTGAATCCCGCGCAGGCGCAGAAAGCGATCGAAACCATTGCCAGTTTTGTAAAGGAAAAATTCCCGATGCTGGGTGGCGCGGTAGACCAGATCTTTGCTGCGGGCAACAAGAGCGAAGACTAGGGAATATTGAATGATGAGCAAGGAACAAGGAATGATGAATGATGGGTGAACCCCTACTTCATCATTCCTTGTTCAATATTCGATATTCATTATGCTGCCGGCAACAAGAGCGAAGACTAGGGAATATTGAATGATGAGCAAGGAATGGTGAATGATGAATGATGGGTAAACCCCTACTTCATCATTCCTTGTTCAATATTCGATATTCATTATGCTGCCGGCAACAAGAGCGAAGACTAGGGAATATTGAATGATGAGCAAGGAATGGTGAATGATGAATGATGGGTGAACCCCTACTTCACCATTCCTTGTTCAATATTCGATATTCATCATGCTACCGGCATCTTGATGGTGAATGTGCTTCCTACGCCGGGTTCACTTTCAATGATGAGGTCTCCACCGGCTTTATTCAGGAGATCGCGGCATAACATGAGGCCAAAACCGCTGCCTTTTTCGTATGATGTGCCCGTGGTATTGTAGTATTGTTTGGCATTCACTTTGTCGATCGTTTCTTTACTCATACCGATACCGTTATCCTTCACGCTCATATACAGGAAATGATCGTCGCCAATACGTGACGATACTTCGATGATGCCATTCTCGTTGGAGAACTTGATCGCATTGCTGATCAGGTTACGGCAAACGATCCGTATCATTTCCTTTTCCGTTACAATGGCCAGTTCTTTGTCTATCAGGTTGCGCAATTCTATTTTCTTTTTAAGCAGCGGCATCCGGTGCTCTTCTTCCAGCACTTTTACCAGTTGGTGCAGACCTACTTTCACTTTATCATCCGGCTTGCCGTCCATTTGCCCTTTGATCCAGAACAACAGGTTATCCAGCAAGGAAGTGGTGCCCAGGTACTGGGTTTCCAGCAGTTGTAACAGTCTGTCAGCCTCTTCAGGCGGCACCATCCCCTGGTTTACCAGGTTCAATACCCCTTTGGTATTGACCAGTGGTGTGCGCAGGTCGTGAGAGATAATGGACAATAATTTGTTCTTAGTCTTGTTATCCGCTTTCAGCAGAAGGTTCTGATGAGAGATCTCTTTGTTGAGCTGGTCCAGCGAGGCCGAATTCTTTTCAATGATCTCATTCTTCTGTTTCAGCTCCTTGCCAAAAAAGCGCTGCCGCTGGTAATTCACCAGTGCCAGCACCGCCAATACCGCCACGATGATGAGGATAAACGTTCCTACCGTGATGATCAGCAACTGTTCTTTCTGTACCTGTTTTTGTTTCTCCAGGTCCTTTTCGGCATTGGTATTCTTGGCATTCTGGCTCTTGATCACCTCTATATAGTTGAGCGCATACTCCTTCTCATTCTCGATCTGTTCCTTCAGGATATTCACCAAGGAATCCTGCCATACGGAAGCCTGTATGATCTCGCCCTTCTGCCGATAGCCATCGATCACTTTTACAGAGGCTTCGCGCATCAGGTTATAGGCGGAGATATAATAGGCACTGTTATAGGCCTCTTTTGCCAGCGCTATCGACTCATCTCTCTTTTGTTGTGCGTTACTGATGGATGAAAGCTGTAACTCGTTCAGAGCAGCGCCGAATTTATCGTTCACTTCCTTATCGATAGCGAGTGACTTCCGATAATAGGTCTCAGCCATAGCAAAATTCCGGCGTCGTTCTTCCAGCAAACCAAGATTATAATAGGCTTTCTTTTCCCCATATTGGTGCCCCACTTTGATGCTGATGTTCAAAGCGGTTGTAAAATCCTGTGTAGCCTCCTCGAATTTTTTCTGGTCCAGATGAACCAGGCCGATACTGTTCTTCACATTGGCGATCTGGCGTGAATCCTTCATCTGGGTGAACACAGAAAGGGATTCATTGTACAGGAGGATGGCTTCATCCGATTTACTGTTGGCATACAGGGCCGTAGCGATCTCCTTGTTGACGATCGCGATGTTCAGGGTGTCTTTCAGTCCCTGGAATATCTGTTTGGCCTTGTAATAGGTGGAAAGCGCTTTTTTATCGTATCCGTTCTGGTGGTAGATGCCTGCCTCATAAAAATAGGTGGTGGCCAGTCCTTTGGGGTAGTTGGCGGCCAGGGCCAGGTTTTCGGCATTGAAGAGGTTGTTCAGTGCCTTGGCCACATCAAACCGTTTCTGATCGAATGCCAGCGCATTCAGTGAATCCACTTTTTTCCTATCGGCAGCCAGCAGTTGGTTATTGGAATTATCATTATCGGCGGCACGGAGGTCACCCCTATTAATGCCCACACATGCAACCAACAAAAACAGGTATAAGAAAAAATTTCTGGTCACAGGTCTCACGAAATAGATAAAAAAGGAAGGTAATATAAAATACGCAATTACAGCATCAAAAAAGCCCTCCTGAGAGGGCTTCTTTATCAGCAAGCAATCGAAAAGAGACTAATCATGCAGAACTTCGCGCGAGATCACCAGTTTCTGAATCTCAGAAGTTCCTTCTCCAATAGTACATAATTTTGCGTCACGATAGTATTTCTCCACCGGAAAATCTTTGGTATAGCCATATCCACCGAAGATCTGAACGGCTTCATTGGCTGTTTTTACAGCTATTTCACTGGCATAATACTTGGCCATGGCCCCTTGTTTGGTCACTTTCTGTCCCCGGTTCTTCAGGTCGCAACTTTGCCAGATCAACAGGTCTGCGGCGGCAATTTCGGTGGCCATATCGGCCAGTTTGAAGCTGATACCCTGAAAACTGGCAATGGGTTTATCGAACTGGTATCTTTCCTGTGCATATTGAAGGGCCGCTTCATAAGCGCCTTTAGCGATGCCTGCTGCAAGGGCAGCGATGGATATCCTTCCCCCATCCAGTATTTTCATTGCCTGACGGAACCCATCTCCCACTTCGCCCAACCGGTTGGCATCAGGGATACGGCAGTTATCAAAGATCATTTCTGCCGTTTCACTGGCGCGCATACCCAGTTTGTTCTCTTTTTTACCGGCACTGAAACCCAGTGTTCCGCGCTCCACCACAAAAGCAGTGGAATTACCACTGGTCCTGGGTTCGCCGGTACGACAGATCACCACGGCCACATCCCCGCTTTTACCATGCGTGATCCAGCTCTTGGTCCCATTCAGGATCCAGGAATCACCCGCTTTCACGGCCGTGGTCTTCATATTGCCCGCATCACTGCCGGTATTGGGTTCGGTGAGCCCCCAGGCCCCGATCCATTCGGCAGTGGCCAGTTTGGGTAACCATTGCTGTTTCTGTTGCTCATTGCCGAAACTGAGGATATGGTTGGTGCAAAGAGAATTATGAGCGGCCACACTTAACCCGATAGAACCGCAAACTTTGGCGATTTCCTGGATGATGGCGTTGTACTCAAAATATCCCAGTCCCGCCCCGCCATATTGTTCAGGAACCAATACCCCCATCATACCCAGCTTACCCAGTTCCTTGAATATAGCTATGGGAAATACCTGTTCCTCATCCCAGTCCATCACATGCGGTCTGATGTACTGCTGGGCAAATTCGCGGGCTGTCTGTGCTACCTGAGTGGTAATTTCTTCGGGTTGAAAATTCATGTATACGGGTTTATATAGACGGAGGCTGCCAGAGAAACAAGCAATCGTTATCCGGCAACCTCCTAAAAACAAACGACCGTTTGTTAGTTTTCGATGCAAATGTAGGGGTAATTCTTTCTCGGCCAAATAGAATTTTGTTACATTTTATTTAACATGCACAAAGGGTTCAATGAGCTGGAAAAGGGAGTCGGACAATACCACGATCTTCTTCAGATCTGCCACTGTTCGGAATGGTCCGTACTGTTTCCGGTACACCACAATGGCCCTCGCAATGGCTTCCGGGATGCCCGTATGAGCGCTCAGCTGCGGAGCGGAAGCTATGTTGAGATCGAGTCTGGTATTTGCAGGCTGCCCGCCTGCATCCAGACGCAGCAATGGCTGTATCCGTTGAAATACAGAATCGCTGATACCGTAGGTCTTACCCACCTGTTCCACCGAAGTGAACCCGCCCAGCTTATCACGGTACCTGACGATCCGGTTGGCCAGCACTTCTCCAATGCCCGGCAGCGCCTGCCAGTCCTCCACGGTAGCAGCATTGATGCGTACCGGAGCCTGTAGAGACCTTTTCCCGCCCGACCATTCAGCTTTTGCAGTACTGGTCTTTGGTTGTTCTCCATCCGGTATGCGCACATAGGGTATCAGTCTGTCGGCATCGGCAGTAGCCAAACCCCATATTTTGCGAAGGTCCTCCGCCCTCCGAAATCTGCCACCCTTGCTGCGGTAACGCAGGATGGTAAGGGCCGTCCGCTCCCGGATACCCAGTTGCTGCCAACCTTCCGCGGAAAGGGTATTGGGATCGAACAAAAAGAGCCGGGCAATGGTTGCTTTTCCATCACCGACAGTTGCATCTTTCCCGTTTGCATTTCTGGTAGCTGCTGGTTGTCGCTCGAGGTACGACTCCAACTCCCTTGTATCGACAGGCGGCAGCTGTTCGGGCGTATAGAGATAGGGGGCCGCTATGAACAGGCCCATCAGTGTCAGCAATATCACTATCGCCGTTCTTTCCTTACGGGTAAAACTCAGGTATTCTTTTACGATCCTTTTCATAACGAAACATTTGGGTTCCGTTTTCAAAGGAGGTTACAGTTGCAGGGTCAGGCCATCATGCGCCAGGCGGATATGCTTTGGCAATTCGCGGTTCACATCTTCGTGTTTACCCAGTTGGTGACTGATATGCGTGAAATACACTTCCGGCACTTCCAGTTCCATGGCCAGCGCCACCGCTTCCGACAGGGTGAAATGCGAGATATGCGTCTCACGCCGTAAAGCGTTCAGCACCAGCACACGCGATCCACGGATCTTATCCTTCTCCGATTCTTCGATCTTGTTGGCATCGGTGATATAGGTGAAGTCGCCAAAACGATATCCGAACACCGGCATCTTATGGTGTATCACCTGTATGGGCTGCACAGGTATATCTCCGACCTGGAAAGCATGTTCATCAATGGTGATCAGGTTCAGCTCCGGTACACCGGGATATTTGGTATCGGTGAATGCATAATAGAAATCGCGGCGAACGGCCTCCTCTGTCAATGAATTGGCATAGATATTCATCGCTTTTTTGCTGGTGAAATTGTAGGCACGTATATCGTCCAGTCCGGCCATATGGTCTTTGTGCGGATGTGTATACACCACTGCATCGAGGTGATGGGTATGCGTACGAAGCATCTGATATCGGAAATCAGGTGTAGTATCCACCACCAGCGTGGTATTGGCCGATTGCACCAGAATACTGCTGCGGAGACGATTATCATTCGGATCGGATGAACTACACACGTCACAGTAACAACCGATCATGGGCACACCCGAACTGGTACCGGTGCCAAGAAATGTTATGGTAAGGCCTGGATAACTCACTTGTCAAATCTAAGCCAAATAGCAGAAGCAGAGATAAGTATTAACCGCAAAATCAGGCTTCAGTAGCTGATTTTTTGACTACTTCCTCGTATAGTTTTTGCGATTCGTGCGTGAGTTTATCAAAGTCAACGGGCACCTGGGGTATGAGTTCCATAAGGGTATTGATACGACCTTCCACGCTCAGGAACTTATTCAGTACCACGATCTTTCTTGCTTCCAGCAAACACCAGCCACTCTGGAAAGTACCCCGCTCATAACGAACCACATAACCACTTTCCTCGAGGATATTGCCTAGTTTGTCTAAGGTTGTTTGTGTATACTTCATAATCGATCCCCGACCCCCTTAAGGAGGGGCCGGAACGCCTCAAATTTAGGATAGTACGGTATTTCAGGCTTTGCCAGTTATCCACATGCCCGCAGGACTTTCGTGGAAGCTCATCAGAGATTCTTGCTCGTCATCTTAACGATCGGTACGATCATCTCTTCCAGACTCACCCCCCCATGCTGGAAAGTGTTCCGGTAATAGTTCACGTAGTGGTTGTAATTATTGGGATAACACAGGAAACCGTCCTCCCGGGCAAAAATAAAGGAGGAATTGACGTTGGGAACGGGCAGGCCTGCTTCTTTGGGGTCTTTGAAAGCCAGCACATCCCGGGCCTCATAGTTCAGGTTGCGGCCATGTTTGTAGCGCAGGTTGGCCGTGGTCTGTTTATCGCCGATCACTTTATGCGGTGTATTCACCCGTACACTGCCATGGTCAGTTGCCAGGATCAGTTTCACTTTCTTATCGGCTATCTTTTTCAGCGCCTGGTGCAGCGGACTGTGCTCGAACCAGCTGCGGGTGATGCTGCGGTAACTGGCTTCATCGCTGGCGAGTTCCTTCAGCACTTCCATTTCGGTACGAGCATGGCTGAGCATGTCCACAAAATTGTACACGATAATATTCAGGTCGTTCTGTAGCAGGTTATGGATATTGCTCACCAGCTGCTGCCCATCGTTATGGTTCACGATCTTATTATAACTGAAGCGCACATCTTCTTTCTTCAGCCGCTTCAGCTGTGCTTTGAAGAACTCCTCCTCAAACAGATTCTTTCCTCCCTCCTCGTCATCGTTCTTCCATTGCTGGGGGAATTGTTTTTCGATATCCACAGGTAAGAGTCCGGCAAATATGGCATTACGGCAATACTGCGTGGCCGTTGGCAGAATGGAATAGAACGTCTCTTCCTCCTGTATGCGGAAACTTTCTGCGAAAATGGGCTGTATGGCTTTCCATTGATCGTAACGGAGATTATCGATCAGCACAAAGAACACGGGGATCCCTTTTTCCAGGTGCGGCAGCACTTTGAACTGGAAAAGATGGTTGCTCATGATCGGCGCCGAGAAACTTTTGGGATCGAGCCACGAACTGTAGTTCCTGCTAACGAATTTGCAGAATTCGGTATTGGCCTCCTGTTTTTGCGTGTAGAAGACCTCGCGCATTTCCGGACTGTCACTCTTCTCCATTTCCAGCTCCCAGTATACCAGTTTCTTGTACAGCTCCATCCACTCGTTATAATCCGGGTTATTGTTCAATGCCATGAACAGTTCACGGAACTGCTGCTGGTAAGCGGTGGTGGTTTTCTCCGCCACCAGCCGTTTGTTGTCGATGATCTTTTTCAGCGATAACAATACCTGGTTAGGGTTCACCGGCTTGATGAGATAGTCCGTGATCTGGCTGCCGATGGCATCATCCATCAGGTTCTCCGTTTCATTCTTGGTGATCAGGACAACGGGGATCTGCGAATTGGCCTCTTTGATGCGCGCCAGGGTCTCCAGTCCGGTGATGCCGGGCATGGTCTCGTCCATCAATACCACATCCACCGGTTCGGTCTTCAGGTATTCGATGGCATCAAAACCATTGGAAAAAGTAACGACTTCATATCCCTTATGCTCCAGGAAAAGCTTCTGCGATTGCAGGCTTTCCATCTCATCATCCACCCATACGATTTTTGCTACGGCCATGTGATTGGTTTGGGATTGCGCCGGGATCATCCACGAACGGCAACCTTTGATTAAAATTAAGGAACCTGGGTAGAAATGGCCGCGATAACGTAAGGGTTTAGGGGTTACAGGCTGTTAAAATAATGCGGTAAATCTATTTCATTCCGGCTATCGGATTTCTTATTTGTATTTTTGCAGACCCGCCCCGGGGGCGATTTAACAATTCAACAACAGGCATGCAGCCCATCAAAAGAAAAATCATCAACGACCCGGTGTATGGTTTCATTACCGTGAACCATTCCCTGATCTTTTCCATCATTGCACATCCGTATTACCAGCGGCTGCGTCGCATACAGCAGATGGCCATGGCGCAGATGGTATATCCCGGCGCCGTGCATACCCGTTTGCACCATTCGCTGGGCGCCTATCACCTGATGGGCAATGCGGTGGCTGAACTGAGAGGCAAGGGTGTTGAGATCACTACAGAGGAAGAGATCGCGGTAAAAGCCGCCATCCTGCTGCACGATATCGGCCATGGCCCCTTCTCGCATGCACTGGAACATGTACTGGTGAAAGGTGTGCACCACGAACAGCTTTCATTGCAGATCATGCACCGGATGAATGAGGAACTGGGCGGACAACTGACGCTGGCCATACAGATCTTCACCGATCAGTACCATAAACCCTTTCTGCACCAGCTCATCAGCGGCCAGCTGGATGTGGACCGGATGGACTACCTGAGCCGTGATAGTTTCTATTCCGGTGTGAGCGAGGGGGTGATCGGTTATGACCGCATCCTGAAAATGCTGGTGGTGCATGAGGGGCAACTGCTGGTAGAGGAAAAAGGCATCTACAGCGTTGAAAAATTCCTGGTGGCCAGGCGCCAGATGTACTGGCAGGTATACCTGCACAAGACCGTACTGGCAGCCGAAAAAATGCTGGTGAAAATACTGGAACGTGTCAGGGATATGTATTCTCCGTCCGATCAGCAACTGGTCACTTTGTCTGAGCTGGATTTTTTCCTTGGAAGTTTTGATGGCAATATGGATACGGCCGCACTGGAAAGATTCTGTGCCATCGACGACCACGATGTGATGCATGCGATCAAACGCTGGTCCAAACACAAGGACCCTGTATTATCCCTGCTTTGTCGTCGTTTGCTGAACCGGGAACTGTATAAGGTACGGATCCAGTCAGAACCCTTTGACCCGGTCTATCTGGCCGAAAAAAAACGGTCCATGGAAACCCAGTTCGGGGTAAATGCATCAGAGGCCGAATACCTGTGTTTCAACGGAGAAGCCTCCAATACGCTTTACCAGACCAAAGACGAGCGGATCAATATCCTGTTCAAGGATGGTTCTGTGAAGGATATCTCACAGATCGATAATGCATTAATTCATCAAAACCTTTCCGCCCCGGTCAAAAAATTTTACATTTGTTTATTGACGTAACCCTGATGGGTTATTAACCAAGCCGAACCTAAACCTCTTTTTATGCAATTTACTGCCGCACAAATCGCCATGTTGGTCAATGGCAAACTGGAAGGCAATGCAGCCGCTGCAGTGGCTTCTTTTGGCAAGATCGAAGAAGCAAAAGAGGGGCAATTATCTTTTCTAGCCAATCCCAAATACGAGGAATACCTCTACCAGACCCAGGCATCGATCGTGATCATCAATGATTCACTGGAACTGAAACAACCGGTTGGTGCCGCCTTGATTCGCGTACCGGATGCCTATACGGCTTTTGCCACCCTGCTGGCCAAGTACCAGGAACTGAAGACCCAACAGTTGACCGGCATACAGCAGCCCAGTTATATAGCCCCCAGTGCCCAACTCGGGGAACATGTATTTGTGGGCGCTTTTGCCCATATTGGAGAGCATGTGACCATTGGAAACCATGTGAAGATCTTTCCCGGCGTAGTTCTGGGCGATCATGTGACCGTTGGGGATCACAGCATCCTGCATGCCGGGGTAAAAATATATGTAGACTGCGTAGTGGGTAAAAACGTGACCATCCATGCCGGGACCGTTGTAGGCAGCGATGGTTTTGGGTATGCTCCCCAACCCGACGGCAGTTACCAGAAAGTACCGCAGATCGGGAACGTGGTCATAGAGGATTCTGTGGAGATCGGCGCCAATACCACTATCGACAGGGCCACGATGGGTTCTACCATCATCCGCAAAGGGGTGAAACTGGATAACCTGATCCAGATAGCCCATAACGTTGAGATCGGGGAAAATACCGTGATCGCCGCCCAGAGCGGGGTCAGCGGCAGTACCAAAGTGGGTAAAAACGTGGTCATGGGCGGCCAGGTAGGCACCGTAGGCCATATTACCATTGCCGACGGCTCTAAATTCAACGGCCAAACAGGGGTAAATAAATCCTTAAAAGAGCCTAACAAGGCCTATACCGGTAGTCCGGCCATCGAATTTGCGCAATCCATGCGCCTCCAGATCATGACCCGCAACCTGCCCGAGCTGGAAAAAAGGGTTAAAGAACTGGAAAAAATGATGGAACAGCTCCTTGCCGAGAGGGTAAATGCCTGATAAAAGCAGATAAACCATCCTGAAATCTTATTTTTGTCCGCTATTAATCATTCCATAATCTGGCATGACCTGCCGGTTAGTGGTTTATTTAAACAAGTACCCAAGAATGGATAACAATTTCAATCCCGACAAACAGCATACACTCAATAGTTCTATCAGCATCAGTGGCACCGGTTTACATACCGGGGTTCTGGTTGATATGACGCTACGTCCGGCCAATCCGGGTTTTGGTATCCAGTTTCAGCGGGTAGACCTTCCCCAACAACCCATCATCAAAGCGGATTGTGACCTGGTGACCGATACCAGCCGCGGAACCACTTTACAGGTAGGCGATGCCAAGGTAAGTACCGTAGAACACGTACTGGCGGCGCTGGTGGGCATGGGCGTTGACAATGTACTGATAGAACTGAATGGTCCGGAAATACCCATTATGGATGGCAGTTCCGCACCTTTTATTGCCCTGATACAACAAACCGGTGTTCTGGAACAGGAAGCCACCAAAGCCTGGTACAGCCTGGATGAGAACATTTACCATTACGATGAGGCCAAACGCGTAGAAATGGTGGCCCTGCCATCGATGGACTACCAGATCACCACCCTGATCGACTTTAACAGCCCGGTACTGGGCACACAACATGCCGGACTGAAGACCATCAAGGATTTCCAGACAGAGATAGCACCCTGCCGTACCTTCTGTTTCCTGCACGAGCTGGAAGCACTGCTGGATAATGACCTGATCAAGGGGGGTGACATCAACAATGCCATCGTGGTAGTTGACAAACCGGTGACCGACGAGGAAATGACCCGTCTGGCCAAAGTGTTCAAAAGAGACAAGATAGAGGTGAAAAGTGAGGGCTACCTGAACAACCTGGAGCTCCGTTTCCCCAACGAACCGGCCAGGCATAAACTGCTGGATGTGGTGGGAGATCTGGCTTTGATCGGTTATCCCATCAAAGCCCGCATCATTGCCAACCGCCCGGGACACAGCACCAACGTGGAGTTTGCCAAAAAGATCAAACAATACATCAAGAAGAACCGTCACGTGAAAGATGTACCGGTATATGATCCGGCCATGCCGCCGGTGTTCACACTGGAAAAGATAGAGAAGACCCTGCCGCACAGGCATCCCTTCCTGCTGGTAGACAAGATCATTGAATTGACCGACACGTATATCGTAGGTATCAAGAATGTAACTTTCAATGAATGGTTCTTCCCGGGACATTTTCCGGGCAACCCGGTAATGCCGGGTGTTTTGCAGATAGAAGCCCTGGCTCAGACAGGGGGGATCCTCTGCATCAATTCCATGCCGGAAGGAACCTATGACACTTATTTCTTAAAGATCGACAACTGTAAGTTCAAACAGATGGTAAGACCAGGCGATACCATGGTATTGAAGATGGAATTCACCGGACCGATCCGCAGGGGTATCTGCGAAATGAGGGGCACCGTGTATGTGGGCGGCAAAGTGGCCACTGAGGCCGACCTGGTGGCCCAGGTAGTGAAAAGGCCCGCTTAATCCATCTGACCATTTACCATTGACAACAATCATATACCCAAATCTATAAAGAGCGATGACGCATCCCTACACATATATTGACCCGAATGCACGGGTGGCACCCAATGTAAAGATCGACCCCTTCACTGTGATACATGGCGATGTACAGATAGGCGAAGGCACCTGGATCGGCAGTAATGTGACCATCATGGATGGAACCCGCATCGGCAAGAACTGCCGTGTGTTTCCCGGTGCCGTATTGGGCGCCATTCCACAGGACCTCAAATTCAGTGGAGAAAGAACGACCGTAGAGATCGGCGACAATACCACCATCCGGGAATTTGTTACCGTTAACCGCGGAACAGAGGACAGGGGCCGCACCAAAGTAGGCAACAACTGCCTGATCATGGCATACAGCCATATTGCACACGACTGTATCATCGGCAACAACTGTATCCTGAGCAACAGCGTTCAGGTTGCGGGACATGTGACCATGGGCGATTGGGCCGTGGTGGGCGGTGTGAGCGCCGTGCACCAGTTCGTGAATATTGGCCAGCACAGTTTCATTGCAGGTGGTAGCCTTGTTAGTAAAGATGTACCCCCATATATCAAGGCGGTGCGTAACCCTTTGAGTTATGGTGGTGTGAACAGTGTAGGGTTAAAGAGAAGAGGTTTCCCTTTACAACAGATCAACGGCATACTGGATGTGTACCGTACCATCTACAACAAAGGCTTCAATACTTCGCAGGCGCTTGAATTCATTGAAGAGGAATTACCTGCCACCGATGAGCGCGATGAGATCGTTACATTCATCCGTGAAAGTGGAAGAGGTATCATCAAACGTTTCGTAAAAGGAGCTACCGACGAAGATTAACAACGCACCGATTCAGCAAGAATGGCGTTGGCCGCCATCACATTTGATCATGAACAGCACCACCCAGGTCCATACTTCGCAAACAGTCTCTCCCGCCAGGAGCAGGGATATTTTATTAGGTGCCATTCAATTGACCGATACCGGCAAACGTTTCAACCGCGACTGGATCTTCCGGCACGTGAATTACCGTTTTGAAACGGGTCGTTCCTATGCCATCACAGGACCTAATGGAAGCGGCAAAAGCACATTGTTACAGGCCATTGCCGGTAGCCTGCACCTGAGTGAAGGGCAACTGGATTACCGCGGTATTTCAGAAAATGACCCTCCTGTTGAAGCGGATCAATTGTATCAATATATTTCCCTGGCCGCTCCCTACCTGGAACTTATTGAAGAGATGACCGCAAGGGAATTCCTGTCGTTCCACGGAAATTTCAAACCACTGAACCCTTCTGTGAGTATAGAAGGTATCCTGGATACCATCGGTCTTTCCAAAGCCATGGATAAACAGATCCGCTATTTCAGCAGCGGAATGAAACAACGCATCAAACTGGCCCAGGCCATTTTTTCGGATGTGCCCGTACTCTTATTGGACGAACCCTGCACCAATCTGGATAAACCGGGATACGACCTCTATCATTCCCTCATTCAGACCTACGGAACAGGTAAACTGATCATTGTGAGCAGCAATGATGCCAACGAAATGGATTTCTGTACGGAGAGGATCAGTATACTGGATTACAAGTAATCCTCTTGTCGCATCCCATGAACAATGCATGTTTCATGTTATCAGTATTTTGTATCCCTGATGAGGAAATAAGAGAACACCAACATAATGAGAAGAAAGGTTGTGCTGGCATGTGGCTGATCTGGCATGCACAGAAATGATTATTGAACGGGCATATAAAACAAATAAACCAATACCTGCGTGAAGAATAAATTCCCCTATCCTCAAACCATCTGCCGTGAACAGAATTGACCGGGTCACTGCCATCCTGATACAATTGCAATCCAAACGTGTAGTAAAAGCACAGGAGATCGCAGACCGGTTCAGTATCAGTCTCAGAACGGTTTACCGCGACATAAAAACACTGGAAGAAGCAGGCATACCGATCATTGGCGAAGCGGGTATCGGCTACACCATTCTGGAAGGATACCGTCTGCCGCCAGTCATGTTCACAAAGGAAGAAGCTGTGGCCATGCTGACCGCAGAAAAAATGGTAGAGAAACTGACCGATATCTCTACCCGTAAAATGTTCCAGGCTTCCATGTTCAAGATCCGGTCGGTACTGCGTTTAACGGAACGGGATCACCTGGAGAACCTGGAACAGCATATTGCAGTGGTGGAAAGTCCTTATTTCTCGAACCACAAGAACGAGACCGCTTACCTACAGGATATCCTGAAAGCGATCGCCGGCAAACAGCTACTCGCCATCAGCTATTTTGCCGAGCACTCACAACAATACAGTAACCGGGACATAGAACCCGTTGGCATCTTTTTTATGGGTCGGTACTGGTACCTGATCGCCTGGTGTTGCCTGCGCAACGATTACCGGACCTTTCGGGTAGATCATATCAGCGAACTTTCGATAACTACCACCCGGTTCAACAAGGAACATCCCAGCCTGCAATCCTTTCTTTCAAAGATCTCCAGAGAAAAAGAACTGCACACCATCGTGATCAGGGTACAGAAATCAGTGATAAAATACCTGGGTGAGCAGAAATATTATAACGGTTACGTTTCGCAGAAAGACCTGGGCGATACCATCGAGATGACCTTCCTGGCTGGTTCATTGGAAGGTTTTTCCAGGTGGTATATGTTGTTTGGCGAGTGGGCAGAGATCGTTTCGCCCAGGGAACTTACCGGCATCGTTACAAAGAATCTCAGCGCTTTGCAGAAAAAATTATCCTGAACGGATCCACTACTGACATAGGGCTGTCATCACCCGGTGTTTTCTTTGTTCCCTAAAACAAAAAAACATGTCACAGATCCAACAATTCCTGAAAGAACTGGAAAAAGAGTCCATCATCACCCGAAAGATGTTATCCATCGTACCCAATGACAAATACGATTGGACGCCGCATGCCAAAAGCATGACCGTTCGTAAGCTGGCCACACATATTGCAGAACTGCCCACCTGGATCAGTATGGTGCTTAACACCAGTGAACTGGACTTTGCAGCTAATCCCTACCAGCCAAAAGAGATCAATGATACCAGCAGTCTGGTAGCCTATTTTGAAGAAAGTCTGGAAGATGGACGCAAAGCCCTTTCGGCCGGCAAAGATGCCTCTATGACCGACCCCTGGACCTTGCGCAGCGGCGAAACGATCTACAGTACCGAGCCCAAAGCGGATGTAATCAGGATGACGATGAACCAGATCACTCACCACCGCGCGCAACTGGGTGTGTACCTGCGTTTGCTGGATATTCCTATCCCGGGAAGTTACGGCCCGAGTGCTGACGAAATGAAGTTCTGATAAAAGCAAAGGCCGGAACAGTTGTTCCGGCCTTTGCTTTATTTAGTTGGTTACAGGGTCATCTTCTGCTGGCGATCAGCAGGTTCAGATCCGTGTATTTCAGGTCAAAACGCTGGCTGATATAAAAATCGGTGAGCGCACCCTTGAACATGTAGATGCCTTCGCGCAGGTTGAACTTGTGCCAGACCATTTCTTCCAGTCCACCCTCATCGCTGATCTCCAGTATCAGCGGCATCAGCACGTTACTGATGGCCTGGCTAGCGGTACGCGCAAAACCGCTGGGGATATTCGGTACGCAGTAATGGATCACATCATGTTTTAAGAAAGTGGGATCTTCATAACTGGTCAATTCACTGGTTTCGAAACAGCCTCCCCTGTCTATCGCCACATCAATGATGATGCTGCCGGGGCGCATGGCCGCTACCATATCTTCGGTGACCACGACCGGAGCCCGGCCATACTCGTTACTCAGGGCTCCCACTGCCACTTCGCAGGTCTTGAGCTGTTTGGCCAGTATGCGTGGCTCCAGTACGCTGGTCCAGATGCGCTGGCCCAGGTTATTCTGCAATTGTTTTAACCGGTAAACATTACTATCGAACACTTTCACCGATGCGCCCAATGCCAGCGCATTTCGGGTAGCGAATTCGCCCACGATACCCGCGCCGATGATCACCACTTTGGTAGGCGGAATACCGCTGATCCCACCCAGCAAAACGCCTTTTCCTTTATTGAAACTGCTCAGGTATTGTCCTGCAATGAGCATCACCGCGCTACCCGCAATCTCACTCATGCTCCGAACGATGGGGTAGGTACCGCTGTCATCCTTGAAATTCTCAAAGCTCAAAGCGGTGATCCGTTTCTCCATCATTTTTTCGATGTACTCCTTTTTCAATGCCGAAAGATGTATGGGAGAGATGATGGTCTGGTTCATCTGCAACAGCGGCATATCTTCCTCCACCGGAGGTGCGCTTTTCACCAATATGGGGCATTTGAATATCTCGGCACGGTCATACACGATTCGGGCGCCGGCTTCCGCATAATCCTTATCTGAAAAATGACTGCCTTCACCGGCTTTATGTTCCACCACCACCTGGTTACCATTGGCTACCAGCACACCCACCGCATCGGGCGTAAGGGCTATCCTGTTCTCCTGAAAAGCGATCTCTTTGGGGATTCCGATATGCAGTTTCGCTCCCTGTGGTTTTACATCCAACACTTCTTCCAGTGTTTCGTAAGTAAAGGAGGTACTGATGGATGGTTTGGTGGCCATAGCAGGTTTGGGTTGATGATGATAAAATTAACTGATTTCTGCGAGTCTGGGCCACCCCCACCACTCACCAGGATCATTCCTCTGGTAACAGGCCTGTAAACAGCCGGCGCGTATGGCTGTCCAGTATTTCCATATGTATGTGAAACACCTTGTCATCCAGCAATCCGGCCGCATTCTCTGGCCATTCCACCAGGCAAAATGCCCCACTGTTGAGACTATCCTCTACCCCGGCATTCACGGCCTCTTCTTCAGATCTTAGGCGGTACCAATCCATATGGTAGATCGTACCTGCCACCGGGCTGATGTATTCATTGATAATGGCGAATGTGGGACTGCTGATAGATGCCTTTACCCCCAGTTCTTCACACAATGCATGGATGAACGTGGTCTTTCCCGTTCCCATGGCCGCATGAAAAGCCCATACCTTTTTGGTCTTCCCTTCCTTCCACAAAGCGGCAGCCACCTGCCTGATCTGCGCCAACGTAAAGATTGCATCCATGTGGCAAAGATAAGCGGCAGAGGATAAGGATTTGAAACGATGCTGTATTTATAATCCCAATTTCGAAATATTGCCAGTTAGCCGGGCAGTATCTTTGCAGTAACCAATCGTAAACTTTTTGTTGTGGAAAAAGTAAACTGGAAAGTAGAAGGCATGAGCTGCACCAACTGTGCGCTCACCATTGACAAATATCTTCAGGAGCAGGGCTTACAGCAGGTAAAAGTGAATTTCATCGGCGGCGATGTAAGTTTTGAGATCGAGACCGGCAAGACCAAACAAGCAATAGCAAAGGGCATTGAAGGACTGGGTTACCATGTAGTAACCGGGGAACCCAATGGACAACCCGGAAAAAAACGTTTTTTCACCAATCACTTCCAGCGTTTCCTGTTCTGTTTCGTATTTACTGCGCCTTTGATGCTGCATATGATACCCGGCATGCATATTCATGCGCTGATGAATCCCTATGTACAGATCGCGCTGACCCTTCCCGTGTTCATCGTAGGGATGGATTTTTTTGGCCGCAGCGCCATTAAAAGTGTTCTGAAAGGCATCCCCAACATGAACGTACTGATTGCGTTGGGTGCCATAGCCGCTTTCGGGTACAGCTTATATGGCACTATTATTGGTGAAGCGGAACAATACCTGTTCTATGAGACCACTGCTACCATACTTACCCTGGTTTTCCTGGGCAACTGGATGGAAGATAAATCAGTGGAATCTACCCAGGCGGCTTTAAGAAAATTAGCCGTCAGTCAGAAAGTGATGGCCAACATGATCGCTTACGATGACCAGCATAACGAACACGTTTTCCCTGTTGAAAGCAGTCACTTGAAAGTGGGCGATATACTGCTGATCAAAAACGGCGAAACCGTTCCTATGGATTGTAAGGTACTCTGGGGTGAAGCAAGTGTGAACGAGGCGATCATCAGTGGAGAAAGTACGCCAGTGGAGAAAAAAATGAACGACAAACTGATCGGCGGCAGCTTGCTGGACAGCGGCACTCTAAAAGCATATGTAACCGCTGTAGGAGAAGATACCGTACTGGCCAATATCCTGAAAATGGTAAAAGAGGCACAAACGGAAAAACCTCCGGTACAGCAACTGGCCGATAAAATCAGCGCCATATTTGTCCCTACGGTCGTAAGCATTGCAGTGGTCACATTTTTCGTGAACTACCTGTTCGCCGATCAGCTTTTCAGTACCAGTTTATTAAGGGCCATCGCGGTGCTGGTGATTTCCTGCCCTTGTGCCATGGGACTGGCCACGCCTGCTGCCATAGCGGTTGGACTGGGACGTGCGGCCAGGAACGGTGTTCTGTTCAAGAACGCAAAAAGCCTGGAGATCTTCAAAAGCATCAAACAGGTGGTCTTCGATAAAACGGGTACACTTACCACAGGCCAGTTCAGTATTGCAGGTTTTGCTATAAGCAACGATCAGTCCGCTATACAGGAAATAACTGCTTCCCAGCCATCCCTTTCAGCACAGGATGCATTTAAACGCATCGCCTATTCACTGGAAAAATATGCCAGCCATCCCATTGCCAAAGCCATTGCCAAAGAATGGAAAACCAAAGATGACATCCGCTGGGCCAAGATCGAAGAGATCAAAGGGGTCGGCATGCAGGCCGAGGACAAGGAAGGCAACCGGTTCCAGGCAGGCTCCTACAAAATAGCGGAAACCATCACCAGCGACCGGAGCCATAGCATCTATGTGCTGAAGAATGGTCAGTTATTAGGCACCATCGATACCATTGATGAGATCAGGCCCGAAGCACAGCAAGTAATCACACTGCTGAAAGCAAGGAACATCAAACTCATTTTATTAAGTGGCGACCAGCAGGAGAAATGTCAACAGGTGGCGGCTGTATTAGGCATCGACGAAGTGTATGCCGAACAAACGCCACAGCAAAAACTGGATAAGATAGCGGAACTGAACCAGCTTGCCCCTACTGCTATGGTAGGCGACGGCATCAATGACGCACCCGCGCTGGCCAAAGCCACGGTAGGGATCTCCTTAAGTGATGCTTCGCAGATAGCCATGCAGAGCGCACAGGTGGTATTAATGAACCATGGGTTGAAACATTTACCCTTATCACTAGGGCTGGGCAAACACACTTACCTCACCATCAAACAAAACCTGTTCTGGGCATTTGCCTACAATATTGTGGCCATACCTGTTGCCGCATTGGGTTTTCTCAGTCCCACATTCGGAGCTTTGATGATGGGATTGAGCGATGTGGTACTGGCGATCAATTCTGTGAGGCTGAATTTCAAAAAAGTGGTCTGATCGTCAGTCGTGAGGCGTGAGACGTGAGTCAGTGAGTGAATTAGGTATAAATACTTAATAACTAGGTTGAAGGATAAAGTAATTTGAGATAAACATATTTTATGTTTCTCGAATTATCACACACGCACTTAGAAATCTTTTCTGCATCAAGGGAGTTGACCGTCTGCTTATATAAAAGCACCCGATCATTCCCGCCTGAGGAGAAATACGCTTTGACGCAACAGCTCAGAAGAGCAGCCGTTTCTGTACATTTGAATATAGCCGAAGGTTTTTCAAGAAAATCCGAAACCGAAAGAAAGCGGTTTTCCAAAATTTCACGAGGTTCGCTTATTGAAATAGATACCGCATTGGATATAGCCATTGAACTTGGCTATATCCATCAGGAATATCTGACACAAGAAAAAAAGAATATGACCCACTGTTTTCAGATGCTGTCAAAAATGATCACCTCACTAAAAACTCACGACTGACGACTCACGCCTCACGTCTCACGTCTCACCACTAGCCGATGCCCTCTCCCCTTTCCATATTACAGCAGTACTGGAAACACCAACAGTTCCGCCCCATGCAGGAAGAGATCATCCGGTCCATACTGGAAGAGAATGATACGCTGGCCTTATTGCCGACCGGTGGTGGCAAATCCATTTGTTACCAGGTTCCTGCACTCATGATGGATGGGTTGTGCCTGGTCATCAGTCCTCTGATCGCCCTGATGCAGGACCAGGTGAACGGCCTTGAACAAAAAGGGATCCCTGCCGTTGCCCTGCACAGCGGCCTGGCATACTATGAGGTGAAAAAGATATTACAGCAGGCCACACATGGCGATTTCACCTTTCTATACCTGTCGCCCGAACGACTGGAAACAGCCTTGTTCAAAGAATACCTACCGGCAATGAATGTTTCACTGGTGGTAGTGGATGAAGCGCACTGCGTATCGCAGTGGGGCTATGATTTCCGTCCGCCCTATTTACGCATTGCGCAGTTGCGGGAAGAAGTTCCGGGAATACCACTGATAGCCGTTACCGCATCGGCCACACCAGTGGTACAGGAAGACATACTGGTGCAACTGAAAATGCATCATCCGAAAGTTTTCCGCCAGTCATTTGAAAGACCGAATATCTCTTACAGTAGTTTTTGTGTGGACAGCAAGATCAACAAGCTGCAGGATATCCTGAACAATGTACCCGGCAGCAGCATTGTATATTGCAGCAGCCGAAAACAAACCAAGGAACTGGCCTACCTGCTGAACCTGCAAAACATTCAGGCCGATCATTATCACGCAGGATTATCGCAGGAACAACGCACGCAGAAACAGGAAGCCTGGATACAGAACCGGGTAAGGGTAATGGTCTGCACCAATGCATTCGGAATGGGTATCGACAAAGCAGATGTTCGCAGCGTGATCCATTATGATATCCCCGACTGTCTTGAAAACTATTACCAGGAAGCAGGTAGAGCAGGCAGGGATGGCAAAAGATCCTATGCCGTCCAGATCTACCAGCCCGACGGTATTGACAACCTGAGAAGTTTACCGGACAAACGTTTCCCGCCAGTACCCGAAATAAAACGGGTTTACCAGGCACTGGCCGACTACCTACAGATACCAGTAGGTGTGGGAGAAGGACAGTATTTCGATTTTGACCTGCTGGAATTCGTGAAGAATTTCAAACTGGAAAGCATGCTGGTGATCAATACCCTGAAAGTATTGGAACAGGAGGGACATATCACTTTTTCAGAAAGCATCTTCCTGCCCTCCCAGGTAAACTTCAATACCACCCGCGAATCCATAGAACAGTTTGAACAGAGTCACCCGGAAACAGAGAACCTGATCCGGTGCCTGCTACGAACCTATGAAGGTATTTTTGACAACCGGGTATCTGTTCATGAAAAACAACTGGCCTGGCTTTGCCGTTTATCGATAGAGGAGATACAGAAACAGCTGTTACTGTTACAATCCTTTGGTATCATCGAATATCTGCCGCAAAAAGACACCCCGCAGATCCACTTTCTGCTGAACCGTGCCCCGGCACAATACCTGCAGATCAACCAGGACCGCTACCTGGAAAGAAAACAGCAGTTCATCGAACGGGTAGAGAACATGATACGATACATATTATTACCGGAACAATGTCGAAGCAGGTATATCTCTACTTATTTTGGTGACACCAAAAGTAAGGACTGCGGTAACTGCGACAACTGCCTTACCCGTAAAAGAAAAGCCATATCACCCGAAGAATTCCTGCAGATAGAGCAAGGGATCAAACAAAATGCGCAGGCAGGTATCGCTGTAACCCTATTGATAAAACAATTGGGACAATTCAGCAAAGAGAAGATCTGGGCGGTTCTCGACTTCCTGCAAACAGAAGAGATCATCCACATAGATGAGCAGGAGATCATTCACCTGAAGCCCTGATGGTTACCATAGGTTTCGTTTACGGCTTCTGCCACCCAGTCCCAACGCACCCAGTAAACTGCGGGTGATCACACTGGCGGCGGTCCTTCCCACTTGCTTCACTACCGGGTTATCGAAAAAGCTTTCCTCTTTCACCACACGTTTCCCAGACTGGGGTGCCTCTGCAGTCCCTGTACGTTCAGCAGCTTCCTGTAATTTGGCATTGAGTATTTCGTAGGCGCTTTCACTGTCTATTTCTTTGGCATATTTGGAAGCCAGTTTACTGGCGGATACAAGCGACTGGATCTCATCCTCACTCAATACATCCATCCTGCTTCGTGGCGGGCAAAGCAGGGTATGCACCAATGGCGTGGGTATACCTTTTTCGTTCAGAAGGGTTACCAGGGCCTCGCCAATGCCCATTTGTGTCAACAGCTCATCCGTTTGATAGAATTCCGTTTCGGGAAAATTCTCTGCCGCCTGTTTGATCGTTTTCCTGTCAGCGGCCGTAAAGGCCCGTAAGGCATGCTGTACTTTTAACCCAAGCTGGCTCAGGATCGGCGCCGGTATATCCTGCGGATTCTGTGTACAGAAATAAATGCCCACTCCTTTCGAACGGATGAGTTTGATCACGGTCTCTATCTGTTGCATCAAAGCTTCCGTAGCTTCTTTGAATATGAGATGCGCCTCATCAATAAAAAGGATCAGTTTGGGTTTGTCCAGGTCACCTTCTTCCGGACAGGTAGCGTACAACTCGGCCAGCAGCTGCAGCATGAAAGTGGAGAACAGTTTGGGCCTGTCCTGCATATCGGTAACACGGATAATATTGATCATACCCCTGCCATCATCGCTGATCCGCATGAGGTCCTCCACTTCGAAACTTCTCTCTCCAAAGAACACATCAGCACCCTGCTGTTGCAGTTCAATCACTTTACGCAGGATGGTTCCGGTTGAGGTGGTGGATATTTTACCATAGCTTTTTTCGATCTCAGCCTTCCCTTCGTTACCCACGAACTGCAATACTTTGATAAAATCTTTCAGATCGAGCAAAGGCAGTTGGTTGTCATCACAGTATTTGAAGATCATGGATACCAGTCCGGCCTGCGTATCGTTCAGGCCCAATATCTTACTCAGTAATACCGGCCCGAACTCGCTTACCGTTGCCCGCAAGCGAATGCCTTTCTCATTGCTCAGCGTCATAAGTTCTGTTGGAAAAGCCGCAGGTTGCCAATCCACCTGTATCAACTGGCAACGTTCTTTGATCTTATCGTTCATGGCACCACTGGCTGCAATACCGCTGAGATCTCCTTTGATATCCATGAGCAATACCGGAACGCTGTTATCGCTCAGGTGTTCACTGAGCATCTGCAGGGTTTTGGTCTTACCTGTACCGGTAGCACCGGCTATTAATCCGTGGCGGTTCAGCGTACGCAGCGGAAGAAATACATCCGCGCCCGCCACCACTTCACCCTCCAGCATGGCGCTGCCTATTTTAACGCGGTCGCCTTTGAACTGGTAACCTGTGTTGACTATCTCCAAAAAATCTGCCTGGTTTTTCATAAAAATCGTTGGTATGATGTGCTGAAAACAAAAACTCCTGGTTGCAATACTAAACGGAGATACTATTACAGGTCCTCTTCCCTCTCCAGCAACAAGATCGCGCTTTGCGGTACAATGAAATATTTTTCTCCCTCGTACATCACTTCTGTGGCGCCGCCCAGCAGAAAAATGGCCAGGTCGCCCTCACGTGCCTGCAGGGGAACGTATTTCACACTCTCTTCTTCCGAGCGCCAGGGTTCATCATCCACGGGCATGGGTATGGCATAACCAGGACCTGTCTTGATCACGTATCCTTGCTGTACCTTTTCTTTTTCCTGCACACCCGGTGGCAGGTACAGACCACTGGCGGTCTGGGCATCTGCCTTTGAAGGACGTATCAATACCCGATCACCGATCACGATTAGTTTTTTCAGCTTATTGTCCGGCGTCAATAACATGTCTGTTTGTTTTATCGATACAAATTAAAACACAATTTTAGTGAATCTGGTTCTGTTTTACCTTTGCAACATGAAAAAAACAGGGCTGCTTTCCCTTGTATCCATAACTGTTTACCTGCTGGTAGCTTTTTCTGCGCCACCGAAGGTCCTGTCAAAAGCAAAACTGGGCGAGCAACTGTTCCACGAAAAGATCCTCTCGAAAGATTCATCCATCAGCTGTGCCAGCTGCCATATTCCCGAATATGGTTTTTCAGATACGGTCGCTTTCAGTATGGGTATCTACGGCAGACCCACCACCCGTAACACACCGCCTGTTCTGAACATGAAAAACCGTCCTTATTTTTTCTGGGATGGAAGGGCAGGTTCACTGGAGCAACAATCGCTGATGCCCATCGCCCATCCCGATGAGATGGGATTACCCATTAAGGAAGCTGTGGCCAGACTGAACCAAAGCAAGGTTTACCGGGAACTTTTTCTCCGGACATTCGGCGCAGTTCCCAATGCTAACAATCTGGCAGTTGCTTTTGCCGCTTTTGAAAAAACACTGGAAACCGACAGCAGCCGATTTGACCTTTCTTTCGACGATAGTACCCAGATGACCGAACAGGAGGAAAGGGGAAGAAAATTGTTCATCAGCGAAAAGACCAAATGTTTCGACTGCCACCGCATGCAGGATTTCACCACCGATGAGTTCCTAAATATCGGCCTTTACGACGGTAAGGGCCTGAACGATCCAGGCAGGTACAAGGTCACCGGTAAAAAAGAAGACCTGGGTAAATTCAAAACGCCCGGTCTGCGCAATGTGGCGGTAACGGGCCCCTACATGCATAACGGCATGTTCAAAACCCTGGAAGAAGTGGTGGAATATTACAATAACACAGGCGCTTTTGTACTGAACCCCATCAATATGGACAATAGGGTTGCAGTACCACTAGGACTTACGCGACAGGAAAAGGCAGACCTGGTCGCTTTCCTGAAAAGTCTCACTGACAAACGTTTCGAGCACCTGCTGAAATAAAATGGTCCGATCGGTTCCCGGCTGTGCAGAAATGTTTAACTTTTCATTCAGAATAGCGGTCGTTTTAACAAAAGATTGCGTCAAGCGGAAGTGAATTCGCTTTGTTTTATCTTTATTTCACGTTAAATAATTGATTACCATGGAAGACAGAAAGAACAAAATACTGTTATGCGAAGATGATACCAACCTGGGTATGGTGTTAAAGAACTACCTGGAGTTGAATGAATATGATGTTACCCTGGAAAGGGATGGCCGCTTGGGCCTTGCCGCTTTCCAGCGCGAGAAATTTGATATCTGCCTGCTCGATGTGATGATGCCGAATATGGATGGTTTTACCCTGGCAGAGGAAATACGCGATGTGGATCCTGATATCCCACTGTTCTTTCTCAGTGCCAAAACCATGAAGGATGATATCATCCAGGGGTATAAACTGGGTGCGGATGACTATATCACCAAACCATTCGACAGTGAAGTACTCCTCTTAAAGATCAAAGCCATCCTGAAACGGAATGAGGAAGAGAACCGCGTAAGTGATAATGTGGAATTCGACCTAGGCAAGTATCATTTCAACCCCAAACTGCGCGAGCTGAGACATGATGGTGTTACGCAAACCCTTTCGCCCAAAGAGAATGAACTGCTGAAGATGCTGGCAGAACATAAGAACGACCTGCTTCCCCGCGAACGCGCCCTGAAAAAGATCTGGGGCAGCGACACTTATTTCAATGGCCGCAGCATGGACGTATATATTGCCAAACTCCGTAAATACCTGAAAGAGGACAGTAATATTGAGATCGTGAATATTCACGGCAACGGTTTCCGCCTTGTGGCGCCTTAACCGGTTCTGAAATAATTATTATCAAGGCCTCACAATTTGTGGGGCCTTTTTTTAGCTGAACAGGTTGGGCTGGTTACCCGTTAACGGAGAGCGCCCCAGGTGTTCATAGGCTTTGGCGGTCACTTCACGGCCACGGGGTGTGCGCTGCAGGAAACCTTCCTGAATCAGGAACGGTTCATATACCTCCTCCAGTGTTCCTGCTTCTTCGCCAACAGCAGTGGCGATCGTGGTCAAGCCAACAGGGCCCCCTTTGAACTTATCGATAATGGCAGCTAGGATCCGGTTATCCATTTCATCCAGCCCGTGCTCATCTACGTTCAACGCTTTCAAGGCATGCTGGGTGATACCCAGATCAATTTTACCATCATTCAACACCTGTGCAAAATCACGAACCCTGCGCAACAGGCTGTTGGCAATACGTGGTGTACCACGACTACGACGCGAGATCTCAAAAGCGGCATCTGTGGTGATTTTTGTCTGCAGAATGGCGGCACTTCTTTCAATGATCTTCTTCAACGTATCTGCCTGGTAATATTCCAGCCTGGATTTGATACCGAAACGAGACAGGAGCGGTGCCGTAAGCAGTCCGCTTCGGGTAGTGGCTCCCACCAACGTGAACGGGTTCAGGTTGATCTGAACGCTGCGTGCATTAGGGCCGCTATCGATCATGATATCGATCCGGAAATCTTCCATGGCAGCATACAGGTATTCTTCCACCACTGTACTTAACCGGTGTATCTCATCAATGAACAATACATCATTGGGTTGCAGGTTGGTAAGCAGTCCCGCCAGGTCGCCGGGTTTCTCGATCACCGGTCCGGAAGTTTCCTTGATGTTCACACCCAGCTCATTGGCAACAATACGGCTCAATGTGGTCTTACCCAGGCCGGGCGGACCGTGAAACAGAATATGATCCAGCGCTTCGCCCCTGATCTTGGCAGCTTTGATAAATATGACCAGGTTCTCGATCAATTGTGGCTGACCGGAGAAATCATCGATCTCTTTGGGACGTATCGTATTCTCAAACTCCTTATCCGCAGAACTCAGGTTAGAGGGATCGGTATTCAGGTTGCTATTGGCCATAGAACGTCAAAACTACAAAATCCGGCAGAGCTTACGAATTCTTAGCTGTTCTGCTGGATATATGCTGACTGGCACGCTTGTCAGAAAAACAATGGCTGGTTTTCGTAATTTTAACCATGCGTTACCCCGATTTTCTTCATGCAGTAGCAGCAGGGCAAGTTCCGGAAGGGATCAGCGTGCAGCTGCAAAGTTTGTGGTACGATGCCAGGGGCGACTGGCACAAGGCCCACGATTTGATCAACGACCTGAACGACCCATCTTCGGCACATATCCATGCTTACCTGCACCGAAAAGAGGGCGACGAGGGCAATGCCCGCTACTGGTACAGCAGGGCCGGTAAAGCCCCCTGCAGCTTGCCTCTTGCAGATGAATGGGAGATATTGGTGAAATTATATGGGGCCAGCTAAGGTCAATTGCCTCTTACCATTACTTTGCAGGAACAGCAAAACGCATCATATCCAGTATCAGGTCCGGATCGGGACAATTAGAAAGGTAGTTTTCTCTTTCGCTGAACTTACACACGCCGGGATAATCACCTATATTCTCTCCCATTTCTACGATCAGCTGAAAATGCAGGTGTGGCGGCCAATGGCCATTCTCGGCAGGTTCGCCAAAATGAGCGATCAGTTCGCCTGCCTGAATCGTTTTGCCTTCGGTCAATCCATCCAGGTCCTGAACAGATAAATGTCCGTACAGTGTGTGAAACAGCTGATCCTCCAAACGGTGTTGCAAGATGATCGTGGCACCATAATCACCGAAGCGGTCATTGAAAGCAAAACTGTGCACCCGTCCAGCCAACGGTGCATATACACATGTTCCAGCTTTGCCCCAGATATCAATCCCCAGGTGTAAGCGCCGCGGTTCCTCGCCGGCAGGTGCATCAAACACCCTGCTTCTGCTATAAACGGTACGGTGCTCATTGTAACCGCCAATGCCATAACGCGCACCTGCTGCTTCCAGCTGTGCTGAAACAAAGGCAGAGAATACTGCGGTATCTTCTACTACATGGGCCGTAAGATCGGTATTGGTTTCGGTAAAATCCAGCAGTGATAATCGGTCATTTGCCGGATCAAATGGAACGACAGGAGAAAAATCCGGCTGGTATTGTTGAAGCAATTGTGGTAACATGCCGTAAAGTTACTATCGCAGCGGCAAGAAAAGGAACCCCGGTTTTCAACGACCGCTTTGGGCATGGTGCTCCCAAATCGGTCGTGCTATTTTGTTACTGAAAACTGGCCTGTTTGCTGCCCCTTCGGTCGATGACCAGTTTTTTGGTCCTGGCAGCGGGCGCTGCCTCTTTGATAGCGGTCAACTCGGCTTGTTGTGTACGATCAGATTCACGAAGTATCCTCACTTCGGCCTGCAATTGCTGGATATGTTTTTCCATCAACTCCAGTTTGGCCTTCAGCTGTTGCTGCACAGAATCCTTGTGATCAGTGGCTTTGGCTATGTTCACAAAAAGAACGGCACAAAGGATAGCTGTCAGTGTAAAATTTCTCTTCATTATACGGAGTTTTAGTTTGCTTTTGAAAAGTTCCAAACCTTTCAAAAGTTCAGACCTAAATAACCACATTGATCATTTTCCCTTTCACAAAAATGAATTTTTTCAGGGCCTTGCCCTCCATCCATTTCTGCACCAGTTCATTGGCCAGTGTAATTTCCTGAACCTGCTCCGCAGTTGCATCTAAAGCAATGTTAATATTGGTACGCACTTTCCCGTTGATACTCACAGGATATTCCTTCGAAGATTCGATCGTATATTTTTCTTCATATGTAGGAAATGCGGCATCCAGCACAGAATTTTCATTGCCAAGCGCCTTCCAGAGCTCTTCACTGATGTGCGGAGCGTAAGAAGTGACCATGATCACCAGCGGTTCCAGTATTTCACGCTTATGGCATTTCAGGTCTGACAGTTCATTTACACAGATCATAAAGGCACTGACCGCAGTGTTAAAACTGAACCGTTCGGTGTCTTCCTCGATCTTACGGATGGTCCGGTGCAACACTTTCAGTTCCTCGGCAGTGGCTTTTTCATCGGTCCAGATCTTACCCTTCACTTCATCAAAGAACAAACGCCAGAGTTTTTTGAGGAAACGGTGTACCCCTTCAATACCCTTGGTATCCCAGGGTTTACTCTGGTCTACCGGGCCAAGGAACATCTCGTACATACGGAACGTATCGGCGCCGAATTTATCTACAAGGTCATCCGGGTTTACGGTATTGAACTTGGACTTGGACATCTTCTCAACCTCTGAACCGCAGATATATTTTCCATCTTCCAAAATGAATTCGGCATTGGCATACTCTCCATTCCGCCATTTCTTAAACGCTTCCAGGTCAAGCTCAACGCCATCTACAAAATTTACATCAACACGGATCGGATCCGTCTGGTCAAGCTCGTAGGTTTTGTTATTGATCAGGCCAAGCGATACAAACTTTTGTGTTCCTTTCAGGCGATACACAAATCGCGAACTACCCTGTATCATACCCTGGTTCAACAGTTTTCGGAAAGGTTCGTCGAAACCGATATGTCCCAGATCGAACAATACTTTGGTCCACATACGGCTATACAGCAGGTGCCCCACGGCATGTTCGGTTCCGCCGATATACAGGTCTACCTGATTCCAGTAATCACTCAGTTTCCGGTCGCAGAAAGTTTCGGTATTGTGCGGATCCATATACCGCAGAAAATACCAGCTACTGCCGGCATAACCGGGCATGGTATTCGTTTCCAGCTCTTTGGCTACCCAGGCCGGGATATTGGCCAGTGGGCCCTCACCTTCCGGTCCCGGGCTGTAACTGTCCACTTCCGGAAGCAGCAAAGGTAATTCCGTTTCATTCAGCGGAACGGCCACCCCGTTCTTCCATTGGATCGGGAAAGGTTCACCCCAATAACGCTGGCGGCTGAAAGCGGCATCACGCATCTTGTAATTCACTTTCTTTTTACCGATCCCCATTTCCTCCAGCTTCGCATTCACAATGCCGATGGCGTCACGCATCACTACCCCATCCAGGAACTCACTGTTCTCCAGTTTAGCATCTTTGGTGGGGTTGGCATCCACACCGTTATACTGTTCACCGATGATATTGGTGATCGGGATATTGAAATGTTTGGCGAACTTATGATCGCGCTCATCACCACAGGGCACACCCATGATGGCTCCGGTTCCATATCCGGCCAGCACGTATTCAGAGATCCAGATCGGGATCTGTTTTCCGTTGAACGGGTTCACCGCATAGGCCCCTGTAAAACAACCGCTGATCTTTTTCTCGGCCTGTCGCTCTCGGTCGCTGCGGCTTTTTACATACGTGATGTATTCCTCCACTGCCTGTTTCTGCCCAGGCGTAGTGATGCTCTCAATGAGTTCATGTTCGGGCGCGATGACCATGAAATCCACACCAAAAATGGTATCGGGGCGGGTGGTGTAGACGGTGAGTGGTGAAGTGTGCGCAGTAACTTGCTCACTCACGCCTGACGACTCACCACTCACGATCTTAAAATCGATCTCAGCCCCATACGATTTACCGATCCAGTTGGTCTGCATCTCTTTCATGGCTTCGGAGAATTCGATGGTCTCCAAACCCTCCAGCAAACGATCCGCATATTCAGTGATGCGGAGGTACCATTGGCGCAGTTTCTTTTTCACTACCGGATGTCCGCCGCGTTCGCTCACTCCATTCACCACTTCATCATTGGCCAGTACGGTTCCCAGGGCCTCGCACCAGTTCACTTCGCCGTAACCGCAGAATGCCAGGCGGTAGTTCATCAATACGTCCTGTTTCTCTTTTTCTGTGTACCCCTTCCATTGTTCCGCAGTAAAGCTGATGCTGGCATCGCCGGGACATGCATGCCCCGTATTGCCATTCTTTTCAAATTCAGCTGTCAGTTCCGAGATCGGTTCTGCTTTGCGTGTTGCCCGGTTGAAGAAGCTATTGAAAAGTTGCAGGAAGATCCATTGCGTCCATTTATAATAACCCGGTTCGCAGGTACGCACTTCACGGTCCCAATCATAACAGAATCCGATATTGTCCAGCTGTTTGCGGAAGGTGTCGATATTCTGTACGGTACTTTTGGCGGGATGTACACCATGTTCAATGGCATATTGTTCTGCGGGCAATCCGAATGCATCATACCCCATGGGATGCAATACATTGAATCCTTTCAGTCTTTTGTAACGGCTGTAGATATCCGAAGCGATATAACCCAGGGGATGCCCCACATGCAAACCAGCGCCACTGGGGTAAGGGAACATATCCAGCACATAACATTTCGGCTTGCTGAAGTCATTCTTTACACGATAGGCACCGTTCTGTTTCCATTGTGCCTGCCATTCTTTTTCAATTTTCCTGAAATCGTATTCCATATTCTTTGTCCGTTAACGGGAGTTTTACTTAGTTGTTGCTGATTTTGCTGGATATTGAACCGTTTGCCTGCCGGCAGGTACAACAACAGCGGCTGCAAGAGCCGGTATCGGGCAGGGGAATCCTAACAATTCTTTAACCCAATTCCGGCAGGAATGCGCTATTTTTCAACAGCAAATTGATCGTTAGGGTGGCTGCAAATGTAAGTCTTTAGGCTTCAAAACCGTACATTTGTCCCGGTCCGGCCCCTGTTTCCTGACCCAAACACATTAAATTTTTTGCAAGAATGTCAGTTATCGGAAAATCATCCATGAAACGGAGTAAACCCAATTACCTGTACAGCATTATCGGTGTGGCGCTGGTATTACTGATCATGGGTATCATGGGTTGGTTTTTTCTCAACATCAACTCGGTAGGAAATGCGTTCAAGGAAGATATCCGACTGAGCGCCTATCTCCGTACACAGAACAAGGATACGATCGGCCAGATACAGCAATACATAGCCAACCAGCCTTTTGCCAAGAATGTGACCTATGTGGACAAGACCATGGCCCGGCAGATCTGGAACAGTGAGAACAATGAGGACTGGGCGCAGATACTGAAAGATAACCCCCTGCCGGAGAGCATTGATTTTTATGCCAAGGCCAATTACGTGAACAACGACAGCCTGGCCAGGATCTCGGCCAACCTGATGGCCGTATATGGCAACCAGATCACCGACCTGAAATATCCGCAAAAGCTGGTGAACAACCTGAATGAGAGGGCTTCCAAAATAGGCCTGGTATTCCTGGTGGTGGCGATCATCCTATGCCTGATCGTAACTTTCAGTATCGATAATACGATCCGCCTGGCCATGTTCAGTAACCGATTCCTGATCAAAACCATGCAGATGGTGGGAGCCACCCGTGGTTTCATCGTAAAACCGCTGAATATCCGGGCGCTGATCAATGGACTGATCAGTTCAGGCATCGCCATCGTACTGCTTTTCTCGATCATCAGCTGGGCAGAAAGCCAGTTCGAACCATTAAAAGCGGTGCGCGACACCAAACTCACCCTTATTCTCTTTGGCGGACTCATCGTTCTCGGCATCGGCATCTCCGTTTACAGCACACACAGGAGCGTGATGAAATACCTGAAGATGAAACTGGACGATTTATATTAGCAGTTTGGAGTTTGGGGTTTGGGGTTGGGTGTTTTTTTGCAACCTCCTACTAACCCCAAACCCCAAACCCCAAACTAAAATCCTATCTTACACTCTTACAAAACAATACCATGAGCGAGCAAAAACAAAACGTAAACTCAACCTTATTTACCAAGGACAATTATACCTGGATGCTGATCGGTGGTGCGGTGATTGCCTTGGGCATGTTCCTGATGAGCGGCGGCAAAAGTGCTGACCCAAAAGTATTTGATACCAATGAGGTATATGGCACTACCCGTATCACCATTGCCCCTATCCTGATCGTACTGGGCCTGCTGATAGAGATCTATGCCATCTTCAAAAAACCTAAAGCTGCCTAAACCCGGCACAGATGCGATCTCCCGAAAAAACTCAATACAATAAAAGCGGTGCCAGCACCGCTTTTATTGTATTGAAAGGATGAGTGAATGTATCCTATCTACATTGTATTGTCCATTCACTCATTCACTCATTCACTCATCCACTCATCCACTCAAACTACCCAACTATGACGATTTTTGAAGCCGTGATCATTGCCATTGTAGAAGGCCTTACCGAGTTCCTGCCCATTTCTTCCACCGGGCATATGATCATTGCCAGTTCTTTCCTGCAGATCTCCAGCGACCCTTTTACCAAACTGTTCGAAGTGGCCATCCAGTTCGGCGCCATACTTTCTGTGGTGGTACTGTACTGGAAAAAATTTTTTCCGCTGAACCGTTTCAATTTCTATTTCAAACTGATCGTTGCCGTAATACCGGCGCTGGCATTGGGCGCTTTTTTTTCAGACAAGATCGACGAACTGCTGGAAAGCCCGTTAACGGTCTCCATTACCATGCTGGTGGGTGGTTTTATCCTGTTGTTCATTGACAAGCTCTTTCAACAGCACACCATCGAGAAAGAAGAAAACATCAGTTTCTTCAAAGCCTTCACCATCGGTATCTGGCAATGTGTGGCCATGATCCCCGGTATCAGCCGCAGTGCGGCCAGTATCATAGGAGGTATGCAGCAGAAACTGACACGTAACCTGGCCGCAGAATTCTCATTTTTCCTGGCGGTACCCACCATGGCCGCTGCAACCGGTTACAAGTTGCTGAAAGCGTATAAGGACAGTCCCGACCTGTTGTTCGACAAACATAACCTGATGGTACTGGCAGTGGGTAACCTCGTGGCTTTTATCGTGGCCTTACTGGCCATCAAATTCTTCATCGGTTTCCTGCAGAAACACGGTTTCCGGCTGTTTGGCTGGTACCGGGTGATCGTTGGTGCAGTTCTGCTGGCGTTGGTACTTACCGGATACCTCAAATAATTGGGATTGGGCATTAAGAATGGGAACCCTGATTCCCCGTCATGACTGAGCAGCGAGGAATACCTGCGCCATATCAGAAATAATGTTTAATTTTTAATTCTCAACTACTGCTACATGAAGACTGCCCCAAAGAAAGTCATCAATGGCTGGGCCATGTACGACTGGGCCAACAGCGTATACAACCTGGTCATCACATCCACCATATTTCCAGCCTACTACGAAGCGGTGACCGGCGATAACAATGATGCCACTTCCAACGATACGGTTCAACTGTTCGGGAGGGAGTTCGTGAACACCTCTCTTTACCAGTATGCCCTGGGCATCGCTTTTTTGGTGGTAGCTTTCATATCTCCATTGCTTTCCTCCATTGCTGATTACAAGGGCAATAAAAAACAGTTCCTTTTCTTTTTCTGTACCATGGGCAGTATCGCCTGCAGTGCCTTGTTCTTCTTTGATTCGCATAACCTGGCCTATGGCTTGGTATGCCTGATCATGGCCTGTATCGGCTTCTGGGGCAGTCTGGTATTTTATAATTCCTACCTGCCCGAGATCGCCGCGCCGGAAGACCAGGACAAGGTAAGCGCCAAAGGATTTGCCATGGGGTATATTGGCAGCGTGATCCTGCAGATCATCTGTTTCGTATTTGTACTGAAGCCTGACCTGTTTGGCATCACCGTAGGTAAAGCGTCCCAGATATCTTTCCTGTTGGTAGGCGTCTGGTGGTGGGGCTTTGGACAGTTTGCGCTGAACCGTTTACCCAAAGGCACCCCGCTTGCCAAAAAAAGCGATCATGGAAGCATCTTCACCTATGGCTACCGCGAGCTGAACAAAGTATGGAAACAATTGAGCCATATGCCCGTACTGAAAAGGTACCTGGGCGCTTTTTTCTTTTACAACATGGGCGTGCAGACCGTTATGCTGGCAGCCACATTGTATGGAAAGAGCGAATTGAACATACCCACTACCAATCTGATCATTGCCATCCTCATCATTCAGCTGGTGGCTATTCCGGGCGCCTACCTCATCGCAAGGCTATCTGATGCGATCGGCAATTTCCGGGCGCTGATGGTCACGGTATCGCTCTGGATCGTATTATGCGTGATCGGCTACCTCTTACCCAGGGATGGCATCAATGAATTCTATGGGCTGGCAGTAGTGGTGGGCTTTGTGATGGGAGGTATCCAGTCGCTCAGCCGCAGTACCTATGCCAAATTAATGCCTGAAACACACGATACCACTTCGTTTTTCAGTTTCTACGACGTGACCGAGAAGATCGCGATCGTGATCGGCATGTTCAGCTTCGGTTATATCAATGAGATCAGCGGTTCACAAAGGAATTCGGTACTGGCGCTGGTGGTTTTCTTTGCCATTGGCCTGGTATTGCTGATCTTTGCTTCTGTAAGGAACCATAAACAGGGACAAGTG
Organism: Chitinophagaceae bacterium; assembly: GCA_020403425.1. Classification (GTDB taxonomy): domain Bacteria; phylum Bacteroidota; class Bacteroidia; order Chitinophagales; family Chitinophagaceae; genus Sediminibacterium. The sequence continues at coordinate 45,145 of JADBXR010000010.1, read as the reverse complement.
AATTAACATGCAACTCTATACCATCAATACCGGTTATTTTAAGCTCGATGGTGGCGCCATGTTTGGCGTGGTACCCAAGAGCATCTGGAACAAACTGAACCCATCGGATGAGAACAATATGTGTCCCTGGGCACTGCGTTCCTTACTGATCGAGGACGGCAACCGCCGCATTCTCATAGATAATGGCATGGGCGACAAACAGGATGCCAAATTCTTCGGGCACTATTACCTACACGGGAACGATACCCTTGATTCATCGCTGGCCAGGCATGGTTTTACCAGGGCCGATATCACGGATGTGATTTTGACCCACCTCCATTTTGATCATTGCGGGGGCAGTATTGTTCGGGAAGGCGACCTGCTGGTACCGGCGTTTCCCAATGCGGTCTACTGGAGCAACGAGGACCATTGGAAATGGGCCACTTCGCCCAATGACCGGGAAAAAGCCTCTTTCCTGAAAGAAAATATCCTGCCCATCAAAGAAAGCGGCCAGCTGGAGTTCATTGAAGTTCCGGAAAAGGGCATGGATCCCAATGGCTTGCTAAGCAGTATCCCTTTTTCCGAGAACATAATCATCCGTTTTGTCAATGGCCATACCGATAAAATGATGCTGCCCCAGATCAGCTTTGGGGGAAAAACACTGGTGTATATGGCCGATCTGCTGCCTTCCGTTGGCCATATTCCCCTACCCTATGTAATGGCCTATGATATGTTCCCGCTAACCACCCTGCAGGAGAAAAAAAGCTTTTTACAGGAAGCTGTGGACAAGGACTATATCCTCTATTTCGAACACGACCCCGTGAACGAATGCTGCACCCTGCATAACACCGAGAAAGGCATCCGGCCGAAGGAAGTATGCAAGCTTTCTGAGCTGTAGTACTACAAGCCGTAGAATTTGTCTACAGCTTTTTTCCGTTATAACACCGGTCAAATTCGGTGATTTTAATTGCTTTTTGAAAAATAGGATCGCTAATTTGGGCCTAGGAATTGTTCTCAACAAAACCGATATCCAATGTCCAAGAACCAGATAGCATGCTGTCCCGGCTGTGGCGGGCGCATACCTTTCAAAAAATTCGTTCAGCTGAACAACTATTCAGTTACCAATTGCAGTACCTGCAATGCCCGCATTGAGATCTCCAACCGAACTGCCAACGCCATCATCGCAGCCATATCAGGAGTGGTCTCTGCTGCTTCCATCATCATGGGCGCTTATATCGGTCAGAAGGATTATGAGTCCTTGATAGGAGGATTACTGTTTGGCACAGGCATTGCCACTTTGATCATTATCCTGATCTGCCGGTATGCCTACCGACATTCACAGTTGAACCGCATACAGCTCGAATAACTGTTCAGGAGAACATTACCGGAAACTGATCATGGAACTCATGGGGTAACGCAGGTTCCGGTACTGCATCATATCTACTTTCACACTACCCACCACGATCGGACTTTCGATCCTCAATGGAATGCGGTTGGCATCATCGCTCACCCAGACCGTCATCTTCTCCCCACCTTCAAACATGGTTCCCTTAACCAGCAAAGGTTTGAACTTGATGGCCCTGAATTTTCCATACTTGGTCTTGATGACCTCCTTACCGAGGTATTTGATGTAGAGATTAAATACCTCATTATCGAGGAACATGGAGAAAGGGATCTTTTCCTCGGGCTTGTATTTGCTGTAATCAATATTACGCGCATAATAGATGGAGCTCAGCACATCCTGGATACAGGCGGGAATCTTGTATACACCATCCGTGGTCACTGCTGTATTTGCCTGATAGTTGAATGTAATATTCTCGTATTTCTTAAACCCGCCCTCCTCCACATGACGGATGAATTTCATGGGTTTCAGGTTGGCCGTATCAATATAACTTTCATAACGATCCCTCACTTTGAAGATCCAGTCGTAACTGGGATTCGAGGTACCCGTACCCACAACATGATAAACCGGTTTATTATTGAGGTATGTCTGTGTAACAGTGAACTGCGCCGTACCGGCATTGATGTAAAGGCCCACCACCGAATAGAACACATTGTATGCAATGTTCTCTGCATCCTGGAATGCCAGATTACGGATACCACCACAAAATTCTGAAGGGGGAGAAACAGCAGGCGCCGGTTGCCAGCTTACTGCCGGGATCAACAAAAAAAGAAGGACAAACTTTTTCAAAGCCATACTATTTATTTCTGAACAATCTGATTCCCAGGATAAACAGGCTACCCGCAATGGCCGGAACGATCAGGTTAATGATCCAGATACCTGCAGCCGTTGCAACAATGCCAAGCGTATTGGTACTCAACAAACCGAATAGCTGCAAACTCACTTTACCCCGGAAGCCCAACTCTGCCAATGTAATGGAAGGAACGATCGCCAGCACCATAAACATGACCGCGATCAGACAGACAGCATCCTGCCAGGGAATATGTACCTCAAATACCTGCAATAACAACACATACTGGGTCACATATACGAGGTACCTGAACAAAGAAAGAATTAGGATCCTTGTTAATTCTTTCCAGTGAAAATCTTCCAGCTTCTGCACAAAGAACTTATGCCTGGCTATCCAGGGTATCTTTTCAAGCAGTTGTATGCACCAGGACAACCTGAAGTACAACAGCATGAAAAGCAGCATACCAATACTAACCACATACAACAGACCATCCAGCCAGAATACAGAAAGACCCTGCAGGTGACTGCCCTGGTCCAGTATATATATGCGAAGGTACAGCAGTGCCGATAAACCTGCCACAAAAGTCACGATGATCTGGCTCATATTGCCCACTACCGATAAAAGGATACCCCGCAGACGGTTTCCCTCGTCCAGGTACAGGACACGACCGGCGGTTTCTCCCACCCGGTTCACGGTATTGAAGCCCACCGCCTGTCCCGCAAATACGGCCCGGAACGCCCGACCCAGGGATACCTGCTGCACCCCCTGCACCAGCAATTGCCATTTACGTGCTTCCAAACCCCAGTTCAGGAACATCAGTGCCATCACAACGATCAATTTACCCAGCTGGGGGCCATAGAAAGCGGCTTGTATGACGTGCCACGACTGCTGAACATCGCCCTGGTGCTGTATCTGGTGGTAAATGGAATAAGACAACCAGATAAAGAGCACCGGCCCCACAAAATAGTTCAGGAATATTTTCGTTCGTCTGTTCAGGAGATGTGTCGTTGGTTATGTGTTGCAAAGAACGGTGATCGGCAGCAGATAGAAAAGTCGGGGGGCGTGAGTGGTGAGTAGTCAGTAGTAAGTATGCAGTGAGGACCTTTACTCACCCCCTAATGACTCCCCACTCACCACTCACTACTGACTACTCACTACTCACTACTGACTACTGACTACTGACTACTCCCCACTCCCCCATTGCCCATTCCCTCCAACAACGTATTTTCACCTGTGAGAATGAAAAAGACCGACATCATATTAGGCATTGACCCAGGTACGCAACTGATGGGCTATGCCTTGTTACGCATCCAGAACGGGCAGCCGCAGGTTTTGTTGATGGACGTGCTGAAACTGACCAAAGAGAAAGACATTTATGCCCGCTTAGGAATGATACACAACAAGGTCTGCGAACTGATCGGATTATACCAGCCCTCCAGTTTTGCCATTGAAGCCCCTTTTTTTGGCAAGAACGTACAGAGTATGCTGAAACTGGGAAGGGCCCAGGGAGTGGCCATTGCTGCCGCCATGCAGGCCAGCATCCTGGTAACAGAATATTCTCCCAAAAAAGTCAAACAATCCATCACCGGCAACGGCAATGCCGATAAGGAACAGGTATGGCGGATGCTGCAGCGCATCCTCAATATTGAAGAAAAACCCCAGTATTTTGATGCCACCGACGCCCTTGCCGTGGCCCTCTGCCATTACTACCAGACCTCTTCTATACTGGGTAAAGCTGCAAAAAGCCTGAAAGGATGGGATGATTTTATCGCCAAAAACCCCGATAGGGTAAAGAAATGACCCATGATCGGCACATGGCTTCCGGGAACAAGGACTTAGCTCCTTCCTGCAAAAACAGTATGGCCTACAACACAAACCTTACAAGGCAGCCACCAGCTTTGCCTGCACCGCCTGCAGCTCTTCAGCGGACAATTTCAGCTTGGGTCTGTTGAAATTCAGGTCATCCGCACTATTGATGGGGATCAGGTGCATATGGGCATGGGGCACTTCCAGCCCTACCACGCTGATACCACAACGGTTGCAGGGAAAAGCCCGCTCAATGGCCCGGGCAATGGGTTTGGCAAAAAGAAGCCATTCGGCCAGGTAATCATCGGCCACATCAAAGAACTTATCCGTTTCGATTTTAGGCACTACCAGCACATGGCCCTCTACCAATGGAAAAATGTCGAGGAAGGCAAAGAACTTCTCATTCTCAGCGATCTTATAAGAAGGGATCTCACCGGCGATGATCTTCGAAAAAATGGTCATGTAAGAAAGGAATTTGTAACAGGGAAATTCAGAAATTTTGAGCGGACTGCAAAAAGAAAGCGCCAACAATACTGTTGGCGCCTGAATCAATGGATAGTGAGGAGATGTTCCCTCCCTACTACACGGTTATGTCTTCAATTTTAAATTTCATGATACCATTAGGTGCCTGAATTTCGGCGATCTCACCCTTGACCTTACCCATCAATCCCTTGCCAATAGGTGATCCTGCTGATATCTTACCCTGTTTCAGGTCGGCTTCCTTCTCGCCTACAATCTGGTAGGTCACCGTTTTCTTGGTGGCTATATTAGTGATGGTAACCTTGGTCAGGATGGTTACTTTACTGGTATCGATGGAACTGGTGTCCACGATCTTCGCATTGGCGATCGCTCCTTCCAGTTGCTTGATTTTGGCCTCAAGCATGCCTTGCGCCTCTTTGGCCGCATCGTATTCAGCATTCTCCTTCAGGTCGCCTTTTTCGCGGGCTTCCGCAATGGCGCGGGATGAGGCCGGACGGTCGACGGTTTTCATTTTTTGCAACTCTTCGCGCATCTTGTCAAACGTCTCCTTGGTCACATACATGGTAGCTTCACTCATAGTCTTACTGTTTAAGTAGAGTCAAAAAAAATACAACGCCACATTTGACTGCGGCGTTGCATGTATCAAAAATAAGAATTTCGGCCAAGATTTACCCGAAAAAGCGATTTTTTAACGATTTAAAGTCCCCAAAACCAGCTAAAAAGTAGAAAAAGACCAGGGGCTTGCTTGTTTAGCGCCAGAACTCAGATAGCCAGCTTGTCTACCACCACTTTGGCCATCTTATAAAAAGCCTCCTGACTGTAACCGGCAATATGCGGGGTGATGATCACATTAGGCTGGTTAAGCAGCCAATCCAGGTCGGCCTGTTCATCAGGGGTATAGGTCTCCAGTTTTTCGTTCTCCAGCACATCCAGTCCTGCCGCCCTGATCTTTCCCTCTTTTAGCGCCCGGATCAGTGCTTTGGTATCAACCACCTTACCACGCGATGTGTTCAGGAAATAGGGCCTCTGTTCCAGCGAATCAAAAAAAGCGTCGTTGGCCAGGTGCCTGGTCTCATCGGTCAGGGGTAAATGCAGGCTTACCACATCTGCATACCTGGCTACCTGCTCCAGTCCCGCTTCACGTACATGGTCTTTGGCAAAACCGGACCTGTACCGGTCATTGGCCAGTACGGTCACGTCAAATGAGGACAATACTTTGGCAAAAGCACTGCCAGTATTTCCATAACCGATGATGCCCACCGTTTTGCCCGTAAGTTCTTCCCCACGATTGGCATCACGGATCCATTTGCCCGATTTTACTTCCAGATGACTGCTATTGATCCGGTTCATCAGCCCCAGCAACATACCCAATGCATGTTCGGCCACCGCATTGCGATTACCTTCCGGGCTGCTTACACAACGTATGCCACGGCTTTCTGCGTAAGTGGTATCGATCAGTTCCATACCACTGCCCAAACGACCGATCCATTGCAGATGGTCCGCTTTTTCCAGCAGGTTACGGTCGATCACCAGGCGGGTGGTCACGAACAGCCCACTGAGCGTACCTATCTGCATCAGCAATTCATCGTACGTGATAGCAGGCTGGTGGATCACTTCATAACCTTTATCGGCAAGGGTTTGCAAAAGCCAGGGATGCACTTTGGCGGTTATCAGGACTTTAGGGTTCACATGTCTGTTTTTATGCTGGAAGAACTTTTACCGCATCTGAAAGGTCAATGCGGCAAACTGTTCTATGCCCAGCTGTTCTGCTCGTTTATCAAATAAGGGATCTTTGAGGAATTCTTCTTCGAACAAGCTCTTCAGGGAATTCCTTAACATTTTACGGCGTTGGTTAAAAGCGGCTTTTACCAGGGTGAACAAAGCCCGTTCACTCTTCATCGGTAACAGGGTGGATTTCCGTTTTAGCCTGATCACACCACTCATGACCTTGGGTGGGGGATTGAAACTTTCGGGCGGCACATCGAACAGGTATTCCACTTCATAAAATACCTGGACCAGTACGCTGAGTATGCCATATACTTTACTGCCGGGTTTGGAGACCACCCTTTCCGCCACTTCTTTCTGGAACATACCGATCATCACGGGCACCTGCTCTTTCCAGTCAAGCACTTTAAAAAGTATCTGTGATGAGATGTTGTAAGGAAAATTACCCACCACCGTAAAAGCCCCGTCAAAAGGCACATCGATATCGAGTATGCTCTGGTGAATGATCTTACCCTGGATGGCAGGATAGGTCTTTTCAAGATAGGTCACTTTCTCATCATCCAGTTCTACAGCACGAAAACTGATACCCGGCAATGGCAGCAGGTACTTGGTCAAAGCCCCGCCACCAGGCCCTACTTCCAATAATTGGGTAAAACCATCCTGCTGCAAGGCGGCTACGATCTGTTTACAGACCGACTCATCCTTCAGGAAATGCTGGCCCAGTGATTTCTTTAACGTGTACTGCATTAGGGCAAAATTAGGGCATTTGGGGGAGGGGTGGTCAATCGTGAGTCGTGAATCGTGAGTCGTGAGTGGTCAGTGGTGAGTAGGGAGGCCAGAGTTGTGGGACATTCTTACCCCTACTCACGACTCACGATTCACGACTATCAATTCCCCCGCCCCCACTTTTCCTGCGCTATTCTCCTTATTTTTACCCCATAAACAACTGACATGAGCAACGAACAGCAAAAACCGGTTATTGGATTCACCTGTGGCGACCTGAACGGGATAGGCATGGAACTGATCATCAAGACCCTGGCAGACCACCGCCTGCTCGATATCTGTACACCGGTAGTTTTTGCCAGCAACAAAAGCCTGAATTTCTATAAGAAAAGTCTTCCTGAACATACTTTCAACTATGCCAACGCACGTGAACTCAACCGCCTGAACCCCAAGCAGGTGAACGTGGTGAATTGCTGGGAAGAAGAAGTGGCCATTACCCCCGGCCAGTTGAATGAGATCGGTGGTAAATATGCACTGATCTCCCTGCAACAGGCCACACAGGCGCTGAAGGATGGTTTTATACAAGGATTGGTCACTGCCCCTATCCATAAAAAGAATATTCAGTCAGAAGCGTTCCAGTACAGCGGCCATACCCCTTACCTGAAAGCCATGTTCAACGTTCCGGATGTGGTGATGCTGATGACAGCCGAAAACATGCGGGTAGGACTGGTTACTGAGCATGTACCCCTTAACGAGATCGCCAAACATATCACACGTGAGAACATCCTGAGCAAACTGAGGATCATCCACAGTAGCCTGCAGAAAGATTTTGGCATAGACAAGCCACGCATTGCCGTACTGGGACTGAACCCGCATGCCGGCGATGAAGGATTGATCGGCAATGAGGAGGAAACCATCATCAAACCTGCCATCAAAGAGGCCAAACACAATATGCTGGTCTTCGGACCATACAGTTCCGATGCATTTTTTGCCCGCGGACAGTTCGAACGTTTCGATGCTGTGCTGGCCATGTACCACGACCAGGGATTGATCCCATTCAAATCGCTGGCACTGGGCGAGGGCACCAATTATACGGCAGGGTTACCGGTGGTAAGAACCAGTCCGGACCATGGAACGGCATTTGATATTGCCGGAAAAGGAAAAGCGGACCACAGTTCTTTCCTGGCCGCGGTATTCGAATGCATAGAGATCATCCGGATGCGCCTGGGTTATGCCGACATGCGCCGCAACCCGCTGAAAAAGATCAGTGCCCGCATGATCGCCAATGCGGTGGATGAAAGGATCGAAGAGAACGAAGGATAAGAACCATCACCCATGTACCAGATCTCCAACGATCAGTTGACCATCAGCATCAGCGCCAGGGGTGCGGAGCTGCAGAGTATTTATCACCGAGATAACCACCAGGAATATCTGTGGAGCGCGGATCCTGCTTTCTGGGGCAAAAAAAGCCCCGTATTATTTCCCATTGTAGGCGGTCTAAAAAATGGCAGTTACACTTTCGAAGGCAATACCTACCCGATGGGACGCCATGGTTTTGCCCGTGAGAAGGATTTCACCGTTACCGAACAATCAGCCCATCAGATCCGATTCACTTTACATGCCGATGAGCAGACCAGTGCCATCTACCCTTTTGATTTCTGTTTTTCGATCCTGTATTCACTGAAGGAGAATATACTCACGGTGAGCTACGAGGTCGACAATACAGGCGACAAAACATTGTGGTTCTCTGTGGGCGCGCATCCCGCTTTTGCGGTGCCGTTGGTAAAAGGCACTGAATTCTCTGACCATTACCTCGAGTTCGGCGAAAAAGAAAATGCAGGTGTCTGGCCCCTCTCACCCGAAGGGCTGATCAAAACAGAACCGGAACCCTACCTGGAGGATACCGACCACCTGCCATTACTGAAAGAATTATTTTATAGGGACGCGCTTGTTTTCAAGTCACTCCGTTCAAATACCATTGCCATCCGCAACCTGGTAAATGATCATGGTATCAAACTACAGTTCGATGGGTTTCCCTACATGGGGATCTGGAGCGCGCGAAATGCCGATTTTGTCTGTATTGAGCCATGGTGCGGCATTGCCGACTCCGTGAATACTTCGGGAGACCTTACCCAAAAAGAAGGCATCAACTCTTTGCAACCCGGCAATAGTTTTCGCCGCAGCTGGCAGGTAAAAATATTCTGATACTGATGGCAACTGCTGGTTTCGCTGTAAAAGTGTATCTGATCAGCCTGTTTTATTTGAATACCGAATCGGGAACGCCCTTGTTCACCACATAATTGGAATAACTGATCTCTACCCTGCCCTTTTTGTTCCTGATCTTTTCGGCCTCTGTCAGTTCCTTTTCCGTATCATCGAACTCCAGTGTAATGCCTTTGGGCAATTTATAATCCTTGGTATTGAAACTAAAGACCACTTTATCAGGAAGTCCATAATTACTGAATTGTCCATAACTCATCTCGATCTCATACGTTCCGTTCTCTTTGGTGGTAGTGACCGCTTTTCTTACCAATAAATTCGCCTCGTCAATATACATGGTGGTGAGCACGATATCGTTGCTTTCATTGGCAGGCAGCAATTTCACCACTTTGGTCTTTGTACCACCCACAGATGCCTCACCTGCGGCCAGTGCAATGAAATCTGCAGTAGCGATGATCGAATTCATATTTACCGACACCCCACCCCTGGGCAACAGTGAAATGCCTCCATCCTTTTTCAGGCGGAACTTATTGGGTTTCTTGTAATATACTTTCACTTTACCAACCGGCGCCTTGATAAAAGCAACGTCCGTCTTCATCCGTCCATCTGCCTCATAATCGTTTACCTGGTCAAGTTTGGCCTTTACCTTGCTGATCAGTCCTGTCATATCCTGCGCCTGTACGGTCAATGACAGTGAACCGGCCACTACAACGAGAAAATAGCTTATCGATCTAAACATATACACTTCTTTACAAGGCCAAAGCCCTGATTGAATGATTAACTCAATATATCTTTTTTACGGAACATCCAGATGGCTGCTGTTACAAACCCTACTATATGCACTACCAGCACTATGGCAGAGCGCAGGATCCTGTCCGGGTTCTGTATGCTGCCTACAATGGCCTCATTGGCCTCATTTACCCTGATATCAAAGAATTCCTTCCACCCGATCATGTGCGTGGTGAACAGAAATGGTTTTATTGCATTGAATATGGGGATATTAAGTGTACTCAGGATGGTGAAGAAAATGATCACACTCATGGTGGCCACAATGGGTCCGATGGAGTTTTCCGCGAACAGCGAAAAGAGAAAACCCAGCGATGCGACCGTGGTCATGGCCAATGCTGCAAAACCAAAAGCCCATACATACCGCCAGAAAATATCATTCTCTTTCAGGAGCACCACGTATTGCGATTTCATCAGGAACAGGTCGTCCGTACCAAAGATGAGCATGTTCACGAACAATGCCATCACGGCCAGCCAGATCAGCAGCAATAAAGTATACGCTACAGTGGCCAGGAACTTGGCCAGTAGGAAACGTGTGCGGCTGATGGGTTTGGTAAGCATCAGTCGGAGTGTGCCCATATTGGCTTCTCCCGAAATCATATCTGCCGCTACCAGTGCGATCAGCAGGGGTACATGCACCAGCAGTATCTGCAGAACGATATAACAGACCTGGTAACCGTTCAGGATCTTTCCCTCTACGGTGATCGAGGAATTGATATCACGCATCATGAATTCCACATAGGAATCCCCGTCCAGTTTCAGGCCGAACTGGATGATCCCGATTAGTCCCGTGATCGCTGCGAATGCAATATAGGTCCGGGGCCTGCGGAATATCTTGAATAACTCAATCTGTATAAGTGTCCACATGTTGGTTGCCCGATGTTACTTGTAAAAAATAATCTTCCAGTGAATGCCTGGGTTCCAGTGATACCAGTTCAATATCCATAGCTACCAGATCCCGGTGGAACTGAGGTATCTGGTCACGGTCCAGCTTCAGCAGAATGACCATACCCCTTTGCTGCTGGAGGTTTTCAGACCATTTGCTGTTCTGCAGTTTTTGCCATGCACCCGTATGATTCAATGTTTGTAATGCCACAAGCGTTTGTGATGGGTCGAACAGTTCCTGCGCACTTCCTTCCACGATCTTTTTGCCTTTGTCGATGATCAGCACGCGTGTGGCCACTTGCTCTATCTCACTTAACAGGTGTGAGGATACGATCACCGTCTTTTTGAGGTCGCGGCTCAAATGAAGGATCAGATTACGGATATCGGCTATACCCTGTGGGTCCAGTCCGTTGGTGGGTTCATCCAGTATGATCAGTTTGGGATCATGTACCAGCGCTATGGCAATACCCAGCCGCTGTTTCATGCCCTGCGAGAAGGTCTTGACCGTATCTTTTGCACGACCCGCCAGGCCTACCTGTTCTAACTGCTCCATCAGGCGGGTATCGGTGGCCCTGATCCCACTCAGTCTTGCGAACAGTTTCAGGTTCTCATAAGCAGAAAGGTATTTATAGACATCCGGTTTCTCAATGACCGCACCCACCTGTGTCAATATCTCATTCCGGTAATGCTGCAGGTCCCTGCCGAATATCTCTATCTTGCCGCTGCCGGGTCTGATCAGACTTAACAGCATACGGATGGTGGTACTCTTGCCGGCACCGTTTTGTCCCAGAAAACCGTATACGTCTCCTTCATATACCGAAAAGGAAAGATCCTGAACGGCGGTCAGGTTGTTGAACTGTTTGGTAAGCCCGGTTACGTTTACAATGGGTTGCATGTGATAGTATAACACCAAAGGTAGGTAAGAGGTTCAGACAGGAAGCTGAATGTTTTCAGGAGGCGTGAGTAGTGGGGGGGGCAGTCGTGAGTCAATAAGGGGATGACGTACTGACGGTATTGACTTACTACTGATCACTCACCATTCACGATTGACAATTGACGGCTCACCCCTTCCCCACCTGTAAATACTGTTGTAAAGCCTTCACATAGGCATCAAAAGCTTCGATGCCCTTGGGAGTGATCTTACAGGTAGTGAGGGGATAATTATCCTTGAACTGTTTCACCACTTCAATATACCCGGCATCTTTCAGTTTCTGCACCTGCACACTGAGGTTGCCCGCTGTGGCATTGGTTTTCTCACGGATAAAAGTGAAATCCGCCTCCTTTACCCCAATCAGCAGGCTCATCACCGCAAGGCGAAGCTGGGAATGCAATATGGGATCCAGTTCTTTAAACATTCACATTGGCATTTTTTTGCGCCAGGTATTTTCTTCTGAGGAGAATGCCCGGTATCAACCAGCATACCATGGCGGCAATGGCACCCAGTAACATATCATTCCACGAAGTGGTAAAACAAGATATGACAAAGAGGCAATATGAAAGGAGGGCTCCGTAGGTCATGGGTTTGTACTTCTTCACCAGGCCGGTCACCAGCGTTGGAAATGCATACAGCATGATATAGATGGAGTAAAAACTGGGAACAAACGGTGTTAAAGGTTCGTCCGGCTTTGATCCATCCGTATAATGTTTCATCATCTGCCAACCTTCATCAGCGATCAGCCGTGTGGTCACGGAAGGAATGGCATTCCGATAAACGATCAGGCAAAACAAAGAGATGCCGAACACCAGCCATACGGTATCCAGCGCATCATCCTCATATTTTTTTACACCGCCGCTTCTTTTCTCGCGGACCGAGATCATGATCTGAGGAATGATGGCAAAGAGCACCAACAGCCACACATCAAATCCGATGGAGAATCCGTATTTCATCTGCAGGAAACTAACAAAGCTGGCGAACGACACAACCGCCCCCCACAGTATCGGACCGATACCGGTTTCATGGTAACTCCCTTTGGCCTTCTGGATCATACTGGTGATGATCTCTATACTTTCTTTTTCTGTGATCTGGTTCTGGTCAGGCATGTTGTGATGTGTTTTTTTGAAGCCTTGCTCGTAACAGATGGCCCGGAATGATGTAACTGATCAGTATGGCCAATGCGCCGATCAATAACTGGCTATCATAACCAAATCGGACAGAAACGACCGCCAGTACAAAATTAATCAGTCCACCCAGCACCAACGGTTTAAACCGGATCAGGTTGCCGGTCACAAAGGTACCGATCCCATACAGAAGGATATAATAGGTAAACGCCGTCTGCCAGGTCTGGCTACCCAATACATTTACCAGTACCAATACAAAAAAAGCGAGTCCGACACCCAGCCACACATGATCCAGTGCCTCATCCACAAAAGACTTTACCCTTTCCTTTTTGGCCTGTCTTGCCCCATAGACCCAGGTAATCACGCCTCCAACAGGTATCAACCACCAGATAAAATAATGATTGGGATAATGCAATAACACTTTCAGCGAATAACTTACTAAAGAGCAGCCGAACACCAGCCACCCCCAAAACAGGAAGTAAAAAGTATTGTCCGCAAAAGAATCTTTGGTCTTGCTGATCATGGTCTGGATCAATGCAAGGCTGTCCTGTGGCGAGAACTCTTTGTCTGGTTGCATAGGTTTGTTTTAAACATTTTCCCAGGATCACAAAATAACCAAACTGCCGGTTGTCAACGGGCAGTTTGGCAAGGTATTTTATGGGTCCTGTGATCAAAAGCGTCCTTCATCTCTGGTTAAAGATAACAGAACATTTCTTCCTGTACCGCACAGAGAACGGCAGTTTACTGACAGGCTGCCAATAACTTCTCAGATTCCGCTTTACCCCAGTTGGGATGCAGCGGGGAGGCCGGCTGAAAATCCTTATACAGTTCCACCGCTTTTTCAAACAGCTTTTTGGCCACGGCTTTTCCTCCGCCAAAAGCTTCCGGCGTATTCATGAGGCTTTGTCCTTTCAGGTAATAACATCTCGGATTTTTAGGATCGGCCTTGATCGCATTTTCAATGGCATTGCTGGCCTGTGTACCGTAGCTTTGCCACCTGCTCATGGGGTCTACGATCATTTGCAGGGTAGCCGTCATCTGGCGCAGGCAGAACAGTTCAGAATTGTTGGCTTCCAGCGCTTCCGCCTTACTGATAAGATCATTGCTTTTTTCAGCCACTTTATCCTTGTCCGCTTTTGGGTTCATCCAGGCTGTCATATAATTAGCCTGTGCTGCGTAATAATAAGGAAGCCATTTATCTTTTTCCGCATCGCCGATCCTTTCGAAAAAAGATGAGACCGTCGTCATCTCCTCCGCGGTCTTTGCCGCTTTGAATTGTTCCAGCCCCCTGGTCATGGCCGATTCATATTTGGTTTGAGCGGCAGCCATACCTGCAAAGAACATGCTGATGATGATGAGTAGTTGTTTCATGGTTGATTGTTTAATGAGTGAATGAATTTTTTAAAGATTGCTGTTGATCGCGTCCTGTCGCCGGTCTACACCCCAGCTGAGGAAGAGCCCCAGGAAAATGAAACGGGGTGCTGCAGGAGTGATCGCTTCTTTGCGGGCGCCATCGTGTGAATAATTATAACCGAATACCTGATTCTGGTTAAATACATTGGTCACAGACAATACAAATACCCCGTAAGCTTTTCCCATGGAAGCCAGGTAATTCATACTGAAGCCAAGCGAATGATAATCTATGGTCGTACCCCTGTCGGCGATATCGTATTTGTTGCCATTCTTCACCATGAAATAGTAAGGTCTGCGACTGGCATAGGAATAGGTGAAATTGAACCCGGCATTGATACTGCTCACAAATCTTTTCAATACCAGTGAGGCCGTATGATCCGCGGCGAAATTGGGCTGCAGTTGTTGCGGGTAATTCAGGTAGTCGCGTTTGGTATCGAGATAAGAGTAACTGATCCAGTAATCCAATCCACTGAATGTTTTTTTATCTCTCCAGTACAGTTCCAGCCCCTTGGCATAACCACTGCCGCTGTTATCGTAAGAAGGATAGGTTTTTACAAGGTCATCATATTTTTTATAGAAGGCTTCCACACGGAAAGTCTGCAATGTGGTGTTCCTGATATAGTTGATGATGTAATGCGTCGCTTTTGTATAACCAAAACGCGTAGTGGCGTTCAGGTAGCTATTCTCCGGCTTCTGATAAAAGATCCCATAAGCGATACTCATCTGTCCGCCGCGACCTGTTTTATAGGCCAGCGATAAACGGGGCGCGATGTTGGCCTTGCTGATGATGGAAGACTGCTCAAAACGAACACCGGCCTTTGCAGCCAGGTCATTGGTGATATACAGGTCCGCTTCGCTGAACAGCGCTTTGAAATGATCCGGCAGAAGACCGCTGTATTGATTATATAGTGACTTGTTATAACTGTATAGGTACTCTCCACCAAAACGGACCACACTGATACCGCTCAGTCTTTTATCGAACACGGCTTTCAGCTGACTCAGGTCCGCCCTTGTGGTCAGGGTAAAGTTCGTGCTGTCGATCCACACAGATCCCGTAGCGACCATACGGTTCTGCTGGTCCTGTACCTGGTTAAGGATCTCATTGTGATCAGTGCTGTAACTCAGTCCCAGGTTCATCTTCCAGCCATTGCCCAGGTTCTCTCTCCAGCTCAGGTTCTGGTACCAGTTGGTGTTTTTCAGCCCGAAAGCATTTTTCAATGATGGTTCATCTATATTGGGTCTTCGTAAGCCCAGCCGGTTAGCTGAAAAAGTAGTGTAGTATTTTACAATACCGCCTTTTTTTGTTTTGATACGGAAATTGGCATCTGCAGCATGGTACTCAGGAACGGTAAAATAATCCGGCGTCTGTTTCACCACTTTGAAATAAGCGGCCAGGTTGGTATAATCATAGCGCATACCCCAGGATGACTTTTTATCACTGGCCACTTTCTGAATACCGGCTCCCAGAAAAATGGGAGAGATGGAAAGGCTGGCTTCGGAACGTTCCGGAACATCCACGCTTTCCAGTATCAATGCGGAGGATAATGCCTGACCATACAAAGCAGAATAACCACCTGTACTGAATACGGTCCCCTTGAACAGGAACGGGGAGAAACGTCCCCGCTGTGCAATGTCCGGCACACTGCTGAAAAAGGGATTGTTCACCATGGTGCCGTCAATGAATTGTTTGGTCTCGTAACCCGCACCTCCCCTTACAAACAAACCTTCCTGCTCGCCTACCTGCTGCGCACCAGGCAGGGTTTTCACCACGGCAGAAATATCTGCATTCGCACCACCCGTAGTAACCACATCCAGTGAACTCAATACAGTGGCCGCTCTTTTTTTATCCCCGGCTTCAAAACTCCCGGCAGTTACCGTAACGGCTTTTAACTCACTCACTTCTTCCTTCAGCATAAAATTGACATCGATCGGATCCTTGTCAATGGTAACCGCCTGCTCAGCCAGCTTGTAGCCGATACTGGAAACCACGATCACCTGCGCCCCCTTTTCAAACGTTTTGAATGAGAACCGGCTGGTTGAGTCACTTACCCCTCCATCATAAGATCCCTTTACGGCAATACTGGCTCCGGCTATCACACGGCCCCGGTTGTCTTTAACGGTACCGCTAATCAGTACCTGTGCGTTGGTAACAACCGCTGAGAAGATCAAAAGAAATGCTACGGTCAGGTGTTTCATGGTCGTTTGGATTTGCGACCACAAACGTAGAGTAGTTTATTTTATAAACCAAATTATCAAACCAAAATACCCAGTAAAAAGGATGAGCGGCATAAGATTTAAATAACTAATTGTTTACCAATTAAATAAGACTGATTATACAATGTTTGCCATGCCAAAAATTGACTCAATTAGATATAAAAGGATCTACTCGTCTATCCCTCCAACAAAAAACGGCCCCGTTTGGGGCCGCCTTATTTTCGTTCGATCTTGTAAGGAATCTAATGCTTATTTGTACTGCGCCATCAAACCTTTGGCAAGGTTCACCATCTTGGCCAGACTCTCATCATTCAGTTGTCCTTTCTTGAATTCAGCCAGTACATCGGGCAGTTTGTTCTCCATATCCGTGAGGAAATGTGATTCAAACTCTTTCACCTTACTTACCGCTACTTCTTTCAGCAGACCCTGTGTACCCAGGTAAATGATCGCTACCTGTTTTTCCACGGTCATAGGTGAATACTGCGCCTGTTTCAGCACTTCCACGTTACGGGCACCTTTATCGATCACGTTCTTGGTAGCAGCATCCAGGTCGCCACCGAATTTAGAGAACGCTTCCAACTCGCGGTACAGGGCCTGGTCGAGTTTCAGGGTACCTGCCACTTTTTTCATGGATTTGATCTGCGCGTTACCACCCACACGGCTTACAGAGATACCCACGTTGATCGCCGGACGGATACCTGCGTTGAACAGGTTACCTTCCAGGAAGATCTGACCGTCGGTGATCGAGATCACGTTGGTAGGGATATAGGCAGATACGTCACCAGCCTGTGTTTCAATGATCGGCAATGCGGTCAGTGATCCACCACCCTTTACCAGGTGTTTGATGGATGCGGGCAGGTCGTTCATGTTCTTAGCAACCTCATCGTTCGCGATCACTTTCGCAGCCCTTTCCAGCAAACGGCTGTGCAGATAGAATACGTCACCAGGATAAGCTTCCCGTCCCGGAGGCCTTCTCAGCAGCAGGGAAACCTCACGGTAGGCTACCGCCTGCTTGGACAGGTCATCATAGATGATCAGCGCAGGACGACCGGTATCGCGGAAGAACTCACCGATAGCAGCACCGGCAAAAGGAGCATAGAACTGCAGCGGAGCAGGATCAGAAGCAGAAGCAGACACGATAGTGGTATATGCCATCGCACCGTTGTCGGCCAAGGTCTTCATTACACCGGCAACAGTAGACGCTTTCTGGCCTACAGCTACATAAATACAGTATACAGGGTTACCTGCATCATAAAATTCTTTCTGGTTGATGATGGTATCCACACAGATAGCGGTTTTACCGGTCTGGCGGTCGCCGATCACCAGCTCACGCTGACCACGACCCACAGGGATCATCGCATCGATCGCTTTGATACCGGTCTGCAGTGGCTCTTTTACCGGCTCACGGTAGATAACACCCGGTGCTTTACGCTCCAGCGGCATCTCGTACAGTTCACCAGTCAAAGGACCTTTACCATCGATGGGTTCGCCCAGTGTGTTGATCACACGGCCTACCACACCTTCGCCTACTTTGATAGAAGCGATCTGGCCGGTTCTTTTAACTTTGGCGCCTTCTTTGATCTCACCGCCTTCACCCATCAATACCACACCCACATTGTCTTCTTCCAGGTTAAGGGCAATGGCTTTCACACCATTCTCAAATTCTACCAGCTCACCACTGCGTACGCCATTCAGGCCATACACACGGGCGATACCGTCACCCACCTGCAATACGGTACCCACTTCTTCCAATTCAGCGGAGGCATTGAAGTTGCTGAGCTGCTGCCTCAGTATCGCTGATATTTCGTCGGGTTTAATGTCTACCATGATTCTATCTGCTTTTAAATGTTATCGTGAATTAAATATATCGCTTATCGAATATTCTGTACGAACAGGTTCTTCGAGAATTGCTTCTTAATGTCTTTCAGGTCGCGGAGGATACTGGCATCTACCAGCCTGTTATTGAACTCCAGTACAAAACCGCCGATCAGTTTCTCATCCACGGCTGTTTCCAGCTCAACGGTTCCGAGTCCCTGGGCCGATTGCACTTTTTGTTCAATGGTCTTTTTCAGGTCATCCCCCACAGCAACGGCAGTGGTCAGTTTTACCCTGTGTATGCCTTTGATCTCGTTGTACTGGTCAACAAAGGCATATGCGATCTCAGGCAGGTCGCTTTCACGTCCTTTTTTTACCAGCAGCGTATTGAAAGCTGCAGTGAGCTCGCTCACTTTACCCTTGGTCACCGCAGTAACGATACTGTTCTTCTGATCGTTCTTGATGATCGGGCTTTTCAGCAAGGCAACAAACTCCTTGCTGGCTTGACACACAGCCTGTAAATATTTCATATCCGCATACACCTGTTCCAGCTGGCCTTTCTCTGTAGCAAGGTCAATCAGGCTTTTGGCGTAACGGGCGGCTAAACGTGGATTGGGCATTTATTGTCAATTTGAAAAATGTGTCAATTTGAAAATCTGAAAATGATGGGGATCTGATCTATCTGAATCTGCTCTTGGTTTTGCATTTTCAAATTCTCAAATTCCCAAATTCTCAAATTAATTCAGTTTCACTACTTCGGCCAGGTCATTGATGTATTTCTCCTGCTCAGCCTTATTACTCAGTTCCCTGCGCAGTACTTTCTCGCTCACTTCAATGACCAATGCACCTACCTGGTTCTTCACGTCGGCGAGAGCGGCATTCTTCTGCTGGGTGATGGCAACCTGTGCGTCGGCAACGATACGGTCATATTCCGCCTTGGCCTTGTCTTTCGCTTCGCTGATCATTTTAGCAGCCTGTTCTTTGGCTTCTTTGATCATCACTGCGCGCTCTTCACGTGCCTGGTTCATCATGGCTTCGTTCTCATTTTTCAGAGCAGCCATTTCAGACCTTACCTTATCTGCAGTGGCAATAGCGTCTGCAATACCGGTCTCACGCTCTTTCAGAGAGGAAAGGATCGGTTTCCAGGCAAAGGCCTTCAACAGAAAAAATACGACCACAAATGCGATCAGGGTCCAAAACAACAAACCTAACCCGGGTAATAACAATTCCATAAAGTATATTTTGTTCTAGGTAAAGTTGATAAAGATTACTGCACCGTTTGCCCTTTGCGCACAGTGCAGTAATGATTTTGTGCTACTAGGCTTTCAATACAGCCAGGATACCTGCGATAACCGCGAACAGGGCAACACCCTCTACGAAAGCGGCAGTCAGGATCATGTTCGCACGGATGTCGTTAGAAGCTTCCGGCTGACGGGCAATGCTTTCTACAGCACCTTTACCGATCTGACCGATACCGATACCGGCACCAATTGCAGCTAAACCTGCACCGATAGCTCCACCCAAATGGCTCATGCTAACATCCAACAACGTGTTAATTACTGACATACTGTTTGTTTTAATGAATAAAAAAATTAATGATGCGCTTCCTCATGGTGAGCACCTTCCCTTGACTGGCCAATGAACACGGCTGTCAGGTTTGTGAAGATGAACGCCTGTATGAACGCAACCAATATCTCGATGAAATAGATGAAAATGGTGAATGCCAGTGACACCGGCGTGAAACCGATACCGGCCACTTTGCTCATTGCGCCGAAAATGAATATCAGCATGATGAAACAGGTAATGATGATGTGACCCGCCACCATGTTGGCAAAAAGACGGACGATCAATGCAAAGGGTTTGGTAAAGATCCCGATGAACTCAACCGGAACCAGGATGAACTTCACTGGGAATGGCACCGGCGGATTGAAGATATGTCCCCAGAAATGTTTGTTGGTACTGAACAGGATCACCAGGAAACTGATGAAGCCCAGTATCACAGTGAATGCGATATTACCTGTTACGTTGGCCGTTCCGGGGATCAGACCGATCAGGTTATTGATCAGGATGAAGAAGAAGACCGTCAGCAGGTAGGGCATGTATTTTTCATAGGCATGTCCCAGGTTGGGTTTACCCACTTCGTCCCTTACGAAAGTGATGACAGGCTCAACGGCATTCTGGAATCCGCTGGGGGCCACTTTGGCGCCGTTCTTCTTATACTTGTTGGCCACGCCCACCATCAGCCAAACCAGCAGTATCAGGGCCAGGAACATTTGCACTACGTTACGGGTAAGACTGAGATCATATACCTGAACCGTTTCGTCCACTTCGCCGGCTGCATTAACAGCCACGATCTTGCCTTCTTCAGATTTATAGCCCTCGTACACTTCATGTCCGTGATGAAAACGGCCATAAGAGAATACGGAAACACCTCTTTGCGGAGAATACAGGATCACAGGCAGGGGAATACTGATATGTTTTTCGCCCAGGGAGAAAAAATGAAACTCATGGGCATCCATGATGTGCTCCATGATCAGTTTTGCCGGATCGAAAGCAGCTTCCGAATGCGCGCCCGCGGTCTCCCCCTCTTTCTGGGGTGTTTCGTTGGCGAAAACCACCGTAGAAAAAAGTATCGCGATTGTGCTGAAAGTCGCTACCAGTAAAGATTTTATGCGTCTACGAGCCATACCTGTTCCGAAATTTGCGGCAAAGATAGGGGGTAAGGGCTGAAAACCGGGCAGGAAAGGGTAGAAAATGGAGAAAAATATCGCTATTCTTTTTCACAGTTATTCCCGGCTGCCGGCAACCGGTTTCGGGAGGGGGAAAACAGCATTTTTAGCCGTCAAAAAGGCCATTTTACACCAGGATGGCCCGTTTTTTATCGAATTGCATCTCATGTAGTTTGGCATAGAACCCATCCAATGCCAATAACTCCTCATGGTTGCCCATTTCCCTGATCTCCCCCTTATCCAGCACAATGATCTTATCCGCCTTACGGATGGTGGAAAGCCGGTGCGCGATCACAATGGAAGTTCTACCCGAGATCAGGGCCTCGGTGGCTTTTTCAATCAGCATCTCGCTTTCGGTATCAATAGAGGAAGTGGCTTCGTCCAGGATCAGGATGGCCGGATCGTACAACAGGGCACGGATAAACGACAATAACTGCCGCTGACCCAGACTTAGCGTGCTGCCCCGCTCCATCACATTATAATCGTACCCTCCTGGCAGTTGCCTGATGAACTCGTCCACACCGATCATTTTGGCCGCTTCGATTACCTGTTCGCGGGAGATCTCGGGGTTCCGGAGCGTGATATTATCCATCACCGAGCCCGAGAACAGGAATACATCCTGCAGGACCACCCCGATATGCCTCCGCAAACTATCCAGTTGGTATTGTTCAATGTTGACCCCGTCTATCCGGATCTCCCCTTTCTGAATATGGTACAACCGGTTCAGCAGACTGATGATCGAGGTCTTACCGCTGCCCGTATGCCCAACCAGTGCCACCGTTTCGCCGGCTTTCACCGAGAAATGGATGTCTTTCAGCACATAATTGGGTTCAGCATAGGCAAAGGAAACATGGTCGAACTCGATACGCCCCTTCATCCGTTCGGGATGATAGGCATCGGCAGGCGAATCGGGCGTAACATCCGGGTTATCCAGCACTTTCAGCACCCTTTCTGCGGCGATCATACCCATCTGCAGTACATTGAACTTATCGGCGATCACCCGCAAGGGCCGGAAGATCTGGTTCAGGTACAGGATGAACGCCACCAGCAGGCCCGCATCCAGCGACTGCCCGGCGATCCACCATACCAGCAGGCCCGTACTCACCGCCAGCACCACTTCCACCACCGGGAAGAATACCGAATAGGCAAAAATGGCCTTGATATTGGCATTCCGGTGTTCGGCATTGATCTTCTGAAACTTATCGAACTCACGCCCCTCGGCCGCAAATGCCTGCACCACCTGCATCCCGGTGATATGCTCCTGCACGAACGCGTTCAGGGCAGCCACCGCATTGCGGACACGGATAAAACTCTTGTTCACGCTCTCCTTGAAATAATACGTGGCAATGATCATTACCGGGAAAGGCACTAGGCTGATCAGCGTCAGTCGCCAGTCGATCCAGAACATCGTGGCCAGCGTGATGATGATCGTGAGCAGATCGGCGATGATGGGGATCAATCCATCCGAGAAGATATCATTGATGCTTTCAATATCATTGATCGTACGGGTGGTGAGGGTGCCGATCGGCGTCTTATCGAACTGCCCCAGGTTCAGGCTCAGTATTTTTTTGTACACCGCATTACGCATATCCTTTACCACACTCTGCCCCATCCAGGCGGTCGCAAAACTGAACAGGAAACGGATGGCGGTCTCCACAAACAGGAAGATGACCTGGAAAATGCTTACTGCAATGATGAACTGGGTAGCATCGGAAAGATCGGCCCGGAACAGGAAGGTCTCCAGCCAGCCCGGAACCATCACCTGTTTGCCCGTGGCCTTATCCAGCGTCAGCTGTATGAGAAAAGGCCGAATGGGCGCAAATGCCGCCATCACAATGGCCAGCAGCAGACTCACATAAAAGAATGAGCGGTATGGCCTCACAAAACGGAAGACCCGGCCTAACAACGAAAAATCGAATATCTTCTTTTTGGGCGTATCACTCATGGTAAGGCACAAAGGTAAGGGGTCTGGTTACAGCGCATTAGCCGATTATGGAAAAATCAGGGGGGCAGGCGTGAGTGGTGAGTAGTGAGTGGTGAGTCGGGGGGGGTATTCCCCCGTACAGATCTCCCTCAGGCGTCAATGGGCAATTGTCAATGGGGAATGGTGAGTAAGTTGCCCCCCACGATTGCCCATTGCCCATTCACCATTGACAACTCACCACTCACTACTCACCACTCACCTTCCTTTCGTATCTTTGTTACAGACTATGGAGCAGGTACCGGAAACCATTACAGAACCAGTTGTACCCAAATACAACCTCAATCCCGAGCAGGAAAAGAACGAGATCGTAAGGCATTACCGTGCCCTGTTACGAGGGCTGCGCCCCAAGCTCAAGAAAGGGGATAAGGAACTGGTGCGCCAGGCATTTGAAATGGCTGCCAACGCACACAAGACCATGCGCCGGAAAAGTGGCGAGCCCTACATCCTGCACCCCATTGCTGTTGCCATGATCTGCGTAGAGGAGATCGGTCTCGGTGTACGCAGTACCATCTGTGCACTGCTGCATGATACGGTAGAGGATACGGATATCCACCTGGACGATATACAGCGCGAATTCGGAAGCGAGATCGCGAAGATCGTGGACGGACTGACCAAGATCTCGACCGTGATGGACACCAACACCAGCCAGCAGGCCGAGAACTTCAAAAAGATCCTGCTCACGCTGACCGATGATCCCCGGGTGATCCTGATCAAACTGGCCGACCGTTTGCACAATATGCGCACGCTCGACAGCATGAAACGCGAAAAACAGCTGAAGATCGCTTCCGAAACGGTTTGGGTATATGCGCCCCTGGCACACCGGATGGGATTGTACAATATCAAGACCGAGCTGGAAGACCTTTCCATGAAATACATGGAACCCGAAGCCTACCGGGAGATCGCACGCAAACTCTCTGAGACCAAACGGGAACGTACCCGCTACATCAACGAGTTCATCCGCCCGCTAAAAGAAAAACTCAGCCAGGGTGGTTTTACTTTCGAGATCTATGGGCGCCCCAAAAGCATCCACTCCATCTGGAACAAGATCAAGAAAAAATCCGTGGCATTTGAAGAAGTATATGATCTCTTTGCCATCCGTGTCATACTGGACTCTCCTCCTGAGAAAGAAAAGGAAGACTGCTGGAAAGTATATTCCATGATCACCGACGAATATTCACCTTCGCCCGAGCGACTGCGCGACTGGCTCAGCAACCCGAAAAACAACGGTTATGAGGCTTTGCACACCACCGTAATGGGGCCACAGGGAAAATGGGTGGAAGTGCAGATCCGTACCAAACGGATGAATGAGATCGCCGAAAAAGGTCTGGCGGCTCACTACAAATACAAGGAAGGCAGCAGCGATGAGGACCGTTTTGACAAATGGTTCGGGCAGATCCGTGAGGTATTGAGCACGCAGGATACGGACGGTGTGGATTTTCTGCAGGATTTCAAAACATCCTTCCTGGCAGAAGAGATCTATGTGTACACGCCGAAAGGGGAAGTGAAAATGCTGCCTACCGGCAGTACCGCACTGGATTTCGCTTTCTCCATCCACTCGGCCATCGGTACCAAGTGTATCGGTGCCAAAGTGCACCACAGGCTGGTTCCCATCAGCCACAAACTGCGCAGCGGCGACCAGGTGGAGATCATCACCAGCAATAAGCAGAAACCTTCGGAAGACTGGCTGGGGATCGTGGTCACCGCCAAGGCCAAGAACAAGATCAAGGATGCCCTGCGCGAAGAAAAAAGAAAAGTAGCGGAAGATGGTAAATACACCCTGCAAAGAAAACTGGAAAGCATGGGTGCCGCCTACTCGCAGAACAATATTGACGAACTGGTGCAGTTCTACAAACTGCCCTCACCGTTGGACCTGCACTACAAGATCGCTACCAAAGCCCTTGACCTGCGCGAACTGAAAGAGTTCCAGGTACTGGGCGACAAACTGGAAGCGCCCAAACCCAAACCCGTTGTTCACGAAGTAAGTCCGGAACAGCTGCAGGCAAAACAGCTGAAACCCAAGGATTCCGAGCTGATCATCTTCGGTGAAAGCAGCGATAAGATCATGTACACACTGGCCAAATGCTGTCACCCCATTCCCGGCGATGACGTATTCGGTTTTGTGAGTACGGGTAAAGGACTCATCATTCACCGCACCAACTGTCCCAATGCCGCACAACTGATGGCCAATTACGGACACAGGGTGGTAAAGACCAAATGGGCCAAGAACAAGGAGATCTCCTTCCTGACCGGCCTGAAGATCGTGGGACTGGATGATGTGGGTGTCATCAACAAGATCACGAATGTGATCAGTGGTGATCTTCGCATCAATATCGCCGGCCTAACCATCGAATCGCGCGAGGGACTGTTCGAGGGAACGATCAAGGTATTCGTTCACGACAAGGAAGAGCTGGAAGAACTGGTACTCCGGCTGAAAGAACTGAATGGTATACAAACGGTCGATCGTTTTGAGATGGAAAATATTTCCTGACCCTTTTTACACAATGCTTTTACCGGCCGCTAAGATTTAATGCTGCGTTATTAGGATTTACTGATAGGCTTGGCTTATTTTTGCCCCTGATTCAAAATCATTTTATGGTTGACGTTATTTTAGGTTTACAATGGGGAGATGAGGGAAAAGGAAAGATCGTGGATTACTTCGCCCCCCAATACGACATCATTGCCCGTTTCCAGGGCGGCCCCAATGCCGGGCACACTTTGTATGTAGAGGGAAAGAAAATGGTATTACACCAGATCCCATCCGGTATTTTTCACCAGAACAAAGTGAATGTGATCGGTAACGGCGTGGTGCTGGACCCCATTACCCTGAAAAAAGAATGTGAAGCGGTAGCGGCGCATGGCGTGGATGTAAGAAAGAACCTGTTCATTTCAGAAAGGACCAATATCATCATCCCTACCCACAGGGCTTTGGACAAAGCCTCTGAATTATCAAAGGGTGAAGGCAAGATCGGATCCACCCTGAAAGGTATCGGACCTGCCTATATGGACAAAACAGGCCGTAATGCCCTGCGTGTGGGCGATATCCTGAACCCGAACTTCAAGGAACAATACAATGAACTGCGTGCAAAGCACCAGGTATTGCTAAATAACTTTCATTTCACCGAAGACATTTCCAGCTGGGAAGAGGAATTCTTTGAAGCCCTCGAGTTCCTGAAAACGCTGAATGTGATCAACTGTGAATATTTCATCAACGACCAGATCAGCAAAGGCAAGAAAGTACTGGCCGAAGGCGCCCAGGGAAGTATGCTGGATATAGATTTCGGAACATTCCCCTTCGTCACTTCTTCCAATACCATTTCTGCCGGTGTTTGTACCGGTCTGGGTGTGTCGCCCAAACAGATCAATGAAGTGATGGGTGTCACCAAAGCCTATTGCACACGCGTGGGCGGCGGTCCGTTCCCTACCGAACTGGAAGATGCCACCGGCGAAGAACTGAGAAAGATCGGTAACGAATTCGGCGCCACTACCGGCAGACCCCGCCGCTGCGGATGGATAGACCTGGTAGCACTTCGGTATGCCTGTATGATCAATGGGGTTACCCAGGTGATCATGACCAAGGCCGACGTCCTGGATGCATTTGCAGAATTACAGGTTTGTACCGCCTACAGTATCAATGGAAAACAAACCAAAGAAGTTCCTTTCCAGATGTCGAAGGTCACCATCGAGCCCGTACTGCGGTCTTTTGAGGGCTGGAACACCGATACCACGCAGATCAAGGAAGCAGCTGCCTTACCCGGCACAATGGGTAATTATATTAACTTTATCAACAGTGAGATCGGCGCACCGGTAAAATACGTTTCCAACGGACCCGGACGCGACCAGATCGTTCCTTTATAAGGTTGATTGGCATTTCATTTGCTACTGAAAAATTTTTTTGGTTAATATTAAATTGCGTTGAAATTTTACGCACCTAATCTTATTAGAAATATGGCAGCGAAATCTGATAAGGATCCCAAATCCAAAGCAAAGAGTGCACCGGCAAAGAACACCGATGCAAAGCCTTCTTCCAAAAGTAAAAAACAACTGGAAGAGGATGATGATGATCTAGACGAAGAGGAGGAGGACAGCAAACCTTCCAAAAAAGGCGCGTCAAAAACTACCGGAAAAAAAGCCGCAAGTGATGACGATGATGACGAGGACCTGGATGAGGTTGACGACGATTGGGACAAACCTGAGGAAGAAGATGAGTGGGATCCCGACTTCGACGAATTTGACATTCCCAAAAGCAAAGGCAAAAAAGCCGGTGGCAAGAAAAAAGGGGATGAAGAGGATGATTTTAAACTGGACGAGGACTTCAAGGAATTCGACCTGTTTAATGATAAAACCGGTGGATTTGATGATGACGAAGAAGATGATTTCTGATCATCGCCCCTTACAACGGTGAAAAGAAGAACCGCATCTTTCCCTGTACAGAATCTGGATATAGGAAAACAACAAATGTTGAGCTGGGTAAACCGGTTCAACATTTGTTGTTTTCTGGACAACCATCAATACGGCTCCCAACACAATTCGGTCGAATGTCTGGCCGCTGCAGGTGCCGTGGAATGGTTCTCTCCCCAACAAAGCATTCTTGCCCGTTTACAACAGCGCTATGCCGAAAACCGCGACTGGCTTTTTGGTCACCTGTCTTATGACCTGAAGAATGCACTTGCGCCGCTGCGATCAGAACACCCCGATCCCATTGGATTTCCCGATATCGGTCTCTTTCGCCCGGAAACTGTGCTGCAGTTACAGGATGGCCGGCTAACCATCTCTTCCCTTACCCAGGATCCCGAAGCAGTTTTCCAGGATATCCTCTCCTGCACAATAACTGCGGAAAAAAAAGGCTCACGCTCCGTTCGCATCCAACCCCGGATCACCAAAGAAGCCTATATCCGGACGATCGAATCGATCCGGAAACATATCCAGCGGGGAGATTGTTATGAGCTCAATTTCTGCCAGGAGTTCTATGCGGAGAGCACCCAGGTAGACCCACTTACGGTTTACCGAAGGTTAACGGAACTATCACCCAATCCGTTCTCCTGTTTCTACAAACTGGAAGACAAATACCTGTTATGTGCCAGTCCGGAAAGGTACCTGCAGAAAAAAGGCAACCGCCTGCTCTCACAACCCATCAAGGGAACTTTTCAACGGAACCTGTTGGATACCGCTGCCGATGAGGCCTTGAAACAGGCTTTGCACCAAAGTGAAAAGGACAGAAGTGAGAACGTGATGGTGGTAGACCTGGTGCGCAACGACCTGAGCCAGGTATGCAAAGAGGGATCGGTACAGGTGGATGAGCTGTTCGGCATTTACAGTTTCCCGCAGGTACACCAGATGATCTCCACCATTTCGGGCGAATTAAAGGAGAACACGGGACTTGCAGAGATCTTACAGGCCAGTTTTCCCATGGGCAGCATGACCGGTGCACCCAAACGGCGTGTGATGGAACTGATCGAACAATACGAATCCACTCGGCGGGGCATTTACTCCGGTGCAGTGGGATATATCAGTCCGGACAATGATTTTGATTTCAACGTGGTCATCAGGAGTATCCTGTACAATGCCTCACAACAGTACCTGAGTTACCTGGTTGGCGGAGGCATCACTTTTTACAGCGAACCGGAAAAGGAATACGAGGAATGTTTGTTGAAAGCAACCGCCATCAAAAAAGTATTGGAAACATTGCCCGACCACTGATATCGCGAAAAAAACAACCGGCATGCATGGCCGCCCTGCGGTTCACCTGGATGCAGTAGTGCTTCTACCCTCCAGCAAGGCGCGAACGGATTCCATCAGCAGGCTGTTCTTGCGGGCCTCAAATACAGGAACGGTTTCTTTGGGTAAACGCATGGGGTATTTCTTTCCTTCCGACAGGGTCTTGTCGAAACCTGGGTTCCATTTATTAAAGCGGGTGATATCCAGTGCCAGGGCGTTGGCGATGATCACGGAATTGTAACGCCCACCCACTTCCACCACTGCGGTATTGGCCAGTTCATCGGAAGAAAGCTGTACTTCCTGCGGTTTGGCCGCCAATGCCTTTTGTACCTGCGTTTCGCTGGCCGTCATAGTGGTCCAGCCACCACTTCCTTCGAACACATAGTGGGTACCTATGAATTTTTTTACGTGGTTACGGGTCTCTTCGGGTAAATAATACTGCAGGTCCCAGAAATCACGGCTACCGGCTTTCCGGATCGCCTGCCTGACCCTTCCGGGGCCTCCGTTATAAGCTGCCACGACCAGCAGCCAGTCGCCGAACTCGCCATAGAGTTCCTTCATCAGGCGGGCGGCCACATGGGTACTTTTGTAATAGTCGGTACGCTCATCCACCCCTCTTGTTTGCAATCCAAAACGGCGGGCCTCATAATCCATCAGCTGCCAGGGTCCAACCGCACCTGCCCAGGATACCAGTCCGGAATTGAGGTGACTTTCTATCACGCTCAGGTATTTCATCTCCCTGGGAATACCGTACAGGCTCAACACATTATCGTACAGGTCAAAATAAGGTTTGCCCCAGGATTTCATCCTTTCCAGTTCCTTGCCCTGTTTCCGGATATATTCCTGCACAAAAGATACGGCCCTTGGGTTCAGTTGTGCCGCATAAGGGCGGGATGCATCGAAATGATTGGTACTGAACAGGCTTTTAAAACCTGTTTTACCATCATTCAGCGTAGAATCGGCTACCTGTTCCGGGGCATCGTAGTCTGTGAACGACATGGCGCCCAGGCTGCCTGCCACAAAAGCAAAACCCACCAGGGTCAACTTGGCGATAGAGATATGCGAACTGATGCTGATTCCGAACCACTGCATGTACAAAGGATTATGTGAGGGAAAAACCTCTACGACCGAACGCCGTAAGCCGTTTTCCCACCTACCCGGGGATAGCGGTAAGCTGCCGGGAAAGGCGCAGCAAAGATACCTCATCAAAATGAGAAGTCATTACCTGCAGCCCAAAGGGCAGACCATTGGGGTGTTTGAACAGGGGAAGCGAGATCCCGGGAATACCCACCAGGTTGGCGAATACGGTATAGATATCCGCCAGGAACATTTCAACAGGGTCGTTGCTCTTCTCCCCGATCCGAAAAGCGGTGGCTGGAACCGTAGGCGAAATAATGGCGTCGAATTCTGTAAAAATGGCTCGGGTACGTTGGTGCAATATCTGTCTAACTTGTTGAGCCTTAGTAAAATAAGCATCAAAATAGCCCGCACTCAACACAAAGGTACCCAGCATGATGCGGCGTTGTACCTCTTTACCAAATCCCTCGCTCCGGGAAGCTTTATACAGCTCGGTCAGGTCTCCACCGGCTATATCGGCACGGTAGCCGTATTTGACCCCGTCGAAGCGCGAAAGATTGCTGGAAGCCTCGGCAGTGGTCAAGACATAGTATGTTGGAACAACATATTCAAGTAGCTCAAAATCAATAGCTGTAACCGTATGACCCTGATCTGTTAATTTTTTGATAAACGCTTCCACCGATGCCCGGATAGCAGGGTCAAGGCCGGGATGTTCCAGGGCTTCCTTGAAATAGGCGATGCGGTATCTTTTATCGGGCGCAGCCAGTTCTGCACTGTATGCCGGCACTTCGCGGGGAGATACCGTACTGTCAAAATCATCCGCGCCGGCGATCACTTCCAATGCCAGTGCCGCATCTTCCACCGATCCGGCAAAGATGCCGATCTGGTCAAAAGAAGAAGCATAGGCAATCAGTCCGTAACGCGATACACGGCCATAGGTCGGTTTCAGTCCCACCACCCCACAGAAATCAGCGGGTTGACGTACAGAGCCACCAGTATCACTGCCCAGGCTGATCATACAAAGTCCGGCCTGTACGGCTACGGCAGAACCACCGGAGGAGCCACCGGGTACCCGGCTCTCATCGATAGCGTTCCTTACCGGACCAAAAGCGGAGTTCTCATTACTGCTGCCCATCGCAAATTCATCACAGTTCTGTCTGCCGATGATGATGGCACCCTCCGCCAGTAATTTTTCAACAGCCGTGGCATTGTATACAGCAGTAAAATTTTCGAGAATATGTGATGCCGCGGAAACAGCATGTCCCTTATAGCTGATCACATCTTTCAGGCCCACGACCACACCATGCAGTTTGCCCAGTGCTTTCCCCTGCTGGCGCTCCTGATCCAGTGCAGCAGCCCGTTCCAGGGCCTCTGTTTCATATACTTCCAGAAAGGCATTCAGCTGCGGACGCTCTTTGATCGACCCCAAATAACAACGAACGGCCTCCACGCAGGTGGTTTGGCCGTTCTGTAATGTTGTATGATAGTCTTTGATTGTACTGAAGCGAAACAAAGCCTATAATGCTTTTGGTGGGAATAATTACGGTTGCGTAGTAGTGGTCTGATCTTTCTCTTTCATACCCTCTTCCAGTTCTTTCTTCACGTTGTTCTTTGCATCGTTGAACTCACGGATACCTTTACCCAGTCCTCTCATGAACTCGGGGATCTTTCTTCCGCCGAACAAAACGAGAACCACCACTGCGATCAGTAAAATTTCCTGAAAACCTAAATTGCCCATAAAAAATGTTTTAAGAGTTGTAAAGTTAAGGTAAAACAAATGTCACACAACTATAAATATTCTTTCCTCTGACGGCATAAAAAAGCGGAAGTTTAGTGTATCCTAAACTTCCGCCTGAATTTATTGAAGAGAAAAAGCTTAGAAGCGTTTTTCCTTGATACGGGCACTCTTACCGCTGCGCTCACGCAGGTAGTACAGTTTGGCGCGGCGTACCTTACCAGACTTGTTCAACACGATAGAATCGATGTTGGGAGACAGGATCGGGAACAGACGCTCCACACCAACACCATCAGAGATCTTACGCACTGTGAAAGATGCAGTTGCACCATTTCCCTGCTGTTTGATAACATCTCCACGGAAACTCTGGATACGCTCTTTACCACCTTCTACAATCTTGTAGTTAACGGTAATATTGTCACCAGCTTTGAAAGCCGGATGGGTCTTTTTAGTTGTCAACTGATCGTGAACAAACTGAACTGCTGCGTTCATAACTTTTCTTTTTTGCGGACGGCAAAGGTAAGGGGAAAATTAATAATTAGGAATTAGTAATTAGTAATTTTTTTTACCTGGCTATATTAATCGCCCTTTTTTCACGTATTACGGTTACTTTGATCTGTCCCGGATAGGTCATTTCGGTCTGGATCTTCTGGGCGATCTCGAAGCTGAGCTTGTCGCTGTCAACATCCGTTACCTTATCGGCCTCTACGATCACCCGCAGCTCACGGCCGGCCTGGATAGCATAGGCTTTTTCCACTCCGTTATAGTTAAGTGCCAGATTCTCAAGGTCTTTGATACGCTGCAGGTACTGCTGCATGATCTCGCGACGGGCTCCCGGACGGGCTCCGCTGATGGCGTCGCAGGCCTGGATAATGGGCGAGATCACATATTGCATCTCCATTTCATCGTGGTGGGCACCGATGGCATTCACCACGGCAGGGTTCTCCCCGTATTTCTCGGCCAGTTTGGCTCCCAGCAGTGCGTGGGTCAGTTCGGTCTCCTCATCGGGCACTTTACCGATATCGTGCAGCAGACCGGCACGTTTGGCCAGTTTGGGGTTCATGCCCAGTTCAGCCGCCATGATGGCGCAGAGATTGGCGGTCTCGCGGCTGTGCATCAACAGGTTCTGTCCGTAAGAAGAACGGAAACGCATCTTACCTACGATCCGCACCAGTTCCTTGTGCAGGCCATGGATGCCCATTTCAATAACGGTTCTTTCACCGATCTCGATGATCTGTTCTTCCAACTGGCGACGGGTCTTTTCCACCACTTCCTCAATACGGGCCGGGTGGATACGTCCATCCGATACCAGGCGCTGCAGGCTCAAACGGGCCACTTCCCTTCTGAGGGGGTCGAATGAGGAGAGGATGATGGCTTCCGGAGTATCGTCAACGATCAGGTCAACACCGGTGGCCGCTTCAATGGCGCGTATATTACGACCCTCACGGCCGATGATCTGGCCTTTGATCTCATCTGTTTCCAGGTTGAATACGGTAACGGTATTTTCGATGGTCACTTCCGCAGCGGTACGCTGGATGGATTGGATCACGATCTTGCGGGCTTCCTTATTGGCTTTCAGCTTGGCATCTTCGATGATCTCCTGCTGCAGGGTCAGTGCCTGTGAATGGGCTTCTGCTTTCAGGCTTTCCACCAGCTGGGCCTTGGCCTCTTCGGCACTGAGTCCGGCAATTTTCTCCAGGCGGCGGATATGCTCTTCCTGGTGTTTTTCCAGCTCGGTGCGCTTATGGTTCACTACCTCTATCTGGCGATTGAGGTTCTCTTTGATGGCTTCGTTCTCTTTGATCTGCTTATCGAGGGCGGCCTCCTTCTGGTTGATGCTGATATCCTTCTGCTTGGCCCTGTTCTCCAGTTCACCCAGTTTCCGGTTCCTTTCCAGCACTTCACGATCGTACTCGGATTTCAGCTGTACGAACTTCTCTTTGGCCTCCAGCTGTTTCTCCTTTTTGATGGTCTCGGCCCGGAGTTCGGCCTCTTTCAGAATGTTTTGAGCCTGTTGCTCAGCTTCCTCGATCTGTTTTTTGGTGTTCTTAGCAAAAAGGAATTTACCCGCTATAAGCCCCACAATTAGTGTACTGGCACCAATTATTATAAAGACTATTGTCTGGTCCATGTTGTTGGCAAGTTTTAAAATAGTTCACAATATAACGTTGTTCACATCTCATTTTCCTGTAATAAGTAAATGATACCGGACGAAGATACTTAAATAAGTACGAAGTACGAGCGACGAACTGGGAACTTATGCGGAAAAGCGGGTTCAAAAAGCCGGTCAGCGGCAGCCGGCTGGCCAGAGCTGGCCTCTGGAAGCGATGATCATAAAGGATTTTCTGTCAGGGCCTTATCCATCATTTTTTCAAGCGAGGCCAGTTTTTCAGAAGCTTCCTCCCATTTTACCTGGTCAATACCGGAGCGGTTCTGCTCAGTGGCGAACCAGAGCAATACCATCGAAACATAATCCTGCATGTCCTTACCGGCAAACTGGGTCTTGAACTCAGTGACCTTATCATTGATGAGGGCTGCGGTCTTACGCACCATTTCCTCATCGGCCGCCTCTATCTTCAGGCGGTAACTCCGGTCGGCGATCAGGATATTAACGGGTATGAGTTCAGACATGGGTCAGGTTAGGTGTTTAAAAGTGCCAGGCACTGGTCAATTTCTTTCAGGTATCCGTCGATCCGTTTGCTGAGGGCCGCTTTTTCCGCTTCATTCAATGAGCCTGAGCCCAGTTTTACGGCATCCACCTGTTGCTGCAGCGTTACTACCAGGTGCTGTTTCTCCGCGTTCAAAGCTGTGGCCTTTTCCAGTTCCTTCCGCAGTTGCAGGTTCTCCTTTTGCAGCAAGACCTGTTGCTTCAGCAACTGCTGAAGTTTATCCTGGATGCTTTTTATCTGTTGATCAAGGTTAACCATCTGATTAAAGATAAGGTCAATGCAGAAGAGTTATGCAATTTTACTGCACTTATTATTCACTTGGCTTCTGGCAATTAGGCACTTATAAAAAAACGAGCCTTTATTTCCGGATCTCGGCTGCCAGGTCCTTCTCAAAACCCTGTATCAGTTTGGCGATCATGGCGTCCACTTCCTTGTCCGTAAGGGTCTTCTCCTCATCGGCAAACAGAAAACTGATGGCCATGGATTTTTTATCGGTACCCAGTTTCTCACTTTCGAACACATCAAAAAGACGCGTTTCCTGTAACCGGGGAAGTTTGACTTTTTTCACCGTCTGCTCTATCTGCTCAAAACTGATGCCACGGTTCACCACCATGGCCAGGTCGCGTTGCATCACGGGGAACTTGTTCACTTCCCTGTAACGGATCTTATTCTGACCGACCGCATCCAGCAAACTGCCGAATTCGATATCCAGTACGAACACAGGCTGTTTGATATCGAATGATTGTAATTTCTGGGCCGATACCTGCATCAGTTGTCCCATCTGCTTTTTGCCGCTTACCAGGTTCAGCACCAGGCCATCGCCATCTGCTTTTTCGAATTGCAGGTTTCCGATACCGGATAAAGTGAACAAGGCTGTGGCCAGCCCTTTCAACCGGTAAAAATCATTGGACCTGCCCTTCTCCCGCCAGCTGTCCTCATGATCATTACCTGTTATGTACAGGCAGAGATGCTCTGTTTCTACATATTCACCCACAGCCTTTGTATGGTACGTTTTCCCGATCTCAAAGAACTGGAGATTCTGGTTACGCCTGTTCAGGTTATAGGCAATGGACTCCAGACCCGTTTCCAGCATGGATGGACGCAGCACGTTCAGTTCTTCACTAAGGTTATTGATCATCTTCACCGTTACGGCCAATACTTCTTCGTCAAAATATTTGCTGTTGGTGATGGAGTTCGTCAGTATCTCGGTAAAACCCTGTCCCACCAGGTAAGTGGCGATCTTATCCTTCAAAGATTCCTTTTGCCCCAGCGCCTCTACCGCCGGACTGATGGTGATGGTGGAAGGGATCTCGATATTGTCCAACCCGTCGATACGCAGGATCTCTTCCACGATATCGGCCGGTATGCTGATATCCGGTTTGCTGTAAGGAACGGCCACGCGCAATTCATCCAGTCCTTCCCGCACGATCTCGAAACCAAGGCTGAGGAGGATGCGTTTGATGGCATCGGCATGGTAGTTCTTACCGCTCAGTTTTTTGAGGTAATGGTTCTTGAGCGAAACCTCTGCCTTTGGCCTGGGGTCAGGATATACGTCCACAATCTCGCTGGAAATGCTTCCACCGGCGATCTCTTTGATCAGCAATGCCGCCCGTTTCAATACTTGCACGGTATGGGAAATGTCCACCCCTTTCTCAAAACGGGTGGCCGCATCGGTACGCAGTTCATGGCGGACCGATGTCTTACGGATACTCACGGGATGGAACCAGGCGCTTTCCAGGAAAATATTCTTTGTAGTAGCTGTTACCCCGCTTTTCCATCCACCAAATACGCCGGCGATACACATGCCTTCCTGGGCATTACAGATCATCAGGTCCCCGGCATCCAGCTTTCTTTCTTTTTCATCGAGCGTAACGAACGGAGTACCCGAAGGCAGGTTCTTTACGATCACCTGCCCCCCGGTGATGGCATCCGCATCAAAAGCATGCAGTGGCTGACCGGTCTCGTGCAGGATGAAATTGGTGATATCGACGATATTGTTGATCGAACGAAGTCCAATCGCCACCAACCGGTCTTTCAGCCATTTGGGCGATTCCCCTACGGTCACGCCGCTGATGCTCACACCGGCATACCGCGGGCAGGCTTCTGTATTCTCGATAGTGACCTTGATGGGCAAGGAAGTATTGTCTACGGAGAACCCATTGGTAAAAGGCGTTCTTACCCTGGCCTCAGCGATATGATGCGTGAGATAGGCGCAAACATCCCTGGCAACGCCATAATGGCTCATGGCATCCATCCGGTTGGGGGTAAGACCGATCTCATAGATCCAGTCGGAATAAGGCTTGAAGTGATCCGCCGCAGGTGAGCCCACCCTGGCATCTGCGGGCATTACCAGGATCCCGTCGTGACTGGTACCCACACCGATCTCATCTTCGGCGCAGATCATTCCCTGGCTTTCCACACCGCGGATCTTGGCCAGTTTCATGGTCAGGGGATCGCCACCCACCGGGTAGATCGTGGTTCCGATAGTGGCCACCACCACTTTTTGTCCGGCGGCCACATTGGCTGCCCCGCAAACGATCTGCAAGGGTTCAGCGGCACCAATATTCACTTTGGTCAGTTTCAGTTTATCGGCATTGGGATGCTGGCTGGTTTCCAATACCTCACCGATCACCAGGCCTGCCAGTCCACCCTTGATGCTCTCATATTTTTCAAGACTTTCCACTTCCAGACCGATCGAGGTCAGGATCTTCGATAATTTCTCTGGCTCAATGGCTTCCGGCAGGTAATCACATAACCAATTGTAACTGATCGTCATAGTTGCTTGCTCTTTACGGGCATCAAAAATAAGCGATAAAATTCACGTGGGACGTGAATCGTGAGTGGTGAGTGGTGAGCAGGCAGTGAAAAAACAGCCCATTCACCACTCACCACTCACTAAACCCCCGCATACCAGTTACGCCATTTCCCCTGAAAGCCCCCTTTTTTTCTGAGAATTCTTTCTGCACAGGGCCCTGTGCATTACCGGGTGAGGATAGCGGAAAACTTTTGATTTTGGTGGATAAGCTTAGTAATTTGTGTGGATAGAGGGCAGCTGACTGTGGATAGCCTTGGGATTGACTGTGGATGAAAATTGCCCGAAAAAATTTTCTGAGGCCACTTTCTAACCCATATATTCGCTCCCCTTTCCTTCCAGGGTAACAATTCCTTAACACGGACACTGTTCCTCGGAAGAATGGCAAAAAAGTTTACTAACTCTTTAAAGAACTGACGATACATGGATCTCACCAGCCTGAACAAAGACCGGAAAAGAAGGAAGACCTCGATAGACATGAGCACCATGCTGTATGGCAAAGTACCGCCACAGGCAAAGGAACTGGAGGAAGCGGTACTGGGTGCCGTAATGCTGGAAAAAAGCGCTTTTGATACCATCTCTGAGATCATCAAACCCGAATGTTTTTACGTTGAGGCCAATCAGCTGATATACAAAGCCATGCAGGGCCTGCAGCAGAAAAGTATGCCCATCGATATCCTGACCGTGGTGGAGGAACTGAAAATGCGCGAGCAGCTGGATGCAGTGGGTGGACCTTATTACGTGACCAAACTCACCAACTCGGTGGTGTCTACCGCCAATATTGAAGCGCATGCCCGTATCGTACTGCAGAAATTCATCCAGCGCGAACTGATCCGCATCAGTGGCGAGATCATTGGCGACGCTTATGAGGACAGCACGGACGTTTTCGACCTGCTGGATGAGAGTGAGACCAAGATGTTCAACATCACCAACAATTACCTGAAGAAGAACTTTGAAGATATCCAGAACGTACTGGCCAAGACCATCAACCGTATCGATGAACTGCGTACCAAGACCGAAGATATTTCGGGAGTACCCAGCGGTTTCCCTACGCTGGACCGCATCACCTATGGCTGGCAGCCTACGGACCTGATCATCCTGGCGGCACGTCCTTCCGTGGGTAAAACAGCCTTCGCACTGAACCTGGCCCGGAATTCGGCCCTGCATCCTACCAAACCGGTACCTGTGGGTTTCTTTTCGCTGGAGATGAGCGCCTCACAGCTGGTACAGCGTATCCTGAGTGCCGAGAGCGAGATCAAGATGGAAAAGATCAGCCGGGGCAAACTGGAGAACTACGAGTACGAACAACTGCTGAGCAAGGGCATCAAGAAACTGGAAGTGGCCCCTATTTTCATCGATGATACCGCAGCACTGAACATCTTCGAATTCCGCGCCAAAGCCAGAAGGCTGGTGAACAAACACAATGTAGGCATCATCATCATCGACTACCTGCAGCTCATGAGCGGCAGCGGCGACCGGAACAGCAACCGGGAACAGGAGATCAGCA
Organism: Chitinophagaceae bacterium; assembly: GCA_020403425.1. Taxonomy (GTDB): domain Bacteria; phylum Bacteroidota; class Bacteroidia; order Chitinophagales; family Chitinophagaceae; genus Sediminibacterium. The sequence goes on along the minus strand of JADBXR010000010.1, from coordinate 6,621 downwards.
ATATCTCCCGTAACCTGAAAGCGCTCGCCAAGGAACTGAACGTACCCATCATTGCCTTGAGCCAGTTAAGCCGTGCGGTCGAGACCCGTAAGGAAAGTAAGATGCCGCAGTTGAGTGACCTCCGTGAATCAGGAGCCATTGAACAGGATGCCGATATGGTCATGTTCATCTACCGTCCGGAATACTATGAAGTGATGAACAACGAACATGGCGAAAGCACCCATGGTGAAACGCATGTACGTATCGCCAAACACCGGAACGGTTCACTTGAGACCGTGAAACTGCGCGCCAAACTGGAGATCCAGAAATTTGAAGAGTGGGACGATAACGGCGGAATGCCGGGACTGGGCGGAAGCTGGAAACCGGTTGGTCCATCAGTGCCACCGGCAGCAGGTGGCGCCGGAGACAGCAAACTCTTTATCCAGAAAGGCAGCAAGATGAACGGGGGTGATTTTGATGAAGGCTTCGACAACGACGCACCCTTCTAAGGGCTTACACCAAGGTACGGTACAGGAATCCGTACCTTTGCAGAAATACCATTACGTACTGCTAACCCTGTACTTTTCCGATCATGTCGTCGCTCCCTTTTTTCTACGAACAGGCCATACCAGGTATACATGCTCATGTTACCCTGAGTGAGGAAACCAGTAGACACTGCATACAGGTATTGCGGATGCAGTCGGGTGCCAAACTCCAACTGACAGATGGCCGGGGAAACCTATACCTGGCCTGCATCATTAGCGCAGACAAAAAAAAGACTGTGGTACTGATCGAAGAACACCGTTCACAACCCGCTCCCTCTCAAAAAACAGGTATCGCCATTTCCCTGCTGAAGAATGCGAGCCGTTTTGAATGGTTCCTGGAGAAAGCAACAGAGATCGGCGTTACAGAGATACAGCCACTGCTGAGCCAGCGAACAGAACATAGCCGCTTTAGACACGACAGGTTGAACGGCATACTGATCGCCGCCATGCTGCAAAGCCAACAGGCCTGGTTGCCCTTACTGCACGAGCCCGTATCCTTTGCCGACCATGTTACCGGATCCGGCTGGCAACAGAAACTGGTGGCCCATTGCGAAGAAAGTACCAAACAACTGATCAAGGACCTGCCCCTTTCGCCGGCAACAGAGATCCTGATCGGTCCGGAAGGCGACTTCACCCCCGCAGAGATCAAAATGGCATTGGAACAAGGTTACGAACCTGTCAGTTTGGGAGATACCCGCCTTCGTGCCGAAACAGCCGGGGTTGTGGCATCTGCTTTGCTGGTAAATAGATAACAACAATGCCCCCAAGGCCCGGTAAAGGAAAAGTTCATTTAGTACATTCAAAACACCATGAGACGCATTTTTTTGGGCATAACATTCTTATTGCTGGTATTTTGTTCCTGCAAATATTTCACGCCTAACCATGCAGTGGCCAGAGACACCACTGTTACCCCTGCCACATCCTTTAACCCGGTATTCCTGGACAGTGCAACCGTAGACAGTTTCCTGGCAAAACATTCCGAATTTGCTGATTTCGCCACACAATTCCGGAACTTCTACCATCACCGCAATTATGAATATGCCTGGTTCGATACAACCGGCCTTGCCGAGCAGGCACATAACTTCCTGAACCTGCAGCGCAGTTATATCACGGATTTTTCAGACAGTTCTTTCTACAATCAACTGCTGGAGGAACTTTTTGAGGACATGCATATCCGGAAAGCAAGACCCAGCATGGGCGATCCCAAAGTATTACAGGCAGAACTTTTGCTGACGGGTCAGTTCTTCCGTTATGCAGCCAAAGTGTTCAAAGGCAGCGACCTCGATGCCAGGCAACTGGGCTGGTACATACCCAAGAAAAAGATCAACCTTACAGCTTTACTGGACTCCACACTGAAAACACCACAGGCAGAAGGAGTACCCTTACTAACTGTGAACCCGCAATACCACAAATTGCAGGAACAGCTGGCAAAATACCTGGCCCTGGAAAAACAATATCCGAAAGACAGCATCGCCCCCGTAAAAAAATCACTGAAGGCGGGTGACACCGCTTATCGCATCACCCAGATCAAACAACGGCTGCAGTTACTGGGCGATATGCCCGCAGGCAATACCAGCAACCTCTTCGACAGCTCACTAGCAGTTGCGGTAAGAACATTCCAGCAAAGAATGGGACTGGCCACAGACGGCGTGATTGGCAGCAGAATGATCGCGGAACTGAATGTTTCCCTGTCAGACCGCATCCGGCAGATCCTGGTCAACATTGAAAGGGTCAGGTGGATGCCCGCAGAAAGGGGCAGCAATTTTGTGCTGGTGAATATTCCCGAATTCAAACTGCATGTGATGGATAGCGGCCGGCAGGTAATGGAGATGAACGTGATCGTAGGCAAAGCGGCCAACAATACGGTGATCTTTACCAGCAACCTGAAATACGTGGTGTTCAGTCCCTACTGGAATGTGCCGCCCAGCATCACCCGCAACGAAATATTACCCGCCATCCGGAGAAACAGCCATTACCTGGCAAGGAACAACATGGAGATCACTTCCTACAGTGGCGGATTACCCGAGATCAGGCAGCGGCCGGGTCCTACCAATGCACTGGGACTGGTAAAATTCCTGTTCCCCAACAATTATAACATCTATCTGCATGACACGCCCAATAAGGAACTGTTCTCAATGACCAACCGTAGCTTCAGTCATGGCTGTATCCGAATCAGTGAACCCAAAAGATTTGCGGAATACCTGCTGCGTGACGATCCCAGCTGGACCAGTGACACCATTGACAGTGCCATGCATTTATCAAAAGAAAAATGGGTGAACATCAACAAACCCATACCGGTCTACGTTGTGTATTTCACTGCCTGGGTGGATGCGGAAGGAAAAATGAATTTCCGCAACGACCTGTACAAACACGACGAAAAAATGGCCGAGAAATTATTCGTTAAATGATCCGTCCGATGACCGGAAAGCCGATCAACGGGTTTTCGCGGAGATATATCCAAACAGTACATTTGTAAAAACAGGGTCACTATGCAACTGGTAGAAGTAACCAATACGAGAACCGCCAAGGAATTTCTGGAAGTGAACGCACTGATGAACCGGGAGAACCCCGTATACATCCGTTCGCTGGATAATGAGGTGAATGATGTGTTCGACGCTGCCAAGAACAAACATTACAAATACGGAGAGACCAAACGATGGGTCCTGAAAGACGATAACGGCCAACTGATTGGCCGTATCGCAGCCTTCACCAATTCCAAATACATCAATAAGGGAACCAGTTTCCCTACGGGTGGTGTCGGTTTTTTTGACTGTATCAACGACCAGGAAGCTGCCAACCTACTGTTTGATACCGCCAAAAAATGGTTACAGAGCAAAGGCATGCAGGCCATGGATGGACCGATCAACTTTGGCGACCGTGACAAATGGTGGGGACTGATGGTGGATGGATTTGACAGTGAGCCCATGTATGGTATGTCATTCAACCCTCCCTACTACGAGAAACTGTTTGAGCAATATGGTTTTCAGAATTATTACAACCAGTATTACTACTACATGAACGTGGACGATCCCCTGCCGGAACGTTTTGCAGAAAGGCATGCCAAATTCAAAGCCAAACCAGGTTATGCGGCCAGGCATGTGAAACTGAGTGCACTGGAAAAATATGCCGGTGATTTTGCCACGGTGTACAACGCGGCCTGGGCTCAGCACGGAGAGAACAAGGAGATCACCAAGGAACAGGTGATGAAAATGTTCTCAAAAATGAAACCCATCATGGATGAGCGGGTAGTATGGTTTGCCTATTACCAGGAGGAACCCATTGCCATGTTCATCAACATACCCGACCTGAACCAGTACTTCAAACATTTTAATGGCAAACTGGGGATCCTGGAGAAACTGCGTTTGTTATGGATGAAGAGAACCGGTTATAACAAACGGCTTACCGGTCTGGCCTTCGGGGTGGTGCCTAAGTACCAGGCATTGGGTATCGACAGTTTTATGATCTATGAATGTGCCCTGCTGTTACAAGGCAAGGGCTGGTATACCCAATATGAAATGGGCTGGGCGGGAGACTGGAACCCGAAAATGATCAATATCTATAAAAGCCTGGGAGGCAGGCAAAGCCGCCGTATGGTCACTTTCCGCTATCTGTTCGACCGGCAGCAAACCTTTGAGCGTCACCCGGAAATGGAATATTGAACCAGTCCGGGCCGGCATGGTTCTGAAAATTGTTCACATTGACCAGAAGCCGGCTGCCGATGGCCTGTGGCTGACAGCTAATATGTATCTTGCAAACTCGCTATGGAGAATAAGTTTATTGTTTCGGCACGAAAATACAGGCCACAGAATTTTAACACGGTGGTGGGGCAGTCGCATATCACTACTACCTTAAAAAATGCGATCCGCAATAACCAGCTGGCACATGCCTTCCTGTTTTGCGGTCCGCGTGGAGTGGGTAAGACCACCTGTGCCCGTATCCTTGCCAAAACCATCAACTGTACCAACCCTACCCCCGATGGCGAAGCCTGTAACACCTGCAACAGCTGCGTATCGTTCGATGCGGGCACTTCGCTCAATATTCACGAATTGGATGCCGCCAGCAATAACTCGGTGGATGATATCCGTACGCTGGTAGAACAGGTTCGGTTTGCACCACAGGCGGGTAAGTACAAGGTATATATCGTGGACGAGGTGCACATGCTGAGCGCCAGCGCCTTCAACGCCTTCCTGAAAACGCTGGAAGAACCACCCTCCTATGCCATTTTCATTCTGGCCACCACTGAGAAACACAAGATCCTGCCAACGATCCTGAGCCGTTGCCAGATCTTCGATTTCAAACGCATCACCAATGACGATACGGTCGATCACCTGCAGGAGATCGTAGATAAGGAAGAGATCAAAGCCGAGAAGGCCGCACTCCAGGTGATCGCACAGAAAAGTGAGGGTTGCATGCGCGACTCGCTTAGTATCCTCGATAAGATCGTCAGCTTCACCAATGGAACGGTCACCTATCAGAATACGCTGGAGCACCTGAATATTCTGGACGAAGATTATTATTTCAAATTACTCGAATCCATGCAGCAGCAGGACATGGCAGCCGCCATGTTACTGTTCGATGAGATCAACCGGAAAGGCTTTGAAGGTGACCTGGTATTGAATGGTTTCGCGGAATTCATCCGCAACCTGCTCGTATGCAAGGATCCCAAATCCGCCGCCTTACTCGAAGTGGTGGAAGGCATGCGCGACAAATATGTGGCCACCGCTTCCAAAACAGGCATGTCTTACCTGGTCAGTGCACTGAATATCCTGAACGAATCTGAGATCAACTATAAGATGGCCCGCAACAAACGATTGCATGTAGAGCTGACATTGATCAAGCTCAACTTCCTGCAGCAGGCCATTGACCTATCCGTAGAAAACGGACAGGTAGTTAAAAAAAAACGACTTGACGGACCGGTAGCCTTCCGAACCAGACCGGTCATCCCTGTTCAGTTCAAACCGGCCGGCATCGCCGCACCTGCCAACGAAGCCCGTTTATACATAGAGCAAAGACCGGCAACGCAGGCCACAGCGGCTGCAGCCCCAAAGACAACCGCACCGGTTCAGGCGGCACCTCAACCGACCGCACCCAAACCGGCTCCCCGCAATATGCCACCTGCATCGGGTGGCACCAAGAAGCGTTTGCTGGACACTTTGCGCGAAAAATACGGCGACCAGTATGCCATTGAAGAAGTAAAAGAGGCCGAAACACTGAATATGGAGAAACTGCGCGAGTGCTGGGACAGCTATACCGCACAACTGGAAAAACAACAGAAGCACTCCTCCGCCGGCACCTTCCGATCGGCCAGGCTCACGATAGAGAATGATATCCGTTTTACCATTACCGTTTCCGCACTCACATCCCAGAAATTTGTGGAACAGGAACGGATGATGCTGACAGACCATCTGCAAACCAGTTTCAATAACCGCACCATTACCTTCGATGTGCTGGTAGAAGCCTCGGAAAGAGAGGACATACCCGTACACATGCGCCTCAACAGCAAGCAGAAATTTGAGCACATTGCAGAACAATACCCACTGGTGAAGGAATTGAAAGAAAGGCTGAAACTGGAGATAGATTATTAGCGCTCTTTCTTAGGGTCGCCACATCCTCCGTATTACCTGATACACTGTAAAAAAGATCACTCGGTCGATCAATGGTCACGAGCGCCCCTATCCACACCCATGTGCTACCCGCGACCTTCCCATTTTTCCCAGGTTCCTGATGTTCCCTCTTTCCGGATCAGATAGTATCTTATTTACCTGATATACCGTGTATACACCGCAGATTATCCGACGATGAACCGTCTCTGTAAAGATGCGGGTTATTGGCGGTTTATCTGCGGGTCATAGGCGGGTTATCTGCGGGTCATCTGCCTGTTTAATACGGATAATCAATAGTTTACAATAAGCCTGTCTTGTACTGAAAAAACTTTACAGTTGAGGATCAAATTACTACGAGGACTTTACAGTATTTAGCGATAGCACTAAATAAGCTTTACAGTGTTTTACAATAGTACTGATTTAGCTTTACGGTATTGTTTCTTTGTCCATTTTTTTTGAGGTTGTTTGGTTGAAGAATGTGCCTCACTTGGCGT
>JADBXR010000001.1 GCA_020403425.1 Chitinophagaceae bacterium | reverse complement strand
TTACAATACCGAAAGACCACATAAATCACTAGGCTATTTATCACCGATACGTTATGCCGAAAAATGGGTCGAAAAACAGAAAAAAACTATCTTAGAAAACTCTAACTAACCGTGGCACTAAAATAGGGGGAGCTTACACATTCCAATAACTAAGATATTTTTCATGTTGTCCATTATTTTAAGTAAGCGATAAAAAACTGTCTGGTCGATATAAAAAAAGTGGATACAGTTTTATTCTTCATCCCGGAAACATAAATGTTTCCTTAAAAATTCCCCAGCAAACTTGTATTCCTATGAGTAGTATATCTAGTAAATATATATGGAAAGTCTTCTATTGAGAGTGATGGTTAATAGTTTCAATATAGGTGCACTATTTCCATTTAATTAACTTTGAACTAAGAAGTTCTCCATTAAAGAAAATTTCAAGCGAGGCAGTCCCTGTTTCTTTAAAAATAATTTGTAAATCACCTTTAGGCTCGTCCAATTCATATTCCTGTTCACCCAAAATATTATTATATCTTGACCAACGCCAACTTTTTGCATTGAATGCCCCCATTACCCATTGAGGTGATTTGTCTACTCCTATTTTTACAAGTCTTACTTTAAGTTTTGAATTATCTGGAATTCTGGCAGTAAAACTGTAATCTTTTTCTTTCGTCAAAGAAATGAGATCGGGCTTTAAAATATTTTCACCGAAATAGCCTGTATCGTCAAATAAAGGTTTATTCTCCTTATTCGCCGGATTTATTGCGCCATAAACGTTTACTGTGTTCTGACCACCTTTTTGATCTTTTGTTACAATTAATGCTGATGGTGCTATTATTGTCTCCTTTTTGCTTTTAGTGTTTTTTTGCTCATTTATGTAGTCGCCAGAAATGTTATACACATCTCCTTGCTTTTTTGATGTATCTATATTGGAGTATACTTCAACTCTTTTAAGCTGCTCTTTTTTTCTATTGAAATATGAGGAACCGTAAGTACAAAGTCCACCGAGTATTACGGACAATAGAATGCCGAGCTGACATAAGTTTTGCAGCATTTGATATCGTTCCATTATTCAGTATTTGACATTAATAATAATTTTGAATATACAAAAAATTATTATATCTGATTCCCTCAAACATCGATTAAAGCAATCTTTATGACATTATTCAACATGATAGAACTTCTTAAATTGCAACTCCATATTCTAATAAATTTCACACAAGCCATTCTTTCACAATTAGTTGCGCCAAAGGTGCAATAAAAAAGGATGAATAATTGCTATTCACCCTTTGCAAGATTCTCTTATTATCGTTTGCCAGAAACCCGGCTATTATTGATTAAGTGGGTTTCCCTTATCAAAGTGAATACCGACAAAGCCCTCCACACTTTTCAAAAATTCATCGTTTGATTTTCCTTTTCTCTTACTCCCCAATTTTTCTACGGTTACAATAGCAAGCTTCAAAAAATCAAAAGATGTTTTAGATTCTGCAAGAAGTACCACAAGCATTGAAAAAACCTCTTTGTTAAATCCTGTAAACATCATTTTGCAGCCTTTATTATAAGATTCATAGAATACAAGACAATGTTTCGAGAATTTAATTTCCTCCAATGCTTTTTCCATGTCAATACCACGACACTTTTCCGGGTTGAGGGTTGGGCATTTTATTATGAATTTATCTGGTGTCATTTTTTCTTCTTTTTTGGGTTTTCCATTTGCCAAACGATCTTGTTCTTTTCGTCAATCTTTTCGTACAAACGGGTTGTAATGTGGTTTAATGGGATTAGATGAATTTGGCAATGATCCTGTTCATAGGTTTTTATCTTCCCTTCTAAAAGCTGCATTTCTTCCAGTTTCTTTAACCCGGTTAGAAAATCCATATCGGAATAGAAATCCGTATATAGTTGGGAAATCTTACGGGAACAGTTCCAGATCATACACCGGAATTCATCGGTGTTTTTGGTGATGTACTTGGTTATGTAGTTTGCGACCCCCTTAATATTGGCAGCGTTGATTACTTTTACATCAAAAGCGGAGGAAGGTTTAAAATCCTCATTCCGGGGAACTATCCCCTGATTCTTTTGTACTTCCAGCCAATAACCCCACCAGCGGTTGATATCCCAGAATTTATTCGTGATTAGGTGGAAATGAATATTGTCTTTAAAGACCTTGTTCTTGGTTTGCTTTTCAGCTACCCACAGGTATTGGAAATCTTTACTTCTTTTGTTCACATTGTCCAGGAACGCCCCCAGTGCTTTGATTGCCTCCCGGTCGGTTACTTTGTTGACAAACGTTAGGGTTACAAAACTTAGTTTCTTAGCCTGTCTGGCAAAGGCGATCACCTTTTTCCTGATCTTAGATTTGCTTCTGGCTGACAGAGTCCGAGGTTTGATCTCTGTTTCGTCTGTCTCATCCAGTTTCAAAGGCTTTTTGAGGAGCTTTTCAATTGGAGTCAGTTCGATCAGGTCTGCCAACGGGTTTTCCTTCCTTTCCAGCGTAGACCCTGCTAATTTGTCCATTAGCGACCATTTACCAACCTTAGGTTCAAATCCAATGCTAACGCCGTAGGAGTTCTTTAAGATGCTCATAAAGCCCCTCCTTTCTGTAAAAACTGCGTCGAAATTGTTGCAGTATTATTTAAACCATATATAGGTAAGGATAACGGGGATTTGAGCGAAGGGTTATTAAAGGTTAAAAAAAATAACCAACCCAGAGCGAAGACCAGCGTAGGAAGGAAGTTTGGTATAAAACTTCCCCTGTATAGCCGTCTTAGATAGATGCCTTGCCTCCGATCATACACGTTGATGTACGTCCAGTTTGAATGGCTCCTGTCCAAGAACTGGGAGAACCCAAATAAACCATGAACGTATTTCCATTTTTTCGGTTTGCTGTCCGGGAAATACACAATGCAGGTGTAATCATTCTTATGCGCCATGATTACCTCCTCTCTTGAATTTGTGAGCAGCTACTCTTTCAACACAGGCAAGAACTTCCTCCTGTTTGTAAAGAACCCGATTGCCGATTTTGTAACTGACAAGCCAACCTGATTTGGTGTAATCTCTCAGGGTGGGCAACGAGATCATCAGCAATCTGGCGACCTCTTGGCGGGAATAGAACTTAGATTGATTTAGTGTGTTTGTTGGGGGCGCAGAATTATTTAACTTGCGATCGATCAACTGCTCAATCTTTTCTAACAGTTGACTTAGAGTTACCCCGTTTAAAATTATTTGCGACATATTTTGCTTCGATTAGCTTTTGTACTAATCCGAATGCAAAAAGACCGCAGATGCAAGGCCGAGGTAGGCTGTTGGGGTACGACAATCGCTGAAACCCTTTACTGGCTTAGGTTCTTCAAATCGGCATCCACTTTTTTAGCAAGACTTTTTAAAGCCATTTCTTCGAATAAATCACGAACACGGGATAAGTTTTTACTTATTTTTCGTTTTTCTTCCGTGGTTTTGCCGTGTTTCAGCTCCCGTATATAGGAAAACTGTTTGCGACAATTAGAGGCATCCTTTCCAATCAGCAAGGAGACAAATTGCCCTTTAAGCGTATTATTATCGTCTTTAACCTTGTTCAATGTGTCCAGTATTCCAAGATAATCGAGTGCTAAAAATTGCTGTTCCAAATTCAGGGGTACGACCTTTCTGGGTTTATTATCCTTAGCTTCTGCGATCAGCATATTGATGTACCCCTGATACTTAGCAATTACAACCCCGTCAAGTTCGGCAACAAGGTTTTGGAAGTCATAGGCCACAGCATTCGAAAGGTCAACCTCTTTTTGATCCAGTAAGTAGTTCTTATACCCGGAAACAAAGTATTCATTTAACTGAAAAAGCCAGTTGCCATCCGGTTTTGAACGTTCAGCTATAAAGGCATTTAGTTGGGTTGATTCAAGTTCCAGAAAAACAACCCTGTTTTTAACGTCCTCTAATCTGGCGTCCAAATTCGCAGTAAGTGTAGCGTAGTCAAAGTTTGATTCCCCAAATTTCAAAGTACCTACATGCCTTGTCAATCGGAAGAAGTCAATCAGGTATTGGTTTATCTCTTGTATATCTTGCTGATCCGCTGGCTCGATCTTAAACTCATGGAGATCGGAAAAACGAACATCCGGATTGCCTGTACCTACTGCATAGTTGCTAAACGAAAGAGCATAGAAATAGTAGTTGTTCTTTAATTTATCAGTCCAGAATTCGAGTTTGGCAGCAACAGAAGACAGGTTTTGAAACTCTTTTAACAGGGCTTGTTTCTCTTCGGGTTCTAAAGGCATCTTAATTGAAAAAAGGATGATTAACTAATTTATTGGCGTTGTCTTCTTGACTGATCTTTATGTACTTCATAAAAGACTTTTCAGTTCTGTGTCCGGTGATCTTCATAATGGAGATCGTAGGAACGCCGCCAAGATACGCATTGGTAGCAAATGAACGCCGGGCAGTATGCACAGTAACAAGTTCGTGTTTCTTATAGCTTTCACTTTTGCGTGCGCCGCCCTTTGTGGAGGTCATTAAGACTTCATTATCCAGTTTGGCAAGCTGCCCCAGTTCTTTCAGATAAGCATTCATTTTTTGATTGCTGATGATCTGCGGAGGAACGCCATCGTATTTGGTAAGAATTGATTTTACGGCAGAGTTTAGCGGTATGATAACTACTTCATTTGTTTTGGCAGTTCTGATCTTTACCTGTGTTCCGTTGGCTATTAGGTTATCGTCCTTTAGCTGTATAAGGTCGGAAAAGCGAAGGCCAGTATAACAGCCGATCAAAAACAAGTCCCTAACCTTATCCAGACGAGTATTTCCGGTTAAATCCAACGCCAGTATCTTTTTCAGTTCTTCAATCGTGAGGTAAACAGCGTCCGTATTTTCTTCGATTACCTTGAACCGCTTATTCTTGAACTGCAGATTGGTAGTTAGACCACGTTCCACAGCTTCGTTCATAAACACTTTAACGTTCTTTACAATAGTCCCTATTGAGTTATTGCTATATCCGCGTTCTATCAGGAACTTAAAGAAATCATCATAGAAATTGAGGTCAATCGTATCAAAACAAACCGGGGCTTTCCGGGCAATCTGATAATCCAATAATTGCTTATAAGCAGTTTTATACTGCTTTTTGGTGTTGAACATTTTACTGGATGATTCGATATACTGTGGGATAAACTCGAGCAGGGTTTCCTGCTTGTTCTTCTCAGCAGTGTTATTCTTCTGTAATAATTCATCCAGAAAGACTTTTAGCCTGTCAGGTGTTGGCTCAATACCATCATTCAACAGCTTACGATGGGTGTTATTAACGCAGCTTTCAATATTATCCAATAAGGCATTGAACTCTCCGTAGTCCTTAAATAGCTTTGTTTCCTTTACCCTGTGATTGCTGCTATTCCAGAATTTGGGAAGTAACTTTTGCCCAGTCGAATATTTCAACCTTTTGCCGCCGTACTGGTAGATCAAATAAATAAGGGTTTCTTCTTTGGATTTAGGCTCTTTGAGAAAGAAAGGAATTGAGGGCATTTTGTCGCAGTAAACTCGTTTATTGGTACACTAATTTGATTCGCTGATCTGCATCAGGGGAACGCTCAGGGGAACAAATAAATTGATTTAGATTGTTTTCCCTTTGCTCAACCTAACTCCGAGTCAGATACAATCAAATGTATATCAATAAATTACATGGCAAACAAAGAAAAGGGAGAAAAATATAAAGTGCTCCTGTTCTGGGCACTTTTAAATTTACTGAAGCCTTACTGGCATTAGCTTGTACGGGATTTTTTATTTATTAAGGTACAATAGGGGTACAAGAATTGTGAATTATCTGCATTTGCCTACTTAAACTCAAAAATTGATTTTGTATCATTTTGCTTTGCCAACCTACTAATTTGATATTTAGTACTCCTTCATCAATTAAAATATAAGCCAAAGGCTGGTTAGTTAGTCGTTGGGGAATAATTCTGAAGCACTTGCTCAAACTGCCATTTACGGAAAATACCTCAATTGGCATTGATTGTTAACTAAAAATATTTTCTACACCTGTTAACAATCCCGCAAAACCAATGGGGAATTGAGGTGCGAAATAAACCCCATTCCTTTTCCACAATGTGTTGATATTTTCGACCTTGAAATCTAAGAATGGAAAGATACTTTCGTCAAACTATAAAGCCCCTGATTACTCAGAGGCTCTGAAAAAAGTGGAAAGAAACGGTAGTAGGATTCCAACCCCGTAAATCTACCTTATTGATTACCGCCTCAACATTAGCAGTGTTGAGGTTTTTTATTTAATTGATCTCTCAATTGTCTTAAGCGAATATAGGGATAGCAATAATGAAATTTTGTAGTGGGGTAATAAAATATTTTATTTTTTCACAGAAATTTGCAGTTTGTTAATATGTTTCAGATTAAGTGCTAAAAATTGACACTTTTTACACTATTCTTACCCAAATTTTATAGGTAGTATCCTTTCCTATTATTCAAAACTCTTATAAGAGGTCGTTTTTCCGCTGTTAATCTTTAAAATCTGGATCAGGGGGGATAATAATTGCTTTTCAGGATTCCCCAGGTATCCTTCCGGAAATTCATGAATTAAGCAAGAACAATTCTTATGAGTAAGTAAAATGGTAAACTTCCATTCCTATGAGTTATCGTTAAGTTATAGCGATGACTATTCGATCCCTATCCGGTTATTACCCGGTTTGCCTCTACCTGTTACCGTATGGATACCAGCATCCCAAGCAGATCTGGCATACACCGATAAAACATCTACAACCCACTGTAATGAAATCGTTTACCGATACAATATTTCCCTATTAATAAAATGCTAATAACTAAGCTGTAGCAGATATATATCGGCACACCTGCTTTACGGCATGCAATTTGTTTTTGCATTGGTTCATCAAACCAATATCCCATGAAGAAGCTCATTCTTTTGCTGACAACCGGTGTCATTGTCGCAATGGTAAGCTGTATGAAGACCGCCACTACCGAACAAAATGGCGGCAAGGCCAATATCCATGTACACCTGACCGATGCACCGGGGCTATTTGACGAAGTGAACATCGACATCAAAGATGTTCAGGTAAAATTGACCGCAGACGGATCGGATAGCGGCTGGCAATCCATCAACCTGGTAAGACCCGGTGTATACAACCTACTCGATTACAGGAACGGTGCTGACACCATCCTGGGAAGCCTTTCGGTGCCTGCAGGTCCGGTCAGCCAGCTGCGCCTGGTACTGGGCAGCAACAACAGTGTGGTGGTGGATGGCGTCAGTTTCCCCTTACAAACGCCTTCTGCGCAACAAAGCGGCTTAAAATTATTGATCAATACCAGTCTGTCGGCCGGCATCAATTACCATTTCACCATGGACTTTGATGGGGCAAGATCTATCGTAAGAACGGGCAATGGTAATTATATCCTCAAGCCCGTGATCCGCATCTTTACCGAATCCACTACAGGGGCCATCAAGGGTCTGGTAGATCCTGCCTCTTCGAAAGCATGGGTGTATGCCATTGCCAACCAGGCCGATACCCTGGCCACCACACAGGCGGATACCTTAACGGGCCGATTCTTATTGCAGGGCATTGCAGCGGGTGCTGCCTACAAAGTGGCCATACATGCTACAGCGGGTGGTTATAAGGACACCACATTAACGAACATCACCGTTACCAACGGTGTAGCAACAGATATCGGAAAGATCAGCTTACAGTAAAATGACCGTAGCCTATGCCCCGTATTCTTATTGTATCCAATCGTTTACCGGTTAAGATCACAGGAGAATCACCCGCCTTCACTTTACAAAGCAGTGAGGGCGGGCTTGCTACGGGACTGGGAGCCATTTATACACAACACAACACCCTCTGGCTGGGATGGCCGGGCATTTGCGCAACAGATGAAGCAGAACAGAAAGAGATCGGCCAGTTGCTGGCAGAAAAGAACCTATACCCGGTATATCTGACCGCTACCGAGATCAGCCAGTATTATGAAGGTTTCTCGAATGAGATCCTCTGGCCCGTATTTCATTATATGGCAACCTATGCCAGGTACGATACCCAATACTGGGATGCCTACCTGGCTGTGAATGAAAAATTCTGCGCCGCCCTGCTGGAACTATACCAACCCGGCGATATCATCTGGATACACGATTACCAGTTACTGTTGCTGGCCAACCTGGTACGCAAAGAAAAACCGGCGGCCACCATCGGTTTCTTCCAGCATATCCCCTTCCCTTCTTTCGAGCTATTCCGTTTGCTGCCCTGGCGCACAGAACTGCTGGAAGGCATACTGGGGGCCAACCTGGTGGGCTTTCACACCTATGATGATGCCCGACATTTCTTATCGGCCTGCAGCCGTTTGCTGAACACACAGTCAACCTTCAGTACCATCCGTTACCAGGAGAGGAATATCGTGGCGGAAGCCTTTCCCATGGGCATCGACGATGAGAAACTGGTGGCTCTCACCAATCACCTCACCGTTCAGGGACATCTTAACCAGTTGCGGACAGATTTCAACGGGATCCGGATCATCCTGTCCATCGACAGGCTGGATTACAGCAAAGGCATCTTGCAACGTTTACAGGCATTTGACCTGCTGTTGCAACAATATCCTGAATACCGGGAACGGGTAAGCCTTTACATGATCGTGGTCCCCTCCAGGGACATGGTTCCGTTGTATAAGGAGCTGAGGAACGAGATCGACAAACTCACCGGCAATATCAACGCCCGGTACAGCACCAACCGCTGGGTTCCGGTGAATTATTTTTACCGCTCTTTCCCGCTCGAACATCTGTCGGCCTTGTACCAGCAGGCGGATATCTGCCTGGTCACTCCCGTGCGCGACGGGATGAACCTCGTGTGTAAGGAGTTCGTGGCCAGCAGGGTGAACCATGATGGCGTACTGATACTGAGTGAGATGGCCGGCGCCTCCAAAGAGCTGGTGGACGCGCTGATCGTAAACCCCAACAACAGCAGGGAGATCTGTGAAGCCATGGTCACGGCGCTGCACATGGCCCCTGAAGAGCAGTACAGACGTATGAAACAGATGCGGGAACTGGTTGCGAGATACAATGTGCACCATTGGGTCGACATCTTCATGAAACGTTTGGTGGACGTGACCAACAAACCGGAACAAAGGCCGGCAAGGCAGATCGGTGTGTTCACCCAGGCCTATATCCGCAACCGGTATATCAAATCCAAAAAGCGCCTCATACTACTGGATTACGATGGCACACTGGTAAGGTTCTACAGTAACCTGATGGCCGCATTCCCCGATGCCTCTTTACTGTCCATTCTGGAAGAGCTCTGCGCCGACAAGAAAAACACGGTAGCCATCATCAGCGGCCGGCAACACAGCACTTTGGAAAAATGGCTTGGACATTTACCGGTACACATGATCGCAGAACATGGCATGTGGCAGAAAAAAGAGAATGGCGACTGGGAAGAAACAGTGAAGATAGAAAGTGACTGGAAACAGGAACTGTTGCCCATATTGCACAGTTATACGGGCCGGACAAACGGGTCGCTGGTGGAAGAAAAATCGCATTCACTCGCCTGGCATTACCGGAACGCTGAAAAAGAACTGGGTGAATACAGGGCCAATGAACTGATCAGTCACCTGCGTTATTTTGTGGCCGATATGCCGCTGAACATACTTGCCGGCAACAAAGTGGTGGAAGTGAAAAGCACCGAAGTGAACAAGGGAAAAGCCATTGAGCCTTACCTATCCAACGAGTCCTATGATTTCATCCTTGCCATCGGAGATGATGCGACAGATGAGGACATGTTCAAAGCGATCGGCAAAAGGGGCATCTCCATCAAGGTAGGCACCAACCGTACAGCGGCCGGTTTCTGCGTGGATGCGATAGATGACGCCAAAGCACTGCTCAACTTCCTACCCGCTCGTTTTATCCTCACTCGCATGCTGGATACTGTGATGAAATACCTGCCCTATCCATCGTTCATCAAATTGAAAAGATAGAACAGGTAACGAATCATCACTAAAGGTCAATGGCCGTATTCACAAAACATTAATCGAAGTATTCCTTCACAGGCACAATACTTGCGGTTTTTTCCACTTCTTCCATTTTTCACCTTACAATCCAGTACCATGAAAAAAACACCTTGGGGCATGATGACCCTTCTCCTCATCACAGCAGGCGTTCTGTCGCTTCGTTTTACAGATGTCACCACCGGTAAAATCAAGGGACAGATAGAACCCTCCAACGGCGCCGCCAAAGTACAGGCGCTCTCTGCCAGCGACACGTTCAGCGTGAACGTAGTGAACGGATCCTTCGAGATAGGTAACGTAAAACCAGGCGAGTACAACCTTTCCATTGAAGCAGTTCCGCCTTACCGGTCTACATCCAGGTCGGGCGTACAGGTAACGGATGGCACTACAACCGATGTAGGTATCATCAGACTGGAATCGATGAAGGTCTATTAGCAAACTATTTCCCAAACAGCCGGATCGCATGTGGCCAGGGAGTTCTTTCGGCGAAAAAATAGCTGCCACTATCCCCAGGCCAAAGACTCCCGCCACTTCCGGCCAGTATGATGACCCTAAAAAAACGGCGCCCCCGAAGAGACGCCGTGCGAATGACCTGGTGTTCAATAGTGATTGCTATACCTTTCTCAAACAACCCAATGGTGCATTCGGTCTGATATAATGGAACCCGTGCTTAATAACCGGGCCATTATGGCTGGTTGTGTGCCTGTTATTGCTTTGCCAGATAAGGGCTGGAGAAACCTAGTTTCTGTAACCCGCTTTTGACCTCCGGACAACTCATGAATAATTTCCATAGCAGTCCGCTGCGGTAATTTTCCATCATCACCACGATCGGACCCTGGTCAATGGCCAGGTAACGGGGCGTGTACCAGTTCTCCGTTTCGCTGAACGCATCATAAAAGCCATATACACCGAACAATTTGTCTTTGCGGTCATTGTACCAATGTTTCATGGCCTGCATCGATTCTTTGGGCGTATACGGGAAGGACGACAATGCTGCTGTGGGCGATATCACGCCGATATCCCTTTTGGCAGAAGGGGCATGTCCGGCATACCCTCTCACAGAATAACTGGAAGTAAGTCCCCAACTATCCGGCCCATACCCCTTGAAATGATTCGGGTTCTCCACGCACCAGCGGTAGTTGCGTATGGCGTGATGGGTATTTTCCTTCCAATAATCGGCGTACCTGTCCTTCAACCCACGCGGATCAAGGCCCAGGTAAGAGTAATGCGACCAGAACAGGGGCCCGCCATTGACCGTATCGCCGTGATGGCGCAACTGTAGCGCATCAGCGGCCTTTGTGTTACTCAGCTTGATCTTTCCGTTCTGCGCCCATCCTTCATGGTATACTTTCGGATCCACACCATGGGTTGGCGAAGATGCTGCCAGCACATACATGATGAGGCATTCATTGTAGCCGGTCACGGCGAAATTCATGTCCCAGTTGTATTCCGGGCTCCAGTGCCA
Source organism: Chitinophagaceae bacterium (assembly GCA_020403425.1). GTDB lineage: Bacteria > Bacteroidota > Bacteroidia > Chitinophagales > Chitinophagaceae > Sediminibacterium. Next base: position 10,474 of record JADBXR010000001.1, on the reverse strand, counting down.
GTACAGAACATTCTTTCCCTGTGTGTACCAGTTGAACTCAACCTGTTTCCAGAGCGTATCGATCCTTTTGGCCAATGCTTTTTCTGCAGCATTTCCTGCTTGCAGGTATTGTCTGGCACAAAGCAGTCCCTGGATCATGAACGAAGTTTCCACGAGGTCTCCCCCATTGTCCTTTTTGCTGAAAGCCTTCACTTTACCCGTTTCACCGTTCCACCAGTGGGGCCAGGCGCCATGAAAACGATCGGCTGTTTCCAGGAAGTGTACGATCTTCTCCAATCGTTTCACCCCCGCGTCGCGTGTGATGAATTTCCGTTCGATACCTACCAGGATCGCCATCACCCCAAAACCACCGCCACCGCTGGTCACGGTACTCTTGTCGTTCTGCGGGTATACATCATCCGTATGGAAGCGTTCCCTGGCCAGGCCGCTGTTGGGTTCTGCCCCATCCCAGAAATACTGGAAAGTGGCTCTTTGTACATCGGTGAAGATCTTGTCATCTCCGGCCGATAGTTTTACCGTTTGCGCCTGCAGCAGCCATGGTGCCAGCAAGACCCAAACGAATACAGGAATACAGGATTTGTGTTGCATAACTTAGGGTTATATTGGTAAGACCCACCGAAAAAAAAGAGGCATAACTTTTGGGTTATGCCTCCGTTGCGGATTATTTATTGGCTTTACCCAGGTTATACAATGCCCTTACATAGGCATCGCCCAGGCTTTTATTGAAGATGCGCACTTCATCGATCTGTCCGGTCATGGGTGCAAAGTTGGCATCGGTGCTGACCGTTTTACCGGGGATACCGTTGTAGTTGGAACCGATGATGATCTCACTTGGCTCATAGGATTTGAACAGGTTATTACCGGTACCCCTGTTAGGGAAGCCGCCAATTTTAACACCGTCGGCCCAGATATTGAACACGCCGCTGCTTCCATCATAGGTAAGCAACACATGGGTCCACTTAGTGGTACCGATGGTGGGATACAGCGCATTGTTCAGGTTATCCTGTGTACCGCCACCCACGGTGGTGAAAGTGGGTTGTATCACCAGGTTGGTGTTGGTGGCAGGGTACGCGTTGGTGTTCAGGATGAAATTGATGTTACCATTGAAGATACCCGGACGCGCCAGCTGGAACAGCATGGTCTTCTTGGAACCATTGTTCTGTATCCTGATCCAGGCACTGATGGTGAAGCTCTTCAGCGAATCGGTCTTGAAACGCTGGAACTGCGTAGGGAAATACAGGTAACCGGCAGCCAGGCTCAGCGCCTTGCCCCTTACGCCATCCGCCACATAACTGTCGTTGGCGGAGGAACCGGGAGCTGTGCCGCTGATCAGTTCGTTCTTGGTGTCGTCAAAACTCCAGTAGGCAATGAGGTTCTCGGGGAACACTTCATTGGAACTGCTGTACCCGTCGATCTTGCCCTCGTAAGCAGCCGTGCTTACAGAAGGCAGGTTATTGGGGTTGCCATCCTTGGTGCAGGATGCTGCCAGTATAACCAGGAAGAACATGGCCATCATGCTTTCCCGTAGTGGTATATGTTTGTGATCGTATTTCATGTTAGTAGGTTAATGGTCAGTGATTAATAACCGGGATTCTGTTTCAGCACACCCGCACTCAGGTCGATCTGTGTTTGTGGTATGGGCAACAATACATCCCTGCTGTTGATGAAATTATTCTTTCCGGCAGCATTCAGCACGGTCTGTGCAATGCCCCAGCGAACAATATCAAAGAAACGCTCATGTTCCATGGCCATCTCAGAACGACGTTCGCGGCGGATAGCATCGCGCAGCGTTGCCTGGTCGGTGGTGGTCACATCGGGTAAGATACCGGCCACCCCGTTCCTTGCACGCAGACGTACCGAGTTCAGTGCGGTTCTGGCAGCAGTGATATTATCGGTTCCGCCCAGTTCATTGGCCGCTTCGGCATACATCAGCACCACATCTGCATAACGCAGGATACGGATGTTCATCCAGTAACCGAAACGGTTACCGATAGAGGCACGCAGCGCCGGGTTGGTATATACCTTGTTATTGTAACGGGGATTGGGGAGGCCTACCGGCAGGGTCTCACCATACAGGGTCTGGTAAGTAGTGGTGGCAGTGCTGGTATACAGGATCGTGCGGTTCTTACGCGGATCGTTGGCCTCGAAAGCTGCTTCCAGCTGTGTGCTGGGCGTGTTCCAGCCCCATCCCAGATCGAACACACCGGATCCCCTCACACCCTGTATCTGCGCATACTGCACGCCGTTACTGGTTGGGAAGGATGCGTTGGCGGTAGCCTGCACTTCAAATACGGACTCCTTGCTGTTCTCCCCTTCTTCGCGGAATACCTTATCGAAAGGAGTAGACAGGTCGTACTGGCCCGATTTCATCACCAGGTTGGCTGCATTCATGGCCAGTGCCCATTTCTGCTGGGTCAGGTAAACTTTGGCCAATAATCCGTTGGCTGCACCACTGGTGGCACGACCTACGAATTTGCTGTCCCACACCAACGGAAGATTACCGGCTGCATAGGTAAGGTCCTTCTCAATGAACGCATATACCTGTGCCGCGGTGCTTTGCGGTACGTTGTTCTGCGCAGCGGGGTTATCGAATACGGTATCGATGACAGGAACATTTCCGAACAGGCGAACCATCATGAAATAGGCATATCCTCTCAGGAATTTTGCCTCACCGATGGTCTGGGCCTTAATGGCATCAGAGGCCGTAATAGTGGTATTGGTGTTCACTTCCTTGATGGTAGTGTTGCACTTGTTGATCAGGCTGTAATAGCCCAGCCACAAAGTGTTGGCAAAACCATTGCTTGGTGTAACAGGAAAGTTATCCATATCAATGGCGTTGGCACCACCGTCTGCCGGCGTACTTCCCTTATCCGCATCATCGCTGCGGATACTGGTAGCCGTGATGAAGGCCTGGCTATGCACGTTAAAACTACGGAGGTCATTATAGGCACCGAAGATGAACTGATCGTAAGGACCGGAGCCTCCGGGGTAAGGATAGTTATCCGCATCATATCCTCCCTGGCGTTGCGTATCCAGGAAGTCTTTTTTACAACCTGTCAGCGTCAACAGCACAGACACAAAGGCCAGCAGCAGCACCGCAGGTAAGGATGTATTTATCTTTTTCATTGTATACATGTTTTGACAGGTTAAAAAGTCAGGTTAAGACCAAAAGAATACACGGCTGGTACAGGATAAGAGCCATTGTCTGCTCCACCACCCAGGATAGAACCGATGATGGGCTCCGGTGAGTAACCGGTTACCTTGCTCCATGTTTTCAGGTTCTGGCCGTTGATGAACACCCTTGCTTTTTTGATACCTGCTTTTGACAGGAATCCCTAGCTGAATGTGTAACCGATCTGGAAATTGCGGATACGGAAATAGTCTCCGGGCTCCAGATAATAGGTACTCATCAGGAAGTTATTACCCCTGGTATTATCCAGTATGGGTTCGATATTGGAAGAACCAGGTGTGGTATATGCATTCAAACGGTTCACTTCATAGTTCAGCACTGCAAAAGTGGAGGTACGGCGTTGTGCATAGATCTTATGACCTGCCATTCCCTGTACGTCCAGTTCCACATCGAATCCTTTATAGCCCAGTGTGAAATTTCCGCCAAAGCTGTAAGGAGGGAATGGAGTACCGATATAACCACGGTCGGCCGGTGAAATGATACCATCACCATTCACATCTGCATAAGCGATATCACCCGGCAGCGAGTTAGTGAAAGTGGCTGTTTTGGCCATATCAGCTGATGACTGGTAGATACCTACCTGCCTGTAACCATAGAAATAACCGATGGACTGACCGGTAGTGGTCAGGTTGGCGCCACCGTTTCCGATGATGGAGAAATTGAAGTTGTTACCAATGGAGTTCACCACGTTCTGGTTGTAACTGAAGTTCACTGAAGCGCCATAGGTCAGGTCCTTACCGATCTTATCGTTCCAGCCGAGCGATACTTCAATTCCCTTATTGGTGATCTGTCCCAGATTGGTGAAGTAACTTCTGCTGTCGTTGGGCAGTGCCACTGCAGTAAGGATATCGGTGGTGGTCCTGTTGTACCAGGTGAACTCAACATTCATGCGGTTGTTCAGCGTACGCAGGTCAAATCCGAGGTCGATACCTTTCACGGTCTCCCAGTGCAGGTTCGGATCGGGAATATAAGCAGCCTGGATAGAACTGTACACGTTATCGCCGAATACGGCGGTAGAAGCGTTGGAGATACCGGGTTTATAGAGATTATCGGCAAAACCGTTGGCATTACCCGTTAAGCCCCATGCACCACGGATCTTCAGGAAATCGATGCCTTTGATCTTGCGGAAGAAGTTCTCTTCGCTGGCGATCCAGCCCAAACCTACGCTACCAAAAGTACCCCAGCGGTTCTTCGGTGCGAACTTGGAACTTCCGTCCCTCCTTACGGTTGCATTGAGCAGGTATTTGCCAAGGTAAGAATAGCTTACCCTTCCAAAATAACCGGCAATGGAACTTTCGCCGCCACCACCGTCGAAATTGCCGGGGTTATTGGCGTTGGAAACACCCAGGTACCAGAAATCAGGATTGTCGTTTATGTTCACTGACGTATCCCTCCTGGTTCCGTTCACATAGGAACTGTAACTGTAAATGGAAGTGAAACCGGCCAGTGCTGTCAGTGAATGTTTACCATTGAAGTTCTTGGTGAAGTTCAGGGTATGATCCTGCTGGTAGCGCTTGGATTCGCTCTGGCTTTGTGAAACAGAGGTCCTTACAGAATTATCGTAAGTAGTCGTTGTTGGCGTTGCCCCTTCACCCAGGTTGATGAATGTATACGGCAGCCTGCTGAAACCTCTTCCGGTATTGAAACCAAGGTCAGCATAGAAAGTAGAACGCCAGGTAAAGTATTTGGCGAACTTGATCTCACCGTAGATATTACCGATCACGCGGAAACCTTTATCGATACTGGTCCCGTCGCCCCTGTTCAAAGCAGCCACAGGGTTACCCACCTGTGCACGCTGGAAGGATGGCATACTGTAATAGGTATTCTGGTCTTTCTGCACATCCACTATGGGAGCTGCCCACAGTGCATTGCTGATAGAAGCGGCCGGAGGATTGCTGATCCAGTGATAACCGGTCACTTCCGCACCTACTTTGATCTTATCGGTGAAACGGATCTCTTCGTTCAGGCGGGCGAGATAACGTTTGTAGTTATCGTTACGCAGAACACCATCCTGGTTGGTATAACCTATATTCAGGTAAGTACTGCTTTTTTCGGCGTTATTGGCGATACTGAGGTTATTGGATGTCATCACCGCATCGCGCAGGATCAGACTCTGCCAGTCAGTATTGGCCGTATAATTGGTATAATCGAATGCCGCTGCACCCAGATTGGCCAGCTGCGCATTGTATAATTTTTTGAACCCTGCCGCATCAGCTACTTTGATACGGTCGTTCACTTTCTGAATACCCACGGTGCTCTGGAAGTTCACACGGGTCTCGCCCCTGTTGGCCTTCTTGGAAGTGATGGCGATCACACCATTGGCTCCACGCAGACCATAGATAGCGATGGAAGAAGGATCACGCAGCACGTCGATGGATTCAATATCAGAAGGATTCAGGAAATCGATATTATCGTGCAGGATACCATCCACCACATATACCGGATTGGCGCTGTTGGTGCTGTTGACACCACGGATACGAACTACCGGACTGGCTCCCGCCCTTCCGGAGTTGGCAATGGTCAGACCAGCCACTTTACCCTGCAATGAGGACACAGGGTTGGTACCGGGCATTTTGGCAACCGCTTCTCCTTTTACGGTAGAGATGGTTCCGGTAAGGTCTTTCTTGCGCTGTGTGCCATACCCTACTACTACTACGGCCTGGTCTATCAATACTACAGCCTGTTTCAGTTGTACGGTAATATTGGTCTGGCTGCCCACTTTCACCTCGCTGGTCTCATAACCTACATAAGAGATCACCAGGGTGGCGCCTGCGGTCACATCAATGGAGAAACTACCATCGGCTTCCGCTTTCACACCTTTGCTGGTTCCCTTGATCAATACACTGGCACCGGCCAGGGGCGAACCATTTGCGTCCACTACCTTACCCTTTACCACATTCGCCATAACGGCTTCCACTGCTTTCTCAGCGGGTGCCGCCTGTACAGGCTTGGGAGTAATGGTGATGGTCTTGTTCACGATGCTCCACGACAAAGGCTGATCGCTGAATACCTGCTGCAGCACATCTGCCAGGGGCTGATTCTTCACTTTCAGACTCACCGGCTTTCCCTGTTGTAACAATACAGCGTCGTAAAAAAACACGAAACCTGTTTGAGACTTGATGGTTTCAAACACTTTCACCAATGGCATTTCCTTACCGGAAATGGACACCGTTTGGGCAGTTGTTCTGGCCGACACCTGGAGAACAGCCGCTAAAAGCAGCAGGGTTGTCAGTTTCATGATAAGTAAGATTTTAGATCGTTGGCCGACAGGGGAATCCGGAATTCCCAGCCGGGCAGATACAGGGGCGGTTGCAGCCCTTGCCACCGGCGCTGAGCACCGGTTTTCCGCATTAATTTTCATACATTAGCAATGTTTGGGTTATGGAAAGATTTGCCTCGACAGTAAATTCACCGGTAATCTGAATGGCCGTCCTGATTGCAGTCGGGGCGGCTTTTTTATACCGTATGATTCGTCTTGTTTATATCATAGTTGTTTTTTAAGGTCTTACAAAAAGCTGGTCGTTCTCGATCCTGAAATGCACATTGTTCTTTTCCAGCAGTTTCAGCACTTCGGACAGGTTCAGGTCGCGCTGCATATCACCCCCAAAGACCCTGTGCGGTATCTTTCCCTCATATTTCACCTGAATATTGTACCATCTTGCCAACTGTCGCATTACCTGGTACAGATCGGCATTGTCGAAATTGAAATATCCATTCTTCCAGGCCATCACGGCTGCCAGGTCTACCCCGTTCTTCACCGAGATACCAATACCCCGCTGAAGACCATTGGCATAAGAGGCCTGTTGTCCCGGCTGGATGACCACCGGTTGGCTTTCGGGCAATGCAACACGCACGCTGCCTTCAAGCAGGGTCACATGCGTATGGGTCTCATCCCCGTAACTGTTGATATTGAAATGTGTTCCCAGCACTTCCACCGTTCCTTTGCCTGCAACGGACACACGGAAAGGCATGGCGGAATTCTTGGCCACTTCAAAATAGGCTTCACCGGTGATCTCCACCGGGCGTACCTTACCGTTGAAAGCAACGGGATATTTAAGTGAACTTTCGCTGTTCAGCCATACTTTACTGCCATCGCTCAGGGTAAGCGATACGGGTTTACTTCCTCTTGGATTGAACAGGGTATTATATACAGTTTCCGTAGCGGAACCATGATAGGCGATGGTGCCATCGGCAGCACGTTCGATCTGAACGGCCCCTTCACTGGCAAGTGTACCGCTCTGGTTACTGTCGATCACGATCTGTTGTCCATTGGCCAGTGTGATGGTTGCCCTGGTACCGGATGGTGCAGCCACATCTGAACGTGGGTTCTGCATAGCTGCCAACGAAGGTTCGGGCTGTTTGACGGGGCGAAGGAACCAGAAGGCCGCAGATGCCAGCAATAGAATAACGGCAGCCGCCGCTACTTTTGCGGGCCTCCAGAAACGGCTCCGGGCAGGTTCTTGCACCTGGACGGTCGCCTGCCGGATATTTTCCAGCATCCTGGCTGAAAGCTCTCCGGGCAGTTCCATAGAACCGGCGGCAGCAATATCGTCAGCGAATTTCTCGAGTAAAAGACTCCGGAGTGCAGAGGAATCGGTTTGTTGCAGGTACTGCAATAACAGGCCAAGCTCCTCTTCGGTAAGAGAGGACCTGTTCAATAACTCTTCGGGTTGAAAGGGTTGCGTCGGCACCGGGCAATCGTTTGTCTAATAAATACAAACACAGTACCCGATCAGGGGGGGCAAGAAAAAATATTTTCAGGAAAACAGGACCCAGGCCAGGGGAAGCAGCATTTTGTATTCGGGGTGAGATACGGCGTATTCCCTCACCACCTGCATGGCGCCGGAAAGGTATTCTTTTACGGTATGTCCGGAAATATTCATTTCGCGGGCGGTTTCCTGGTAGGTCCGTCCCCGTAGCTTGCACAGTTCAAAAACCCTTCTTTTCTGGGGAGATAATAGCTGTATGGCCTGTTCCAGCAGCTCCATCTGGTGGTCATAATCGGGCAACGGATCGGTATCCACAACAGACAAGGACAGGTTCTGCCTGGCTTTGGCATCTACCTGCCTTCGTTTCAGCCAGTTCACCGAATGGTGGTAACTGATCACAAATAACCAGCCGGCCAGGGACTTACCGGTACGGATACGGTCCCTCTTTTGCCAGAAACTGATGAAGCAGTCCTGAACCAGGTCTTCCGCAACGGAGCTGTCTTTGGTCAGGCGGAGAATATTCTGAAAAAGGGGAACATGGTAACGATGATAGACCTCTTCAAATGCAGCCCTGTCACCTTCTGTAATAAGGGGAATCAAACAATCATCCTCATAATCCTGTAAATGGCGCATAACATCGACCGCTCTGAGTCCTTGATAAAAGTAGTGAATTCAGAACAATACGCAAAAATACGTCCGCTGCGATTATGTGAAAGGTGTAACAGTACCCCCTTATTTGCAGGAGTGAGGTCAATCGCCCCTGAATATGATAAAATTCAGCACCAGGTTATCCGTAAGGTTATTACCGGTAGTATTATATAAGGTAATGGTAAAGGAGCCATTCGTAACCGCGTCAACCTGAACCTGGTAACGTCCCGTGCCACCGCCCGAAGCGATCGCCACAAAAGGAACGTCATTGGCCTTGACAACCGAGTTATTCACTACGAACGAAACATTGGAACCGGCATTCAGTCTTGCGTTATCCGTAGTGATGCGTCCTGAATAGGCATTGATGGTTACCGTTCGTGACTTGTTGCTGGTCTGGCTGACCACTCCCCCGTTGGAAGTATAACCGATTCCGGTTGATGAAGAGGACGCTGAAGCATTCAGTCCCCCATCCGCCGTAACGCTGCCGGTTACAGTTGCCGCACCAGCTACGGACAGAGCGTTCAGTGTGCCCAGTGATGTCAATGAGGACGTGGTGATATTGGCCGCGAGTGTGGAACCGGTCAGCGAAGTGCCCGCAGGTGTGGCAGCAGCTACCGCAGCATCTGCATATGCGGTGGTGGCCAGCTGGGTATTGTTGGTTCCCGCTGCGGCAGTCGGAGCCGTGGGCGATCCTGTAAAAGCCGGAGAGAATAAAGGAGCTTTAACCTGCAACATGGCGGCGGTATCAGCATATTTTACGGATTGACCGGACCTGGCATACCCATTCAGCATAGACGCAGTGTCTGACACCTTCAAGCGATTCAGCAGCATTGAAGACGTATCAGCATATTGCACAGACCGACCATTCTTCGCATAACCACTCAGCATAGACGTTGTATCTGATACCTTCAAACGATTCAACAACATTGAAGCTGTATCTGAATACTGCACAGAGCGACCGGCTTTTGCAAAGCCACTTAACATCGAAGCCGTATCAGCATATCTCACAGACTGACCATTCTTTGCATAACCGCTCAGCATAGACGTTGTATCTGACACCTTCAAACGATTCAACAACATTGAAGCTGTATCTGAATACTGCACAGAGCTACCGGCTTTTGCGTAGCCACTTAACATTGAGGTCGTATCAATGTATCTCACAGACTGACCGTTCTTCGCATAGCCGCTCAACATAGACGTTGTATCTGACACCTTCAAACGGTTCAACAGCATTGAGGCCGTATCTGAATACTGTACAGAGTGACCGGCTTTTGCGTAGCCGCTTAACATTGAGGACGTATCAATGTATCTCACAGACTGACCGGCCTTCGCATAACCACTCAGCATAGATGTTGTATCAGACACCTTCAAACGATTCAACAGCATTGAAGCCGTATCAGCATATCTTACAGACTGACCATTCTTTGCGTAACCACTCAGCATAGACGTTGTATCTGACACTTTCAAACGATTCAACAGCATTGAAGACGTATCTGAATATTGTACAGATCGACCAGATTTTGCGTAGCTACTTAACATCGAAGCCGTATCAGCATATCTCACAGACTGACCATTCTTCGCATAACCACTCAGCATAGATGTTGTATCAGACACCTTCAAACGATTCAACAGTATTGAAGCCGTATCAGCATATCTTACAGACTGACCATTCTTTGCATAACCACTCAGCATAGATGTTGTATCTGACACTTTCAAACGGTTCAACAGCATTGAAGCTGTATCTGAATACTGCACAGAGCGACCGGCTTTTGCATAGCCACTTAACATCGAAGCCGTATCAGCATATCTCACAGACTGGCCATTCTTCGCATAACCACTCAGCATAGATGTTGTATCTGACACTTTCAAACGGTTCAACAGCATTGAAGACGTATCTGAATATTGCACAGATCGGCCGGATTTTGCG